>CAVUPH010000029.1:0-93145 GCA_963743305.1 uncultured delta proteobacterium
GATGATTTCGAGCTGAAGGATTTCAATCTGAAAATCTGCGATATACTGAAGATATCCGAGCAGGAAATCCATAAGACGGACATGAAGGCGCTCCTGAAGGATATAATCAAGGATATGCATAATTTCAGTTACAGCAATAAAATCAACTACAGGGAAATAAGCCTGTACACAGGCAATAACGATATTGAATGCAATGTCAGCGTGACGCCTGTAAAGGGTGAAGACAAATATATAGGATTCGTGATCCTGGTTAAGAAGGCTGCCAGTTTTAGGCATGTGGTTAACAAGATTGCGGGATTCTACTCGAAATATTCCTTTGATGACATAATAACGAAAAACCCCAAAATGCTGTCCGTTGTCCATGAAGCAAAGAGGATTGCAGCCAGCGACTGCACCGTGCTGATCACCGGGGAAAGCGGAACCGGCAAGGAACTGTTTGCGCACTCCATCCATGAAGCAAGCAACAGAGGCAAAGGACCCTTTGTCGCGATAAATTGTGCAGCCCTGCCCCAGGATCTGGTAGAAAGCGAACTCTTCGGATATGAGAAAGGTGCGTTCACCGGAGCGTCCAAGGAGGGGTGCCCTGGAAAGTTTGAAATGGCAAACAACGGAACAATCTTTCTGGATGAAATCGGAGAGCTGCCTCTTGAGATACAGTCCAAGCTTCTCAGAGTTTTGGACAATCATTCTGTAACAAGGATCGGCGGAAAGTATGAAAAACCGCTGGATGTCAGGGTCATAGCTGCAACAAACAGGAATCTGTATGACCAGATTCAAACAAATAACTTCAGGGGAGATCTGTATTACAGGATAAATGTCTTTAACATAAAGCTTGTTCCCCTCAGGGAGCGCCCGGAAGATGCGGGACTGTGCGCGGAGGTATTCCTGAAGCGCCTCAACGACAAAAATCCGGAGAAAAGGAAGCATTTTGATGAGGAATTCATCGAATCCGTTAAGAAATACGACTGGCCCGGAAATGTGAGGGAACTTGAAAATGTCATCAAAAGGGCATATTATCTGTCAAAAGAAGATTTTATATCACATGTCTATATTCCCGATTATATAAATGAAAATATAGATGAAGTTGCCGATGAGATTTATATAGGGAATACCAGGATCGTTTCCCCTGAAGAGGTGGAGAAGGGCAACATAGCGAAAATGATTGCAGAGTGCAAAGGCAATGTAATCGAGGCGGGAAAAAAATTAAATTTGAGCAAATCAACGATCTACCGAAAAATAAAAAAATACAATATAGAATTGGACAAAACATCTTAAGAAATTCCCAGGTCTGGGAAAAAAGCGTTACTTAACGATTCCCGGATTTGGGAATCAGTCTTTAAAAGCACTGGAACCGGGATAGTGAAAACGTTAACAGTACCAATAGTGGGAATTTTCAGAATAAATAATTTTGTTTTTTATCAATTATGGGACTTGCATCAGGCGAAAAAGCTTGATGCAGGTCCTTTTTACATGATATTTCATGATCTCTATTGGCACGAAATATGCTTAATAGTATAAGTGAGACTGAAGGAGGTGAAGAGATGCTTAAGGCTGCATTTATGTTCTTGTCAACAGACGCAAACCCAGATATCCATATATGCAATATTGAAACCGGAAACATGTCGCTTTTGGCCGTAGGGGTTCCAAACTATAAAGTGGCCTGCAGGACTGCTGAAGAACTTCTCGAAAAAGGGATTTCCGCAATTGAACTTTGCGGCGGTTTTGGGCATGAAGGCGTGGCAGCAATAAAAAAAGCAGTTCACGGGAAAATTCCCGTGGGAGTTGTGAGATTCGATATCCACCCTGGGCTGGGAAACAACAGCGGAGACTCGATATTCTAAGCTAATCAATAATAAGATATAAAAAGGAGTGATCTGTTTTGGAAATGTCAAATGAAAAGATTAAGGAAATGTACACAACCATGCTGAAAATCAGAAAGTTTGAGGAATTTGCAGTTGGTGCGACAGCTGAAGGAAGAATTCCCGGATTTATCCATCTGTATATCGGGGAAGAGGCAATCGCTACGGGGGTATGTGCAAACCTGAAACCGGATGACTACATCACAAGCACTCATAGAGGCCATGGCCACATAATCGCAAAAGGCGGAGAATTAAACAAGATGATGGCAGAGCTTTTCGGGAAAGCAGACGGCTATTGTAAAGGAAGAGGCGGATCGATGCATATTGCCGATGCTTCGAAAGGCATACTGGGAGCAAACGGCATAGTCGGCGCCGGTCATGACATAGCTCTGGGAGCAGGCTTGAGCGCTCAGTACAAAGGAACAGACCAGGTATGCATATGCTTCTTCGGAGATGCATCCACAAACCAGGGTACTTTCCACGAATCCCTGAACATGTCCAGCACATGGAAGCTTCCCGTTGTATATGTTTGCGAGAACAACGGATTCGGAATATCGGTAAGCCAGAAGAGGCATCAGGCCATCAAGGATGTAGCAGACAGGGGCGCGGCTTACAATGTACCTGGAGTTGTAGTTGACGGAAACGATGTATTTGCTGTATCCGAAGCAGCCGCTGAAGCAATTAAAAGAGCTAGGGAAGGCAAGGGCCCGACTATAGTGGAATGCAAGACCTGGAGGCAAAGGGGTCACTTTGAAGGTGATGCCTGCGTATATAAGGATAAGGACGAGCAGGAAGCCTGGCTTAAAAAGGATCCTATCCCAAGACTTGAAAAGTATATGCTTGAAAACGGAGTTTTAGATGAAGCCGGCTTGAAGGAGATACAGGCTGAAGTTGCTGCAATGGTCAAGGAAGCTGCAGATTTTGCAGATAAAAGTCCAATGCCGGAACTGAGCACAGCACTCCAGGACGTTTACACCGATATTATCGAGGAGGGAAGATAGCTATGAGAACGATGACTTATATGGAAGCGATAAGAGAAGCTATGAGGATGAAACTTACGGAAGACGAAAACGTATGCACATTCGGTGAGGATGTTGGAAAATTTGGAGGATGCTTCGGAGTATACGGCTCCCTCTTTGAAGAGTTCGGTGAAAAAAGGGTCAGGGATACCCCTATATCAGAAGCTGCAATAGTGGGCATGGCTATTGGAGCAGCTGCCACAGGCTTGAGGCCGGTTGCAGAAATAATGATGGGCGACTTCATGACTGTTGCAATGGATATGCTTGTAAACCAGGCTGCAAAGCTCAGATATATGACCGGCGGCGGCATAACTCTGCCGATGGTTGTAAGAACAGCCGGAGGCGGCGGTCTGGGAGCTGCAGCTCAGCATTCGCAGTCCCTTGGAGGCGTGGATCACGCATGTGCCTGGCCTCAAGTGTGTTTACCCTTCAACTCCGGCAGACGCTGCTGGATTGCTGCTTTCCGCAATAGAGGATGACAATCCGGTTGTATTCTTTGAGCACAAAGGAATCTACAGCTACAAAGGGGAAGTTCCTGATGTAATCAAGCCGATACCTTTGGGGGTTGCCGATATAAAGAGGGAAGGCTCGGATGTCACTATTGTGGCTACAGGCAAGATGGTTTGGGAATCCCTGAAGGCTGCAGCAGAGCTTGCAAAAGAAGGGATCGAAGTTGAAGTAGTGGATCCGAGGACATTATACCCGCTCGACAAAGAAACCATATTCAACTCAGTCAAGAAAACCAGCAAAGCAGTAATTGTTACGGAAGAGGTCAAGAGAGGCGGATACGCCGGAGAAATCTCTGCCATGATAGCCGAAGAAATTTTCGATTACCTTGATGCGCCAGTGGTAAGGGTCGGAGCACTCAATACCCCGATACCGTTCGCATCAAACCTTGAGAGCTATGTGCTTCCTAATGCAGCTGATGTTGTCAAAGCGGTAAAGAAATTGTTTTAAAAAATAGGGAGGGGTGGGGATACCCACACCTCCTAAACAATTAGGGGTTGGAGATATGGGTATGATCGGTATAATTGCAAATCCATCTTCAGGAAAGGATATCAGAAGGCTTGTATCACATGCCACCACGGTAGACAACAACGAAAAGCTGAATATAGTTGAAAGGATAATACTTGCTGCACAGGCGTACGGTGTAAGGGATTTTCTCATAATGCCAGATGCATTTCAAATCGGCTACACTGCAATGGACCATCTGAGCAACCTTGGAGAACTGACCGGGAAAATTGAGATTGTGGACATGAAGTATGCAGGAAGCGTCGATGACACTATTTTGGCCGCTGCAGAAATGGAAAAGAGGAATGCAGACTGCATAGTTGTATTGGGCGGGGACGGCACGAGCAGGGCTGTTGCAAAGTCGATAAAGAACACTCCTATAATCCCGCTGTCTACGGGAACAAACAATGTATATCCGGATTTAGTTGAAGGCACTGTAGCCGGCATGGCAGCAGCTATGATAGCCAGCGGAAAATATGACTTGAGTAAAATGACTCACAGGGATAAAAGAATCGAGATATATAAAAATGGAGAGCTGGTCGATATAGCTCTGGTCGATGCAGTCATCACAAGCAACCCCGTGCAGGGATCAAAGGCTATTTGGAACACAGAGGATATATCAAAAATCATCGTCTCCAGGGCTCACCCTGCGTCCATAGGCTTTTCATCCATTGCCGGCTGCAAAAGGATTGTAAGCGTCCAGGACGACTTCGGCATGTGCGTTGACCTGAGCGAAAAGAAGCATGTGATCCTTGCTCCCATAGCTGCAGGCACTATCAAGGCAGTTACCATGGGGGATGAAGTTTTAATCGGCCTGGATCAGGATTTTCCCTATGAAACCAAGGAACGCGGGACAATAGCTTTAGACGGAGAAAGAGAGATTACCTTTAAACCCGAAGAAAAATTCGTTTTCAGAATAACAAGAAACGGTCCGCTTCGCGTGGACATAAGGAAAACTGTGGAGCTGGCCCATAAGGAAGGGTTTTTTTCAACATCGGGGATGATTAAACATAAAGGAGAAGATTAGATATGGCGAAGATTGTTAAAATGCCTAAACTAGGGTTAACGATGACAGAAGGTACCATAGTGAAGTGGAACAAGAAAGAGGGGGATACTGTAGCAGCGGGAGAGGTGCTTCTGGAGATTGCCACAGATAAGCTTACAAACGAAGTCCAAGCGGATGAAAGCGGGGTAGTCAGGAAAATATTTGTTCAAGAGGATGAGACTGTGGAATGCCTGAAACCTATAGCGGTGATTGCGGCTGCAGATGAGGATATATCCGCCTTGCTTAAAGAAGCTGATCAGGGCTCTGAAGCCCCAGCTGCGGCAGGTGCTCCGGAAATTGCCGCTGCTGAAAAAGCAGAAGAGCCGGAAAATGTTAAACCTGAAGGAAGGGTGATAGCTGCACCTGCGGCAAAAAAACTTGCTCTGGAGAAGGGGATCGACATCAGCCTTGTCACGGGAACAGGCCCTAACGGAAGAATAGTAGTCAAAGATGTGGAGAATTATCTGGAAAACGAAAAAACAAAGGTGAAAGTTTCTCCGGTGGCAGCGAAAATTGCTCAGGAGCTGAACGTAAATGTGGATGAAATAGGCAAAGAGGGCAGGGTAATGAAAGCCGATGTTCTGGGCTATGCAAATAAAGGTGCCGCTGCTAAGGCCGAAGAAACCTTGAAGCTGTCACAGATGAGGAAAACCATAGCTTCGCACATGAGCTCAAGCTGGGCAACCTCGCCGAGGGTTACTTTCAATATACCAGTGGACACAACCGCCATGCAGGACTTCCGTTCTAAAGTGAATCCTATGCTCAAGGAGCAGGGGATCAAGATCTCGTTCAACCATATTCTGATGAAGGTCTGCGCAAAGCTGCTCATGGAGATGCCTTCGATCAATGCAAGCCTGTCAGGGGATATGCTGACCCTTCATCCTGCTGCCAACATAGGGCTTGCAGTGGGTCTGAATGATGGCTTGGTAGTTCCAAATATCAAAAATTGTGACGCGAAATCTCTGTCAGAAATCGCTGCCGAAACAGATAAGCTTGTTGCTGCAGCCCGGGACAACAAACTGACGATGGATGACATGACGGGCGGAACATTCACAATAACCAACCTCGGGGCATACGGGATCACATCATTTTCGCCGATCATAAACCAGCCTGAACTGGCAATTCTCGGAGTGAATGCTATTGTGGACACACCGGTTGTTGAAGACGGCCAAATTGTAATCAGGCCAATGATGAACCTCAGCCTGACTGCCGACCACAGGATCGTAGACGGAGTGCTGGCTGCAAAATTCCTTCAGAAATTAACCCTGTATCTTGAAAATCCATGCATGCTGCTGATTTAGGAGGTTTGGAGAATATGACAGATAAAACAATTATGCCTGAGCAGGGAGTGACGATCGCTGTAATAGGCGGAGGACCTGGCGGATATATAGCTGCCATAAGGGCAGCGCAGCTTGGGGCTCAAGTCACATTGATAGAAAAGGAGAAGATGGGCGGCACCTGCGTAAACATTGGATGCATACCAACAAAAGCTTTGATTCACAGCGCGGATGTTTACAGGGAAGCCAGAAACAGCAGCAACATAGGAATCGACGCTGAAGTCACAGTCAACTGGGAAAAAGTTCAATCCAACAAAAACAAGATCACCACCGGGCTTTCAAAGGGGATATCAGGGCTGATGCTGTCAAACAAAGTCAAGGTTGTTCAGGGAACAGCCGAGTTCATCAGTGCCTCCAGTTTGAAGGTGGTGAAGGCGGACGGCAGTATTGAAACCGTCGAGGCGGACAGGATAATAATCGCTTCAGGCTCAGTTCCTGCAGTACCACCGATTCCCGGCATGGACAACAAAAACTGCATAAACAGCACGGGAGCGCTGGAGCTTACAGAAATACCGAAATCCATGGTTGTCATCGGCGGTGGTGTAATCGGCATCGAGTTTGCATCGCTTTACAGCACATTCGGAACAAAAGTCACAGTTATAGAAATGCTGCCCAAACTGCTGCCTATGATGGACGGCGAGCTCACGGCCATTGCCAGGAAGCAGCTCGTTAAATCCGGGATTGCAATTCATACGGAAGCACAGGTGCTTGCCATAGAGGAGGCTTCCCAGGGAGCCAGGGTCAAGGTTTCTATTAACGGGAAGGAAGAATGCTTTGAAGCTGAAAAGGTTCTTGTGGCGGTGGGAAGGCGCACCGCAACAGAAGATCTGAAGCTAGAGAACGCAGGGGTAGCCAGCGACAGAGGCCGCATAACCGTAGACAGCAGGCAGCGGACCAACATAGAAAATGTTTACGCAATCGGCGACTGTATAGGGAAAGTTATGCTTGCGCATACCGCATCAGTTATGGGGGAAGTCGCAGCCGAAAATGCCATGGGAATGGAATCGGTTTACGATGAACGCACAAATCCCTCATGCGTATATATTGACCCGGAATTCGCAGGGGTAGGCCTCACTGAGGAACAGGCGAAAGAGAGGAACATAGACTACATCACAGGCAAGTTCCCTTTGATCGCTAATGCCAAATCAAAGATAATGGGCTGTCCTAGCGGGGTGGTTAAAATCATCGCAGACGCCAAGTACAAAGAAATTCTGGGGGTTCACATACTCGGGCCAAGGGCTACCGACCTTATCACTGAAGGGGCGCTGGCGATACGCCTTGAGGCGACCGTTGAAGAGCTTATATCGACTATCCATGCACATCCCACAGTCGGTGAAGCGGTGAGGGAAGCGGCTCTGGATGTCGAAAACCGCGCGCTCAACATTTGAAAATAAAATTGGAACAGGAGATGAGTATGATGTTGAAGAGATATATTGTCGAGTTCGGCACCGGCGTCGATCTAAACGTGTTAATCGGGGGCCGAGGCACTGGTAAGTCCACGGTCATCGAGAGCCTACGTTATGTCCTCGGTGTTGAGCCCATCGGGGAAGAAGCAAGAAAGGCCCATGAGGGCATAGTGCGCAATGTCATTAAGAGCGGGACCAAGATTTCGCTTCTGGCTCAGATCCTACCAACCCTCCAGGAATGATTACTTGATCGAGCGTACGGTCCCGAATCCCCCGGTGGTTCGTGACGTCGATGGACAGATCCTTCCTTTAAGTCCTTCAGATGTGGTCCCCCAGGTTGAAGTGTACGGCCAACATGAAATATCGGAGATCACAAAAAGTCCGGAAAAGCTCACGAGACTGTTGGATCGTTTCGTATCTCGTGACCATGATCTGGATAATCGGAAGAGAGAACTCAAAAATCATCTCGAACGCTCTCGGACTCGTCTCCTCGGGACAAAAAAAGAGCTTTTGCAGATTGCCGAGCGGCTGGCAAAGCTTCCAGCCCTTGAAGTGACGCTCCGCAGTTATCAGCAAGCCGGCCTCGAAGAAAAATTGAAAGAGCAGACCCTGCTGGTGCGAGAAGAGCGCATCCTGAACATGGCAAAAGAACGAATTGAACCCTTTGAAAAGTTAGTTGTCGCAGTAAAGGGAAATCTCCCGGTAGACCGTGCTTTTCTATCGGATAAAGCGCTTGACGATCTACCGGACAAAGGCCTTCTGAAAGAAGCAGATGTGGTCTTGGCTGATTTAGAAAGAGATATACAAGGTCTGTCTCTGAAGATAGGTGACGCAATTGAAAGTGCCCGGTCGAAACTAGCGAACATTAAAGAGCGTTGGGAGGAACGCAAACAGTCGGCCCAAGCTGCATATGAGGCAATTTTGAGAGAGCTTCAAAAATCGAAAATTGACGGGGAGGAGTTTATCCGGTTGAGACGACAGATCGAAGATTTGCGCCCTTTAACGGAGCGAGAGGCACTTTTGAACCGCGACTTGAAGGCTTATGAGGACGAGAGACGAAATCTGTTAGTTGAATGGGAAGATACTAAAGCCGAATCATTTCGAAGACTTGAACGAGCAGCAAAGAAGGTAAATAGGGGCCTTAGAAACAAGGTGTTAGTTGAGGTGAAAGCCTTTGGAAATCGAGAACTCCTTACCCAGCTTCTGAAAGAGCGAATCGGAGGTCGCCTTTCTGAAGCTATCGAGGCCCTGAAACGACAGGTTGACTTCTCGCTACCTGCTTTTGTCGACGCTTGGGCTCAAGGAAAGGATGTCCTGTCATTACAGTTCGGTCTTCCACCTGCACAAGCTGAACGGATAGTTGAGGCAGGTCAAGACATTAGACTGGAGGTTGAAGAGTTGGAATTACCTCCTACGACAACAATCAAACTTAATGTAGCCGGAGAAGGGCAACCCCCAGCATGGCAAACTCTGGATGATCTCTCACGGGGCAGAAGGCCACGGCAGTGTTGCTTCTTCTTTTACTCGAATCACAAGGCCCGCTGGTGGTCGATCAGCCTGAAGACGATCTCGACAATCGCTTCATCACGGAGGGTATTGTCCCTAAAATGCGCGAAGAAAAGCGGAGGAGACAATTCGTCTTTGCTACACATAACGCCAATGTCCCTGTGCTGGGAGATGCCGAACTTATCGTAGGGTTGTCGGCAGCAGGTGAAGCTGGGCAGGGCCACGCTACACTATCGCCTGAATATATGGGCTCTATAGACAACCATCAGGTGAGCGAACTTGTGAAGGAAGTTCTGGAAGGGGGACGTGCCGCTTTTGAGACAAGGCGTCGCAAATACGGGTTCTAGGAGGTTCGCCCAATGACAAAAACAGATCTATTGGAACTAATCAAGAACGGCGAAAATTCGGGAGTGGAGTTCAAACGGGATACGATCGATAACCGCGCTCTGGCGAAAGAGCTTGTTGCCTTTACCAACCTTCAGGGCGGTAGGATGTTGCTTGGTGTTGATGACGATGGAGCAATTGTCGGCATCACACGAGAGAGGCTGGAAGAATTTGTAATGAACGCCTGTCGCGACAAGATAAGGCCGGAAATAATTCCTTATTTTGAAATCCTCAGGGAAGTGGAACCAGGCAAGGATGTGGCCGTGGTCGAAGTCGAGCGTGGATGGTCGGTTCACTGTGTTTGGCATGATAACCATCGAGCCTGGTACGTGCGTGTGGGAAGTGAAAGCAGGGAGGCCAGCCCGGAGGAGCTCGAACGACTTTTCCAACAGCGAGGAGCTTTCGTTTGGAAATCCGTCCCGTATCGGGGACATCCATAGAAGATCTCGATATGCGGCGCATTCGTGACTATTTTAAACGAATACGGGGCCAGAAAATGCCCAAATCCGAAGATATTGAGGGCTGGCAAAAATTACTGACAAATACAGAGTTTCTTGCACGGGAGGATGATAGAAGACCTGCTACAGTGGCAGGTCTTCTCCTCTTTTCTCTGAATCCCAACCGTTACTTACCTCAGGCTGGCATTGATGCGGTGGCCTACCCAGGAAAGGAAAAGGATTATGCCGCAAAAGAGCGGTTGGCTATCCGAGGGCCGCTAACCCCGCTTTTTGGCCCCAAAAAACTAGTGGAAAACGGTCTCATCGAGCAGACGGTGGAGTTCATCCGAAGAAACACCAGTATCTCAGCAAATCTTACGGAAGGCGTTAGACGGAAAGAGTTTTGGGCTTATCCAGAAGAAGCAATACGCGAGGCCATTGTCAATGCCCTTGTGCATCGAGACTACTTGCTTTCGAGCACGGATATTGAGGTTTCCATCTATGAAGACCGGCTGGAAATCATCTCCCCGGGACGACTTCCCAATGGGATAACGCCGGAGCGGATGATTGTAGGTTGTCGTGCGGCCAGGAATCAACTGCTAAAAGATGTGATGCGAGACTACGGTTACCTGGAGCATATGGGCATGGGAGTCCCCCGAAAGATTGTGAAAAAAATGCTTGAACACAACGGCACCATGCCGGAACTTATTGAGGATGGTGAGCGTTTTATTGTTCGGCTCTTGGAAGTCCCTCAAGAAAAAAATGACCGGAAATCTGCAACCGGTCGTGGCCGCCTAAATACCCCATAGAGAGCGAGATCAGGATTCGGATTCGTTCGAGGAGAAGAATTGCGAAGAATTGGGGTCGGAGCAGACAAACTGATTGGCAAAATGAAGATCCTAACCGGAAAACCGATAGCAAGAGCCAATCGATATTTTGTCCCTAGCCCGGTCTGGCATATCACCCATCTCTGCCACAGGGAGGATCGGTGGACGCTGCCGCTCCATTAACGCTTCTTAGGATGAATATTCGATTAAGATTTCGATGAGTAAGGAGGGTTGAGATGGGTAAATCACGCGGATACTTCGATCCTGAATTAACAGCGGAATCGAGGATGGAGAGAATGAGAGAAGAAATACATACTCTTCGTAACACGATAATCTCTCTAATTCCCGCCCCATTTAAGGATATTATCGAGCTTCGTTATGATTTAACTCGGGAGGAATCCCATGATTGGCTATATTCTACCGCAAATAAAATTATTGAAATCACCGAACCTGATCAATACGGAAAGGCAATTTGTCCTCTTTGTGGGGGCGTTCCTCAGTTTGTTGGAGTTGGTTATAGTTATCCTATTGGGCTTGAGCGTCATTTGACTGGCTCTTACAACGCCCATAAATGCCCAGTAATGCATGCTGCGGATGGTCTCCGTAGAGTTCAACACCGAGAACGGTATCCTGGTGACTATGGGCCGTATGGATGTGATTGATTTCAGCCGAGGCATAATTCTGGTTGAACAAGTATCTCAGTGGAGGACTCCGTTTTGTAGGCATCGGGGTCGGACCATACGAAACTGAGTGCCCTTTTTACCTCCCAAAAGAAGCTTCTAAGCCGACCCCAATTTCATACCACCCACCATGACTCCTGCAATCAATGTGGCGAAGAAAGCTAAGATTACTTATAAAGTACATGAATACCTGCACGATCCAACAAGTGAATCATACGGGAGTGAAGCCGCCGAAAAACTGGGCGTCCAGGAGGATCGAGTCTTCAAGACATTGGTGGTGAGTCTCGACGGCAAAGAGCTTGCCGTAGGTGTCGTTCCCGTGTCCTCTATGCTCGACCTGAAGCTGGAGCCGGGGCAAAAAAGGCAAGTATGGCTGCCAGATCAGATGTGGAACGCTCTACCGGCTATGTTTTGGGTGGGGTTAGCCCTCTGGCTCAAAAAAAACGGCTCAGGACCTATATCGATTCATCGGCTGGAAACTTCCCCACGGTCTTCGTCAGCGCGGGTCGTCGGGGGCTGCAAATCGAACTCAATCCGAATGACCTAAAGGCACTGTCCAATGGAGAATACGCCGAAATATCCCAAGTGGTTGCGGAGAGATTTGACGTCAACGAGAAAGAGAAACGCCGCCGGGAATTCTTTCCGAAGGACTGCCAAAAAGCCTTTGATTTAGGAGTCGCTCTGGCGAAAAAGATACGGGATGCCGGCCATTATTCCCTCCGGATCCCGTATCTTCGTTTCAGATCTAAATCCTTTTTCTTTTCCTTTTGCCTTCTTCCTCGTTCCTCGATCCTTTTACTTTTTCCCCAGCACTTCCCGCTTGATCCGGCTGATATGGCCGCGGCCGGAGCCCTTGACTTCGCAGCCCAGCTCGAAATAGCGGCGGATTTGGGTGTCGTTCAGGATGCCGAAGCAATCCACGATGGCCGCCGGCCGCCCGATCCACTCCACCATCTGGTCGGGATCCAGCGTCAGGTAAGGCTGGTGGCGCACGGCCAGGACCACGGCATCCGCTCCCTGAACCGTGCTGGACAAGTCCTGGGAGACCGGCAGCTTCGCCAATCCGTCCTGGTTGCGGAAGAACCGGGCCCAGTTGTTATGCGTCGGGTAGTCATTCTGTTTTTCCAGTTCCCACCAATGCTCCACGTAGGGGTCGTGGACCCGCACTTCGGCGCCCATCTCGGCCAGCTTCCGGACTAAGATCTCCGAACCGCTGTACCGGGTATCGCCCACGTCCTCCCGATAGGAAACCCCCAGAACGCTGATCAGGGAGGAAGCCACGATCCGGTTCCGGTTGCGCAGGGCGTCACGGACCAGTTGGGCCGCATGGAGGGCCCGGGTGTCGTTGATATTGATCGCCAGGGGGGTAATTTTAAAAATATCGTCCTCGAAGCCCATCAAATGTTTATACGACCACATGCCCAGACCGCCGTCCTTGGGCAGGCAGTAGCCCCCGACCCCCGGGCCCGGGAAAAGGATGTTGCTGTGGGTGGGCCGAACCCGGATGGCCTCGATGACCTTGACCAAATCCACCCCGTTACGTTCGGCAAACAAGGTCCATTCGTGCATAAAAGCCAGCAGGGTCGCCCGAAAGCTGTTTTCCACGATCTTGCAGGTCTCACTCTCCACCGGCCGATCCAGGACCGTGAGCGGAAATTTCTCCACTTCGATCACTTCGGACAGAAAACGGACCACCCGCTCCCGGGCTTCCGGATTGATCCCGCTGCACACCCGCCAGAAATTGCGAATGGAGGAAACGTATTGCCGGCCGGGCATGACCCGCTCAAAGCTGTGGGCCAGCAGGGGTTCCTCGCTCAGCCCCCGTTCCTCGAAGGCTTTTTTGAAGAAGGGATAGGCGATATATTCGGTGGTCCCCGGGGGCACGGTGGTTTCAATCAGGACCAGGGCCTGGGGGGGAATCTTCCTCCCCATGATTTTGAAGCTCTCTTCCAGGGCCTGGATCTCGGCGTTGCCGCTTTTGACATTGCCCAGCTCTTCCTTCAGAAAATCGCATTGCACATCCACGACCACCACATCGGCCAGGGTCAGCGCCTCCATGGTGTAGGTGGCCATCAGGGTTTTTTTCTCCAGCACACACCGCCTGATCAGGGGATCCACTTCCGGGTCTTCCGCTTTTACCGGGCTGACACCGCGGTTCAGGCAGGGGATCTTCCAATAGGAGCGAGGACTCGGCCGCTGCACGCCGATGACGAATTTTCCCGGCGACCCGTCGGCCCGGACGGTGTCGGCCACTACCGCCGCCATTACCGCCCCCACAAATCCCACGCCCATGACGACCACGATCTCCCGCCCCAGGAGGCGTTGCTCCCCGACGATTTCTTTCAGACGCCGGACCTCCACCTCCTCATCCAGTGCCCCGGGCAAAGTAAAACGTTCACCCGTCGGTGCCAGGGAATATTCCATCGTTCTCTCCTCCTTCAAAGTATTGATTAACTTTTTCAACCACATATTCCTGCTGATCCCGGGTCAATTCCGGAAAAATGGGCAGGGCCAGAACCTCCTGGGCCGCTTTTTCCGCTTCCGGGAAATCCCCGGAACGGTAGCCCAGATAGTGAAAGCAGGGCTGCAGATGAAAAGGCAGCGGGTAATAGATTTCCGTGCCCACGCCCTGCCGAGCCAAAAAGGATTGAAGCCCGGCGCGATCCTTAACCCGCAGGACATACTGATTATAGATGTGATAGCCCTTTTCCAAACCCGGCCGACCACGAAAAACAGCCGGAGGAAGGCCCACCAGACCGCGGGCGGCTAAATCCGTCTGTCCGAAAAGGGTATCATAATACTCGGCGTTTTCCTGCCGCTCGCGGGTCCAGTGATCCAGATAGTTCAATTTAACCACCAGAATCGCGGCCTGCAGGCTGTCCAACCGAAAATTTCCACCGATCAGGTCGTGCACATAACGGGTTTTGGCCCCGTGGACCCGAATCCTTTTCAGCTTATCGGCGAATTCCGGATTATCTGTAACCACCATCCCGGCATCGCCCATCCCGCCCAGATTTTTGGTAGGATAAAAAGAGTAGCCGACCAGATTGTCTCGAAAGCGGTCGCCTGTCTCCGCATCGGGGAAGGTCGCCCCGATGGCCTGGGCCGCGTCCTCCACCACCCGCAGACCGTGGGTTTGCGCCAACCGATTAAGCGCCGACATATTCGCGGCCTGGCCGTAGAGGTGGACCGGCAGAATGGCCTTTAATTGTCCGGTGTTCGGCGTTCGTCGTTCGGCGTCTGAAAACGGATTGTCCGCTGGTAGCGGATAACGATGGGGATCCCGGTTCAGGTAGGCGGTCAACGCCCTTTCAGCCTGGACCGGATCCAGGTTGAAGGTTGTCGGCTCGATATCGGCCAGCAAGGGGATGGCCCCCAACCGGGCGATGGTTCCGGCCGTGGCAAAAAAAGAAAAAGGGGTGGTCAAGACCACATCGCCCGGGCCGACCCCGAGGGCCATGAGCGAAAGGAGCAGCGCGTCGGTCCCGGAGGATACCCCTACGGCGAAGCGCTTTCGAACATAGGCGGCTATACCCTGCTCCAGTTCTTGTACCGGAGGCCCGAGGATGAATTGCCCGGAATCCAATACCCTTCCGATGGACGCCTCGATTTCCGGCCGCAGGGTCCGGTGTTGTCCGCTGAGATCAAAAAAGGGAACTTTCACTTTTAACCCTTCACCTCTTTTTTATCACGCTTTTCATAGCCTTGGGGAAACCGCCGGTGCCATTCCCAGGCTGAATGAATAATATCCCTGAGGGCCGGAAATTGTGGCTCCCACCCCAGGAATCGGCGGGCTCGTTCCGACGAGGCCACCAGGACAGCCGGATCGCCGGGCCGCCGCGGTCCCAGCGTATAGGGGATATCCTGGCCCGTTACCTCCGAGGCCTGCCGAATGACCTCCAGTACGGAAAACCCTTGCCCATTGCCCAGGTTAAAAACGCTTCCGGACTGCTCATCTATTTTTTCCAGGGCCAGGACATGGGCCAGGGACAGATCCTCGATGTGGATATAATCCCGAAGGCAGCTCCCGTCCGGAGTGGGATAATCGCTGCCGTAAACTATCAAGCCCCCCCCGGGCGTTTCCAGCTTTGAGTCCTTTCAGACGAAGCGCCTGATTAAGGACTAAGGGAATCAGGTGGGTTTCCGGATGGTGGTCTTCCCCGCAGTCCCGTCCGGCCCCGGCCGCATTGAAATAGCGGAAGGCGACATAGCGCAGCCCGTAGGCCTGCTGATAGGCCTGGAGGACTTGCTCAAACATCAATTTGGAGAATCCATAGGGATTCACCGGGCGGGTTGGCTGGTCTTCTTTAATGGGCAACTCGTCGGGTTCGCCGTAAACGGCGGCCGTAGACGAAAAAACCAGCCGCCCTACCCCGCCGGCCCGCATGGCCTTCAGGAGGGCTATCCCTTTGATCAGATTATTGTCGAAATATTTCTGGGGATCGACCACCGATTCTCCCACCAGACAAAAGGCCGCCAGATGCATCACGGCCTCGATGGCCCGGGCCCGGAAGATTTCTTCCAACCGGTCCTGGTCTTGTATATCCCCTTGGATAAAAACCGCCTTTTCAGGAACCGCCGCCCGATGTCCTTCGGAAAGGTTGTCCAGGACTACCACCCGATGACCCCGCGCCAGCAACGTGCGGGCCACCACGCTGCCGATATAACCGGCCCCTCCGGTTACTAGAACATTACTCAAGGTTGAAGCCTCCCCTTAGTACGAAAATAGAATTGATCACCGCTTTTTAGGCGTTTTGTTTTGGCCGTCATCCCGGACTCGATCCGGGATCCAGGTACCTCCAGGGCCTTCACGGTCCTGGATTCCGGATCGCGCTTCGCTTGTCCGGAATGACGAGTTAATACCCTGGCGTTGAAGGCCATTTTCATGCTTCGCGGGTGGCCTCTGGGCCATGAGGGTCTAGTGCGAAAATAGAACCCGGCGTCACTCGGGCATTCATCAATAATTAATAATGAACAATTGATTATTAATAATTTGTGGTTCCATCTTCTTTTTATCCTTTCCTCATCTCTCCAACCCGCAACCCCTCTTATCCCCGTTTCACGGCATATTTGATGATACACCACAGGGCCCGAACCCCGTCTTTCCAGTTGATCTTTTTGCCCTCGGAATAGGTGCGGCCGGTATATGAAATTCCCACTTCATATATCCGGCATCCGGTTCGAGCTACTTTGGCCGTGATCTCGGGTTCGAATCCAAATCGTTTTTCCGTCAGGGTAATCGATTTTAAAATTTCCGCTTTAAATACCTTGTAGCAGGTTTCCATATCCGTCAGGTTCAGATTGGTAAACATGTTGGACAACAGGGTCAACAGCCTGTTTCCCAGATAATGCCAGAAATAGAGGACCCGATGGGCCTCTCCGCCCATAAAACGGGAGCCGTAGACTACATCCGCCTTCCCCTCGATAATCGGTTTAAGCAACTTGGGATATTCTTGCGGGTCGTATTCCAGATCCGCGTCCTGAATCAGAATAAAGTCTCCCCGGGCCTCCCGAAACCCCGATTGGAGGGCGGCCCCTTTCCCCTGATTGACACTGTGACGGATCAGTCGGATAACCCCCTGATCTGCCAAGAACTGGGCGACCTCCAGGGTCCCGTCCCGGGAACAGTCATCCACCACCACGATTTCTTTATCCAACTCCCAGGAGGACAAATCCACCCGTTGGACCCTCTCGACCAGATCGGCCAAGGTTTCCTTCTCGTTATAGGCCGGAATAATAATAGAAAGCAGCATGGATCAAGGGCCTTTGTGGTTCGATCTCGCTTTATGGACGGCAACCGTCGCAGGCTAAAGGGCAACCCCCGAAAAATGCTCCTCAATATATAAGGTATTGTTCTGCTTGTCAAAAAAAATAGGTAGCGCTGGTGATTAAAGAGGGGCCTCCGCCACGATAAGGCCCGCTTTATCGGGAGGGGACGACCAAGATCTTATCCACTCGCTTTCCGTCCATATCCATCACCTCAAAGCGCATTCCCTGCCATTCAAAATGATCGGCCGGTTCCGGAACCCGACCCAATTGGGTCATCATAAACCCGCCCAGCGTCTGATAGATCCCCGCCTCTTCGTCGGGCATTTTTTTCAACTGAAAGAGGTCCTTGAATTCGTCCACCGGCATCATACCGTCCACCAGCCAGGAGCCGTCTTCCCGTTGTCTGGCGCCCGGTTCCGCAGGCTGCCCCGTAGCGGGTATATCGCCGACGATGGCCTCGAGGATATCATTCAAGGTAACCAGCCCTTGAATCCCCCCGTATTCATCCACTACCAGGGCGAGATGCGGGCGGGATTTCTTAAAATTCTCCAACAGTTGTAGGGCGGGCAGGTCTTCCGGAACAAAAAGAGGCGGTTTCATCACCGCCTTCAAGTCCAGACTTTCGGTCGGACTGGCAATAGGCCAGAGCATCTTTCGCCCGGGTGATACCCAGAACATTGTCCAGGCTTCCCTGGCCCACCGGAAAACGGGAAAAAGGGCTCTCCATGATTTTATGATGATTGAACTCCTCGCCGTCGTCCAGGTCCAGCCAGACCATGTCTCGCCGGGGGGTCATCAAGATACTCACCTCCCGATCCGCCAGGCGAAAAATGCTTTTAACGAGTTCTTGTTCCGTTTCGACAAAAACCCCGGCCTGGGTGCCCTGTTCGATCAGCAACTTGATTTCTTCTTCGGTCACCGGCGGTTCCTGGGATTTCCGGACCCCCAGGATCTTCATCACCAGGTCGGAGGACAGGCTGAGGCCACGCACGGCCGGCAGTCCGATGAGAGCGATAACTCGAAACAGGGAAGCCGTGGCCAGGGCGATGCGTTCCGGATGGATCAGGGCCAGCCGCTTGGGAACGATTTCCCCCAGCACAATGGAAAAATAGGTGATGGTCAAAACCACCAGGGCCAGGGCGACCGCCTGATGATAGGGATGGATCCAGGGGATGTCTTTCAGATAGGCCGCCAACCAGCCGGCGATAGTAACCCCCCCGAAAGCGCCGGCCAGGATACCGATCAAGGTGATGCCGATCTGGACGGTCGACAAAAAACGTTCCGGGTTGTCGGCCAGCTTCAGGGCCGCCTCGGCCCTTCGGTCCCCTTCCCGGGCCATCTGCTGCAAGCGGACCTTTCGGGAAGAGACCACGGCTATCTCCACCATGGCGAAAAACCCATTAAGTAATATCAATACCAGGATGATTACCGCTTCCATTTCAATGCCTTTCCAAAAAAAGCCTCCGGAGATTCGGTCTTGGCTGAAAAAAATTTCTAAACGCGTCGATCACGGCTCTCTGTCGTAAGTTTTATCGCGAACCTGACGCAAACATATTAAGGGTCTCCTAATTGGAGCGACATCTTAGTTCATAGATTTCTTGCCCGTCATTCCGGCGAAAGCCGGAATCCAGATCTCTTGGGTTGTTTTTACAATGAGACTGTTAATAAATCCCCCTCATTCCGGATTTCGCCTTTAATGCCAACGCCGCCCTTTGTCGGTCAGCCGATATTTCTGCAGGCGGCTGTTGGGTTTCTCGGGGAGCGTCATTTCAATCAAGCCCTCCGTTAATGCGGGCAATAGATAGCGTGCCCGGAATGATTTGCGGTCCTGCAGGCCGAGGGTGTTTTGGATATCTTCGCGGGACATCTCAGCTACGAGTGCTTGCAGGAGCTGTTTGACTTGGGGGGTGACTTGGGGTGCGACTTGGGGGGCAGCCGCCGAGGAAACCGCATCGAGGATCATCCTGAGCATAAATTCGATAAATGGCGCGGAATCCGTTTGAGTGGTGCTGATTTGCAGGGACTGGTAGTACTCCGCCTGGTGTTCGTGGACCAGGCTTTCGACCGGAATATGGGCAAACAGGGGATTCCAGCGAAACAGGATCAAAGTTTGCCACAGCCGCCCCAGGCGGCCGTTGCCGTCGGCGAAAGGGTGGATGAACTCGAACTCATAGTGAAAAACCGAGCTGGCGACCAGCGGATGTTGATCGGTAGTTCGCAGCCAGTGTAGCAGGTCTTGCATCAGGGAGGGGACGCGATCCGCAGGCGGGGCCATATGGATGACCTGCCCGCCGGCCAAGACGCCCACGCCTCCGCGGCGGTAGGCCCCGGCCTCTTCCAGCAGGCCGGACATAAAGATACGATGGGCTTCCAGCAAATCCCCTTCATCCTGGGGCTGCCATTGTTCGAAACGGTCATAGGCGGCTAGGGCATTGCGCGCTTCCTGGATTTCCCGTGGCGGGGCGATAACCCGCTTCCCTTCCAGAACCGCGGTGATCTGCCCCTCGCTCAGGTTGTTGCCTTCAATGGCCAGCGAGCCCTGAATGGTGCGTATGCGATTGAGGCGCCTTAGCCGCAGCGCTTTTGTTGGCTCGACCTGAGCCGTCAGACGCCCGAGGGCTTCGGCGATTTCCGTTGCCAGGCGGAGAATGGCCGGGGTCAGGGTAAAGGGCGGTTGGTAGGAGTCCCTTTTGTTCAAGTCCATGTCCTTCGTGCTCTCTCGATTGGTGTAATCGCAGCGGTCATGCGGTTGGTGTTAGTGAACGCCTGATTAGATCCGTCCATGTCAAAAACCTTCACGGCTTGCCTGAACCGGATGCGCCCAGGCCGGTATTCGCTTCCAGGATTCTCGCATCTGGCCGTGGAAGGCATCTGTTTTTGGCTCGAACTGCCTCAGATGGGTCCAGAAACGGCTGCTGTGATTATGTTCGAGCGTGTGACAGAGTTCGTGAATCAAAACGTATCGAACCAGATCCACTGAGAGAAAAAGCAGCTTGCAGTTGAGGCTGATAACCCTATTCACGGAGCAGCTACCCCACCGCGTGCGCTGGCTCTTGATGGTCAAACGGTTGAATCTCAAACCGGTTTCGACCGAGAGGGACTCCAGCCAGTAGCCCAGGGTTTCCTTGGCGTGGCGCGCCAACCAGCGGCGCAGAGCGGCTTTGCTCCGTTCGCTGTCACCCACTGCACCATAGACCAATAAACGCCCCGGTCGGTCAGTTTTTGCGCCAATGATCCTGGCTTTAGTCTCCCGATATTCAACCGCCAGGATTCCGCCAAAGCGGGCAAATCGAAGGCCTGTGGGCAGGCTGTTGAGGTTTCGCCGAGCAAATGGCGAACCTCGTCGAACTGTTTAAGGCGCGCCGCAATCCAATCGCGTTTTCCGGCGACCAACTCGACCACCTTCCGTTCATTCAGTCCCTTCGGGGCAATGACGGTCAGACCGTCTCGCACGGTCATTTTCAGGCGGAGGCTTCTGGCCTTGGCGGACGGTCGGATTTCGTAGTCTAATTGCCGTCCATCAGGCAGGTCGATACGAGCCGTACGTATCATTCGGAATCCCTTGTACCGGGCTTGAAGTGTTTGCGTTTGAGGACCTGTACCAATTCGCCGATGAAAGTCATGGCATCCTCGCCCAGGAGGCCTGACGACGCGAACCGTTGGACGATCAGCAAAAGCAAGGCGCTGGAGAGTTCAGGATCCACCGCACTGCTGTTCCACCATCCCGGGAAACAGTGTTTGTCCGCCTCCGCCAGTATGGCCGCGGCTACTTCGGCGGCCTTTTCCTCGCTCAAGGCTGGATTTCGGGTTTTGATCTTCAGCGCCAATTGCTGGCCGACGGGCCGTTTGGATTCCTCCATCGCCGTGCGCACCGCCTCGGTCATAGCTTCCAGTTCTTCGATCAAAGCAATGCCCGCCAGGGTCCCGGCCCGCTTTTCATCGATAATTCGTTGCAGCTTCTCGGAAAGTGGCTGAAAGGTCTCGTCCTGTTCCAGATGGATGCGTAATTCGGCGGTCAGCATCGCCTCGATGTCCAAGGCCTTGGCATCCGGTTTCTTATCTTTCAATTTGGTGAGGAAATGCTCGTCCAGGACATAGGTAGGAAATTCCTTTTCCAGATCCTCCACATCGATATGCTCACGGATCAACTCCCGGGTGCGCGCCGCATCTTCATCGGTCGTCTCCAGAGCCATTTCCGGATAGAATTTCTTACGGTAGAGCATATAGAGCTTAGTCAGCCAGGCATAGGGACGTATGTAATCACTTAATTGCTCGTCAGGTTGGAGGGCCTCATAGAGCACTCGGAGGTTACGATAGCCGGTGTCGAACAGTTTCTCTGCGCCTTCCTCATCCCGCAGAATCTTCATGGCGGTCACAAACGTCCCATGGGAGCCGTCACGCGGCACCGTTTCCTCCGGGAAGAGGGACCACAGGGTCTGGAACTGCTTACGGAAATGCTCTCGAATCCGTTCGAAGGGGAAGGCGATATCGCCAAGCTCCTCAGGTCTGTAATTCAAGGCCTCGTTCAAGTGGTCAAAGATGCCGTAGTAGTCGATGATCAGACCATGTCCCTTCAGCTCGTTATAGGGCCGATTCACGCGAGCGATGGTCTGCAGTAACGTGTGATCACGCAAGCTCTTGTCCAAGTATAGGGTTTGCAAAATAGGGGCATCAAAGCCGGTAAGCAGCATGTCGCACACCACCAACAACTGCACCTTCCTATAGGGTTTGTTCTGATGCTCCTGCAGGTCCGAACCGGCTGGGATCAAGAAGTCGTTGAGTAATTTCTTGCGGTTGGCCTCACCGAGATAGAGCGCCTGAATATCCTTAGGGTCATTCTGCGGCGCTTCGGAGATGACCGCCATCACCGTCTCAGCCCCTATCCTTTCGCGTAACGCCGCCGTGTAGCGCTTTACCGCTTCCTTATCTTTACAGGCCAACATGGCCTTAAAACCGTTGGGAATCACATGCTCTTTGAAGTGCTTCACCAAGTCATCGGCGATCTGATCGATTCGTTTCGGCAACCTGAGCAGAACATCCAAGGTGGATGAATCATTCACCAGTCTGTTTTGTTCCGCGACCGGGAGGTGACCAAATTCCCTCTTGAAAGCGGCATCGAGCTTGGCCCCATAAAGTTGCCAGTCGGTTTTTCTTGCCTGCCAGTGGATTGGCTTCACCACCCCGTCGCGTAGGGCGTCGGTGACGGTATAGGGGCGACCCAGGTAACGTTCGATGGTGCCGTCATCCTTGATCTGCCCCCAGGCCACCGGAGTGTTGTGGTCGTCCTTCTCGATGGGCGTACCGGTGAAGCCGAACAAAGAGGCCCCTTGCACCGCCGCGCGCATGTAGGTGCCCAACTCCCTTTCTTGCGTACGATGAGCTTCGTCGGCCATGACGATGACGTTGGGGCGTTGTCTGGTGATGAGTTTCGGCATCCCCTCGAACAGGTGCACCGTAGTGAGTACCACGCCCCGGTACCCCCCCGACAGTTTGGCCTCCAGGTCGCGCTTGCTGGCCGCCACGTGCACGTTCTCGGTTCCGGTAGCCATCAGTTCACGATCCATCTGGTCGCCCAGTTGTTCTCGGTCTACCAGCAGAATGACCGTTGGTTGGTTCAGTTTCGGGTCTTCCCACAGGCTGCGGGCGGCATAAATCATGGTCAGGGTCTTTCCCGAACCCTGGGTGTGCCAGATGAGTCCGCGTCTTTTTTCCGCCGGCAAAGCGAGATCGGTGGCGCGGTCGAGGATGTCCTTCACCGCCATATACTGCTGATAGCGCACCACTACTTTTTCGGTCTTCCCATCCCTGGTCAGGAAGACAATGAAGTGGCGGATAAAGTCCAGCATGTTGGCCCGGTCGAACAGACCATAAAGCGAGACCTTCATCTCGTCGAATTCGTCGATAGTGTGGGGCCAGGGATCGCGCCATTGCAGCCAGAACTGTAGACGTCGCCCCGGCACGCCGTACATCATGCGGGTTTCGTTTACCCCCACCCCATAAGCGTTAGTGTAAAAAAGCTGATCGATCTCCCCGGCATACATGCCAAGCTGCTTGGCCCCCTCGCGCCAATCGGGTTTATTCCGGCTGGCGGTCTTGGCCTCGATCACCACCACCGGGATCCCATTGATAAGCAGGACGATGTCCGGCCGCCGGGGAGAGTTGCCCTCCACCGGAAACTGGTTGGTTACCCACCACTCGTTGGCGTCCAGATCGTCGAAATCGATGAGCCGCACATCCTTCGATTTCTCGGAAGGGTCGAACTGGTAATTGACGCCGTTCTGCAGCCAGGCCAGCCACTGGGCATTGTCGCGGCTGGCCCGCAGCTTGGTGATAATGGCGTCTATCCGCGATTCGTCGGTAAGGATGGCGGGATTCAATTGTTTAAGCTTTTCCCGCAACAGCGGCAGCAACAACACCTCCCGCTCGTCCGGCCGTAGCTTTGTCACCTGTTCCCGGGAGCGGTAGGTCCAGCCTAATGCCTTGGCTTGCAGATGCTCGATAATCTCCCGCTCGACTGTGGTCTCTTCGTTAAACAAGCGGGTCACTGAGGGCGCGACGGAGGTGGTCATTTCATTCATGGATGGCCCCCTCGGGAATGCGGATCATGCCGGTAAGCAGGTTTTGGAGGAGGGATTTTTTTAGCTTCTCAAGGGCGGAAAACTTATCCTCGATTGCATTCTGTTGCCTATCTACAGCTTCAATTACCTCGATCATTCTTTCCTGTTCATCCATAGGCGGGATTGGAACAGGCCAATTCTTTAATTCGCGAGAGTTAATTGTACAAAGATTGCTCGTCTGCTTGGCGTGAGCATAAAAGTAATTCTTGGCTTGGAAAGTCTGAATAAGAAAATGGAATAATTCAGGCCTGTATTGATCTATGGTGAGCCTGACCCGGAAAATATGGTTCTGATAGCTGCAGGGTGAGATCTCTTCACGCCACATGCCGCCTCGACCTAGTTTGTCACGGTCGCCACCCTCTGTCATAAGAATATCCCCGAATTTTAGCAAATCAGTCTCAAGCTCTTCTTTTTTGATCTCAATAGAACTGATGTTTCCCAGGTCAAAACGCCCATTCTGGACATTTATGACGGTGACGTACGGGACATTGACGGTCTCATATCGTGACAAATCACGGCCCATCGTAAAACCGGATGAAACTGTGGCGAAGGTTTTTAGTGGTTTAATCGTCCAATGTGCCGGACACATAATCCACTTGGTCTTATAAATCCCCTGCGGTCTTTTTAGGCCTTGGGAAAAAAGGGAGTGAAGAAGCGACCGCTTCAACTCCCGCGTCGCCTCCAGCTCGGCCTTGGCCTTGGCTATGGCGTCGTCGGCCATCTTCAGGGCGGCGGCGATGCGGCGTTGTTCGTCTATGTCTTCTGGGAAACGGAGGGGTAGTTTCTTGACCGCACTCCAACTGTAATTGGCGAGCCCTGTCGTTTGTTGCGAAGTCTTGCTGAAGCACTCATGTACAAGGTGAATTCGCATCCAGCTCGCAAGGAATTCAGGAAGCAATTCGGCATGGTCTCTTGCTGTCATCCCCATGAGAAACGACGCAAACACCATGGCACGGTCTTCGTCCATAAGCACCGAGTCACCGATGCGGTCTTGCGACCCATTGGAGCCGACGAACAGAATCCAGCCTTTTGTCACAGCGGCCTTCTCCAACGCTTCTGAGGAAACGTCGCGCAAATAGAGCAGATCGGTTAAATCAAGTCGATCCTGCACATTTGGAATGCGAATAACTGGAACTGCACCATCCTCAGGGCATTCGAATTCGTTCTCTTTGGTCCACGTATAACCGCGCCGAAGCTCCACCATTTGGGCAAGCGGTTTTTCCTTCCAACCATTGGGCAATGGGGTATCGTAGAGCGTCTTCATGCGTGCTCAACTCCCAAATTGGCAAATATCCGTTCAAGCTCAGCTCTGGCAGCACTCGTTGCAATTTCGGCATCCTTGAGGTCACAAATAGCATCCGCGAGTGGCACCACTTTCTCCGGCTCAAAGGTGTCCACATACCGCGGAAGATTGAGATTGAATTCGTTCTCCTTGATTTCTGACAGAGTCACTACGGCGAAATGGCGACGCGTCTCGTCCGGTTCGGCGAAGATACGGCTCAGATCGGCCGCGGCTTCCCGCAGGTGGGCGATCTCACGCTCGGCAGCCATTTTTATCTCCTGCTCACGGCCGTCGCGCTCCTCCTGGAGTTTTTTCAACTCCTTCACGGCCCTGTTCAACTGCTTAGTGTGTTCCTTGAGGGCGGCGATGAGCTTTTTGCGGGCATCTTCGAAGGCCTTTTTCGGTTGAACGATCTTAGCTTTCAGCGCCGACTTCTCTCTGCGTTCGGCGGCGTCGATCTCGGCCTGCGCCTGATCCAGTTCAGCTTTGAGAAGAAATAACGGATGGAAGTAGGGGTGTTCCGGGCTAATGGCCTCGTCAATCGACTTCACCTTCATATCCAGCGCATCGAGGGTGATCTGTTCTTCCTCCAGTCTCACCAGCGGGGCGAGCACCGGGCCGAAGGCGTCTTCAATATCTGCCAGTCGCTCATCGCGCTGTTTCTCCACCTCGCGGATCAGATGCATCTCGTGTTCGGCGACCAGCACCTTGGCCTTGTCGAGATCCCCGAAGGCGTGCCAGGGGACCAGGATGCGCATCAGGTCGGAGGGGCGCAGCAGGTTCTGCGGGTTGGACTTCTGAAAGTGGCGCGAGGCCCAGATCATCAGGGTCTTGCCCTTGCGCTCTTCGAGTTTGTTTTTATTGAACAGCAGCAAGCAGGCGGGCACGCCATTGCCGTAGAAAAGCTTGGAGGGAAGTACCACAATGCATTCGATGAGGTCAGCTTCCACAAAGCCGCGCCGGATCAGATACTCGGCATCGGCCTTCTGGTTCTGGCCGTCCTCCTCCTCGGTCTGTTCGGGCTGGCCGCGGAACAGCACTCCCTGGGACATGACCACCATGCCTTTGCCGGATTCGCCTGTTTCCGGGTTGAATTCCTTGAGCGACGCGATGATCTGCAGCAGCCAGGCCCAGTCACCATTGGAGGTGGGCGGCAGGCCGAAGGACATGCGGCCGAATTTGTCGCCGGCGGCCACCGTGTCATGTCCCCAGTCCTCCAGCGAGAAGGGGGGATTCATGATGATGCGGTCGAACTGTTTGAGTCGATGGGCTGCCGAGAGATGACGCGGATCGCGGAGGCTGTCGCCCTGTTTGTGGTCCCAAACCGGCACGCCGTGTAGGATCATGTTGATGCGCGAAATGTTGTAGGTGACGACGTTGGACTCCTGCCCGTGCAGGAAGAGCTGGCGCACGTCTCCCCCGTTTTTCTTCACAAAGCGAAGGCACTGTAGTAACAGGCCCCCGGAACCGCTGGCCCAGTCGCAGATACTCATGCCCGGCCTGGGCTCGAGCATTTCGGCCATGAGAAAGCCGACCTCGGCGGGAGTGTAGAATTCGCCGCTGGACTTGCCCGCCTTGCTGGCAAAGTTGCGGATCAGATACTCATAGGCGTTACCGAACAAGTCATCAGAGACATGAGCGCGGTCGAATTTCTGGCTGCCGAAGTGGTTAATAAGGTTGACCAGTTTGTCGCGCGGCAGTTCGTCCTGTTTGTTGAAATCGATCTTGCCGGTAAGGATGCCGTCGAAATTGTTCTGCCGGTGGGCGTTGCCCCGCTCGATGGCCAGCATGGCATCGTTTAGAGCCTGGCCGAGCTGGCCCTTAGCGGTGCGGGCGACCTTGTCCCAGGCCGCTTCTTCAGGGACGGTGAAATGATGCAATTCCTTTTGGCGGGCGAGATATTCGGCTTGCTCATCCTTCAATCCCGAAATAGTCAATTTCGAGGCGTGTAGACGCACATCTTCCTCAAAACAGTCGTTGATCCGCTTGTAGAAAAGCAGAGCAAACACATAGCCGCGAAACTCGGAATGATCGGCGTTGCCGCGGAGGATGTCCGCCGCCTTGTCGAGATAGTTCTCCAACTCGGCCTTGGTCATGCGCCGCGTCGGGCGAACGATAATCGGCCTATCGAGCGTGGCGAGAAGTTCGTTCAGATCCATGAATCTTCCCTTCCTTATAAATTGAGGCTCGGCTCGATATTTTTTTCTTTACAGAGCTGATCGAACTGCCGTCGCGCCAGTTTTGAAGGCACCGTTTTGCCGTTTTCCCATCGGTTGACCGTAGCAAAACTAACCCCCAATTCATGGGCGAGTTCTTCCTGCGATATCCTCAATTGTTTTCGGACGCCCTTCACCAGTTCCGGAAAGTTCTCAAGGTGTTGGTTCATTGCTTTCGACATCTTTCATCTGGATTTGAGCACAGCTATTTGGGGTCCATTTTTGCCATTCCAATTCATTCGGATAAATATAACATATGCTATGCGTTCTGCAAGAAAAATTGGGCTATCAACAGATTAATTCCCCTGGGGAGAAGAATAATGGGGGTTAAGAAAAAGGGTGAAACCGGATAACTCGATTTCACCCTTTTAAACGGACGATAAAGCGAGAAGATACCTTTTTTCTTCTTTCTTTTATTCCATTTTCTCTTTTATTTTTCTCTTGGCTTTCTTAACCTTCTTCTCGACCTTTCTTTCACCCTTTTCAACTGCTCCGCCAACCTTTTCGCCAGCCTTTTCTATCTTTGCGCCAGCCTTTTCACCAGCCTTCTCTATCTTTGCTCCAGCCTTTTCGCCAGCTTTTTCTATCTTTTCGCCAGCCTTTTCCTCAGCGGCAAAAGCCATAGAAACAGACAGGGAAAATACCAAAGCCATGGTCCAAATGATCATCTTTTTCATTCAAATCACCTCCCCCTACCATTTTGTATATGTAAATTCAACTGATTCTATGTAATGGCGGGCATTATCGGCTTCGCTCACAAGAATGCGGACAAAATGGGAATAGCTCACTTATGAGGCTTGCCCGGGCGTAGTTCGAAACGATTATAGGAACTCATCTGGAAATAATGCCCGGCTTCGCCTTCCGCTATGCCGTAGTCGCTGGAATGGATCCCCTTGGTTATAACATTTCGGAGCCTGGAAGGCACACCAGACCCGAGTTCAGAAGTGTTTAGTGGCAAAAGCTCGTCCTGAATGGGATTTCAGATAGCGTTCGAAGTCAGCGGCCTTTTCGCGGAGACGAAAGGCGATGGCGGTTTCAATTCGCCAAGGGCGATATTTGGCGGTGTGGGAGACTTGCCCGGCATTATGGGCAATGAGACGGGCATCCAGATCCTGCGTTAGTCCAGTGTAATGGCGGGCATTATCGGCTTCGCTCACAAGAATGTGGACATAATGGGAATAGCTCACTTATGTGGCTTGCCAGGGCGTAGTTCGAAACGAAATTGGGGATTATTGTAGGATTAGACCCGGCTTCGCCCATTGGGCTATGCCGTGGCAGGCTTCGTTCTGCACTTCGTTTCGAACGAAGCCTGGTGGAGGCGGCGGGAGTCGAACCCGCGTCCGAAAATAGGTCACTTAGGCCTCTACATACTTGTCCTGGTTTTTATTTGTTCGCCGACCCGTTTTCCACCAGGCGGGAATTCCGGCCAGCTATCCTATTTAAAGTTTCACCTTTTCGGCAACAGGCAACCCGATCCGGCTATCCTGCTAATCGACACCTCTGGTCCCTCCGCAGGCTGAAAAACCGAGGTGTTAGCCTATTAAGCGGCTAAGGCGTAGTTGTAGTCGTCTGCGACTATGTTTTCCTACCAAGTTTACGAGTTGATAGGAACTCGGTATGCCACCCAAGCTAAGTATCCCCGTCGAAACCGTTTCGCCCCCTTATTTAGACTTATACAGCCATTGTTCCGATAATTGGGCTTTACCAATGGCTCTATAAATCTAAATATAATATATATCTTCTTAAAAGTCAACTTTCCAGACTGGATCAGGCCCATTTTACCTTGTTTTTTTATTTGCTTCCCCCTTCCTTCTTCCCCTCTTCCCTCTCATTTCTTGTCCCGGATAGCCCGCTGCATCTCCCGTTGCTCATCCCTTTCCCGGATGGTTTCTCGCTTATCGTACAATTTCTTCCCCTTGGCCAGAGCGACCTCCACCTTGGCCTTTCCACTCCGGAAATAAAGTTTCAGCGGGATGAGGGTCAACCCCTTTCCCTGGATTTTCCCCATGATGCGCTTGATTTCATGGCGGTGCAGCAACAGCTTTCGGATCCGGGTGGGATCTTGCTCCCCGGTCGGCGCATTTTCATAGGGGCTGATATGGGCCTGAAGAAGCCAGACTTCCCCGCCCTTGATCTGGGCATAACTATCCTTCAGATTGGCCCGGCCTAGGCGTAAAGACTTCACTTCCGGCCCGCTCAAAGCCAATCCCGCCTCCAGGGCTTCCAGGATCTGATAGTCATGATGGGCCTTCCGGTTTTGACAGATAATCTTGATGGTTTCAGCCATGTTCGTTGAGTCTTTTACCTCTTTAAAATTTGAACCAAAAATTAAAAATTTTTGGTTAGGAATAGAGTAAGTTACCGTTCGGCCCGAATAAATCCGGGAACCGCTTGGCCATCTCATGGCGCACGTACTGGTTAATCTGCCCGGTCGTGGTCAAAGTCAGCACTTCCTCGACAACCCGACGGGATTCCTGGTAGGAGATCAGGCGGATAATCTGCTTCACCCGAGGGATGGTTACGGGATTCATGCTCAACTCGTCCAGACCCAACCCCAACAGGATGGGTATATAGAGCGGGTCGCCGGCCATCTCGCCGCACATGGCCACCGGGATATCCGCCCGATGACCGGCCTCGATGGTCTGACGAATCAGCCGCAAAATGGCCGGATGCAGGGGCTGATACATGTGGGCCACGTGTTCGTTGACCCGGTCGATGGCCAGCGCGTATTGGATCAGATCGTTCGTACCGATGCTGAAAAAATCGACCTCCCGGGCCAACAGATCGGCCGTAGCCACCGCTGAGGGTATCTCGATCATGATCCCGATAGGGATCTTGGGATCAAAGCGAATCCCCTCGGACCGCAACTCGGCCTCCACTTCTCTCAAGATGGCCTTGGCCTGCAATACTTCATCAACATCTGAAATCATGGGGAACAAAATTTTCAAACGGCCGTATAGACTGGCCCGCAAAATGGCCCGAAGTTGGCGTTTAAAAATATGCACCTCTTTGAGGCAAAAACGGATGGCCCGGAGTCCCAAGGCCGGATTCATTTCCTCGGCCAACTCCAATTGAGAGGCAAACTTATCTCCCCCGATATCCAGGGTTCGGATGGTTACCGGGACCGGAGCGATCCGACGGGCCACCTCCTTGAAATTTTCAAAAAGGGTTTCTTCCTTGGGCAGTTCTTTTTGGCTTAAATAGAAAAATTCGGTCCGGAAAAGGCCGATTCCCTCCGCCCCGCTGTCCACCACCGCCCCCAGCTCTTCCATGAATTCAATGTTGGCTCGGACCTTCACGGCGTGTCCGTCCAAGGTTACGGCCGGCAAATGACTATAGCGGGCTATTTCCGCTCGAAATTTTTCGTAGGTTTCCTTTCGGTCCGAGTAATCCTGGACCGTTTTCTGATCCGGATTGATGATCACCTCTCCGTTGGTGCCGTCCAGGATGATCAGACTGCCGCTGCTGAATTCCTGAGTAATCCGCTCCAGACCCACCACCGCCGGTATTTCCAGGGATTGGGCAATAATCGCCGTGTGCGAAGTCTTCCCCCCCATATCGGTGGCAAAACCCAGGACCCGGTCCAAGCGCATCTGGGTGGTGTCCGCCGGTGAGAGGTCATGGGCGACGATGATCACCGGTTCGCGGACCTCGGACAGGCTCTCCACCTTTTTCCCGGTTAAATTCCGGAGGATCCGTTCGGAAACATCCTCGACGTCCTTAAATCGAGAGCGGATATATTCGTCCTTGATCTTGGCAAAGGCCTCCTGGGCCTTTTCCACGGACTTTTTCAAGGCCCATTCAGCATTGATCTGTTCGGACTTGATCTGTTCCAGGGTATGATCGAAGAGCAATTTATCCCGCAGAATCAGGCGATGGGAGTCGAAAATGCCGGCCTGGTCCTTGATTTCCTCCGGCATCTCCTCCTGGATCTGTCGCAGTTGTTCCTCCGCCCGATCCACGGCCTGACGGAAGCGCTCGATTTCCTCCACGACTTTATTATCATCCAGGAGATACTGGTAGATCACCTTGACCCGACTGCGGTCAACCAGGTAGGCCCGCCCGATAGCTACACCGGCCGAAGCCCCGATGCCCTTTAAGAACCGTGTGGTTGTCTCTCTTTGCGTCATGGTCTTTGGATCCTTGAATCCGAAATTCGAAGCACGAAATCGACTTCTGACCGAGCTATCGTGGCCGAAACAAGCACGAAGGTTCAAAATTCAGTTTCGAAATTCGGATTTTGGATTTCTAACCAAAAATTCAAATATTTTTGGTTAGTCTTCCCCAAACTTATCTTCAATGAGGGTCTCCACGGCCGCCATCAGCGCTTCCGCCTGATCCCCTTCCGTGCGGACCGTAATCTCGGAACCATAAGGACAAGCCAGCGTCAATAAATTCAAAATGCTTTTCCCGTCCACCTCCTGGCCGTCAAAGCGGATAAAGAGGTCGGCCTGGAAAGGTTGGCTGATTTGTACCAATTTGGCTGAAGACCGGGCATGGAGCCCCAGTTGATTCTTGATGATAAATGGTCGTTCCATGGTTGTATCAAGGAGTATTTCCCTCGGAAGGGGCCAGGATAAGCGTTATTTCCCCCAAAACTTCTTTGTCTCCGAGGCCTTGGAGCACCTGGCTTACCGTTCCAGAAAGCAATTCTTCGTGTATTTTAGTCAACTCCCGGGTCAAAAAGACATCGATGTCTCCCAGCAAATCTCTTATTTCCGCCAATAACTTCTTAATCCGGTAGGGGGATTCATAAAGCACTACCGTTCGGCCCTGGGCGGCCATTTCCTCGAGGATTCTCCGCCTCCGGCTCTTGCGTCTGGGCAGAAACCCCAAAAAAACGAAGGCCCCCCCCTCCATCCCCGAGACGCTAAGGGCGCAGGCCACAGCGGAGGGACCCGGAATAGGCACTACCGGGATCCCGGACTCCCGGGCCTGGCGGACCAATTCCTGACCGGGATCACTGATCCCCGGAGTACCCCCGTCGGTCACCAGGCCGATCTGCTCTCCTCGGAGCAAACGTTCTATCAGCACCCGGGATTTGCCCTGTTTATTGTACTCATGGTAGCTGGTCAGGGGCACATGGAGATCATACGCGGCCAGCAATTTCTGGGTTCTCCGGGTGTCTTCAGCGGCAATCAGGTTGGAGGTCTTCAGCACCTCCAGGGCCCTCAGGGTGATATCCTTAAGGTTTCCCAGGGGAGTCGCCACCACATAAAGGGTTCCCGGTTCGCCGGCTGCCCTGGTCCGTTCCATTATCCTACCAGATCGAAGGCATTGCGAAACAATTCAATCCGCTCCCCCTGGCGCTCCAGATCGACCGCCACCACATCAAACCGGGCCGGGCGGTCCTTCCAGGCCTTCAAATTCAAATAATACAAGGCCAACCGCGACAGCTTCATTTGCTTCTTTCGATCTACCGCCCACTTGGCCGATCCAAAGGAGGTCGACTCCCGGGTTTTAACCTCCACGAAAACCAGGGTCTGACCTTCGCGGGCGACAATATCGATTTCTCCGATGGGGGTCTTGAAATTCCGCTCGATTATTTTATAGCCCTTCTCTTTTAATAGCGTACAGGCCAGCGCTTCTCCCCGAGCCCCCAGGTTAGGCCAGACCCGGTCGGCAATTCCTGCGCTATTCCCCATCGCGGGCCACCCCTTTGAAGCTCCGCCGATGAAGGGGGCAAGGGCCGTAGCGACGCAAAGCCTCCAGGTGTTCCCGCGTCCCATACCCCTTGTTGCCGGGAAAGTTATATTCAGGGAAGCGGATATGGCAGGATTCCATCATTTTGTCCCGAATGACTTTGGCCACGATGGAGGCCGCCCCGATCGTCAGGCTTCGGGCATCTCCCCGGATCAGGCACTGTTGGGGGAGCGTAAGATCGAGCGCCCGGTTGCCGTCCACCAGCAGAAGGTCCGGAGCAATCGGCAACCGCAGGACGGCCGTTTTCATGGCCTTCAAGGCCGCCTGAAGAATATTGATCCGATCCACCTCTCCGGCATCCACGGACCCTAACCCAATGGCCAGGGCCTTTTCCCGGATGAGGGGGAAAAGGGCTTCCCTTTGTTTGGCCGTTAATTTTTTGGAATCGGTGATCCCCGGGATGAGCACCGCAGAGGGGAAGATCACCGCGGCGGCAAGAACCGGTCCGGCCAACGGTCCCCGGCCGACTTCATCTACACCGGCAATACATAGCGATTCGAGGGATCGAAGGGAAAACTCATAATAGGCTGGGGCGCTCTGTCGGTTTGCTCGACGGCCCATTTGATTCAAATTCGAAATCCGAATACCCTGCCTGAGGCGGGGAACAAATTCAAACGATCACATCTCAAAATAGAGCGGCGGAAGAGCCGACTCCTCAGGCGGGTTTTTGAAAGGTCCTTTTCTCTTTTATACGCGCCGCCCGGCCTTTCAGACCCCTTAAATAATAAAGCCTGGCCCGCCGCACCTTTCCTCGGCTGATGATATCGATCCGGTCGATCGACGGGGAGTGGGTGGGGAAGATACGTTCCACTCCCACGCCGTAAGAAACTTTCCGCACCGTAAAAGTCGCCCCGGTATTCCCTTTCCGATTGCGGATGACCACGCCCTCGAAAACCTGGATCCGTTCTTTTTCGCCTTCTTTTATTTTCACATGGACTCGAATCTGATCACCGGTCCGAATGTCGGGCAAATCGGCACGCATTTGTTCTTTTTCCAGCAAGGTTAAGACATCCACGGCTTTACTCCTCTATAGATAATTTAATGTTTCCGTTTCCGGTGGTCCGGCTTCCTTTTGGCGGCCTCCTGGGCTAAGGCCAAAAACTCCAAATCCTCGGTTTTCAATGGCGCTTTAGCTAACAGTTCCGGCCGGACGGCCATGGTCCCGGCCAGCGATTCTTCGCGTCGCCAACGGCGAATCTGGGCATGGTTCCCGGTCAAGAGCATCTCGGGAACCTTATGGTTTTCAAAATTTCCGGGGCGGGTGTATTGGGGGTACTCCAACAGGTGGTCCTCGTAGGATTCCTGATCGATAGACTCCGAACTCCCCAAGACCTCCGGTATCAGTCGCACCACCCCGTCCAGCATCACCAGGGCCGCCGGTTCCCCTCCGCTCAGGACGTAATCGCCGATGGAGATCTGGTCCTGGCAGTAATGGGCCCCTACCCGTTCGTCCACCCCTTCATAGCGGCCGCAGATCAAAACCAGTCGTCCTTGCGCTGCGATTTTTTTCAAAATCGCTTGATCCAGGGGCCGCCCCCGAGGCGTCAAGAGAATACTGTACGGCCGGCCGGGAGGAATCCCCTGGAGAAAAGTCAGTGCCCGAACGATCGGTTCCGGTTTCAGAACCATCCCCGGCCCGCCCCCGAAAGGCCGATCATCCACGGTGCGATGTCGGTCGAGGGTAAACTCACGCAGATTAAAAATTCTGACCCGGACCAGACCCTTTTCAATTCCCCGATGGATCATCCCCTCCTGTAGGGGGGAGGCAAAATAACTCGGAGAAAGGGTCAGGATGTCAATGACCATCTACCTCCCACAATCCCTGCAGCGTCCGAACTTTTATCTCTCCCTCCCTTTGATCCACGGAAAGGATCACCTCGGCTACAGCCGGTATTAAATATTCTCTTCCCGGAGCCCTGGCCACCCAGACATCGTGAGCCGGCGTGGAGATCACCTCCTCCAAGCAGCCCAAAAACCGCCCTTCCTCGCTGACCACGCGCAATCCGATCAATTGGTACCAGTAGTACTCCCCCTCCGGGAGTTTCCCCAGGCTTTCCTCCCGCACATAAAGTGACCTCCCTACCAAGGCCTCCGCTGCCTGACGGTCTTCCACCCCCGTGAAACGCAGGATAAAATGGTGGTCGCCGGCCTTAGACTCGGAAATCACATAATCTGTCTGTTCTTCATCCTGCCGGACATAAATCCGAACACCGGGCTTAAAACTTTCCCCTGAAGCCGGATCGGCCTGAACCTTCAAATGTCCCCTCAGGCCGTGAGGTTTAGTGATCGCTCCGATCCAAAGAAACCCAGACCCCATGGGGATTAGAACATCACTCGAGGATTTCCAACACGGAACGTTTCTTAATTTTGGTGGAAGCCGCACTTAGAATGGTTCGGATGGCCCGAGCGGTCCGCCCTTGCTTGCCGATGATCTTGCCCAGGTCTTCCTTGGCCACTTTCAATTCGAGGACCGAAGTCTGTTCCCCTTCAATCTCGTGCACTTCCACTTGATCCGGACTGTCAACCAAAGCCTTCGCAATATACTTTACCAGCTCTTTCATGCCGCTACCTCCCGCAAGTGAATAAATCCTCCAGTCGCCAAATTCCCGTTGCCGGATCTCCGGATTCAGAGCCCCTGGGCTTTGACTTAAAGGGCTTCCTTAAGGACTCCAGACGACCGAATCAAGTTTTCCACGGTGGTGCTGGGGCGAGCCCCTACGGAGAGCCATTTTTTCAAGCTCTCCGGTTTCCAGGAAATCTGGGCCGGATCGCTATTGGGGTTATAAGTACCCAGAATTTCAATAAACTTCCCGTCCCGCGGGGACTCGGCACTAGCCACCACCATGCGATAGAAGGGCTTCTTTTTAGCCCCCATGCGCGTTAACCGTATCCTTACCGCCATATCCGTTTCTCCTTCCCTTATTTGCTCTCTGTTAATTATATCGAATTCCACTAAAAAGGCAAGAAACCTCTTTTCAGGCTCTTTTTGCCTCCCTTGGTAAATTGTTTAATCATCTTTTGTACTTGTTCAAAATTCTTGATCAGTTTATTTACATCCTGGACCGTAGTTCCGCTCCCTCGGGCAATCCGCCTTCGGCGGCTGCCGTTGAGCAGGTGATAATTTTTGCGCTCCTCCGGGGTCATGGAATTGATCATGGCCTCGGTGAGGACCAATTCCTTCTCGTCGGGCTGAGCATCTTTCAAGGCCTTGACCCGATTAAAACCGGGAATCATCTGCATGATCTGGTCCATAGACCCTATTTTCTTGATCTGGCGAAGCTGGTCCTTGAAATCCTCTAAGGTAAAACTCTCCTTCCGGATTTTCCGGGCCAGTTCATCGGCCTGTTTTTGATCGAACTGGGATTGCGCTTTTTCGATCAGCGAAAGCATGTCGCCCATACCCAGGATTCGGGAAGCCATGCGGTCCGGGTAAAAAGGCTCTAAGGCGTCTAATTTCTCCCCCACGCCGATAAACTTGATCGGTTTTTCGATGACCGCCTTGATGGACAGGGCGGCGCCTCCCCGGGCGTCGCCCTCCATTTTGGTCAGGATGACCCCGGTCACCTCCAGGATTTCGTTGAACTTTTGGGCAACGTTGACGGCATCCTGGCCCGTCATGGCATCGGCCACCAAGAGGATTTCATTGGGACGGATTCGCTCTTTGATCCGCCTCAATTCATCCATCAGCCCCTGGTCGATATGCAACCGACCGGCGGTATCCATAATCAGGGGATTCAAACCTTGCTGGCGAGCCCACTCCCAGGCTTGGGAACACAAATCCACCGGGTCCAGCTCCCGATGGGCAGGAAAAATCTCCACGCCGGCCATTTCCGCGACTTTCTGAAGCTGCTCCATCGCCGCCGGGCGGTAGACATCGGCGGAAACCAGGGCCGGTCGAAAATTCTTCTGTTTTAACCACAGGGCCAGCTTGCCGGCGCTGGTGGTCTTTCCGGAGCCTTGCAGACCGACCAGCAGGATGGGAATCGGCGGGCGGCCGGCCAAATTCAAGTCCTGGCGCATCCCGCCCATTAAAACGGTCAATTCCTCCTGGACGATCTTGATGACCTGCTGAGCCGGGGTCAGGCTGCCGAGAACTTCCTGCCCCAGGGACCGTTGGCGGACTTTTTCAATAAAATCCTTGGCGACCTTGTAATGGACATCCGCCTCCAGCAAGGCCAGACGCACTTCCCGCAGGCCCTCTTTCATGTTGGCTTCAGTCAGCTTGCCCTGGCCCTTTAATTTCTTAAAGGTCAAGTTCAGCCGGTCACTAAGGGATTCGAACATGGTCTTACCTGAAAAATTAAAAATTTTAAATTTATTCTTATCTACTAATAATGTCAATAACTTTTTTTTAATCGTTCACCGATCAATAAACAAATATCTTGACAAAAAAAATCCGGAAAGTTATTTTAGTCATTTTATCGGGGCCGTTAACTCAGGAGGTAGAGTATCTGCCTTTTAAGCAGAGAGTCGTTGGTTCGAATCCAACACGGCCCACCAAGGAGACGTCCCCATCGTCTAGCCTGGCCCAGGACACCGGCCTTTCACGCCGACAACACGGGTTCAAATCCCGTTGGGGACGCCAAGAACTTTCCAGGGGTTGGCCTGTCGGGCCGACCCTTTTTTTTCCTTTTCCCTTTATATGCTTTTCCCTTTATATGTTTTCACTGAACAGGAAAAAAGATATTGCCGCGAACTTCCGGGTTGGATTCACAGCCCCGGGATTGAACTCCTATGAAGCATCCAAGTCTTACGGTCACCTTCATCCTAACGATCCTCTTGGCGGGTTTCAGCCGCTCCCCGGCGAGTGAACCGCCCGAGACGAAGGCCCCTCACCCCGAGAGAAGCCTCCTTTTCAGTCTCCAATACGGATGGCCGGCCCGGTATTTCTCGGACAAATTATATTCCAACTTCAAGACCTTCAGTTTCAACGCGGCCTTCGAAAAGGAATGCGGAGTCATCATTTTCCCGGCCGGTGGTCCTCTTTCGGAATCCCTGTTGCTGGAATTCAGGCTCTTGAAGATCTGGGGGAACGCTATCCCCCTCAACGACGATCAGGTTTCCAGCGAAAAACTGGCCCGGGCCAAACAGCAGGGACATGAGCCTACCGTAAACTGGGACACCTATCAGCTAGGCCTGACCCCTTTCTATCGGATCTATTACCCGATTACCAAGAACATCAGGCCCTATTTCGAATTGGGGGCCGGGTTAACCTGGTTGCTGGAGGAGTTGGTTGAAAACGGCACCCGCTGGAATTTTTCGCTCTATTCCGGTCTGGGCACCGAATTCAGATGGGGGGGCCTCCCCTTTTTCGCCTTTTTACGCCTGGAACATTTCAGCAACGGAATGAAGTATTGGCATCAGATGGGCCTGTCGGACCAAAGGCTGATCGGCCCGGAAACGATGGCCCTGGGATTGGGAGTCCGGATCCCCTTCTAAACGAAAAGGACCCTCGTCTTTCAGTAGCAGTAGGTCAGCCGGGATCAGTGATCGAGCCTCTAGGTCCGGACCCGGAATCTGCCGGGAATGGCTACTCCTTATCCCGGTACATGGACTCGATCAACTCCTGGTATTGGGCGTTAATGGCCTTGCGCTTGACTTTCATGGTGGGGGTCACTTCGCCGTCCTCGGTGTAGAGTTTCTTGTCCAGGATCCGGAATTGGCGAATATTCTCCACCCGAGCCACTTGTTTGTTCACCTGGTTGATCTCCTGCTGAATCAGTTCGATAATTTCGGGTGCCTTGGTCAGGGTGGAGAAGGTGGTGAACTGCACCTTCAGGTCCTGCGCGTATTTGACCACATTTTCTTCGTCGATGACGATCAGGGCGGATAAAAATTTACGCCGGTCGCCGATGACCACGGCGTCGTTGATATAGGGAGAGAATTTAAGCAGGTTTTCGATGTACTGGGGGGCGATATTCTTCCCGCCGGCGGTAATAATCAGGTCCTTTTTGCGGTCGGTGATCTTCAGGAATCCTTCGGCATCGATCTCCCCCACATCGCCGGTATGCATCCAGCCGTCCACGAGGGCTTCGCAGGTATTTTTTTCGTCCTTGAAATATCCCTTGAAGATGCCTTTGTGTTTGACCAGGATCTCTCCGTCCTCGGCGATGCGGACCTCGGTCTCCGGCAAGGCCCGTCCCACCGTCCCCAGCTTGAAGTGGCGCCCGTCGGACATGTGGGTGATGCCGGTGGTCTCGGTCATCCCGTAGCCTTCCCGGATCGGTATGCCGATGCTTTGAAAAAACTTGAGGATATTGTGGGAGATGGGCGCCGCCCCGGAAAAGCCAAGGCGCACCCGGTCAAAGCCCAGCCGTTTTTTCAACTTCCGGAAAACGGCGAAATGGGCCAGATGATAACCCCCGCTTAACCACCAGGGGATATCCTGGTGGTTTAATTTGCTTTCATTGTAACGGGTGCCGATTCTCAAAGCTGTGCCGAAGGCCAGTTGTTTCAGGCGGGTGGCATCCTTCATGCGCAGCACAATTCCGGAATAATATTTTTCCCAGATCCGGGGCACGGCATGGAAAATCGTCGGGGAGATATCCCGCATGTCGGCCATGACCGTATCGGTGTTTTCAGTAAAGTTGACCACATGGCCCACAGTCACATGCATCATCAGGTCAAAAATCTGCTCATAGACATGGTTCAGGGGCAAAAACGAAATGCTTTCATCCCCCGGCAACGACTGAATAACCGCATTGGCCTGCCGCCCGACCCAAATATAGCACTCATGGGTTATCATGGCCCCTTTGGGAGGCCCGGTGGTCCCGGAAGTGTAAATGATCCCGGCCACATCATCGGGTTGAGCCAGCGCCAGCAATTCCTCGAACAGCCCGGGACTTTCCCGATCCTGTTTTTTTCCCATTTCCAGCAAGGCGTTAAAGCCCAAAAACATGGGGTCTTGAAAATGCTTGAGGCCTTCCATTTCCCAGACCACTAACTTGCGCAACCGGGGAGTCCGGTCCCTGAAAACCAGGGCCTTATCCAACTGTTCTTCATCCTCGCAGATATAGACCACCGAGTCGGAATGGCCGACCACGTACTCACACTCCGCGGCCGGGTTGGTGGTATACACCCCCACGAAAGTGGCGCCGCACGCCATGACCCCCATGGCCGAATACAACCACTCCGGCCGGTTTTCCCCGATGATGGCCACGTGGTCCCCCCGCCGGACCCCCAAAGCGTACAACCCCAAGGCCACGAATTTCACCTGTTCCAGGTATTCAGCCCAGGAAATATCCCGCCACAACCCCAGGTGCTTTTCGCGAAGGGACACCCGCTGGGGCTCTTTTTGCGCCATTTGAATTAAGGCCTTGGGTAGCGTATCGACTACCGAATTATTCATGCTGCCAACTCCATTTATAAAAAACGACTATCTTGCCATAACAATTAATAATTAATTGATTATTAATCGGCTTTCCACGCCTGCCGGCTTTTTACCGAAACCGCACCTTCCTCCGGTAGCGTTTATATCCCTTGACCGATGCTTCCTTGGCAATGCCCAGGTAGAATTCCTTGACGTCCTCGTCCTCCCGCAGCACCTCCGGCCGATCGGCCCGGACAATCCGCCCGTTTTCCATCAAAAAAGCAAAATGGGCGTAGCTCAGGGCGATATTCACGTTCTGTTCCACCAGAAGGATAGTGACCTTTTCCCTTTCATTGATGTCCCGGATGATGTTGAAGATCTCCCGGGTCAGCAGCGGCGACATCCCCAGGGAAGGTTCATCGAGCATCAGCAGCTTGGGTCGGCTCATCAGAGCCCGTCCGATGGCCAGCATCTGTTGCTCCCCCCCGCTCAAATACCCGGCTTCCTGATTTTGTCTCTCCTTTAAGATGGGGAAATATTTCAGAATCCTTTCTATATCTTCCTGGATCCCTTTTTTGTCCCGGCGGACATAAGCGCCCATCCGGATATTTTCCATTACCGAAAGTTCCGGAAAAACCTCGCGGCCTTCCGGAACGTAACTGATGCCCGATTTGACTATTCGGTCCGTATCCATCCGGTCGATTCGAGTGCCCAGAAATTCAATAGTTCCTTTTTCCGGCTGTTCCTTTTTCTGGTCATAGAGCAGACGCATGATCGTTTTGAGGGTAGTGGTCTTCCCGGCGCCGTTGGAGCCCAGCAGGGCCACGATCTGGCCTTCCTGCACCTCGAAAGAGATCCCATGCAGGGCCCGGATCAGATCGTACCAGGTTTCGATATTGTTGACCTTCAGCATCAGATCCCCTCTCCCAGATAGGCCTTGATCACTTCGGGATGGTTTTGTACTTCCACCGGGATTCCCTCGGTGATCTTCACCCCGTGATTGATGGCCAGGATCCGGTCCGAGATGCCCATCACCATATTCATATCGTGCTCGATCAGCAATATCGTAACCTTATAATCCTCCCGAATATCCTTGACCCAGATGCTGAGGTCCTCCTTCTCTTCGGTGTTCATACCGGCCGAGGGCTCATCCAGGCAAAGGACCTTTGGCTCCAGGGCCAAGGCCCGCCCCAGTTCCACCAGCTTCCGCTTGCCGTAAGGCAGGTTGCCTACATACTGGTCCCGCACCGACTGCAAGTCCAAGAAATCGACGATACTTTCAACGAACTCCCGGTGTTTGATTTCCTCCCGGGCCGCCGGAGCGCTTTTCCCCCAAAGAAAAGCGCCGCTGAAAACCCCGGTTTTCATATGAATATGACGTCCCAGCATCAGATTGTCCATGACCGTGGCCTTGCCGAAGAGTTCGATGTTCTGGAAGGTGCGGGCAATCCCCTTGCGGGCAATCCGGTCCGGGGTCAATCCAACCAAATTCTCCCCATCCAGGAGTACCTGCCCCTCGTTGGGTTTATAGATGCCGCTGATAAGGTTGAAGATGGTCGTTTTCCCGGAGCCGTTGGGACCGATGATGGAAAAAATGCTGTTCCTTTCCACTTGAAAGCTGACGTTATTGACCGCCGTCAGTCCGCCGAAACTGATGGTTAATCTATCAACGCTAAAATGATTCATAATCGAGTGACCGTTGGAACGGGAAGCACTCCTAAAGGAGGCTTCCCTCTTCCATCTTCCTTCTTCCCTCTTACTTGTTTTTCCATACAGCCAAATCGTTGGATTCCCAGCCCTGCAGGGTAATGTAAGAGGCATTGGGGCCGCATTTTTGAATCATCACGGCATCGGTGCCCTGGTGTTCCTTTTCGGTCCAAGTCACCTTGGGACCGATCCCCTGAAAACCCTTCAGGGAATTTAAGGCCTTCAAGGTAGCCTCGGTGCTGAGGTTCTTGCCGACCTTTTTCAGGGCTTCCACCAGCGGTTCGGCAAACAAGATACCCGCATAATAAAAAGTCCCCCAGCGTTCTTCGGGGGTAAACTTTTTGGCCGCTTCCCGGTATTTAACCATCAAGGGGGTTTTGGAATCGGGGGTCTCCCCGAAAGCCCCGGTGATTACCCCTTCCCACAGCCCGCCGGTCAATTTAAACATCAAACCATAATCCGAGAGCGTGTTGGAAGAGACCCACTGAGGCTTGAAACCAACGGAAGCCGCGGTCTTCACAGTGATTACGGCGATCGTCGGGTTGACGTACATCATAACCACTTCGGCACCTGAATTCTTAAGCTTCAGGATCTGGGAGGACAGGTCTTTTTCCGTAGGCTCCACGGGTATCTCCGCCACCAGGTCCATTTTGTATTTGGCCAGTCTCCGTTTGCAGCCATCCAGCCCGTTCTTGCCGTAGGCATCGTGCTGGTAGAGGAAGCCGATCTTCTTCGTTTTGAGTTTCTCCACTACGTATTTGGTCAAAATGCTGGCTTCATCATCAAAAAGCGGGTAAACGGCAAACAGATAGGGATCATTGGGCTCCACGTATTCCTTGATAGCCGTGGCCGGACCGACCCAGATGATCTTATTCTGAGAGAGGTAATCTTTGACCGCCAGACCGGGAGCGCCGCCGACCCCGCCGACGAAGGCAAAGACCCCTTGCCTTTCCACCAGCTCTTTGACCACCGTTTTGGTCTGGGCCGGGTTATACATGTCGTCCCGGACAAAATACTTGATCTTCCTTCCGTGGATGCCCCCTTCTTCATTGACCATGGTAAACAATAACCCGCTCCCCCGGGCCACGGACCCCCAGGGGGCCGCCGGGCCGGTTTGAGGTCCCCATTGGCCGATCCGAATTTCTTTGTCGTCGAATCCGGGCGGATTAGCGAAACTTAAGGGCGCCAGGACCACCAGGACGGCCAGAGACAGCATTAACGCCAACAACATTTTCTTCATCATCGTTTCCCTCCCTAAAAAGATAGTAAAAAAATTTTGCCTTTAGACTAAACTCCCCTGCCCGGGACGAGCACCCCGAAGCATGAAAATAAGGGGCAGACATAAGCCTAAGTTTTTGACATTAATAATCAATAATCAATTGTTAATTATTAATTATTGATGAATGCCCGAGTGGCGCCGGGTTCTATTTTCGTATTAAAAGCCTGCCACGCCCTCGGCGCCAGAGGCCGCGAGGCCTCCTTCTCTAATCGTTGATCACCCCCCCCGAAATTTACAATTTGTACCATCGTCCCTCCGCCTTCACAAAAGGAAAGTCGTAATTCACCAGGGACGTTTGTCCACTGTCCCGGTAGCGGATGGTCACATCCACCTCCACCCGGGCGAAGCCCTCCAGGCTCGGGTATTTTTCTTTTTCCGGGTTTTCCGGGGCGATGCGGATATTCAGGATCTTAAAGGAGACGATACGTACCGGAGAAGATTGGGCTTCGCTCACATAGGCCTGAAAGTCGTTAGCCCGGCAATAGTCAGAGGCCGGATAGAGGCTGGCATAGACCCGCTGGAAATCCCCGGCCACCTCGGCCTCCAAATAATTTCTGGCGGCCTTCTCCACCTTCTGCCGCTCCTGGACGAGGGGCGCCGCTTCCCCGGTCCAAGCGGACCCCAGGCTAATCAAAAGTAGGATCAGCCCCAAATATATCAACCCCCTCTCCCCCCCTGTGGGGCGAAGGAGCCCAAGGGAAAGGCCCAAGCCTTTTATCTTCCCCTCCCCGAGGCGGGAGGGGATTGAGGGGTGGGGGAATAAGGAACTCTTGCTTTGCGGATGCCCGCTCCGAGTCTGGAGGTTTAATACCAATGATCTGGAAACTTTGGGGCCCGATTTCATAAAAGTACTAAACCTTCTTGACGTAATGCTTGCCGAATAACCCGCTGGGACGTACGCAGAGAACCAGGACGATCACCACGAAAGCGACAATGGGCTTCCATTCCGGCCAGGCGTACCCGAAGAAATTTTCGATCAGGCCCAGAAGTTCCCCGCCGATGACGATCCCCGGGATGCTCATCAGCCCCCCCAGCACGGCCGCGGCAAAGGCCCTCATAAAAGGCTCCATCATGTAGGCCGGATCCAGTGTGGCCCTTCCGGCAAAAAACATGGCCGCGGTGGCCCCGATGAAGGAACTGAAGCCCCAGGCCAGGGAGAAAACCCGCTCCACCCGGACCCCCATGATTTTAGCCGCGTGCTGGTTCTGCTGGGTAGCCCGCATGGCCACGCCCAATTTGGTATATTTAAAGAACAGGAAAAGGAAAATCATCAGCAGGGCCGCCGCGGCGAAGACGGCCATGGACCAATCGTTGACAATCAATCCCTTGATCGGTTCGTGGGTATTCAGGGTGGAAAAGGGGAGCGTGAACTCCTTCTGCTCCGCACCCCATTTCCAACTGGCCAGCCCCATGAGCAGCATCTCCGCCCCCAGGGTGATGACGATCAGGCCCAGGAGGTTCGGATTCTTGGCCGGCCGGAGGAAAACAAATTCGATGGCTATGCCCAGGAGAACGGCGAAGACCATGGTCAGCAGGTAGGCCGCCCAAAAGGGATAGTGATAATAGGTCAGGATATGATAGGCCACGAAAGTGGACATCATGGCCATCTCCCCTTGGGCAAAATTCACCACCTCGGAAGTTTTGTAGATGATCACCACCGCTATGCCGAACAGGCCGTAACAGGCCCCGATGGCCAACCCTTCGATTATCAATTGTCCGATCATGTTCGTTTATTCGTTTCTTTGGTTTGTTTTGTGATTTGGTTTGGTCTCTATTTTATTTTCTGGAGTCTCTTGACGGCTTCGATAAGGGCCTTTTTAGGCCCGGTCCCGTGTTTTACGCCTGCGCTTTACGCTCAGCGCCTCGCGTTTTTTAAAACGGCCAGGTCTTCCAGTACTTCTTCATTCGGATCCAGATTCCGAATATGCCCAGGGGCTCAAAAATGATGATCCCCAGCATGATCAACCCCAGGACGATGCTGTTGAAGTTTTCCAGGCCGATTACGGTGAACCATTTCTTGGAAATGGAAACCAATAAATCGCCGATGATCGGTTTTTCCGCCATGTTCTTGAGGAGACTATACTGCAGATAGGTGATCAGGGCTGCGCCGGCGATGGAACCCATAATGGATCCCAACCCCCCCACCACCACCATGACCAGAAAAATAATGGACAGGATCATGGTAAAGGTAAAGGGATCGAAAAAGCCCAAGACAAAACCAAAGAGGCCTCCGGCAATCCCGGTGTAAAAAGCGCTGACCATGAAGGAAAGGGTTTTATAAAAGGTCAGGTTGATGCCGATGACCTCGGCGGCGATATCGCTGTCTCGAATGGCCACAAAAGATCGTCCCACCCGGGTTTTCAATATGTTTCGGGCGGCCACCACCATAAGAATGGCGATGATCAGGATTAAATAGTACTTGCCCCGGTCGGTATCCAAAACCCAACTGAAGCCCCACTGGGGCAGGCCCAGATCCAGGGGAGGGGCATGGATGCCCATCCGTCCGCCGAAAACTTCCCAGCGGCCGATGACATGCATGATGGTGAGTCCAAAACCCATGGAAGCGATGGCCAGGTAAGGGCCCTCGAGACGCAGGGCCGGCAGGCCGAGGATAAAGCCGAAAAAGGCGGCCAGGAATCCGGCCAGGGGCAGGGCCAGGAAAAAGGGCAGCCCCAGCTTGGACATCAACAGGGCCGTGCCATAGGCGCCGATGGCAAAAAAACCGGCGTGGCCCAGGGAAATCTGTCCGGTATAGCCCATCAGAATATTAAGCCCCACGGCCATGATGGCATGGACCATGATCACGCTCAGAAGAAACATATAATACGAGGGGGCATAAAGGGGCAAGGTGAACAGGAAGGCCAACAGGGCCACCGTCCAGGACAGGACCACCCCGCTCTCAAAAAGTTGAATGTCTTCGTAATAATTTCGTTTTCGGTCCATAAATCAATCTCTTCGGGGTAAGCCGTGTTTGGTCTGGAATTTTTATCTCCTATCATCTTTCGATCCTTTTGGGAAATAAAAAAAGGTTCGGAAAAAGCAACCGTTTCAGTTCTGGATAACGTTTTTGGAGGAGGGGCTAAGTAAGTAGGAGATTATGGAGGTGGGGATCGGGTTTTCTTTTGCGGCTGCCCAGGCGATCGACCACTTTTTCAAAATACACCTGGTCCTCTTCAAATTGGGGGGAGACCTTGCGCATCATGTTCAGCTTCATGATCATGAAATTGAGCCGCTTCATCTGCTTGTATTTCTCTTCCACATCTTCGATTCCCCGGAGCATTTCTTCCAGCCGAACGATGTCCTTTTTCAGTTCCAGTTCCGGGGGAAGACAGTCGGCATTCTTCAGGATTTTATAGGCCAACCGCAATTCTTCCGGGATCTGGCTGTCGTCCTCCAGTTGCAGGGGCCGGCCCTTACCGGGAAGATTGTCCAACTCCCCCTTGCGCAGGGCCTCCTGAATTTTCCGTTCGGCGATGAGGTGAGATAAAACCATGGGTTATTTTTTGGGCACCCCTCCTGGGGAGGGCGGAGACGTTCCGTTCGCCAATGAGGGAAAAATAACAATAGTCGGCAATAAAATCAATACCCTTTTTAGGGGCGCTGATCCAAAACTTTACGAATAACCTGGGCCAGATCTTTTAAGGCCAGGGGTTTATAGATCAGTTCCCGGATGCCGATCGACTTGGCCTTTTCCTCGGTGATCGTTTCATTGAAGCCGGTGCACAAAATAATCGAAACGTCCGGTCTGATAGCTAAAATCGACTGAGACAATTTTTCACCCGTCAGGCCGGGCATCGTCATATCCGTGATGATGAGATCGAATTGGCTAGGGGTCTGCCGGAATGTGTCCAGGGCGGCCAGGCTGCTGGTTTCGGTCTTAACCGTATACCCCAAACGTTCCAGAATCAGTTTCCCCGACTCTACCAGGAATCGCTCGTCATCAACCAGCAGGACCCTTTCCCGCCCTCCGGGAATAGCGGCTGACTCCGCGGGCGTATTCACCTCCGCGTCCACAACCATCGGCAGAAGGATGATGAAGGTGGTCCCCCTCCCCGGTTGGCTTTCAACAGCGATTCGCCCGCCGAAACCTTTGATAATTCCGTGAACCATAGACAGCCCTAAACCCGTCCCCATTCCTTTCTCCTTGGTGGTGAAATAGGGTTCAAAGATCCGGGCCGCGACCTCCGGACTCATCCCGAAGCCGGTATCACTCACTTGTATTCGGATATAAGGGCCGGGGGACAGATCTCCCCTTTCATTCTCCGGGACGGCCGGCAGGTCCTGCACGGCTATCCCCAACCGGCCGCCGCTTTCCAGCATGGCATGGTAGGAATTGGTACAAAGATTCATGACTATTTGATGGATCTGGGTCGGATCTCCATATATCTTTCCTTCGCTGGCAACATCCAATTTGATCTCAATATTGGAAGGTAAGGTGGAGCGGATCAGATTCATCGCTTCTTTGACGATCAAACCAACCGGCACGACGCTTTTCTCCTGTTTTCCCTGGCGGGCGAAAGCCAGGATTTGCTGCACCATTCTTTTTGCCCGTTCCCCCCCCTGCAGCACCTGATCCAGGTTTTTTTTGGCCGGGTGCCCCTCCGGAAGGTCAAAAAGGGCGATTTCGGTGAAACCGATCATACCTGTTAGTATGTTGTTGAAATCATGGGCTATTCCACCGGCGAGGGTGCCAATGGCTTCCATCTTTTGGGCCTGAATCAAAAGGGCCTGCATCCGCTGCTGGTTTTTTTCGGTCTCGACCCGCTGGGACACATCCCTGATAATCTGAACCAGGCCGGCGAATTCCTTTTTCTCGTCCAGACGGGCCACAGACCAAATCTCCAAATGTCGGTTCAAGTCGGGATCAAAATGTTCTTCCACCATCTCCACTCCCGAATCGGAAACCGATCCGGTCTTTCCCCGGTCGAAAAGGGAAATCCCCGGCCTCTGAAAGGAAAGGCAACTGGATTTCAATAGATCAAGAACCCGCGGCCCCAAAACTTCCCGGGCCGCCCGGTTGGTTCTGATGATGTTACAATCTCGATCGCGGAGAACGATGGCGTCTCGAATGGAATTCAAGGAATCCTCCCAGTCCTGGTGCGCCTCCTGGAGCCCTTGTTTCATGAGTTTCCAGGTTGAACACATAGGCGCAAAGAAAAGCGGCACTCAAGCTCAACAGGAAGGCGGCTGGTGGGAACCAAATGATGGACGCGGATCAGCAACAGGGAGATGAGGAGCACTACAAGGCCTAGGGCTAAAAGCCAGACCTGGATTCCCCGCATCGCTTCGAGCCTCGAAAAGAGCAGGAACCCCAGGATGGAAATGGCCAACAGCCATACCCAGCACAACCAGAGGGCTATGGGTCTAATCGAACTATGGTCCAGGAGATTATTCAGGATGTGGGCGTGGATTTCGACACCCGGCATCCGTCTGCCTTGCGCGGTAGAGGGAGTGGTAAAGGGTTCTTCAATCCCGGCGGCCGAAACGCCGATTAAGACAATTTTCCCCTGGAAAAAGGACGGTGGCCATTTGTTCTCCAACACCTCGGCCAGAGAGATTGAAGGGAATGTCCCTGCCGGACCGTAATAATTGATCAACATGGATTCCCGCTGGGAAAGGAAGGTCGATTCCGTCGATCCACCATCCGGGTCAGGCCCCTGCGCCCGGACCCCGTCGGGGAATTGAATCAACCGCTGGATGGCCGAGGCAAAAGAAGGGATGGATTTTCCCTGGTATTCGATCCGCTGAAAAACCCTTCTGACGATCCCGTCCACATCCAATTCAAGGTGGACATGGCCCAAGTGGGCCGGGGCCAGGGAGGGCATAGGGACGGTAACTCGGAGATGACTGTCGATATACATGGGAAGTACTAATCGATCTTTCTTTCGAACCGCCCTGATCAGTTCCGGATCATCCGCAGTGGGTTCCGAGAACATAAGGTCCATTCCGATCACCCGGGCTGGAGACAAATGGTCGAGCAGCCGGGCATAATATTCCCTGCGAATCGGCCAATTTCCCAACCGAGAGAGGGTGTTTTCATCCACCGTGATCAGAACGATATTGGGATTGAATGGGCGAGGCCCTCTCCATCGTTGGGAAAGGTCATAAAAAAAATGGTTCATCCCCCACAAAAATCCCAAAGTCTCGGCCAAACCGATGAAGGAAAAGGCCACGGCCAACACCAGAAAGTAACGGACCGCAATTCGCCGCTTTTTTGGTTTCAAGGGCAAGGTGCAACTCCTGGGTACGGGAAGAGTCTCCCCTATAACAGAAGGAGAAAAAGGACTGCCGGGATCAAACCGCCCAAGGCTGCAAACGGAAAGTCCTCCTCCACCTCAAAAGACTGTGGTCGGGAAAATTCGCCCTCTTTCCCCTGGGGATTGATAGAACTCGTTCGAACGTAATAGGTACCGCTCTGGGCAGGTTTTTTCAGACGGAGTTCAGGCTGGGCAACCTTCTGATCCACAACGATTTTCTGAAAGCCTTCGTCTTGGGCCATCTGAAGATGATAGGTCAGGTTCGCTCCGGGATTCGGCCACCGAAAATAGATATTATCCTTTCCCACCGCGGGTTTCTCCAGGGCGGGTGAAGGGGGAGGCTGAACCACCTTGAAAGGCAGGCTGTCCGACCAGGCCCCTTCGTACCCGTCAGCGGCGATCGACCTGACCCGGAAATAGTATCCTTGATAGTCGAGCGAGGCCGTCGTGTATTCCGTAGCCGTGAGATCCTTTTGTTCCATTCGGATTTTCTGAAACTCAGGGTCTTCCGCCAGTTGAAAATGGTACTTCTCCGCGTCCCGCACCTTGAGCCACCGGAAGTTCAGGCGCCGTTCCATGTATTCTCCCTCATGCTCCGGCATTTGAATAAAAGGGGCAACGGGATTGGTACGAATCTTCAGGGGAACCACGGCCGAAGACGGCCCTTCCAATCCCACGGCATTGATGGAAAGGCTGCTCAGGAAATACGTCCCATCCTCCAGTCCTTCAACCAGCAACGGCTCCTCGGGTGAGAGGACCACATCGCGGATCGCATCCCTGGCCGCCTCATCCTTCGAAATGATTACCCGATACTTGGAAGCACCCGTCACTTCTTCGTACTCCAGGGCCAACGGTAGTTTATTATAGTGTTCCTTCAGTGCCCGCCAGGCTGGTGGGGGAAGCAGCCTCCCCGGGGCTAGGGGCGGCGCCCCTTTTCGGACGACTGTTCCTTCCATTTCCTTGACGGCCACCCGGCCCTCCCGGTTTCCTAGTCCTACGACCCCTTCCAGGACCTCACACCGTGTCGTCTGTTCCAGGTCGACCGCGATTCGAAATTCCGTGCCCCGCACCGCGGCCACCGCCGCCGGTGTCTGAATTTCATAGCGGGGCTCTTGCCCAACGATTTTTCTGATTCGGGAAAAGGTATTTCCTATTTCCTGCTTTATTTTATAAAACCGGTGAAGGAGACCTCTTTTCTCCGCTGAGATCAACGAAATCTGGGTATTGGACTTCAGAAAAAGAACATCGCCGTCCTCAAAAACCATCTCCAACTCGCTTTGCTCACCAGTACTTACCCAACCCCCTTGGGCAATGTGCTCCCCAAGATGGAGGGGTTCCCATTTTTTTGCCCCCTGGTCGTAGAGGAGGACCTCCCCCTTCAGATAAGTGACCTGCCCGTTCAACGGCAGTCTTTTCAGCAGGTCAACAGGGATGATCAGCTTTCTTCCGGGATAGATCAGGTCGGGGTTTCGAAGGTGATTGATTCGGGCTATCTCCGGCCACCGCCGGGGATTTTCCAGATACCGCTCCACGATATTTACCAGACGATCCCCCTTGGAAATAGTAACCTCCACCGTCGGGTTGGCCGAGGCGGCCCCCAGGGTCAGGCACCCGATTAGCATTAAAGAAACCGTCATAGACAGATGGCGCATCTTCTTCCTCTCGAGACAGGTGACTTCCACCTTGATTCATTCTGCCAAAGAGTGCATCGGATTATACCGGATTCCCTTTAAAGAATCCCTTGGCTTCAGCTTTCTTGATTAATAAAATTCAGCGTATGATATCACACCTAATCGACAAAGTCGATAAACAGGCATGGGGTGGAGGAATCCCCTCGCCGGGCAAACCCCGCCCCCTATCATCCGGAGGACGGTTCGATGGAGGGCAAGGGGGAGCAGGTCGCTGATTATCTAATCGGCAGGAACGCTTCAGCCGCCGATTTTGGACATCTGGCGCTGACAACGCTGGGGTGTGGCGGGGGATTGGAGGGGATGCTCCTTGGGTTTGGAGGCTATGGCCTCATGGATAATCATTTCCAGTTCGTCGTCTGAGGCCCCCTGCCGCAGGGGACGACGGATATCGGTTTCATTATCGGAAAAAATGCAGGTCCGGAGCTTTCCGTCGGCCGTCAGGCGAAACCGATTGCAGGACGGGCAGAAATGATGACTGATGGGGCTGATCAGCCCGATTTCGCCTCGGGCCCCGGAATACTTCCAGCGTCGGGCGGGACCGTCCAACCCGTGGCCGTTCAAGGGCTCCAGGGCGCCCAGGGTTTGCAGCCGGGTCAGGATTTGATCTCCCGGCAGGTATCGCTCCGTCTGGCAGCCGGTCTCCGGTCCCACGGGCATGAATTCAATGAAACGGATATGAAACGGTTTTTCCAGGGAGAGGCGGCCAAAGGCCGGGATCTCGTCCTCGTTGAGTCCTTTCAGCGCCACCACGTTGATCTTGATCGGCTGAAAGCCGACGGCTTCGGCGGCCAGGATCCCCTGCCAGACCTGGTGAAAAAAGTCCTGTCGGGTAATTCGGGCGTACCGGCGGGGATCGAGGGAATCGAGGCTGATGTTGATCCGGCGGATCCCGGCCTCCCAGATGGCCTGGGCTTGTTCGGCCAGCAGGACCCCATTGGTGGTCAGGCTGATGTCCTTTATCCCCGGGATCCGGGCCAGTTCCGCGATAAAAGGGATCACGCCCTTACGGGCCAAAGGTTCTCCGCCGGTCAGGCGGATCTTTTCGATGCCCAGGCGGACGCTTAACCGGGCCAGACGCAGGAACTCTTCGTAGCTCAGGATATCCCCGTGGGCCAGCTTGGGCACTCCCCCCTCCGGCATGCAATAGAGACAGCGCAGGTTGCACCGGTCGGTGAGGGAGAGGCGTAGATAATTGAGGCGGCGATTAAAGGGATCTAATAGCATAGTCGCTTATTGGTTGCATAAATATGTCTTTTTTTACATAATATCATTTATTAGAAGACTCTGTCAATCTGTCGTGGTGATTTCGCAAAAAATCTCAGTCGGTCATGGTGAGCCCTGCGTTTGCCGTCATCCTGAGCAAGAGAACGGAACAACACTATGAAACCCTTTTTTAAGGTAAAAACCCCCGAAGAAATTTTTGAAATGTTGGAAATCTTCCCGCCCTTGGGCCGGGAAACCCTGCCCTTGGAAAAGGCGCTGAACCGGGTGCTGGCTGAAGAGGTATCCTCCCCCGAAGACCTGCCCCATTTCGCCCGGGCGACCATGGATGGATACGCGGTTCGAGCCCGGGATACCTTCGGGGCCTCCGAGGCCATACCGGCCTTATTGACGGTCAGCGGGGAAATCACTATGGGCCGGGAGGCCACCGTCCCGATTCGACCCGGCCAATGCGCCCGCATCGCCACCGGAGGCATGCTCCCTCCCGGGGCCGACTGCGGTGGTCATGATCGAGCAGACCCAGGGTTTGGATGACCAAACCATCGAGGTCTTCAAGTCGGTTTCTCCTCTGGACCACGTCATTCAAATCGGGGACGATCTCCGGCGGGGACGGACGGTCCTCCAGGCGGGTCGACGCCTTCGACCCCAGGATCTGGGTCTTTTAGCCGGCCTCGGGGTGCAGCAGGTCCCGGTAGTTCACCAACCCCGAGTGGCGGTCATTTCCACCGGCGACGAGATCGTCCCCTTCGATCAGCAGCCGCCCCCGGGAAAGGTCCGGGACATCAACGCCTTCACCTTGCCGGCCCTGGTCCGGGAGGCCGGCGGGGTCCCGGAGTTCTTGGGTTTGTCCCGGGACAATTTTCAGGAGCTCCGGGAAAAGTGCCGAACGGGCCTGGAGCATTTCGATGCGGTCCTGATTTCCGGTGGAAGTTCCGTGGGAAGCCGGGACTTTTCCCTGGAGGTCATCGGTTCATTTCCGGGAGCGGAAATTCTGGCCCACGGCATCTCCATCAGTCCCGGTAAACCTACCATCCTGGCCCGCGTCGGCTCCAAAGCCCTTTGGGGCCTGCCGGGTCATACCGCCTCGGCCCTGGTGGTCTTTTCCATTTTTGTCAAGCCCTGTCTGAACCACCTGGAAGGGGAACTCCCCTCTTCGATCAAACCCAGCTTGAAGGCCCGCCTGACCCGCAACCTGGCCTCGGCCCAGGGCCGGGATGATTATATCCGCGTCGCCCTGCGCCAGGGTCCCGAGGGCTGGGAAGCCGAACCGATCCTGGGAAAATCCGGGCTCATCTCCACCCTGGTCCGGTCCGATGGGTTGATCCGCATCGACCGCTTCACGGAAGGAAAAGAAAAAGGGGAATGGGTGGAGGTTATGCTGTTTTAGAAATTTTGGCGATTCAGGAAACAATTGAGAATTGGCAATGTGATTGTTGATCATTTGTTCTTGCCTCGGCAGGACTTAAAAAATCAATTTTCAATCGTCAGTAATCAATCGTAAATTGTCAATTAAGGAAAGGTAATTCAATGAAACGAAAAATATACTTTGAGATGAAATCGCTGGCGGAGGCCCGGGACATTTTCTTTAACTGCCTCGACTACCCTTCCCTTCTGGGGGACGAAGCCATCCCCACGACGGAAGCCCTGGGCCGCGTCCTGGCCGAACCGGTCTTTGCCCGTTTTTCTTCTCCTAATTTCCATTGCGCCGCCATGGACGGCATCGCCGTCTGGGCGGAGGACACCTTCGGGGCCAGCATCGAGCAGCCGAAGCAGTTGACGATCGGTAAGGGTGCCTTCTGGATCAACACGGGCCATCCCCTGCCCCCGCAAACCAACGCCGTCATCATGGTGGAAAACCTCAACCCGTTGGATGAAGAACGACTTGAAATCCAGGCCTCCGCCTACCCCTGGCAATACGTCCGCAAGCTGGGCGAAGATATGGTGGCCACCGAACTGCTGCTGTCCCAAGGCCACCGGATCAATGCCTACGACCTGGGAGCCCTGATCGCCGGGGGAATCTTCAGGGTAACCGTAAAAAAGCGGCCCAAAGTAATCCTGATTCCCACCGGATCCGAACTTTTGGATTGGGCCGACCTCCAGGGGAAACCTTTGCCGCCCGGCAAGGTACCGGAATTCAACACCCTGATCCTCAGCGGTCTGGTCCAGGAATCCGGAGGACTTTCCGAACGCCGGGGGATCATCAAGGACCAACCGGAAAAAATTCAGGCCGCCCTGGCGGAAGCCGCGGCCTCGGACTGCCAGATGGTGATCCTGAACGCCGGGTCGTCTTCGGGCAGCGAGGACTACACTTTTTCGGCCGTCCAGGCCCTCGGACAGGTCCTGGTCCACGGTGTGACCATCATGCCCGGCAAGCCGACCATCCTGGGGGTCGTCCAGGGAAAACCGGTAATCGGAAATCCCGGTTACCCGGTTTCAGCCACGATCTCTTTCGAACAGTTCGCCCGGCCGGTTCTGTATCAAATGCAGGGTCTGCTCACCCCGGAACGAAAAAAACTGAATGTTTATCCGGCCCGCCATTTTCCATCCAAGCTCGGCCAGGAGGAATTCCTGCGGGTCAATCTCGGTCAGGTGGGGGACAAAGTTATCGCCAACCCCCTGCCCCGCGGGGCCGGCACCATTACCTCCCTGACCCGAGCCGACGGGATCATCCGCATCCCGGAAAACGCCGAGGGACTCAACCTGAACGAGCCGGTCCCGGCTGAACTGTTGCGGGATGAGCAGGTCATCGCCCAGACGGTGGTCATCGTCGGCAGCCACGACAATACGCTGGACCTGCTGGGGAATTTCTTTACCCTCTCCTTCCCGCGTTTTCGGCTGACCTCCAGCAATGTAGGCAGCACCGGGGGATTGATGGCTCTCAAGCGAGGGATCGCCCATCTGGCCGGCTCCCATCTGCTGGACCCGGAAACCGGCGAGTACAATATCCCCGATATCCGGCGTTTGATCCCGGACGTTCCCGTCAAAGGGGTCAACCTGGTCTTTCGCCAGCAGGGTCTGATCGTGCCCCAGGGAAATCCCAAGGGGATTAAAGGCCTGGAGGATTTGACCCGCCCGGACCTGGTGCTGATCAACCGTCAGGCCGGCTCCGGAACACGCATCCTGCTTGATTTCCGTTTGAAAGGCCCTGGGGATCGATCCGACGGCCATCCGGGGTTACGAAGACGAAGAGTTCACCCACATGGCCGTGGCCGTCAATGTCCTGAGCGGGCGGGCCGATGTCGGGATGGGCATTTTCGCCGCCGCCAAAGCCCTGGACCTGGATTTCATCCCCGTGGTCCAGGAACGGTACGACCTGATCATTTCCGAGAAGTTTTGGGAGGAAGAAAAAATCCAGGCCCTGCTGACGGTCATTCGGTCTAATGAATATCAGGATGCCGTCCGGGCCATGGGAGGATACGAATTGACACGGACGGGGGAATTACTGTTCTAAAGGGAATAGTGGAATAATGGAAGGATGAAAAAGCCCTCTGCCCATACCCATCATTCCATCATGGAGTTGGAAAAAGCCACTGAAGGTGAAATCTTCCACTGGACAAATTTCCCTTTCTCCCCCTTTGATAAAGGGGGGGCGGGGGGGATTTAAAGGATTCCCAACCCATTTGGTGGACTTTTTTTCTGAAACATTAAGGTGGGGAGGTGTTGTTCTAATGCTGAAAACGAGTGTCGAATTGCGAACCCGAATTAGGAATAACAAAGTTGTGGTCGGTGGGACCGGCTCAAGGCGGACAGTCGGGGCCTCCGGCATCGTCAGCGTTAATTTGGGACCGAACTCCACTCCGGCCTCCTGAGGCCTGTACCAAAAAGAGACTCAGAGCTTGGACCCATGGTCGTTGGCCCTTTCTATGCTTTCACGATTCCTCATGGATTTGTTCACTAGCCTCTTACATTCAGAAGTATACCACTGTTCCCGGACCTTTGCCCAGCCTTCATCTCGTCATGATCGATCTCTATCGCCAACGCCCGCCATCAGCGGCGCGCAACCACCCCGCCAAGGAGCTTCAGGGAATGCCACCATATTTGCCCGGCGTGGTGGCGTTTCCGACTGCATGGCGTTGTTAGCGACTTCAACTGGAATTCGAAGATGGCTAGCAACTCCATTGAGCCTGCCCCAGAACATAGATCGCCAAGGAGATATCGTCGTTTCACTCACCCAGGAGAACGATTCGGTTTCTTGTGCCAGTGGGCGATAGGAATTCAGCAAGAAAGCGCCGAACTAGGTACGTCTTCCAGTAAGCTCATCTGAGCATCGCGAAGCGGATAGTCTTCCACCTGGGTATGATGGTGACTAACATCAAGGCATGCAGCAGATCCGTGCCTTCTTGCTCCACCTCCGCTGAAGCCATCGTTCTGCAGGCTGTCGAAGTGCTGTTTCAGATCTGAGCATCATGGAGGCACATCACGTCATCGACGGTAGATCTCACGGACGCTCAGGATACGGACGCATTGTCATATCGAATTCAACCAAGTTCGTCCTTCGACGTCACAGCCTCAAGGACCGCATCTGCATGGCCTTCTTCTCCACCGTCACGAAATGAATCCTCGATAGGTGAGCCGCGTCGCTCGAGGATCGATCTAGCCGTGCTACTGTCCCAAGGCGTCTTGAATCGTCGTCCATCGAGAGACCAGTCAGATTCTACTCGTCAGGCGTTCGAGATCCTGCGCAAGACCGAGCTAGTCGGTGCAGTCATAGGATAGCCGACGATCGCGATGGCCTGACATCGTCTTGAAGCCTTCAAACTCTGCGTCAGCGACCGCTCAAGTTCGTCGCTCTCACCAGAAGCGGCAATACGCATGTATAGGCGTTCGTGGTACGTGGCCCCCGCGTGAAGGTCCGCTTCCACAGCGGGCCTTCGGATGCGACACGCAGATCGCGGTAGGCCAAGTAGCTTGCCGTCCACCGCGGAACTCCATCTCTGCATAGGCAACTTCGCGGCACAGTGGTTGTCCTCATAGACGTTATGGAAATCCGTGCTCATTGCCTCGAGATCGCATCTTGCGCCACGCTAACATAGTATTATGCCTCAAAAATAGCATCCCTATTTCACGCCTTCCTGGATGCTATGCCTCAAAAAATGTCCGGACAACCCATAAACATGATGCCAATATGAGGCATATGATCCAACCGGGGAGGGATGATATGCCTCAAACGACTCGTCGGGGTGTGGCGCCGCTGAATCCCCAGCCGCGCTGGCCTGAGGGATACCTCACCGTGCTTAGGGAGGCCGGGGCGCAGGAGAAAACCATCCCGCACTGTGTGGCTTGGATCCGCCGGTTCTTTGCCGAGCATCCGGACCGCAGGCGCCGGGACCTGGGCCTCAGCCAAAAGCAAATTCTTATCATAATCGCATGAATTCCTCGGGAGTTAAAACCACACCTTGGAAAATGGTTTCAAAATGCAAATCGTCCCAGGAAATCATTGTCCGACAAAAGGGCGTATGTTTCTTGGCAACTGAAATCATCAAGGCATCGCCAAGCGATGTCCGGGCTTTGAGCAGATTAAAAATTTCTCTAATTTCAACCTCGGGGAATTTCATATCCAGGCTGGGGAAAGGAAGCACAGCCACTTGATATTTTTGTTGGAAATAGGACCACAATTCGATCAACTGTTTTTCATTGAGATTAAAGGAGAGAATGCCGCAGAGTTCCAATAAATTGATTATGGTCGTAAAGCCGTTTCTCTTTTTGGCCAGATGATTGAGGAGGGCCCGATTGCTATTGAATTTGACATCTCTTTTATACCTCAGGTCGATCACAAAAACATTCGTATCGATCAGGACTAAGTCCGATTTCGAGCCCAATCAACGGCCTCCTTCCATCCCTTAAACGGCGGCTTTGTGTTTCCCAGAGTTTTTTCAATGTCCTCCCAGGCCTCATCAAAGTGTCTGATTTCTTCCATGGTGGTTGTCTTTTCAGCTTTCGGTGGACTAATAACCCCGATGGGTTTTCCCCGATAGGTCAAGGTCAGGTGCTCCCCCGATTTTACCCTTTTGATTATTTCTCCTGTGTTCTGTTTTAATTGCTTTGCCGTTATCGTACCCATACCAGGACCCTCCAAGTAATCACTTCAAGTTTATAGTAATTACTTCGCCCAGGAAATCAAGGACTACTATTGCCATCTTTCTTTTCAGCGCTGGTGATAGGCCGGATGCCCGGGCTTCACGGCAAAGAAGGTCCCCCGGCAGGTGGCCGTTACCTCGCCCCGGTAGGACAGGGTGGCTTCGATCACGGCTTTGCTTTTGGTGGATTCGACCACCGTGGCCGACAATTCCACGGCGTCATCGATCGGGGTGGGCTTCAGCAGCTTGACGGCGAATTCCCCGGTGACCGTGCAGGGCGGCTGGTCCAGGCCGTTCTTCACCATCAGATGCCAGGCCGAGGTCCAGTTGGAATGGCAGTCCAAAAGCGTCCCGATGATCCCGCCGCAGAGCACCCCCTCAAAGGCCTGGTGATGAGGTTCGGCCTTCCAGCGGGCCACCACCCGATCGCCATCCACATAGCTTTTGATCTTCAAGCCCTGTTCATTGGTCGGCCCGCAGCCGAAGCAGATGCCCCGGGCGTAATATTTATCCTGAATATTCCATTCTTGCATATCGTTCCTTCCCTCCAGCCCTTCTCCGGATCTTGTCAGTTATAGGGTTTGAACCAGCCCTTCTCCCTGGGCGGCCACCATTAAACGCCGATCAAAAGTCAACAGTTTCAATTCGGGCAGGTCCTCCTGAAGAATTTTAGCGGCCGCCAGGTGCCAGAGATCGGCACCCCGCAGGGAGTAGCGGGCGGACAACTGCCGCAAGTCATTCTGCCGGGGGACCCCCTGCCAGGACCTCCAAGGGCCGGTTTCCAGGCTTTCCTCGGCAGCCTTTACCAGTACTTCCGCCAGCAGCTTCTCCCGGGCTATCCGCCGCAATACGGCCGACACCTCCGCGTAGGCCAGGGTGGAAAGGAAATGGTATCCCCACCGGATCGCCCATCGATGGGCTTCCCGGCTGTGGTCGTCTTTCAGGAGGGCAGACAGTATGGCCGAGGCATCCCAATAGAGGACCGCCGGCTTTTCTTCCGCCTTCATCGATTTCGGTCCTCCTGCAAGAAGTTCTGCGCCACTCCCTTCGGAGCTGGCAGCGGCGGCGGCAAGGGGATCCGGTTTTTTTTCGAGACAGGACGAAGAAGCCCCTGCCCTTCCAAACGGCGGACCCTCTCTTCCAGGGGCAGGTTCTCCGATTCCAAGGGAACGATCTTGGCGATCGGGTGTCCCCGATCGGTGATGACCACCTCCCGGCCGCTTTTTACCCTCTTAAGGATCTTACTCAAGTCGATCTTGGCCTCGCGAATACCGACGCTGTTTAAAACCATAGCCATTCCCCCATAAATCATACTCATTGTAATTCTTTTTTAGATGTAGTCTGACAAAGCACAAATGTCAAGCTGAAAAGGGAAACCGGCATTCAATTCCGATGCGACACCCGCCGGGACTTTCAAAATTTCGCCCGATCCTTAACCGAACGCCCTTCTTGACAAACAACCGGTTCATTAGTTATCGTGACCAATGTTGAATCGTTCCTGGTAACAAGAAAGGGTTGCGGAAAGGAACCATGGCTGAGTTTATCGATCTAAGAAGCGATACCGTCACCAAACCGACACCCGCCATGCGCCGGGTCATGGCCGAGGCCGAGGTGGGCGACGACGTCTTTGGAGAAGACCCCACGGTCAACGCCTTGCAGGAAAAGGTGGCTGCGCTGCTGGGCAAAGAAAAGGCCCTCTTCGTCCCCTCCGGGACCATGGCCAACCAGTTGTCCATCAAGGCCCACACCCAGCCCGGCGACGAGGTCATCCTGGAGGCGTCCGCCCATCCCTATAATTTCGAAGGCGGAGCCGGGGCGGTTCTGTCCGGCGTTCAGTTTTTCTGCTTACCGGGCGTCCGGGGGATCCTGGAGGCCGCCCAGGTCGAAGAGGCCATCCGGCCCCTGGACCACCACTTCGCGGTGTCGCGGCTGGTCTGTCTGGAAAACACCCATAACCGGGGCGGCGGGAGCATCTATCCTCTGAAGAATATCGCCGACATCTCCAACTGGCCCATTCGAAGGGTCTCGCTGGTCCATCTCGACGGCGCCCGGCTCTGGAATGCCTCGGTCGCCACGGGCATCGAACCAAGCCAATACGCCCAATGGGCGGATTCGGTTTCAGTTTGCCTGTCCAAAGGGCTGGGGGCGCCCGTGGGCTCCCTGGTGGCCGGCTCGGTCGCTTTTATCGACCGCGTCCACCGCTTCCGCAAGATGTTCGGCGGCGGCATGCGGCAGGCCGGGATCCTGGCGGCGGCCGGGATCCATGCGCTGGACCACCATCGGGAACGGCTGGCGGATGATCACCGGAACGCGAAACGATTGGCCCAGGGTCTTTCTGAATTAAAAGGGGTCCAGGTCAATCCTGATCACGTCGAAACGAATATCGTCCTCTTCGACGTCCATTCCAGCGGGATGACCGCTCCGCAGGTTGCCGGGTTCATGAAGGACAAGGGGGTGTTGATCCATGCCTTCGGGAAGACCCAGATCCGCTTGGTCACTCACCTGGGAGTCTCCCCGGAAGAGGTAGAGAAGGCCCTGGACGCCTTTCGAAAAGTATTTCGATAGGCTACCGTAGTCTTCCCGCCCCTTCCCGGCCGCCCTATTTTTTGTCTGTATACCAACTGGATACTTTGGGAATGTGCTTTTGGGCAACCGCCTGAACCTTCCCCAAGGTTTCCTGAACGAATTTCTGTTCGGCTTCGGATAGGGGCTCCCATTTGATGTATTCCGAGTTTTCCCACCAGTTATCTCTGGTTTTGAGACAGGGTTTGGTGCTTCCAGAGAAAGCCAGCCAGTTGGTAGGCGATGATCTTAGCTGGCATTCTCTATGCTGTTCATAGGGGAAAGCGGGCATGTTTTGAGCACGGCTGTAGTAAATGTTCTCGCCCAAAGGCCCTATCGGGATGCCGACGATGGCACTGCAGCCGGGCAGGAAACCGGTCCCGGCAGCGGCCGCACCACAGGTGGCCATGGCCCGATTATCAATCCTGAGCTGGTGCAGGGCCGCACAGGCATAATCGCAGGCGGCGGCCCAATCCATGGTTTTCCAGACACAAGAGGGTCCCCCCCAAAGCAGCCCTGGTCCCTTATTCTCCTTGGAATATTTATTGAAGGCGGCACAGCTCTCAAAGCCGCAGGCCCCGCAATCCCAACCGAGCTCCATAGAGGTCAAATCCGCACCCAAGAGAAGAATCGCGATGGTCTCCCCTTTTTCAAGGAAGTGTCTGATCGTTTCATAGTCAAAATACATTACCGGGGAGATGGGCGCTATTTCTTTGTAGAATTCTATAATAGGCGTTTGGTCCTCTCCGATGACGATCTCGGTTTTGAGCTCAAGTTTCCGGGTCAACTGGGGTGCTTTGTAGGCCGCGGCCGCAGCCAGTTTGGCCATCTGGATAATGGTATCCTGGGCCGCTTCTTTACCGTCCATCCTGGCCATCTTACTCCTCCTTCTTCTTGGGGTATTGGGTCCTATAATCAAAGTTGATTCCCGAGGCGGTCTGACGACTGACCACATAATTCTTGCGTGTATTGTCGATCATTTTGTTCATATTCACGAGATGATAGTCGATGTTGATGTCCACGTAGGGGTTCTTGGAAAGAGTGGCCATCAGGATTCCAACCACAAGGGCCGACTTGGGACAGTAACCTATTTGCTGCCCGGACAGCCCGACGCTCATGAAGGGCTTCGCATCCACCATGAGGGTTTGGGCCATCCAGATGGCCGAGGCCCAGGCATAACCCAGATCATCAACCCTGGCTACGCATAAGGGCCCTTTGATGGGTGTACTGCTCCTCCGGTCGGTGATGTCAATCAGCCCGTCTTTCTGATCTCGGCGCGTATAGAGGAAACTACAGCCGGCGGGTCCCCCGCAGAGACCGCAATTGGCATCGAGGGGCGTCTCGTGAGCTCGGTAATTCCCCAGGAAGAGAATCACATCTGACTCTCTCACCATGACCGCCTCGTTTAGAAACCGTTTCTTCCAACGATCATTGGTGTAAGCCAGGTCCTCCATCTTTCTGGCCACCTTTTCCTGTTCCTCCTGCCCGTAGACCAGATGGGCCTCTATCTGAGGCACACCCCCGGCTACCGGCGCGGTCAGCGCGGCGTTGAGGCATAATCTGGCCGCCGAGATGGTCGCGTCTCTCCGCCTCAAGTCTTGCGCGGAGTACTGTGGCCAATCGGTGATGTACTCTTCACCCCTCAATTGATCGAACTTTTCCATACGGTCCTCCTCAGATTTTATGAATGACTTTCTTCTTCCAGAAGGCTCAACATACGCCGGGCACTCCTATTTTTTCAAAATATGGACGCACATGACCGCGTTATCACCCCCAATGATGCCTCCGCCATTATGAATCAAGCCCACTTGGGGCGATTTAACCTGCCTCTTCCCGGCCTCCCCGCGGAGTTGCCAGACTATCTCCGAGATCATACCCAGCCCCGTCGCTCCAACCGGATGCCCCTTGGATTCGAGACCACCGCTCGTGTTGATGGGGATTGATCCGTCTATTTCGGTTTCTCCCTCTTCCAGGAACCGAGGCGCTTCTCCTCTTTTACAAAAACCAAGCTCCTCAAAAAACGTGAACTCTGCGGGGGAGAAGGCATTATGGACCTCGGCCACGTCGATATCCTCCGGTCCGATCCCCGACATCTCAAAGGCCTCCCGGGCAGCCAACTCGGTGGAATTATGCTTTTCCCGGTCTATTTCAATATCGAGAAATACCCCGGAGGCCATGCCGCTCCCGGCGATGAGGATAGGGTCCGACCGATACCTCCGGGCTATCGATTCGGCACAAAGAATAGCTGCCGCGCCTCCGTCACCAATGGGCGAACACATATAGAGGGTTATGGGGTCGGCAATCATCTTGGAATGGAGCACCTCCTCTACCGTGACTTCCCGTTGTATCTGGGCGTGGGGGTTGAGGCACCCGTTCTTGTGGTTTTTGACGCAGACTTTGGCGATCTGCTCTCTGGTGCAACCGGTTTCACGCATGTAGCGTTTAGCCTCCATGGCATAGAGGCCGGGGAAGAAGACCCCCAGGTTCCCTTCGATAGCCACATCCGTGCAACTGGCCAACGCCCGGGCGGTTTTGGCGGTATCGTCGACATAGAGTTTTTCAAATCCTACGGCCAGGGCGATATCGTACATGCCCGAGGCGATACCCAGCATGGCTTCCCGAAAGGCCGTGGAGGAGGAAGCGCAGGCATTCGGCGTATTGATGATCGGCCTGCCGACCAGCCCCGCATCCCGCATGACGACCTGTCCCCTGACATCCTCCTGACCTGAGAGCAAACCTTCAACTGCATTTCCGCAGTAAATTACCTCGATATCCCTGGGGTTGACCTTAGCGTCTCGGATGGCCTTCCAGGTGGCCTCACGGGCCAGATCTTTGATGCTCCGGTCAGGGTGTTTACCGAACTTCGTCATCGCCACGCCAATGATGGCGACTCCCCGTGCCAATTTACCCATGGTGACTTGGTTACCTCATTTACTCTTTTTTTTGATTAGGGTCGAGGGGTCTGAACGTATAGCCTATTAGGTCGTTCCCATCCTTATCCTCCCTAAGCGGCTCAAAAACGATCTCCATCTCCATGCCTATCTCCAGGGCCTCCTCTTTGGGTTCACAGCCGGTTATTACTGAGAAGATCCTCACCTTCTCGGGCAGGTCAATCTTTCCGGTGACGTAAGGAGCCTGAAATCCCTCCGGGGCCATCTGGTTGACCGAATAGCTATACAGCCTTCCTCCTTTGCTCAGAGGAATTTTCGCCATGGAATCGTCCTCCAGGCAGTGGGGACAGACCACCCTTTGGGGAAACGTAATGGTGCCGCAGTGACCGCATTTTGCCCCCAAGAGATACCCCTCGTCTAAAGACCCCTCGGGCAAAACAAAAAGTCCTTCAGCGATTTTTTTAGGCTCTGGCTCTTTTTTCATATCGTTTTTCTAGAAGCGGCGTCTTCTTGGTGGCGCGTTCGAGGGTGTTGGGCTTCAGCCAGCTTATCGCCGGGCGGATTTTAAGAAGGTGGTGCATCTCTTGGAGAATCTCCCTTTCCAAAGCCGGCAGATCGGCCTCCTGAATATTCTCCCCATATTCCGCTTTGATTTTCAAGGGGGGGACCACCCGGGGAGGAGGGTCATCCAGGAGAATTCTGAAATGTCCCGTAACCTTGGGAATAAAGGAATGGATCACGCCCTGAATACCGGCCGGATATACGGGAACACCTTTGACCTTGAGCATGTCATCCGCTCGGCCCACGACCTTGTAACGGAAACCGCTCTTCCCGCAGGGACAAGGTTCCGTAAAGACCTGATGGATGTCATTAAGGGTATAGCGCAGGCTCCAAAAGAAATGTCCGTGCTCAGGCTCCAACGGCGTAAAAACGGCGAGACCGGTCGCCCCATTTTCCATGGGCACCGGCTCCCGGGTCTCCGGATCCACCAGCTCATAGTAGCAGAAATCATCCGCCACCCAGTGCATCCCCTGATAGGTGGGGTAATCGCAGGAGCAGCCGTATCCGGCACCGATATCAAACAGCTTGGCCTGGTATTCCGATTCCAGACGCTGCTTCACTTCGGGGATACCGGCCCCCGGTTCCGCGCCACAGAATAAAATCCGGAAACCGAGACTGGAGATCGGCTCCCCCAGCACTGCGGGAGCGCGTTCCTTCAGGTGCAGCGCCAGAGAGGGGGTACCCGTGAAAACCGTCGGTTTAAAAACCTTAAAGAGGGTCAGGAGCCTTTCCGTACCTGCTTCGGCGCCCATGGGTATGATCGTCAGTCCGGGAACGGTGCGGTACCAGAACAGTTGCGGTGTTCCGGCAGCGTGCATGCTCAGTCCGAAACAGACGGCCAGCCTGTCTCCCGGACGGATGCCGACACGCCAGGCCATGCGTCCAAAGATATCAGCCACCCGGTCCAGTCCGCTTTTGAACAAAGGATAGGGGGTCGGGATACCCGTGGTGCCGGAGGTGGAGGTTAACAGGAAGAGATCGTTGAATCGCTCTTCTCCAAAGAGATCCTTATATACCTTCGGCAGATCCAGTCCTCCTCCATCCATGGCTTCGCGGTAGTCCGCTTGTCCGATGATCGGGATCGATTTAGCAAAATCCCCAAAGGTTTGAATGTCGTCAGGACGGACCTGGGCCTTATCCAGGCGTCTTCGTTCAAAGGGGACCTTTTCATAAAAATAGCGGACGGCCCGCTTCAGCCCTTCCAGTTGTCTGGCTCGCATTTCGGGCGTGTTCAGCAGCGGCTCAACGGATTCGTTGAAGTACATCTGTCCTTCCGGCATATAGTCCTCCTCGCCCCGGATAATCGATAGCCAAGGTTCCCCACATTTTGTCGCTATCTTTCTATAGGCAATTTCAATGCCAGGAGAATCAGGAATCGATTGAAAGGCGGAACCCATAATTTCTCGGTGAATTTAATGGCTTTGATTATAGGAGCACGAGAGCGGGAGAGCGGGAAGTGGATTGCTTTTTGCGGATATGCGAAAGATGTTCGCACCTTGGCGAAAAATTGGGCGTGGCGGATTACCCTTCGAAGGTCATTTGCCTTTTATCCCCAGCTTTTTTAATTTTCGATACATGGTGGCCAGATGGATCCCGCTGCGACTTGAAGCCAGGACCAAATCGCCTTCGGATTGGGCGATGAGTTTTTCAAAATATTTTCTTTCAAATTCCCTTTTGGCGATTTCAAAAACATTTTCGAACAGCGTTCCTCTTTCAACGGAAGGATCCCCTTCCAAATACTTCTCCAAATCCTTTCGACTAACCGTCGTCTGGGAGTGAAGGGCGACAACCCTTTCTACGAAATTCTTAAGTTCCCTCGCATTCCCCGGCCATTCACGTTCTGTGATATACCGCAAGGCCTGATCTTCAAAGGATTTTCTTTTGATCCCGGAGGCCAGGCAATATTCCTCCAGAAAATGATTGACCAGCAAGGGGATGTCTTCTTTTCTTTCCCGGAGGGGAGGCAGGTTTATCTTAATGGTATTGATTCGATAGTAGAGATCGCTTCGAAATCTCCCCCCGGCTACCTCCTTCCCCAGATCCTTGTTCGTCGCAAAAATCAAGCGTACTTGAATGGGAATCGGCTTGGTCCGGCCCACCCGAAATATGGTCTCCGCTTCCACCGCCCTTAATATTTTTACCTGTACCGAGGCCGGTGCTTCTCCAATCTCATCCAGGAATAAGGTGCCTCTATGGGCCTCTTCAAAAAAACCGGGTGTCGTCTTGAGGGCTCCGGTAAAGGCCCCTTTCTCGTAGCCGAAAAGGACACTTTCGAGAAGCGTCTCCGGCAGAGCGGCGCAATTAACCGGAATGAAGGCCTGCTCCCTCTGACTGCTGAGATCGTGGATCGCCTTGGCGACGAGGTCTTTTCCGGTTCCGCTTTCTCCTTCAATCAGTATATTGCTGGCAACCTTGGCCGTCTTCTCGATCATTTCATAGACTTCCATCATCTTCCGGGACTTCCCGATAATATTTTGAAAAACCGATTGCGATTGAAGGCGGGTACGCAAAAGGATATTTTCTTTGGAGAGTTTTCCGAGCTCTAGGGCGTTTTTAATGGAGATCTTAATTTTATTGGTGTCTTCAAAGGGCTTAGTAAAAAAATCGTAGGCCCCCGTTTTCATGGCGCGAACTGCGTCCGAGATCGATCCGTAAGCCGTTATGATGATTACCGGAACAGTCATATCCTGCTCACGAATCCATTCCAGGACCTGCAATCCGTTACCATCGCGAAGTCGGACATCCAGGATGATAAGATCCGGGACCGTTTCGGCCTTTAAATAATCGTAGCTTTTCTTCGCCGACTCTAAAGCGACGCATTGATAGCCATCTTCTTTGAGGATCGTCTCAAAAAATTTTCGGGCGAAGGGCTCATCGTCCACGACCAGAACGGAGGGCCCTTTACTTGATCCTCCGGTCACCAGTGGGTCCCGGGTAGGCGGCTTCAACATTTCGATTCCTTGCGGTTATAGGGAAGGACGACCGTGAACCTACTTCCTTTTCCATATTGGGTAGCCACATCGATCCGTCCATCGTGAGCTTTCATCACTTGAAATGCAAAACTTAGGCCCAACCCCTTCCCCGGTTTATTCTTGGTCGAACGGAACGGTTCAAAAATATGGGATAGGTTTTGCTCTGAGATACCCGTTCCGGTGTCTGAAAAGCGCACCCGAACCTCACGATCTTCGGGATCCACCTCCGTACGAATATCCACAACGCCTCCATCCGGCATGGCTTCAATGGCATTGGTCAGGATGTTGCGAAAAACCTGAAGAAGCTGCAAGGAATCCCCTCTGACCTCCGGGAGCCCATCTTGGATTTTTTTCCTCATAACGATCTTCGTGGCCGCCTCCTTCTCATCCCGCCAGACGACCTCCAGCGCATTCTCCAGCGTTTCCTTCAGATTAACGTCATGAAAAGTGCTCTGGGGTTCACTGATGCTTTTGGTCATGGAAGCGATCATCTTCCGGCACTGCTGGGCCGCCTGAGAGATGGTTTCAACCAGTTCACGGTTCGGATCCTCAGGGTCCATCCTTTCAAGAAGGAGCGAGGAAAAATTGGTAACCCCCACCAAGGGATTGTTTATCTGATGGGCAACACCGGCCATCAGTTCGGAGTAGAGGGCATGCCTCTCCGAAAGGACCAATTTGGCCTCCATCTCTTTTTCCTTGGTAAGATCGGAAAGGATGAAAAGCTTGGCCTGGACCTCTCCGTTCTTGTCCTTTATGTCTCTGAGTTTCATTTTTGACGGGAAAGTCTTCCCGTCCTCTTTCTGACACCGGAGTTCAACGCCCGTTTCTTCCAAGGCCAGCTCCATATAACGATCAAGCTCGTCCGCATCCGCAAAAAGAAAGGAGATGTGCCTACCGATAAAATTACCCTTCTTATACCCGAAGATATCCACGCCGGTCTTATTCGCCGATCTAATCCTATAATCCTGACCGGTGGTTATGACGATGTTGGGGGAAGAATCAATCAGGTTGGCCAGGAAATTGCATGGACTCGGCAAGCCGCTCGGCAAGTTTCTCCAGACCTCTTTTGTCACGCTTCATGGTCTCCGAGACTTCGTGTAGAAGCACGAATCCATTATTGGAGCCCAGAGGAACGCCCCGGGCGATTGCGGTGATCCGTTGGTCGAAAAATTGTGGATAGACTTCATCGAGGATCATATCGTAGGGCTTTTTCTGCTTAATGAGCTCCCAGTAGGCGTCATAGACGCCCTGATCGAAAAGCCGCTTCCAGGTCCCATGAAAAGAAGACCCAATGACCTGGTCCCGGTTCACTTGTGAAATTCTCTCCTGCCAGCGATTCATCATCAGAATTCGTCCTTCCGAATCCAGAATGATGATCCCGATGGGGATGTTTTCAATGACATCCTCTAAATAGGCGGTCTTCTCTTTAAGTTGTTTAAGATTCATGTTCATGGACTCTCATCGCGGCTTTCACTCGGGACACCTGTAAAAACAATTAGCGTATCGATGTCCTTGGGTCAAGGCAATAATCCCAAAAGGTGACAAGCTCGGATTGCTTCCTTGGCCCCGATGGCGATACCGCCAGGAGTTATGTAGGGTTTATCCATCTCCTTGCCGGTTTCCAATATTTCCCTGTGCAAAAACCACCTCAGCTTTTATTGAAAGGTCTTATTAGACGGGGAGCTTGTCGTCGGCCAGAGGGAAGGCCGGTAGCCAAGCGGAGAGGGAAGGAACGAGGGCGGGAGGCCGGCCGGGGCATCAATAGGCGACCCACTAAGCGGATTCAGGGTCTGGAGGCCAGCGGTCTTTCCGAGTCGTCCGCTGGACCTCCGAGGTGCCTTCGACGATCTGAAGCAGCTTGGCGCCCTGGTAGTAGCGGGAAACCGGGTATTCCCGACATGTACCCGTACCCGCCGTGGATCTGGAGGGCGTCGCTGGCCGCTTTCTCCGCCATTTCCGAGGCGAAGAGCTTGGCCGCGGTGGCCTCGAAGGTATGGGGCCGGTCGTGGTCTTTGAGCCAGGCGGCTTTCAGATACTGGTTGCGGCTGAGTTCGATGGCCACGGCCATATCGGCCAGCTTGAACTGAACGGCCTGGAACTCGAAAGATCGGTCGGCCGAACTGAAGGCGCTCCCGGGAATAAGACAGGGCTTCGTCCAGGCAGGCCTGGGCCACGCCGACGGACACGGCGGCCATGGCGATGCGGCAGGTCTGGAGGGCGGCCAGATGCTGGGCAAAGCCTTTGTTCGGGTCGCCCAGCAGGTTGTCGGCCGAATACGACAATCTTCAAGAACGATCCATGGGTAGCCGAGGCCTGCCAGCCCATCTTCCGGTAGCGCTGCCCAGGGTAAACCCGGGCGCGTCCTTGGGGACGATGAAGGTGGAAATCACCTTCCGGTCTCCACTGCCCGAACCGCGTTTGCGCTGCCACCAGGGCAAAGGTCGAATGCTGCAGACCGATGTTGGTAATGAACTGCTTGCTGCCGTTGAGCACCCATTGGTTCCCATCCCGGACCGCCGTAGTTGCAGCGCTCCGGCATCCGAAGCCCGAGTCCGGCTCGGTCAAAGCGAAAGCCCCAATGATCCGACCCTGGGCTAACGGTGTCAGCCACTGTTTTTTTTGCTCTTCGGTGCCGAAACGAAATAATTCCTCCCCCACCACAGCCGTGGTCACCTCGAGCAGCACCGATCGTGACATCCCCTCGGAGATTTCCTCCAGGCAGAGATGGAACCCCACCGAGTCTCCGCCCGATCCACCCCAGACCTCCGGGAAGGGGACGCCCATCATACCCAGTTCGCCCATTTTATGGAGAATATCATAGGGGTAAGCTCCTGACTCGTCCATCTCCTCGGCCCGGGGCCGGATGACTTCATCGGCGAAATCCCGGGCCATGTCCCGGATCATTTTTTGTTCATCGGTCAAATCGAAGTTCATTCAGTCACCTTTTTCGCGGTCTCGAACCCCGCAACCTGGGTCAAACCCCAAGGGCTTTTCTTGCTTAGGATGATTCACGGTTGCTGTTCTCACCTTTCTACCTATTTCCAGGTAATTTTCGGCGCCCGGCGCTCGGGCAGGCGAAAATATTTCGCTTTCGGATAGCCCAACATCATCGGGTAGTGGTGGGTATGGCCATCCGGAAGCCCCATCTCTAATTTAAGCGGCGGTAAGGAGAGCATCGCTCCCTGAACCAACCCCGCCCAGCAGGTCCCCAAGCCCCTGGCCGTAGCCGCCAGTTCCAGGTAGGACAGGGCCAGGGTCACATCCACCAGACCGTTGAGATCGGATTTAGGGGCGGAGGCCACGATCAGGGCCGGGGCCTCCCGCAGCACCACATCGTAACCGGCGTCCCAGGCGGCAACGATCATGGGCGGATAAGCCGCCTGGGCGGGAAGAGGATTTAATTGGAGAACCGTCCGCATCCAATCCACCGTCCTTCCGGCCAAGGTTTTAATCTGCGCCCGGTCGGTAAACACCAGCCATTCCACTACCTGGGCATTGCTGGCGGTGGGGGCATACCGGGCCGTCTCGATCAATCCTTGAATGGTTTCTTTTTCCACCGGCCGGTCTTGGAAAAAGCGGATAGAGCGGCGGGAGCGAAGGAACTGGACGGCCTGGTCCTCACTGATCGACAACGTTTTATCAATCGGCGGGCAAGCCTCTACCGGGACCTGGGCATGACTGAGGGCCCCGTGGGGGCAAACCGCCAGGCAATGTCCGCATTGGATGCAGAACGGTTCGGTCCCCGGAATCAGATCCGGGATAGCCTTCCGGTCACCTGGAGACGGATAATGGTCATCGGGCATTCCTTGACGCACAATCCGTCCTTTTGACATTTGTCTTGGTCAACAATTAGAATTCCCATTTTTTTCTTTCTTTCATTTGGACCTTTCAAGAAGGATCGGGCGAAGCCAGCCCGCAGCCAAGAAAGATTAAATTTTGGTACCAACAGTAGAGACAGATCTGGACAACAATGAAAGCAACTCAAGGGGCGTTTTCATCATGAAATCCATTCCCACCCGGGCAAAGGCTTCGCCCCGGTCTTCCTGGAGGAAGTGGCCGCCCCCTTGGACGATCGTATGAGGCTGCCCCTGGGCGCCGGGTACCTTTTTCTGAAAAATTTGCTCGCCGCCCCGGGTAATGGGATCTCCGTCGCTGAAGGCGGTCAGAAAGGGCTTTTCGAAACGGGAAAGGACTTCCCAGGCCTGGCGATTGCCCGGGGCCGCCGGATCGTCCGGGGTTATGGGGACCAGGGAAGGAAAAACCCGCGCACCTTCCTTGTAGGTTTCGTCCGGGAAGGGTGCAATAGGCCCTTAGTACTTCCTTCGGAAGGTCGGAGAGAGTGCCCATATTGACGATTGCGCCCACGTTGAACTCGCAACCTCGACGGAAAACGTGCGCCCTGGAGAAAAGCTTTACTGATGGGGAATTCCCCGGTGGGCAGACCGGTATTGGCCACCACGGCCCGAGCGAATCGTTCCGGGCAGGCCGCCGGGACCGCAACCCGATCAGTCCTCCCCAATCCTGACAGACCAGGGTGATGCGTTTCAGTCCATCTGTTCCAGCCCCGCCTTCATCCACTCCAGGTGACGTTCGTAGGTGTAATCGCTGCGGTCAGCCGGTTGTCCGAACGACCGAACCCGACCAAGTCCGGGGCTACAGCCCGGTATCCGGCCTCCAGAAACATGGGGATCATTTTCCGTAGAGGAATGACCAGGACGGCTCTCCATGCATCAGCAGGACCGGCTCAGGCATCCTCGCCCTTCATCCGGATAATGAATCCGCAGGCGGTCGTCCTTCCCGTCCGGAATGATCGGTAGTTGGGTTCGAACGGGAAATCCGGAAGTTCGGCAAATCGGTCATCGGGGGTGCGAAGCACTTTCATTGGAAAATCCTATCCTTCCTATTTTAGCTGATTAATCCCCTTGTTTGCAGCAGGCGCTTCATCTGCTCGGCGCTGGAAGCCGGCGGTACGCGCAGTTGGCTCTCCGCCTTCGGGGTCAATTTCATCGCTCCCGAAGGGCAGGTGGTCACGCAGAGCCCGCAGCCGATGCAGCGGTCGAGATTCACCCCGGCCAGTCCTTCGTCGCTCAAGCTCACGGCGTTCATCTGACAACGGTCCAGGCAGGCGGAGCAACCCAGGCACTCGGCGCCGTCCACCATCGCCTGATAATTGGAAAAGGCAATTTCGGCCGGTTTGGGGTGTTTGTTGAGCGCCCGGAGGACCCCGCAGCAATCCCCGCAACAGTTGCACAGGCCGGAGGGATTCTGGGAGGTAGCCGGTTGAGTGACCAGCCCGGCATCCTGGCATTGAGTCAGAATGGCAATCGCCTCCTCGACATCGATCTTCCTTCCCAGGTCCCGGTCGAGGTAGTACTGTCCCATCGAACCGAACATGAAGCAGGCCTCCAGCGGTTTTCCGCAGGACTTATCCACGGTCTCGGTCCTCTTGCGGCAGATGCAGTCGGTAACCACGATCAGGTCCTTTTCCCGCAGCAGGTTCACGGCATCTTCATAGGCGGCGATATGCTGGGTGGTATCCACGGAACGTTGAATGGGGATGGTGCGCAGGAAATAGCCGCCGCTGTCCTGCATGGCCCGCTCAAAGCCTTCGTTTTCATATTGCTCCACCATGAGGGCCAGGTCCTTCGAAAGGTTCTTGACCTGGAATTCAAACACCCCGTGGACAAAAGGGATGGCGCACGTATTTAACCGTGCCCTTTTTTTCCAAACGGAACAACAACCCGCGGAGCGCCATATCCTCCAAGTGAGCGGCCACTTTTTCTACCGGCAACTCCAGACGGGCGGCCACCGATTCCGAAGTCTCCAGCATGGGCGTCAGGTTTAAAAACAAGGCGGCATCGGCCTCGGAAAACAAACTTTTCAGGATCTTGATCTCAATCCCCGACTCGGTGGCCGGAAAACCCATAGAGTATCTGGTCCAGCCGTTTCTGCAAGCTACGAAAAATATCTTCGGACATAAAATCTTCTCCTTAAACAAGAAAAATTGGACTTTCGGGGACCCGATCAAGAACGAGTCCTCCGAAGAGTCAAATCGTTACGAATCAATAATCCACCGGCATTTACGACTTATCAACGCGACCGGGGGACTGGCGATCGCTTTGCTCGCAATGGCATCAGCAACGATTCTATTTTCGTACTCTCCAAGGCGCCGCTCGCCTTGATGGCCTCTCCCAGCGCTTTTCCATCTTTGGGTGGTTCGGGGAAGCCCGTTCTGCAGACCATGGAGATCGCCTCCGACGGACACCCGGTCGCGCAGACGGCGCAACCGAAACAGCGGTCGAGGTCCACCCGGGGAGGACCCTCCTCCCCGACCAGGGAAAGGGCCTCAGCCGGGCACCGTTCCAGACAGGTCCCGCAGGCCACGCAGCTCTCCGCGGCAAAGTGCGGCTCGAAGCCGGAGTAAAAATACAGGGCGGGTTTGGGCTTGGCCAGGGCCTGTTTTACCGACACGCAGTGCCAACGGTCGCAATTGCAGATGAAGCCCACATCTTCCGCCGTGTTCATGCTCATATGGATCAGACCGGCTTCCTCCGGCCGGTTCAAGACTTCCCGGGCTCTCCTCCTTGGTCACCTTCCGCCCGCCCAGCCTTTCAATGGCGAACTGGGCGCCCAGGCCGAACTGCATGCAGACCTCCAGGGGCATCCCGTGAATATCTTCGTCGCGCAGGGCAGCGGCATGACGGCAGTAGCAGGTGGTGACCGCGATGGGCTCGTATAGATCGATATAGGTCTGCACCTGGTCGTAGGTATGGACCTGATTCCCGTCCGCCACAGACCGGTCCACGGTGATAACCCGGGTGGGGGGGAAGGCCGACTGCGGCTAAGTCGGTTTTCTGGTCACAGGCCTTTTTGTAGGCCTGGATGAGCCGGGCGAGTTTTTTATGCCGGTCGGTCGTTTTTCCCGGCATGAATTGGAATTCCAGTATGCCGGGCATGAACCGGGCGCTCTGGTAATATTGGACTTCGTTCATCTTGATGGCCACGCAGAGTCCCTTGTCGGCCATGGACTCCAGGATTCGTTCCAGTTCCGCCTCCTCCCGGCCCATATCCCGGGCCAGGTCCTTGGCCGTGAAAGGTCCCCTGGGCATGGCATTGTTGACCTCGGCCTCCTCGGGGGTGAAGAGTTCTTCCGCCATGGCGTAGAATTCCGGGATATCCATTCCCGCGTAGCCGCCCCCGCGCTTTTTCATCACGGCCCGAGTAATTGTTGGTACACCTCGTGGTGGGTCATGACAATCTCCTTAATCGTTTATTTTCGTATTTAACTCACATCCTCGGGGGCAGGCACCCCAAGGCAAAAAAATGATAGTTTCCACTGTCATTGCGAGCGAAGCGAAGCAATCCCCAGCGATGGTAACGATCGCAGATTCTTGGGGATTGCTTGTCGCTTCACTCCTCGCAATGACAGCGCTGGGGACTTTTTGCGAAACCATGAACCTTACACCTTATACCCCGCGCCCTGGAGCCTGAACCCTATTTTCGTATTAACCAACCGGTCCCAACAACCGATTTAACCGCTCCCTCACCTCCAGGGCCTCATCCATGGTCCGCTTGATGAAATCGGCCACCGTCGGAATATCGGTGATGCGGCCGATGACCTGGCCGGCCGGATAGATTCCCTCATTGAGGTTGCCGTCCGCCCAGCCGTGGCGGCTCAATTGTCCGGTGATCATGGGAATCAGTTCCTCCAATGTGGCGCCCTGGTGTTCCATTTCGATGATTTTTTCCGACCAGGGGGTTTTCAGAACCCGGGCGGGATGCTGCAAGGATTCCATCACCAGCACGGTTTCCGCTTCCTGCGCGGCTACGATCTTTTCCTTGAAGGCCTGATGGGCCGGGCATTCCTGGGTGGCAATGAACCGGGTGCCCATGTTCACGCCGTCGGCGCCGAGCGCCAGGGCCGCGACCAGCGAACGGCCATCCGAAAAGCCTCCGCCGGCAATGAGCGGCACATCGACCTGGTCCACGGCCTTGGGAATCAGGACCAGGGAGGTCACTTTTTCCATACTGGGGTGACCGCCGCATTCGATCCCCACGACGGAGACGGCGTCCACCCCCAGGCGGGCCACTTTAGCCGCGTCCCGCACCCGGGCGCACTTATGGAAATGAATCAAGCCGGCCTCGGCGATCTGCTGCCGATGGGGTTCCGGGTTTCGGCCGGCCGTCTCCAGGATCTTCACCCCGGAATCGATCACCGTCTGGATCAACTCCTCCGGCGGCCGGGGCATGAGCGCCGGGAAAAGCGAGACGTTCACCCCGAACGGTTTGTCGGTCAAATCCCGGGTCCGGTTGATCTCATCGAGCAACTCCTCCCGGGTGGCAAAGGTGGCCGCCGGCAGGCAGGCCAGCGCTCCGGCATTGGCCACCGCCGCCACCAGTTCGGCCCGACTCAACACCTGCATGGTGCCGCACTGAATCGGCACTTCGATCCCGAACAACTCGGTCATTCTGGTCTTGAACATGCTCCCTCCTTTAGTATGAAAATAGAATGCGGTATTGACTTGAAACGTCTAACTTTTGCTACAAGGGGACTTAACCGGATTCCTTTGACAAACGGCAGGGGGGGGATTTGATGCTTCGGGTGCCCGCCACGGGCATGGCCGGGTAAGTGACAAATGAAGGTCAGTGCTGTACAGACCGAAACGTTCGCTCCCTGTCATCCGAGACCCGAGCGAAGGCTCGGGACAACAGATGCATCCGTTGTCAATTGCTTGTTGCGGATTTACCCTGAAAGTCAATAGCATTTTCATCTCCCGCTTCGGGCTCCCGCGGTCACGACGGTCGCAAGAGCCGCTCAAAGATCATCCGGTCAAAAATCTCGTGCGGCCCGGTGCTTTTGGCCACCTTCATCTGCACCAGAGCCCCCTGCCAACTGGTGATGATAAAACCGGCCGTCTCCTCCGGATCAATAGATTCAGGCATTTCCCCTGCCCCGCCGGGCCTGCTCCAATTGGGCGGCCAGATTTTTTTCATCTCCTGAAACACCCGGTTCAATTTCTTCCGGAACGCCGGGTTCCGGTCACCCATTTCCAGGGACAGATTGCCGATCGGGCAACCGCCCCTGAAATCGTTTTTGCGAAAAAGTTCCGTCTGCCAGCGGAAGACCGCGCGGATCCGTTCCAGGGGCGGCAGGCTTTCGTCCCGGTAGGCCTTTTCCTGCCCGGCCTTCAAAACCTCGGCAAAAGAATCGATGAGCTGCAGGCCAAAATCTTCCTTGTTTTTAAAATGGAAATAGAAAGACCCTTTGGGGACTTTGGCCGCTTCCAGGACTTCGGCCAGACCGGTATCGCAGAAGCCCTTTTCCAGAACAATCCGGGCGCCGGCCTTCAGAATTCGAGTTTTGGCGTCCATAGGCAACTCCTTACCGGGGGAAATTCCCTTTGAGCGCATCGAGGTAGGCTGGATCCTCGGTTTCCATGACCCGCAGGATATTTTTGAAGGTTACGGCTTTCATGGTCCTCAGGATTTCCCGGGTTTTATTCTGGGACTTGGCAAAGGCCAGGGCCTCGGGGAGCAGGTCTTCGACCGGACAGGCTTTGACGACGACCCGCTGGAGCTCCAGTTCCGAGGCGGTGTACCGCTTGCCGGTCAACTGGGCTTCCAGGACCAGCGGAGTGGGCAGGGCTTTCTTCAGGATGGCGTCCATGCCCGGCAAAATGGTAATCCCCAGGTCCACCCCCGGAAAACAGAAATACCCTCGATCGGTCCGCATGAAGCGGAAGTCAAAGGCACAGGCCATGATGGCTCCCCCGGCAAAGGCGTGCCCGTTGATGGCGGCGATGGTGATCAGGGGATAGGTCAACAGACGCCGCAGAAACCGTACCAGGCGGTCGGAGATACGAGAAGCCGCTTCCGGGTCCCGGGTCGACTCGGATTTCAGCCATTCCAGGTCCAGCCCATTGGACCAAATCTTCTCGTGCGCGCTCTCAACCAGCAGCGCAGTGGCGCTGGTCCGGGTTTCGATCTCAGCCAATAGGCCCTCGAAGGCTTCCAGGAATTCGGGATTGAACCGGTTTTCCCCGTTCTTCATGGTCGCCACGGCTACCTGTTCCTCCAACCGGTACTCGATCAGGGACATTCCTGGCCCTCTCTCTCTATCCCGGGCTGCTCCGGGTTGGTGCCCCCAACCGGACCCGAGGGTTTATGGGGATGCATAGTAGACCAGTCTACTACTATTGTCAAGTCCTATCGCCTTCGATCATTCAACCCCAGCCATGGTTCCGCCGGTCAGCGGGCGAAGCCTCCCTTCAGCGATTGAAGATAGGCGGGATCGTCGGTTTCCATGACCCGCAAAATATTCTTAAAGGCCACGGCTTTCATGGTTTTCAGGATCTCCCTACCCTTGTTCATGCTTTTGGCAAAGGCCAGGGCCTCGTTCCTCAATTCGCTCAGCGGACAGGCCTTGAGGACGACCCGCTGGGCCTCCAGTTCCGCGGCCGTGTAGCGTTTGCCGGTCAACTGCGCCTCCAGGACCAGCGAGGTGGGCAGGGCTTTCTTGAGGATGGCGTCCATGCCCGGCATAAAGGGGATCTGGATGTCCACCTCCGGAAAGCAGAAATAGCCTCGATCGTTGCGCATGAAGCGGAAGTCAAAGGCGCAGGCCATGATCGCCCCGCCTGCAAAGGCGTGGCCGTTGATAGCGGCGATGGTGATCAGGGGATAGGTCAGCAGACGCCGCAGGAACTGCATGAGCCGTTCCGGAAACCGGGTGCCCGCCTCCGGGTCCCGGCCCACCTCGGTCAGCAGCCATTCCAGATCGATGCCGTTGGACCATATCTTTTCATGGGCGCTTCTGACCAGGAGCACGGTGGCTTTGGTTTGGTGTTCGATCTCCTCCAGAAGGCCTTCGAAGGCATCTAAAAAATCGTAGGTGAACCGATTTTCACCACTGGTCATGTTCACCAGCGCCACGTGTTCGTCCAGTTGGTATTCGAATAAGGCCATTTTTTCCCCTTTCCCTAGTACGAAAATAGAAGATTCGGTGGTTATTCCAGCCCTTTTGAAATCCCCCTAAATCCCCCTTTGCTAAAGGGGGACTTTAACTCCCCCCTTGGGGGCGAGGGAGCTTGGAGGAACGGCCCGCGCCTTTTGACTTCCCCTCCCCGCAACGGGCTGGAGAAAGAGTTTTTCCGCATCCTGTTAATAACATATTATAAAAGCCTCCAACCTTCCTTAATAAGGGAAAAGGCGAAAACCGCCAACAGGGCTCCCAGGATAAAAAGGATGCCCCGGTAAACCCTCCCGCTCAGCCATTGTCTGGACCTGCCGGTTATCCAGGCGGTCAGTATCTTGGCGCCGACGAGGCAGGTAAAAAAGGCCGGTAAAAATGCCAGGGAGCCCACCGGGCTTTCCGACCAGCCACGGACGATAACCGGTCCTCCTACCGTCAGCCAGAACAGATAGGGATGGGGGCTCAGGGCATTGGCGGCGACCCCTTTGATCAAGGACTGGGGAGCGACCCGGGAGCCCCCCTCCGGCAGCCGGGGGACCCGAAAATTTCCAAAGGCCAAATAGGCTACGAATACTCCGCCGACAATGGATATCACTCCCAGGACCGGTTGGAATTCTGTCAGTCGGGTGAGGACCAGCAGCGAGAGGAGGAGGATCGGCAAATCGGTGATCAGGGGGGCCATCGCCACCTTGGCCCCTTCCCGGGTGCCGTGCTTCAGCGTCTGAGTAATGACCAGGGCCAAGAGCGGTCCGGGCGAAAAACCCGCCGACAAACCATACACCAGACCGGCACCTATGGAAGCGATCATCTATTCAAACTACCCCTTAAGTCCCCCCATCCGAAAAATTCGAAAAAGACTTTTCCCGCAGACCAAGACGGAATCTTGCTTGCATTTGAACAGCTTATCAGGTAGCGGTTAACTCCAACTATCATAGGGTTGTCATTGCGAGGAGCGAAGCGACGAAGCAATCCCCAATAATCAGCTTGGTTGCCAAGGGGGGATTGCTTCGCTACGCTCGCAATGACAAGTTATTCGACTTTTTGGGAGGTCATCAATTCTTAATTTCGCCCGAGGCCCGGGGCCCAGAGATAATAGAATCCCGGCTGCAGGGCAGGAAACAGGTCGGTGAGGGGCAGATCGATTAGTGACGGTTTCGCCGTGCCTTCACCTTGTCCCGGAGAGGCCACGCTGTAGATATTCTCGTCCGCCGAGGCGCTGCGGCGGTAAATGACGACTTTGGCATTCCCCGCCAGTCCGGCCTGCTTTTTGGCCTCCATCAGGGCTTCGGGCAGATAGCCGATTTTATCGATCAGCTTCAAAGCCAGGGCCTCTTCGGCCAGGTAAATCCGAGCCGAGGCCACTTCCGACAACTGAGGCTGTTCAATTTTCCGATGTTGGGAGACCAGGGTTAGAAACCGTTTCCCCATTTTGTCGATCAATCCGGCAAAGATCTCCTTCTCGTCCGGACTGGTCGCCCGGAAGGGTGAGCCCATATCCTTATTCTTACCGGTCTTGTTGACCTCAACCGTCACCCCGATCTTATCCAGGAGGGTGGTGACCGTGGGCCGCAAGAAAATGACCCCGATGGACCCGGTAATGGTGGTGGGATGGGCATAGATGACGTCGGCCGGCAGGGAAACATAGTAACCGCCGGAGGCGGCTGTGTCCATCATCATGACGATGATCTTGGCTTTTTTCCGTTCTTTGAAGGCCATGATTTCATGATAAAGGAGGTCACTGGCCGTGACCGTTCCCCCCGGGGAGGCCACTTTCAAAAGGACGGCCTTTACTTCCGGGTCCTTTTCGGCCAATCGAAGCTGAGCGACCACTTCCTGGACCAGGCTTGGCTCTTTGTGGATCAGTTCCTTACGGGGAGATTCGGAAATAAACCCCGTTATGGGAATGATCGCCACCTTCCCCTCTCCTTTTCCCTCCAGCACCCGTTCTTTCAGCGGTTTGTTCCGATCCGGCCAGAGATTGAAGTTGACGCCCCCGCAGCCGGAAACCAAAATGACTATCAGAAAGCAAATAAATAAACCGCCAATTTTGGGACTGATTTTCCCCCACATAATTCCTCCCTTTCGGACATTATAATTACTATCGATCATCAGTGAATCAAGCGCCGGCGCATCAGGCGCAGGGCCAGGGGCAGCGTGACCAGCGAGAATCCGGCCAGGTAAACCAGGTTCCAGAGTTGGCCGGCCCGATAAATCCCCAGGGCCGCAGGCCGGCATAATTCCACCACGTGGGTGAGGGGAAAAAAATAAGCCAGCACCCGGGCCCAGGAAGGGAGCTGTTCGAGGGGGAAAAAAGTTCCGGAAAAAAGAAACATGGGCGTGATAAACAGGAAAATGGGCAGGTTGAAAATCTCGATCGTTGGCACAATGGCCGTAAAGCACATACCGATGGAGCCGAAGGCCAATCCCCCCAGCAGCGCGATGGGGAGAATCTGCAGGACGGAGGGATAGGACAGGATCCCGAATCCGGTGAGGACCATCATCATGACCACCGTGGCCATGAAAGAACGGGTCGCCCCCCAGACGATCTCGCCTAAAATGACTTCCTCCATATTTAAGGGTGTGGCCAGAATGGCGTCAAAGGTCTTCTGGTAATACATGCGCACGAAGGAAGCGTAGGTCGTCTCGAAAAAGCTGTTCTGCATGATATTCACGGCCAGAAGCCCGGGGGCGATAAAAACAGCGTAGCTCACCGTTTTCCCCTCCCAGGTGATCGAACCCACCAGATAGCCCAAACCGGCGCCAAAAGCCAGCAGGTAAAAGATAGGTTCCAGGATCGGGGGGATGAAATTAATCTTCCAGGTCCTGAGGTACACGTCCCAATTACGCTGCCAGACCCGGATAAAGCGCCAGGAAATCGTTTTCGCCATCGAAGAAACGGAGGAGGGATTGGACGGCTTCATTCCCGCAATCCTCGACCGGTCAGTTTCAAAAACACATCTTCCAGGGTGGCCAGGCGCAGCGTGCAGCCACCGGCGCAGAACTCCTGGGAAATCCGGCGGAAGAGCCCTTCCCCATCCATCGTATAGACAAAGATGCGGTTGAGTTCCTGCTCATAATTGATTTGTTCCCCTTTTAAGAGGTCCATTAGACCCGGAGCCGGATCTTCCACCTCGATGACATTGCCTCCGATATATTGACGGACCAGATCCCTGGGAGCCCCTTCCACCAGGACCCGGCCCTGATCCATGATCACCAGGCGGTCGCACATCTGGGCCGCTTCATCCATATAATGGGTGGTCAACAGAATACATAACCCCTGGGCCTTTAATTGGCGCATCTTTTCCCAGAGTTGATGACGGGATTGGGGGTCTAATCCGGTGGTGGGTTCATCCAGGATCAACAGGGTCGGCGCGTTGATCAGTGCCCGGGCGATCACCAGACGGCGCAGTAGCCCCCCCGAGAGTTCCGGAATGCGGGCCTCCCGCTTAGGGGTCAGGCCGAAAAAATCCAGGAGTTCAGCCGCCCTTTTTCCGGCCTCATCCCGGTTCAAATTGAAATAGCGGGCGAAGATCAGCAGATTTTCCCAGACCGTCAAGTCGGGATCCAGGTTATTATCCTGCTGGCAAACCCCGATCCGGGCCTTAATCTCCCGCCAGTGGCTGTGCATATCCTGACCGAAAACCTTGAGCTCCCCCCCGCCCATGGGCGAAAAACCATAAATCAGTCGGACGGTAGTGGTCTTGCCGGCCCCGTTGGGTCCCAGAATACCAAAGCACTCGCCCGGGTAGAGGGTAAAAGAGACCTGGTCCACGGCCAGGAAGTCCCCAAATTTCTTGGTCAAATTTTTGGCTTCAACAACCGGGTTCAAAAAGAATCCCCTCCAAAAAATACTTTTGGGTTAGGTGGTACCTTAACAGTCACCGGAAAGATCTGTCAAGGATTGAGGGTTCATCTTCGGGTTAACCCGGCATCACCCATCCTAAACCAAATTCGACCTTTGAATTAAATTATTAAAAAAAATAAATAGTTAATTTTGAAAATTGATCTAATAATTTAACTCTGCCTTTTTGAATTTGAAATAACGTTTTGGGGGACTTTTTACGTGGTTGTCATGGTTGATGGCTTCGCTATAAGTCCCCAGCGCTGTCATTGCGAGGAGTGAAGCGACGAAGCAATCCCCAAGAATCAGCTAGTTACCATGGTGGGGATTGCTTCGCTTCGCTCGCAATGACAGAACTCTCTCTGACAGACTTTTTGCAAGTCCAGTCATAGTTCAAGCTAGCAAGAAAAATTTAAAAAATGCTTTTTATATTATATTGTTACATCCATTGTAAGGGAAAAATTTCTCAGAGCAATCGGTGTAAGAACTTAAGGGAAAAGGTTGCCATCAAGCTTCTTCTTAAGCCATTTCCAAGGGAAAAACATGGAAACCTTCTGCTGATAATCTCGGTAGACCTGCCCATAAATTCGCGTCAACTTTCGTTCTTCGAGCAGGGCCCCGACGATGAAATAGACCGAGAGGATCACCGACATAATTAGAATAGGGCGGTCCATTTTTTGGGCCCAAACCAGCAACATCCCGCCGCCGTACCAGGGATGTCGAACCATCCCCAGAATGCCCGAGGATTTTAAAGCTCCCTGGGCCGACAAGAGACTGGTGGCCCGGGAATCCTTAATCTGTCGTAACCCCAGGAAGAACGGCAAGTCATAGGCCCGACCGCCGGCGACCATGGCCGCCAATCCCAGCAGGGCCATAAGGACTTGAACCAGGGAATAGGGCCAGGGCCAGAGCGCGCCTGTGATTCTGGACAGGGATTTGGTATAGGCCCACAGGGGAAGCACGGTCAGCAGGCTGAAGAGGTTATACCCCAAACGGTAATAAGCAAAATATCTCCCCCAACGGTTCTGGATTCTTCCGGTAACCGCCGGAGTAATCAGCAGGCTGTGCAGGCTGCACCATACCACCCAGAGTACTCCCAATAAAGCCCATTGATGATTCATGCTTTTTACAATAAGACATCCCGCTCGATAATAAAAGAGGCACACCCGTTTTAGTCCTTTCTCCTGGGTAGTCATACCGGACTCGATCCGGTATCCAGGACCTCCGGAGCTTATCCGAGGCTGGATTCCGGATCGCGTCACGCCGGCGGCGTGACTTGTCCGGAATGACGAATATTCGTTGATCCTTATTTTCATGCTTCATGGGTGCCTGCCTAGGGCCAGGGGTTTAACCAGAAATAATCGGAGTCGAAAACTGGAATTCCGGCTGTAGGAAAAAAGTTAAAGTTATCAAAAATAATTCCGATACGTTTTGAAGCGCCACCTCCGGAAGTTCCTATTGAAAAGCAGGTCAATCTACCAGGTGAATCTCAGGGAGGAACATGAAAAGAATAAGAATCCTGCATATCGATCCCGATTACCAAGGCCATTTTGTCAGTATCCGAAATGGCAAATTATCTCAATCGCCCCTCCCCATGGACAAAACGCTGGCCATGGTTAAAAAAATAAAGTTCGACCTGATTCTCTCCGAACCCCAGCAACTGGCCATTATGCCTCCTGAAAAAGCTCGTTAATGGTTAGAACCAGTCAAGAAATAAGCTGTACAAAGCCGCGTTATCTCTGTTCAAGCCTGAGCCTGTCGAAGCATGGCCGTATCGTTCACCCTTCGACTGCTCGACAGGCTCGCAGCTCAGGGCGAACGGTTGTAGTGTCGTTTTGTCAAGGTTATTTGTTTACAGATCCTTATTGGTTCCCGATCGGCTGTCTTTATCATAATTAGACCCCCATCCCCAGGGGGGGGTACCCGCGAAGCATGAAAATTTCGCCCTCCCCCCTTACCTCGTAGCCCTTCCCCTACATTACTCCCTGCACCCTACACCCGAACCCCTCAACCCCTCTTTTCGGTTATTTTCGTATTAGGACTTGCCTTCCCGTTTAATCGCTGGTAGGAATTAGATCGGTCTATTATTCTATTTTTCGGTTTATCCTCCTCAAAGGAATCAACGGAATTACCTTTCCATGCCAGCCTTAAAAGACGCCTTTCAGGTCTACGGCAACCGGCGCATGCTCTGCCTGTTGGGATTGGGATTTTCCTCCGGGCTCCCCCTGGCCCTGACCTCGGGGACCCTGCAGGCCTGGATGACTGTCGAAAAAGTCGATTTGACCTTGATCGGTATTTTTTCCCTGGTCGGTCTGCCCTATACCCTGAAGATCCTCTGGGCCCCGATCATGGACCGTTTTTCTCCACCTTGGCTGGGCCGCCGCCGCGGCTGGATCCTGCTGGCCCAACTCCTCCTGGCCCTGGGGATCGGGCTGTTAGGTATGACCCAACCCGCCGCCTTTCCTTGGATGGTGGCCTTTATGGCCTTTATGGTGGCCTTTTTCAGCTCCAGCCAGGATATCGTGGTCGACGCCTACCGCGCGGAGGTGCTGCCGAAAAAAGAACTGGGCGCCGGGGCGGCGGCCTCGGTCATCGGCTACCGGCTGGCCATGCTGGTCTCCGGCGCCCTGGCCCTGATCCTTTCCGATCACCTGCCCTGGTCGACGGTCTACGGTTTCATGGCGGCGCTGATGATTATGTCCGGGGCGGTTACCTTCTGGGCCCCGGAACCGCAGGAAAAAGTAATCCCCCCGAAAACCTTGAAAGAAGCCGTTTGGGAACCGTTGGCCTCCTACTTCAAGCGGTCGGGGGCCGTGGAGATGTTGTTTTTCATCATGGTCTTCAAGTTGGGGGATGCCATCGCCGGGGCCATGACCACCCCCTTTCTGCTGGATATCGGCTTCAGCCGCACCGATGTGGGCACGGTCAATAAAGGCTTCGGGCTGATCAGCACCATCATCGGGACCCTGGCCGGCGGCAGCCTCATCGCCAAAATGGGGATCAACCGCTCCCTGTGGATCTTCGGATTCTTACAGGCCCTTTCGAACCTGACCTTTACCGTGGTGGCCCTGCTGGGGAAAAGCTACCCGGCCATGATCGCCGCTATCGGCATCGAAAACATCTGCGGCGGCTTGGGCACCGCGGCCTTCGTGGCCTTCCTGATGAGCCTCTGCGACAAACGCTTCACCGCCACCCAGTACGCCCTGCTCTCCAGCCTGATGGCCATGAGCCGGGTCCTGGCCGGCGTCCCCACCGGCTTTATGGCCAAAAGCCTGGGTTGGCCCATGTTCTTCACCGTCAGCATCCTGGGGGCCGTCCCCGGGATCTGGCTGTTGACCCGCTTTGCGCCCTGGGGGAAGGAAGGTCAGGAGTAGGCAGGAGGGCTGGCCCCGGGCTCCGGATTGGCCATGGCCACCCGCCCGCGTCGCTCCCCGCCCTTCCAAAATCTGGTTTCCCCTCCCTTTTTTATAAGGTCGCTGACGATATCGCCGGTTTTTCAAAAGTCCAACGCGCTCCTGACACATTTGATCCTTACGCCTTTCAAAGTTTTGGGTCTTGGTTTTTCCTATTTCCCGAAGATCCCTTTTTCGTCCTCGGCCAAGGTCGTTCCGGGCAAGTCGAATGGACGCGAGGTCTCCCGGACTGTCAAGAGATTCGTTGACAATTTTAATATTTTAAGTAGGATATGACCAGTTTGGCAACATAAAGGGGTATGGCATTTGTTTGTTTGGGCTCCTGATATTGTCTGGTTGTTGTAGTTCATTTATTGGGAAGAAAAATGCAAAGAAGGTACAATCAGTTCAACGCCAAGCGCAGAATTAAAGAGATGGCAGTGGGTGATTTGCAGCATTACTCGGATCTTGCTGAACAGATACGGTATGGAGGCAATCCTGAACACAAGATGAATCCTGGAGATTTTGGACTCACTCCTCCAAACGGTCCAAGGCCTGGAAAGTCCTTGTGTGATACGGTTGGCATATTCTCCAGACAGGATGCACTGAAGTATTTCAAATTGGGCTTGCGCAAAGGGCTGATAAGTGACCATTTTAATGGCCGGTGGCCGCAGAACATCTGGTCCGTAACTGAAGATGGCTCCCCACTGGAAGCCCAGCTTGAGAACCCGGTGACGGGAACTTACCACGGCTATCCGATGCCTCAGTCAGACCCGCTGGCCGCTGAAATAATCCGGCGATGGAATATCAAAAAATGACTAAATTCAAGTTTATTTACGACTGGCTGGTTGCTGGGAATGATGCGCCGGAGTACCACCAAACCATGGCTATGCTTGAATTGCATGTCGGCAATGTGAACCTAATGAAGAATCAGGACATCTGGTCCAGGACGATTCGGGAGTCCGTCTTGGTGTCTGCATATCCGCTCGCTGTGTGGCTGGCATCTTCGTGGTGGAGACTCAATTGGGAACCCCTTCCCGCCCATGGGGTTCGCCCTTCTGTGGACTGGCGAATGGCACATGAACTGGGTGCAGCCAATCATGGTTTCGTATGGCCTCAGATCATATTTGCATCGGACCGCGAAGTAATGCAGGTCTGGGCTGTGCTATTGAGCGACAATGACAATCAGTCTGTCAGATACTTGAATGGGCTGGAGAAACCTGCATCCACCACTTTAACCGACTTTCAAAGAGGTGTGGAAGATTTCATTATCGCAGTACTTGACCGCCTCAGCGCCATGGGTTGCCAAAACACGGAGTTGTTAAATCTCTGGCAGTTTATACAGGAAGAACGCGGCGATCCGGAAAATGCAAAATACCGGCGTGTTGAAGCGGAAATGGGTTACGATCCCGACGAGTGCCCAAAAGAATTGATGGACAAGGCTCTTGAACTCGATCAGAAAATGGGTACTGCCGCACTCTCCGAACTTGCCCCCGTTTATGGCAAATCAGCCACGCAAAAGCCGCTCACCGCCATTGAGGAAATAGCCGGCAGCCCCGGGTTGATTGGAGCACCAAGTGTCCCACGACCCGCTTGTGGCGCGTCAGTCCCCCAAGGTGCCCCTTGGCAACGTGCCGTTGCCGCCGCAGGAGCACTGCGCCAGACGCTGGGCAATCCTCACGAGATGATAGATAACGCCATACTTTGTGAATTGCTGGGCCTCAACACATCAGATGTTGAGCAATGGTCGCCTGTCAAGCGCAACGACGCTGCCATCGCTGTGCCCGAACCCAAAAATCATTATAAGTTTATTCCGCGCAAAAAACATCCGATAGCCAAGCGCTTTGAACTTGCAAGATTCCTGGGCGATTACCTTCTGATAGAACAGGCAAATGGGCATTGGCTAGCCAGCACCGATCTCAGCACCTCAAGGCAGAAATTTCAAAGAGCATTCGCAGCAGAATTTCTTTGTCCGATAACAACGCTTCGAGAATTTTTACGGGAAGACTACTCCGAAGATGCTATTGAAGATGCTGCACAAAATTTTCAGGTAAGCCAAAGGACTGTAGAGTCTTTGCTAGTCAATAACGGCCTGATTCCTTCTACCCTTCTAGTCGATTACGCCGAAGCCAGGCTACCCTACCAATTGAGCACCTGAGGCCCAGGCAACCGACTATTTGGATGAGGGAGGGAAAAACCGCGAAGTGGGCTTCGGCCTTCCTGATGAGCCTCTGCGACAAGCGCTTCACCGCCACCCAGTACGCCCTGCTCTCCAGCCTGATGGCCATGAGCCGCGTCCTGGCCGGCGTCCCCACCGGCTTTATGGCCAAAAGTCTGGGTTGGCCCATGTTCTTCACCGTGAGCATCCTGGGGGCCGTCCCGGGGATCTGGCTGTTGACCCGGTTTGCGCCATGGGGGAAGAACGGTCAGGAGTAAACGGCTTCTTGTTAGCCGGTACCTTTGGCTCCTCTTACTCAGACCTACGAGCCGCCCTCTCGCCTGACGACTTTTGATCCCATTCGGCTTTTTGATATTGATGTACTAACGAGTCAAAAACGGCCCCAGGTCTTTTTGTTCTGCCTCTTGACAAGTGTCACGTGACAGATTCATGATTGGGCATGATAAAGACGTTTGCGGATAGGGAAACCCAGGTTCTGTACATTACGGGCCAGGCGAAACGGTTCCCGCCGCTGAAACGAGGTATACCATGGCCGTATTGAACACAGAGCCGATGAAACGACGCCCAACCCACCCGGGCGAAATGCTCAAGGATTTTCCGGACTATGGTCTCACTATTTCCGGTCTGGCCGGCGCCTTAGCGTCTCTCGCCAGTCGATCAACGAAGTGCTGCGGGGTCACCGCGCCGTAAGGATGGAGAATGGAGGAAGCCCTTGAATGCGGCTTAACAGTATGACCAACGAAACTCGTCTTATCGGCTATCAGTTGTTGGAAGCCGGAGCCCTCGGTCGGATTCAGGCTGGTGGAAGACCACCTGGAACCCAGCCTGGATGGCCGGAATTTATTCGCCCGCCTGGAACTGGTTTTGGGTTCGGATGACGAGGATGAACCGGCAGACCTGGTCGAATGGAGTGCTTTTGGATTCATCTTTGCTCTGGCGGTCCTATCCTTCGCCGATGCCCCGGCCCCGGGGAGTGTCCGATATTGATTATATAGAAGAGGATGAATTCGGTGTCGCCGATCTATTTGACGGCCTCCGTTATGTCCGGGGGGAGCTTCATTTTAGCGCCGACTACCTCCGCGGTCGATCCGTGAAGACGGATATTATCGTTAGGCCCAATGGCACGGTAACCCTGACTACCCGGGGCCGCGGGAAGACCGCCTGGCGCTGGCTCGACCGGCTGAAAGGCAAGAAGCACCTGGAGCCCATTTAACCTCTGGGCGCCGGTCGTCGGTCCAAGATTTCTGTCTGCTCTCGCGCCTAACGACTTACCTCCCCCATCCGGCTCCCCCAGTTTCTTCCATCTTCCCGCTCCCATCTGGTCCTTTACTCCGTCTTTCCTCCCTCTTGCGCCCTCGCTACCTTACTCCTAACGGTATTCCGCCCGACGAGTCTCCCCTACGCCTGACGACTTACGGCCTCATTCGGCCCTATGCTCTTTGCTCTATGCCCTATGCTTTTCCCCTTGACTTCCCACAAAACCCCATTATATACCTACACTTACACTGAAACCGATAGCCATTCCTTTCCTTCGGTTTTTTTGAAGTTAACTTTTCCATTTTTTTAAGTAGGGCATTCTGATGCCTGCAAGCCTATACGATCGCTTTGAAGTGCCTCTAAATCGGGGATCAATAGAAGTTCCATCCGAAAGATGGGTTTGGCCAGGCCGGGCGGGATGTTGGATGACGTTTCTTCTCGCCGGGATATATGATCACTTAAAATATAACTGAATCCAGTGAACAACGTTATATATTGCCAGAATTTGGAATAGGCTCCCGAGCCTGCGCCAGAAAAAAAAATAATATAATCTTCCCAAATAAAAAACCTCCTGTTAAGAGAAAAAGTAAGCATCGACCAAACTTCAACTCTCAAACAGGAGGTGTTCAATGAACGAAGTAGAGGATACCAGGCTCACGGAGTTTCGTCAACTCAAGAAAGAGATCCGGGGATCGAAGGACCATTTGATCGTCGGGATCGACGTGGCCAAGGAAAAGCACCATGCCTTTTTTGGTACGGCCACCGGGAAGACGCTGTTCAGACGACTGATCTTTGACAATACCATCGAGGGTTTTGAGAAGCTGCTGACCCAGGTCAGAGCCATCCAGGTGGCCCAGGGTCTGCCGAAGGTGGTCTTTGGTTTGGAACCCACGGCCAACTATCACAAGCCGCTGGGAGAGCATTTGATTAAATGCGGCCGGATGGTGGTCCTGGTTTCCGGGGTAGCGGTCAAGCACAACCGGGAGCTTTTGGACGGGCGCTGGGACAAACACGACACCAAAGACTCGGCCAATATCGCCGACCTGATCTCCCAGGGCAAGTGCCTGTTCTATGAATATCCGGAGATCAACGGCTCCGGGATCTGCGCACCCTGCTGTCGCTGAAAAAGAAGCTGAAGAAGCAGGAGCATGGGTATCGGGTGCGTATTCGGAACCACCTCTTGGCCCAGTATTTCCCCGAATTGGATCGTTTTAGCGGGCGACCGGAGGTGGAACCGATTGTCCGCTGGTGCCTGGATACTTCCGAACTGGCCGGTTTGGAGTTCGATCAATTCGTCCAACGGGTAGTGCCCGGGCGTAAGACCCTGGCCCAGCACCAGCGCTTGCAAACCATCCAGCAACTGGCTATCGACTCCATCGGTTGCGAGATGGGGGAAGGGGCCCACTTTGAGGCCCAGGTGATGGTGGACGGACTGCGTCAACTCCGGGAGACCATTAAGACGACCGACGACCGGATCCGGGAGACTTGCCGGCAGTTTCCGGAATATGGGTATCTGCTCACCATCCCCGGCTTTGGCCCGGACGTTTCGGCCAAGGTGATCGGCGCCCTGGGCAATCCCTTCCGTTTTCAAAACCGGAAGCAGGTGCTCAAGATGGCCGGATTGGATCTGGGCGCCTACCGGAGCGGGAAAACCTCGGAGGCGGCGACCCCGGTCATTTCCAAAAAGGGAAAAGCCGATCTGCGCTATGCCTTATACCAGGCGGCCTTCATCGCCTCTACCCGCCATCGACCCTGGATCGAACATTACACCGATCAATTGCAGGGACGGGCCAAAGAACCCGGGATCAAAACCAAACGGTACGTCAAGCTGTCGGCCAAGTTCTTGATCATCGCTTGGACGATCATGAAGAAAAAGGAGCCGTATAACCCGCGATATTTAAATCCGGCGTAACCAGAAAACTTATCATTCCCTTTAGCGAGCCCGGGCAACAACGTAGAGGCCTTTTACGGACCTCGGGCGGGACAATCATGGGCCGCTCACTAAACTTTAAAACCTGGATAAGGGATGATGGGTGCCCGTCTCGGGCGGGATGCCGGATACTGATAACGCTGAGGTTTAAAGTTCGCGGTTAGTGAGCACTGGGGAAACCAAATAAATCACGTCTGCCCGTCAGGCGTAGAGGGGAGGTGCGTTCAAAAAATGGCCCAAATCCTATCTCATCAAAATCGTTACTCTTTCTCAAAATGAAATATTTCCTCTTGACAGGATGATTATAGGATGTCCCCTTGCATTCACAGCTGATCTCCAGATAATCACTCTATTAGGTAAGGGCTAAACTGTTACGGATACCCCTGGAATGGCCGGCCGGATCTTCATGGATTAGGTGGCCGGATAACCCTGGACTGGGTTGCCGGATGACGTGGAATAGGCAGGCGACACCAGCAACCTGTTAATTCTTTGGCTTTTGGTTTTCTTTTCTGGTAAATTATAGCTATTCTAAAGAAAGGAGGGGATTATATGATACCTATTGAGTATGATGTCCTTGTCTTCAAGGAAGAAAATACTTATGTAGCCTATTGTCCCGAACTCGACATCTCAAGCTGTGGCAGCGATGTTCAACAGGCTAAAGAAATGCTTAAGACCGCAGTAAGGCTTTTTGTCGAAGAAGCAGAAAAAATGGGAACCCTGGAAGACATTCTTGATGAATCAAGATACAAGAAAGACCCCGCTGGACGCTGGATACCTCCAAAGCTTGTGGCTACCGAACTGGTAACCACCTTTTAACATGCCTAAGATTGTCCCGATACTCCCCGCCTTCTCAAAAAGGTTTTTGAGAAGGCTGGATTTACATGCGTAAGAACAGAGGGCGACCACTTTGTCTATACGAAAAAAGGGGTCCCCAGACCAGTTGTCATCCCTGATTGGAAAGAGGTTCCGGTTTTCATCATCAAGAACAACTTAAGAACCGCAGGAATATCCCGGGATGAATACTTTCAGTTCTTGGAAGAATTTTAGCCCCATTCCTCTTTCCCGGCTCATGCCTCCCGCTTTTTGCCATTCTTTTCCTTTGAACTCCAAACTCTGAACTTAGGTTTACCCTTGCTTTGAGCTTACCCGCGCTTGAGGAACTCTCCCCAGATGCCTGACCTCTGCCTCTTGAAATATACAATTTAGAACCAACGCCCCGTATCATATTCTCTTTTCTGAACCCAGTGAACAACGTTATATATTGCCAGAATTTGGAATAGGCTCCCGAGCCTGTGCCAGAAAAAAAATTAATATAATCTTCCCAAATAAGAAACCTCCTGTTAAGAGAAAAAGTAAGCACCACCAAACTTCAACTCTCAAACAGGAGGTGTTCAATGAACGAGGTAGAGGGTATCAGGCTCGACGGAGTTTCGTCAACTCAAGAAAGAGATCCGGGGATCGAAGGAGTATTTGATCGTCGGGATTGACGTGGCCAAGGAAAGGCACCATGCCTTTTTTGGTACGGCCACCGGGAAGACGCTGGTCAGGCGACTGATCTTTGACAATACCATCGAGGGTTTTGAAAAGCTGCTGACCCAGGTCAGAACCATCCAGGTGGCCCAGAATCTACCGAAAGTGGTATTCGGGTTAGAGCCCACGGCTGATTATCACAAACCGTTAGGGGAGCACTTAATCAAAAGCGGACGGATGGCCGTCCTGGTTTCTGGGGTGGCCGTCAAGCACAACCGGGAGCTATTGGACGGACGCTGGGACAAACACGACACCAAAGACGCGGCCAATATCGCCGACCTGATCTCCCAGGGAAAATGCCTGTACTACGAGTACCCGGAGATGGATCTCCGGGATCTCCGCACCCTGCTGTCGCTGAAAAAGAAGCTGAAGAAGCAGGAGCACGGTTATCGGGTGCGTATTCGGAACCACCTCTTAGC
>CAVUPH010000030.1:0-126616 GCA_963743305.1 uncultured delta proteobacterium
TGAACGTGCCCTCTGTAAGGCTCTTAAAAGTGGTGCCCATGGCGCGAAATACAGCCGCGGGATTCTTCGCGGCGGAGGCCAACCTGCTCAGTGCCGGGCTGACGTCGTTGCGAGTTAGTCCAAATGAAAAAGAGGACATGGTTGACAGAATATCACATCGGCGTATTCTATTGCCGATGTCATCGTAGCCGTTGGCGGCGTTCGAAAATGACAGCCTGCGCCGGGTAGCCAACCTTCCGGCGCGGTTCTATTTTCGGTAAACGAGCTCACCGCTTCTGAATTTCTCTAGTGCCTTTGCCCCTTCGGAAAGAACGTTATTACCTCGTCCAGGGACTCGCCCTTTCTGGCCGTGATTACCACGAACCCGAAAAAGTTTCCCAATTTTGAGAATCGCGAGATATAGCGCCGGCGCAGGCCATCCTGCCACACCTCGACCGGAGCCACAACCGTCCGGATTGCCGAATCAATAAACCGAATCCGTTGATCGAGCTTTACCGCCAACATCGCTGGGATACTTATACCAGAAAACCTAACCTGGGTTCCGGAAACACTCTTAATAACAAACCCCGCGTCGAGCTTCTGCTTGGCCTGGGGGCTCCAACCCTACGAGGCAATGGGCGCTCCTAGGTCAAACCCTCGAAACGGACCAAGGCTAAGGCTGGTAGCAGTCCCAGAATCGCCGATTCGGTTGCTCGAGTCCGCTTCAGATGTTTCCTGAGACCGCATCGTGATTCTGTCGGACCGAATCTGTTCGGACTTAGGGCGTGCCTCGGGAGGCTTGGAACTCAACCAATTCCAGACCGTCGTCTTCTCAGACACGAGGTTCTTGCGTGCCCAACCCGCAAAAGCTTCCCAAACCGGAGGATCATATCGAAGACTTAGCTCGCCAATAGACAGCCGCAGATCATCCGGGTTCCACCGAAACGCATGTTCCTCTCCTGGCTTATCCGCCGGCGCCGTCACATCGAACCGCTGGCCTTTCTGAGCAGCGTGCCATTGCGGAGTTGGTCGAGCGCAGGCCCTTCGACCACATTCCGGTCCTCGGGCGGGCGATCCTTGTCTTTATCGCGCTCTTCGTCGACCAGGTCGGTGTTCATCGGCCGGATCCGGCAGCGGCAGCCCCACTCCCATGGAGGCATGTGCTTATCCCAAAACGGATCATTCTTCGGCAGCGTGATGCCATTAAGCGCCAGGTGGCTGTCACGTACATGCGTGTCCTCCGTGGCAAGGTCATGCATGTGGGTCGTGTCCTCGTCCTCCTGGGCTACGCGCCAATTGGATGCCTGGAAGGCCTCAAACCCATGCGTGCGGATCAGCAGCGTCGCGCGGCGATCCGCCGCCTATTCCGAAAAGTGCGCGTCCTGGAGTTCGTCCACCACCTGCTGTTTCACCTTATCCCAGGTGCCCTCCTCGCCGCCCCGCGGCAGCGCCGCGATTGCGTCGCGAATGCGCTGCAGGGCATTCGCGCCCCTCAACGCCAGTCACCGCGAACGCCCGCCCGCGCAGCTCGGGGAGCAGACCCTTGAAGACTCGCATAGCCACGGGTCTCTTGGAGCGAATCAGCGCAATCGCTTCCTCGTGAGGCGTTGGCTGGAATGAGGCGTCCGGCATAGTGATCAGCCGAAGCCCGTCGCTACTTCAGCGCTTCCGCCGCGCCGGTAGCCGCGCAGATCTGCAGCGCCCCCTTCCAGCTCAGCCATTAGCCGCTCAGGCTTCCAGTCGGAATACGCCCGTGCGAGCTTCATTAGGCATTCCTCACGGCTCTTGCTATCCAGAACGATTTGCCGAAACGGCGCCATGCTGCCTTTATACGCCGCCGCCAACTGTTTCACCTGTGCTGGCGTATACAAGGCCGGCTCCACTGCCCTGGGCCTGTCTCCGCCGCCAGCGCTAAAATGCACCAGCCGCCCTCGCCCGTCGCGCCGCCAGCCATCGTCTCAAGTTCACCTTCAGGATCGACCTCGTCCTCAGCTCCCGCTTTCGGAGGCGCTAATTCCGGCGCCGCCGGCTGCACGCTCCGCCGCATTTCCATGCCGATCTTCTCTTCGATGATCGGGATAGCCGCGTCCGTTGGCTCCCAGCCGGCATCTTTTGCCGATTTCAACAGCTCGGCAAACGTCTTGGAGTCCGCCGCCTCCTGCCCTTCGAGGGAATCCCTCATCTGCTCCACGAAGTGGTCACCGAACCCAAGATGGCCACCCGGGTCCTGCGTTGGGCCATCCGGGAGATGGAAGACCGCTATCAGCGCATGGCTGAGAAAGGGGTCCGCAGTATTGACAGCTATAATCAGCGCCTGCTCAAGGAGAAAAAGGGAACTCCCCAGGGATATCCCGAGGGCTGGCTGCCTTATATCATCGTGGTGATCGATGAATTGGCCGACCTGATGATGGTTTCTTCACGGGATGTAGAGGAATACCTGACCCGGCTGGCCCAAATGGCCCGGGCCGCCGGGATCCACTTGCTGATCGCCACTCAGAGGCCCTCCGTGGACGTGCTCACCGGGATCATCAAGGCCAATTTTCCCGCCCGGATCTCATTCCAGGTCTCCTCGAAAACGGATTCCCGGACCATCCTGGATACCAACGGGGCCGAGGCCCTCCTGGGAGCCGGGGATATGCTCTTTCTGCCGCCCGGTGTTTCCAAATTGCAGCGCATTCACGGGGCCTATGTATCTGAAACGGAGATCAAACGACTGACCGATTTCTTGCGAAACCAGCAGAAGCCGGTGTATGATGATTCCATCCTGGCGGTCGAGGAAAACCTGGGTCCCGAGGAGGAAGAGGCCCTGGATGAGAAATATGAAGAGGCGGTCCGCTTGGTCAAGGAAACCCGGCAGGTCTCGATTTCCATGATCCAGCGCAAATTACGTATCGGCTATAACCGCGCGGCCCGCTTGGTGGAGATCATGGAACGGGAGGGCGTTGTCGGCTCGGCGGACGGCGGACGGACCAGAGAGGTATTGGTGAAAAACTTTTAACCCGGAATGCGTTCCGGGAGTCAAAAAAGAAGCCGAAAACCCGCGAAGGATGAAAATCTTTTTTATTAATTCTCCCTCACCTCCTCCCTCCAAGAAAGAGGGGTGAGGTGAGGGTATCAACCGCCAGGAGCAACTCCATGAAAAAAATGAAAACCAACGGGATTATCATTTCAATTTTTTTAACTTTCTCCCTGATCCTCTGGGGGGGATTCAAACCAGGCTATGCTCAGTCAGATCCAGAGCTCCAATCCCTTTTGGAAAAGCTCAAAGACCGCTTCGGCCTCATCAAAACCTTGAAGGCCGATTACGTTCGGAATCTGCTTCCCAAGGTATCCAGCGCGCTGCCCGCTGCGACGATGAAGGCCGAAGGGCGGCTCACCTTTGCCTCACCGAACAAGCTACGTCTGGACCAGAGCCAACCTCGGGCGGAGCTGTTGGTCAGCGATGGGGAAAAAGCCTGGTGGTATATCCCCGGAGAAAAGACGGTCCAGGTTTTTCAGGTGAGCGAGTATGGCCAGACGGTTAAGCCCATCACCGATTTTTTCTCCGGTCTGGGCGGTTTGGAGAAACATTTTACTGTCCGCCTGGACAAGACTATTTCTGAAGAGGCGCCTTATTACGCGCTGGTGCTGCAACCTAAAAACCCTCAGCCCGATCTGAACCAGATTCACCTCCGGATCTTAAAGACTACCCTCCTGCCCCTGGAGTTCACCTTTTACAATATACTAGGCGACGGGACCCGTTTTCGCCTCAGTCAGGTCCAGACAGGAGTCCAAGTCAGCGACTCGGCCTTCCGGTTCACCCCGCCCAAGGGAGTACAGGTTATCGCTCAACCTGCGGCTGCACCTAAGAAGTGATTTAGATTCCACCGTCGAATTATTTTTTCAAGTTCCTTGCGGTCGATGATTCGTAAGATGGTCACTGTGGTGACCTCAAAGCGGTACATAACGCGATAATCTCCGGATCGGAGGCGATAGAGTGGCGGCCTGATGCCTTTTAATTTCTTGATACCGCCAGAGGTGGACAGGGGGTTCTTGGAAAGGGATTTTATACTCTTAATGACCTGCTTTCGAAACCGTTCAGGTCTTCGCCGGCCGACTGGGCAAGTTGAACCGCAAAATTGCCCATAATCCGGATCAGCCCTTTGAACCGGTGAGATAATCTTCCAGAGAAACGATTCTCCCAGCCTTGATATCTTCGTCCGCCTTGGTAATTTTCTTCCGGATGGAAGGACTGTTTTCCAGAATGAAATCTTCCGGGTCATCTTCGGTGAGCGGCAACAAAGACGCCTCCGGTTTGCCCCGATAGGTGATGATAACGGGGTTCCCTTTGACTACTTCACGGAGAAGTTCGTTCGTCTTTGAAAAAATAATCCCGTTTCCTGTGTAACTAAAGGCAGGAAAAGGCGGACATTGGGCATATTCGGCGATTGAAACAGCCAAGTGCTCGCCTGTAAAAACTCACTGGAGAGGCTTTCATGCCCGGCGGCGTCGACCGCCGTGACCCACCAGGTGTACACTTGATTGAGTTCCACCGAATCATAAAACGAGGTCCCGGGTATTAGCGCCGAGGTTCGTTTCTGACCGCTGGTTTCGCCATAGGCTTGCCGGTAAATAGTATACCCGACCACATCCTGCTCCAGCGGGGGATTCCACTCGATCAAGGCCTGGCCCGCTGCTACCTCCAAACTCAAGCCCTCGGGTCGTGCCGGGGCCGTATCCAACGGATTAAGCGGGCCAAACACGAAAGGGACGCCCAACAGCGAATCCACTCCGACCGGGGTCAGGCGATAGAAATAGGTCTCCCCGTTTTGAACTGCTGGATCAACATAGCTGCCGGCCTTCACCAGCCCCGTCGGAAGAAGGGCAAAGGGACCCGAAGCCGAACTGCCGCGCTCGATTTGCCAGGCGATCGTCTTTACGGGAACATCACTTTGTGAAAAAGCAACCTTAGACTCGCCGGCCCGCGCCGTGATGGTGTTAGCGCTGAGCTCGGGCTCAATTCCTGTGCCGCCAAGCTGTGCCGAGACCGTCGCCGACGCGGCACTCTCATTGCCGTTCGCATCGACCGCGGTCAGATAATAATATCCCTGCGGCAGCGGTGACGTATCAAAATACACTCCGGGATGGCCACTGATCGTCTCGATCAGGGTAAAACCATCCGCGGCTGCAGCCGAACGATAAATCCGATAGCCGGAGATCTGCGGACTGGTCGCACCGCCCCAGGTAAGCGCCACCTGGCTCGTTCCCGCAAAAACCGTCACGCGCTGCGGTGTCGGCAGCACCAAAGAACTAACTTGAAACTGAGAATAGGCGGTGCTGCGCCGGCCGCCCAGGGTCGTAATGGAAGCCTTGACGGTGTTGGCGCCCAAGCGCGAGCGGGGCTTCCGCAGGGGGGCAGTAAACCACTCCCTGCGAAATCGGGACGAGGACCTGATCGTAAAAGTCCCCCGGGTAGAGATGGTCGCTGACGAGCACCTGATTGAGGCGGACCGTCAGTGAATCAAGAAAAGTCGGGATGTTCGCAGCCAGCGGATAGTTAATGCGTACACAGCCTAAAGTCGAATCGAGCGTCTCTCCACTTGCCGGTTTAATCTCAATCGGCAGCAGCCCTCCGCTCGGGAGATTGGCAATTCGCTGGGGAGCACCCGGAAGCATAGTGGAAGGATCAAAAATCACTTGGGTGCCGGAAGGAATGATCGCAGCGGCACCGCTGCTTTTGGCAACCACCGAACCCGCCCGGCCGGCGACTTTTACGGAACCATCGCTGCGCAGATAGCCTTCCAGCAGGTAACTGCTCTGGTTTCCGGAAGAATCCACACCGCCTGCCCAGGCATTAGGGACTTTAAGTCTGCGCGGGCTGGGTAGCGGGGCGGGGTAGTCCAGCGCTTTGTTCAGCACATACCTTCATCGTCGTGCCCGCGGCAGCCTGAGCCAGAAAACCCATCGGGCCAAAGGCCGTTTTGGCCGCAAAACCGGCGCCTTGAATGAAAGCAAAACGCGCCAACTCGGCCGGGTTTTCGGTTGACTCTTTGACAAAATTCGAAAAGTCGGCAAAAATATTGCAGTCCCTGTTCTCCTCGATGCCCTTAGCCCCTAGTCGCAGGTAAACCCCGGTGTTCTGACTCTCGTAAGGCAGCCCCACACCCTGCGCTTCGCCTGAAGAACGGTCGTAGAAGGAAAGTCTGACGTAGGGCAAAACAAGATTGTTTTGGAGATCAAATGACGAACGAAGCCTGAGAATCGTTCCCGGCGGAAATTTGGTGTTTCGGGGAAACAACGAATAAGATGTTTCGCCCGGCTTCTTGGCGGTAACATCTCCATCGACGGCATCGATATTCACAAAGTAATTCTTAACCAGTGTTTCATAGCGCAACTGCGCTTCGGCTTCGGCAACAATCGCCACGTTGTCGCTAATCCCCGCAGTGCTCGCCGAGGGATCGATGGGATTATCCAGGCCTGCCGGAAGCGGTGGATCGACTGACGGAACGATCACAAATTGTTCGGGGGTATAGTAGTTAAACCGCGCCAGCCCATACCAGGCGAGACTTCCGCCCCCCCAGTATTCCTCGGTGGCAGCCTGGCTGGGGCTAAAGATCATTTTCCCCCCAGCAGCGCTGGGGCGGATTACCTCTCCAATCACCGGCTTTTCCGTAACACCAACACCAAGGTAAACATTAGCAGCAACAAGACTAAAGGATGAGAGTTTTACCTTCACCACCCGGTCCTGTTCGTCGATCTCCGTATCCATATATTTGGTTGGGAAAAGAACCAGCCCGGTTTCCAGCGTCGCAGCAAACGTAGAAGGAGGTTGGGCACAACCAACGTTTCCATAGGTCGCTGTTCCTTGCAACGTGACCTGGGGAACGATTTCATAGTACCTCTTTGGTATTATCCCGTTGCCATTGGCCGGATCGTAGGGGTCAAAAGGAAAACGAATCTCGGCCGTGTTGCCGTTGGTAGTAACAGACGCGGTTGTTGGATCGATTGTGGTTACATGAGGATGCTGGGAGCTCGTCGTAAAAAAATCCACGGCCAACACTTCGAGGGTTTCACCCGCTAAAGAGCAGCCAGTCGGAGGTGAATAACCGAAATGAAATTCAGCTCGCAGCACAAACTCCATTTTGCCCGCAGCTTGATACACATAGTTGTTTGACCGATCGGTCGAAGAGGTGTTGTATCCGGTATCACTGATAAAATTCGCGCCGATCGCGCTTGGATTCAGCGACAGGCCATCGATATTCGTTATTACCCGACCGTCCGCCCGGGAATTGTTGGGCAGAAAAAAGGCGCCAAAAAGCATTGCGGCAATCAAGACCAGGTGTGGCATTAGACTAAGTACTCCTTTCCTTTCGGACAATCCAGGGGATCTGCTTCGTAGATCCTCGGTATCAATCTGGCCCGGATTCGAAGTCCGGAGTAACGTTAGAAAACCCATTCGCCGAGACCCGACGGCCATACTTGATAGGCGGAGGTAACCACCTCAAAGGGTGAAGCGTCAATAGGGAAATCACCCTTCCCCTCGCTGTCCGGGCCAATCGCTTCTAAGAATCATCGAACTCGGGGGGCAAAGGCGGTTTTGTGGAGATCGAAACGCCGCGATTATTTTAAAACTTCCGCAATCCTGGCCCCGGTAGCCTTGATTTTTTCCATCTCCCCGGGTTGCAGACCGTGAGCCCGCATTTCCACCCCGTCATTTTCCCAGCGGGGAACCAGATGGACATGGTAATGATCCACGAGCTGGTTGGCTGCCCGACCGTTGAGCTGAAATAGGGTCATTCCGTCCGGTTTCAAGGACGCCTTAATAGCCAGGGCCACCCTTTTAACCGTCTTGAAGGCGGCCTGCAGGTCTTTTTCTTCAATGTCAAAGAGGGTGGGGGCATGCGTTTTCGGGACGATCAGGCAGTGGCCGTCGGACCGGGGGTTGATATCCATGAAGGCGATGGTCTGGTCGTCTTCAAAGATTTTCACGCAGGGGATCTGACCGGCAATGATTTTACAGAAGATGCAATCCATGATTTCAATACTCCCTCTTTGGCATTCGGTAACCGCTCCAGGAATTATTATCCGATTGCGGGTTATTTATCAAATAGTTATTTTCTTGTCATCCCGAAGGCTTTCAGCCGGTCTGGGTTTATCAGGCCGTCGGTTCCCTGCTCCCCGCCATCCAATATTGCCATTGACAGAGCAGACCTTTACGATTATATAAATACTATCAGAGCGCCCATAGCTCAGCTGGATAGAGTGCCGGACTACGAATCCGTAGGTCGGGTGTTCGAATCACCCTGGGCGCGCCAAATTTCAAGGAGTTAGCCGGTTTCGGTTAGCTCCTTTTTTTATTGTTTTCGGATAATTCTACCCGGCGGGCAACCGGTCAACCAATTATTCCGCCCGGGCGGCCCACCCAACCGCCGAGGGGGTCGTCACCCCCAGGAACCAGGCCACGCCCGCTGCGGGATGCCCATTTCATCCAAAACGGATTTACCAAAGGATCATTTTCACGTCCCCCAACGGCCGTTCTGTCTCAGGTAATTCTCGATGTAATGCCGAACCTCTTGCCTGGAATCGAAAATCCCGAAATGCCCTTCACAGAGGATATCGGCTTCCAGCTCCAGGAGCCGGAGCATCGAATCCTGCCAATCGTCCAGGTCGGCTCCGAATTCTTTTAGAAAGGGGCCATGGATGTCCTGGCCGAAGAGGATCCGCTGTCCGTCGCGGTCAAGATAGGGGGAAATCGATCCGGGAGTGTGCCCGGGGGTGTGGAAGCAGATGATGCTCTCTTCATTCCCCATAGGGATTTCTTCGTTTCCCCCGGTTAATACCTGATCCATTTTTAAAGGTGGCAAGGTTACACCGTACCAGGAGGCCCCGGTGCGGATCGGGTCGCCAAGCTCTATGGCTTCCCGGTCCCCCTGGTGGGCTACAATCCGGCACCCGGTTTTATCCTTGAAAAAGGCGGCCCCTCCGATATGGTCCACGTGGCCATGGGTCAGGATGAGCACTGAAATGGTGCTGGGTTCTACTCCAAGGCCGAGGATATTCTTCCAGATGATCTCGGATCCCCGACCCGCCCCGGCATCAATCAGGACAGCCTGGTTAAGGCCCCGAACCAGGAATACCGAAGCATCGTTCCCGTGGGATATTTCCGAGCCGCCAACCTGGTAGATGCCTCTCGTCACTTCTATCCGGCCCATTTCCCTCCCTTTAATCCTGGCTGAGTGGCGGACATTCTTCGCTCACTTTTCCTAGTCAATTTCTTTTCTCAGGGCATGGTAATGGACAACGGTTTCCCTAATCTGCGCCCAACAGGTTTAAATGGTCGGCATAGGACTCAATCAGTTCCCGGTTAGCTATTCGGGATCGCCATTCCTCGGGGATCCCCTCATACCCATAATACGCCCGGCTATCTGGCCGTAAACCGCTCCGGTGGTGTCGGCGTCGTTTCCCAGGTTGACAGCCAGCAGGGCGCCCTCACTAAAAGAGCTGCTGTTGAAAAAAGTCCAAAGGGCCGCTTCCAGGGATTTGACCACGTATCCCGACCCGATAATCTGCGGGAGGCTCTTATGCTTGAAGGACCCGCCGGCGATTTCGTCGATCTCATCTCCCAGCGGGTGGGCATCCCAGTACCCGGGAATAGGGATATAACGATCGGATAACAGGGATTCTTTGTCCACCCCGTTCAGTGCCCCCACGAGTAATCCTCCAAAATACCGGCAGGCATCCCCGCAGGTTTTGGCCCCGTGGGTGGTGCGGGAGCTTTAATCTGACCGGGCTATAGCCTCCCCTGGGCTCCCAGCATAAAAAATGGGTACCGGGGCCAGGCGCATGATCGACCCGTTCCCGGCGGCATAAGGGTCGTCTACCTCGCAGTACGGCGCCCCTGTTTTTTCAAAATGAACCAGAGCCGACCGGACGGTGTTCCCGAGGCCAAAGCACTTTCCGGTGCCGCTCAAATACCCTTTTCGGAACCAGCGGACATAACGCCGGAGCTGATCCGCTGGATCGATGCCCTTACAGGCGATGAGGCTGTCCGCCAGGCTAAGGGCCATAGCCGTGTCGTCGGTCCACTGCCCGCCTGGAGATTGAAATCACCACCGCCAACCATATCCTCGATAGGTTCAAATGTTCCAGGCGGATGAAATTCCAAAGGGGCCCCCAGAGCGTCCCCCACGGCCAGGCGCACCAGGCAGCCAAGATTGCGATCCCGTCTTTGCACCAGGTTATTTGAGGCCAAGAATCCAACCTTCGGTTTGGGCAATTGCTTGTTCTTTTGGTGTCAGTCCGGGTTTGAAGAATTCCGCCAGGGTACCGTTAAAATCGGCACGGCGCAGCCAGGCGGCGACTGAGAAGGCATCGTGCTGGTCGGCGGTGCGTTCTTCGCGGGAGAAACTCCGGCTCCAAAGGACAGGATAGACCTCCGCAACTACGGATCGTCCGACCGGAATATCCCAGCCATCGAAGGGCCAGAAATGGACTCGATCGCTCACCTCATGTCGAATATATCGTAACCAGGGTAGCCCGGCATGGGTGGACTTGGCCACTGAACCCGGGACATCGAAGTGAAAGACTGACTTGGCTGCGCCGGCCCGGATTTCGGTCAAACGGCGCCAGCGTGAATTTCCGGAACGGGCCTCGGCGTTGCCGCAGGATCCGTTGCGGATGAAATCGACGTAGGTGTTGTCTTGGTCGGTCGGCCAGTGCCGTTGAAAATCATCGAGAAACACAGACCAGTCAGGCTGGATGCGGTGAACCTCGAAATAACGCAGCGGAAATGAAAATCCGTGGTCTATTCCGACCAGGGTCAAACGGTCCTCGGCAAGCCGCTCGACAAGCCATTCGGCCAAGCCCTTGCGGGTCCAATATTTTCGTGGACTGGGAGGAGGTTGTACTTCAATGGGCGGGAACACTCGGTCCGCCTGGTAAACCCGAAGCCCCTTCAGACTTGATGTAATGACTTCGGCGCCTGAATAGTCGATGCCTATGTAGCGATCGAAGGCCGGCAGCACCCCTTCAAAACGGTTTTTTATTGCCTCATGTTTCATCAAAATTTCCAGCCTTTATTAGTTGGCGTCCCTTATTTGTAATTCGGTAACGCTGGAAACGGCTGTTGGGTTTTTCGGGGATGGTCAACTCGACAAGGCTTTCAATAAGAAGGGCATGGATCCCCCTTTTTAATGCCCCTGAAATATTTTTGTGTCCTATTCTTGTGGCTAATTCGGATTTGGAAAGGGGGCCATCTGACAATAATCCTAAAATTCGCCCCTCTGTTGACTCGGGCCTCCACTCAGGCCCGATCTTGGTTTTCTTTGCCTTATCCCCTTTGATCGATTCCTTCGCCATGGGTTTCTTGGCAGATGGATGAATGAGAAATCTGGCTATAAAATAAGTGCGGTCTTCGTCTGCCTCAAATTGGGGTTTTGGGGACCCATTGGTCCTCATTGCCTTGAGGATCTTGGGGATGCCAGTGCCCCGGCCTTCAGCGAGCTTCAATTCTTTTAGAAACTCCCCTATCCTTCGATTCCGATAACGCCGGGCCACAAAACGGCCGGTCTCCAGGTCCTCCAGTCGAATGGAACGGTCGGGACCCGGATAGCTGACGACGGTAATGGAATCGGGCAGGACCCGGACCTCGATGGGTTCCCGGATCTCATAACTGCGGTGATAAACGGCGTTGACCACGGCCTCTTCGATGGCCGCGAAAGGATAATTCTGGAAGCGGTCAGCTTCGGCGCGGTCGGGTATTTTAATGATAACCTCTTCGATCAGGGCATTTTTTATAAAGGCCAGGGCTTCCTGGACCATGCGGTCCAGAGGTCCATTGAAAGTCTTTTCCTTGATCACATCCCCACCAGGGCCTTCGGGGAACTGGACGACATCAATCTGGGTCTGAGGGAAAAATTGGTCCGGGTGCTCATTGAAAAACATGAGTCCCACATTCCGGGGCTGAATCATTTCAACGGGTCCGGACACAATATTCATCTGACGGCATAGCCGGAAGAATTCGATATCGCCCGATTCCTCATAAAGATCGCTTTTAACCTTTTTCAGATAGGCCTGAATGAGGAGAAGATCAAGATCCTCCAAAGTAGCTTTGTGACTGAGGCGATCATCAAAAGGGACATTGGCCGAAAGGTTGAGCAGCTCCACTTCGTCATTTTGGGAGGCCTTGACCGTGGAAGAAGCCTTTCGGATGTAGTAGGCGTATTCCCTGTTGCCCTTACCCAGGGAGACGGGGGCCTTATAGGGACGGCTTTGCCCGCCCGGGGGCCACAGGACCAGGATGTGTTTCCCCTGAATTATATAGGGGGCGACTACCGGGTGGTAATCCGGCCGGATCTTATAACCCATCTCGACTATTTCTTTCTGGATCCTATCCAGTTCTTTTTTGGGCAGGCCAGCCGGCGGCAGGACCGGGCGTCCCTGTTTGGCTTCGATCCCGATAAAGATGTATCCACCTCCCCAATTGTGGAAGTCATTGGCAAAGGCGCAAAGGGTATGCAGGACGGCCTCCGGGTTCCAGCCTTTCTTAAACTCCAGCCGTTCCCATTCGACCAGACGGCCTTTGAGGATTTCGTTGATGTTGATAGGTAAGGGCATACGATTTAATTCACCTTCAGATTATTGCAGTTTATTCCCCTCAGCATCCAAATCATAACAGAATGCCGAGGCTACTTCCGAATAATTTTAACCTGAGGGTACTCGGCCAGGCAATTCCACCGCCCGGGCGGCCCGCCCCCCACCACCGCCGAGGTGGTCACCCCTAGGAACCGGGCCACGGTGGCCGCGGGATATCCCAGGTCACCCACACCGGCTCGACAATACTCTCTTCGGGCTTCGGAAACCTTCCGCTTCCGGCTCCCGGAGCGGAGCTCCGTTTCAGTGATCCCCTGTTCCGCGGCGATCTCCCCGGCCAGAGTCTCCAAATCCCGGCCCGGACCCTTTCTTCTTAAGTTCTCCTTTTCCAGCTCCGCGGATTCCGACCAGATCTGCTCCACAAAGTCCCCATCGCCCAGGACGCGGTCATCGGCGGCCATCCGCAGGCCTTTCCTCCGCAGCGAAAGCACCTGGGACCAGCCTCCCAGGCTGCGGATCAATCCGCCGCCAACCAGCTCCGGCCGCCGGCCCTGGTCCACTCCTTCGGCCACAAAAGCCTTATACCGCCGAACCGCCTCCTTGGACCTTCCGGCAAAATAGGCCAGGATCGTGCCGGTATCCTGCCAAGCCCGCTCCACCTGCCCCGTCAGGGCGGAGTGGCCTGACCAGGGATATCGGCCCAAGACCTCCAGGTCCGGGACCAGCCCGGCCCGGAGGGAATTCAAATGAATATAACGGGTCAGTTCCAGCAGATAGAGATCTTCCTGGCAGACGATCGACTTATAGCGGTTCTGAAAGAGGTGGCCCCGTCTTTTGTGCCGCAGGTTGAAGTTGATCGCGTAGCCGGTCATCAGGCGCCGCATGCTCCGGGCCAGGGGCTCTTTTCCAGTTCTCACCAGCAGGTGAAAATGGTTGGGCATCAACGCCCAGGCGTACACGGACCACCTGCCCGACCGGCACAATTCCGCCAGCCGGTCGATGAAGTCCTCCCGGTCTTTCCTGGTTCTGAATATCTTGCTGGTTTCGATCCCCCGGCCCATAACGTGATGCAGGGTCCCGGGGGCATCCAGCCGCGGCGGCCTGGGCATGTTCCCCCTAATAGCGTTTTGAACGGATCCTGTCAAGTTTATTCAGCAACTACGTCCCGTATTACAACGGAAAAGTTTTAATCCGGGGGGCGTGAGTGCCGCTGGCGATAAGGGGGCCGGGGGGGACTAAAATTAATATAATCCAGCCCTCCTATCTCCCCGACCGAAGGGAGGTGAGTTGGGAGGGTGATACCACCAAATAAAACCCCCCAGGCGGTCTGTCTGGAACAGTGCTGTCCGCCGTCCGGGGGGCAGGGGGGGGGCTGCTTGAAATAAAGACAAAATGCAAGGCGGATGACAAACGCTTTTAATTGGCGGCCGCCTTGCTACCGCTGAAGTTATATCTTAATTGTAAGAGTCAAAGGCAAATCTGACCCTTTCAAAAAATTATCTATAAGAAAAAAAGGGATCTAATTGATTCGGTCGGTCTGGTCCACTTCAGTTAATTTTGGCGGAGTGACTCCAATAACTGTAGCAATTCCTTAGCATTTGTTATGGATTTGGCACAAAGAGATTTGACATTCTCGATATGGGCTTCATAGTCAGCTTTGTGGCGATCGCTTTTAAGGTTATCGAGCTTGTTTCCAATCTTCTTCCATTCTCTCTCCCCACTTTCCTTGAGCACCCTCGGTACAGCAGTGTGCGCGCCAGGGCCAGTTGATATCTCGGACTCCTTTCCTTTCGCCTTGAGAAATTCCCAGGACTCGTGGAAGGCCGCATAATATGCACGACTCACAGATGTTCGCTGACAGGCTTCGTCTGTGGGTTCTTCCCCGATAGTCGCAGCAGCACCTCGTGCTAATATTGTGGCTACTTTCATGAATTCAGACCATTCAAAAGTCATAGGAATTCAACATCGATCAAAAGTTTATTGTCTGCTCGGCTCAAATTATCTATCCACCACTCCTCTTCAAATTCATCCAGTTGCTCCAAGGTTTCTTCAACCGGTGCCCGGGTTTCAACATACAAGAGCAATTTCTCATCATCAGACACCTCTGGATCTATACGATACTCAAGACGTAATTTATCTTCAGGAAAAAATTTCCTGAGAGCGTCATAAGCTTCTATTAGAATCTGAACAAGGAAAGGGTAATGGTTCAGAAAAAAGTCAACGACCTGAAACTCTTTGATAGAATAAAGCGACTGCAATCGTTTTCGGCTGTATATTTGTAGTTCCGCGAGTTCATCGACCTCCGACTGGGAAAGCAGCGGTCGCGATAACTCCCCTCTTTCTAAGGAACGGAGCCACCTCACCCTTAACAAAAAAAATTTCTGAGCCCACTCTCGTGATTCACCCCCTGGCAAGTTCCAAGCCAAGCAATGAAGCTGCGATTTAGATTCGGACACGAATTGAGAAAGAAAAACAACAACCTTGTCTATTGCGGGTGTGCCGGTGTCGGTTCTCGGAATCAAATGCTCTTGGAATGCACCATTTTGTATGAGATTTTGGATTCCCGCGGCAAAGGAGCTACACAGAGCCCATTCGGCAGAAAGCCCTTTATATTGCCCATCGGACACAGAAATAGTCGAAGAGCTCATAACGGTTTGTACTCCTCAATGACCCCAGTGACGATTGACTCGGCCAAATTGCCTGCGGTTTCCCATTTGTCCAACAATTCGTGAATCAAAACATTTTTATTTTCTGGAATTAAGTCAACATGAAAATTAAATGCAAATTGGAGTGCTTGAGTGTTTTTGCCATCGCGATTAATAGTAATAGGTTTAATATCAAGCCTAAGGCGACTTCCTAATACATTTTTACTGAGATAAGCTCCGAATAGCGCATCATCTGTATCAAATGTTTTATATAAGGAGGAAGGTGATCTAAAAAAAAGTTGTTTACAAAAAATGGGAATGTCCTCATTTGTGGAAAGAAGGTGCCAGGTAAAATTCGCCCCTATTGCCGTGTACGGTGTCTCTGGAAGTTTATCTACAATGAGGCCTAGCTTTGTCCGAACTACATCCGCTGGTGCATCAATTTCTTTTGCTGGGGAAAATTGAAGTTGATCCGGCAAGACCGTAAGGTTGAACTGCTTGGACCGCACTTGAGAGACAACCGGAACGGAGAGTACCTCCTTCAAGAAAATCATCCTCTGTCAATACCTTATGCTTGACGAGCCAGAGCCGGTCAATTATTGAGGGATTAAACTGGTTGGCTACAATAACGATGTTGGTGTCGATTTTAACTGCCTGCATGTTTCAACTGCTCCAATTTATTAACGAAAGCACTGTCCGGTTTCCCTCTTTGCCCCATGAAAAATTACTTTGATCGGAGATTATAGAATAAGACAAGGGGTGGATCAAGGAGAAAAATAAGGCGGAAGACAAGGCGGAGAAAGACTAGCCGGTTCTCCTCATAAACCCAGAAAACTTGATCAGGGACTCCCTCGTAGTAAGGAAATTGGGAATCCGTTGACCCTATCTGAAGTTCGAGGGCTTTAGGTCTGGGGGATGGGGCACTGGTTAGTTTGCTCAATGGTTCAATTCTCCAGCCGTTTTGATAATCATTACAATCAATTGAACCCATGGCTTCTTTCAACAAGGGAAGTTTGAGGAGGATCAGGATGAAGTTATGGTCCGGATTACGCACCAAGTACTAACCTAAAACATACCCCAATTTTTCCATAAATAAGTTTGGATCCCCAACCCGGGGGAATAAGGGGGGTATAGTTTAACGAACTCTTGGAATGCCAGCCCGTAACCTTCTGTAGGGAGGGCCCCCAAAACCTTGGCCAGAAACAAGAGGGCCAGGGATGGAGCCCGAGACTCACACTGATTGCAGTGGATCAATAGGTTTCCCCCACCCTCCCATTGTGCCCTTGCAAATCCTAAAAACTCGGTAAAAAGTTGGAGCATAAATAATGGACCGGGGGGATCAATCATGTTCAGATAAAGATTTTTATCGCAATCATAAACTAAATATATTGGGGATGGGTTTTTGGAAGGCTTCCCTGATAACCCACGGCCCTTTGATGGCAGGGGATCTTGCAGGCATGAACCGTAGCCCAGCCTTCTTTTTGATGGAAGCAATCCTGGAGGGATCCAACATAGAGGCGATCATAGACTTTAAACATATTTTCCCTCTTCGAGAGGTAAATTTTGGTGTCCATATAGGTGTCCATGGGACCCAAAACAGTGTCTATATAGGTGGCTAATAGCGGGATTAATTAATAACAAAGGATGACACTCTATAATAGATAACCAGTTTAAATAATTATAATTAGTAACGATTGGTAGTGACAAATATTAATCCATAATAAAAAGTCTATCGGCACTACGAATCCGTAGGTCGGGTGTTCGAATCACCCTGGGCGCGCCAGATTTCAAGGAGCTAGCCGAAGACGGTTAGCTCCTTTTTTTTGCTGCTGCCAAAAGGTAGATCAATCGGACCTTTCTGCCCTTTACTTTCCTTTTAAACTTTTTTGCTTGAGGCTTAAGACGATATTATTGCAAAGCAAAGTGGACTTCTAAAATAAAGACAGCCGGTGATATGGATGGGCGACAAAAAATAGAAGGGTGATCTAAAATATAAAAATGAAGGTTTGAGGTTTGAAACCGGTGGCTTTTAGGATGATAATCTCTTAATATCTATAAAATGGCTGGGTTCGCCCCCGGTTACCGAAAGCGAAAGAACCATAGGAAATTCCAATGTTTCATTGGTTTATCGATCGTCGCCGAGAGAAGCTCACCCAGACTCCTTTCCCTTCCTTATGGGAGGACATCATCCGCCGCAACGTTGCCCACTACTGCATGCTGGAAGATGCCCAGCGTGCTCATCTGCGTGCCTTGATCCAGGTATTTATCGCCGAAAAAAATTGGGAGGGAGTTGGTGGACTGGAACTAACTGACGAAATTCGCGTCACGATTTCCGCTCAGGCCTGTCTGCTTTTACTGGGCCTGCCCCACAACTACTACCGTAACGTCGAATCCATCATCGTCTATCCCTCCACTGTGGTTCCGCCTCAAAGCAGGCCGGGTTTCTTTGAAAATACATTCGCGCCGGTGGAGCTTGAACATCCCATTATCGGGCAGGCGTTCCGGCAGGGGCCGGTCATTATTGTCTGGGATGCCGCCCTGCGCGGCGGCCGCCACCCTGAGTCCGGTCACAACGTTATTTACCACGAGTTCGCCCATAAACTGGATATGCTCGACGGCGCAGCCGACGGTACACCTCCACTGCGCGACCGGGATGAATACCGTGACTGGGTCATGACCTGTTCGCGCGAATACCTACGTCTCAAACACGACATCGAAAAGGGCAAAAAATCTTTCCTCAGTGCCTACGGGGCAATCAACGAAGCGGAATTTTTCGCCGTCGCCACTGAACAATTCTTCGATCAGCCGCGGTTAATGATTAAGCAGGCACCGGACCTTTATCGTGTTTTACAGGAATACTACCGTCAGGATCCTTCCGAACGTGTGTCCCGGAATTACTGCACGGGAGAAAATTAAAATCTTATTCTTATCGGATTTAAGAAAGGAGAACGCACATGAAAAAGAACATGGGAACCGTTGACCGGGTTATTAGAATAGTACTGGCCATTGTGGTGATTGTCCTTTACCTGACCGGCAACCTTACGGGCGTTGCGGCGATTATACTGGGTATTCTGGCGCTGGTATTCCTACTGACGAGCCTGATTGGTTTTTGCCCGCTCTATGGACCGCTCAAGATTTCGACCATCAGGAAATAAAAAGGCTTGTTGATCCGGCAATCCCTACCGGGGATGGGGAAATGCGCGGGAAGGACCTCGACAGCCGACATCGCTTGGTAGGGTGTATCCATCTAAAGCCCCTCTTTCCCGATTTTCAATTTGGTATTCTTGACAACCTCGCAAAAAGTCCAAAAACCTGTCATTGCTTCCCCCGGACCTGATCCGGGGGAAGCAATCCCCACCATGGTAACTAACTGATTCTTGGGGATTGCTTCGTCGCTTCACTCCTCGCAATGACAGCACGGACGACTTTTTGCGAAACCATCATTCTTAGTCATCACGATAAGTGGCTATTCACCCTTTGGGTGGGTAGCCATACCAGATAGTATGGAGGATACCCACCCAAAAAGGCGAAGCGACCGATAAATAAGGTCAGCGGTGCAGTTCGATCCTAAGACCACTTTCCCCCAAGCTTTTCAAGGCCTGCCCGTCCTAATTCTTCCGGAGTCATGGCAACATGAAATTCGACATCGGCGTTGAACAGCAGAAACCACGGTTCCGCATACTTCGGCACTTCCGACGAGTCATTGATGTTGATGATCATAATGGCCCCGCGCTGCCCGTCATACTCGGTAAAATAAACGGCCTCCGCCTTAGTTTCATCGAGAATTTTTTTCATCTTCCCCCCGACACTACCGTCCCGAACAGCCGCGTTGAACTCTTCGTGAGGAATCCTCACTTGTAGAATCATTCGCATGGTGGTCTCCTTTCAAATTCAAAGGAATATTTCCTTATAGGTTGTTAGCGACGCCTTCGGCGGTATTCATCACTGTCACGCAGGGCCCGGACGACGTCCTGCTCGGTCCAGCGCTCGCGCAGGACCTTGTCCACCCAACCCTCGGCCCCCGGGTCCGGCTCCCGCCCGAGAACGTCGAGATAGGCCCGGCGCACTATCTGTTCCGCCCTTCGCCGGGTCATCTGCCCTCCGCGCCGGTATTCGTCGCTGTCACGCAGGGCCCGGATGACGTCCTGCTCGGTCCAGCGCTCGCGCAGGACCTTGTCCACCCAACCTTGGGCGCCCGAGTCCGGTTCCCGCCCGAGAACGTCGAGATAGGCCCGGCGCACCATCCGTTCGGCCTCTCGACGGGACATCCGGTTCTCATGCTGGATATAGCCTTTACTCCGCAGGTCCTCCCGTACATCGCTTTCCGTCCAACCGTAGTTGAGTCATCCTGCTGCGGTAATAGCGCAAGCTCTCCTCGTCCGGCTCCCGCTGGAGGACGTCGTTATAGATCTGACGGATGATCAAATCGAGGTTTCTGTTCTCCTCCCGGGGATAGCGACGGTAGTCCGCTTGCGCTCGGAGGTCTCTGGCGAATATTGTCAGACGTCCGGTCGTAACCCTCGTTCCCCCTGCGGTCCCCCTGGAGTTCCGATCCGGAGGTTTCCCGGTCAAGCCCGCCCAGGACCGACCGTTGGATCGCCTGGTTCTGCCGGGAGGACTCCAGCGAATTCGCGATACCGCCCCGAAGATCCGCTAACCAATTATCGCGGGATTCCTGCCCCTGGGCCGGGGCGAAAAGAAGCGTCATCTGAACGATCACAGCCGCCAAAACAACCATCGGTCTTCCTTGCTTCATGCTGAATCTCCGACATTAGTACGAAAATAAAGATTGGTGGTTATTCCAGACCCCTAGAAATCCCCCTAAATCTCCCTTTGCCAACGCCGGGGGACTTGGACTCCCCCCTTAGAAAAAGGGGGGCAGGGGGGATTTTCATGCTTCGAGGCACCTGCTTGGGTCTTTTGCGTTTGCCAGGAACTTCTTTTACTCTCAAATAATAAAACAATTTGAAGGAGAGTCAAGTGAAAGGCGGATTTGGTGGTGAAGGTCTGCGGTAATGATCCGGGACATGATCGATTAAACAGCCCTCTTTGACCGGCAGGTAAGGCCTAGCCAAAAATATTTGAAATATTTTTGGCTGTAATAAAAACCACATAGCAAATTTAAAGACAAATTCTCAGAACAATGGATGTAAGCATCTACGTCTTGATGCATCTCCCCGGGATATTACCGTCTATTTTAGAGTATACCCCCGGCCATCAAGGCAGGCACTGATCGCCCGTAAATAGTCCGAACTCTTTTGGGTGGTCTGAGCATCGGGTCGGCCGGCAGGCGGTCTTGACGGATCGAAGCCTGCCTGACCAACAGCCCAGTTGTGGCAGGCGTCAAAATCCTCGTTCTGCTGCTCCTCACTCTGACCCTGGCGGGGGTAAATGACAATCCGGCCACCCGAATTTTCGCTGTCCGACGGCGGTATCTGACTTCCTTCGGTCGGAGGTGGATAATAATTTGACGAAGGCGGAGGTGGATAATAGTAATCCGGTGGAGGCGGAGATGGATAGTAATAATCCGGAGGCGGCGGGGGAGGATAATAATATGCCGGAGGGTCATAATAATTTGACCACAACCCCCAGCCTAAAACACCACCGACAAATAATCCGGGAAAGAACCCCCTCTGCCCTCCATGTCCACTATATCTACTCCGCCCACCGGACCGGCCGCTCCCTCTATACTCACCACGCGTGCCAGATCTTCCACTGCCATCGTAACCGCGTGCTCCACCGGACCTTCCTCCCCGGCTATATCCTCCGTGGCTGTCGGACCCGCTCGACCTGCCTCTCCCACTATACCCTCCATGACCGCCGGATCCTCCACCCCCACGATCAGCTTCCGCCTGATAAGGCGGCACCAATAGGGTCAACAAAAAAAGGAGGCTTAATAAACGCATAAACTTTTTCATATTTTGTTCTCCCCTCTAGCCCGGGATGAGCCACAGGTTCTCTCTAAGGTTTTTATAGCTAAGACTGTCAATGGACAAAAAAGTTAAAAAACGCCCGACCAAGGCTCGTTGAAGTAAAATTCAAAGAAATATAGATCTACCAATAGCCGTCTGCACTTCACTTAAAAGGAGAAGATCCATGAAAAAGAACAACCACGATCTCGTTAAATCCCTGACTCCGACGGATTGAAGAGATGGAGAGGGAAATCGCCGACTATCAAAGGGTCTTCAAGGTTATCCGGGAACTCTTCAGCAGGGAGATGGATTAAATAGGGGAATGGCTGGGCGTGGTGTTAAAATAATTTTCTCCTCTAAAAAAGGGTTAGCCCCTTCAAGCTAACCCTTCTTTAGAGGGTGACACTCCGCTTCAAGAATTATTTTTCCACCGGATAGCCGGCCTGGACCCATTCATGGAACTGCGCATTCATCAACACGGCATTCTTATAGCCGAGATCGTTCAGCGTCTTGGTAGCCAGGGCCGATCGTATGGCCGTTTGACAGTACACATAGATCTTCGCGTTTTGATCAGGGACTTTGTCCCAGATCTTAAACTCCAAGGTCCCCCGGGAAACGTTAATAGCCCCGGGAAGATGACCGGAGGCAAACTCCCAGGGATCCCGGACATCCAGGAATACGGCCTGCTCCTTCTTATCCAGGACCTCTTTCACTTCCGCGGCCGTGACCATCCTGATTGCCGCCTTGGCCTTTTCCACCATTTCCAGCACAACCGGCGGGGGCCCCGCGGATTGGACGACCTGAGTCCAGGTTAGACTCAGTAGTGAGCCGGCCAGGAGTAACGACACCGGGAAAAAGGATTTCATCCGTTTCATTCTCTTCTACCTCCTTCTTTTCAAGGGTTGCTTTTTAACTGGTTGTCCGCCCTTTGGGGTGGACGGCCAAAACATAGGGTACCTTAGTCAAAAATCGAAGCTCCGTGGCCGCCAGGTCTCGGCGGCCATACCCGATATGGAGGCTATCTACCCAAAAGGGCGAAGCGTCCTATAACTAGATATCCCTACGCCTTTTGGCAAGCATAGTTGCTCCATTCCTGAATCAGAGGCCCCAGCTTCCCATCCTGGATCGCTGAACGAATTTGCCCCATCAGGATTTCCATGAATTGCAGGTTGTGCCGGACGGCGAGGTGCATCCCCAGTGGTTCCCCAGCCATAAAAAGATGCCGGAGGTAGGCCCGGGAATAGCCCCGGCAGGTTGCACAGGGGCAGTCCTCCTCGATGGGCCGAAGGTCTGTCCGAAAAGTTTCATTCCGGATCCGGAGGCGAAAGCGCTTTTCCCGTTTAGCCAGCAGCGTGCCGGTCAGGGCCAGACGGGTGGGTGCAGCGCAGTCCAGGAGGTCGATCCCCTGTTCGACCGCCTTCAAAACGTCCTCCACCCAGCCGATGCCCAGGAGGTGTCGGGGTTTGAGTTCCGGCAGAGAGGGGATAGTCCACTCCAAGACCTGTGCCATGCGGGCCCGGGATTGGCCCAGGTAACCGCCAATAGCCAGGCCGTCAAAGACTTGACCGGCAATAAACCGGGCGCTCTCCCGCCGCAGGTCTTCGAAGTCTCCCCCCTGAATAATGCCGAAGAGGGCCTGCCCCCCGACCGGGCGCCGCTGAAAGGCGACCAGGGACCGCAGTGCCCAGCGGTGAGTGCGCTCCAGGGCGGCCCGAGTTTCTCCGTATGAATAGAGCGGAGAGGTGCATTCGTCCAGGGGCATGATCAGATCGGCCCCCAAGTCCAGGCCGCTCTCCACCACCCCTTCGGGGGTGAAGCGATGCCGGGACCCATCCCGATAGGAAATAAACTCGGCCCCGTCCTCATCCAGCCGCACCAAAGATCTGGCCTTTACCGCCGGAGGGTGTCGGCCCCGGTCCCCTTCCCCGGTAAATTCGGAGACCACCTTGCTCAAACCGTGTTTCCGGCCGGCGCCCAAGCTGAAGATTTGAAAGCCGCCGGAGTCGATCATGATCGGCCCCTTCCAGCCCATAAATTGTTGGAGCCCGCCGGCGGCCTGGATCACCTCTTCCCCGGGTTGCAAGTGCAAGTGAAAGGCGTTGGTGATGAGGACCTGGGAGCCGACGGCCTTCAGATCCTCAGCGGAAAGACCGGAGATGGCGGCCCGGGTGGCCACCGGGACAAAAGCCGGCGTCTCGATAACGCCGTGAGGCGTGGAAAGACGCCCGGCCCGGGCCCGCCGGTCCCGGGCCGCTATTTCGAAGGAAAAGACCCCCGCCTTCGTCGGGGTGGACCTTTCGGCGAGATCATCAGGCTTCATCCCTGATGATCTCACCGCTCAGGTTATCCACGATCACCGGGGTTTCGAAATAGGTTACGGTCGGCTCCGACCCGTATTTTTCAAGAATAAACTTTTTCCAATCCTCCGTATACAGCCGTTCCGCGGACTCCCGGGAATTCCACAAATAAACGCCTCCTCCCGTCCCTCCGTCGGCTGAAAGAATATAGTATTTTCGAATAAGCCCGTCGACCTCCCGGTACTTCGGGGCCGTACCTAAAAAAATCTCCCGGGCTTGAGCGAGGGTAATTGGCTTTGGCAGCTTAAATTGAATCAGAGCAGTAATCATGTTTATTCTCCTTTCTATTTAATAGGATCATAGCCCATTGCCGAACAAAATGCACTTATTACCAAGGGCCCGCTCATCTGGCACCATAGAATTTTTTGACGCTTCTCCCTTTTGGGTGGGTACCCCGAAGCATGAAAATAACAGGCCCGATGGTCATTCCGAGGTTAGATGCGACGAAGCAATCTCCCTGTTGGCTTATAACGCTCCCTCAACTCAATCGGGGGATTGCTTCGCTCCGCTCGCAATGACAGAGGCACCTGACGATTCTCTTTTCGTATTGATGGGGAGGTGGGGGAAGGCCTATGGGCCTTCCCCCGAGGAGGAGGAATGAGCTGAAGCGGTCGGACCTGCCGGGCAAGAATTAGTAGAGAGAACCCTCTTTCATTCGTTGGGTAACCTGGGAACGCTTTCTCGAAACTTCTTCGAAGCGGCCCAAGGTGGTCTTCCGGAAAAGGGAGCGCATTTCATCTCTAACTTTCCGGTAACAGGATAGACAAATTCCGTGGGATATTTCATCTTTTCCCGGAACTCGACTGATCTCCTGGTTGCACCAGGAACAACTTACGACAAACACCGGACACCATCCTTTCTTCCTTGTTCGAAAACAATAAATCTAAAAGGTGGACCATTTCCTTTCCTTAGCGTTATTTAGAAGCAATAAAGATGCCAGATAGCCCGGAATAACTTGCAAAAGTGTAACTACCTGAAATAAAATAAATAAAATAAATTGGACGGGGCCTGCCCTTCTTTTTGGAGCCGGACTGGAAGGGCAAGGCCTTCATCTAAAACCGCCATACTGTATGGATTTGAATATGGGCGCCTGTCACGAAAATAACGATATCCGGCAGGGCAAGGAAAGAATAGAGATTTTTTATTGCTGGAGTTTTCTATGCTTTCTTGTTACTAGAAAGGCATGAAACTGCCTCAAGACCTGCTGGATCAATTCAACCGCAACTCCCTTTATACCACCATCGGGCTGCGGCTCAAAAAGGCCGAAGAGGGGAGAGCGGAATCCGTTCTGACCCCCGACCCCAAGGTTTGCTGGCCTTTCCCGACGCAACCCCATGGCGGGATACTGTTCACCATCATGGACACCACCATGGCCTGGGCCATTCAGTCCCTCCTGGACCAAGGTTTAAGTTGCACCACGATCGATCTGCACATCCAATACCTGGCCCCGGCCAAGGAAAGTCCCTATACCTGTCTGGCCGAGACGACCCGCCAGAGCCGCCACCTGGCCTTTGTCCGAGCTGAAATTCGGGACGCCCGCCAGCGGCCGATCGCCTCCGGTCAGGCCACCTTTCGAATTATAAAGATGGAACTGGTTTGAGGATTTGGTATTAAGGGCGTTGGCCGGATCTTCCCTGATTTCCGCACCGGGTTCCGCCGATCGTCTCCACAAAACCCCTTTCCTCAGTCGCACTTCTGTTCTTCTTTACAGACGCCCTCGTCGCTGAAAGGACTTGGAATTGGATGCGGTACGCCCGGAGGAGGAAGAGAAAACAGCGCTCCGGAATCTCCGGATTTTAGGTTCGGTTCCTTTTTTGAGGCAGGGAAGCCCGACTCAGAAGGAGTGGGCGTCCCTGATGATTGACAGGCGGCGAGATAGCGGCGGATGGACTCCTTTCCGGTCAGCAGGAGTTTTTCGTACCGCCCGTTCACAAAGAGCGTGGGCACGCTGTCTACGCCCAGGGTCTTAAGGGTCGACGCGTATTCCTTGACCAGCACCGGAGTAATATCGAGATGGCCCTTATCGATCTCTTCCTTGATCTCCCTGCAATGCGGGCATTCCGTACTGTAGAACAGAATCATTTTTTGGCCGGAGGGCAGCGTCTTGCCTGGCGGCGGGAGGACGAACCCGACAAAACACAGGACCACCGCGAAGGCGGCGAAACCCGCCGCCGCCTCTTTCCATCCCGCAAACAGCCGCAGGAGGCCGAGGCAAACAAAAATGCCGAACACGCTCAAGCAGAGCAGGCATACCTCCATAAGCCAAAACACCTGGTAGCCGACGAAAAATCCCTCGGCGGCCAGGGCCGCGATGAGGGCGAGGTTGATCGCCGAGTCGAGCGGCCCGCTCCGCCGCCTCCGGTTCAAACCCGACAATAGCGCCAGGAAGGCCATCGCCATAAACCCGATGAGGATTATCGAGAGATCGCCGAAACGGGCGAACTGGGCCACGAGACCGCATCCGCCGGAGACACAGATGCTCCTTCCGAAGACCTGCAGCCCTGCCTCCACCAATAGAAATAGTGCGCCCAGGACGCTGACAATAACAAAGGCTGTCATACTCCATTGTCTTTCTCGCATGCGTGCTTTCCTTCTTCGGATTCCTCAGGGTCGGAATGTTCAGGCTTTTTTTAGATCTCGGACCGGGTTTACCAAGGTTTCAAAGCCGTCGATCCGGCACTCCACCCGGTCGCCGTCCTGAATCACCGCCGCCCCCGGGGTACCGGTGGAGATGATGTCCCCGGGGAGGAGGGTCATGACCTCGGAGTGAAAAGCAACCAGCAAATCAGGAGGAAAAGTCATATTGGCCACCCGGTCGCCGGCCATGACTTGCCCGTTCAAGACCGTGGAGACGTTCAAATCCCGGACCTCGGTAATTTCATCGGGAGTCAACAGGATCGGACCGAAACTGAAGAAAGTATCGAAACTCTTAGACCGGGTCAGATAGCGGGGATTGCGGCGCAAAATATCCTCGGCCGTCAGGTCGATGACGGCGGTAAATCCGGCCACCACCGAAAGCCAGTGCTCCCGGGCCACGTTTTTACAGGCCCGGCCGATGACAATTCCCAGTTCCGCCTCGGCGGTGGTCCGTTCCGACTTCCGGGGGATAAGGATAGTGTCCCCGTGTCCAATAATCGTGGTATCCGGTTTCATGAAACTGGCCGGTTCGGTCTCCGGGGCCTTTTCCGATAAGTCTCGGGCGTGGGCCTGGTAGTTCAACCCGATGCCCCAGATTTTCCGGGGGCGGCGGTACAGGGGGGCGAAGGAAATCTCCTTTTCGGGGATTAGGAATTTCTTGAGACCCGCAAGCTCTTTCTCTCCACCGGCCTGATACCAGTCACGGATCTTTTCCAGCGCTCCCGTTTCAATCAAACCCAACAGGTCAGGGGGATATTTCCAACCGAAATGCTGGTTCAGGAACTCCAAGGATAGGATTCCACCCGGGACCATTATTCCGGCTTTTTCTTTGCCTTGGTATCTCAACGAGGCCAGTTTCATAGCACAAAAGACCGATCCGTGCTCAAGTGACTCGGGGAGCAGATAAATAGAGCGCACAAGCGGGTGGTGCCGGTGTTCACCAGTTGGTGGACCTTTTTTTCTGGTATGGAAAAACAATCTCCCTTCTCCACCGGAAATTCAGATTCCCAGAAGACCCCATCCGTCCCTTCCGGTTTTCCGATCTTCATCAAGCCTCGGCCTTCCAGGATTTGGTAAATCTCGACCCCCTTGCCATGGTAGTGGGGTTTGACCCATTTCCCTTCGGCGATTTCGGCCACAAAAACGGAGATGGCGTCGTCCCCGGTCAACTTGTCGACCTTGATGCCGGCTTTTTCGTCCGGGGTTACCTTTTCCAGTTCCCTATAAATGTTCTTGATCTCCATGGTTCTCCTCCTGCTGATTTCACTTTTGGATTGACTTATGGAAGAAGATTCGTCCAACCTGCTCGCAGGTAGTCCGATTATAAATAGCATATCTATGGGAGTTCAAAGTATTTTTTTTGGACCACCTCTTGGTGGCCGTGCCAAAGACTTAAAGACGACTTTCTACTCGGCGGGTGATCCCGCCTTCAGGGGGACTCCCTCCCCCTCCCTTTGAAGTGAATTCAAAAGGTCCTCCCCTGCCTCAGACCGGGGCTTAACCCCGCTTTCGGGGGGGGGGCGGACTTCTGACAAGTCCATCACCCTTGTCCATTATAAATCACAGGAACGCCGGGCTGGTTGTCATAACTAATTGATTTTATATGAATTGCATTGTAAAATGCTTCCATTGACCAATAGTATCGGCACCGAACCCCTCGGGAGGGGGCTGAAAGGAATCTTTGTGAATCTTCTCTTTGCCGGCCTCAATACCCTTAGACTGGCCGGTCAATTCCAACTTCCTTTGCATCTTTACGACAGCCGGGAGATTTCAGCGAACATCCTTGCCTTTAAACGGGTATTCAAGGAAACCGGTTTGGTCGGTGAAGTCCGCTATGCCGTCAAGGCCTGCGGATTTCCGGAAATCATCAGGATTGCGGCCAAGACCGGAGCCGGAGCGGATGTGGCCTCGGAGTATGAACTGGCGACGGCCCTGGAGGCCGGCATTCCTCCGGGGAAGCTGGTCATTCACGGCAACGCCAAGAGCGATGCCTATCTGGAACAGTCGGTGGCCCTGGAGGCCCTGATCGCGGCCAACCATCATACGGAATTCGACCGGATCGAGGCCGCGGCCGGAAAACAGCGGATAAAAGCGCGGGTGCTGCTTCGTTTATCCGGTTTTGATTTGGGACCGGTAACAGCTTCGGGGATTTTCACTGCCGGGATCTGGTGCAAGTTCGGGGAACCTGTGGCCCAGGTCCCCGCATTATTAAAGGTCCTCGGAAAATGGCCCCACATCAATCTGGTCGGTTTCCATGTTCACATCGGGTCCCAGATCACGGAGGTAGAACCGTTCCGGGCCGTGTTCAAGGTGATGGCCGAGTTGGCTGTCTGGTATCGGGAGGCCTTCGGACGGCCGGTGGAGGTAATCGATTTGGGTGGAGGTTTTCCGCTTTCGTACGTGAACCGCAGGAGGTGGAAAGATCTCCTAAAAAATATTCAGCGAGAGACTCGGGGATTCCGCCCTCACCCCGATCCTCCCCCTTCAAGGGGGAGGGAGATCAGTGGGAGCGTGGCTCCCCCTGAATTATCAAACCGGAACCAATTCTCGACCTGGGAAGGGATGACGGGCGGATTCAGACCGGATCCCGTAACCGGCACAATCAACTGGAAGCACTGGCGCGGCGAAAAATTTTTCTCGCTTTATCCAAAAGAAAAAATGCTGGCCCGGCTCCTGGCAGGGGAGGTCCCTTTTCAGGGAAAAGAAACGCGGGTAAAAAGGGTATTGGAGCGGATCGGCAATCCTTTACTGATCGTCGAACCGGGCCGGGCGATCGTGGGGGACGCTGGGATCACCCTGGCCCGGGTCGCAGATGTCTACCCGGTGGCCGGAGGGCATCCTCTGGTGATCTTGGACCTGGGGATCGTCAACCACGGAAACGGGCTGGTGGAGCCGGACCTCTATTCCTGGACCCTGGCCAACGATATCGAACGAAAAGACCGCCGGCCGTTCAAGGCCTTCGTGGCCGGCCGCCTCTGCTTCTCCGGAGACCTGCTTTCCCGTTACCGGGTTTTCTTCCCACGGAAACCCGTACCCGGCGATATCGCCGTCATCGAAAAAACCGGCGCCTATGCCCCGACATTTTTCGCCTCCCGGGCCAATGGCTTCCCCCTCCCGAATTTCTGTCTGATCGGTCCGGATCGACGTGTCCGGCTACTCACCTCTAAAGTCAATTAGCAGGCTTCACCGGAAAACTCAGTATCCTTAGGTGGTCCGTAAGGCCTCGACGATATTGAGGCGGGCGGCGCGGAAAGCGGGCAGGAAGCCGCCGACCAGGCCCATGATCAGGGCGAAGCCGAGGGTCTCCAGGGCGATGCGGCCGTTGAGGACAAAACTGAAGGCCAGCTCGGAGAAGGTCTGCCAGTTGATGGTGGAGATAGTCACCCACTGCATGGCGGAAGCGGCCAGCAGCCCCAGGGTCCCTCCCAGGGCCCCGAGAAATAACGCTTCCAGCAGAAAGGCTCCCAGGATACTTTTTCGTCGGAAACCCAGAGCCCGCAGGGTGCCGATCTCGATGGTTCGGTTGGCCACCGCCGCATACATGGTCACCATGGCGCCGATCATGGCCCCCACCGAGAAGATGATGGTCATGGACAGCCCCAGAATCCGGATGAAACGGGCCATGATTTCCGACTGGTCGGCGTAAAACTGCGTTTCCCTTTTGGCCGTTACCGTCAGCCGGGGGTCGGATTCAAGGTGTTTCTTCAGGCTGCCGAAGGAGGCCGGGTCACGCAATTTCAGGATCAGCGAGGAATAGACCGGCCGACGAAAAGTGTTCATGAGCAGATCGGCATCGGCCCAAATCTCCGAGTCGAAGCCCGTCCGCCCGGCATCAAAGATTCCCACCACCCGCCAATCCCTTAACCCGAATCGGAGGCTCTGGCCCAAACCGGTCCCTTTGAATCGCTGGGCAATGCTACCTCCGATCAGGATTTCCGGAACGCCGGGCTTGATGAAGCGCCCGGAACTCAGTTTGACCTGGGGACGGAGCCGCAGAGAGATATCAGTGATACCCCGGATGGAAACGTTCCCTGTCGCCTTGGTTCCGACTTTGGGCAGGGCGATCAGGACCAGGACTTCGCGGGCTACCAGAGGGTTCCCTTCGGTATCCCGGGCGATTTCCGGCCGCGTTTCGACGATGGCGGCCTCCGAACGCTGCACGATGCTGACCACTTCGCTGTCGGCCGACCGGCGGACCACCACCACGTTGTCCGGGGACCCGGTTTCCACCAGGGTCTTTTTCAATCCCTCGGCCAGCATAAGGACGGCGGCAAAAACGTAGACGACCAGGGCCATACCGACGGCCGTGAGAATCGTGGTCAGCTTACGGGTCCAGAGATTGCGGAAGCTGTAACTAAGCGGAATTTTCATGTATCGGATTACTGGTCGCCGATTGCAGTTTGCCTGTTAAACCGTCTTGCACTGGCACCCCGAAGCATGAAAATTCGGAATTGGGTCGCAGGCTTACTTCTCCGCAATCTTGACTCGGCTCCCATCCTTCAGCCCCTTGGGGGGATTGAGGACCACCCGGTCGCCGGCCCGGAGTCCCCGGGTAATCTGCACCAGATCCGCCAGGAGAGGTCCCTTATCGATGGGGACTTCTTGAACCTGGTCCCCTTTGAGTTGATAAACTATGGCCCGGCCGTTCTTGGAAACGAGGGCCGAGGGGTTCACCCCGAGTTTGGGTTTTTCATCCCGGGCAATGGGCCTGGAAAGAAAGGCCACCTTGGCGCTCATCTCCGGCAGAACGCGGTCATCTTTTTTAAGAAATTTCACTTTGGTCTGGACCGTGGCCTTCGTCCGGTCAGCCGTGGGAACGACCATGTGAACCTCCCCCGGGAAACGTTCCTCCGGGAAGGCGTCCAGGGTGATTTCACAGGGCTGGCCGGCTTTCACTTTTTCCAGGTTGATCTCGGAGACATCGGCTTCCACGATCAATGATTCCATGTCGGCCATGGTCACCACCGCCGCCTTGGCGTTGACCGAAGAGCCGAAAGGGGCAACCACCTCTCCCACGTCGGCATTCTTGGTTAAAATCACCCCGTCGAACGGAGCCCGGATCAGGGTGTATTCCAGGCCCACCCGCACGGCCTGGAGAGCCGCCTCGGCCGCTTTGATCTGAGAGCGCGCGGCCGCTTCGGCCGCCAACGACTGCTGAAATTTGGCTTCGGCGGCATCGTAATCGGACTGGGAGACGGCCTGGGCCTGGATCAATTTTTGATACCGTTCGAATCGCAGGCGATCGTTGCTGACACCGGCCCGAACCTGGTTCAGGTTGGCCTGGGCGGCGTTGAGGTTGGCCTGGGCCTGGGCGGCCTGGGCCTGGAGGTCGGCATTTTCCAGCCGGGCCAGGATTTGCCCTTTTTTGACCCGCGACCCTTCCTCCACGGCCAGGGTTTCCAGCCGACCGGTGCCTTTGGAGGCCACGGCTGCTTTTCGCTGGGCCACCACATACCCGCTGGCGTTAAGGAGGGTAACCGGCTGAGAGGGATAAATCAGGGAAACCGTAGTGACCGAGACTTCCTGGGCCGGACGCAGATAGCCCCGGACATACCCTAATCCGATCAATCCCAACAAGAGCAAGAACAAGAGGACCCAGACAATTCTTTTTCTCTTGGACCGTCGATAAGGTACCGGTTCTTTTTCGGACCGGGGAATTTTAAGTTGGGCCAGATCTTCCTTTTCCATTTTGCGGTTGCCTTTTAGTTGACTTTAGGCTATAATTATTATTTTCTATCTAAAATAGAAGTATTGTTTAGTCTGTCATTCTCCCTGATCCCTCATCGTGGGCGATTAGCTCAGTTGGATAGAGCGTTGGTCTCCGGAACCAAAGGCCGTGGGTTCAAGTCCCGCATCGCCCACCATTAAAATATAAATCCTTACCCCGTTCGGGGCCTGATTTTTGATCGATTCTAAGCTATTTCCCAACGTTTTGCTAACGGAATTTCAAGGTCCCCTGCTGACGGTTGAAGGTCGTGTCCGTGAACAAATGCCCATTTTTAAGCGATTTGGGTAATCCGCGCCTTCTTTTCCCCGTATTTCGCTTTGTTTTTGAAATTACGATCCCAAAGGGGCACCTTTCCCCCCGGAAGATCCCTCTGCCCCCTCATCTTGGCCCTGTTTGTCTTCTTGTTTTTATTCTTGACCTTACCTTTTTCTTTTTCTTATACTCAACCTTTGATGGCCGGGCTTCGACTGGTTGCCTTTTTAAGCTGCGAGTCGGCCCGCTTCCGGCAAACCTTAGCAATTAATCGGCCCCCAGGAGGGAAAAGAAAATGCCTTTCGACAACATCAGACCCAATCTAGTGGGAGATCGGCCAAGAATCCATCCGGACTCGCTAATCGATCCTTCGGCCCAAATCATTGGCAACGTCATAATCGAAAAGGATGTCTTTGTGGGGCCCCTGGCCGTCATCAGGGCCGATGAACGCGGTCGCGACGGAAAAGTCATGCCCATCATCATCGGCGAAGAGGTCAATATCCAAGACGGGGTAATCATCCACAGTCACGGAGGCACCTCGGTGAGAATAGGGGCCAGGTCTTCCATCGCTCACGGCGTCACAATTCACGGTCCGTGCACCATAGGCGAGGAATGCTTTTTGGCCGTCAGGGCCACCATCTACAACACCACCCTCGAAGACAACGTTTGGATCGGCATGGCCGCCGCGGTCATGAGATCTAAGCTCGAGCAATTTACCTATGTGCCCTCTGGAGCCATCGTCCGCTCCAAACATGACCTGGGAGTTGTCAGGATCGTTTCCGATAGTGAGCGGCAATATATGATGGAAGTACGGGATGCCGCCACCCAACTCAGAAAGGATTATCTCGAAGCAAGGGCGCGGGTGCAGGAATACCTGAATTCCAAGACGTCCCCCAAAAAAGAAAGAAAAGAAAGATAGATAGATTAACGGAACCCAACGCCAATTTTCTTAGGGTAACCCTCGAGCCAGTAAAAAAATTCCGGATCAGACCCGCAAGTCTAGGGCCTGTCCGGATTTATTTTTTTAGCTTCGGAATGGTTTGCGGTAAGTTAGGCCTTGGGCGGAACCGCGACCAACTCGTATTGACGAGTCCCAAGACCGATTTCCTCCCCGTAGACCAATTGCCTCTCCCAGTCAATTTGGGGGTAGACTCCCCGGAACTTGTCTTCCCCGGCCTCGAAGTTCTTGGTCAAAGCGGAATCCCGGTTGCCCGGTTCCCGGTTGACCAGGTCAACCGAGGCCTGATCGATGGCTACTGGATCGGTGGAAGCCAGGATACCGATGTCCCGGACGATGGGCCGGTCGGCGTGGCCGTAGCAGTCGCAGGCCGGGGAGATATCGGTCAAAAAATTCAGGAACAGGGCCCTGCCCTCTTTGCCTTTTAAGACCCCCGCCGCGTGCTCCACCATCTTCTGCTGAAAAATGGGGATGGATTCGTTCCACTGAATTTGAATGGCCCCCTGGGGGCAGGTCAGGATACATTCGCCGCAGCCCACGCAGGTTTCCGGATTGATCACCGATTTTTCGTCTTCCAGGGCGATGGCGCTCTGGGCGCAGTGACTAACGCACTCCCCGCAGCCGATGCATTTCTTCCGGGTCACCTTGGGCGCGATATTGGAATGCTGGCTGAGTTTCCCTTCCCGCGAAGCGCAGCCCATGCCCACATTTTTGATGGTCCCGCCGAAACCGGCCAGTTCATGCCCTTTAAAATGGGCCACGCTGATGAAGGCGTCGGCCGCAACGATGTCGGCGGCAATAGAAACGGACTTAAAATTCTTTTTATTAATGGTCACCTTGGCGGCGGATTTTCCCTTGAGCCCATCGGCAATAATCAGGGGGGCCCCGACCGTGTCGTAAGAAAACCCGTTTCCCAGGGCCGTCAGCAGGTGAGAAACGCTTTCGGCGCGGGTACCGACATAAAGGGTATTGGCATCGGTGATAAAGGGCTTGCCGCCCCAGGCCTTGACTTTATCGGTAATGGGGCGCACATAGATGGGGCGCACATAGGCTGTATTGCCCTTTTCCCCGAAATGGATTTTAATTGCCACCAGGTTGTTTTTGGCCAGTGCTCTGGAAAAGGGCACTTTGTCCAGCAGTTGACTGATCCGCTGTAGCCGATTCTCCTTCAACGAAGTCTTCAAGTCGACGAAATAAACGGGTGATGCCATAAATCCCTCCTAAAGATGGGCGGAGCGCAGGGCGCAAAGCGCGGAGCGTTAAAAACTTCAATCAAACGCCCAACCAGTTTTTTTACACCCTTGACGGTGAAACCATCTTTTGTATTTATTACGCTCTGCGCTCGGCGCTCAGCGCTCTGCCTCAGATGATTCCCATCCCCTTTAATACCGAAAGCATGACCGCCGCGGCCAAGACCGAACCGACCTGGCCGCCGGCATTGGCACCCATGGCGTGCATCAGCAGGTAATTTCTCTTGTTGTATTTGAATCCTTCTTTTTGGACCACCCGGGCCGACATGGGGAAGGCGGAAATCCCGGCTGCCCCGATCAAAGGATTCACCTTGCCGCCGGTCAACATCATCAAGGCCTTTCCAAAAAGGACCCCGCAGGCCGTGTCTAGGCAAATGGCCAACAGACCCAGGGCCAGGATAATTAAGGTTTGGGACTTGACGAATTCCGGCCCACTCATGGTGGCCCCGATGGAAATACCCAGGAGTAAAGTAACAATATTCGAAATTTCATTTTCCGAGGCCTTGGTCAACCGGCTGACCGCCCCGGATTCCTTCATCAGGTTCCCCAGCATGATGGTGGCCAAAAGGGGCAAGCCTTTGGGGGCAATAAAGCCTCCCACTATGGTAATGACGATGGGAAAGAGGATTCGGGTTGTTTTAGAAACGGTCTTTTTATGGGTTTTCATAACAATCTGCCGCTCTTTTTCGGTGGTCAGCATTCTCATAATCGGCGGCTGAAGCACAGGAACCAGGGACATATATGAATAAGCCGCCACCGAAACCGCCCCCAGCAAATGAGGGGCATACTGGGAGGCGACGTAAATAACCGTGGGGCCGTCACAGGCCCCGATGATCCCGATGGTCACCGCGTCCAGCTTACTGAATCCCAGCGCCAATGCCAGGAGCAAGGTCAAGAAAATTCCGCATTGACCGGCGGCCCCCAGGAGAAAAGTATAGGGATTCTCCAGAACGGGGCCGAAATCGGTCATGGCCCCGATACCGACAAAAATAAGCAACGGAAACAATTCCGTTATAACGCCGGCATCATAAATAATCCGCAGGAAGCCGTCCTTACCCATAAGCTCCGCCAGGGGAATGTTGACGATAATGGCCCCAAATCCGATGGGCAGTAAAAGCAGTGGCTCAAAATCCTTTTTTATTCCCAAATAAAGGAGAAGACAACCAACAGCGATCATAATCACGTTAGACCACTGGAGATACACAAACCCGGCAATGAGCCCGGACAATCCACTTAAAATGGCTTCGAGCATTATTCTTGTTCCCCTTTCTTATTCTTCTTCCCCTTCTTTAATAGGAAAAATTCTCTTTAAAACTCCCATCAACGTGCTCATGATCATTAAGGTGAGTAGCGTGCCTCCCATGCCGACGATGAGCATGCTCAGGCCAAAGGTCCAGTTATCCATAGCTTACCTCCCTTAGATAAAAGAAATTTTCTCACTGGGGTCCTGAAGATTCAAAACCCTATTTTCGATTGGGTGAAGCCGAAATCCAGGTGATGGATATCGATCTATTAAGATCAGCCTTTCCCTCCCCGGTAATGCAACTCGTTGCGGATGGTCAGGTCGGCGGCGAATTTTCGGGCCTTTTCTTCGAGGTAATTATTTTCTTCCGCCGAATGAACTACCCCCCGGAGGACAATGGCCGTGCCATCATGAAAAACCTCCAGGGTGGGGACGAACACCTTGGTATCGGTAACCAACCGGGCCTTGATTTTGGCGGCCGCGGCTTGCTCCCGGAGTCTCTGTTCGGCTTCCGGGGTGACCCGGAGGTCCAACTCTTGCAGAGCGTTAACGAGTAATTTCACCACCTGCTCGTACGATTGAAGACCGGTGTTAAAGACCAGGTCATAAAACCGGGTGTTGCTCCATTCCTCGCCGTAGTTGGCCTTGATATAGCCGGCCCGGGCCCGATCCGTCTTCTCAACCATCCACTGGGCCGTCCTGGGATCCAATCGGTCCTGATTTATAGCCCGCTCGATCCGTTTTTCCAAGGGGGCTACAATTCGGACCTTCAAGGCATAAGGAACATCCCGGAGAAGGAGATGGCTGCCCCGACCCAGGATGACCACACGGTTCCGGAGGGCATGTTCAAAGATATGAGCCTCCACCAAGGCCACATATCCTCGATATTGCCAGTCATAACGCTCCCAAAGGGAGGGGGTGTTCTCATCCACTTCCTGAACAAGGTTCTCCCATTTTTCCCCGGCGCTGCGGATGTCGTGGATCAATCGTTCCTTATCCACGTAAACATAGTGCAGTTCTTCAGCCACCGATCGGCCGATCTCTTCTCCGCCGCTGCGATATTCCCTGGAAATCGACAAAATGGCCATACCGTTTACTCCCTATCTCCCGAAGCCGAGGGAAGCGAAGGGGGGACACTCGGATGCCCTTTTCCCGTCCGGGAGATCCGGTGCCTAAGCCAGAGTTTGCCGGCCGCCAGCACCCCGACGAGGAAAAACCCTTCCATGGCATATTGAAGCCACGGGGAAGGCTCCAGCAGTTTGGCGACGAAGGGGTCGGTGATCATCATTTCCCCGCCGACCCGGCCCAGAACCGCAGCGCCGATATAAATGATGGCCGGGTACTTGTCCATCAGCAGGGAAAGAAGGGTGCTGGTAAAAACCACGAAAGGGATGCTCAGGGCCAGCCCGAAGATCAGCAGAAGCAGATTGCCTTTGGAAGCCCCGGCCACCGCCAGCACGTTGTCGGTGGACATGGTTAGATCGGCGATAATGATAACCCAGATAGCCTGGGCCAGGGTTTTGGCTTCTTGTTTGATCTCTTCCTGGGGCGCACCCTCCACGAAGAGCCTGAAGGCGATCCAGATGATGACCGCTCCGCCGATGAATTTGATAAAATTGATTTGCAGCAATTGCGAGGCGAAAAACGTTAAGATCACCCGCAGGAGTACCGCCGCCCCGGCTCCGATGGCGATGCCGCGCGTTCGCTGCTTCCGCGGCAAGGAGCGCACCGCCATGGCGATGACCACGGCATTATCCCCGGCCAGAATGAGGTCGATGAGCACAATGCTCAGAAAACCGGTAACAAACTCCCAGTTAAAATGAAGCTGCCCGAAAACGCCTATGTCCAAGAGGGGTTCGCCTATCGTTACGGTTTTTTTCCCGGTACGGCTCCGGCTTTAGGCCGGACTAACCCTCTTAATACCCTGGTCGATGAAATCATACAATAATTTTTACTGATGTCAATTAAATATAGCTATATTTTGATTATAATATAATTATTTTCCCCCGGTGGGGGTCTGGAGGACCGCGGGAAATTAAAGTTCTTGAATAAAAGCCCAATTAATGGCTTAATTGGCCAATTTTAACTATACGAACCAATCGGACCGCCGATCCGTCCGTCAAGGATTCGAAGCAGTCAGTGCGGTATTTTTTTTGTTCCTGATAATATCTTTAGCCCCGCGTAGCCGGGCTCGACTATTTAAAAAGTCAATTCTGGAAGAAAAAAGGAATCAACCATGGACTCCCTTCAGGTTGCAACCGTTCTTATTTTTTTAGTGAGTATCATCCTGATCATTACCGGTTGGATCGATAGTGTGATCGCCGCCCTCTTGGGAATTGTAATGATGATCTTCATCGGGGTTATGTCCGAAGTTCAAGCCTTTCAGAAGGTCGATTGGAACGTGATTCTCATCCTGCTCAGTATCTGGATCGTCTCGGGATACTTCGGGAAGTCCGGCGTGCCGGATTTCTTGTCGGCGGTGATCCTTAAAAAATCCAAAGGCAACGTGGCGGTTTTTGTAACTTTCATAGGGACCTTGGCTGGATTTATTTCCATGCTGATTGACAACGTCGTGGTAGTCCTCATGTTCGCCCCGGTCCTCTTTCACGCTTCTCGGCGGTTCAAATTCTCCCCCTTTGTCCCCCTTCTATTTATCGGCCTCTGCGCCAATTTTATGGGAACCGCTATGCTTTTGGGGGACCTGCCGCCCCAGATGCTGCACAGTGTAGCCGGGATCGAATTCAGCGGCTTTATTTGGCAGCAGGGACGCCCTTCTTCTTTCTTCATTCTGTTGATTTCTTATTGCTTTACCGTTTCCTTCTTTTACTGGAAATTTTCCAAGCTCTATAAAGGGAAGGTGATGGATATCTCCACCCTCGATGAACGCCCGCTGGATCATATCAAAGATAAACCCTTTGCGATCGTTACCTGTTCGATTTTCTGTCTCACTATTACGGCCATGGCCTTTCGGCCCTTTTTTGGCTACTATCTCGGGTTTATTGCTTTATGGGGGGCCTTGGTCCTGATCCTGATTTTTGAGATTTTTAATAACGCCTTCACTTTGGAGATACCCAATTTAGAACAGGTGTTCGCCGAATTGGATTGGAGAGCGATCTTTTTTTATATCTCCCTTTTTGCCCTGGTCGGCGGATTGGAACACGCCGGGGTCATTAAATGGCTTTCCAATGGAATTACCCCCTATATCAAACAGAGTATGGTGGTCGGGAGCACTCTGCTGTTTTGGATTACGGCGCCGATTGTCGGGGTGGTGGAACACGACGCTTACATCCTGACTATGCTCTATGTCATCCGAGACCTGGGAAGGGAACAAGCCATTAACCCCTGGCCCTTTTACTGGATGTTGCTCTGGGCCGGAACCCTGGGGAGCAACCTGACGGTGGCCGGGGCCCCGGCCTTGTTCGTGGCCAAGAATTTGGCGGACAAAGAGGAGCAAAGAAAAACCAGTCTGAAGGAATTCTTGAGTATAACAGGGCCCTACGTAATCGTCTCTTTGGTATTTTGTTATTTGCCGGCCATGCTGATCTGGGTTCTTCCTTTTCAAAAATAAAGGAGGTTTTTATGGCCATTTTGACGGTCGCCAGGCAATTGGAAAGTGGGGGGAGAGATCTGGGGCGGGAAATCGCCGACCGGATGGGCTATAAATTGATCAACCGAAAAACTATATTCGAGGAAATGCAGTCCGTGGGAGATCAATGGGAGGAATGGGCCCGGTATTTCAAGGAACAAGCCCCCAATGTCTGGGAACGACACGATTGGTCTTACCAGGGGTTCATTGCCCTCACCCATAGTTATGTGCTGAATCATGCCCTCCAAAATAACGTGGTCATCATGGGACGGGAGGGTAATTTTTTACTGAAACGGGTCCCCTATGCCCTTAGAATTCGAACCGAGGCCCCCCTGCCTTTCCGGATAGAGAGGGTCTTGCGCCGGGAAGAAATAAGCCGGGAGATGGCTCAGTGGATGCTGGAAAAAGTGGATGACGACATCGCCCGGTCGGTGTACTTAGTCTATGGCAAGGACTGGGCGGATCCGGCGGAATATGACCACGTTTTCGATATGAGCAGCCGACCGTTCGAAGAAGTCGTTGCCTTTGTTCAAGAGGCCCTCTCTAAAAAAGATAAGTTCTATACCCAGGAGGTCAGGGAGATTCTTCAGTTGAGGGCCTTGGCGGCCAAGATTAAAGCCGCGTTGGTCGTTGATCCCACCTTTTCCATTTCCAAACTGGACGTGACGCCCAAAGAAGAAGGGCTGGTTGAATACGGACTGATCGTTCAGGGAATCGTCTACAATCGCGAGGATATTAAACGGATTCAGGAGACCGCTCGAAAACTGGCCGGGGAAACGCCCGTTGAAGTTGAAGTCACTTATCGGATGTCCCCCCGGCTTTCCCAATGGCAGTATAAATGACGACCACTTATTACTATGGACCCCGTTCAACACCTCCCTAATTCCGAAATAGAAGAAAACCGCGAGCCGGGTCTGATGGTTCTGGCCCTGGGCGCTTTGGGCGTGGTTTACGGCGACATCGGCACCAGCCCGCTGTATGCCATCCGGGAGTGTTTCCACGGGCAGCATGCCGTCGACCTGAACCCGATGAATATTCTGGGGGTGCTTTCTCTGGTCTTCTGGTCTCTGACGATGGTGGTCAGTGTCAAGTACGTGGGCTTTATCCTGAAGGCGGACAACCGGGGGGAGGGAGGTATTTTCGCCCTCCTGGCGTTGCTGCTGCAGGCCAGGGATAAGATGTCGGCCCGAAGTTACGGTGTGGCCGTTCTGGCCGCGGTCTTCGGGGCAGCCTTACTGTATGGAGACGGTCTGATCACCCCGGCCATATCGGTTCTTTCGGCCATCGAGGGGCTGGAGGTGGCCACCAAGGCCTCCAAGCCCTTTATCATCCCGCTGACCTGCCTCGTTCTGTTCCTGTTTTTTCTAGTCCAGCGCCGCGGGACTGCGGACATCGGCCGCTTCTTCGGCCCCATCATGATCCTCTGGTTTCTGACTATCGGGACCTTCGGGCTGTTCGCCATTGTCGAGAGTCCCCAGGTGGTGTCGTCTTTAAACCCCTGGCGGGCCGTGGAATTTTTCCGGGCCAACCATCTGCACGGGATGGTGGTTTTAGGTTCGGTGGTGCTTTGCATCACCGGAGGGGAGGCGCTTTACGCCGACATGGGCCATTTCAGCCCCCGGGCCATCAAAATCTCCTGGCTGGGGCTGGCCTACCCGGCCCTGCTGCTCAATTATTTCGGCCAGGGGGCCTTGCTGCTTTCCCATCCGGAAGAATCCTTTTATCCTTTTTACGGTCTGGTTCCTAAGCTGCTGCTCTACCCGGCCGTGATGCTGGCGACCATCGCCACCATCATTGCCTCCCAGGCGATGGTTTCCGGGGTTTATTCTCTCACGCAGCAGGCTATCCAGTTGGGGTATCTGCCCCGGGTTCGGGTGCTCCATACCTCGGCCGGACATCGGGGCCAGATTTATCTTCCCGGGGTCAACTGGGCCATGATGGTCGGCTGTATCGCTTTGGTCCTGGCCTTTCGCGAATCCACCAATCTTGCCGGGGCTTACGGTATTGCCGTGACCGCCACCATGGGCATCACCTCGATCATTTACTATCTGGTTGTGACCCGGCTCTGGAACTGGTCGTTCTGGAAGGCGGGATTGCTGGTTGGATTATTCCTCTTCTTTGATGTCAGTTACTTAAGCGCCAACCTGCTAAAAATCCTTGATGGCGGATGGTTTACCCTTGGGGTGGCCATCCTGATAACCCTCAGCATGACCACCTGGCGGGAAGGGCGCAAGTCCTTGTCTGAATTGTTGACCCCCCGCCTGACCATGGATCTTTTTTTAAAAGACATCGAGCAGAGAAATCCCTACCGGATTCCCGGGACGGCCGTTTTCATGTCCGTGAACCCCAAAGGGGTCCCGGTGGCCCTGCTCCACCATTTCAAACACCACAAGGTGCTATTTGAGCAGGTGATCCTGTTGTCCATCGTGACCCAGGACCTACCCCGCATCGATCCGAAGGAGCGCCTGACGCTGGAAGAATTCGGCCAGGGATTTTATCGAATCACCGCCCAATACGGTTTTATGGAAACCCCCCGGGTCCCGGAGATCATGGCCCTGGCCGGCAGATTGGGGGTTAAAACGCAAATGGCCGCGACCACTTTTTTCTTAGGTCGGGAATCTCTCTTTACCAGCGGAAAGTCCAGAATGGCGCAGTGGCGGAAAGTTCTGTTTTCCATGATGTCCCGCAACGCCATGAATCCCACCAATTATTTTGAGATACCGCCGGGTCGAGTCATCGAGATCGGGACACAAATTCAGCTCTGAGAAAAAAGAATGGATTAAGCAATGATCTCGGGTTCCATTTCTCTTCTTATGGGTGGGATTCGGGGCCGGGAAATCGACGCTGACCGTTGAGTTTATCGAAAAAACGCTACTGATTTGATGGGAGGTGCCCCTGACCCGTTCGGGCCAGGGGCCTTGAATTCTATTTCCAGTGGCCGGGTCTCCAATGGCCCTTAGGGCCCCAATGCCCCTGTACCCAATGCGCACCCGGCCTCGGAGCCGGGTGCGCGGCCCAATGCCCGGCGATCCAGCCATTGGGGGTCCACTGCCCGGCGACCCATTTGGCCCCCTCAGGCGGGGGAGCGGAATCAATAACCCAGACCGTTCCATTCCAGAGATAAGGGCCTTCTCCAGGGGGAGGCGGTACGGCCACCCAGCCACCTTCAAGATGGAACCAGACTTTTCCCGGAGGGGGCGGGCCCATGGCCTTCCAGGGGGCCGGAGGTCCTGAAACAACCGCCGGTGGCGGCCCGGCAGGACCGGGTGGCAACGGCCCGGGAGGAATTGGACCCGGGGGCGGGCCCGGTGGATGACCGGGAGGCGGACCATAGCGGGGCTGATGCGGCGGCGCCGCCATGGCGCCGTTAAAGGAATAAACCATAACCGAAGCAGTCACCAGAACAACAATAACCATCCAATTCCCATGTCCTTTTTTTCTATTCATACTCCCTCCTTTTTGAGAATTTTCGGTCGAAAATTCTCAAATCTTTAGAAATATGATATTATTTAATCCGTTCCCAATTTTTTAAAAATCCCTCCCAACCTCCCTTCGATAAAGGGAGGGGTCTTTCGGGAAAAGGCCTTATTATTTTGGTTGGAGGTTTAATCGGTAGTGAAAATATTGGACATTGGCTGTGGGAATAGAAAAGTGGCCGGAGCCGTGGGGATTGACCTCAGCCCGGATTCCCAGGCCGATATCATTCACGATCTGAATAGCTTTCCTTATCCTTTTCCAGACAGTGAATTTGATCGAATTTACTGTCTGGATGTCTTGGAACACCTAAAGGACGTTATCCGGACCCTGGAGGAAATTCACCGTCTGGCCCGGAAAGGGACCCGGGTATTCATTCGGGTCCCCCATTTTACCAGCACTCTGGCCTATGGGGATCCTACCCACCGGCATTTTTTTAATACCCAGTCCCTGGATTATTTTTGTGGTGGATTCAAGGAATATGATTTTTATTCTAAGGTTGCCTTTAAAAAAAACAGGGCGCGCCTGAATTTCTGGAAATTCCATCGCCTTAATGGGATCTCCCTTTTAGCCAATCGCTTTCCGCTCTATTATGAAAAACTTTTTGCCTTTATTTTTCCGGCCATGAATATTGAATTTGAACTGGAAGTCATTAAAGACTGATTTTTTGCCCAGCCGTCAGCAGATAGTGATCGGGGTACGTGAATTACGACTGGATATTCATACAGCTCGGTTCAATTCATCTGGCCATAAAAAAACTTTTTAAATTAAATCAATAGGTTTAAAGTTAGCTGACTACTGGCATAAGGATTGCTGTCCTACCTTCCATATCAATTCAGGGAAGGGAGACAGGGATATGAAACGTGTAGCTTTTTTGTTGATATTGTTATTGGGGACGCTTTTTATTTGGGGGTGTGCCGGGGAGCCGAAAATGCTGCCCATGCGGGATACCAGTCTGGATCCGGCTGGAGCGGAAAAAGGGATGAAGACGGTTGAGTTCCCCAAGGGAACCTGGACCGGCACGGCCTCCACCGAGCAGGCCGGCGTCCTGGCCGCGACATTTGTTAATTCCCACAATATGGCCATGCGGGAATTTGACCAGGTGAAGGATAACCAGGAAAAGATCAAGGGGTCCTTGCAAAACTTGAAGGAGGCCGCTCAGAGGCTGGAGGAGTCCAACCAGAAAATCCTGGCCTCAGCCCAAAAAAATCAGGATACGGCCGAGAAAAGCTTGATGCGCATTGAAAAGATGTCTAAGGAGCAGGGATCCGGGGAGATCACCTTGTTCTATCCCACCGGGTCAGGAAAAATTGCCGAAGGTTCTCTGGAATACCGTCGACTGGTCCAGTTCGTGGATTACCTCTCTCGGGAGAGCCGGGGCCGAAAGGTGTTGTTGGTCAATATCGGCAGCGCTTCGGCGACCGGTCCTCAGAGGACCAATATGAAACTGGCCAAGGCCCGTTCGGAATTTCCCCTTCAAGTAATCGATAAATATTTGATCAATATCCCCCACGAGTATTATAAAGTCTATGGCGTCGGAGACCAGTACAGCCCCAAAAAAGCAGCCAGGAAGGAACACCTCCGCTACCAGCATAACCGGTTGATCGCCGTTTTTGAAACGGATCAGTTGCCGGCGGTACCGGAAGAGCCGCTGAAAAAATAATTTTTACAAATCGAACAAACCCTACTATAAGAAAGGGAGGCGGTTTATTTCCATATCGCCTCCCTTTTTTTTGGTTGTTCTCCCTTTTGGGTGGGCACCCCTCCTTACCTGTCATGGCCAAAAGTGCGAAGCGTTTTTTTATGACCACCCCGTCCCTTTTTCCTATGAGAAAGTTAGTCTCCTGGTTTAATAAAAATCAGCGAACGATGCCCTGGCGCAGCGACCGCCATCCCTATACCGTTTGGGTGTCGGAGATAATGCTCCAGCAGACCCGGGTAGACCAGGTGGAGCCCTATTACCGACGGTTCATGGACCGGTTCCCCGATACTCGGGCGCTGGCGCGGGCGCCGCTGGAGAAAGTGCTGAAGGTTTGGGAGGGACTGGGATATTACAGCCGGGCCCGTCACCTGCACCAGAGCGCCGGTGAAATAGTCAACCAGCACGGCGGAATCTTCCCGGACCGCTATGCCGACCTGGTTGCGCTTCCCGGCATCGGACGCTCGACCGCCGGCGCCATCTTAAGCCTGGCCTTTGACCGGCCCTATCCGGTGTTGGACGGCAATATCAAACGGGTCCTGATCCGTTTTTACCATATTCGTCGGCCGGTGGGCGAGGCGGCCACGTTAAACGAATTGTGGCGGAAAGCCGAAGAGTTGCTCCCTTCCCGGAAACCCGGCCGGTTCAATGAAGCTCTGATGGAACTGGGCGCCCTGGTCTGCCTGCCGAGGAACCCGGCTTGCGGTCACTGTCCTTTGCGGAAGACCTGCCTGGCCTTTCTCCACGGAAATCCTGAAAAACTGCCGCTTAAGACGCCGCGCCGGAAAATTCCCCATTACCAGGTCACGGCGGCCGTGATCCGGAAGGGCAAAAAGATTTTGATCACCCGGCGGCCGGAAAAAGGGCTTTTGGGCGGATTATGGGAATTCCCCGGGGGCAAGCAAAATCCGGGGGAATCCTTAGAAGAATGTCTGCGGCGGGAAATTGAAGAAGAGTTGGGGATTGAGATCTCGGTGGGCGAGTCGTTTATGCAGGTCAACCACGCCTACAGTCATTTCAAAATTACCCTGCACCCCTTTTTCTGCCGTCACCTGAAAGGCCGCATTCAAAAAATAGGGGTTATGGATTACCGCTGGGTGACTTCGGCGGAACTAAGTGACTATGCCTTTCCCCGGGCCGACCGGAGAGTGATCGCCTACCTGACAAAATCCTGAATGGGGTGGGGGGGATTTTTTTGTGAATCCGGCTGTTTGGGTATTGGGCCGTTCTTGTTTATCGCCCCCCCCACCGCTAATAGCGACGGTAACGGTAGCTTCCGCAACCAAAAGGGAGGCATCATCGAGGACTTCCACCTTCCACAGGGAAACGTTACGGCCTTGGGCTAATATCCTTCCATAGGAGTAGATTAACGTCGATCCGATCAAAAGGGCCAACAGCACGGGCATACAAACGGCAAAGATTAATTTTGAACTGATTTTCATTAATTTTTCCTATCTCCCGGCAATGCCGACAGCCCCGGGCTTGACCGCCTTTAAAGCCGCCGTATGGATGAAATCAAGGTAATTCGGTATGGTGTCTGCGTCCGTCAATCGGTTTCTTATGGCCCATCTGGCCTCGTCCTCCATAGACGTCAGGAGGGACTGATCCAAGAATAATCTAAATCGGAAATCGTCCCAGGAGGCGGTGACAACTTTTCGATCCATTTTTAATTTCTGCACGATAATATCCATGAAGAGGGGACGTTGGTTCTAAATTGCATTGCCCCTATTAAACAAAAAAAACTTTGGGAAAAGCCTGATTTCCTGTACAGTCGTAGGGGGAGGAAAGCCGGTGTCTATTCTGATAAGAAATGCCCGAACCGAGGATGCGGATTTCCTGGCGGCTGTCATCCTCAGGGCCGGCAGGGCCCATGTCCAGAAGGGGATTTGGGACGTCATCCTCGGAGGGACGGATGACGAAAATCGATCCTTCCTCCGTCTTCTAACCGTGACCGGCAAACCCCATTTATTCCACCATTCTTTTTACCAAATCGCCGAGGTGGATCGAACTCCGTCTGCGGCCCTGGGAGGTTATGATCCCCGGACCGCCGGATACATCGCCTTGCGGGAAGCCATGCCGGAGGCCCTCCGAGGAAGCGGCCGGAACGGCCTGGGCCCCGAATCCCAGGATCGTATGGCCCGGGTGCTGCCCTGCATCCCGGAAAGCCTGGCGGGGGCTTGGATCATCGACAGCGTGGCCACTCTCCCCGAATACTGCGGCCGGGGACTGGCCGGCAAGCTGTTGGACTCGATCATGGACCGTGGGCGGGAACTGGGCTTCCGTCTGGCTCAAATCAATATTTATATCGGCAATACCCCGGCCCAGAAGCTCTACGAAAAACATGGGTTTAGGATAATCGATGAAAACCGCTGTGCCGATTTTAAGCAGGAAATCGGCTCACCGGGCATGGCCCGGATGACCCGGGCACTTTAAGAGAAAATGGGAAAAAGATTTCTCAAGTTACTGGGCCTGCTCATTCTGATCGTAGTGATCTATCTATTCACCCAAAAAGCCCCGATCGACCCGGCCGCCTACAACCCGCCTCCCCAACTGCCGATGACCGGCGTCCTGGCCCCCAATAACTTGCTGAAAAAAGCCGACTTGCTGGCCCTGGGGAAAATCAAAGGGCCGGAGGAAGTAGCCGTGGATCCCCAGGGACGAATCTACGGCGGGACCCAGGACGGAAAGATCCTGCGTCTCCGGCCCGATGGGCAGTTGGAAACGTTTGCCCAAACGGGAGGACGCCCTTTGGGAATGCAGTTCGAGCGGAATCAAAATCTCATCGTCTGCGACTCCTATCAGGGGCTGTTGTCAATCAACCCTGCCGGCAAGATCACCATTCTGGTCACCTCGGTCAACGGCGTCCCCTTCAAATTTACCGATGCCCTGGATATCTCCCGGGACGGGGTCATCTATTTCACCGATGCCAGCTCTAAATACGGCCAGAACGAATACCTTTACGACCTGCTGGAAGCCAGGCCCCATGGACGACTGATCCGGCTGGACCCGAGCACTGGGCAAATCAACATACTCCTCGACAAACTGTTTTTCGCCAACGGGGTGGCCCTCTCCGCTGCGGAGGATTTCGTCCTGGTCAATGAAACCTACCACTACCGCATTACCCGCTATTGGCTGAAAGGCCCCAAGAGCGGGACCAGCGACATCTTCATCGACAATTTACCGGGATTCCCCGACAACATCACCTCCAACCACCGGGGGACCTTCTGGCTGGCGCTCTTCACCGTTCGCAACGGTGCGGTCGACCGGCTGCACCCTTATCCGTTCCTCAAATCCCTGCTGTCCAAACTTCCCAAGGCCCTCTGGCCCAGACCCAAACCCTACGGGCTGGTGCTCGCTTTGGATGAAAACGGGAAGATAGTCAAAAGCCTCCAAGAGCCTACCGGGAAACATCTCTGGGAAATCACCTCGGCCCGGGAGTATAACGGGAACCTCTACCTCGGGAGCCTGCACGCCGATCGGATCGGGCGGTATACGTTGTCTGATTAGAGGCCTGTCAGGCATCGGGACGGTCTGGTGCAACCCCATGCCGTTAGGAGTCAGTCTCGATCTTGAATCATGCTGTCCTGGTCCGGTCCCCCCCTGTTTCCGTTTTAACCGGGCTCTCCGGGACGTTAGTCCGCCCAGGCACCAGCCCAATAGTCGGTTGGACTTGGCGAAATCCAGGTCACCCGGGCCTGGTGGACGGTCCAGGGGCTTCCATAGGCCTCGTGTTCTCCTGGGGTAAGCTAACTGCGTTGGAATAGCCCTTGTTTTTGGCTATCCAGACCGGTAGGAGCTCTCGTCTACGTCCCAAAGACGGTTTTCTCAGTCCGCTGCGGCGCCTTTTGGCTGCAACCGGTGATGAGCAAAAGGAGCATTAATGGCGTCAGCGTTCTTGTCAGGCCAGCGATTTAATCAGGGTCTCGATTTCATTCCAGGGCAACGATTCCTTGACAAAGAAACGATCCGCTCCGTTTTGAAAGGCGGCTTGGCGGTATTCCGGCAGATCGTAACCGGTCAGCACGGCAATCGTGATGTCCGGAAAATCCCTTTTTATCCTTTGGGTCAACTTCAAACCGTTTACGCCGGGCAGGTGGATATCCATGAAGATGAGCCGGGGGAGACCTCCGTTGAGCTTCTGCAGGGCTTCTTCCCCGGTGGTCGCCTCTTCGATGATTAGGGATGGGAAATGCTCTTGGAGACTGTGCCTGAATGTTTCCCGGAAGTGACGATTGTCTTCGACCAGCAGTACTTTTAGCATGCCTATACCTCCCCTTCTCCCTTCCCGCTTCAGATTGGCCAAGAGGAACGAACCGTCGTTCCCTGCCCCGGAGCCGACTCCACTTCAAAGCGACCGCCGGAAAGTTCCGTTCGGGCTTTTAGGCTTAAAAGCCCCAATCCTCCCCAGGGAGATTTCTTGGCGATCGTCTCCTCCAGGTCAAAGCCCTGCCCGTTGTCCGTCACGGTGAACTCCATCCGGTTGTCTTTCTTCAGAAGGCGAAGGAAGACCCGGTTCGCCTGGCTGTGTTGGGCGACGTTATTCAGTGTTTCCAGCAGGATTCTATAGATGACGATCTTGGCCGATGAGATGATCTCATGTTCAGCCAAGCCGTCCTGCCTCTCAGTGGTCAGGCCAGGATGGTTCTTTTCAAATTCTCGACAATACCAATCTATGGTGGCCAGGATGCCGATATCGTCGAGGACATAGGGCCACAGATCTCCCTGCATGGAACGGATTTTTCCCACCGCCTCGAGGAGGGCCGCCATGATGTTCTTCGATGTATCCTGTAAAACGGCCCGGTCCATCCGGTCCTGGTCCGCAAAGAGGCGTTCAACATCAAACCGGATGGCCACCAGCGTTTGCCAGACGTTATCATGGAGCTCATAAGAAACCCGCTTTCTTTCATTCTCCTGGGCGAAAACAAGCTGGGAAGATAGATCGGCCAGTTCCGCGGTCCGTTCCTTCACCCGATCTTCCAGCGTCTCGGTCAAATGTTGGAGTTCCGACGATCGCTTTTGCAGTGCCTCTTCCGTTCGCTTGCGATCGGTAATGTCCTGTGACAGCACGGCGATATCCTGGCCCATAGAGACCACCGCGACCCGGAACCAACGTTGCGGCAGAACGCCATCGGCTTCGTAGAGCATCTCCTGGACGCGGGTTTTCCCAGTCTCGGCCACCTGCTGATAGGTTTCTACGAACGCCGATCCACGGTGGCCGGGAAACAGTTCCAGCAGGCTCCTTCCCGCCAGCGCGGACAGTTTCATGCCGACGATGTGTTCCATCGCGGCATTCGCATAGACCCAGGTGAAGTCCACGACGCGCCTCCGGGTATCGCGCACCGGCCGCAAGATGGAGAACCCGTCTGGCATAAGCTCCTGCGCGACGCGGAAGCGTTCTTCGCTCGCACGCAGCGCTATCTCGGCTTTGCGCTGCTCAGTAATCTCACGAATGGTGATGAAGCCGAGGACCATCTTGCCAGCGGCGTCGAAGATCGGGCAGCCGTTGTAGCTGGCATCGAACTCCAGGCCCGTGTCCTGGCGGTGCGCGTGAAACACCTGATTTTGGAAACGCTCGCCGCGCACGACGCGGGAAATCGGCCAATGGTCGAAGGAAAGAGGGCAGCCCTGGTCGTCCCAGCCCTGCCACGTGGCGGGCAGTTTTTCGAGAGCGATGCGCCCATCCTCTTGAACGGAATAGCCATGGAGGCGCAAGGACGCGGGGTTCTGGTAAATCATTCCCTGTGCATCAAAAAGCATCAACCCCTCGGACATATTTTCCGCGACCGAGCGGAATCGCTCCTCGCTCTCGCGCTGCGCCGCCTCGGCCTCTCGCAGTTTTGTTGAATCGAAGTAATAGCAGGTGACGCCGTATTGCCCTTCCGCTAGCATCATGCGGTGCAGTTCCCATTCGTAGGCTTCCTCGATTTCCACATCCTGGCGCGGGTTGATGAAATTCCGCGAGTAGTATGGCTCGCCGGTGTCGAGGGTGTGGCGGAAGTGGGCGATAATTTCCGCGGCGACGGGTTCGGGCCAGAGGATGCGCATGACCTCGTTAAAATCGCGTCCGATCACGGGCCGCACGTTCTGGAACGCGCCGGTTTGCGAACCGATGTTCATCTGAGCGATCCGGAATTGTGAATCAACGACGTAGATGCCGAAGGGAGCCCGCTCGACCAATTCGGAAAACGTCTTCTGGCTCCGGCTGAACGCCGCCTCGGCGTGCTTGCGCTCAGTGATGTCGTGGAAGACGAGCACCACACCCGAGAGTCTGCCGTCCTCATCTCGTATCGGCGCCCCGCTATCATCGATCGGAATCTCTTTCCCGCTCTTTCCTACGAGAACCGTGTGATTCGCAAGACCTACAACAACACCTTCCTTGAGCACTTTGGCAACGGGGTCTTCAACTCGATTACGGGTGTGCTCATTGATGATGTGAAATACATCGGCCACCGGCATCGCCGAGGCCTCGGAGATTGCCCAGCCCGTCAACTCTTCAGCGATCTTGTTCATGAAAGTGATTTTACCCGAAAGATCGGTGGCAATAACCGCATCACCGACACTCGCCAGAATAGTACGATACTTCTCCTCACTTTCGCGAAGAGACATTTCACGTTCCCGCACCTTCTCGGCCATCGATTCAAAAACATCCGCCAAGTCCTGGAATTCCGAAATCTTGTGGATGAGAAGGCTGCCTATTTTCCTCTCCGCGCCCGAGGGCCAGGGCGAAATTCCGCAGAGCCGCAATTGGGCTGGAGATTGTCCGGGAAAGGATCAGGGCAACTAAGAAGCCGAGTATTGAAACGGATAGAAAAAGAATCCCACTTTTTGAAATGTCCGATAGAATTGGGTTCACGACCTCTTCTTCTCTGGTCCCCGCAGTGGCGGCCCAGCCGATGGAGGTAACAGGGGTGAAACCGACCAACCGTTTCTTCCCTTCGAAAGGGGCATAAACTGTTGCGGCAACCTCTTTCCCTTTAAATACATCTTCAAGCTCGAGGATACTGCTTAAGCCAATTGCGTTCCTCCCACGTTGCTTCAATAGTGGGATAACGATAAACCAGGATGCCTTTCCGATCGACCAGGGCAAGGCCCCCTCCCGTGAATCGTTTGACCCCTAACTCCTCATCAAGGAGCTCAGGTAAGATGCCTGCTATAATAATGCCAAGCAGCACGCCCTTTTCATTTCGAATCCCCCGGCTAATGGTAAAGCTCGGTTTTCCCGTTGTTCTGGACAGGAGCAAGTCGCTTATCACATAATCCTGTCCGGCAACAATTTGCTTGAAATAGTCACGGTCGTCTAACCGCATTCCAATAAACTGAGACCCGGTGGCTGAAAGGACGACCCCCGAAGGGTTCAACCAAAAAAACTGCCATATCCCTGGGTTGTCTGCCTGGCTTCTTAAAAGGATCCGGTCTCGATGCTCGGAGGATAATCCTGGGGACGAAGTCAACGCAAGTCCAATGGCTAATTCCTGGTGGAGAACATCTTTGACAAATCTTTCAAATGTCTTCCCGACTGCACGGGCGATTTCCAAATTGGCCTGAAGTCCCGAAGCCCGCCGCGCCTGAAAAGACTGATAGTAAAAATAAGCCTGAATACCCAAGACAGGGATGAGAACCAAAAGGAGGAGCAGGATCAACCTCTTTCGAATACTTCGCCCTCCTCTTTTTTTTGCCGCCATGCTCGACCTCCTTGCTCCAGATCCTCCGCACGCCCCGAACGTCATTGAGGTGAGTTGAGGGCGGAATATTCAATTCACCTCAAACGGGGTTCGTTTCCTTTATCCCACAGCCGGTGTTCAAATGGGCCATGATACCCTGATAGCCGTCCCTTTCCCCAGGGCGGATTCAAGGTTGAAAGCCCCCCCTGAAAGCTGGGCTCGTTCTCTCATGGTGGAAAGACCCATTCGGCTTTTCGCGGTATCCAGGTTGAACCCTTTACCGTTGTCCTGTATCGCTAAACGTATCTTGCCCTCCTCTTTTTGAAGAGAGAGATGCACGAGGGTTGCCTGGCTATATTTTGCGACATTGTTCATGGCTTCCTGACAGATGCGAAAGATCGGCGTTTTTAGAGAATCAGCCACGTCAGGTTCTACTATTCCAATCTGACTCTCCACCGAAATATGAGAATAGGTCTTTTGGTATTCCCGGCAGAACCAGTTGATGGCGGGAATAATCCCCAGGTCATCGAGGATCGATGGCCGAAGATCGGCCATGATCCGCCTGACTTCATTAATAATCTCGGTGACCTTCGAGCCGAGATCCTGCAGAGATTCAGGGCTGCTATTCCACTGTTTCATATCTTCAGCGATTTTGTCAATTCTGAATCTCATTGCACCAAGAGAGGCCACGATGCTGTCATGAAGCTCCCCGGCAACCCTTTTCCTCTCATCCTCCTGGGCCGAGAGGAGAGCAGAAGAGGGGACGTTGGTTCTAAATTGCATTATATGGAGGCTTGATAGGGTACCTAGTCGTCCAGGGCTGGGGCAAAGTCGCTGAAATGACTCCAGGGGCAGAGCGCAGAAGGAAAGGAGAGATGAAAACCGCTGCACCGATTTTGAGCAGGAAATCGGCTCTCCGGGCATGGCCCGGATAACCCGGGTAGACCAGGTGGAGCCCTATTACCGGCGGTTCATGGACCGGTTCCCCGATACTCGGACGCTGGCGCGGGCGCCGCTGGAGAAAGTGCTGAAGGCTTGGGAGGGGCTGGGATATTACAGCCGGGCCCTTCACCTGCACCAGAGCGCCCAAAAAATAGTCAACCAGCACGGCGGAATCTTCCCGGACCGCTATGCCGACTTGGTTGCGCTTCCCGGCATCGGACGCTCGACCGCCGGAGCCGTCTTAAGCCTGGCCTTTGACCGGCCCTATCCGGTGTTCGACGGCAATATCAAACGGGTCCTGATCCGTTTTTACCATATTCGTCGGCCGGTGGGCGAGGCGGCCACGTTAAACGAATTGTGGCGGAAAGCCGAAGAGTTGCTCCCTTCCCGGAAACCCGGCCGGTTCAATGAAGCCCTGATGGAAAAAGGGCTTTTGGGCGGGTTATGGGAATTCCCCGGGGGCAAGCAAAATCCGGGGGAATCCTTATTCAAAAAATAGGGATTATGGATTATCGCTGGGTGACTTCGGCGGAGTTGGGCGAATACGCCTTTCCCCGAGCCGATCGGCGGGTGATCGCCTATCTGACGACGGGTGAAATGCCAGCCAAAGATATTTAATTTTTCTTGAACCATCCAGGAAACCCTGTAGAATGACCTTCGCGGGAATTTGGGCGACTTCCCGACACCTCCCAGACCGAAGGAGCCTCCCCTCCCTTGAAAATGTCTCAGCGCCTGGTCCAATGGGCGGGTTTTTTTCTTATCCTGGCCATCGCCCTGTATGGTGTTGATCGGCTCCTGCTTTTTATCAGAACGCCGCAAACCGGCATTTATGGGGTCTTCCGTTCCGGAGGCTATACCGTCCAGACCCTTGCCGACGCCCAGACTTCCCCTCTTCTGGAGGCCGGGCAGCGTATCATCGCCGTTGGCGGAATCCCCGTCTCGGCCTGGTTTCAATCGCTGCTTCGTATACCCCCGGGGGAAGGGCCCTCCTGGTCTATAGACCGGCCGCCATCTATCCTGGTAGCGGATCAAAAGGGCCGGAGCCGGACCACCATCCTTTATTTGAAACCTTTCTCGGCGAAGGACCTCTGGGGCCCTTTCCGGATCTGGTTTCTGGCCTGGTTTATTTTTTTCAGCGGGACGTACCTCTTTTTTCGTTTCCCCGATCAACTCCGGGTCCGTCTCCTTTCCCTGCTGCTGCTGGTGTCGGCCTTAAGTGTTTTCAATCACTCCGGCCGTCACCTGGCCATTGAAATGAGTTCCCGTCTGCCGCTGCTGACAGCCATCCGGTTCGGGACCCTTTCGTTCATCTTCTCCTCTTGGTTGTACCTCATCATTATTTTTCTAAATATCCGGGAGCATCTCCGCATCCATTCCTGGGTTCCCTGGGCAGTCTTTTTATTACCCCCCGCTTCGGCTCTCGGTGCCGTCTTTTTATCCGGCGGGGATCCCCTCTTTGGCTTCGAGTGGTCTTTACGGTTACTCCATCTGAACGCCGGGCTCGTTGTCGCTTTAACCATCACCATCCTCCTCCATTCTTTTTACACCACCCGAGATGCCGTCCTGAAGGCCCAGCTCAAATGGCTCATCTGGGGACATCTGCTGGGCATGTCCCCCTATATTCTGCTATATTCCCTGCCGATCGCCCTGGTCGGCGTTCCCGTGATTAATTACGGTATCAGTCTGGCCCCGCTGCCCTTGATCGTTTTTTCCTATTTTTTCGCCTTTTACCGCTACCGGATAATGGATGTTGACCGGGTTTTGGAAGGAAGCCTGGTATACGGCATCTCCGCCGCCATCCTTTCGCTGGTCTATCTGGCCACCTTATGGCTGATCAAAGAAAAATTCCTGGGCAGCCTGGCACCGGGCTCCTGGTTTCGCTCGGACTTTTTGATCCTGATCGGGCTGGCCTTCGGGTTCAATCCCTTGAAAAACCAGGTCCAGCGGGGGATTGAAAAGGCGCTCTTTCCGGAACGCATCGCCCTGCCGGCGCTGTTGCTGGAGGAGAGCGACCAATTATCCCGATCCTTCGACTTGAATGATCTGGCCACGGTGTTGCTCAGCAGCCTGCCCCAGAAACTGGCGATCGATCAGGCCGCCCTGTATTTGCGGAAGCCCTTTTCGGAAGACTGGGAACTCCGGACAAACCCCGGACGATGGCTGGCGGAAGTTCCTCAGGTCATAACTACCCTGGAGAACATGAGCAGAGAAGAACCGCTGAAACCGTTTTGGGACATCATCGGCTCCCATAAAGATCCCTCGGGTACGGAGAAAGCATTCGAATTTTTGGAAAAAAGCGGAGTGGCCTCCATTTTCCCCCTGATGAGCGGCGACGAACCCTGGGGCTTTTACCTGCTCGGAGGAAAGCGGACCAACCGCCTGCTGAACTCCGAAGAGGTCCACGTAATCCGCACCCTGGCCACCCAGGCTGCCCATCAGGTGGGCAACGCCCGGCTGCTGGAAGGATTCCGGCAGACCAACCTCTCCCTGAGCGAGTTGACCGGCCGGCTGATGCAGGCTGAAAAAATGGCCAGTCTCGGCGAAGGGTCCGCCGTACTGGCTCACGAACTCAAAAACCCGCTGGGGATCATTCGGGGTTCCGCCGAAATACTCCTTAAAAATCAAGACCCGGCCGGAAATGCCGAAGTACTGCATTTCATCCTCGATGAAACCGACCGCCTGACGGCCCTGGTGGAGGAGTTCATGCAGTTCGCCCGCATAGCCCCGCCGCAGAAGACTTATACCGACTTGAACGAACTGGTCCAGTCCGTAGCCTTTCTCTGGGAATCCAGGCGGAAAAGCGCGGTCCCGCTGACTATCCATTTTCGACTGGACCTCCCGGCGGGGAAAGTCCTCCTCGATTCCCGGCAGGTCTATCAGATTCTGTTGAACCTCTTCTCCAACGCCGAAGAGGCCATGCCCCTGGGAGGCGAATTGCTTCTGGCCACCGGAACGGATGAGTCTTCCGGGATGGCTTGGGCCTCCATCCAGGACACCGGAAAGGGAATCCCGGAAAAAGATCTTCCCCGGGTATTGGACCGCTTTTTTACTACCAAGGAGTCCGGACTTGGCTTGGGTCTTGCTATAGCGAAAAAAGTTATGGAGGCCCACGGGGGTTCTATCCGGATAGAATCCACTCCAGGCAAAGGAACCCGGGTCACCCTGTTTTTTTCCCGGCAGGAAGATGTTGGGCCTTCACCCCCATCTTCCGATTTGAAAGGAGTATTTTGATGCCTCGCATCTTGGTGGTGGACGACGAAAATCGGTATTGCCGGATTTTAACTATGATGCTGCGGCCCGAACAGTATGAAGTCGTGACGACGACCGAGGGAAAAGAAGCGGCCCGCCTGCTGGACGAACAGCCTTTCGACCTGATTCTTTCCGATTTGTTCATGGAGCCTTTCAGCGGTCTCGACCTCCTGCGACACCGCAATACCGTTTCTCCGGAGGTCCCTTTTATCGCCCTGACCGCCTTCGGTTCCATCCCCTCGGCCGTGGAGTTGATCAAGGGAGGGGCCTTTGACTACCTGGCCAAGCCCTTTCAGGAAGAAACCCTTTTGGCCGCCGTACGCAGCGCCCTGAAAGTCAAAGCCCTGGCCGAAGAAAACCGCAACCTCCGGCAACTACTCCGGGAAAGCTTGGGCGATCCCCAATTTATTGGGGAATCCTCCGTCATTCAAACGCTATTGGAGCGGGTGAAGACCGTGGCCCGGACCGATTACACCGTCTTGCTCCTGGGGGAAACCGGCACCGGCAAGGACCTGATCGCCCAAATCATCCACCGGTTGGGGCCTTCCAAGGACGGCCCTTTCGTCAAGATCAACTGCGCCGCCATCCCCTCCGCGCTCCTGGAAAGCGAGCTCTTCGGGCATGAGAAGGGCGCCTTCACCGGGGCCGTTGCCCGGGCCAAGGGAAAATTCCAGTTGGCCCAAGGCGGAACCCTATTTCTGGATGAGATCAGTGAGTTGGATCTCCCTCTGCAGGCCAAGACCCTGCAGGCCATCGAGGATAAGCGCTTCTATCCTGTCGGGTCCACTAAACTGGCCGATGTCAACTGCCGGATCGTGGCCTCCAGCAACCGCTCCCTCAAAGAACTGTCCGAGCAGGGAAAATTCCGGCCGGACCTGCTGCACCGGCTCATGGCTTTTCCCCTTCATCTTCCTCCGCTGCGCGAGCGGAAAGAAGATATCCTGCCCCTGGCCGAACACTATCTGCAGGTATTCGGAAAGGAGCTGGGCCTGGCCGGTTTGCGCCTTGGTGAACGGGCCTTGACGCTGTTGACGGCCTATCCCTGGCCGGGGAACGTGCGGGAACTGATGAACGTCCTCCGGTCGGCGGCCCTTTTGAACCGGGGGGAAACCATCGGCTTGGAGGCCCTGGCCGCCTACCCCGGGATCTGGGAAGAAACCGAGGTGGAGGATATCCCCGCCAAATCCGAATCAATCGGCTCTCTCCCCACCTTGGCCGAAGCCGAGCGGGACCTGATTCGCCGGACCCTGGAGCACTGTAAAGGCAATAAAAGCCAGGCCGCCCGCACCCTGGACATCAGCCGCAGCCACTTGCGGTATCGGATGATGCTCCATGACCTGTGATACCCTGTGGCGGTTGATATCAACCAGCATCTATTTTTTATTGGTTTATTTCAACCGCCCACCATCTGTTTATCACCATCTTAAATTGTAATCGATCAGCCTTCTCCTGGGTAATCTTTTAATTCTCCCCTTTTAGTGACCATAATAAACTCGCAATAAGTCCCCGGGACAGCCATTGCGAGGAGTGAAGCGACGAAGCAATCCCCAATAATCATCTACTTACCGAGGTGGGGATTGTTTCCCCCGGATCAAGTCTCGAGGTGCCATGACGGGTTTTCGACTTTTTGCGAAACCATCGAATAATCATTCCTGAATTCTAAATCTCTTGCCGACCGGGTATGAGATTTGCTTATATTTTCAATATGAGAATAAAAATAAGTCTGATGTTGTTTTTGGTTTTTACGGGTTTGAATTTTCTGGGGGCTTCTCCCGGTTCCTGCCTGGACATCATCGCCCAGGATGCCGGATTCGATCACACGGTAGCCTTGCGCAAGGATGGGACCGTTTGGACCTGGGGTTTAAATGGGTCAGGACAACTTGGCGACGGGTCCTGGACCAACAAAAACGTTCCGACCCGAGTGGCCGTGTTGACGGATATTATCCGGATTGCCGCCGGTTATTATCATAGCCTGGCCATAAAAAAGGACGGGACCCTCTGGGCCTGGGGCGCGAATGGAAACGGTCAACTGGGTGACGGCACCATAGATAACCGATCCACACCGATACAGGTGAAAGACCCTTCCGATCCTTCAACCTTTCTCACCAATGTCATCGCCGTGGCGGCGGGAGAGAGACATTCCCTGGTGCTCAAAGCCGATGGAACGGTCTGGTCCTGGGGTTACAACGGGAACGGCCGCCTTGGCGACGGGTCCTATACCGATAGCCGAATTCCTGTCAAAGTCAAGGACCCGACCGATGCCTCGGGTTTTCTAACGGGGGTGAAGGCCATCGCAGCAGGCGCCGCGCATTCCATCGCTCTGAAAACCACCCAGACGGTTTGGACTTGGGGCAACCGGGATTATATGCAGATCGGACGAGACTTCCTGAACACGAATCCTCCCCAGAATGTGAGCGGCCAGGTGGCAGGTTTAACGAATATTATCGCCATCGCGGGAGGATGGGAACATACGGTGGTCCTCAAGGAGGGCGGTACGGTCTGGGCCGCCGGCCGCAACTTGGAGGGCCAGCTTGGAGATGGTACGACGATAGGATCCACCCTGTCGTCTCCTATCAAGTTGTTTGTTCAAGTCATCGATTCCGCCGATCCCACCGGATACCTAACCGGGATCGTGGCCATCGATGCGGATGACCGGCATACGGTGGCGGTGAAACAGAACGGGACGGTGTACGGATGGGGATGGAATTATGGGGGTAAGCTATGCGACAGTATTACTGACAACAAAATCACCCCCATAAAAATGAAAGATCCTTCCGACCCGACGACCTTCCTTTCGGGAGTATATAACGCAACCGCCGGTTCTAATTTCAACTTGATGCTCAAAACGGACGGCACAATCTGGGGATGCGGCTATAACTACGCGGGACAACTTGGCACCGGTGCCTCCTCGGGGAACCCCATATCGACCCCGGTTCAAACCGTGATGCCGCCGCTCAAGTTGGTCTACCTCTGGGGCCTGGATTACATCGTCCCCGGGGAGGAAGCCACTTTTCTAGTGGCTTTTGAAAACCTCACCGCAACGGTCCTGGACCAGGCGGTGGTGGTCGTAGACTTTCCCAAGCAATTCAGGTACGTGTCCAGTACCGGAGGGGGAATCCATCGGGATGATCAGCCGACCAACCAGGTTTTCTGGAAGTTAGGCAATCTCCCCGCCGGGGCCAAGGGGCAGGTGACTTTAAAAGCCGAGGTCCCCTGGGGCATGCCGCTGCATAACTTCAACTTGGCCGCAGTGGAGATCGGTGCCCGCAACACGACCCCTCGTTTTGACCTGGAGGAATACCTGATTTGGCAACCGAACCTGGTCTCCGAAACAAAAATGACTCCGGCGGAGATTCAACAGCAATTAACCCAGGACCCCAACCTGCAGCCGTTGCTCCAGTACGCGACCCAGACCATGGGCCGCTTCATATTTTTAAACGTGGCCAAACGGTTTGAATACCGGGATGGAACCGAGATGACCTGTTTTACCCTGCTGGATACCCAAAGCTTCGGACCAGCCTTTCTTTACAGCAACGGGCGGGCGGCGTTCATCGAAAAATTCGACGGATCGAAAATAATCCGTTTTGACTCCCAGGGGGGGTATAGCGAGGACCTGGTGGACGGATCTTTTCGGGTCTGGGGGCGCTGGGCGGAAACCACCGGCATTTTGTCCGAATCTCGGGCCTCCGCAACGGCGCCGAGTCTAAACGATGATGTCACCCCCGCTCATAACGTTGCCCTCTGCATGACGAACTGCATGGTGAACCGTGGCTTTCGCTCACTATCGAGGCTGAGGGATTTAATTTATGAGGAGGAAATCAACCTTACTAGCGATTGTCAGGTCTGTCTCGTGTCCTTGGGATATAATGTGTTGTCTGAAGACGCCTGCATTAAATGCATGGGGGCCTGGGATGATTCCAGAGAAAACAATACTGGAATAGCCGGGGAATGCCTTTACGATTGCAAGAAAAATCCCCTTCATCATATCTGCACCCAGGACAGCCGGTATTGTGAACAATCTCTCGATGACCTGGATATGGGAGAGGACTACTTTGGGATGGTTGCCGCATTAAGACGTTGTGACCCCAAAACCGGAACTTATGAAAACTTCACCTGGAAGCTAAACTGTTCCTATTCACTTCTCGAAGAATGCCGTGGCGGGGTCTGTATATCAGGCAAGCCGAATTGCCCCGGTCGACAGCCGGAGGCGAATACGCCGCTTCCCCTGAACCTTCCCGGTTTGATTGCTAATGGCAATCTCACCGGAACTGCCGGATGTCCCATTGAATTCATGAATACTTTGCTCTTTGAGACCCGGACGGCCCATGACCCGAATATCAAGTCATCCAATGTAAAAGGAGACGTTTTGCCCGGAGAAAGCGTCACCTACACGGTGGAATACGAAAACCTGGGGGCCGGAACGGCCTACGGGGTGTATATCCTCGACCCGCTGGATACCAACCTGGATGAAAGCACCCTGGCGATCAACAACGGCGGATCGTACCAGGCTCCAATCCACTTGCTGACCTGGGATATCGGCACCGTTGTCCCCGGCGGCAAAGGTTCCGTTTCCTTCAGCGTCAAGGTCAAGGCCGGAGTGGCCGCCGGGACCAGCATCGTCAACCAGGCGCAGGTCTATTTCCCCAGCGCCAATGAAGTGACGCCCACCAATGCGGTCATCCATCAGGTGAGAGGCCTGGTAGCCAACCCTCAGATACTAAATGCCATTTCCGGTTCACCCCTGTCCCTTACCTTGACCGGAAAAGACTCCGGTTCGAAACCCCTTACCTTTCAGATAACCTCCCCGCCGGGATTTGGAACACTAAGCGGTACACCGCCGGCTTTGATCTATACTTCCATGGAAGAATTCATCGGTCAGGACATCTTTACCTTTGCGGTGAATAACGGACTTGAGACCAGCCCCCCGGCACTGGTCAAGGTCAATGTTTCCGTCAACCCGCAGGATATTAAGCCCCCGAAAGTCACCGACACGTCGCCCAAGACAGGGGCCGCCGGCGTTCACCTGACCGCTATCCCCATCCAGTCCAACCCGGATCGTTTTGCCCCGCGGATTACGGCCGTTTTCTCAGAGCCCCTGGACGGTTCGACCGTTACCGGCAACACCTTCATCCTTAACGGGGGGCTCACCGGTCAGATCCTCTATAACGACCTCACCAGGACGGCCTATTATATCCCCACCAAGGCCCTCAACTACTCTACTACCTATACCGCCCGGCTCACGACCGGCATTAAAGACAAAAAAGGGAACCCCCTGGCCGCGGAGTATTCCTGGCAGTTTACCACCGAGAGCCCGATTAATCTCCAGGTCGCCCTTCCGGATCTGGCGAACGAGATTAATTTTGGGGATCAGGCGGTCAACGTCCTTTCCCTGGCCAAAACAGTTTCCCTGGCCAGCACCGGCATGGCCAACTTAAATTTGGGAACCGCGTCTTTGACCGGAACAAACGGTGCAGATTTTAGAATTCTAGCAGATTCCTGTTCGGGGAAAACCTTAGCGCCTTCCCGGGAATGCGCGATCCAGATGGCCTTCCAGCCCCTTTCCGCCGGTCAGAGGAGCGGGTCCCTTTCCATCCCTTCCAATGACCCGGACCTGCCTTCGACAAATATACTTTTAAAAGGACAGGGGATCGGTTCAGGCCCCCCCTGGTTCATTTGGCTGCCGCTCATAATGCGGCCTTAGGGAAAACCTGATCGGAGGCCTCTGCCTCTGATCCTGAAAAAACCCTAACGCCGGACGGTCCGTCTGTTCCGAGGACCGGTCGGGACTTCTGCCTTCCCCTCTCTGGCCGAGGCCGAGCGGGACCTGATCCGCCGTGCCCTGGAGCACTTCAAAGGGAAGAAGAACCAAGCCGCCAAACTGCTGGGCATCAGCCGCAGCCATCTGCGCTACCGGATGAAGCTGCATAATTCGCCCTGATTTCCCATGGACCAATCGGTTCAAATCGGCCAGAAGAAAAGATGAACTGGTTGATATCAACCGACTTGAAAATCGGCTCTTCCTTTATCAACATTTACTATTGGATTTTATTAAGTTTTCCAACTGCCGCCGCTTCTCTGATTCCGGCGCAGAAAATGCATTACATCGGAAGTGAAGGCGTGTAGCCTATAGCTTGAAGCAACCGTCAGCTTGTTTTCAGCCATCTTTTTTAGAAGCCAGTTCATAAGAAAACTCATCTGAATGGGAGGAGATTTTATGAATGCTAATCGATCCGCGGCAGGACGTATTCTTCGTTTCGCGGTACTGGGTATGGTTTTTCATTTATTCGTTTTTACCATGAACGGTGACGCGGGAAAATTACAAAATGGTTCTACCTGGAAAATTTTCCTCCCTCTATTAAGCACAGAACCCCTTTCTCCTGCTCAGTTGGCTTTTATAGGGCAAATCGGCTATCCACAACAATTTGTTAAAATGTTTTCGCATGAAGGATCAAAAGCGCGAGTCGATGAAATCTGGGTATATACCCCGCAAAAGATAGCGGAGCATTTCATCAACGGAGTATTTGTCAAAGAATCGACCTTTTCCGGCACCTATGCCGCCAGCGCTCCCTCTGTTTATAAACCCCAGGACTTTCATCATGGCACAGCGATTCAGGATATCGTTGCCCGATTCGGTCAACCTTCCTCTCAAAAACAAGAAACCGTCTGGAACGGCACCCTGAAAACCTATGTGTATCCATCCATTTTTTTTGTCTTTAATAACGATCTGTTAGTCTCTCTAACCGCCCTGCGATAAGTTTTCATTTCCGGAGGACATTTCAACATGAAACCCAACCGAATCTTTTTGGGACAAGAAGGACTGATCGGGGTCGTCGTCGTGGTCACCCTCTCCATAATCGGCACCCTGGGGCTACTGGTTATGAATGGCCCGGATGCCGTTAATCAATACAATAACTCTTTACACCGTATCCGGACTGAAAGCCCAACGAATGAAGATATGCAATACGTAGCCGATAATCTCGGTAGCCTTACCGATGCCGCCGGAGGGATTACCTATACCAACGGGTGCGGATGATGTTCTCGCCACACCACTGCTAGTCATAATAAATGGCTCGGTGGAAATGGGCAGCAAGCCTATTCCAGACCGCACTCAGGGATTCGGCCAACGTGGCCAGGTGGTTGCATGCGGCATAACGGTCGACAAAACACTCGCCAAACCCGGAGATTATGTTACGGCTACGATTGCCATCCCCACACCCTTTCAAAGTAAAATAAGCAGAATCGTCGGGGAAGCCGGTGCGGAAGGTTTTGGAGTATCTCCCGCCGGCGGAACGAATACTTTTAGTATTCCTTGCTCCAATGAAACAAGTCTTTTCCAGGTCCGTTTTGATGCTTATGACCATCAGGGGGGGATTGCCTGCTCAGGATCCGTTTCGGTGAATATTGATTTTTCCACGCTTTTGACCACGCTGATATCTCCCACGGGGACCATCGATTCTCACCTGCCAACTTATAAATGGAATGCGATTTGCGGCGCCAAATCGTATTGGTTACAGGTAGATGATACCACCAAAAGGGGTAAGATCTACGAGGGTTATTCCTCTTCGGAAGCGGGTTGTGCTTCGGGGACCGGCACCTGTTCCGTGACGCCATCGGTCAGCATAGCAGATGGGAATGCGACCTGGTGGGTAGCCGCCTGCCATGCGGTAGCCTGCGGAGCCTGGAGCAATGCCCTGGGATTCATTGTTGGTGCAGCCCAGGATCCCATCGTGGGACTCTGGAGCACAGGTGACGGGGGACAGGCCCTGATGGCGAAAGGCACTAACTATCAATTTGAGGCCAAGGTCACCCAGCAGGGAACCTGGTGGACCGAACGCGGCATCATGGTAGGGAACGTGGTCTGGCGGTTGAATAAACAACCGGATGGGCATTACAAGGGCGATGCGGCGGTAAATGGGAATTATTCCTATTGGTGGCCGTTGGATGTGGTGGTCCAGGGAAATCAAATGATCGACAATACCGGCAAACTGATTGCGACCAAGGCACAATAATATCCGCCCGGGCTCTCCCTTGGGGGCGAAAGGCTGACAGGGAAGGCAAACATCGTTAGAGGGCGGTCGACTTTTTGACTGGGCGTGGCGGGGAATAATAAATCATCACCATGATCAAGAAAATCTTATTCCCGGTTTTTCTTTTGACGGTCATCCTGGCCCTGGAAATTCAGGCGGCCGAGGTTCGCCTGCCTAAGACCGGGCAGGCAAACTGTTTTGACGGGGTTTGGGGGTACCAAGTGGAATGCCGGGGTTCCGGGCAGGATGGAGAATACCGGACCGGGGCGGCTTGGCCTATTCCGCGGTTCACCAACCCGGACGGAAGCCTGCCCATCAGCAAGGAGGAAATTCTGGACCGGCTGACCGGACTCATCTGGACCAAGGACGTCACCTCGCCGAACCGGGGATTTTGCACCGGGGGATCAAAAAACTGGGGCCCGGCCTTCGATTATATCAAGTGCCTGAACGATACCCGATACTTGAATCACGAAGATTGGAGGATGCCGAATACCGTCGAACTGGCCAGCCTGCACCATGACGGCCAGATACGGGATGATCAGTGGCTGGAAACCTTGGGATTTGTTTTTAATCCATTTTCTATCATCTGGTCTTCGACCACCAACGTGAAAAGTCCCGACACGGTCTTTTACGGCCTCCCCTATTATCTCCTGCCCCTGAATCATACCGGCAAAAGCGCGATTCAAGACTCGGTCGTCTGGCCGGTTCGGGGCGGCGGGGCGATTCCGGGGGGAAACGGGGTCGTTCCCCTGGCCCGCACCGGACAAACCGGTTGTTATTTTTGGGAACCGCCCTATTACCCGATTGACTGCGCCGGCACGGGTCAGGACGGAGAATCGAGAAGAGGGGTGCCTTGGCCCGATCCCCGGTTTGCCAATCCGGATGGGGGCTGGCCGGTCAGCGGCGAAGAGGTCCTGGACCGGCTCACCGGGTTGATCTGGACCCGCGGGGTGGGAACCCCGGGCCCTCAGTCCTGCCAGTCCCTGGAAACGAAAAGCTGGGTTCAGGCCCTGGCGCACGTCCAATGCCTGAACCAGGAACAGTATTTGGGCCGCAAAGACTGGCGCCTGCCCAACGTGGTGGAACTGCAAAGCCTGACCGATCACCAGGCCCATGATCCGGCCCTTGCCGCGGACCATCCTTTTACCCATATCGATCCGGACCCGGCAAAACGCTACGTCTGGACGTCGACTTCGCTTCTATCCAATCCCCGCTCCGCCCATGCGTATGACCTGTTCACGGGCGCGGTTAATTCCGGGGACAAATTTAACCAACGGTACTACGCCTGGCCCGTCCGGGGCGGGGAGCTAGGTGCCCAATACTCCATTTTCCTGCCCCTGCTCCTTCGGCCATGACCTGGACCGGAATCTTCTTCCTCCGTTATTTGAGCAATAAAAATAGGCTAGGGGTCTTTACTTTTGACAAAAAGTCAATGCCCGGGGGCTGGCTTGCCTATTGCTTTTGGTCCGTCTCCCCGGCAGAGGGAAAAAGGATGAAGCCTTGGTCTTTGCTTGGTCCGACCCTCCGTTTCAGGACCAGCCATCAAGACCAGCGGTCAATGCACCTCGGCCGGCAAGAACTTGAACGGTTCAACCGGTTTGAATTGGCCCGCGGCATTTCCGGAATAAAAAGTTCCTCCGGTCAGGGTCAGCCTTAGGGCGGGTTTTCCCGCGGCCAGATCCAGGTCGGCCAGATCGACCCAGAACACATTCGGACTACGCGCCGAATCGAAGTAATAGCGCTTGTTTTTGTGGTCCGCCACCGTGCGCCAAAGGGTCGAGGAAATATTGGGTTGACCGGGCGTCTTGATCCCTAAGGGCACCGACACATTCCGAATCACCGAGAAGACGCTCGCCACCGCCTCGGCCTTATCGGCCGTCTGGGGAATGGCGTTGATGTAGAAGGAAGCGCGCGCGAATCGATCTGCCGATCGGTTGGTGCCGGGCAACATAACGAGCCCGCCGATCTGCTGCCAGTAGGCATTCAGCGCGAGTTGCTGATCGAACTTGGGGGAGTTCGTCATGACCTGATATTGGCGTCCATGATGAATCATCAACTTCCCCTCGATATATTCCAGTATGGCCGAGTCGCCGGTTGGGTCCGACATCGACAGATGGACATGGCCGGCATGACCGTCCGGCGATTTGACCTGAACGACGTAGAACGGCTCCTGACGAAGCGCGGCCACCGCCTCCGCGACCGTGGCGTAATTGTCGAGCACGTATTGCACCCAAACCGAGATGGACATGGGGAGGCGTGGGTCCTTAGCCGCGGGCTGAGGATATTCGGATTCCGCCAGGTATAAGAGGTTGGCCACCAGACCCTGATCATTCAGGCCATCGGCCGTGCCGGCCTCGAATACCGAGGTGATGACGCTGCCGTATTTCGACGTCCAGCGGATTGATCTGCTCCCCGCCGCCCCATCGCGCGGCATGCCGCGAGGGAAGGCCCAGAGGTTTGACCCCATGTCCGACAACCAGTCCATGCTGCGGGCGGTGATGATGGTTCCTTGGGGCCCGAGATAGACTGCTCGAGTACAGGCCGGAGCCTCTGGCAGCAATACGGTCGTCAGGCCAAAAAAAATCAACGCGGCCCAGAGGGCCGGGTTCGTCCATTTCACTTTCATAATTCGTTCTCCCGCTTAGATTTAGTTCATCCTTGGTATTTGAGGAAAGTCCCCTGTTGATACTCTTCGAAGGCTATTCGTAATTCCTCATTGGTGTTCATGACTATGGGCCCATACCAGGCGACCGGTTCACCAATGGGCTTCCCGGAAATCAGGAGGAATCTCACTTGATGCCCTTCGGTAGAGACCAATATCTCGTCACCGTCAGCGAACAGAACAATCGTCTCGTTGCTGACAAAGGGATCGCGCTGAAGGTCAAAGTAGTTCCTTCCCACCACTTCGTAACTGAAAGGATTCTTCTCCTGGCAGAAATATCCTTGGCCCTCGATCAGGTAAGCGAAGACCGTATGGCCTCGTTTCGTGGGGTGCCGGAACTCTGAATGTGCCGGAACGGTAACGTCGATGAACTCGGGATCGATGACGATATCCCGTACCGGACCTTTAATGCCGGATACTTCACCGGAAATGATCTTGACAGTCGCACCGTTGGGGAGTTTGACTTCGGGTATCTGTTCGCTCGTTACATCCCGATAGCGCGGGTCCATCATCTTGTCCCGGGAGGGCAGATTGGCCCAGAGTTGAAACCCGTACATTTTTCCGTTTCGATCCCCTTTTGGCATTTCCTGGTGGATGATCCCGCTGCCGGCAGTCATCCACTGGACATCCCCCGAGCCGATAATTCCTTTGTTGCCAAGACTGTCACCGTGTTCGACGTCTCCCTCCAGAACATAGGTGATTGTTTCGATCCCGCGATGTGGATGCCAGGGAAAACCTCTCAGATAGTGATCCGGATTATCAGAACGGAAATCGTCCAGAAGCAGAAAAGGATCGAACAGGGGCACCTCAGCGTTCCCCAGAGCCCTTTTCAGATGAACACCGGCGCCTTCAATCGTTGGTTTGCTCTTTAGCACTTTATGGATTTGTCGAGTGGTAGGCATCGCAGGTCCTTTCTTCGTAAAAAATAAGACTTCATCCTGTCTGAAGTGATTAAGCGGCCGGTAATCGGCCGTCGAGAATAACTCATTGTTTTTTTTGTCTTTTCAATTTAATAGAATTATAGGTTGACAAATGAGGATCGGTCAAGAAAATATTGAGGAGTGTATTTTTTAGGAGAACACGGGGAGGGGATCCAGGTGGTCATACAGATTTATTTTCTTTTTGACGGAGGCCTCGAGAGAAGTTACTATGGTGTCCCTGGCAAAGGTAAGCTCTTATTTGCGCCGAAGAATTTCGTCTGACGATTTACTCTTTACACGTGTGGAAGGTATTCTGGCGCCATGCCGGCCGGAGAGAGAACTGGGACACTTTGTTGATCGAGATCAGAAAACGGGCTGAGTACGCAAACCGCTAAAAAAGACGAAGGCATCGGAATCCGATCATGACTGAAAACCCCGAGATCTTGAAGACCCTGGCCGAAAGCCGTTTGTTCGGCCATCTAAAGCCTGAAATCCTGAAAGCCATTTCGGAAATTGTCCAGGAGGTCGTCGTCCCTCCCGACACCACCATCGGTACGATGGGGGAGAAGGGAAAATCCTGTTGCCTCATTGCCTCCGGTCGGGTGAAGATGTTCCGAACAAGCAAATCCGGGGCCGAGGTCGATCTGGTCCAATTGGTTGCCGGCGAGAGTTTCGGAGAAGTGGCTCTTTTGTCGGATGAACCGATCCCGGCTTCGGTAAAAAGCGTGGAAGAAACCCGGTTGCTCGTGATATCCAAAGATAGGTTTGATCCCCTGATGAGGGAATATCCTGAGGTCAAAGAGGCTGTCGGCAAGGGGGTTTCGAGCTGGTTCCACCGGGCCACTGCCAATATGGAAGGTCAGGCCGAGCTTCGATCCAAGGCTTCTCGCCTGAGATGGATCGACTTGGCCATCATTATCGGTCTCAGCCTCTTGTGCGCCCTGGCTTTTAATCATTCCAACCCCAAAGGGATACCTCTAATTCCTCAACGCTCTACCCTGGAAGGCGTTTCCTTTCTAAATCCTTCGGCCGTCTTCGAGAAACAGAAAAGAGGAGAAGTCCTTATCGTCGATGCCCTGCCGGCTATCTTTTATGAGCAGGAGCACATTGCGAACGCGGTGAACCTCCCCTTGGCCATCTTTGACTTTATGTATGATATGAAATTGGGGAAAATGGACAAGACCAAAGCCATTGTGGTCTATGGGAGGACTATCAGCAGGCACTATGATGAGGAGGTGGCTACTAAATTGGTCATCCGAGGGTTCAAAAATGTGAGCATTTTAAATGGCGGGCTGGCCGCCTGGAAAGAAAATCACTATCCGGTGGCGCCATGAAGGTTCTGTACTCGTTTATGAAAAGGATTTTGATCAGCCCCTACCTTTCGCTGGCCTTCAGGGTCTATATAGCCTGGATCTTTTTGCAGGCCGGCCTGGGTAAGATACCCGATCCCGCCCTATTCGCGGAAAATGTGGCCGATTACCGGATTATACCCTTTTTGGCGATTAACCTGGTGGCCCTGGTCTTACCTTGGATGGAATTGATCTGCGCCTTTTATCTTTTTTTCGGTTTAAGGACCAAGGCGACGGCGGCGATTTTATCCGGACTCCTCTTCCTGTTTACCCTCTTCGTCCTCATCAACGTCTTCCGGGGTGTATCCATGGATTGCGGGTGTTTTGATAACGTCGGAGAGCCCATAGGTTGGGCGAAAGTCACCCAAAACACGATTTGGCTTCTGATGACCATTCAAATATTTTTCTTTGACCGGATTCCTTTTTACCGCAGGAGCGAGTACCTGTTTAAGAAAAAGACGCCGGAGAAAACTATCGTTTCCTCTTCGTGAGGGAGACTATGCCTAGATCACCGAGATCGCTTAAGCGCTTTATACTTCTACTCACGGTAGTGACGTTGGTTACCGTAGCTTGCTCCCGGGAAGAAAAATTCTTGGGCACGTACACGCCCATCCCCAACAGCCCGCCGGAGTACTTTGACCTGTATGTGGAATTGAAAAAGGGCGGGGAGGGTGTCCGCCGCTTCCAGAGCGGAGAACCCCTGGCCTTTCATTGGGTCGTCAAAGGCGACGAAGTGCGGATCCACACCCAATCCGGGGGAACTATTGTGGCCAGAAAGAAAGGAGATCTGTTTGAGGTAAGATTTCCCGGTCCCCAAGTGGTGTATTTTAAAAAGATCAAATAGTGGAATAGAAAACGGGAACGCTTCTCGGCTGAAAACTTCCGGTTCAAACTCCCGTTCCGGGCGCGCTTACGGGACGGTAGTGGAAATGGAAATCGTATCCAGAAAAAAGTTACTGTGGTCTATTTCGTCGTTCACCAGCTCAAAAACCAACTCGCCCGCTTGTCCCCGATAGGCGGTAAGGTCGATCTGCCCTAAAACCCATTGGCTGGTATTATTCGACTCGCAAAGGTCATAGGTCCGCAGCGTCGTCGGGCCGAAGCGGACATAGGCGTAGTCAAAACCGCAATTTTCCGGAAGTTCATAGGACTCGATCCAATAGTAAAAATTCAAGGTGGCGGCATTTTCAGGGATAGTGATGCCCTGCGACAGGGTCGAGGTTTCATTAATTTGCCCCCCCAGCCAAACTGCCCAGTTTCCCCCCTGAGGGATCAGGCCCTGCAAATTCGCGGCGGCCAGTATTAAAGGAAGCCCATTGGTAGAGGATTCCCGCCAGGACCCGTCGGCGCCTTTCTCAAAATCCCCGTTCTGGAACTGCTGGACCTTGATTATTAGGGGCAGATAGAGTGAGTAAGCTTGGGTGCCGACCGGAAACCCGATCAATGAGAACAAAAGGAAGAGAAAAATCCCCCTTCTGAAAATAGGAAAATTTTGATGGAAAATAACTAAAAGCATTTTTTGCAGCCTCTTCGCGGAGACCCTCCCCGGATAGGTGGTTTGGCATGATATTCAGGTTTATATCCCGGATTGTTTAAACCTCAGGGGCGGGGGGCTTTATCCCTCCGCCCCTGAGCGGGTTTACCCTTCAGTCTGTTCGACTCACATCGGCCGCCATAGTGGACAACCGGTTTCGACGCTTCTTAGCTGAATGGAAATAACTGGGTCCGGATCGGGATAAGTCAAACTCATCAGGATATACTTATACGTTGCCGGGGTGAAATACACCTTTTTGACTTCCAGGGATACATTATCCCCCACACCCGGTCTCTCCACTCCCAGATCCTCCCAGTACTTAACCGGCCCCAACCCGTAAACGGAAATTTCCTCCTCCCCGACGGTGATTTTAATTCCGTCAAAGGTTTGCGGAGGGCTTATTTCAGAAACCGTTCCAACTAGAGTTCCGTCTTCACCATTGAGCACCAACAGGCACTTTAAATCCTGCTTATACCGCCTGATTTGGTTCTGGTTCTGGTTCTGGTTCTGGTTCCGATTTCGAATTTGGTTGGCGGTCTCGGCTAGGGTGGTCCCGGCAAAGACGAACACAGCCAACACCAAGCTCGCAATGAACAAAATATTTCTTTTCAAAGTCTCACCCCCTTCCCTCATTTATTTTTTGTTTTACTCCCAATTCTGCAAACCCTGTTCCAGACCCATCATCATTCAATCTTTTTCAGACTCGGCGAGGCCTTATAGAGATAAATAGTACATGAATTCATTATGTTATATAATATTTCCAGAAAACATTTACTTAGACAGATCGGGCACCCCCCCACCATGGCGATAAGAAAAATGCAAAACATGCATCCGGGTGCGCAATTCTTGCAGATCCCGGGGCAGAAGACAGACGATCATCACGAAGGGTCAAGACCGACAGCCTCTAGGGGTCTAAATGGGATAGTAAAGAGGCGGCCCGAAGGAATGGTGCGGATTAAGTGGGGATCGTTCGGGTGGAAGACCTGCCGGAGCACCGGGAGAAAATGGATCAACAAAAAGCGCTGCGGGGATCGGATCTTTAAATTCGGTCTGAGGGCCTACCGGGATTTCCTGGAGGGGCTGGTCACCCGCCCGAAAGAGGAGATGGTGAAGGCCATCCATGATTTCGAACTGCGGGAACTCTGGCAGACCTTCATGACCGGGAACTATTATTATTGTTTCTCTTGCCAGGCTCAATGTCCGGCTACGCAATTGCCCCTAATGGAAAGAAGCGGCACTACAACCGTTCGCCCTGAGCTGCGAGCCTGTCGAGCAGTCGAAGGGTGAACGATACGGCCATGCTTCGACAAGCTCAGCATGAACGGAGATACCGCGCCATTGTACAGCTTATTTCTTGACGGGTTCTTAAACCATTTTTCCTGATAGTAACCTTTTGCCGTCTTTCCGGCGAAAGCCGGAATCCAGGATTTTAGTGATTTTCTGGACTTCGACTTTAGCCAGAGTGACGGCGGGGCTAACGGAATTTCCCTAAAGTAAGGCACTGTGTCCGACCCCCAGTTAACGAAGCGGGCGCGCAGAACGCGCGCCTTCAGCGGAGGTGTTGCTGGGCATCTCTGATTGGGACATACCACTTTGGCTTCATGCGCCCAAAATCTGTTCGGCGATTGCGATGCAGGCCTTTCTTGGAGTCCAGCACGTAGGATTGCCCTTTTTCACGAACGAATACCACCCAGTGCCAATGGGGTCGGCCCTTCTCCAGATGCCACTTTATGGACAAAAGAGCGAGGTCCGGTAGCGCTTCCCACGAATGAAACGGAATTTCACGAGAACCCGTTTTGATACCGAAGGTGGTCAGTAGTTTTCGTACCTGCGCCGTTTCCGACCACAAGCCCTCATCGTGGGCGAAGATCCCCAGAGAATTAGCGATCGATTTCGCCTTTGGGTACGAAAGACCAACCAGGGCGGCGACGCTCGCGATCCCGCAACCCGTTCGTTCCAATTGAACCACTGCTTTCATGTCAGCTAGACCTCTTCCATCTCCCAGGTCCAGGAGCAGTCGATACACCCCTTGATGGATTGATAGGCCGGACAGTTCTTCGAATAAGTGGCCATGGCCTTTTCCGCGTCCTCCCGTTTTCCCTTCGGAATTTTCATCTGATACCGGAGCCGGATTTTCGTGATCCTCAAGACCCCTTCCACGTCTTCGATGTCCCCTTCCACCTGGGCGGTCAGGATCTCTTCGGTCTGTATGCCCCGCACCTCCAGTGCGGCCGACAGGGTGCCGGTCAGTCACCCCCCGACGCCGGCGATGATATAGTCCAGTGTGGCGGGATATTCGGGCCCTTCAATCGTACGCCCGTACTTGTCCTGATAAAAATCCTTGATGCCCCCGTGGATCCCGAAGTGGACCGGCTCCGCGAAATCCCCGAAGTGGGCCGTCCGATGGGGTCCCCGGTGCTTCTCGATGCGAATTCGACTGGTGTGGGCGACTGACATGATCTGACCTCCTTCGTATGAAAAGGATGAAAGATGAATTATGAAGAACTGACCTTAGTCTTCTTTGAGATGGCGGTAAGGATCTGTAAACAAATAACCTTGACAAATGGCCCTACAACCGTTCGCCCTGAGCTGCGAGCCTGTCGAGCAGTCGAAGGGTGAACGATACGGCCATGCTTCGACAGGCTCAGCATGAACGGAGATATTAGCGGTATTGTACAGCTTATTTCTTGACGGGTCCTAAGGATCGCGAGGAGTTGATCACATTCATCGTGCAGGCCGGCAAGATTCGCATGGAGAACAATCGAGGATTCGGCCAGTAGCTCAAGCCAATAACCGGTCTCGTCGAGTTCCTTGAGGCAGTCTCCAATCTTGGCGATAAACTCCCCTTTGGACCTCGCACGATTGGCCTCGCGGTATATTAGCTCCAACGGATGTGCCGGAACGAAGAACCTGTTTGCCCAACACCTGCGCTTCGATCGACTTTGGTAATGCTGAGTACATCCGAATCACCCGTAACGCAAATTCCTTCGTCCGAACCACCAAATCCTTCGGTTGTCGTCCTTTGCCTTCATAATTCATTCTTCATCCTTTGACTCAGTTGTGCCACGTTTTATGAATTAGCACCTCTCATCGGGCCCCGAGTTCCTCCTCCAGGCGTCCGATGACATCTCCGACGAAATCGTGAAATCCCCAACCGATGCCTTCGGTCATCTCCTCCACTCTTGCCAACCGTTCCCTGAACTGTGGATACATCCTCTGCGCCTCGCCCCGCAGCAGGACGGCCAGTTCCTCCAACGCCGACTCCACGCTGCTGTAGAACCGCTCGTCAATGTCCCCCTACTTGCGGGTGAATCTCGTGCCGTTCTCCACATAGGTCATCAACAGTTCCGCCGTGCCGGGGAGGTCGCCCGTGGCCTTGCGGTAATCACGGATGGCCTTGCGCGCCTCTCCCAGTTTCAGTTTGCCAAATCCTCGTACGGGAAAGAACTGTTCCACGATCTTGCCTCGATATTTCTCCAGGGCTTCGCCGCCGCTCTCCCCGGTCTGGCAGCGGGCATGAATAAAGTCGCGGTTCTCAGCGGCCGATTCATAAAGATCTTTTAATAGGGTAAGCAGCGCGGGCTTCTCCCAAGAGGCGAGTTGTCGGCGGACCGCGCTCCAGCCGTCAGGTTTCTTGGTTGCGTTTTTCATGGTTTGAATGGTTCGGGTTGGACGCGTTTCAAGGGGGGCAATGATTCGGGCGGAACCATCAGGGTGATGCTACGCGCCTGTCCAGGCACGCGCCCAATCAAGCCCCGCCTCTCCAGCGTGAGCACCATCGAATGCACGCTCGGCGGCGTGATCCGAAAAAACCGCTGCATGTCTGCTTCAGCCGGAGCGCAACCGTTCAGGATGTTGTACTGATGGATGTAGGCCAGGAACTGGCCTTGTCGTTCGGTGTAAGTCAGGTTCATAAAGGTTTGTTCATGGCGATGCTGACACCATTCATGGTTCAGGCACCCGTCGGAGCCGGCAGGTGCTCACCCCAAACGCGGGCGAGGGTGGCCTGGATTTTCATTTCAAAGCGAGTAAATATCTCCGTTCGTCCTGAGCTGCGAGCCTGTCGAGCAGTCGAAGGAACGAACGAAATTCCGCCCATGCCCATCACCGACCAAAGGTTCATCTTGTTCCCCTTGCCAACCGGGAGACTTCGTCCCAATCGCCACGCATCATAGCTTCCTTTTTCTTTCGACTCCATCCCTTGATCTGTCGTTCGCTGGTCAAGGCTTCCTCGCGGGATGAAAAATCTTGGGAGAAAACCAGCTCCACCGGCAGTCTGGTCGAAGTATAGCCTCCAAAAGCACCTGAGCGGTGTTCTCCTATCCGCTTCTCCAGATTATCAGTATGCCCTGTGTAATACGAGCCGTCAGCGCACTTCAAAATGTAAACCCAAAAACTCATGGTTGTTGGCCTCGCTGTCCTTTGCGTGTTGTACTATCCGGTAACTGAGGGTCTATAAAAGAATAACTGCTACAAAATCCGCTCACCCTGAGCTGCGAGCCTGTCGAGCAGTCGAAGGGCAGCTATTCATGGTTCGACAAGCTCACCATGAACGGGTGACTGTTCCACTAATTTTAATGCCGCCCTTGCCATGTTGTTGCGCCATAACTTTAGGATCTAAAAACAGATAACCTTGACAAACGGCCCTACAACCGTTCGCCCTGAGCTGCGAGCCTGTCGAGCAGTCGAAGGGTGAATGATACGGCCATGCTTCGACAGGCTCAGCATGAACGGAGATATTAGCGGTATTGTACAGCTTATTTCTTGACTGGTTCTTAATCACGTTGCTCATTGATACTGTTCGTTCTGAGCTGCGAGCCTGCCGAGCAATCGAAGGGTGGCCTTTCATGGTTCGACGAGCTCACCACGCATGGGTAGCTCTTCCACTAATTTTAATAGCCCCGACCCAGCTTTTGCGCCATAACTTTAATCATGTTGCTCTTCGATACCGTTCGCCCTGAGCGGCGAGCCTCGCGAGCAGTCGAAGGGCAGCCATTCATGGTTCGACGAGCTCACCATGCACGGGTATCTCTTCCACTAATTTTAATAGAGTCCTCACCATATTCTTGCGGCATAACCTTAATCTCCGCTGATCATTATGTACCGTTCGTCCCTTCGACGGGCTCAGGGCGAACGGCTTGTCTCCTCACCCCAGACGCGGGCGAGGGTGGCCTGGATCTTCTTCTCGAAGCGGGCGATCAGTTCGCGGTTGGCGGCGACCAGCGCCTGCTCGGCTTCGATCTCGGCGACGATGGCTTGCTGGGTGGCGAGGGGCGGGAGGGGGATGGGAGCACGCTCGACGATTCCCTGATTGATCTTTGGCATGCTCCCGGCAGCACCGACAGCGTTTCGTGTCATGTAGTCTCTAGCGATGTCGCTTTGGAGAACATGGAGCAGATATTTGCGTCAGAATCTTCGATTCGTCCGCTCTTACCCGAATCATCAGGTCGGGATACACGAAGTCAGGTTCGTCCACATCGAAGATGGCAGCGGTACCGACCAACTCCTTCGTGTTGCCGCGCTGAAGGTAGATATCGCCACGTTGACAGCGGCAAGGCGAGTCAAGCGGAATGTCCTCGTCGAGGAATTTATGTTGGGAGATGTCCAGCCTGCCTGATGTCGTGGCGCTCAGCGAGAGGACTTTGAGATTGGTGGTGTGAGCGACTGGTTTGCCAGAGTAACCATTCTTCGGTTTATCCTGAATGACTTCTCTCAACTCCACCATCGGCCAGTCGGGGTGGATGGGGATGTGGGGGCGGTAGTTGTCGAGGACGGCGCGGGCGCCGTTGATGACTTTCTGGTAGCCCTCGATCTCCGCCACGATCTCCTTCTGCACCTCCAGCGGCGGCAGGGGGATTTGGATGCTTCTGCAGATCTCGCTTCGGATGACGTTGCGACTGTGCCGCTCCTGCCATCAGGTCGCGCAGACTGCGTCAGTGACAGGTCGTTCGGAGCAGTGGATACAGATGAGCAGTCAATGGTCTGGATTCATCGCGGTCTGCAACCTGACGAATGCGTGAGTTGCAGCCAACTTCGACTGCGCAGACTTGTGCAGTCACCGAAGTATCGCTGCCAGCATGGCGCCAGCTTGCGATCGAAATCGTCAGCTCTTCGATAGCTGTCAGCTTCGCCGTAAGTCGAGCTGTCTGATCCTGCCGACATTCGTCGATGTCTTGGATAAGTCGTACGTCGGATCCTGCGCTGTCAGCGTTCTCTTGGCTTGAACGGACGTGCGCACTGATGAGTCTGCAGACGTCACCGAATCGAACGATGCGGAAAGTGTCGAGTCGCGGACTGCCACCCTCCCGATACCGCTCCCCGCTCAGGTTGTACTCCCCATTCGCCGCGATCTTCTCCTTCTCCACGATCAGGCCGAGCGTGGGCTGGAAGTCGGCGACCGATTCCCCCGCCCGCAGGCGACGCAGGTACTCGCCGATCTCGGCAGAGACCTGCGGCAGGTCGTTCTTGTCAATCTCGCGCCGCTGGGCGCCGAGGCCGAAGCCGTCGTTCTCGACCTTGAAGAAGGCGATGGTGTTGGTCTTCTTGGCCAGCGACTTGTCGAGGATCAGGATCGAGGTCTTGACGCCGGAATAGGGCTGGAACACGCCCGGCGGGCAGCGAGACTACGGCGACGAGGTACTCCTCCACCAGCATCTTGCGCAGTTGTTTGTAGGCGGTCTGGCTCTGGAAGATGATGCCTTCGGGCACGATGATGCCGGCGCGGCCGGTGGGGGTGAGGTGCTCGGCCATGTAGTCCACGAACAGCACTTCGCTGCGCTTGGACTGCACCGAGAAGCGGTTGTGGGGCTTGATGCCGCCCTTCGGCGACATGAAGGGCGGATTGGCGAGGATCACGTCGGCGTATTCGTTCCAGCGGTCCTGGCTGGTGAGGGCGTCGTACTCGGCAATGTGCGGGTCGGCGAAGCCGTGCAGGTACAGGTTCACGAGGGACAGGCGCACCATGTCGGGCGAGATGTCGTAGCCCTTGAAGTTCTGCGCGAGGCGGCCCTTTTCGTCCGGCGTCAGGAGATCGCCCTCACTCCCGGCCCCTCTCCCAGAGGGCGAGGGTGGAGATGAATTGGCCCTGAGGATGTGCTTGTAGGAGGAGATCAGGAAGCCGGCGGTGCCGCAGGCCGGGTCGAGCACGGTCTCGTTCTTCTTCGGGTCGATTACCTCAACGATGAAATCGATGATGTGGCGCGGGGTGCGGAACTGCCCGGCGTCGCCCTGGGAGCCGAGCACGGAGAGCAGGTACTCGAAGGCGTCGCCGAGGCGTTCGCTGTGGTCGTAGTTCGAACTCGTCGATGACCTTGAGGAACATCTTTAGCGTTTCAGGGTCGCGGTAGGGCAGATAGGCGTTCTTGAAGATGTCGCGGAAAAGGGGCGGTATGCCGGGGTTCTCCGGCATCTTGGCGATGGCCTCGGCATAGAGGTTCAGGTCTCATGGCCGCCCAGGCCGGAGCGCATGAGCTTGGCCCAGCCGTAGCGGGCGAACTTATTGGCGAAGAACTTGCGCTTCCCGCCGAACTCCTCGCTCTCGGCGTCCATGTCGTCCATGAACTTGTAGATCAGGGCGATGGTGATCTGCTCGACCTGGCTCTTGGGATCGGGCACCTTGCCGACGAGAATGTCGCGGGCGGTGTCGATGCGGCGTTTGGTGTCGGAGTCTAGCACGATTTCCTCAATCTTTAGTGGACGGGGTGGACTTGGTGGACCGAGTGGACGGAGGGCGCAATGACCGCCTTGCGGAACGAACGCGGTAAAGGCGCTCGGTGAATCCACCTTCGGTTTCAAACGCCTTAGCCTGTGCGGCGAGCTGGCGGTCGAGCAGACTGCAGGAAACCGCCAGCAGTACCAGTGCGGCATTGGCTGCAAGCTCGGGGAAGGTGGACCTTGCCCGGGTCGCAGCCCTCGTCCATGCGGTCCACCAAGTCCATCGTCCACGATGTCGCTTCCCGCACCCAGGCAGCCACTTCATCGGCAGTGGCGCAACGGCGATCAATCAGTCCCTGCCGACGGGGATCATCACGGTCCCAGACCGGCAGGCCGCGCTGGCGCAGGAAATCTTCGTAGTCGAGCCGTAGCTCTTCCAGGCTGCCCCGCGCCACGTTGGTGAGTTTGAGTTCGGTCTTTTTCGAGGTTCCCGAGGCCTGACTCCCTTCGGCGATGTTCTGCACACCCGACCGCGCCGCCTGCACCATCTGGTCGTGGGTGCGGCTACGCTTGTCGATGTAGCGGTCGCAAAAACGGACCGTTACGTCATAAGTCAGTTGTGCCACCTGAAAGCTCTTGAGTTTTCGGTAGCCGCCATGTTTCGGTAACAGCGGTTCGTTGGCGGTCATGTTAGACGTAGTGCCACGGTCTGGAGATCAGTCCGATGGCCCCTGTTTTTTTCGATCCATTGCTTTGCGGTAGCTGTTGAATCCAGCCTGTTTTTAAACCCCTCGAATTCGATGGGTTTAAAACTCTAATTGGGGCAAATTCGCCATAATTAAAGTTGGGTGTGATATCACTTCTTGGATTTCTGACTCATATGTCTTCCCTCATGCCACAAACTGGTTCAAGGATACGTAATCCTTGACATATTCAGGAATGATCGTGCGGTACTTGGGCGGCACGGCCTTGAAATCGCGGGTGGAAAAGATTGGATTGGTGGCCAGGTCGGTGAACTGCTTTTCTTCGATAATGTGGCGCAATTGGCCGCTGGTGACGTAGGCCTTGAAGTAGGTCTTGATGGCCGGGATGGCCTCAGCCTCTTGGGGCTTGGTATCGGCCACGAACTTGGCGAATTCCTCTTCCAGCAGTTCGTCCTTGGACTTGAACCGCGGGATGAGGCCGAAGATCTTCTCCAGGATCTCCCGCAGGGTCAAGCGTCGGTCCACGGCGGCAGCTTTGCGCAACTTGTGGAGGGTGTAGTACTCCTCGGGTTTGTCGAAGACCTCGCGGTTCACGTAGTCGATGACGCGGTCCCACTGCCCGGCCTCGACGGCTTTCGCGATGATCTCGTTCTCGCGCACGGTATCTTCGAATTTCTCGAAGAACATACGGTCGATCTTCATCCCTTCGAACCCGATATCAAAGATTTTCATGGAAGCGAGAATATCCTCGCCCAAGTGCTCGTAAGCGCCGCCGTACACCACTGGTCCCCTTCCACCGGTGTTTTCGCTCCCTTTGCCCTGGGGCCGGGGAAGCTTCAGCACCTCGTCATAGTTGAACTTCTCCTCGAAGTATTCGCAATTGGCGAAGAAGTCGAAGAGCTTGAAGGCGGACTTCTGCGGTTGTAAGACGCCCTCTTTGAGGCCGTCGTCGAAAAGCTGTTCGAGAAAGTTGTGCTTGCGCGTGCCGCGTCCTTTGATCTGGATGAAGTCCGTCGGCGAGAAAATCGGTCGAAACAGACCAAGGTTGAGGATGTCGGTGCAATCGTAGCCGGTGGTCATCATGCCGACGGTCACGCAGACGCGGGCCTTGCTGGTCCTGTAGGCGGGCAGGAAGTTAGCCGAACCGAGTAGGTTGTTGTTGGCGAAGTTGATGCTGAACTGCTGGGCGTCGGGGATCGTTGAGGTGACCTGAACGGCGAAGTCGGACTGGTATCTGCCGGGGAACAGGCGGTCGGCCATCTGATTGAAGATCTGTACCAGCTTCGCGGCGTGGTTTTGGCTGACAGTGAAAATGATGGATTTGCCGATCTCCCCGCTGACGGGATCGCGCAGGGCGTTTTCCAGAAAGGTCTTGCAGAAGAGCTGGTTGGTGGCCTTAGAGAAGAAGCTCTTCTCGAAATCGCTCTTCCGCTTCCTTAAGGTCTCCTGCTGGTCTTCATCCTCGTCGTCGGTGAAGGAGCATATGAAGCCCCGTTCAGAGAGCAGTTGGGTTGTAATTTCAGTGCGGGCATCCACCACCGTGGGGTTGATCAGGTAGCCTTCCTTCACGCCGTCGAGCAGCGAGTAACGGTAGGTGGGCTGGCTGTTCTCGCAGCCGAAGGTCCGGTAGGTGTCCAGCAACAGTCGGCGCTCGGCTTCGCGCGGGTCGCGGGTGGAAGGATTGGTTTTGTCAAACCGTTTAAGGTAGTCGCGGGGCGTGGCGGTGAGGCCGAGCTTGTAGCCGATGAAGTAGTCGAAGACGGCGCGGGCGTTGCCGCCGATGGAGCGGTGGGCTTCGTCGGAGATAACCAGGTCGAAATCGGTCGGCGAGAAGAGCCGCTGGTACTTGTTGTTGAAGAGCAGCGACTGTACCGTGGTGACAACGATTTCCGCCCGCCGCCAGTCGTCACGGTTTTCCTTGTAGATCACCGTCTGAAAGTCGGGGGACAGCAGCGCCTTGAAGGCCTTCCTGGCCTGATCCTCCAGTTCGAGGCGATCCACCAGAAACAGCACGCGCCGGGCATTGCCGGAACGGAGGAAGAGTTTGATGACGGCGGCGGCCGTGAGGGTCTTGCCGGTGCCGGTGGCCATCTCGAACAGGAAGCGGTCTTTGCCGTCCTTCACGGCCCGCTGCAGGGCGTGGATGGCCTTCAACTGATAGGGCCGCAAGAAACGCAGTTTATTGGTCAGGATGTAGCCGGGACGCTCGGCCTCGTTGCGCCAGGCCGCTTCGGATTGATAGTTCGGACGCTGAGTCAGCACGATGTAGTCTTCGTCGACCGGATCCTCGATGAGGCGATGAGACGTTGCGGGTTGGGCCTGACCTGCTGGTAGCCGATCACCGAGTCCGGCGTTGGGAAGGACGTAATGAGGATAGGGATTGCCGCGCTCCAGGTCCCAGAAGTAGTGCAAGTTGCCGTTGGAGAGGATCACGAACCGACAGTTCTGGGACTTGGCGTATTTGCGGGCCTGCTCCTTGCCGAGGAGCGGGTTCCTGTCTTCCGATTTGGCCTCTAAGACGATGAGCGGGAAACCTTTGCCGTCGAGCAGTAAGAAGTCGATGAAGCCCTTACTCGTCTTCTCGAAGTTCTCGCCGAGCGCTTCCAGATCGGCTGACTTGATCGTCACGCTGGGTTCCAGGCGGATGTTAGCGGGCGCGCCTCCTTCCGGAAAGAAACGCCAGCCCGACCGCTTCGAGCAGCTTGTTGATCTTGATACGGGCAGTAGCTTCTTTACTTTGCCATTCGGTTTCAATCTTCTGTTCGTCCTACGTGGGTGGCCGATAGGATAGCCAAAAAGGTCATCCGGAGCTCCCAGTATGGGCGAAGGCGAATTAGAAGGCAGGCAGGGAACGAACGCTGGCATTCCTAACACCCATATAGGCCGGCAAAGCGGCAACTCATTGAAAGAAGGGATTAAAAATTGAGAAGAAAAATTCGTCTGACTTTAATTCGGAAGAATGGGGTTGTCAAGGACATTTGCCGTAAATACAATTGAATAGGGTGTCATGGTGGGGTGGGGGACAAGGAAATAGGGAAAAGTTGGGACCTTTCCGCAATCTAACCATTGCTGTGAGTCGTGATCACCCCAGTTCGAAAGTCGTCACGCCGAACACTCGGTTGATGGGCAAATCAGGGCTTTTCCCCTTGTACATGCGGGCCGTCTCGAAGGCGACCAACATCTTGTGCCGCTCCACCAATTGGACTGCCGCTGAATTCACTGCCGGCGTGTCCAAAAAAATGGGGGCACCTTCCGGGGCCCGGGCCTTCAACGCCAGGAATAGTTGGTCCGCAAACTCCGGACTGTCCGCAAACAACGGACCTACCTTGTATCCGGAGCGACAAATACGCAGGACCCCATAACCCGCCAGCTTGCGATTCCGGACGATACCCAGTGCCGCGCTTTGGGGTTGGTCAATCCAACACCTCAGAAATTGTTTGCGATTATCGGGGAAAAAGGGTTCGTCGTAGGCGCCTAGCTCATCAAAAGGGATCGTGGACAACGGGACGATCCCTGAGTCAGTCGGAAAATACCCGCCACCGGTTCCCTGATAGCGGATATTTTTATAAGCCAATGAAAACCCGGACTTCTGGTAATTGCTCTGTTGAGCGACTACCCCATCAAGACCGATCGTACGACCTTTAAAGTTCGCAAGACCGGCATTCCATATCCGGATACCATAGCCCCGGCCACGATACTCCGGCTTGACCAGGTAAAAACCAAGAAAACCAAAGGAATCGCCATATTTCACGACTGAAAGCGTGGCGATAGGCTCATCCTCCAGCAATCCGATAAGGAAACCGGTGGAATCGGCAGCGTAGAAGCAATCCGCGTCGTACAACCCCGGATTCCATCCTTCCGCCGCCGCCCAGTCGATGGCCAAATCGACTTCCTGCCGAGTCATTGCTCTGATGGTATAGCTTTGCCCTGGCACAATTACCCTCAGCGGCTATTCCGTTGTTGAACTTTCCAGGGCCTCCCGGACCATCCCCCGCAAACAGGCCGGCAGCCGCTTCAAGACGGGGTCCTGGGTCCGGTTCCGGTGAAAGAGAAGGCACTCACAACAGATCCCGTGCCGGGGGCAGTCCTCCTTGGGACAGGAGCAATAGGAATTGATCCGGTCTCTGACCGGACATTCGCTGGGTTGATTCGGGTCCATCATTCTTCCTGTTTTGACCTTCGAATATATTTTATTCTTTCGGGGGGTGCAGGTGGCGGATAAATTTCCCCTCCACCATATAGATCACCATCTCGGCGATGTTGGTGGCGTGATCGGCCATGCGCTCCAGGTGTTTGGCCACGTAGCTGATCTTGACCGCCCGTGATACGGTACTGGGATCCTTGATCATGAAAAAAAGCAATTCGTTGAAAATCTGGACCGCCAGGTTATCCATCTGCTCGTCCCGCTGGATGACATCGTAGGCGATGGCCGTATCCGGTTTGGTGAACGACTCCAGCACATCGACCACCATGCCCTGGACGATCTTGGCCATGAGGGGGATGTCGATATAGGGCTTCAACTGGGGCTCCGTATTCAGTTCCAGGGCCAAGTGGCTGATATTTTCCGCGAAGTCGCCGATGCGCTCCAGGTCGGTGGTGATCTTCATAGCCGTGGTGATGAACCGCAGATCCCCTCCCACGGGCTGCCGAAGGGCCAGGACACGGATGCACTCCTCATCGATCTCCACGTCGTAGGTATTGATCACCCGATCCCCTTCGATGACCTCTTCGGCTAAACGGTTATTCCGCTCCACCAGCGACCGGATAGCCCGTCCGATGGCCTCCTCCACTAAAGAGCCCATTTTCAGGATCTTGACCTTCACTTCCCTCAGCTCATCCTCCACCGGTTTCATGTTTAGGACCTCCTTTCTTTCTTTTCTTGGGCCGCAAGTAGACCCATAACGGGCCTTTCAATCCCAAGCGATGCATCTTGGAGGCCTCGCCGGGCAGCAGGTCTATTCCCAGACCCGGGAAGACCCAGTTTGGATGGACCTCCGAAAAATCCAGCAATCGCCCTTCCAAATGATCCCGGACTTTGGGGGACAGATAAAAAAACGGCTCCAGGGGATTCCAGTCTCCGGGCAACAGCCCTTCTTCCCGGGCGATTTCCGCCAATCGCGTCCCCGGAAATACGCGGATGCCGGTCATACAGATCACCGCGGTGGGTTTCAGCTCCTCCACCCGGGCCAAGGTTTCCTCCAGGGTGCCCCGGGTCTCCCCGGGGCCGCCCAACAGCAGGCTGAAACAAAAAGGGATCTCCCGCTCCCGACAGATCCGGGCCGCTTCCCGGATTTGAGGCAATGAGAAATTCTTCCCCATGGCCTCCAGTTGCGCCGGGGCCGCCGCATCCAGGCCGAACTCCAGGGCGGCGCAACCCGAGGCTTTCATGACCTCGCCCAACCGGTCGGTCATGAAACCGGGGTTGACATAGGCTGTCCACCGAACCGGCACTTTTTGCCGAATAATTTCCCGGCAGATGCCTTCGGACTGTTCCTCCGGAAAATTAAAATTGTTGTCCACGAAAAAAATGTAGTCCAACCCGCGGTGCACCAGGGCCTGGATTTCCCGGACCACCCCCAGGGGTTCCCGCACCCGGACCTTTCGGCCCTCGATCAGCGGGTAGGTGCAATAGATGCAGTGAAAAGGGCAGCCGCGCTTGGATTGAATATTGGTCAGCCCGCCCTGTTCCCGGTAGGCCCCGACATCAAAGGCTTCCCGGTCCGGCCAGGGAAGGCCATTTAAGTCCTCCAGGACGCTGCCGGTATCCTTTCGGTCTCGTGAAGGCCTTGGGGGGAATAGCCCGGCTGCGAGCGCCGGATGAGTGTTCCCCGAGAGTCCGCCTAAGAGTTCAAGGAAAACCCGTTCCCCTTCGCCGACCACCCCATAATCCACCCCCAAGTAGCCTAAAACCTCTTCCGGCAAAAGGGTGAAACCCGAACCACCGACCACGATCGGGGCCTGGCTCTTACGGCGGCAAAGCGCAACCACCTCTTTGATGAACGGCAGGTAGGCGGTGGAACGGGGATAGGTGACGTTATCGATGTTGCGGATGGACAGGCCGATGCAGTCGGGCTGGAACGATTCCAGGTCCTGTTCCAGGACCGCCTGCCAGCAAGGGAGGAAACACAGATCGCTGCCCTTGACCGTCATCCCCGCGGCCTTCAACACCGCCGCCAGACTCGCCAGGCCCAGCGGATACACCGGGTCAGGACTGACCTCCCGGTTGGGAGAAATCAACAAAACGCGCATGCTCAGGCCGCTGCCGGGAATTTGGCCGACACATCCAATATTTTACGGCTCCGCCGACCAGCCGTGGGGAATTCCGGCGGGACAAAATAGCCCTGCCCCGGTCCAGGGTCCGCTTTCCCCCCTCCAGCCCACCGCACTGTTCGAAGGGATGGGCGTGGCCTTCGTCCCGCATCCCGGATTCAATCGTCATGACCGCCAGGATCAACTGTTCCCCCACCGGGCGAAACTCTTGATCCCGGGTCTGAAATCCTGAAGCGGCATTTGAGAAAAATCAAAGAAAGGCATAAATTCTATATTATTCGTCTTTTGAAGGGCTTGTCAATCTTATTTCCCCCGGCACGAACCGGTCCGAATCAATGCTTTGCTATTGATTTAAACGGCTTTTTTAGATACAGTAGAAAGAATCGGCATGAACCCTTCCAGCAGAAAAAAAAATCCGAGCGATCAAACCTTAAACCCGGCGGATCTGGCCCAGTTGAAGGCCGTCGGAATCACGCCGGCCCAGGTCCGGCGCCAGATCGCTCTGTTCCGGAAGGCGAGCCACCACCGGGAACTCCATCGGCCCTGCACGATCGGGGACGGCATCCACCGGATCTCCCGGACCGAAGCCCGATCCCTGATCCCCCTGCAGGAAGAAGCCGCCGGGGCCGGGCGGTTTCTGAAATTCGTGCCCGCCTCGGGGGCCGCCAGCCGGATGTTCGAAGCCCTTCATCATTATCATCGCCAGTCGGAGATGACTCAAGTGGACCAGATCTTGGAGCGAGCCGCTCAAGGCGGGCCGAGGGCCAAGGTCCTCATCCGCTTCCTGGAGGAATGGGAGCGTTTCCCTTTTTCGGAGGCCTTGAAAGAAAAAATCCTGGACGATGGTCTGAAGCTCGGTCATCTGATCAAAGGGGACCGCTGGCGGAAAGTTTTGAATCTGCTGTTGACCGACCGTGGTTTGAATTACCAGGCCTTGCCCAAGGCGCTGATGACCTTTCATCGTTATCCCGACGAATGCCGCTCCGCCCTGGAAGAACACCTGGTTGAAGCCGCCGCCACCATTCGGGATGAAAAGGGTAGCGCCCGTCTCCACTTTACTCTCTCCCCGGAACACAAGGCCCTCTTCCTGGAGCACCTTGCAGCCGTGAGACCCAAACATGAGAAACGGCTGGGGGCCCGCTTCGAAATCAGCTATTCGCACCAGCACCGTTCGACGGACACCATCGCCGTGGATCTGGAAGGGCGGCCGCTGCGCGAATCCGACGGCCGCCTGCACCTGCGGCCCGGAGGACACGGGGCACTGCTGATCAATCTGCACCGCCTGGGCGGCGACCTGCTCTACCTGAAGAATATCGACAATGTGGTGCCGGATCACTTGAAGGGCGTCACCATCGAATGGAAAAAAATTTTGGGGGGATACCTGATCCAGGCCCAGCGGCAGGTGTACCGGCACCTGGATAAACTTACAGAAGAAACCCGGAGACAAAAGAGGGCAGGAGGCGGCCCTGGATTTTCTCCGGCAGGCCCTGTCCATCTCCGAACCGGAAGGGTTTTGGAAATGGCCGACGGAAAACCGCGGGGAATTCCTCTTGAAAAAATTAAACCGCCCGCTGCGGGTCTGCGGCGTGGTGAAAAATCAGGGCGAACCGGGCGGGGGCCCCTTCTGGGTAAAGGGGCCTGACGGCAGCCTGACCCTGCAGATCGTGGAAAGCGCCCAGGTGGAACTGGAATCCGACGAACAGCATGAAATCTGGTTTCGGGCCACCCACTTCAACCCGGTCGACCTGGTCTGTTCGCTGCGGGACCATGTCGGAAGACCATTCGATTTGAGGCGCTACGTCGATCCCGGGGCCGTCTTCATCTCCCGGAAATCCAAAGACGGCCAGGCCCTGCAGGCCCTGGAACTGCCCGGCCTGTGGAACGGGGCCATGGCCGACTGGATCACCCTCTTCGTCGAAGTCCCCCTCGAAACCTTCAACCCGGTCAAGACCCTGTTGGATCTCCTCCGCCCCGAACACCAGCCCGAAGCCTAGCCAAAGCTAAACTGCTTTAAATCAATAATAATAATGATGGTTTCGCAAAAAGTCCCCAGCGCTGTCATTGCGAGGAGTGAAGCGACGAAGCAATCCCCAAGAATCAGCTAGTTACCGTGGTGGGGATTGCTTCGCTTCGCTCGCAATGACAGGGTTTTGGACTTTTTGCGAGTCGTCAAATAATCAATCGTTAATTAATTATTATTGAGTGCCTAATTTGATAAGGAAGGGTTGTCTAAGGTTTTTCAACGCCGGTCGAACCGGCAACTGCTCCCCTGGACCGCCTTGGCGTATTTCTTCAGTTCCGAGGCTACTTCGGCCATCTGCCCGTAGTGGATAAATTTCTTGATCCGATTGTCGGTCACTCCGATGGACAGGCTGATCAAGGGGAAGGTCCGCTCCCGGCCCCGGCGGTCCCGGGCCAGAATCGCCCCCCGCTCCCGATCCTCGGGATCATAAAAGGTGGGAATAATTTGTTTGAGATGATCGATAATCTCTCCGGCGATCTCCTCCGCCAGGGCCGGTTCGACGATAAAAACAAAATCATCTCCCCCGATATGGCCCACAAAACTCTTTTGGGACTGTCTTTGCTTGACGATGTTCAAAATAAGGCGGCCCAGCATCTTCAGGACCTCGTCCCCCCGACTGAACCCGTACTTGTCGTTGTACGGTTTGAAATAATCAATATCCGCGTAGGCCAGGGCGAATATGTCGCCCCGGTCCATCCGGCTTTGGATCTGTTTGATAATGGTGATATTCCCAGGCAGCCGGGTTAAGGGGCTGACTTCCATGTTGCGTTCCGCCCGCAGGATGCAGAGCCCCACCCGTGCGACCAAATCCGTTTCCAGAAGCGACCGGCGCAGGTAATCATCGCATTTCAGTTCTTCCCATCCCGTAATCAAGTAATCATCCCCCAGCACGGCCAGGACCGGGACCTGCCCGAAAATAGGATCTTCCTTCAGGTCGGAAAGCAGCCGGGCCACCAGAGGATCGCCGGGGCGCAAGTCGATCAGGATCAGGTCCGGCAGGGAATGATAGATGTAATCCAGGGAGGACTGGATCTGGTAAAAACAGACCAGTTTATAGGCCTCGCCCAGGTGCTTTTCGACCAGGCCGGCCAGGGTCTGATCCCCGGTAATATGCACGATGGTCTGCATGGGGCCTTATTCCAGGGCTAAAAAGTCACCCGCCACATCCAGGGAGTCGTCCAATTCCCTCAGGATGGCCCGGAGATCCTCTTCCGAGAGGTTGAGCAATTCCCAGGCCTGGGGATGGATGGCCGGGACAAAGGGGTCGCCGGCAAAACCGAATCCGCGGGCCCGCACCAGGATGTCCGACAAATGCACCACGGCAGTGGGTACCGGGACCTGCCGAGCCAAATGGGGTTTATGGTGGTACTCGATGATCTCGGTCAAGGCCGGTGGAAAATGCCATTTAAGAGCAATCCAGCCGCCGGCATCGGCGTGGTTGATCTCAAAAAATTCTTTTTCTCCCTGGAAGACGAATAACTCGCGCCGGGCTGCGTCTTCCAGGACCCGTTCATAATCCGCCGGGAACTTCAGGCTGAAGATGACCTTGCCGATATCGTGCAACAGGGCGGCTACCGCCACCTCATCGGGGTCTTTCAGCCCGATTTTCTGGCCGATAATCCGGGCGGCCGTGGCGCAGCCCACCGAATGTTCCCAGAGCCCGGCCAGGGCCTTTTTCATCGCTTCGAACACCGACACCCCCAGCAGCAATCCGCGGATCAGATTCACCCCTAAAAGGACCAGGGACTGGTTGATCGAAGCGATCCGTCCCGGAAAGCCGTAAATGGGTGAATTTACCGCCCGCAAAACCCGGGTGGTCAGCACCGGATCGTTGGAGATAAAGTTGCCGATTTCTTTCAAGGAAACCTTGGGGTTCTCAATGACCCGGAGCAGCTTGTGAAGGACGCTGGGCAGGGTAGGCAGGGTCTCGATACTTTCAATTTCCCGACGTAAGGTCTTATAATCCATCGTCTTCGTATAATCCGGCGATATGGTCGGCCAGGATCCTTTTCAGTTCCACCATGTGAGGTTCTGTTTCGGTTTTTTTGAAACGATACGCCAATTCGGAAAGCAGGACTTCCAGCGGCCGGGTGGGTAAGGTGCCGCCCCGCACAAAAACGCTATCGATCTCCATTTTATGGAGCCGCTCGATCAGCTCCTCGGTTAATTCCAGTCCTTCGGTCAGCAAAACCATGCCGCTGGAGTTGGTCACCGCTTTCAAGAGCCGCATTCCGGGTTTAAGATCACTAATAATCCGCTTGGGCAATGTTCGTGCTCCTTAATGTTAAAATAGAAATATACCATTTTTTTGAATCAATTGGAACGCCTTTCCCTAAATCAACCCGCTTCGGACAATCTTTGACATCCCGCGGGTATTTGTAGAGAAGGCTTGCCATTTTTTCATTGACATTTTTCTTCAGTCCGCTAACATCATTATCGGCAATCTGGGGTAGTTCGCTAGAACTTTAAAAGGGAAGATGGTGTAATTCCATCACGGACCCGCCGCTGTGACCGGGGACGAAAGCCGCAAGAGCCACTGTTCGTTACGGACGGGAAGGCGCGGCCGGTAGAGAGATCCGGAAGTCAGAAGACCTGCCCAGCAGAATCTGGAATTTTACCCTCGCGGATATAGGGTTGCCTTTTGGGAGGATAGAAAACGGTATCCCCGAAACCATGGTATTGGTTTCGGGGATTTTATTTTCTTCGAAATAAAATTATGTCAGACAACAACTTTGGACACGGCGGCTATATCAATCGGTTAGCCCGACAAGCCGGGCTCAGGCCCGACCAGGTGCTTGATTTTTCAGCGAATATCAATCCCCTGGGACCGCCGGAATGGTTCCGCTCGCTGATTAGTTCCCAATTAAGCTCCCTGGTCCATTATCCGGACCCGGAATGCTCCCCCCTGGTCGAAGCCATCGCCGAGCATTACCGGACTGACCCCCGGGAAATCGTGGTGGGAAACGGGTCCTCCGAACTGCTGTATCTGCTTCCCCGGGCCCTGCCCGTTACCAAAGCCCTGATCGCGGTTCCCGCCTATAGCGATTATGCCCGGGCCGCTCAAATCGCCGGCCTGCCTATTGTCTGGCACCATTTAAAAGAATCCGCGGGGTTCAGATTGGACCCGAGTCAATTGGAGGACCAAATCTCCGAGGGAGAACTGGTCATCCTCGGCCAGCCCAACAACCCGACCGGCTTGACCTTCGATCCCCTGGCCTTACGGGCCTTGGCCGCCCGGCATCCCCGGACCTGTTTCCTGGTCGACGAGGCCTTTGCCGATTTCGTGGAAGGCCTGGACAGTCTGACCCGGAATCGCCCTCCCAATGTAATCGTCCTTCTCTCTTTCACCAAATTCTACGCCGTCCCGGGCTTGCGATTGGGCAGCGCCCTCCTGGCGCCGGCCTGGGCCCGAAAAATCCAGGAATTACGCCCACCCTGGACCGTCAATACCCTGGCCCAGCAATTCGGGGCGGACGCCCTGCGGGACCAGGAATATGAAGCGGCCACCCGGGCCTATGTCCAAGAACAACGGCTTCTTTTATTCCGAGCCCTCACGGCCATCCCTTATTTGACCGTTTATCCCGGGGAGGCCAATTTTCTTTTCCTGCGTTCCGACCATCCGCAGCTAAAAGCCCCCGCATTGGCCCGCAAGCTGCTAACCGCGGGGATCGCCATTCGGGTTTGCGCCAATTACCAGGGTTTGGATGACCGCTATTTCCGGGTGGCGGTGCGAACGGAGGCCGAAAATCAGCGGCTGGCTGACGCCCTGAAAGCCGTTCTAGCCGATATCAAAGTCCCCCGGCTAAAACGCCCCAAAACACCGGCCCTTATGTTTCAGGGGACCAGTTCCAACGCCGGCAAGAGCGTGTTGACCGCGGCGCTGTGCCGGATACTCCTTCAGGACGGTTTTCGGGTAGCGCCTTTCAAGGCCCAGAATATGTCGCTCAACTCCTTTGTCACCCCTGACGGCGGGGAGATGGGCCGGGCCCAGGTGGTTCAGGCTCAGGCCAGCCGACTGGACCCGGATGTGCGCATGAATCCGGTGCTGCTCAAACCCAGCAGTGACACCGGCGCCCAGGTAATCGTCCACGGCCGGCCGGTGGGTAATATGGACGTCAATCAATACATCGCCTATAAGCCTCAGGCCCTGACCCGGGTTCAGGAGGCCTATGATTCCCTGGCCGGGGAATACGAGGTCATCGTTCTGGAAGGGGCCGGCAGTCCGGCCGAAGTCAATTTGAAACACCACGATATCGTCAACATGCGCATGGCCGAATACGCCGGCGCCCCGGTCCTGCTGGTGGGCGATATCGACCGGGGCGGGGTCTTTGCCTCCTTTATCGGCACCATGGAAGTTCTGGCCGAGTGGGAACGCCGGCTGGTGGCCGGGTTTATCGTCAATCGTTTCCGGGGCCAGGAAAAACTGCTGGAGCCGGCTTTCCAGTACACGGAGCGGCATACCGGCCGACCGGTTCTGGGGACCGTGCCTTATTTGAAAGATCATGGCCTGCCGGAAGAAGATTCAGTCAGTTTCAAGAGCGGCCAATGGGACCAGGCGCAGGGGTCGGAAGCCGGGGTGGAGATCGCCCTGATCGATCTGCCGCATATTTCCAATTTCACGGACTTTGACTCCCTGCGGGTTGAACCGGATGTGACCCTGCGCGTCGTCCGCCGCGCGCAGGACTTGAATTGTCCGGACGCGGTGATCATCCCGGGCAGCAAAAACGTTATCGGTGACCTGATCTATTTACAGGAAAGCGGCCTGGGACAGCGCTTGAACCAAATGGCCCGGGAAGGCCGAACGGAGATGGTGGGGGTTTGCGGCGGTTTTCAGATATTAGGCCGGGAGATCGCCGATCCTTACGGAATCGAATCCGAGGGCCGCTCTCTCCGGGGATTGGGGCTGCTGCCGGTGACCACGGTCCTCGAACAGGAGAAAACGCTGGTTCGGGTCCAGGCCAAACACCTGCCCTCCGGGCATGATCTGTACGGCTATGAAATCCATCACGGCCGTACCGACGGCCAGGGACTGCAGCCCGTCGTCCGCCGGGAAGACGGCGAAGTGATCGGGATCGGTCTGGATCAGGAACGGATCTGGGGGACCTATCTCCACGGGCTATTCGATGCCGACGCCTTCCGCCGCTGGTTTATCGACCGGCTGCGGGCGCGCCGGGGCCTTCCGGTGGACGGGCGGATACGGGCCGTTTACAACCTGGAATCGGCCCTGGACCGGCTGGCGGAGACGGTCCGCCGGAGCCTGCGGATGGATTTTATCTACGGCTTGATGGGACTCAAGTAAAGACGCGGAGCGCAAAGCGCAGAGCGCAAAGCGCAACTAAACCAGAAATTCTAAACAAGCACGAATTTTAAATATTCTTTACGCTCTGCGCTTCGCGCTCCGCGTCTTTTATGCCGAGGGTTTAACAACGATGGCTGATCCGGGTCGAATGCTGATCTTCACCGGGGACGGCAAGGGTAAGACTACCGCCGCCCTGGGAATGGCCTTGCGCGCCGTGGGCCACGGGCAGCGGGTTTTGATCCTGCAGTTTATCAAGGCCAATACGTATAGCGGCGAATTGACGGCCCTGAATAATCTTCCCGGGATAGAACTCCTTCAAATGGGCCGGGGTTTTCTGGTCCCGCCGGAAGACCCCCGGTTTGGCGAACACCGCCGGGCCGCGGAAAAGGCGCTGAAAAAAGCGGTGGAAATTTTGGAAGCCGGGAGGCATCGGTTGATCATTTTGGATGAGGTCTGCACGGCGGTTAAAAAAAACCTGCTGACGGAAGAAGAGGTGATGGCGGCGGTCTCCCGGAGAAAGGGAAACGCGGTTTTGGTTCTCACCGGGCGGGGGGCCGGCCCCGGCTTAACGGCCCTGGCCGACACCGTGACCGAAATGCGCAGTCTCAAGCATGGACTTACCGCCGGCTGGAAGGCCCAGGAAGGGGTTGAATTTTGATCGGCTCCATCCCCCGGATCGTTGTGGCCGGCACCCAGAGCGGGGTAGGGAAAACCTCCCTGACCCTGGCCCTGGTGGCGGCCTTCAGCAAGAAGGGCTTGCGGGTTCAAACCTTCAAGGTCGGCCCCGATTTTCTGGACCCCTCTTATTTGACCATCGCCTCGGGAAGACCCTGTTATAACCTGGACGGCTGGATGACCGATCAAAATTATCTCCTCCGGCTTTTTGAGCGGGCCACCCGCGACGCCGATCTGGCCGTAGTGGAAGGAGTCATGGGCCTCTTTGACGGGGCCGACCCGGCCACCTCGGAAGGGAGCACCGCCGAGATCGCCCGCTGGCTGCAAGCGCCGGTGCTGCTGGTGGTCAATGCCCACGGGATGGCCCGCAGCATCGCCGCTCTGGTCAAGGGGTACGAAGCGTTCGCTCCCGAACTCCGGATAGCCGGGGTGCTGGCCAATTATTCCGGCACCGACCGCCACCGGGAATGGATCAGCGCCTCCCTGGCCTCGGCCTCCCTGCCTCCTTTGCTGGGGGCCATTCCCCGGGGGGCCTTCCCCAATCTTCCCAGCCGCCACCTGGGTCTGGTGACCGCCGACCGGCACAACCTGTCTGCCACCATCCTGGATGAACTGGCGGCCGTCGTGGACCGGCAGGCGCACCTGGAGCAAATCCTGGACGCGGCCCGCCAGGCCCCGGCCCTGTCTTTCCCCGCTCCGCCGCCCGAAATCCCGCTTCCCTTCGAAGCGGTGCCCATCGGGATAGCCCGGGATCAGGCCTTTCACTTTTACTACCAGGATAATCTGGATGAATTGACCCGGCAGGGAGCCGTCCTGGTCCCCTGCTCTCCCCTGGCCGATGAACACTTGCCTTCCGGTTTAAAAGCTTTATACTTTGGAGGCGGCTATCCCGAGGAATTTGCCCCGGCCCTGTCCGCTAATCGTCCTTTCCTGGAGGATGTCCGCCGGTGGGCCGAATCCGGCCGCCCCCTTTATGCCGAATGCGGCGGTTTGATGTATCTCACCCAGGGGATAGAGACCCGAGACCGGAAGAAATACCCCCTGACCGGGCTTCTGCCGGCCTGGACCCGGATGCTGGAACGTTTAAAAACCTTGGGTTATGTGGAAGTCTCCCTGACCCGGGACGCCCTCTGGGGCGGGAAGGGGGCTATACTCAGGGGTCACGAATTTCATTACTCGGAACTACTGGAAGACCCGACCCGTAACGGAGAATGGGCGGCGGCCTATCACCTCCAGCGGCGGCGTTCGAAGGCCGGGGGACAGGAAGGCTTCCAGCAGCGGCAGACGCTAGCCAGTTATGTCCACCTGCACTGGGCCTCCCGCCCGGAAGCCGTTACGACCTTTATCCATCATTGCGGAGTTGCTGTATGACTTTAATCCAACCCAGCGATAATTCCAAAGCCAAGGATCAACGCATCCCGGTGATCCGAGATTTTTTGGCCGCCCCCTTCAACGGGGAAGAAATCGAGTCCCGATCTTTTGCCGTGATCGACCGGGAAGCCCCTGAACATCCCTTCAGCCCCGGCGAATGGGAAGTGGTGCGGCGCATGATCCACACCGTCGGCGATTTTTCCATCATTCCCGACATCCGTTTTTCTCCGGGAGCCCTGGAGGCGGCCGTTTCGGCCCTGCGGGAGGGTCGCCTGATTTACTGCGATTCCAATATGATCCGTTCCGGTCTGTCTCTGGCTCGGCTGCGCCGGATCAATCCCGACTATGGACCGGGGAAAATTGTCTGCTATGTGGCGGATGAAGGGGTGGCCCGCGATTCCAAAGAATTGGGATTACCCCGTTCCTTGTTGGGCCTTCGAAAGGCCCGGCCCCTGTTGGAAGGGGCCATTGCGGTATTCGGCAATGCCCCCATCGCTCTGTTGGAATTGAATCGGATGGTGGTGGAGGAAGGCCTGAAACCGGCCCTGGTCATCGGAATGCCGGTGGGTTTTGTTCACGTGGAGGAGAGCAAACAGGAACTGCTGACGCTTCCGGTACCCTTCATTGCCTTGGTCGGGAGGCGCGGTGGAAGCCCGCTGGCGGTCAGCGTCGTGCATGCCCTCTGCACCCTGGCGCAGAATCAGAGAATCGAGTAAAGAGGACGCAACTTTTCGTTAACAATTAATAATTACAATTGATTATTAATTATTAATGAAAAAGCTGAAGTAAACAAGAGAGGATAGTCATGGCAGAACAAGCCAACAAACCCACCGGATTGGAAGCCATTATATTGCTGGGTCACGGCAGCCGGGTCCCGGACGCCGGCCAGGCCATGACCCGAGTGGCCAAACGTTTGAAAGAAAAATTCGGTTACCCGCTGGTGGAGGTTTGTTTTATGTCCCGCCTGGGTCCCCATTTCCCGGAAACTTTTGAGCAATGCGTGCGCCAGGGGGCCTCGCGAGTGGTAGTGATCCCCTACTTTCTGCACACCGGCCTGCATATCCTCCTGGACATTCCGGAAATGATGCAGGAAGAGGCTAAAAAGCATCCACAGGTGCAGTTGATCTTCGGTCGAAGTCTGGGGTTCGACGAATCCCTGGTGGATCTGGTCAACCACTGCATCCAGGCCTCCACGGATTGTTCCGATGTGAGAGAGATCGTCCTCCCCCCCAAGGAGAAATACCCCATTCCTCCGGGCCAGGCGGTCTTTGTGCCCATGGACCCCGAGGAGGCAGCGGTTTATCGCAAAAACGGTGACGGCTGATGAAAAAACAAAAACTATTCAGTTGCCTTTTAGGCGTGTTGCTTTTCAATGTAACGGTTCATTTATCCAACGCTTGGGCCATGCACATTTCCGAAGGAATTCTGCCTTTTTCCTGGGCCGTCTTCTGGTTTCTGGTTGCTATTCCCTTTGTCGGCTACGGCCTTTACCGACTGAAAAAAATTTCCCGGACAGACTTGTCCTTCAAGCCCCTGGTAGGGCTATTGGCCGCCTTTGTTTTTATCATTTCCTGTATGCCGGTGCCCGTACCCACGGCCGGGACCTGTTCCCATCCCTGTGGGACCGGGTTGTCGGCGATTCTGGTGGGCCCCGGCATCAGTATCCTGATTGCCGCCGTGGCCCTCCTGATTCAGGCCCTGTTTCTGGCCCATGGCGGATTAAGCACGCTGGGGGCGAATATATTGGCCATGGGAGTGCTGGGGTCTCTGGTCGGCTTTTTTACTTTCCGCATCTTACGGACATTCAGGGCCAGCCTGGCAGTGGCCGGTTTCTTGGCCGGATTACTGGCCGATTGGGCCACCTACGCCATGACCTCCTTTATCCTTACCCTGGGAATTCGAGGGGAGGCCTCTTTCTCCTCCATCTTCACTAAAATCTTGATCGCCTTTATTCCCACCCAGTTGCCCCTCGGTCTCCTGGAAGGGGCGATGACGGCCGGCATGGTCATTCTACTCTCCAAAAAACGCCCCGACCTGTTAATCAAAATGAGGGTCTTGAAATCATCGGAGGCGCTGGTATGAAAACTTCCGCCAAGAGAACGATGGTCTGCCTGGTATTCTTTTTTCTTAGCCTCTACTCCTTCTATGCCTTGGCTGTGGAAAAAAGCGGGAAATGGCCCGGCATCGATGAGTCGGTGGTTGAAAAAATTGCCAAGGAGCAGGGGCGTGAGGCCCGGGAACCGATCATCAATACCGATCAAGGTGACCTGCTGCTGTTTGTCTTCCTTCTGGCCGGGGCCGTGGGCGGATTTGTGGCCGGCTATTACTGGAGAAGGCTGATCACTGAAAAAGCGCCTCTCACCAACCGGGCCGAGGGCCCTAAAGGATCCCGGGGGACACTTCATTAAATGGAACTCTTCCCCGATTCCTTTCATCCGGATCACTGGCTTTCAAAAATCGACGCCCGGGTTAAACTTCCGGCCGCGGTCTTGGTTTTGATCATGATTTTAACCCAGCAGGGCTTTGCCTTCCCCTGGATAGTTACCACCGCCGCCCTACTCCTCCTGAACCGGATGAAGATACCCCTTAAGGTTTACCTTCTGAGAATCGGCGAGCCGCTGCTCATAATTCTCATGTTGATTTTTTTAAAAACCTTCTTCACCGGTCGGGAAGTCTTTTATTCCCTGGACCTCTGGGGCTGGACCTTGACGGCTCATCAGGACGGCCTATTGGAAGGACTCCGGATCGGCAGCCGGATCATCGGAGCCGTCTCCCTGGTGGTGCTGCTCAGTTTTTGTACTTCTTTCACCGATTTCATAGCCGGCCTCTCCTGGTTCAAGGTTCCCAAGGGCCTGATTGAGATTCTGCTCTTCGCCTACCGCTACATCTTCGTCCTTTTGGAAGAAGCCCAGGTGATCTACCTGGCCCAGAAAAACCGCTTCGGTTACTCCAGCCTGGCCCGGGGACTGAATTCCTTCGGGACCCTGACCGGATCTCTGATCCTTCGGGTCTTTGAGCACAGCCAGAATGTCTCGGTCTCCATGATCCAACGGGGTTATGACGGGCACCTGCCCTCGATGAAACATAAATCCTTCAAAACGGCTGAAGTCCTTTGTTCCTGCCTGGTGCTGCTGGCCTTTGGAATCCTATGGCAGCTAACCCGGTAAGGCTCCAGGCCCGGGAGGTCTTCTACCATTACCCGGACGGCACGGCGGCCCTGGGGCAGATCAACCTCTCTATCCACGACGGGGAATTTATCGGCCTGTTGGGGGCCAATGGGTCCGGTAAAACCACGCTGCTTAAGGTCCTGGACGGCCTGATCCGGGATTTCAAGGGCACCGTCACCCTGGACGGGTCGAATATTAAAACACTGACGGCCAAAGAAATCTACGGCCGGATGGGCATGGTCTTCCAAAACCCGGACGATCAGCTTTTCGCCTCCTCGGTTTTTGAAGACGTGGCCTTCGGACCGATCAACATGGGCTTTCCGGACCGGGAGGTGCGGGAACGGGTCGCCCGGGCCATGGCCGACGTGGAAATGGAAGGATTCGCCAAAAAATCGATCCACCACCTCAGTTTCGGACAGAAGAAAAGGATCTGCATCGCCGGCCTGCTGGCCATGGGACATCAGATTCTGCTGTTGGATGAACCGACCGCCGGGCTGGACCCCATGGGTGAATACAAGATGATGAACCTGCTGACCAAGCTGAACCAGGAATCTCGGGTCACTATCGTCATGGCCACCCACAGCGTGGATCTGGTACCTATTTTCTTGGACCGGCTGTATATCCTGGTGCAGGGCCGGATTGTCCGCAGCGGTACTCCGGAAGAAGTCCTGACGGCGCCGGAAGAGATGACCCAGGTGAAACTCCGACTGCCTCAAATCGCGGAATTGATTTATCGTCTGAAACACGAAGATCGGCTGCCCTTTAAAAAAATTCCCTTGACCATCGGCGAGGCCCGCCGGGAGCTGCTGCGGCTGTTGGAAGACAAGGAGAAAGTGACCAACCCAAAAAGGTGGGTTAGTAGAAATGCTTTCGCTGGAATTCGAAAAATGCGTCATGGCGAGCGGAGCGAAGCAATCCCCTAGATCAGCCAGTTGGCCAGATGGGGATTGCTTCGCTCCGCTCGCCATGACAGCCTGGGGGATCTTTTTGCGTAACCATCTTCGCAGCAAAGGATTTTGAACTTCTCGTGAGCACTCTTCGTTCAGGCTTTACCACCGGAACCTGCGCGGCCGCGGCCGCCAAGGCGGCGACGCTTCTTCTTCTGGGAGAAGTCTCGGTCGCCAACGTAGAAATCGGTCTTCCCGACGGGGAACGGGTTCGATTCCCCGTGGTCTGGAGCCGGACGGATCAGGACTATGCCCAAGCCGCCGTGCGCAAAGACGCCGGAGACGACCCGGACATTACCCATCAGGCGGTGATCAAGGCCCGGGTGGATTGGAAGGAGGGAGCGGAAATTGAATTTCAGGCCGGGGAAGGGGTCGGGATCGTTACCAAGCCGGGATTAGCCATTCCCCCCGGGGAGGCGGCCATCAATCCGGTCCCCCGGCGGATGATCCGGGATGCGGTTCGCGAAGTCACCGACCGAGCCGTCCGCGTCACCGTATCCATCCCCGACGGGAAAGCCCTGGCCGCCAAAACCTTTAACCCCAAATTGGGGGTGCAGGGCGGTTTATCCATCCTGGGGACGACCGGGAGGGTCCGGCCGTTCAGTTGTCCGGCCCTGCGGGAATCGCTGCGCTGCGCCCTGCAGGTGGCCCTGGCCCTGGGCCTGAAAGACCTGGTCTTTGTGCCCGGCCATATCGGGGAAAAGGCGGCGCACAGGCATTTTGCCCTTCGCCCGGAGCAGGTCATCGAGGTCAGCAACGAGTGGGGCTACATGCTGCGGCAGGCCATTCGTGAAAAGGTCCCCCGGCTGCTGGTGCTGGGGCATCCCGGGAAACTGGTCAAGCTGGCCGAAGGGATGTGGGACACCCATTCGGGCCGATCCGGAAGCGCCCTGCCTCTGGTGGAAAAAATCGCCGCCGATCATTTTTCCGGACCCCTTCCGGAAGCCAACACAGTGGAGGGCTTTCTGGCCGCCTGGCCGGAGGAGACCCGAGGCGAACTGGCCGGCACTGTTGGCCCGGCGGGTGCAACGGGCGGTGGAAAAATTTACCGGGCAACAGATCCATGTCGCCGTGGTCTTAGTCAACCTCCAAGGAGACCGCCTGGGCAGCGCGGGAGATTTAACCCCATGGGCCATGAACCTCACCCCATCGTTATCGTAGGCTGCGGCCCGGGTTCTCCGGAATACCTGACGGCGGCGGCCATCCGGGCCGTTCAGGAGGCGGAAGTGCTGGTGGGCGCCCGACGGTTACTGGATCTTTTTCCCGAACACCCGGGTGAACGAATCCTGATGGAAGCTCACACCGAAAAAGTGTTGGCCGCCATCGGTCAGCAACCGGGAAAAAAAATCGCCGTGCTGGTTACCGGAGACCCCGGGTTGGCCAGCCTGGCCCAACCGATCCTGAAACGCTTCGGCCGGAGCCGTTGCCGGGTGATCCCCGGGGTCAGTTCCCTTCAGGCGGCCTTCGCTCGTTTGGGACTGGATTGGCTGGGGGTCCGGATCATTGACGCCCATGGGAAAGACCCTTCGGTTCACCTGAAAACGTTGGAGGATATAGACAAAATCGCTGTTTTGGGAGGTCGACAGGACTCCCTCGCCTGGATTCTTCAGGAGATCTCGGCTCTGGGTGATGATTTTAGGCTCTGGGCCTGCGAGGACTTGACCCTCGAGACCGAACGGATCCGGGAACTGGACCCGAGGACCTCTGCCGGGTTGGCGTTATCCTCGCGAACGATTTTTATCTTGGTGCGCAAAAGAAATTGAGTACTGAATATAGACCCAAGAAGATACGGGACGCTGAATAAAAAGCATTGCAACGCAATTGAGGATTCATTCCCAAATATGACTTTGGTGGCATTTCGAGACGTTCCGAATCCCAAATCCCCCTTTTCAAAGGGGGACTTTAACTCCCCCCTTTAATAAAGGGGGGTTGGGGGGATTTTTGAACAGTCCGGAAAAATGCTACAAGGATCGGTACTATGAAATTAGGAACGCTTTACGGGATCGGTGTAGGACCCGGCGACCCCGAACTGATGACGCTGAAAGGGGCCAACGTACTGAGGAAGTGCCGACAGGTCTTTGTTCCCAAGGCCCGCGGGGAGGGGGACAGCGCGGCCCTGGCCATTGCCGGGGCCTATCTGCGGGCCGACGCTGAAATCCATGAGCTGGTTTTTCCCATGATCACGGATCCGGTGGAGCTGGCCCGCCGCTGGGAAGAATCAGCCGGGCAGGTGGCCGCCGCGCTTCAAGCCGGGGAAGACGCCTGCTTCCTGACCCTGGGGGACCCGCTGCTCTATTCCACGTATATTTATCTTCTCCGGGCCCTGCGGAAGCTCCTGCCCGAGACGCAGGCGGTGACCGTTCCGGGGATTACGGCCTTCAGCGCCGCCGCGGCCCTGACCGATTTTCCCATCGGCGAAGCCAAGGAACCGGTTACCATCGTCCCTACGGCGGACGACTTGCAGGCCCTGGAAGAAGCCCTGGACCGGGGCGGCACGGTGGTCTTGATGAAGATCGGCAAACGGCTGGTCAAGATCCTGGACCTGCTGGAGAAAAAAAAGCTGCTGGACCAGGCCGTATTTGTGTCCCGGGCCGGACAGCCCGACCAGCGCCTGGAAACGGACCTGCGCAAACTGCGGGCCGAAGGACCGGAAGCCGGTTACCTGTCCATTATTTTGGTTCATGCCGGAAAAGGCAAATCCGAATTGAAAGTCTAATTTTGTCGGCGCCGGGCCCGGAGACCCGGAACTATTGACCCTCAAAGCGGACCGGATACTCCGGGGCTGCCGCTGTTGCATCTTTGCCGGTTCCCTCATCAACCCGGAGATACTGAAACGCTTGCCGGAAGAGGCCGAACGCTATGATTCAGCCAAAATGGACCTTCCGGAAATCATTCAAATCATCGAACAGGCCCGGACCCGGGGAAACGATGTGGTCCGGCTGCATTCCGGCGATCCCTCGATTTATGGCGCCATCCGGGAGCAGATGAACGAACTGGACCTTCGGGGTATTCCTTACGAAGTGGTCCCGGGGGTCAGCTCCTTTCAGGCGGCGGCCGCGGCCCTGCCCGCCGAACTGACCGCTCCGGAGGTCTCCCAGACCATCATCCTGACCCGCACTTCCGGCCGCACCCCGGTTCCCGAAAAACAGCAACTCAAGGAATTGGCCCGTTCCCGGGCGACCCTCTGCATCTTTCTGTCGGTGGATCGTTTAGCCGAGATCACCGCCGAGCTGATCCCCCATTATGGCGCCGATGGCCCGGCGGCTGTGGTCTACCGGGCCTCCTGGCCGGACCAAAAAGTGATCCGGGGGACTTTGGCCGATATCGCCGGTCAGGTCGAAAAGGCCGGCATTAAAAAGACCGCCTTGATTATCGTGGGTCAAGCCCTTTCCCGCCGTATCCCGGCCTCCAAGTTGTATGACCAGGCCTTTTCCCACGGCTATCGAAAGGCCCGGCCGGAATGAGGCTGGCCCTGATCAGCCTTTCCAACGAAGGGGCGCTGCTCCTTACCCGGCTGGCCCGTCATTTTCCCGAGTCCCGCATTTTTCTTCATGACAAATGCCGCTCCGACCATTCCGGAGAACGATTCGCCCAGATCACCGAATTGACCCGAAAAATATTCTGGGAGTATCCGGGACTGGTTTTTGCCGTCCCCACGGGGGTGGCGGTCCGGGCCATCGCCCCCTGGATCAAACATAAGAAAGAAGATCCGGCCGTAGTGGTCCTGGATGCGGTCGGGCGGTTCGCCATCAGCCTGCTCTCCGGGCACGAAGGCGGAGCCAATGCCTTAGCCCTGACCGTGGGGAACATTCTCGGCGCCGAGCCGGTCATCACCACCACCACCGAGGCCCTCAAGACGGTGATCGTCGGCGTGGGCTGCCGCCGGGGCGCCCCGGCTAAAAAAATCCTGGAGGCGGTCGAGACGGCCCTTCAGGAAACCGGGATCGACAAGGCGGAAGTACGCTGGCTGGCCTCGGCGGATATCAAGGCCGACGAGGCCGGGCTCATTCAGGCGGCCCAGACCCTGGGAATTCCCTTTCGGCTGGTGGACTCCGAAGAAATCCGCCTGTCCGCCCGACCTTTCCAGCATTCAGAATTCGTGCGCCAAAAAGTGAACTTGCCGGCCGTGGCCGAGGCCTCGGCCCTGTTGGCAGGAAGGAGGACCCGATTAATACTACCCAAGAAGATCTTCAACGGGGTAACCGTGGCCCTGGCCCGGGAAAACTTTTTGTAGTCGGTATCGGCCCCGGGGGACCATTGGATCGAACTCGGAGGGCCGAACGGGCCATCGAGGAAAGTCAGGTTATCGCCGGCTATTCCCGCTATCTGGAACTGATTGCCGATCTGACGAAAGGGAAAAAATTGGTATCCTCCGGAATGCGTCAGGAGAGCGAACGCTGCCGGAAAGCCCTGGAATTGGCGCGATCCGGAGAAACCGTAGCCCTGGTTTCCTCCGGGGACCCGGGGATCTACGGCATGGCCGGACTGGCCCTGGAGCTGGCCGCCGCCGAGGGAAGCTTCGTCTCCATCGAGGTGATTCCAGGACTCACGGCCTCTAGCGCGGCCGCCGCCCGTCTGGGGGCCCCGCTCATGCTGGATTACGCCGTCATCAGCCTGAGCGATCTGCTGGTGCCCTGGGAGACTATCCGGATGCGACTGGAAGCCGTGGCGGCCGCCGACCTGGTCACGGTCCTCTATAATCCCCGAAGCAAAAAACGGGTGAAGCAATTGGAAGAGGCCGTGGCCCTCTTCGCCCGCCACCGGTTGGGAACCACCCCGGTGGGCATTGGAACCGCGGTGGGCACGGAGGAGGAACAGATCGTCCTGACCAATCTGGCTCAAGTCCTGGAAAAAGAAATCGGTATGCGCAGCCTGGTCATCATCGGCAACCGATCCTCCAGGAAAGTCTTGGACTGGTTCATCACCCCGAGGGGATATAAAGTGTGAGGCGCGAAGCGCGGAGCGTTTGGCGCAGCGCGTTCTTAAAGACCTGAAAGGCAACCCTCTTTCTTAATACCGTTTAAATTAGAAATGTTTTGAACGCTGTGCGCTCCGCGCTCTGCGCCAGGCGAAAAATGATCTTATTATTAGGCGGCACCAGTGAAACCGCATCCCTGGCCGACGCCCTGGCCGAGCAGGGTTTCTCGGTGCTGGTCTCGACCGCCACCGACATCCCCCTGGACATCGGGAACCATCCCGCCATTCGGAGAAGGACCGGCCGGCTCGATGAACCGCAACTCACCCGACTCCTTCTTGATGAAAAAATTCGCGGGGTGGTGGACGCCACCCACCCCTATGCCGAAGCCATCGGTCCGCTGACCCGCAAGGTCGCCGGACAACTGCAACTCCCCTATTTTCGCTGGCTTCGACCACCAGCCCTTTCCGGATCGAGCGAAATCCTGACCGCCGCCGACCATGGGGAAGCGGCTGTCCTGGCCTTTTCCTTCGGCGCTCCCGTCCTGCTGACCATCGGCTCCAAGAACCTGGAGCCTTATATCCGGGAAAGCCGGAGGACCGGCCTCCCGGTCATCGCCCGCGTCCTGGACCACCCCGATTCCCGGACCGCCTGCCAAAAACTCGGCCTCCCCCTGGAAGCGATTATTCCCGGCAAGGGGCCTTATTCCATAGACGAAAATCGAACAACTATCCGGAATTTTCGAATTGGGGTCCTGGTGACCAAGGACAGCGGAAAGGCGGGCGGAGTGACAGAAAAGCTGGAAGCGGCCCGGATGGAAGGATGCCGGATCGTAGTAGTCCGCCGCCCGGGCCCCCCCGGGGAATATTTCGATCAAGTGGAACCCTTCCTAAAAGTGCTGCTGGAGGCCCTAACACCTTAACCCGGGAGAAATGCTCCCTTCTTAGTGGATTTGTATAGCAAGCTGAAGTCCTCAGACCCCGATTCCCCGAATTCATCCCTAATCGATGGATCTCCAGGCCATCCTGGCGAAACATGAGCTGGAATATTTTCTTGACAACTTGACAAGTAAAACCCAAAATGGCAAAAAAGGTTGGAGGAGAAACATGGACGTGATACCTATCGGTGAATTGAAAGCCAATTTTTCGACCATCTTGGGACGAATAAAGAAGGGGGAGAAGATTATAATCAGTTTTGGGAAGCATAAGGAGAAGGTGGCGATCCTATCCCCTTATAACGCACTTAAAAGCCCTAAGAAAAGAAAGCTCGGCCTTCTTAAAGGAAAAGCTGCCTTTAGGATCACCGCGGATTTTAAAATCAAGGATGAGGAATTGCTTTCCTTATGAATTTTCTCATCGATACCCATACCTTTTTATGGTCGATCTTGGATCCTGATCGATTGGGGACGAAAGCCCGGGATATCCTCCAGAAAACGGACAACCGGATTTTTGTCAGCGTGATATCCTTTTGGGAAATATCTTTAAAGGTTGCCCTCGGCAAAATGTCCTTGATCAACCTCCTCCCGGAGCAACTCCTGGAATCAGCCAATCAACTGGATTTTGAAACGCTCCCTTTGGCGGCCAGCGAAGCCGCCACCTTTTACAAGCTGCCGAAAATCGGCCATAAAGATCCGTTTGACCGTTTGATTATCTGGCAGGCCATTCAAAACAAAATGCCCCTTATTTCCAAAGATAAGAGCTTTAATGACTACAAAGTCTCAGGTCTAAATTTAATCTGGTAAGGGATTCCGAACGAAAGTCGTTTCGTCCATCCCCTCCCCCGAACCAATTCCCTCCAGGATCGAATTCGTTCACCCTATTTCTTATTTTCAAAATGGTGTATAGTTAATAAATTAGCCGCTTCGCCCTTTTGGGTGGTTACCCCCCAAAAGGGCGAACAACCATAAATTAATCTAAGATCGGATCAATAAGTTAACCCATCTTCCCGTTTCGTCCTTATACCGAAAGGAAGGCATCCTTATGGGAGATTTGCGGAAACCCCAATTCTCGGAGGAGAAACGGGGTTTTCTTATTGAGGATTCGGTGAATGGCCAAAGCAACGAAATGGAGGCTTACGGCCCGAATACCAACACCTGGCCAGGCGAAGAGGTTTAAGTTCTAAATTATGAGGCTTCAATCCAAAGCGTTCCTTTTTCTTTCCGCCCTCCTGCTGTCGGCCCTGCTCAGCCAGTGGGGGCTTTTGTCTTACCTATTAGATAAATCCCTGCGTGACAAGGCCGACCAGGACCTTATCCATGAAGCCGCCGGTGTGAGCAATCGCCTCGATGCCTTTATTTTAGATTCCCAAACCGATATCCTGAATCTGGCTCAACATATGGATACCCAGGCTTTGGTGGAAGGTAAATGGGGTAAGATCCAAACCTATTTACAGTCTGCTTTTTTCGCCAATTCCCGTTTTGATGAACGGATTTTTTATCCTGGACGCCCGAGGGGTTCTGGTCGTGGATTATCCGGCTTCAGATATCAGGGGGATCAACGTCTCCTTTCGGGAATATTTCAAAAGGACTTTTTCCGAAAAAAAACCCATCATCTCTTCTCCTTATCAATCCAAACGGACCGGGGCGAATATTATTACTTTTACGGTCCCCCTCCTCTCGTATCAGGGTAATTTTTTAGGGCTTTTTGCCGGATCGGTCAATCTCCTCCAAAGAAACTTTGCCGGAAACATCCGAGACATCCAGATCGGTCAGGACCGAAAGATCATGATCTATGATTCCAAAGGAAAATTACTCTACTATCCTGATCTCGACTTGACCTCCAAAGAAGGGGAACCTCCTTACACGGATCCGCTGCTCAGGGGCCTCCCTCAGGGAAGTAAAGGGGTAATAGATCGCCAAGGCGCCGATAGGATGGAATATACTCTGGCCTTCCACCCCCTGCAAACCACCGATTGGATGGTGGCCGTCATCATGCAGAAGAAGGAAATTCTGGCCCCCTTGAATAGTTTAAAAAAGGAGATTGCCCTATTTCTCCTAATAGCCTTGTTCGTGGGCGTAGGGATCGGGATCTGGGTAATAAGAATAATTATCAAACCCCTCAAGGCCTTTTCTAACAGCATCAAACAGTATCAGGGGGGGGCCTGGGAAGAACCTGCCGGTCTGATTTCACGCCGGGATGAACTGGGGGATCTCGGCAGAAGTTTTAAGAACATGGCCTCCCTGCTCGGCGAGACCTTAAGCTCTCTAACTGAGTCGGAGACGAAATACCGGGCACTGGTCCAGGGGTCCACGGTGGGGGTATTTTTGATCCAGGGTAGGCGATTCGTCTTTGTCAATCCCCGCTTGGCCGAGATCTTTGGTTATCGCCCGGAGGAATTGGAAACCTCTTTCGATCCCCTGGAGCTGGTTGCCCCTCTGGAACGTGATCGGGTCCTCAAGATAATGACCCAACCCCTGCCGGAAAATCAGCATCTGGTCCACTTTTTCTGGCAGGGCCTTCGAAAGGATGGCTCTCTGATAGAAGTGGAAGTCCTGGGAACTCCTTTATCCTATCAAGGGAAACCAGCCATACACGGCACCCTGGTAGACGTTTCCGATCGCAAGCTTATGGAAAGCAAACTAGCGCGAATCAATCGGGTGCGGGAGGAATTGATTACTTCTAAAACCAAGGGGGAAAAGCTCAAAATAATCACCGAGGGCCTGGTTCAAATATTTGAGGCGGATTTTGCCCGAATCTGGACCGTTAAACCGGGGGATAGGTGCTCTGAGTGTCTGCACGCCCAGGAGCAGGAAGGCCCCCCCGTTTGCCGAGAGAAGGAACAATGTCTTCACCTGCTGGCCAGTTCCGGGCGTTACACGCACACCGACGGTGAGGTTCATGGCCGGGTGCCTTACGGACAATACATGATCGGACTTCTAGCGTCAGGAAATATTCCCAAGTTTTTGACCAACGACGTACTCCATGAACCCCTTATTGAAAATCACGACTGGGCCAAAGAGCTGGGTCTGATTTCCTGCGCGGGATACCGGCTCCTGTCTAGCGAAGGGGGATCGATCGGGGTATTGGCCCTTTTCAGCCGGCACATTATTTCGCCCTACGATGACATTCTGTTGGAAGGTCTGGCCAACAGTACCGCTCAGGTTATCCAGACCGCCAGGATAGAAGAGAAACTTAGAGAGGGTGAAGAGCGCTATCGGACGGCCATTGAACAATCCAATGACGGTGTTGCCCTGGTTAAAGGGGACCGGCACCTCTTTGTCAATCAACGACTGGTCGAAATTTTTGGTTATGACCGTCCGGAAGAAATCATAGGCCAACCGGTTGGTATGGTGGTCCATCCGGATGACCGGGAGCGGGTAATGGATATGACCCGTCGAAGGCAAAAAGGGGAAGCGCCGCCTCAAAAATATGAATTTATGGGCCAACGGAAAAACGGTGAACCCATCCCTGTTGAAGTCTCCGCCGCCAGGACGACTTATCAGGGAGAGCCCGTGGCCCTGGTCTATCTAAGGGATATCACTGACCGTAAGCAGGCCGAGGAGCTTCTCAGGACCTTATCGATTAAAGATGAGCTCACCGGCCTCTATAACCGCCGGGGGTTTCTTACCCTGGCCGAGCAGGAGTTGAAAAGGGCCCAACGGAAGGGAATGGAGGTGCTGCTCATTTTTGGAGATTTGGACAATATGAAGGGAATTAATGATACCCTGGGCCATAAAGAAGGTGACCAGGCCTTGCAGGATATTTCACAGATACTTAAAGAGACCTTTCGGGAATCGGACATCATTGCCCGCTTGGGGGGGGATGAATTTGTCGTTTTGGCGATGAACGGCTTTGAGACCTCAGCCGAAATAATGATCAGCCGCTTCAAGAAAGTCCTGGATGACCATAATCGCCAAACCAAGAACTCCTATACCCTCTCCATGAGCCTGGGTCTAGCCTTTTTTGACCCCCAAAACCCTTGTTCCATCGAAGTCCTGCTGGCCGAGGCGGACAAGTTGATGTATGAGAACAAGCAAAAAAAAGGAAGTCCCATGAAAGAATAATAGACCCCCTTGCTCAAGAGAGCGGTGGGTTTTTTGTTTTATTCATCCCCAGAGGTGACCTGATGAAAGACGACCATAAGACCAGAGAGCAGCTCGTGCATGAACTGACGGAATTGCGCTCGCAAAATGCCGCGCTGAAGAAATCAGAAAACGCGGAGAAATACCGGAGTCTGGTGGAAAACCTCAGAGATGTCATCTATGAATTGGACAGTCAGGGTGTGGTCCTTTATATCAGTCCGGCCATCAGGGATATGCTGGGATACGACTCGTCCGATCTCCTCGGGAAGAACTTTATCGAGATGGCGCATAATGATGATCGGCCTGGTCTGGCGGAATGGTTTTCTGATCTCCGCCAAGGGAAAGAAATCCCATCGGAGTATAGAGTCAGCGACAAATCCGGTGATCTCAGATGGGCGCGGACGCAATCCAGACCTATCGTGGAAGACGGCCTCTTTAAGGGCGCTCGCGGAATACTCCTAGACGTTACGGCACAAAGGCGCGCGGAGGAGGCGCTCCGGAAAAGCGAAAAAAAATATCGTTTGGTTGTCGATAACATGGCGGACGTTATAACGATCTTGGACTTGAATCTACGTTTTACCTACGTCAGCCCTTCCGTCATTCGCCTTCGAGGATATACGGCTGAAGAGGTCATGGCGCAGACCCTGGAACAGATCCTGACGCCTGAATCCCTGCAAGTCGTTGCCAGGGTCTTTGAAGAAGAGATGAAATGGGAAGCCAGTGGTACGGCAGACCTTGGCAGAACCCGCATCCTGGAATTGGAGGAATACAAAAAGGACGGTTCCACCGTTTGGTTGGAAAACCACCTGTCATTATTCCGGGACGAAAAGAAGAAGCTCGCGGGTATCATGGCCTTGAGTCACGACATCACCGAGCGCAAGCGGGCGGAGGAAAAATTGAGGGAGAGCGAGAAAAGCTACCGCGATCTTTTTGAGAATGCCAACGAGGCCATTTTTGTGGCTCAGGGGGGTAAACTGGTGTTTTTCAATCCGAGGACCGTCATGATGAGCGGTTATTCCGCTGAGGAACTCGGGTCAAGGCCCTATATTGAGTTCATTCACCCGGATGACCGGGACATGGTTATCCGTCGGCGTGTTAGGCGAATGAAGGGTGAGGAACTTCCTCCCATCTACGATTTTCGAATTATTCATAAAGACGGCGACACCAGGTGGGTAAAACTGAATGCCGTCGCGATCAACTGGAAGGGAAGACCGGCCACTCTGAATTTTCAGAGTGACATCACCGAGCGCAAGGAGGCGGAGAAGGCGTTAAGAGCCAGCGAAGAATGGTTTAGAAAAATCTTTGAAGAAGCGCATCAGGTGGGTATCGTCATCACCTCGCCATCATTGGTATTTGAGAAAGCGAACCCCGCATTCTGTCGCCTGATGGGATACTCAGCGGATGAACTCCGTTCCATGACGTTCGCCGATATAACCCACCCCGATCATCTCCAGCAGGACATGGAGAATGTCAAGAAAGTGGGACGTGGAGAAATACCCTTCTACCAAATCGAAAAACAATATATCAACAAGAGCGGCAAAGTACTATGGGGTAATCTGATTGTTTCGAGCATCCGCGATGAACACGACGCATTACTGAATTATCTTTCTATGGTAATCGACATCACCGAGCAAAAGAAGGCGGCGGAGTTATTGCTGGAGGCCAACAATAAATACCAAGAACTTGCCGAGAGTATCTCGGATGTATTCTTTGCCATGGACAAAAATCTCAGATACACCTACTGGAACCAGGCGAGCGAAAAACTTACGGGAATTCCAGCAGAAAAGGCTCTTGGAAAATCTCTTCTGGAAATATTTCCGGACAATGAGGCACGAAAACAAACAAAAGATATGTATTTAGTGACTATTGAAACTAAAAAGCCGCAGCATTTGACAGTCAATTACCCGGGTGATGAGCTCATTGTTCATGATATTAGCTCCTATCCGACCAAAGAAGGTGTTTCCGTGATTGTTAAGGACATCACTGGCCGCAAGCGGGCAGAGAGGGCCTTGAAAGAGAACGAGGCTAAGATGCGCAGCATCCTGGACAACATCGGAATCGGCGTGGCCCTCATCAGTCCTAAGATGGAGATCCTCGAACTGAACCGCCGGATGCGCGAGTGGTTCCCGGCCATCGATCCGGGTCAACGTCCCATCTGTCACCGCGCCTTCAACGACCCGCCGCGCGAAGAGGTGTGTGTCTACTGCCCGACTCGTGAGACACTGCAGGACGGCCTGGTCCATGAAGCCACGGTGCAAACACCGCAGGCAGGTCTCGTCCGCAATTACCGCATCGTTGCTTCTCCGATCTTTAACGCCTTGGGCGAGGTTGCGGAGGCGATCGAGATGGTCGAAGACATCACCGAGAAACTTTCCCTGGAGTCCCAGATCCGCCAGGCCCAGAAGATGGAGGCCGTAGGCCGACTGGCAGGCGGCGTGGCTCATGATTTCAACAATATGCTCGGCGTGATCCTCGGTAACGTGGAAATGGCACTGGGAAAAGTGGATCCGGCCCAGCCGCTTCATGAGGATCTCATGGAAATCATGAAAGCCGCCAGGCGTTCCGCGGCCATCATCCGGCAATTGCTGGCCTTTGCCCGCAAGCAGACGATCGCCCCTCAGTTCCTCGACCTGAACGAGATCGTGGAGGGTATGCTCAAGATGCTCCGGCGGCTGATCGGCGAGGACATCGATCTTGTTTGGCTGCCGGACTCCGGCTTGTGGCCGGTCAAGATGGATCCCACCCAGATCGAACAGATTCTGGCCAATCTGTGCGTCAACACCCGGGACGCCATTGCCCAGGTCGGCCAGGTCACCATCGAAACGAGAAACGCCGTTTTGGACCAGGCCTACTGCGCCGATCACCCGGGGTTTGTGCCGGGGGAGTACGCGCTGCTGGCCGTAAGCGACGATGGCTGCGGTATGGACAAGGAAACCCTCGAGCAGATTTTTGAACCGTTTTTTACTACCAAGGGGGTGGGCCAGGGAACCGGCCTGGGGCTGGCCACGGTTTACGGCATCGTCAAGCAGAACAACGGCTTCATCAACGTCTACAGTGAACCAGGGAAAGGAACGACCTTTAAAGTGTATCTGCCCCGGCAGACGGGCCAAGGCGTCGAGGCTCAGGAGGAAAGCGAGGGTACGCAGCCGCTATCCCGTGGCGAGACCGTGCTGGTGGTGGAAGACGAGGTCTCGCTCCTAAAGCTTGCCGGCGAGATCCTCGCTAAGCTGGGCTATCGCGTGCTGAGCGCGGGCGCACCGGGGGAGGCCCTGCGTTTGGTCGAGGAATACACCGGGGAGATTCACCTGCTGATGACCGACGTTATCCTGCCCGAAATGAACGGCCGGGACTTGGCGGAACAGATTAAAAAGATCAGACCGACGATGAAATGCCTGTTCATGTCCGGCTACACCGCCGATGTGATCGCCCACCGAGGCATGCTCGATGAGGGCGTACAGTTCATCCCGAAGCCCTTCTCGGTGAGGGACCTGGCGGTTAAAGTCAGAAAAGTGCTGGGATAAAGGATTAAATTAGAATCTTCGGATTGACCTTTTCCGACTTCCCCTTTTCCCAGGCCTTAGTAAACCGCTCTCGCTGCCCTTCAAAATACTCGCGGTTATCGGGGTCGCCCGCCAGGATTTCTTCCACAATCCGCAGCGACAGGTCCGGCCGGCCGTTGGCCAGGTAGGCCTCGGCCAGGGTGTCCAAAATCGTGGGGTCGGGCTTCAGGGCCGCGGCCTCCTGGGCCAGGGCCAGGGCCTTCTCGGGCTTAAAATACTTGGGATCCCGGCTGGTGGCGTACATCCAGGCCAGGTTATTCAGCACCAGGGCATTCCGGGGCTCTTTTTTTAAAACCTTTTCATAGGCCGCTTCGGCCTCGCCGTAGCGCTTCTGCTCTTGGTAAATGAGGCCCAGGCCCGACAGGATCCGGGGGTCTTCCGGCCGGACCCGCAGTTCCCTGGTCAGCAGCTTTTCCAGGATTTGGACCTCCCCCTGTCCCCCGGAAGTAATAAGGCCGGGGGAGCGCCAGACAGAGGCCCCCAAGCCGATCAGCAAGACCAGGTAGATCCCCACGGACCAATAGAACTTTCTTCTGGTGCCGCGCGATGATTTGGGGCTCCCGGCTGCTTTTTTCCAGAAAATCCACCCGCTGAGCGATGCTGTAATGGTGCCAACTGGGCAGATGACGGTCCTGGCCGGAGTACAACCCGATTTTTTCCAGGGAACCGACTAAGGGGTCGGGAGACCCTAAAAGCTGCAGCGCGTAGAGGTCGGCCTGACGCTCGAAATTGCGCATAAAATAGCCGAAGAGAAAACGGAAATAAAGGACCAGGAAAATGGCCAGGGGGACCATGGACAGCAGGGAAAAAAGTCCCTCGAAATGGGATTGCCAGTGCATCAGCAGCTTCAGGATCTCCGGCTGGGTCAACAAGTGCCGGCTGACCCACTGATAAAAAAGCAGGGCCAGCAAAGCATAGCCTCCGAAAAAAAGGAGATAAAAAAACATATGCTGCTTACGAATGTGGCCGATCTCGTGGGCCACCACCCCTTTCAGTTCTTCCGGAGTGAGCAGTTGGAGCAAAGACGGGGTAATCAGGAGGTAGCGAAACCTTTTGATTAAGCCCATGACCCCGGCGGTCAACATCTGACCTTCAAACACCCGCCAGAGCAGTATCTCCTGAAAGGGGGCCCCCAGTTCCCGGCAGAAACGGCTGATTTCTTCTTTCTTAGGACTCTCGGGAATGGGCCGGCACTGCCACCAGACCTTGATCAGATAGGGCAAAAATATAGACATCAGCAACAAAAAAACCAGAATATAGGAAATCTCGCCCAGCGGATGGTCCAGGAAGGTCCTGACTTGGGCCCCGCCGAACCTCTCCAGCACATCCGTCAGCGCGGTGATCAGGATCCAGGGAAAAAGGATGGGCAAATTGAACTCGAACTGGGACCAGACATAGGCGCCCTGACCCTGGGCGACATGAAAGAGCGTCCGGTAAGCCGGGAAGCCGTAATACCAGATCAGGGAAAGGTGGGCCAGATAGACGGAAATCCCCAGCACGCCCTCCCAGGAGGAAAACTGCCGGGCCCCGGGAACCAACAGGATCAGGGATTTCAGGTTTAAGAAATAAACTTCCGTGCCGAAAAACAGCAGGGACAAAATCATGAACTGCTGCTGGGCCCGCTGGTAACGAATTTGAGTCAGGTAAGGGTCGACCGCTTCACCTTGGGCCAGACGCCCCAATTGTCTGAAACGACGGTGTACTTCAAAACCAAAGAACGTCCCCAGCAGGAGGATCCCCAAAGTGGACATCCACAATCCGGGGATCGTCAGCCGATCGGCCGTCCCCGTGTGAAAGATGAACAGGGCCAGCATGAAGTAGATGATGTTAAGGAACATAGGCTGAGATTGGCTTTCTCGTTCAAAGATGCTGGAATCTTATCCTAACACCTTAGATAGTGGTTTCTATTACAGCCAAAAAAAATGAAATTTTTTTTGGCTAGATACTATGCCACATATAGATCAATAAAAAGAGGCCTATCGAGGTAATGGACAGGGTCAAGAGAATATCCAAAATCAAAGAGGGATGGTAGGTGTCGTCATCGATCTGCTTTTCGGTGCGCTTGTAGCGGATAAAGGCCAGGACCCCCATCAAGGCTCCCAGGGCGATCAGCATCAGACCAAAAATGGAGGAATATCCCGGGGAGACCGCTAAGCGGATGAGGGGATTTTGCACCGGTCGAGGAGGCCTGTCCCAAAAAATAACCCATCTGCTTCACAAATAGCCCGAATTTTTCCACTACGAACCCGAAGGCCATAATGCCGATGCTGGTTCGAATCCAGGCCAGAAAGGTTCGTTCGTTGGCCATGTGAACACGCCGGTTTTGAACTCGAACTTTCTTTAGTTCGATATTTTTTTTAGTCATCCCTTCTTTCTTCCTCCTACTTCGATTCCGGAATCCAGGCCCCAGTTAAGCCTCACAGGACCTGGAGGCCGGATCGAGCCCGGCCTGACGGCAAAAAACTAAGGCCTAAAAAGCAGTGATAGATTCCTATATACATTCAAACCCCCGAGGCGAATCACTGCTGCCAGAGAATATGAACGGCCTCCAGGGGAACCGCCACCCCTGGATAGTGGGGTATCAGGCGGGCCGTATAGTCCGTGGCCGGGCGGTCCGCAGGGACCGCGGCCCGGTAAACATAGCCGCCGGCTGCGCCCGTCAGCGGGCGAAGGCGCTTCATCTTCTGCCGCACCGGGCCGTCGTGGTTGGCGCCTAGGGCATAGAGCTCGACCGCTACGGCCTGCGGATCGAGATCATCGAGATATATTTGAATGTCAAAAATGAGCTGCTCCCCGCCGGATTCCACTTTCACCTCCCCAAAGCGCAGCGAGACCCAATGCTGTTTCAGGGCCTGCTGCCACTCGACCACCTGCCGGCCCACTGCACCCTGATCGGCAGCACGCGCACGAAAGACGGCCGCGGCCGGGAGATAGTGTTGCTCGGTATATTCGCGCACCGTGCGGTTGGCGGAGAACCGGGGCGTCAACTGCGCCATGCTCTCTCGGACCCGGGCCACCCAGGCCGTGGGGATACCGTTCTCATCGCGGGCATAAAATTCGGGGATGACCTCCCGTTCGAGCAGATCGTAAAGGGTTTCGGCTTCGGCCGCGTCCCAGGCCGGATCGCCGTCACGTTCCCGGCCGTCCCCCAAGGCCCACCCCACTTCCGGCCGGTAGGCCTCCGCCCACCAGCCGTCGAGCTCGGAAAGATTGAGGCCGCCATTGACGAGCACCTTCATGCCGCTGGTCCCGCAGGCCTCCCACGGCCGCCGGGGGGTATTGATCCAGACATCCACTCCCTGCACCAATTGCCCGGTTAAGAGCATGTCGTAGTCGCTCAGAAAGATCACCTGGTTATGGACCTCGTCTCTCCGGATAAATTGCATCCACTCCTGAATCATGGCCTGTCCGATCCGATCGGCCGGATGGGCCTTGCCGGCCAGGATCAGTTGCACGGGGCGCCGGGAATCGGTCAGGATACGCCGGAGTCTCTCCGGATCGTGCAGCAGCAGGTTGGGTCGCTTGTAGGAGGCAAAGCGCCGGGCAAAGCCCAGCGTCAAGGCGTTGGGGTCAAAAAGATGTTTCGCACCTTCCACCTCCTCGGGTGACGCGCCCGCGGCCTCCAGTTGCCGGGATAGTCGCTCCCGGACATATTCAATCAGAGACTGGCGGGCGGAGGCCCGGCATTCCCAGAGTCGGGTATCGGGCAGAACGCGCATGTCTTCCTCCAGGTTCTCCAAGGTTCCCAGCCAGCGGTCTTTCCCGCAAGATCCGGTCCAGAGGGCATCGGTCTCTTCCGAATCCCAACTGGACATATGCACCCCGTTGGTCACGTGTCCCACCGGCACTTCGTCCTCCGGCCAGCGCGGGAAAATCCCCTGAAAGAGGCGCCGACTCACTTGTCCGTGCAAACGGCTGACTCCATTGGCCGCCCCGCTGCCTCGCAAGGCCAGATAAGCCATATTGAAAGGTTCCGAGGAATCGTTCGGGTTTCGACGGCCCAGGGCCAGTAGCTCCTGCAGCGAGATGCCCAGTTTATTTTGAGCGTACCAGCCGAGATAACGTTCCATCAGGTCCGGGGGAAAATAGTCAAAACCGACGCTAACCGGCGTATGGGTGGTAAAGAGGTTTCCCGCCCGGGTGACGGCCAAGGCGACTTCGAAAGGTTGCCCGGTCTCTTCCATAAAGGCTCGCGCCCGTTCCAGCACGGCGAAGGCCGCATGCCCTTCGTTTAGATGGCAGACTTCGGGCTGGAGGCCGAGGGCCTCCAGCAGACGCCATCCGCCGATGCCCAGGACCAACTCTTGATTGAGGCGCAACTCCGGGCCGCCTCCGTACAATTCACTGGTGATCCCCCGCCGGGACGGAAAATTGGCCGGATCATTGCTGTCCAGCAGATACAGCTTCACCCGCCCCACCTGGACCTCCCAGGCCCGCAGCCAGACCGAGTAACCGGGCAGGGTCAGCTCCAGCCGCAGCCACTCCCCGTTCGGTTCGCGCAGGGGCCTGATCGGCAACTGGCCGGGGTCGTTGTAGGGAAAGAGGGCCTGCTGGGCCCCGTCCCGGTCGATGACCTGACGGAAATAGCCCTGCTGGTAAAGCAGTCCCACGCCGAACACCGGCACACCTAAATCACTGGCGGTTTTGAGTTGATCGCCGGCCACGTTGCCCAGCCCTCCCGAATAGATGGGCAGCGCTTCGCTCAACATGAACTCCATACTGAAATAAGCGACCCCCGTCAGCGGGGCGAACGAATGGTTTTGTTGAAACCAGGCGGAAGACTCTTCCCGCTGGCGCTTGTCTCGTAAGAGTTCATCCACCTTTTTACGAAAAACGGGTTCCGCCAAGGCCCGCTGGAGCTGGTCCCGGGAGATCGTTTGCAGGACGACCCAGGGATTATAGGTGAGTTGCCAGAGCGCGGGATCAAGCTGCTGCCAGACTTCATCGGCCGAGTGATTCCAGTACAAATGCAGATCCAACGCCAACTCGGCCAAAGAATCGAAACCTTCGACTTCGATAGGAAAAAAAGTGTAAATCGGGCTGCTGACCCTTTGGGGCTTGTCCATAGGTTGTCCTCCTCTCCAGGGGCTTGCTCCGGTTTCTCTCAGACGTCTTCCTTGGTGGTCAGGCGCTCCGCCCGCCGGGTCCGCGAGCCGCGCGACCAGGGGCCGGCGCGTCCCTCCTGAACGGCGTTATTTCCAAATTAAAAACCTGAAAATATATTTCCTCGGGCGTTATTCGAGATTGGCTAGAGTCTCCGGTATCAGGTTGGAAAGAGCAGGAAATATGTGCATACAATCGATGATGGAATTTACGTCTTGACGGTTGATCAGCGCGTTGACCACTTCCTGGATCAGCAGGGCCGCCTGAGGACCAATAATATGAAACCCCAGAATCCTCCCCGTACCCTTTTCCACGATCGCCTTGGCAAATCCTTCCTTTTCGGCCATGGCCTCCCCCATCACCGTATCGGAATATCGGGCCCGGCCCACCAGGATTTCGTGATCCTTTCGGGCCTGCTCCTCCGTCAAACCGATCGAAGCAATTTGCGGATGAGTAAAAACCGCATGGGGGACGTTTTCGAAATCCATTCTGATCTTTTTCCTGTGGGTGGCATTGTGCCAGGCCAATTCGGCTTCCCGGTCTCCGGCATGGGTAAACATCGCCCGGCCGATAGCATCCCCCAGGGCCCAGATGTGCTTTTTGTTGGTCTGAAGGGTGCTGTCCACCCTGATGAAATGGTGCGGGTCGGTCTCTAACCCGGCGTTTTCAACCTTTAGCCTGTCGGCGTTGGATTTTCTGCCGGCCGACACGAAGAGCGCTTCTGCGGCGATTTCTCTTTTCTTTCCGCTGCGCAGGTCCTTGGCCAGCACCCGATACCCTCGGTCGGTCTTTCTTACTTCCTGGGGTTCGACCCCCAAATGCAGATCAATGGAATTTTCCATTTCCTTCTTTAACAATTCGGAGATTTCCGGCTCTTCCCCGGGCAGGAAGGTCGAATGCCGGTGCAGGATGGCGACTTTGGTGCCCAGGACCGAAAAGAAATGGGCGTACTCCAGGCCGACATATCCACCGCCGATAAAGATCAGGCTCTCCGGCCTTTTCTTCAATTCCAGCACGTTCTCATTGGTCAGAACCTGAGTCGGTTCCAGCCCTTTGATCAAGGGGATCGAGGGACGCGCGCCGCTGGCAATAAAAATCTTTTTCCCCCGTACTTCTTGACCTCCCACTTCGAGGGTGTGCTGATCGGTAAAATGACCTTCGCCGTTCAACCAGTCAAGATTTTCCGATTCTTCCAGAGCCGTTCTAATCCCGATTTTGCCGCCGCTAACGGCTGTTCTCATCCGCTCCATGATGGCCTGGAAGTCGATCCGCTTGATGGGTGCCTGAACCCCAAATTGGGTCGCTTCCCGGATCTCCAGAATTTTATCGGCGGTATGGATCAGCGTTTTCGAAGGCACACAGCCGAAATTAAGACAAGTCCCCCCCACCGGCCCCTTATCGACCAGAGCCACCTTTCGTCCTTGGGCGACGGCTTTAAAAACAATTCCCAGACCGACATCTCCGCCACCAATGACAATAACATCATAGTTTTTCATGGTTCGGCCCTTTCACTGTTGCGGCCTTCCTGGCGAAACAAAAGGACGATTTCCAAGCGGATGGGTCCTCAGGGCCGCAATGATCCGACCCCTAAGCCACCCATCCGTTTCGGGTGGAGCGCTAAAGGTTCCGGTTAGCCGGCGGTTTTAACGTTGGCTACCAACTGGGCAATCTGCATCCCCAAACTGACACATTGCTTGCCTTCCATGCAGGTATCGGCATCGATCGGTTCCAGATAGGTTTTAAGATGATGGGCATCCTTATCCAGATCCACTGTCCAGGCCTTCTTGGCCTCATCAAAGTCCACCTTGACCTCGATACCGCACTCCCCCATTTCAGGATAAAGGGATCTGATTCGATCACACAACTCTTTTTTGTCATGCATGGCATACTCCTCCTTGGTGTGGTTTTAAGATACCAGTGTAAGGAAAATCGCGCTATTTTGCAACCTCCGTTTCTCAACTCGAATTCAAATATTCCCCGGGCTGTTGGCCGCGGTGCTGTTAATTCTCAGGGTATTGGCGACCACGGTCAGGCTGCTGGCAAACATGGCCAGAACGGCGATCAAAGGATTCAACCAGCCGGTCAGGGCCAGGGGAATTCCCAGCAGATTATAAAAAAAAGCGAAGAGCAGGTTTTGTCGAATAATCCTAAAACTCACCCTGGCCAGGTGAAACACCTCCTGGATCCCGAGGGGATCAGGGGTTAAAAGCGTAATATCCGCGGCCTCCGATAAGATTCCGGCCCTGGTTCCCAGGGCAAAACCCACGTCGGCCTGGGCCAGGGCCGCGGCGTCGTTAAGTCCGTCTCCGACCATGCCCACCCGATGTCCTTTCTGCTGGAGTTCCTTAATGAGGCGGACCTTATCCTGGGCCTGGGCCTGGCCGATATAGGGGTCTATAGCCAGTTCCCGGGCCAGGGCGGCGGTAGTCTCCAGAGAGTCACCCGAAACCAGCCAGGTCCCAAAACCTTTTTCTTGAAGACCCGAAACGGCCTCACGGGCCGTATTCTTGAGCGTATCCCCAAAAGCCAGTAATCCTCGAACCTGTTCCGCCCAGCCGAAGAAAACGACCGTCGCGCCCTGGCTCGACAGAGTCCTGGCCTGCGGCTCAAGAGTCGCGGGAAATCTCAGCCCCTGAGACTGCATCAGATTTCGATTCCCGATGATCACCTCCAGGCCGGCAATCACCCCGCGGACCCCGAAACCGGGGAGTGCCTTAAAATCCTTCACTTCCTCCGGGCTAAGGGAAAACTCCCGGGACTGGTTTTGAATCTCCCGGGCCAGAAAGTGATCGGAAAAGGCCTCAACCGAAGCAATTTTTTGCCAGGCCTCCTGCGGCGAGCCTTCGAGGCAAACCATTTCCCGAAAGGAAAATCGACCTTCGGTTAAGGTCCCGGTCTTGTCGAAGATCAAGACATCCAATTTTCTTATTTTTTCCAGAGCCGCCGGATCGCGGATGAGAATTCCTTTTCTGCGGCCCACGCCGATGGCCGCCACTTTGGCCAGCGGGGTGGCAATCCCCAAGGCACAGGGGCAGGAAATGACCAGTATCGTGACGGCCCGCAGCAGGCTTTCCTCCAGCGAATAACCGCCAGAGGCCAGTACCAGAGCGGTTCCCGCGGCTAAAGCCAAGAGAGCAGGTACGATCCAGCGGGTCAACCGATCGGCCAAAAGTTCGACCGCGGTCTTCCTGGACAGGCCCTCCTGCATCAAAGTTATGATCTGACCGATGGAACTTTCCGCTCCCACGCGGGTGGCCCGCATACTCAGCGGGTGGTCAAGGACTAAAGCGCCGGCCCGGACCTCCTCATCGAGCCCTCTTTTTATCGGCCGCGACTCACCGGTCAAATAGGATTCGTCCAGTTTAGCCCGTCCCAAAAGGACCCGGCCGTCTACGGGGACCCTTTCCCCGGCCAGGACCCGAAAATCGTCGCCGGGTCTGACCTCCTCGGCCGCTCGCCATTCTTCCCCTCTTTCGGTCAAGAGGCGCACTTTTTGATTAGCCAGTTGATAGAGTTCCATCAGACCTTGGGAGATTTTTTCTCTGGCCTGGGCCTCCAGGTACTTTCCCAGCAGGACCAAAACGATCAGCATCGCGGCCGTATCGAAATAAAGGTGCAGGCTGCCTCGACCCATCTGGACCAGGCTGTAAAAATAGGCTGACAGGGCGCCGAGGGAAATAAGGACTTCCATGGTGGGATTTCCATGGCGCAATCCGGCCAGGGCCTTTTTAAAAATGGGAAAGCCCCCGTAAATCAGTACCGGGGTGGCCAGGATCCACAAGGGGTAGGAGAGATAGCCAATGGCCTCCTTCCCCAGGTCCTGAAAAAAACCGCCGTCAAGGGCCAGGGAGATCATCATCACCTGGACCGTCAGAATGGAAGAAATGCCCAGACGCTGTTGTACTCTTTTTCTTTCCCCTGAGGCCTCCGCCGGATCCTGAAAGGAAGAGGACCGATATCCCAGCTTGGAAATCCGGTCCCGGATTTCTTCTATCGTCACCTGATGAGGGAGGTATTTAATCCGGACCAGATCGGAGGCAAAGAGGGCCTTGACCTCGAGCACTCCCCGAGTCCGCGGCAATACCCTTTCAATCAACCAGGAACAAGCGCTACACCACATCCCCTCTAATTTTAAGCTCAATTCTTTGGCCAGCGCTTCTTCCAGACCGGAAACGTTCAAGGCTGGCGGACCTGCTTCCCCGCCTTGAGCCGGGCTTTGTTCCCGCGCTTCATCTTTCCGGCCGATCAGGTCAGCGGCCGCACAGAGACGATAAAGGTCTGAATTTTTCAGGTCGCCGGGAAGACCCCCGGGAAGACTGGTCAGCAGTTGAAAGACCTGCCGGCAGCCGAAACAGCAGAAATGGAAAACCGCGGTTCCCCGCCTTTCCTCTACTTCTGAACGACCGACCGGCAAACCGCATAAGCGACATTCCGCTTCAGGACTCATAACGCCAAAATCCCGTCGGCTCTAAGCGGCCGGGCGCGAGTGGCGGGAGTCTGGTTTTTCTTTGGACCCGGCACCTTGAACCCTCAGCTTAAACCAGGAGCTTCGCGCCCTGGTAGATCAGGATCAGCCCCATAAAAATAACGGAAAAAGCAGCCACGCGTTCCCCGATAAGTCTCGTCCGCAGGGTGAACAGGGAAGTGGAGATCCCCAGGCCCAAAAGAGCGGGTACCGTGCCCAGGCCAAAAGCCACCATGGTCATAAAGCCTTCCGCCATATTTCCCGTGGTGGCGGCCTTGATGAGCAGGGAACAGGATAGGCAGCAGGGCAGGAGCCCGCTGGCCAGTCCCAGGGCCATCTTGGAAGCTGAACCGGGAGATTGAAACAGGAAAGGAAGGAGGCGGCTCCAGAGGGAACGAGGCGTCAGGGAAAATCGGGCCAAAAGACCCGGCAGGGGAATGACCCTCAGGAAGACCATTCCCAACAGCGTAATCAGGAACCCCCCGGCCAGGATGACCCCGCCGCGGATAGTGAGATGTAAATTGAAGCCGGAGATCGTAAAGAGGCCCGCGGCCAGGCCGCCCAGGATTCCGTAGGTCATCAGCCTGCCGAAATGATAGGCCAGGTGATGAAAAAATCCTATGGACCAGGGAGAGGAAGCCCAGCCCGCGGCCCGGGGTTCCAGGCTTTTAATGTGCACCGAATAGGCCAGGACCAGGGGGCCGCACATCCCCAGACAATGCAGGCTGCCGAACAATCCGATCAGGAACGGGGCCAGGAGCTCGATAATCCAGGGAGCGTCCATATCCTCTCCTCAGCGGCTAGCGGTCGGTTGGAAACCCGTCCGGCCCCCTTCGGTTTTTTCTTTAGCCCGGGCCCTCAGATAATGGATGACGGCCCAGCGGTCTTCCGCGCTGATGGTGGCATACAAGGGGGGTTGTCTCTTCTGGCCCAGACTGATCTTGTAAAACAGTTCTCCGTCGCTCTGCGTCTGCACTTTGGGATCCAAAAGATAGGTGGGTAAAGGATAAAAGCTTTGACCCACCGTGGCCTTCCCGTCGAACCCGGGGCCATGACAGTGCACACAGAAATAGAGATAACTTCTTTTTCCCTGGCCGACAATAGCCGGGGTCATCGGCAATGGGTTGACCCATTGTTTAGGGTTTGATCTTCTCAAGGTCTCGATGCCCCCGCCCAGCGGGATGGTTCCTGTGGGCATGATCGGCAGGGAAAGCTGAAAGGTATTGATGGCTTCGTCATCCCTCATCCGGCCGTAGTAGTTGCTGATCAGGATGGAAAGGAAAAACAAAGAAAAAGCCAAAAGACCCGTAACCAGACCGGTGATTAAGAAGGCTTTTCTCCCCGACATGGTCACCGTCCTCCCCGTCCGCCGTTTTTTTCGGTCTTACCGCTCGGGCCCAGCACATGTTGTCGCCGAATCCCTTCCCCTTCTTCCGACGGGGCCGTACCGGCCTGTTTTTCAGCCTCCCGGACCGAATAGACCGACTGGCCGGGTACGTCGGGAATCGTCCCATAACGCCAGGGCGGCGGCCAACTGACCCCCACGGTGTAAAAAATAAAGAGTCCCCAGCCTAAAAAGGCCAGGGCCACGGCCAGTACGATGACCCAACTCCTGGCCATTGATCCCTCCTTTTCCGGGGGAACAGCGGCCTGACTTTTGTCGATCAGGTTATTGGCCTTCAGGCTACCCAATGGCCTTTCCTCCCAGTCCGACCAGGATTAAGTAGGCCAGGGCCCAGACGATGACTGCCAGGTAAGCCATAATCAGAAATGGCGGCACGGGGTTATCGTCCTTCTTCTGCTCCTCCTCGGACCCCACCCCCTCAGGCTCGCATTCCACTCCGCCTACCTCCGGCGGGGCCGGAGGATAAAAGGTCCAGGCCGCATAGAGAAGGACCAGAGTCCCCAGCCCCAAAAAAAAGGCCAGGGCCATATCCTGCAAGGTGGTCAAAGGGAAGTAGGGCATGGCCGCACCTTACCCTCTTAAGGCCCAAAATAGAGATCCCGCCAAACCTACGACCAGCAAAAGTCCGATAAACATCAAAACATAAACCTCCACGGTCCATGGGGCCGGATCTTTGACTAAGGGCTGCGGCAGGACGTCTTGCAGGGGCAGGTAGCGGGCCCGGTCCTGATCGGAAAACTGTCCGCTCTGCAGTCCCCACCAAAAGGCCGCCAACGAAACCCACAGGCTGAAAGCGATCAAAATCATCCAGGCTGAAAAATACATCCTATTTCTCCTTCTCCCGGCGCAAGGCCTTAGACAGGGGCTCATTCCCGGGGGGCTCATAAGCGGCAGCAATCCCTTTGGGTTCCTGATGGGCATCGCTTTGGCCGATGAAATAAACGGCCACATAATTCCCCACTTCCCAGATTTTGGTGGATTCCAGTTCTTTTTTAAAATAAGGCATGGCCGTTCCGGTGATGCCGTTCATGATCTGGTGATAGAGGATGCCCCCTGAAATCCCCCGCTGGTTTAACAGGGTAAAGTTCAGCGGTGGGGGATAGAGATAGGACTCCGCCGGCCCCATGCCGTCGCCGATCGGGCCGTGACAGCCGATGCAAAAACCCTGATAAATCTTGTGCCCCCGTTCCAGGCCGGCCTCGGTGGTCGGGTAGGGGTTGGTCAGCTTTCTCCAGGGCTCGGGGATCGTTTGATGCAGCCACTGAACATTTTCATCCGGCCCGGCCTCATAGGCCTGGACGGCCTTGGCCTTCCAGGCCTCCTGCCGTTGCACCCGGAAGTCGGCCATCCGAAATCCCAGGCTTTGTTTATAGGCGATCAGGGCCTGAATATTTTTCTTCCCCAGGAATTTCCAGGAGGGCATGATCGATTCCGGCCGGACAAAACGGGGATTGGTAAAATGGGCCAGGTGCCAGTCATCCGGGTGCTCCCCCCCTTCCTGGGAGAGGTCCGGACCGGTCCGCTCGGTACCTACCAGATGAGGTTGATCCTGGACATAATCGCCTGAGAGGGCGACCCTCTCGGCACCGATGTCCCAGTCCATATCCCGGACAAACTGGGTATGGCAAAAGGTGCATCCGTTGCGCACATAGACTTCCCGACCCAGGGCCTCCAGGGAGGATCTAACTCGAAAGATCTCCGAAGGCTTTTCGCTGATGGTCGTCCACGGCAAGATGACGGCGATAAACAGCACCGGGGCGAAGATGATCAGGCCCCCGAAAACAATGACCGTCAGGTTCATCTTCATGGGGCTTCTCCCTTCCAATCCGGAGATACTTCCATTTCCCCGTAAATGCTCTTGTAGATGTTAATCAGCCCCAGGACCGCCCCGCCGACGATCAGCAGACCGATGGAGGCCCTGAGGATCATGTAGACATGGATCTCGGGCAGGATCTTGTAGACCACCTGCCCGTTCAGCCAGCCATGCCCCTGGACCAGGCCGGCCGCGGTCAGGACGGTAAAGAAGCCGGCCATGCCGATGAGCACCAGCCAATATTGGATATCGGCCCAACGGCGGTTGTAGAGGGGACGGCCGGTTACCCGGGGCAGGATAAAGTAAATCCCCCCCAAGGCGATGGTCCCGGAAAATCCCAGAACCCCCATATGGGCATGGGCCACCACCCAGTTGGTCAGATGGGTCACCCGCTGAAGCGTGGGCAAAGACTGTAAGGGACCCTGAATGCAGGTAAAAACATACCAGACCAGGCCGGCCATGACGAACTTGCCGCCGATGTCGGCATGGATCAGCCCCAGACGGCCGCGCATAGTCAGCCAGAGATTGACCAACACGGTCAAAACCGGGATAAACATCCCCAAGCTGCCGGTGATGGCCACGACCTTCAACCAGGTGGGCAGCGGCGTCTGCAGAAGATGGTGGGCCCCGATGTGGGTGTAAAGAACCAGCAGAGTCCAGAAACCGACCAAGGACAGGGAGTGGTTGTAAAGCGGAGAACGGCAGACGATGGGAATAATGTAATAAGAAAGGGCCACCGCCAGAGGGGTCAAAAACAACCCCACCACGCCGTGGCCGTAAAACCAGGCCAGAACGGCATCGGGCATTCCGGTAATGGCCCCGCTGGAAGGGTTCCAGACGGCATTGCCGAAAAAATAGATCAGAAAAAAATAGATCAGGCCGGCGAATATATACCAGATAGAAACGTAGAACGTCTGCTCCTGACGATTTCCGGCTGTTCGCAAAAAATTATAGAAAATCAGGGCGAAGGTGAGCAGCACGGCCAGATCGACCGGCCAGACCCATTCGGCGTATTCCCGGCCCTGAGAATACCCCAAGGCCAGGGTGATCGTCCCCGCGGCGATGGTGAGGTTCAGGATCCAAAGGGAAAGCTTTCCCAGTCGCTCGCTGAAAAGAGGGGTTCGCAGCAGGGTAGGAACCAGGTAGTGCGCCGATCCCAGCAGGGCGGTACCGACAAAACCGAAGATGACCAGGTTGGTGTGCATCGGACGGGTCCGCCCGAAGACCAACCAGGAGATGTTTCCCAGGAGGTCCGGAGCGACCAGATGGGTGGCATCGATGAAACCGATGGAGGTCCCGATGACAAACCAGACGGCGGCGCTCAAAAAAAAGGCCTTGACGGTCCCATAGGGTTCTTCTTTGAAAAATTGCACTCAATTAACCCCTGTTTTTTGAAGATCTCAAAACTAACAAATCATAAATTTTGAACACTGATGTAAAAAGATGCTTCTGCGTCATTCCGGCGAAAGCCGGAATCCAGAATAAAAAGACTTCCCTAAACCTGGACCCCGGCCTTCGCCGGGGTGACTCCTTATTCCAAAGCGTACTCCCCTCCCTTGCACCTTGCGCCTTGAGCCTTGCACCCGGTTTTT
>CAVUPH010000031.1:0-27932 GCA_963743305.1 uncultured delta proteobacterium
TAATCGACGGCCAACTGGCGCGTCAGGTTGGCTACGGCCCCTTTGGAGGTGCAATAGGCGGCTTCATTGGGAAGTCCGACCAAGCCCCCGATGGAGACGATGTTAATGATCTTTCCCCCTTGGCCTTGGGCCAGGAACTGGATGATGGCCTGCCGGGCAGAATTCCAGACCCCCTTACAATTAACGTTCATGGTGACGTCATATTCTTCCTCGGTCTGTTCATGGATTCCAGCTAAACCGGTAAAGATCCCGGCGTTGGCTACCATGATATCCAGGTGGCCGTACTGCTTTACCGCCGCTTTAACCAGGGCCTGGACTTCAGAAGACTTGGAAACGTCGCAGGCCACAAAGGCCGCCTGGTGGCCGGCTTTCAGGATGGTTTCGTGGGTAGGGATGAGCCGATCGCCCTCAAATCCTTCCTGGCGCGCTTCGGCACGAAGATCGGAACAGACCACCCGGGCACCTTCTTCAGCAAATGCCCTGGCGATGGCCCTTCCGAGGCCGGAACTCGCCCCGGTAACGATAGTGACTTTATCTTTTAAACGTTGCATTAAAAACTCCTTTGTAGGGTTCATTGCGTTGCTCGCGTGTATAGCGTTTATTGAGTTACAACGCAACAAACGCTTTAAACTTGAATAGCCTTAAAGCGCCTGGCCCCCGTCTACCCGTATCAGATCCCCATGGATGAATCGAGACTCCTCCGAAGCCAGGAAAACGGCCAGATCTGCCACATCCTCAGCTTCTCCCCAGCGTCCAGGGGGACCTCTTGCACAAACATCTTGGAAAACTCGGCGTCTTCATAAACACCTCTGGTCATGCTAGTTTTACAAAAGGTCGGGCAGATCCCGTTCACCCGAATGCCGTTCTGTCCATATTCGATAGCCAGGGAGTTGGTCAGATTGGCTGCCGCGGCCTTGGAAATATTATAGACGGCCTGGCAGGGGTAGGCCCCAACCCGGCAACAGAGATGATGTTGATTATGTTGCCACCTTTGCCTTGTTTCAAAAACCGCTTTACCGCCTCTTGGGACCCAAAAAACATACCCTTCACGTTCACGTCCAGACAGACGTCGAGTTCATCCTCGGTTATTTCATGAAATGGCTTCCCGGCCCGATACACTCCCGCATTGTTGACCATGATATCGAGACGACCAAACTTATCTACCGCAGCCCCCACCAGAGCGGTCACCTGGTCGGACTGGGATACATCACAGCTCACGAAGAGAGACTCGCCGCCAGTTAGCTGAATTGCCTTATGGGTTGGAACACTGATATCCCCCTCAAAACCATGCGGATCAGCAACCTCCCTGATATCGGAACAAACCACTTTTGCCCCTTCGGAGGCGAATTTCATGGCGATAGCCCGACCGAGGCCGGAACTCGATCCTGTAATTATGGCTACTTTGTCTTTCAACCGTTGCATTGCCAATCTCCCTTAAAGAGTTATTCGTGCGAATCGTGTTTATAGATTTCCACATCCATCGTTCTGAGAATTTGTCTCCAACAATGAATGTAAGAATCTAGATTAAAAGACGTTATCTTTAAATCTGCTAAGTGGTCTTTTGTTACAGCCAAAAATATTTTAAATATTTTTGGCTAGCGTTTATTGAATTACCGCGCGACAAGCCCAATAGACGTTATTACCCCTTTAGCGTGCCCCCGGTTTTCTCATCTTCATCATTTCTCGCCAATCATCGGCTTCAACTATTTCCCGGCCTAGCAATTCCACGATTTGTTTGGTGGACTGGAAAATTTCGAGATTGTTACTGATCAAGTCGTCCCGGTGGGGCCATCGCCAGACCGTATCTTCCATCCCCACCCGTACGTTGTGTCCCAGGAGAAGGGCCAGGGTGGTCAGGTAGGAAGAAGCCCGGGCTGAGGCGCAGACGACGATCTGGGAGTCTTCGTCGATCTCTTTAATGCGGTTGCAGTAGTGCATGAGCACTTCCACCATGGCCTTGGGGCTGTGCATGGGGGATGAACCGGGCAGCGCAGGAAGGATAATCCAATAATAGGGTTTCTCAAGCAACCCTGTTTTGATGAGATACCGGTGGGCGTTATCGATGTCTCCGTCGCTGTAGACGGCCAGTTGAGGCTTTACGCCTAATTCCTGGCAGACTCGTGTCTTTTCGATCATGACGTGCGGTGGTTTCACGAGAATCGTATCACCCACGTAGGTACAGGTGGTGTTAATGGGCGTCTGATCCAGGAGCCCATCCTGCGTCACCTCGAGCATCTTCTGCCAGGAGCCGTCGAAGTCCGGCACCATACATCCGCAGACCATCCGGTCCGGATACTCTTTTCTTATGGGGTCGATCACGTGGTGGAAGAGTTCCGGGTCCAAAATGTTGTATCCGTCTTCATTACGGACATGGACATGGATGTTGGGAGCGCCGGCCTTAAGGCAGGCTAGGGCCTGCTCTCGAATAGCATCGGGGTCAATCGGTTGGTTCGGATTCCCTTTCTTGCTGTAGAAGGCGCCGACAACGGTCTGGCATACTAACACCTTCTTAGGGATATTCCACTTCGGCAAAACCTCGACGTCGATTCCGAACCGGGTGCCAAAGGGATCAACGATCTCAGGAAGGCCGAAAGGGATGGAAATGGCTTTAAATTCTTCCTTCCTGCCTAAGGGGTTCACATCCTTCTTCCATTCATTCACATATTCCCAATTTACTTTGTCCTTTCCCATGGTTGCCTCCTTCTGATAATTTCCAACCCGAGCGGCAAGAAATTAGCCTCACGGTCGGGTATTTGTTAGCATGGGAAAATCGTGATGTAAATGTTGAGAATATATGAGGAAGTTACGAGGGAAAAACTAATATCGATGGCTCTTGATCGTTTCCAGCAGCGGGGCATTAGAGGATAAATTACCCTCGATATTTGATACGCCAGAATTTTTCTCGATTAGGTATTGAGCTAAATTTAATCAGCAGTCATTTTAGTTATTCATTAATCAGTATTGGATGTCATCCTCGACCCCTTTGCTTGCCAACCCAAACTTGCTTTTACTGGATAAACCCTCTTTTGGAACAGGTTCGCTGGTAGTCAACGAATGGAGTCCGTTGATTACGCTTATGAATCAAAAATCCATTTTCCCCCAATTTACACCGGCCCCAACCCCAGCCTTCTGGCGATGATCCGCTTCATGATTTCGGTGGTGCCGGCGAAGATGGAGAGAGTGCGGGCGTCCCGGAAGAGGCGGCTGATGCGGTACTCCTCCATATAGCCGTAGCCGCCGTGGAGTTGCACGGCCTGGTAGGCGATGAGGTTGACCATTTCCCCCGGCCAGGCCTTGGCGTTAGAGACCGTGATGACGATTTCGTCCCCTCGGTAGTATTCTTGCGCCAATCTATTTGAATCAGGCAAGCCGACGGGTGCCCCCAGCCTGTTTGCCGGAATTAAAAAGGCCGTAATCGGGCCTCTTAAAGAAAACTATAGAAAAATTGGCAAATAGGTTATTATAATAGCAGTTTAGTCAGTATAGCGGTCGTGTTTATCACCTCTGAGACCTTATATGGATATGTTAGTGAGGGATTTAATGGTACCAAAGAAAAATAAAATGTTCTTGAAGGAGGACAAGGTTGCCGGTTATCCTAAGGCATAAGGGATATCGATTTTTCTTTTTCTCCAATGAAGGAGAACCGCCTGAACCTCCCCATGTTCACGTGCGCCGAGGTGAAGCGGTGGCTAAATTTTGGCTATTCCCCCAAGTTAGCCTGGAAGAAAGCTATGGACAATCTCCATCAGAATTACGGGAGCTGGCCGGTTTTATTCAAAACAACAAAGAATTTATAGGGAGGCGGTGGGATGAATCCTTTAGCACTTAGGCCTTTAGCCCAAAATATTTTTTTTGATCCGGACAACCTGTGGGTCGAATTGGCCGATGGGCGAAAGTTGAGCGTCCCACTGGCTTTTTTCCCCAGGCAGTTAAAGGCCACCCCCCAGCAGCGTGAGGCCCATGAGATCAGCGGAGGGGGTACGGGGCTCCATTGGGATGAAATTGACGAAGACATTAGCGTTAAACATCTCTTGCTGGGAATAGAGGACCGAACGAGTCCCGATTATGCCCTATCGAGAAGAACTACCGAAACCCCACCGGGGACAGACAAGGGGCTGTGCCTAACAGTCTAGAATAAGCGCCCTAGAACTAATGGGACATCCCACCACATTTAAACCGGTCCCAGCCCCAGCCTGCGGGCAATGATCCGCTTCATGATCTCGGTGGTGCCGGCGAAGATGGAGAGGCTGCGGGCGTCCCGGAAGAGGCGGCTGATGCGGTATTCTTCCATGTAGCCGTAGCCACCGTGGAGCTGCACGGCCTGGCAGGCGACGCGGTTGACCATTTCCCCCAGCCAGACCTTGGCCATGGAGAGCTTAGTGACCAAGTCATAGCCCCGGATGCGGAATTTTCTTTGGCGAGTGGGCAGGATTTTTCTTAGAACCCTTTTTGGAGTAGATGGGGGAAGACGAGTGGGACAGGCGCACTCGTCTTCCCCTTTTTGAACTTATTGATTCAGCAATAGGATTGAAGTTATTTCTTCAACAGCTTCGTAGTGACCATTTGAGAATATAGTTGCGCGGTGGCATAGTTCGTACAGGCTGCGCTCCACAGAGGCATTTGCGCCTCCTTGTGGGGCCTTTTGTGGCCGAAGACGCGGCGTTCGGCAGATTCTTCCGCCATTCTACCTTTCCACCAGGCATCACTGGCTTGCATCAGTAAACGCTGAAGCGAGTGTCGCGTTTCACGGTCTAAGGAACGAGACTTATCGCTGAAAGCATCCGAAGCCGTTCTGATCATTTTCAGGGCATCGTCCGACGCGGCCCTGGCCAGCTCATGGATGGAATCCTTTAGCTGCCACTTCGTATATTCTCCGGTCGGTTTGGGGTCATCGGGCCAATAATACTGGATGGTGGTGCCCTGCGGTCCGCCGGACTGCAAGTAGGCTGTCTTTTGCACGGGGAACTGGATCACTTGCGATTCACCGCCCTCGCAGTTATTGCCCGGAACATTGCAGGTGTTGAAGTCATTCGGGTCATTGGGAACCGGGACCGTGTTCCAGGTATCGGTTTTGGCGTCATACCAGTCGTTGGCCGCCCACAGGGCCTTGACAAAGTCCAGGTCGACGGCACCCTCCGGCGCCGCAGACAGTTTCTTGAAAACGGTAGCGTAGCGCACAAAGGTATCGGGAAAATATTCGGGGCCCAGATTGTACGGCGTCATGGTGGGACTATTGTAGTTGTTGGTCTGAGCAACGAAGTCCCTCTCGCCGAGATCCCCCGGTTTCCTGATCGCAGAGGCGCAAGGGCCCACTTCCCAATCGAACACGCCGGATTTATTGGCAAAGAGGAAATTGCCCGTCACACCCCCTTTGGGAGTGCCGTTCACGTAGGCCATCGCTTCCTCGGGCGATTTACAGTATTGCTGGAGATAATGAAAGTAGACTTCCGACGGCACGCCCCAACTGCTGGCACAATCGAGCCAGGGCGCGTTCACCGCCGCGGTCATAATCCAGGCAAAATGGCTGTTCATTCCGGTATTGTTGGTGACTTTGCCGGCCATGGTCAAATTGATGAACCGTTCGCCGTCGGTAGGAAAGGCAACCAGGACCACATAGGCCTTTATGTCGGACATGAATCCAAGGGTCAGGGAAACCATGGGTTTACCGTCCGCTGTGGCCTTTCCTGTTGCGGCGAGTGCGGAGCAGGAGGCCATCGGCTGCGTGTTGGTGCGTCCCTTGGCCAAAACCGGCCTGTTCCTGGCGGCGGCAGAGGCGACCACACCCGTTTCAGCCGGATAGTCCATCGCCGGACGAGCCCATGCCTCCTGAGGTACGACCATCAAGGCTACCAGGTCCGAGTAAGTAACATGGAAGAACCCCTTGTTTTTACAGCCTTGGGAGATGCCGTGGAGCCAGTCCTTCAACGCCGGGTCGTATCTCTCCAGGTAGTAGGTCCAGACCTGTATATCCTTGGCTATGACCTCGGCCGGCACTTTGTGTTCGCATACGGGGGAGTCGTAGCAGACCTGAGTGTTTAAGATGTTGTTCACGGCTAGACGATTCTGTTCAATAATCGGAAAAGTAAATCAGAAAACTTGACTTTCGGCCGCCGGGAAAGTAAGTTAACGGAAATAAAATCTGTTCGATGATCCCTGGTTACCCTTGGTCCCTATGAACCCGCATGCGATCTGCTCCTAGGTCAATCATGGACTGCGATTTTATCTATAACCGAATTCTTCCGCATTGCCCGATTCAACCCTACGATCGAGATGCCTTTGCCTGTCTGCCGGCCTACGGGTACCAGAAGATAATTGCCTATTACAGTCAGGTTCGTATTCAAAAAGATGCGGTCAAAAGAACCATCTACCCCACGGGGAGTTCCGCCCTGGTTTTTCGCTGTGACCGGAACAGACCCGGAGCCTTTTTCGTTGGCACCCCCACGACTCCTCGCGAAGCGGAATATGCCATCCCGGGGTGTGACTATTTCCTGGTTTGGTTTTGGCCAGGAAAGGGCTATGCTTTTTTCCCTGTTCCGGCGATAGAGACCATCGACCGATCTTACCCTTTAGATCAAATAGACGCCGGAGAATTAGAAAGAATTACGGAATCAATCGTGCTGGCTCAAACTTTTCAGGGGCGGGTGGTGCTCTTTGAACGATTTATGGAGCGGCGCCTGGGCCGGTTGCCTGAAATTCCGAAGAATCACTTATCCATGATAGCGACCGTCTGCCACCGTTTGCAGGGCCTGAAGGACGAAGAGCTGGAGCGGGGCCTCGGGTACAGTGAGCGGCAAATTCGAAGGCTGTTCCAGAAATATGTCGGGATCTCTCCCGTTTTATTTAGAAGGATCAAGCGTCATCAAAACACGCTGAAGGCGTTGAATGTTCGGTTAAACGACGACTTAGCCGGCTTGGCCGCCGAGCAGGGCTATTTTGACCAATCCCATCTCATCAGAGAATTTAAGAAATTTCTGGGCGCTACTCCGACTCAGTTGGTCCGCGAATACATCCGCAGGGGTCAACGGTCCGTGCTATTTATGGAGAAAGAGGCGGCCCCTCCGGGTCTAACCGGCAGATAGACCACCAACAGAACAGGTTTTTCAAGAGGGCCTCCCCCGCTTCGATGAATAGTTAGGGAAGGGAAGGCATCCTAAAATAACCAAAATATATTTCCGGAACTTTCAAACTTTTGGAGTCCCCCGTCAAAGCCGGGCGTTTCACCTCAAAAAAATATCAATAACTTGGCTTGGCCCGCCTCCCCCCGGGAAGAGCAGGTCGACCGCGCGCCGTCCCCCGGTCTTATCATGGGGCCGGGGGACGGCGCTTTGGCGGAAACTTTTCTGCACCGGGAGGAGCGGAGCCCTTTTCATTGGGCAACCGCCCGCAACCATCGACTTTTCGTCAGCTATTTCGCCAATAGGTCGGATAGTTTCTGGAAAAAGGCGAGGTTCTCATCTCTCCACCCAAGAGGTGCGGGGGTGTAGCTCAGCTTGACGATCACCGTTTGATTTTGCGGGTCGATATAGATGAATTGATTGTGCAGGCCGATCGCCGAATAGGCATCGGAGTTGGGAACCGTCCACCATTGATACTGGTACCCGAGTTTTGCGCCTTCAGACGTGGGTTCATACCCCTTATCCGGAACGGTGGAGGCCCGGACCCACTCTGCCGGAATGACCTGTTTTCCGTTGGCCACACCTTTGTTTAGCATCAAGAGCCCGAAACGGCCGTAGTCACGCAATGTGGCATTGAAACCGGCCCCGTAAAACTCCCGGCCGACCGAGTCCGGACCGTCCATTATCCAGTAGGCGTCGTGTTCCATCCCGGCGGGTTTCCAGAGTTTTTCAGACATGTACTGGCTGCCGGTCATGCCGACGACTCGTTCCAGAACGCAACCCAGAACACTGGCATCGAGCGTGGAATAGTTGAATTTTTCACCCGGTTTTCCACCAGGCTTGGATTCCTTGGCGGCGTAATCGCACCACCGATATTTATAGGCCACCAGGGAGTTATCGTGTACCCGGGTGAGCTGGGTGTCACTGCCGAATTTGTATACCTCCAGCCAATCCACCCCTGAACGCATACGAAGCAAATCACGGATCGTCGCATTCGCATAACCTGAATCTTTCATTTCCGGAAGGTAGACACTGACTTTGTCATCAAGACTTTTAATCCTCCCTTCAGAAAGGGCGATACCGATCAATTCCGCATCAAAGGATTTTGCCATGGAAAAAGAGATGAAGGTCGTCTTTTCGTCGCTGCCATTTCGGTAAATTTCCTGAACGATCCGGCCGTTTTTGATCACCAGCAGTGCATTGGTGGCGGTTTTTTCAAGGAAATCTTCCAGTTCATAGGAGCCTCCCTGGAATTCAAACTTGGCCTTTATCGATACGGGTGAGGAGGGGATCTGCCATACTTCTCCACCGGCCGGGACCCTTCTCGTTGCAAACATTTGATCCAAATGTTGGAAAAGGAGGTAACTCAGTTTGGGATTAAACATGTTGGCCCGGGCATTGATCATCGTCGGCGTAAGCCAGCGGGTGTCGTTGTCCGCCAGGGCCGTTTCACTATGTGCCACAAGGACGAAAGATGCGATGAGACCAATGGAAAAAAAAGAATAGCTCCGAATTCTGTTGATGAAAACCGACCCCCATCGATCCGACGTATGTTTGATAGCAATCTGTCGACTCATATCACTGTCCTCCTCTTTGATGTAAAATCATTTTAGTTGAATGCTGGATTTATGTTGACGGATGCAACAGATAGTTTGGATGGCCTTATCAACGGCCACCTCTAGGGAGGACCGAATTCATGATGATCAACTCTCCTCGAATTTGATGATGAAAGGTTGTCCACGCCCAAGTTCCCCAAGTTTAAGGATATCCAGACACCTGGTACGTATCCTAGTCTCGGAAATTCGAAATGTATTGTAAAAATCGGACATTTTAAAAAGGAATTGATACTGATCAAGCCCTTCAAAAACGGGCTAGGCGGTTTTTTTTAGGGACAAAAAGGGGGCTTTTAGATTAAGCGGAGGGCACGAGCCAAACGCGATTTTCCCCGGGGCAAATCCGGCATGTCACCCTTCGCGGCCATAAACGGGAATTCCTGCTACGATTCACGAAGGAAATAGGAACACCCCGACTCATTTACACCGGTCCCAGCCCCAGCCTGCGGGCGATGATCAGCTTCATGATCTCGGTGGTGCCGGCGAAGATGGAGAGGCTGCGGGCGTCCCGGAAGAGGCGGCTGATGCGGTACTCCTCCATATAGCCGTAGCCGCCGTGGAGTTGCACGGCCTGGTAGGCGACGCGGTTGACCATTTCCCCCAGCCAGGCCTTGGCCATGGAGACCTTGGTGACGATGTCGTCGCCCCGGATGTATTCGGCCGCCAGGGTGTTCAGGTAGGTGCGGCCGATATCCACCTCGGTGGCCATCTCGGCCAGCTTGAAGGCGTTGTGCTGGAAGCTGCCGATAGTCCGGCCGAAGGCCTCCCGCATTTTGGCATAACTCAAGGCCTCTTTCAGGCATTCCTCGGCCATGGCCTGGCACTTGACGCAGACCTCCAGCCGCTCCCGGGCCAGCTTCTCCATCATGTACTTGAAGCCCCGGCCCTCTTCCCCTAACCGGTTTCCGATCGGTACCCGGCAGTCCTCGAAAAAGAGCTCGGCCGTGTCCTGCATGTGATAACCCATCTTTTCCAATTTGCGGCCCGGAGAAAATCCCGGGGTCCCTTTTTCCACCACTACCAGACTGATCCCTCCCGGTCCTAAGTCGGAAGGTTCGATCCGCACCGCCAGCACCACCACATCGGCAAAAATGCCATTGGTGATAAAGGTCTTCTGACCGTTGATGACGTAGTGGTCACCCTGCCGGACGGCTTTGGTCCGGATAGCGGCCAGGTCCGACCCGGCGTTGGGTTCGGTCAGACCGATGCAGGCGATGATTTCCCCCGTGGTGCAGCCCGGCAGGATTCTTTTTTTCAGATCTTCCGAGGCGTACGAATAGATATACGGCACGGCCACATCGGCATGCAGCGGGACGCCGACTCCGAAACCATCGGCCCGGATCAGTTCTTCGCCGATGATGATCGAATAGCTGAAATCCAGGCCCAGCCCGCCGTAGGCTTCCGGCAGCCAAGGACAGAGATAGCCCTGCCCGCCCAGTCTTTCCCAAAGCTCCCGGGGTACGGCCCGGTCCCGCTCCCAAGCATCCACATGGGGAGTAATCTCCCGGGCGCAAAATTTCCGAAATTCCTGCCGGAACAGGCGTTGTTCATCGTTGTCTTCAAAGAGGGACATGTTGTTTTAATTCCTTTGTCTTAGCTTCTTTTTTTCCGGTTATAGTTGGTATACCGCCGGGCCATGCGATCCCGGCCCAGCATGAGGTCCACGCCCAGGATGAAGGGCTTCATCCGGGCGGCATCGACGATGGCGCAGTTGAGGCCGGCCCGGATGGCCAGGGCCAGAAAGACGGCGTTGACGGCCAACCGGTTCGGCAGGCCGAAAGAGACGTTGCTGGCCCCCAGGACGAGATTGACCCCGGTTTCCCGCTTGACGGTTTCCAGGGTTTCCAGCGTGATCAAGACGGCTTTGTCGTTGACCGCACTCGATTCCGCCAGGCAATCGAGCAGCAGGTCCTCCCGCGGTATTCCCAGGTCACTCGTCCGTTCCAGGATATGCCGGGCGATCTCGAGTCTTTTTTGAGGGTCCTTGGGGATGCCTACCCCCCCGGAAGTCATGGCCACCAGGGCGGTCCCGTACTGTTTTACCAGGGGAAGGATTTTGTCCAGCAGCGGGTCCTCCCCGGTGACCGAACTGATGACCGGCTTTCCGCAACCCAATCGTAGAGCGTTTTCCAGCGCCGTCGGGTTTCGGCTTTCCAGGCAAAGCGGTATATCAACGGTCTCCATGACGGTTCTGGCCACCTGAGGAAGAACCACGGTCTCATCGATCCCGAAGGTGGCCACGCTGATAATCAGGATATCGGCCCCGGCCTCCGCCTGTTTTAGCGCCTCGCGGCGAATGGGCTCCAGGTTCCCCGATTTCATGGCTTCTTTGAGAGGACCCTTGCCGAAAGGGTTGATCCGTTCACCGATAAGAACCGTCGGCCGGCCATCCCCGATAATCACTTCCTTGCCCTGAGGGCTCTTCACAACTGTATCCATTTCCTAAAATCTCCAAAATCCTTAAATCCGAAACTCGAAATCCGAAACAAATTCAAATGACCCAATGTTCAAAAATTCGAAACAATGATTTCGTTTCGGTAATTTGAATTTTGCAGCGTGGTCTTTGTTTCGGATTTCGTGCTTCGAATTTCGAGTTTAGTGTTTTAATACACCCCATATTCCCTTGTAAAATCAATCAGGGCCTTCACATTTTCCGGTTTGGCGTCGTCCAGGCCGGTGGAGGTGTCCATGATGTATCCGCCGCCCTTGGCCACCGTGTCGATCAGGTTTTTACAGTACGTCCCGGACCTGATCCGGTGTGCCGGTGGCCATGATGGACAGGGGGACGTTGCCCCGGATGCAGACCCTGCCGCCGAGGACCTTCTTGGCCTGAACCATGTCGGTGGCCTCAAAGGCGTAGCAGGCCTTGCCCTCCGGAATATCCTTAATGGTCTCCAGACGGGTGGTGCAGTTCCCTTCCCACAGGGGGCAGGGGTTGAGCCCCTCTTTGATCAAGGTATGCATCAGGTCTCGGAGAGTAGGCCAGAAGAAGCGATCGAACTGCTCCTTGGACATGAAATTGTCCAGCCCCCAGTGGATCGGGATAAACACCCGGGGGTTCCCCGAGGCCCGGGTCCCGGTCACCGCCATTTCGACCATGAAGGGCAGCAGCTTCTCGCAGGCCTGAACCACTTTCTCCGGCCTCCGGTACATGTCGAGCATGGTGCCCTTCATCCCCCGGAAGAAGTCGCTCAGGGTGTCAAAGGGGGCCTGGCAAATACCTCCGACCTGCATGGGAAAACCCGCTTCCCGGGCCTCCTTGGTAAAACGCTGGCCGTAGGCGGCGATCTCCATGGACTTTTCTCCGGCCTTGACCAGCGTTTCCAGGGCCGCTTTGACCTCCGGCTGGGCAAATCCCCGAAAGCCCATGGAGACCCCCAGGTAATAGCTGATAATATTGTGGAGGGGCGGGAGCTGCTGCAAGCCGCTCAGCCCCCCCATGATGCGGGGCCAGAACCTCCGGATCATGAAATCGGTGGGGTCGAGTAGAAAATGATCGTACTCCTCGGCTTTCATATACTCGCCCTCGACATACTGATACGTCCGGTTGGCGGTTACCCCGTGGCCGGGCCACTTCAGGGGCTTGAAATCCAGGGTTTCCAGGATGGGGCCCAGGAAACGCAAGCCGAAGGGGTTGTTGTCCATGTCCGGCTCGAAATCGATCATGGTCTTCCACTGGGCCTCGAAAAGTTTATCCGGGTCGTACATCAGTTCCTGGACGGTTATTCCACAGTACTTGGCCGGGAAAAAGGCGAAAAAAACCAGAATGGGTACCCGATCCGGGACGCGCAAGGCGATGGCGTCCAGAACCCTCTTTTCCCGTTGTTGATAAAGTTCGGCAGCGGTTTCTTTCATCCTCATTCTCCTATCCACTGTTTGCAGAGGTTGACCGCGGCGATAGCGTCGCGACCGTAGGCGTCGGCCTTCACATATTGTCGGATCTCCTCATCGATCTGCCCGCCGCCGATCATAATCTTTATATTTTTCCTTAACCCCGCCGCCTCGAGGGCTTCGATGGTCTGCTTCATGGAATCGAAGGCCAGGGTCAGAAAGGCGCTCAGGCCCACCACCCGGGGCTGAAACTCCCGGGTCTTCTCGACCACTGTTTCAATCGGCACGTCGATGCCCAGGTCGAGCACTTCATAGCCGCTCACCTCCAGCATAAAGACGACGATATCTTTACCGATGTCATGGATGTCCCCCTCGACGGTGGCGATAATAACCCGCCCTTTCTTGGGGCCCTCCTCGCCCTGGGTCAGCAGCGGCTTGACGATCGCCGAGATGGCCGTCAGGATCTCCCCGGCCATGACCAGGTCCGGGATGAAATACTCGTACGTTTCAAATCGTTTTCCCACGATCTCCATGGCCGCCCGGGCGGCGGCCAGGATCTCCAGGGGATCCGTTTTCGCGGCTACCAGTTCCTGGACGCGTCCCAGGGTTTCCTCCTCCTTCAGGTCCGCCATCAGGTCTATCAATTTTTGATCCATTAAAACCTCCGTTTAATACGAAAATAGAAGATTCGGTGGTTATTCCAACCCTATTGAAATCCCCCTAAATCCCCCTTTGCTAAAGGGGGACTTTAATTCCCCCCTTTGGCAGAGGGGGGCGGGGGGGGATTTTCAGGCTTCGTGGGTGGCCGTAGACGGGCATAGGGGTTTAGCCTGAGAAGAGGAGTGGATTGTCCCCCTGCCCTAACGTCGGATTATTTCCCCTTATAAAGCTTCCAGGTCCCCTTCTCGATCACCACCGGCACATAGCATTTGGGCCCCAGGCCGTTATGGTTTTCGGGGGAATAATTGAAGACGCCGTTTTGCCCGACAAATCCCTTAATTTTCTCCAGGTTGTCCCGAAGCTGCTCCCTGATTTTAATCAAGTCATTGGCATTGGCCGGGTCCAGTTTGGGGTCCACCTTTTTCAAGGCCTCCGCCGTCAGATAGACCTGGTCCCAGGGATGGCCGGCATAGAGGCTGAAGGCCCCGTGGAGCTTGGTGTATTTGGTATATAAATCCATGGCCACTTTCTTTTGGATGTCGTTCGCCGGCAGGTCCGGGGCAATCAGGGTTTTCAGGGAAGTACTGACGATCCCTTCCACGTATTTTCCGCCCAGGTCGATGAACTCCGGACCGACCACCGCATAATCGCTGACGATGGGATGGGTAAAACCCTGGTCCCGGGCGTTTTTGATCACAATGACCGTATCCGGCACGTTTCCGGTGATCAGCAGGCCATCCACCCCGGCGGCCTTGAGGTGGGTGATCTGGGGGCTCATATCGGTGCTTCCCGGGGCGTATTTCTCCACCACGGCCGGGGTGATCTTCAGCTCTTTGACCGCCCAATCGAAAACTTCTTTTCCGGCCTGGCCGTAGGCGGTGTCAATGTACAGGTAGGCGATCTTTTTGGCCCCCCGTTGCAGCAGGTTTTCCAGCAGTACGGGGATGGAGGCCTCCCGCTGGCGGGGAACGACGTTGAAGACCCATTTCTTGGTAGGGATCCAGAGTTTATCTATGGGGGTGGCGGCGATCATCGGGATTTTCGCGGATTCGACGGTCTGCAGGACGGCCATGGCGGCTCCGGAGGAGCTGTAGCCCCCGAGCAGGACGGCCTTATCCACTTCGATTAATCGCTTGGTGTGAATGACCGCTTTAGCCGGCTCGCTCTCCGTGTCATAATAAACCACTTTCAGTTGCCTGCCGTTTACGCCGCCGGCGGCATTGATCGTATTCACGGCGATCTCCATGCCCCTTTTTCCGCCGATTCCCAGATTGGACTGGCGGCCGGTCATGTCCAAAACGCCGCCGATGATGTAGGGGGCCTTCTGGGCCTGACTGCTGCCGGGTATAAAGCATACCGCACCTACGACCAGGGCCAGGGTGATAAAAAATACGCGTTTCATCTGTTGTCCTCCTTCTTTAATGGTGGTGGTTGAAAAAAGTCTTACCAATAAAATTTGAAATTTCCTTGGTTCTAATAAAAACCGCCTCTAAATAACTATAGGCCGATGGCGGAGAGGCTCCCCCTCCCTTGACGGGAGGGGGGCTTCGACGTGAGCCCTTCGGCAGTGAGCCCATCGACTCTGACTTCAGGGCCTTGAGCTTGTCGAAAAGGCTCAGGGCCGAACTGCTCAGCCGAACGTTGGGGGGTGGGTGAATTCCCGAATCTTCACGCAACCGGCTTCACCCCCACCCTAACCCCCCGTCAAGGGGGAGGCGAGAATTAAGACCAAAATGCTGCAAATTTTCAAAGCGCTTAAGAATTGCATTTTTTATATTGTTCCTTCTATTTTGAGGCCTATAATATACCTATTTCATTATAACGTCCGGTATAGTTTCTCAGCCGCCCAGATAAGCGGATTGGATGATCGGACTATCGACCACCTCCCCGGCCGGGCCCTTCAGGACAATCTCGCCCCTTTCCAGCACATAGACATAGTCGGCAATCTTCAGGGCCGCTCGGGCGTTCTGCTCCACCAGCAGCAGGGAGATATCCCCCTGTCGGGCTATTTTTTTCAGGACGCGCATCACTTCCGCCACCAGCAGGGGTGAAAGCCCCAGCGAGGGTTCGTCCAGGGCCAGCAGTTTCGGCATGGCCATCAGCGCCCGGCCGATGGCCAGCATCTGTTGTTGGCCGCCGGACATGGTCTCCGCTTTCTGTTTGACTCGTTCTTCCAGGATGGGGAAAAGGGTAAAGACCATTTTAAGGCGATCGCCCAGGGCCTCTCTTCTCTTCTCGCCGGACAGCGAGTAGGTCCCGATGAGCAGATTATCCATCACGCTCAGAGAACCGAAAAGTTCCCGCCCCTCGGGAACGCTGGCGATCCCTTGGACAATGACCCGATGCGTCGGCAGGCCTTCGATGGGCCGGCCCTCAAAAGAAATCCTCCCTGCCCGGGGGGTCAGCAATCCCGTGAGGGTCTTGAGTAAGGTGGTTTTCCCGGCGCCGTTGCTGCCCAGAAGGGCCACGATCTGTCCGGCCCGGACGGTTAGGGAAATCTCCTTCAGGACCTGGGCTTCTCCGTAAAAGGTGGAAACCGCCTCCAGCCGGAGACGAGGTGTTCCCCCGTTTCCCGGGGTTTCCGGTACGCTGACCTTCACCCGGGGATCAGGCAACGGCCACCTCCTCACCCAGGTAGGCCTTGATCACGGTTTCGTTCCGCCTGATTTCCTCCGGAAGTCCTTCGGCAATCAAGGAGCCGCCGTCCAGGACCAGGACTTTTTCCGATAGGGACATGACGAAGGGCATATTGTGTTCCACGAGAAAGATGGTCAGCCCTTCGGAGCGGAGCCGGTATATCAGATCGACCAGTTTCGTGATCTCATGGGCCGCCAGACCGCCCACCGGTTCATCCAGCAGAAGAAATCGGGGCTTCATGCTCAGGGCCCGGGCCACTCCGACCAGCTTTCGTTCTCCCAGGGGCAGCTTGTCAATCGAGTCCCCGGCCTTATGTTCCAGGCCGATCAATTGCAGGTTGGCCAGGGCCGCTTCCCGTTCCTGTTTTTCCTCTCTCCGGGCCGAAGGCAGGGCCAGGCCGCAGGACACCATGCCGGCGCGGCTGCGCACGTGGCAGCCGACCATGACGTTTTCCAGGACGGAGAGGCTGCCGAAGAGTTCTTCCAGTTGAAAGGTCCGGCCGATGCCCCGGGCGGCGATCTGATGAGCCGCCAGACCGGCGATATTCTCCCCCTGAAAATGGATTCGACCCTGGTCCGCCGGATACAGGCCGGTGATGACATTGATCAAGGTCGTCTTCCCGGCCCCGTTGGGTCCGATCAGGGAGGTGATCCCGCCCTGATCCAAATGGAAGGAGACTCGGTTCAAGGCCAGGATACCGCCGAAGTGCCGGCTGATTTCCTTGACCTCCAGCCAGGCTTCAGGACGGGTTGGCCCGCGCACGAGACCTCCTGCCAGCCGGACCCAACCGTTCCAGCCACCCGGCCAGCCCGCCGGGCATGAAAATGAGGATGACGACGATAATGATCCCGAAAAAAAGCGCATCCACTTCGGCCGTCATGACCGGCAGCACTTTTCCCAAGTAGGTATGGATCAGTTCCTGCAGCCACATGACGACCAGACTCCCGAGCAGGGGTCCGTAAAGGGTTTTCCCGCCGCCGATGATGATCATGGTGATCAATTGCACCAGGAGGGGAAACCCGAAAAGCGCGGGCATGATATAACGAATCCAGAAACAGAAAAGGCTGCCCGCCAGACTGGCCAGGATAGCGGTGATAATGAATAACCGAAGTTTATAGGCCGCCACGTTGATCCCCAGGCAGCGGCTGGCCGTTTCGCTGTCATTAAAGGAGACGATGGCCCGGCCCATGCGGGAATGCATCAGATTGTTCAGAAACCAATAGGTTCCCAGACAGAGCCCCCAGGTTAGAAAATAAAAAGACCGGTCCCCCTCCAGGGCCAGTCCCCCGATGGACAGCGCCGGAATGCCCATCAGACCGTCGTGGCCGCCGGTCAGCGATCCCAGGTTGGCGATGACGATCTCGATGATCAACATCAGCGAGAAGGTGGCGCAGGCCAGGTAATACCCCTTGAGCCTGAGCAACGGAGCCCCCAAAACAAAAGCCAGCAGGGCGACGAACCCCGCGGCCAGCAGGATGGCCAGCAGGGGAGGCAACCCTTTGACCGCGGCGATGCCCGTCACGTAGGCGCCGAGTCCGAACCAGGTGGGATGGGCCAGGGAGAAGATCCCGGCCTGCTCCAGCAGCACGCCTTTCCCCAGGGCCAGGGCGCCGTAAATGGCGACAAAACACATGACCCCGATGACGTAGGACCCGGACACCGCCAGCGGCAACAGGAAAACGGCCAGGGCAAAGACCAGGAAGGGCAGCGGGAACCGCGTCTCCGATTTCATAGGGTCTTCCTCCGAAAGCGCCAGCGGTAGGTGCTGAGGACCAGAAAAATCACCATCACCAGCAGGGAAAAGACATCCTTCAAGCTCGCGGAGATGAAACCGGCGCAAAATCCTTCCAGCAGCCCCAAGGCCAGGGCGGCCAGGACCGTCCCGATGATCGTCCAACCGCCCACAATGGCGGCCACCAGCCCCTTCAACCCGTTTAACAGTCCGATTTCATATCCCGTGAAGGTAATCGGGGCGGTGACAATGCCGGTGAGGGCCCCCAGGCCTCCGGCCAGTCCGAAACAGAAAAGCCGGAAGCGGCTGATGTCGATGCCCATCAATTTGGCGCCGGTGGGGTTGACGGCCGAAGCCCGGAGCGCCTTACCGAACAGGGTATAGTTAAGGAACCAGGTGAGCCCGACGGTGACGATAACCAGAAAACCGATCACCACGATTACCTGAGGGGTCACCGTGGCCCCCAGCACCTGGATGGGGGTATTCCCGAACAGCGGGTCAATCTTTCGGGTTTCCGAGCCCCATTGAAGCAGGATGACCCCCTTGATGATGGAGGCCAGGGCGATGGTCAGCATCATGTAGACCATCTCCGAAGGCTGCCTCACCGGCCGGATGGCCGTTCGCTCCATGATGACGGCGATGGCAATGGTGGCGGCTACCGCCAGCAGGGAAGACGGCAACAGTCCCAACCCCGCGCTGTGAAAACCCCAGGTCAGCATCCCGCCCAGCATGACGAATTCACCGGTGGTGAAGTTGAGGACCTTGGTGATCAGATAGACTACGCTCCAGCAGATACCGAGTACGGCGTAAATGCTGCCGCCGGTCAGGCCGGAAATAGCATATTGCAGAATTTGGGAGAAGAGGGTCATGGATCTTTTGTAATTAGTAAACTACTGAACTACTATACAATCTTTATACCATTCTTTTAACTGATGAATGCGGGAATTAAGACATTTCATCGAAAGAGCGGTTATTCTCTCGGACGGCCAACGAATCAGCTTCTCCGGCCTGGATCACATCCCGGCCCACCAGGACTTTAGCGAACCGGGCGGGCTGCTGCCCTGGGCCGATATGGAGCGGGACTATCTGGAAAAGGTCCTGAAGGTCACTCATTGGAAGGTCAGCGGCAGAAAGGGGGCCGCCGCCATCCTCGGCTTGAAGCCGACCACGCTGTTTTTCCGAATGAAAAAACTCGGGTTGCACAAATAGACGCATCATCCTATCCACTCTTTGCAGAGGTTGACTGCGGCGATGGCGTCGCGGCCGTAGGCATCGGCTTTTACATAGTGCCGGATCTCCTCATCGATCTGCCCGCCGCCGATCATGATCTTTAAATTCTTCCTTAACCCCGCCGCCTCGAGGGCCTCGATGGTCTGCTTCATGGAATCGAAGGCCAGGGTCAGGAAGGCGCTCAGGCCCACCACCCGGGGCTGAAACTCCCGGGTCTTCTCCACCACCGTTTCAATCGGCACATCGATCCCCAGGTCGAGCACTTCGTAGCCGCTCACCTCCAGCATGAAGACGACGATGTCCTTGCCGATATCGTGGATGTCCCCCTCCACGGTGGCGATCAGGACCCGCCCCTTCTTGGGACCTTCCTCGCCCTGGGTCAGCAGCGGCTTGACGATCCCCGAGATGGCCGTCAGGATCTCGCCGGCCATGACCAGGTCCGGGATGAAGTACTCGTAGGTTTCGAACCGTTTCCCCACGATCTCCATGGCCGCCCGGGCGGCGGCCAGGATCTCCAGGGGATCCGTTTTCGCGGCTACCAGTTCCTGGACGCGTCCCAGGGTTTCCTCCTCCTTCAGGTCCGCCATCAGGTCTATCAGTTTTTGGTCCATGCCTTGCCTCCATCTCGTTAATCCGTTACCGGACGGGTAATCGTTTCGTAAAAAATGACCGGTGGATCCGCTTGGCTTGATCCACCCTACTCTGCGCGAATAAATAGTAAGTCTGGGCGGCCCCTTAACTCCGGTACACTCCGTATTCTTTGCTGAAATCAACCATGGCGTGGAGGGTATCCGCCCGTCCTTCATCCATGGCGGTCCCCAAAGACATGATATAGCCGCCGCCCTTCCCGGCGGTATCGATCAGGTTCCGGCAGTAGTCCTTCACCTTTTCCGGGGTTCCCACCAGGATCAGCCCGGACGGTACGTTGCCCCCGATACAGAGGCGGTCCCCCAGAACTTCCTTGGCCCGAGACATGTCCGTCCGGTCGAAGATCCACAGGCAGGAACCTTTGGGGAGTTCCTTCAGGTATTCCAACCGGGTGTTGTACGATCCTTCACAGAATAAAAAGGGCACACAGCCTTCCTCGGCTAGACCGAGTATCACCGCTTTCAGGGAAGGCCAGTAGAATTTCTTGAATTGGGCATCGGACATGAATCCGTCGGCCCCTTTATGAAGCGGCATAAACACGACGGGGTTCTTGTTCATGGTGGCCGCGTTCAACCCCTGTTTGAGGGCCAGGGGGGTAAGCCGCTCGACGGCCTTTAGAACCATCTCGGGTTGCCGGTACAAGTCCAACATGATCCCCTTGGTGCCCCGGAGGGTGTCGGAAAGGATATCATAAGGGGCTTTGGAGGCCCCGCCGAAACAACTGGGAACCCCCAGACCCCGGGCCGCCATTTCAAAACCCGTCATTTTCTCGATCCAGACCATGGCTTGGTTCCCGGCCTCCATGAGGGCCTTCAGGGCCCCCTGGACCGGGGGGATGCCGAAGGGGATCATCTGCAAGGAGACCAGGACGATTTCCCACAAATCCGGGAAAGGAGACAGGTTGGATAGAGGTTCCAATGCTCCAAAGACCCGGGGCATCCAGGTTCTCAACCAAAAATCCGAAGGGTCGTCGATCAGGGCCGGATAATCATCCGCCGTCATGTAATTCCCCTCCACGTATTGATAGCCGGATTCCTTGCTGAGCCCGTGACCGGGCCACTTATATTGCTTGAGGGCCAGGGTTTCATAAATCTTGCCGGAACCGATCAAGGCCGGTGTCACGTAATAATCGGGCCGAAAGTCCTTAACAAACTGAAGGCAGGTCGCCGCCAGTTTGTCCGGATCGTACATGGCTTCATAGGGGGTCACGCCGTACAGGTGGGTCGGCATGAATGTACCCAGCAACAGGACCGGCACCCGGTCCGGGGTTTTTTCCCGCAGCAGGGCATCCTTAAACCGGATGACCGCCGCCTGATAGGTAACTTCGTCCTCCGGTTTCTGGAAGGTTACGCCTTCGGCCGCCAGCCAGGTTGAAAAACGGATTTCTCTCTTTTCAGGACCCGATAGCTCCCGCCATTCCTTTTCCATAAATTATGCCCTCCTGTTCCGATTTAGCCCGCGCTGCCGGGTACAGCTTCCGCAAGCCTCGGGCCTGATTTATTAGTGATCCAACCGGTCCTCAGGTCTGAATTAATCCTCCTTTAGCTGGGCCAGGGGTTACCCGGTCTGGGCCCGCCTTTTGAGCTCCCTTTTCAGGAGCTTGCCGGCCGGGCTTTTAGGCAGCTCGGCCACAGCCACAAATTCTTTGGGCACCTTAAAGGGTGATAAGCGGGTTTTGCAGGAAAGACTTCAAGGCCTCGGCGTCAATGGTCTCCCCGGGCTTGGGAACGATAAAGGCGGTCACCCGCTCCCCCCACTCCGGATCCGGCAGGCCGATGACGGCGCATTCCTCCACCGACGGATGCTGGTAGAGCACTTCTTCCACCTCCCGGGGATAGACGTTTTCCCCCCCGGTAATGACCATATCCTTCAGCCGGTCAACGAGGAAAAGGTAGCCCTCTTCGTTGAAGACCCCGATATCTCCGGACCGCAGCCAGTCTCCCTCCCAGAAGGCCGCCCGGGTCCCTTCCGGATTATGGAGATACCCTTTCATGACGTTACGGCCCCGGACGCAGATTTCCCCTTCCTGCCCGGTTTCCAGCCGGTTTCCGACGGTGATCCCGGATCTGGACCTCCACGCCGGGGACCAGGGTCCCCACCGATCCCACCAGGTGCCGCTCCGGATAATAGTGATTGTACGTTACCGGCATGCCTTCGGTCATGCCGTACGACTCCGCAATCATAATACCGGTCCGCTCTTTCCATTGTTTAACGATTTCGCTGGCCATGGAGGCGGCGGCGGAAAAACAATAACGCAGCTTTCCCAATTTCTTTTCCAGGTCCGGGAGGCTCAGCAGCCGAATATAAACCGTGGGTACGGCAAAAAACTTGGTCACCCGGCCGGTGGAGAGGGCCTCCACGATTCGGTCCAGGTCGAAGCCGGACAGGATTTCCAGACAACCGCAGCTCAGGATGGTGGCGTTCAGGATGTGGATCTGGCCGAAGACGTGGTTGAAGGGCATGAAGCAGAGGGCCTGGTCCGTTTCGGTGGAGCGCTCACAATTCACCGTCAGGTGACTGGAGCAATCAATTCCTTCATGGGTCAGCATGACCCCCTTGGGAGTTCCGGTAGTACCGCCGGTATAAAGAACGGCCGCCGTATCGGCCCGATCCCGATCGACCGCCCGGAAAATACCCGATCCTTGGTCGATGAGGTCTCCCAGGTTCAGGTCCCCCCCGGGGCAGATGATCTTTTCCAGCACGCCGCCCGCTTTCAACCGATCCAGATCGGAAAGCTTATTTTCCTGGGTGAAGACCAGACGAGGCCGGGCGTGGTTGACCAGCAGGGTCAGCTCATCCCCGCGCAGCAACGAGGAAAGGGTGACGGCCACGGCCCCGGTCTTGAGTACGCCGAAATAGAAGGTAATCCAGTCCATCGAATTGGGGGCGCATAAGCCGACCAATTCCCCCGGTTGGAGGCCCTGCCCAATAAGGGCCGTGGCCACCCGGTTGGCCCGGTCGTTCAATTGCGCATAATTGATTTGCAGGCCCCCTTCCCGCAGGGCCGCACGGTCCGGAAAGTAAAAAGCCGCGTTTTCCAGGTTTCTGGCCAGGTTCATGATTTCAGGCCCAAGGTATCAATCAATTGCCGGACGAATTCATCACCGTCTGCCCGAAAGGCCGGAAGCTCCCAGGGCATCTCCCGCAAATTATCGAGCAGGGAGGGCAACAGGTCAAAAGGGATCGAGATCAACTGCCGGTCTTCCGGAAAAAGCTTCCGGCGCTTCATCCCGTGGCCAAGACCCGTCAAGGTATAATTCAATTCCCCGGTCAAGTAGGGATAAATATAAATCCAGGCGCAGCCGATGGCCGCTGAATATTTACTCGACCACATTTCCCCCGTTCGATAGCTCATAGCCCGCAGCAGAATTTCCGTTTGGTTAGTCCGGGCTAAGACGATCAGAACATCCGGGTCGAAAGGGAGGTCGGCCATCGGGGAAAAGGCGGTATAGCGCACCACGCCTTTGGCGATTCGGGGGATATAATGATACAGTCGCCCAGCCGCCCGGGGCTCCTCGAAGATTTTCAACCCGGCGCCGAATTCTCCGCTGATAAAAGGGCCCGGGGCTTCCGCCTGCCCCAAGACGTATAAACCGGCCTCACAGGTGTGGCTTTGGGCATCCGCGAAAAAGGTCTTTCCTTCCTGCGCGCGTTTGAGCATTTCGCAGAAGGCCAGCTTCTCATCAAGACGACCTATACGGTCGGGCGGCCGGGCCGAGAACTTCACTCCCACAGGCGGCGCGTCGAATCCGAATTTTGCCAGAATAGACAAATCGATCTTAGTTTGACTCATCTCAACTCCCTACAGTCCAGAAAAGTGACCCAGGCTTCACCCGAACCGATCGGTTCTTCTCGAGGCGGCCGATTGAAGTCAATACGGGGTTAATAATTGTCTGTACAACCCCCCGACCGTCATCCCCGAGTGCTTCAATCGGGGATCCAGAATCACACCAGACAGGGGCTGGATTCCCGCCCAAAATCGCTGCGGGAATGACGAGTTAAGAGCCACGGGATTGTCGATTCTACTATGGGACCATTACTGCCTGGGAACGCTGGAAAAGGTTCCGTGGGCCCTGGGCCCAGGGCCCACGGAAGAACAGGAAAGGAATGAACGTTAAAAAATGTTACGGAGAGGCCAGACCCCCTGTTTGACCACCTTGCCTTTTTGCAGTTGGTCGACCCGGACCTTCGAAACGCCTTCGATCTTACCCGGGCCGTAATTGATCGGGGTGCTGCTGATACCGCCGGTTTCCAGGTTTTTGATTTGATAGAATCCATGATTCAACACGTCCACCGGTTTCAGGTTTTCCAGCGGGACCTTTTGCATGGCCAAACGCAGGGCCTCTACCTGGATCATGGCTTCCAGGAAACCGCCCATGTACTGGCTGTGGCTGACCCACTTATTGGGATGATACTTTTTCTGCAATTCGGTCTCGAACTTTACCCCGGGGCTCATTTCGTCCCAGGGGGGGAAACCGCCGGCGACCACAAATCCGTCTCCCAAGGTCCCCATGGCCGAGGCAAACACCGGCAGGTGGCTCGGCAAGGCGCATCCCAGCGTCAGCTTATAGGCCTGATAGGGTCCCATGCCCAACCGGACCATTTCCTTGACGGTCGGTTGGGAACCGGGATTGACCATAACGCCCAAAGCCAGGTCAACCTTATTCTGTTTAAGCCACATCAGTTGGGTCGTGGGGGGAGAGGTCGGGACGAGCGGCACGTACTGGATGCCGACGAATTCATAGCCGACCTTTTCCAGGTAGGCCTTCATCTCCGGGATCTCGATGGACTTACCCATGGCGTTGTCCGCCGTCAGGTAAGCCACCCGGGGTTTCCTATTTTCCTTCCAGTTTTCTTTGTACCAATCGGCAATGGCCGCCAGTTCATCCGTATAAATGGGATAATAGGTGAAGATGGTTCCCGGCGGTTTCATGAGATACGGTCCGGTGGCCATACTGGTGGCGCCGAAGCCGTCCTGTTTCAGCCGATCCTTTAAAGCCAGGGCGATGGGCGACCCCGAGATCCGGTAGACCAGGATCCCCTTGGCCTTCAATTCTTCATAGATCGAAAGCGCCTTGGCCGGCTTGAGTTCGTCATCGCGCCAGAGCAACTCGATGTTGACATCGGCGGGCCATTTCTCCTTGCGCCAGGGGGCCAGTTGCTTGGTCTCGTTTACATATTTGACATAGTCCTCAAAGGCGGCCAGAACGGCCGCCGAATCCTCGGCATAAGGTCCGGTCAGGGACATCGTGCCACCGACATACACCGTCTTCCCGGCCGCGTTGGCCTCCTGGAAAAACAGCAGCCCTCCAACCAGCACCATCAGGAAAGCGACTAGCACCAATCTGCTTTTACCCATTTTTTTCTCCTCTCTCGTCTATGGTTTATTTCTCCTTACCCCTGCGGCCCCGGATAGTATTCCCTCACCCCCTTTCACTCCACTTCTTCATGCGAGAACGGCCACAATTTGAAATAGGCCTTGATAATTTCCCAGCGGTGATCGAGCCCCCGGGGTTCAAAAATCAGAAAAAGGATGATGACCAACCCCCGGCTGATGAGGGCCAGGGAAGCCGCGGCCTGGGCGGCCACGGCGGCCGACAGAATCGGGCCGGCGATGGTCACCGCCTCATCCAGCAGTCTGAGCGACACGGCGCCCAGAATGGCCCCGGGTATGCTGCCCATGCCCCCCACGATCAACATGCCCAGGTACCAGACCGAATCCATGAACGGGAACTGGTCGACGCTGGCGAAACCGTAATAGTGCACCAGCAGGGCCCCGGCTACTCCGGCATAGACGCAGCCGATAAAAAAGGCCTGGAGCTTGTAGCTCCAGAGATTAATGCCCATGACTTCAGCCGCCAGGTCGTTGTCCCGAATGGCCACGAAGGCCCGGCCGGCCCGGGTCCGGATGATATTCAGGGCCAGGACGGTGGCCAGGCAGGCGAAAACCATCACCAGGTAAAAATAGCTGGCCTTGGAATTCAGGACCAGACTGCCGATTTGGGGTTTGGGCACCGCCAGACCATCGGCCCCCCCGGTAATACTGCGCAACTGCAGGATCAGCCAGATGATGATAAAATGGGAAGCGATGGTGGCCATGATCAGGTAGAAGCCTTTGATCTTCAGCGAGGGGAGGCCGAAGACCAGGCCGGCCAATCCGGCCCCCAGGGCCGCGCAGGGGAGGGCCGTCCAGAACGACCACCCCAGTTTTGCGGTCAGGATGGCGGACACATAGGCCCCGACCGCCATGAAACCGACGTGCCCCATGGAGATCTGTCCGCAATAGCCGGTTAAGATATTCAGGCCGTGCACACTGATAATGGCGATACCGATCATGGTCAGAATCGTCAGTTCCCGATCACTAAAAAACAGCGGGCAGACCAGAAGAAAGAGTAAAAAGGCGGCCAGCAGTAACCACTGCCGGCGGGTGCGCAGGAGGGCCATGTCCTGGCCGTAATTCTCTTGAAAGAGTCCCAAGCCGAAACCCATGGTTTAAATCCTTTCTATCCTGACCAGGCCGAATAAACCGTGGGGTTTGAAGATGAGGACGATCAACATCACAATAAAGGGAAATATCTGGGCCAAACCGCCACCCGGCAAAAGGGGGTCCAGGTAGCCGGCGGCGACATTCTCCGAGACGCCCAGGATGATACCCCCGACGATGGCCCCGCCGATGGAGTTGACCCCGCCCAGCAGCACCACCGCGAAGGCCTTGAGGCCGATCTCGGCCAGCGGAATCATCACGCCGGAGACACCGCCCAAGAGAATGCCGCCGATCACCCCGACAATACTGGAAATCACCCAGGAAACGGCATAGACCGTGGTCGCCTTGATACCGAAGCTTTGCACCACCTGCAGATCTTCGGCCGTGGCCCGCATGGCCAATCCGATCTTGGTATACCGGAAGAGCAGCAGGAGCAGGGTAACGGCCACCAACGAGACCAGGAGGCCGATGAGCGATTCCGGGGGCACGGAGATCTTGCCCAGCTTGAGGGTCAGCGTGGGCAGCAAGCCATGGTAGGTCTTGTATTCGCCGCCCCAGATCAAGGTGGCCAATCCTTCCAGGACCGTGGCCAGGGCGATGGTCATCATGATGACGGCCAACTCCGGCTGACCCAGCAAAGGCCTTAGCATCAGCCGTTCAATCAACAGACCCATGAGGGTGGCCGTGATCACCGCCAGGATCAGGGTGGCCCAGATCGGCAGCCCGAAGGTCACCAGGAAGGTATAGCCCAGGTAGCCGCCGATCATGACAAAGTGGCCCTGGGCGATATTAAAGGCATTGGAACATTTAAGAATGATGACAAAGCCGATAGCGATCAGGGCGTAGACCATGCCCAGGGTCAAACCGGTCACCACCAATTGCAGAAAAAAGGTCATAGCGCCGCCCCTTTCAGAGACTGAATATGTAAAGTCGTCCGCGCGGTTCCTGTCCGCCCGTCCCGATACTGGATCGGCACTTCGATCACGGCCTCGGTCCGGCCGCTGTAAATGGCCCCGATCAGCTCCCGGTATCGTGTTTCCAATCGGGACCGGCGCAGCGCTCTGGTTCGCGTGATTTCGCCTTCGTTGGGATCGAATTCCCGGTGGAGATTGACCGCCTTGCTGATCCGGACCTCGGCGGGAAGATCCGCGTTGATCCGCTCGATCTCCTGGCCGATCAATTCCACCACCTCCGGTCTTTGGGAGAGGTCGGCAAAGGCCGTATAGGACAATCGCTTTTTCCCCGCCCATTGGCTGACCTGGTCATAATGGATAACGATCACGGCCGAGATGGTGCTCCGGTCCGGACCCGCCATCACCCAGACGTCCTGGATGTAGGGGCTGAATCGCAGCCGGGCTTCAATCATCTGCGGGGCCAGTTTTCCGCCGCCGGCCAGATCGACCAGATCCCGCAGACGAGCGACAAAGACCAGGTGCCCATTCCCACCCGGAATAACATGGTCGCCGCTGTGAAACCAGCCGTCTTTCAAAGCCTCGGCCGTCTGAAGCGGATCGTTATGGTAGCCGATGAATAGGCCCCTCTGGCGGTAGAGGAGCTCTCCCTGATCGCTTACTTGGACCTCGGCTTCCGGGTTCGCCGGCCCGACCGTGTCTAAGCGGAGATCGTCGTTCCGGGCTCCGGTCAGTATTCCGCCCTCGGTGGATCCGTACAGACTTTTGAGGGGAAGATTAAGCCGCTGGTAGAACCGGCAGACCTCCGGACTCAGGAAAGCCCCGGTACTATAACAAATGCGCGCTCGGGAGAGACCCAAGCTTTTTTTGATGGGCTTAAAAAATAGGCTGTCCGCCAAAGCATACCCTAGTTTTAACAACAGGCCGGGCGTTTGTTTTCGCGTTTTGGAATCGGCCAGCTTGTCGCCCAGAGGCAGAAATAGGCGCTGGGCCCACTTTTCAAGGCGATCGGCACTGGCCATCCGGGCCTGAACCTGGGCCGCCTGCCTCTCCCAAAGCCGGGCGCCGTAG
>CAVUPH010000032.1:0-137889 GCA_963743305.1 uncultured delta proteobacterium
ATGACGATACGGGGAGTGGTTTCACGGATATCGCGTTGCTGGGTTTCCGGGGCTTCCGCAAAGTTCAGGGTGCAGGCCGACAACAGGTGGCAGCCGATGCCGAACCATTGCTCCGTAATCCAGGCCGGAGGAAGATAGGGAACCACCGTATCATCGGGAAACCAGGGGTCGAGCCGCAGGGCCCAGTCGACACTGGCCCGCAGGGTCCGATAGGTATGCCGGGCTCCCTTGGGGGCCGGCCCGGTGGTCCCGGCCGTATAAACCAGGGCGCAAACATCATCCGCCCGGCCGGATTCCACCTGCCGTTCAAAAAGACCGGGTTGTTCTTTTTCGAAATTTTCCCCGCTGCGGATCGCCTCTCGATAACCCAACAAAAACGGGTCGTCGTAATGAGCCAGGCCCTTATAGTTCCAATAGATCACCTGCTGGAGTCGGGGCAGTTCATCTTTGATCAGGAGAAACTTGTCGATCTGTTCCTGCCCTTCAACGACGGCAAACCGCGCTTCGGAATGTTCGGCGAAGGTTTTGATTTCGTCCGCGGTCAGATCGGAATAAAGGCCTACCGCGGCACCCCCGTTGGCCTGGGCCGCCAGTTCGGCGGTATACCATTGAGGGGCATTATCCCCGATAATCAACACCTTGTCTTCGGGCTCCATGCCGAGGACTCGCAATCCCAAGGCCAGGTGTTTGACATTCAGGTAATAGTCTTTCCAGGTGTAAGGCTGCCAGATCCCGTAATGCATATAGCGCATGGCCTTACGACGATCGCCATAGGTTTCATAATTGTATTTGAGGATCTTGGGCCAGGTGTCTCCCTGGCCCTGAGGAGCCGATCCAATCCCGGTAGTCATTTTCGCCGCCCTTCCATCAAGCCATCCATCGCTTCCGACGCCGGTAGTGCTTCACTTCCCGGTAGCTCTTCCGGGAGCCGACGGCCGAAAGCCCCAGATAAAATTCCCGCACGTCTTCGTTATTCTTCAACGCCTCGGCCGGACCGCTCAGCACGATGCGGCCGTTTTCCATGACATAACCGACATCCGCGATGCCCAAGGCGGCGTTGACATTTTGCTCCACCAGGAGGATGGCCATCTGCTGCTCCACGCTGATCCGCTTGATAATTTCATAGATGTCCTGCACCAACAGCGGAGCCAGACCGAGGGAGGGTTCATCCAGAAGCATCAGCTTCGGACGGGCCATGAGGGCCCGACCGATCACCAGCATCTGCTGTTCTCCGCCGGACAGATAGCCGCTGGTCCGTCGGCGGAGCTGCTTAATCTTGGGAAAGCGCTGAAAGACCATTTCCAGGTCCTCTTTGATACCCGCCCGATCTTTGCGGCAGTAGGCCCCCACCAATAGATTTTCCTCCACACTCAGATGCTCCAGGACCCGCCGTCCCTCCATGGCCTGGCTGATGCCCAATTTGGCAATAGCCCCGGGTCCGTAGTGGTCGGTCCGCTGTCCGACAAAGTCAATGCGCCCGTCGGTCACTTCGCCTTCCTCCGTTTTCAGCATCCCGGAAATGGCCCGGAGGGTGGTCGTTTTCCCTGCTCCATTGGCCCCCAGCAGGGCGACGATTTGGCCCTCGCCCACTTCCAGGGATACGCCCCGAAGCACCTGGATAACCTTCATATAGACCACTTCGATATTGTTTACCTGAAGCATGGGATCTCCGTTTATTTCTCTTTGCCCAGGTAGGCGCTGATTACTGCGGGGTTGGCGCTGATTTCGGCCGGGGTGCCTTCGGCGATTTTGCGCCCGAAATCCAGGACGACAATCCGGTCGGCAATGTCCATCACCACTCCCATATCGTGCTCGATCAGGATGATACAGCGGACCCCGTCACGTAAAACCGGCGTGTCCGGATAGGTGGCGCCCTGCCCTTCAAAGACATCCAGGATGAATCGGGCCATGTCTTCCTTTTCCTCCAGGTTCATGCCGGCCATCGGTTCGTCCAGAAGCAGGACTTTGGGTTCCAGGGCCAAGGCCCGGGCCAGTTCCACCCGTTTGCGCATCCCGTAAGACAAAAGGCCGACGACTTTCTTTCGAACCGGGGCGATTTCCAAGAAATCAATAATTTCTTCGACCACCCGACGGTGGGCGATTTCCTCTTTCAGCGCCCAGCCTAGGTAGAGCCCGCCGGTAACGAAAGTTTGCTTCATCAGCACGTGACGGGCCGCCATGATGTTGTCTTGCGTGCTCAGCCCGGTATACAGCTCGATATTTTGAAAGGTGCGGGCAATGCCGAGTTTGGCCAGCTTGTCCGGCCGCATGCGGGTTATCCGCCGCCCGTCGTAGGTGATCTCTCCCTTTTGGGGCTTGTAGAAGCCGTTGATGCAGTTGAGCAGCGCGGTCTTGCCGGCCCCATTGGGCCCGATGATCGCCAGGATTTCCCGATCCCGGATATCCACGCTCACCTCCGCCAGGGCGCTGACTCCGCCAAAACTGAGGGAGAGGTTGTCAATCCGCAATTTAACCTGTTTTTCCGTATCCACTGGTCTTCGACTCCTCGTCCCTCCCGGCCAATACACACCGGATCGCGGGGGCTCACAAATTTATAAAACGGAATACTCCAGCCGGGCTAAAAAGTCAATACATTAAATATTAAAGCGTTTACTATCAATGTATTTAAGAATTTTCAACGACCCCCTCCAGCCCCTTGAGCAGGTTTTCATTTTCACCCGGGATCACCATTTCAAAAAGGGCCTCGATGGCCGTGTAGTCGTAATAACCCAAACGGGCCAAGGGACGGATCTTCAGCAGATCGAGGCGCCCGTCAGGCTTGATGAATTCGTCCTTGATATGCACCAGGACCACCCGACCGATCACCACGTCCACGGTACCCATCAGGCCACGTCCGGGCAGACGCAGCGTCTGGTGGTAGCGGCACTCAAATTGGATCGGGGACTCGGCGACCCGGGACGGCTTGACCCGGAGCGAGGGGACCTTGCCGACCCCGGCCAATTCAAATTCGTCCACCTCGGGAGGCACCTCGACCGCCGAGCGGTTGACCGCCTGGCGCAGATCGTAGGTGGCCATATTGTAGACGAATTCTCCGGTCTGTTCGCAGTTTACCACCGTGTCTTTCCGTTTTCCCCGGGTATTCTGGTTGGCCGCGAACATCACATAGGGCGGATCGAAAGTCAGGTTCTGAAACTGGCTGTAAGGGGCCAGGTTGGGCGACCCGTCGGCCCCGACGGTCGAGATCCAGCCGATGGGCCGTGGGACAACGCAGGCCTTGAAGGGGTTAAAAGCCAGGCCATGATCATTCAACTCCGGATCATAATACATGGAGACCTCTTCCTGGGTACAAGATACCACCCTTTTGTTTATTTGCCAAGATACCGTCGGCGAATTTCGTCATCTTCTCTAAGTTCCGAGGCCCGGCCCTGCCGGACAATCTTACCGGTTTCCATAATGTAGGCCCGGTCGGCAATTTTAAAAGCGGCTCGGACATTCTGTTCCACCAGCAGGATGGGAATTCCCCGGGCGCGCAGTCCTTGAATGACTTCGAAGATATGCTGGACCACCAGGGGAGCCAGTCCCAACGATGGCTCATCGAGCAGGAGCAGCTTAGGGCGGGCCATCAGACCCCGGGCCATGGCCAGCATCTGCTGTTCGCCGCCACTCAACGAACCGGCCTTTCCCGAGAACCGGTCTTTCAAAATCGGAAACAGTCGCCATACGGAAGGATATAGTTCCTCCAGGTCGGCCCTTTTGCTGCCGTGGACATAGGCCCCCAGGAGGAGATTCTGTCGGACCGTCAGATCCGCAAAGAGCTGCCGCCCTTCCGGTACCTGCACGAGACCCGCCTTAACAATCTCCTGCGGCCGTTTCCGGGTGATCTCTTGGCCCAGAAAGTGGATCCGCCCCTGCGTCGGTGGGATCAGCCCGGAGATCACTTTGAGCAGCGTCGATTTCCCCGCCCCGTTGGCCCCCAGTAAACAGAGCACCTCCCCTTCCCCGATCTCCAGGTTGATGCCTTTGATCACCGGAATTCGACCGTACCCGGCGTGGATATCGTTCAGGACCAGCATCAGGGCCAACTCCGATCTTCACCCTCTTCCGATCCGAGATAGGCCTTGACCACCTCCGGGTTGCTGGTGATGGCCGCCGGATCCCCTTCGGCCAGCCGGCGACCGAAATTGAGCACCAGAATGTCATCGGAGATATTCATCACGAGTTTCATGTTGTGCTCCACCAGCAAAATGGTCTTTCCCTGGCTCCTCAGGGTGGTCAGCAGCTCCATGAAGCGTTCGACCTCAGCGTCGTTCAACCCGGAAGCGGGCTCATCCAGCAGCAACACCTTCGGGTCGGACATTAGCGACCGGGCCAGTTCCAGCAACCGCTGATTGCCAAAGGAAAGCGCCCCGGGCATCATATCGGCGGTCTCTTCCAGGCCGACGAAGCGTAGGAGTTCTCCGGCCCTTTCTTTGGCTCGTTTTTCCTGACGAGCGGTGCGGGCGCCAAAGAGCAGGGCACCCAGGATCGTAGGGTGAAGGCTTTGGTGGGCCCCCAATAAGACGTTATCCAATACCGTGGCGTTATTGACCGTAAACAGCCGGATCAGTTGGAAAGTCCGGGAGATTCCTCGCAGCGCGATCCGGTCGGTCCTCATTCCGGTTAATCTTTCTCCCTGATAACTGACTTGACCGCTGTCCGGAACCAGCAGCCCGTTGATGACGTTCAGCAGGGTGGTTTTGCCGGCTCCGTTGGGCCCGATGAGCGATTTGATGCGTCCGTCCGGCACTTCGAAGCTGACCCGGTCCAGGGCTTGGAGACCCGCAAAGGCCTTGGAGACCTCGACCACTTGGAGGCAGCCGGCTTCCGGACTCCCGAACTGGGGTTGATCCGGCGAACCGGGGATTACCGCCCGCGCCCGGGACTTCATCCTTTCCCCCCGGGCTGCAGCCTGTTTTTTAGCGTCTGGAGGACGCCCAAAATCCCTCGGGGCAGGAACACTAGCACGATGATCAGAATGAGACCGTTCATCAACAGTTCGTAATCCTGAAAGCGATAGGTTACTTCCGGTAACCATTTTAGAAAAAAGGCGCCCAGGGCCGGTCCGAATATGGTGCCGATGCCACCCAGGTAGAGCATGACCAGGATATTGATGGAGGTCATGACGCCGAAATCGTCGGGGGCGATAAAACCCATGAAATGGGCGAAGAGGGACCCGGCCAGGGAAGCGAAAACCGCCGAAAGGACATAGACGCGGACCTTGTACTTGGCGCAGTCGACGCCGAAGGTCGAGGCGGCGGTCTCGTCGCTATGTATGGCCATCAGCGTTCGACCGAAGGGGGAGCGGACGACCGTCAGGCTGCAGAGAATAACCAAAATCACCGAGGCCCAAACCAAATAATAATAGTGCAGGGGATTGTCAAAACTGAACCCGAAAAGGCTGAAAGCCGGAATGTCCCGCAGACCGGAGGCGCCCCCGGTCAAATCCTGAAGGCCGACGATCAGGGTCACGATGATTTCGTTGAGAGCCAGGGTGGCCATCGCCAGATAGTATTCTTTCAAGGCCAGGACCGGACGGCCGGTGGTCCAGGCTACCCCGGCACTCAAAACCAATCCGGCCAAGAGGGCGGGCAGGGGCGGGATTCCCCCTTTGACGGTCAGGATTCCCGAAACATAGGCGCCGATCGCGAAAAAAGCGGCATGCCCCACAGAGATCTGGCCGGTATAGCCCATCAACAGATCGAGGCTGACCGCCAGGATGATATAAATCCCGACGAAAATCAGAATGCCGCTCTTATAGGGAGACATCCCGCCCAGGGTAATCGGGTAGAGGGCGATGAAGAGCATGAACACCAGCCACCCGGGGTGGCGGAAAGCCGTCATACCTCGCGCCTCCCCCCCACACCGAAGAGGCCGCTCGGTTTAAAAATCAAAACGACAATCAGCAAGGTAAAGACGATGGTGTCGGCGAATTGAGAGGAAATCAGCCCAATGGTGTAGGCTTCCACGATCCCCAGCAGGAATCCGGCCGCTACGGCTCCGGCGATGCTGGCCAGGCCGCCGATGGACATGGCGATGAATCCTTTGACCATGGGCATGATGCCGCTGCCGTACTGCATGAACAGCAGTGGGGCGACGGCCATCCCCGTCAGCGCACCGATTCCCGAACCCCAGGCCCAGGAAAAGACCGCGGCCTTCGCCGGGCTGATGCCCATCAGGCTGGCGGCCAGCCGATTTTCGGCACAGGCCCGCAGGGCGATGCCCAGGGTGGTTTTTTCGAAAAAGGCCCAGACGATCAGCAAAACAACGCCCGTGAGGCCTATGATCCAGAGGACCTGGAGTTGGAGGGTGGCGCCCAGCACTTGCAGGGGGCGCCCGCTGGAAAACGGGGGAAGAATATGGGATTCCTTTCCCCAGATCAGCAGTGCCAATCCCTTCAGGGCCAAGGAGATGGCTATGGTCATCACAATCAGATTACCCACCGAGGCCTCCTGCAGGGGTCGGATCAGCAGGCGTTCAATCACCGCCCCCAGGACCGAGGCGATGAGGACCGAAAGTCCGAAGGCCAGGGGCAGGGGCAGTCCCTTGGAAACCAGGGTGACCATGGTCAAGGCCCCGATGACAAAGAACTCGCCCTGGGCGAAGCAGATGACCAGCGAAACCTTATAGACGATGACCAAGCTGACCGCCATTAAGGCATAAATACTGCCCGAGGTCAGGCCGCTGAATAGAAATTGGATCAGGTAGGAATAATCGCCCATGGATCGAACCCGGGTTGAAAGCGTCTATGGTGTTAAAGGCGCCCGGTCGAATAGCCGCCCGATGAAGCAACCGGCCGGGACGCCTTCAGGGTTGGATGCGAGTGCCGCTACCGGGGGGCCGGCATCGGTTTAATCGAGCAAATGCCACTTGCCGTCCTTGATGGTCAGCAGGATCATAGTATCCATGGTAGTTCCATGGTGATCCTGGGGGGACATATTATACACCCCGTTGCAGCCCGGAAAATTTTTTATACTCTCGATGGCGTCTCGCAGTTTGGCGTGATCATCGGATTTAGCCAGGCGCAGCCCTTCGGCCGTCAGGGCCACGGCGTCCGCCTGCTGGCCCGAGAAGTAGTTGGCGGGTTCGTTGTATTTCTTCTGGTATTCCCGGGCGAATTCGACGACTACTTTTTTAACCGGGTCGTTGGCGGGGATCGAATCCGGGACCATGATCTTGCCGGAAGGCACTATGACCATTTCCGGCACCTGGGCCACCAGTTTCAGAAAACCGGGGCTGGCGTTCCCGTGACTGACCACCAGGGGGATTTTCATGCCCATCTGGGCCATATTCCGGGCTACCAGGGCCGCAGGCTCCCCGGTGGTGAAAGAGATGATCGCCTGCGGATTCAAGCTGCGCAACTTGGCCAATTGAGGGGTTACGTCCGGCGCCTTGACGTCGAATTTTTCCTCGCCGATGAGGTTGATTTTGTAGGCGGCGGCATACTTACGGGCCACGCTCGAACCGAGTTCCCCCAGGGGGCCGATCGGCATCAATAGCGCCACCTGGCTGATTCCTTTCTTCTGGAAATACATCATCGGCCGGGCGATGGCGAAGTCGGTCCGATGGGCGTTATTGAAGACATAAACGTCTTTTTCCGAAACGGTGTACCCGGACTGGACGATGGCCGGCACTTTGGACTTATTGGCCACTGAAGCGACGGCCCCCGAGATAGGAGCCGTGCCGGTCCCTTGCAGGGCGACCACGTTGTCCCTGGAAATCAGGCGTTGGGCCATTCGGGTAGCGTTTTCCGGGGTGGACTGGTCATCGTAAATGATCAGCTCCAGGGGATGGCCGTTAACCCCCCCGGACCTGTTGATCATTTCCACTTTAAGTTCGGCCCCTTTTTTCATGTACTCGCCCAACCAGGAAAGGTAGCCGGTCAGAGGAATGATGGCCCCGATCTTGTAAGGGGCGTTGGCCTGAGCCCAGATCCCCGAGGGTGCCGCTGCGGAAAACAGGAAACCGGTGATGAGAACCACTGCCAAAATCTTCGTTTTCATGGGTTGCCTCCTAGTGGGTTTTGGTTATTAATCGTCCGGGGGTCAGACCGGCTTTTTGCTGAGCAGATCTTGTTTCAATTTTCTTTTCAATAGCTTTCCGGCAGGACTCTTGGGAAGCTCTTCGACGATCAGGAAATCCTTGGGAACTTTAAAGGGGGACAGCCGTTTTTTCAGATAGGCCTTCACGGTCTCCGGAACCAGGGACTCCCCGGGCTTCGGTACGATAAAGGCCAGCACCCGCTCGCCCCACTCTCTATCCGGGACCCCGATAACGGCGCATTCCTGGATCCCGCTATGGGTGTAGAGGACCTCTTCCACCTCCCGGGGATAAACATTCTCGCCCCCGGTGATGATCATATCTTTAAGCCGGTCCACCAGGGTAAGGTATCCCCTTTCATCCAGGACCCCGATATCCCCGGACCGAAACCAGTCCTCCGGCCAGAAGTCGACGGCCGTTCCTTCCGGGTTATGCAGGTAACCGGTCATGATGTTGCGGCCGCGAATGCAGATTTCGCCTTCCCGACCCGCTTCCAACGGCCGGCCTTCCGGATCCCGGATCTGCACCTCCACCCCCGGGACGGTTTCCCCGATCGACCCGATCCGGTGCTCTCGAAAGTGGTTATAAGTGACGGCCGAAGCCGACTCCGTCAGTCCGTACCCTTCATATATGGTCAGCCCGGTTCGCTGGCTCCATTCCCGTACGGTCTCGGCGGCCAGGGAAGCGGCGGCGGAGAAACAATAGCGGACCTTTCCCATTCTTTCCGACAGGCGGTCCAGGGCCAGCAGGCGAATGTAGATGGTCGGCACCGCAAAAAACTTGGTGATCCGCCCCGAGCCCAGGATATGCAGGACCCGGTCCAGGTCGAAGGCCGGCAGCAGTTCCAGACAGCCGCCGCTGAATACCGTGGCGTTCATGATATGCATTTGCCCGAAGACATGATTAAAAGGCAGAAAACAGAGGGCCCGGTCCTTTTCCGTAGCGCGTTCGCAATAGGTGACGTTGAGACTGGAAACGGCGATGTTCTCGTGGCTTAAACAGACCCCTTTGGGCATTCCGGTGGTGCCTCCAGTAAATAAAACGGCCGCGGTATCCGAACGGTTTCTCTCCAGGGTCTGAAACGATTCCCGGCCCCGATCCAAAAGGTCGGGATATTCCAGATCTCCCTGAGGGCTGATGACGGCCTCGATGACCCCGGCGGCTTTTAAGTCCGCCAAAGGCCCTAATCTGTCCGGAGTGGTGAAGAGAAAGCGAGGGCGGGCGAATCGGACCAGGGGAAGGAATTCTTCCGGGGGGAGCAGGGCGGAGAAGGTGACGGCCACCGCCCCGGCCTTGAGCACTCCGAAGTAGAAAGCCAGCCATTCGGTTGAGTTGGGCGCGCAGAGGCCGACAAAGTCGCCGGGCCGAAGGCCTGACCGACTCAAGGCAGCGGCGATCCGGCTAGCCTGGCCGTTGAGTTCGCGGTAGGATATCTCCCGATCTATCGGCTCGAACGGCCGGCCGGTCGGGGAAAAAGAAAGCGGAACGTTCAAGGTGCCTGGCAATATTCATTTGGGTTCTAAAAAGGAATAGGAAAACCCCTAGGGTTAACAGCCGGGACTGAATGGATCAATGGTCTAATATTAATAGCCGAAAAATAATTCTGTCAACAAAAATTTTTCATTGAAAAATTTTTATATATTTCATAGGGTAAGCAAATGAAGGAAGGAAAGCCCATGTCCCGATTTAAACCGATTCGCCCGGTCCGGGTTTCCGACGAGGTTTTCGAACAGCTCAAGCAGTCCATTCTGCTGGGCCATTTTAAGGCCGGCGAGCGTCTGCCGAGCGAACGCGATCTGGCCGAGGAATTTCAGGTCAGCCGGGTGGCCATTCGGGAAGCCCTGCGCAACCTCGAAAATACCGGATTTGTCAGCACGCGCCAGGGGGCTACCGGCGGGGCCTTCATTACGGAGCTGACCTTCGATCATCTGGCCAAGTCCTTCATGGATCTGTTCCTGGCCGAAAAGATTTCCATCCCGGAATGGTATCAGGTCCGACTCCTGATCGAGCCCGAGATGGCCCGGATGGCGGCCCAACATATCGACCCCCTGTTTGCCCAGCGATTGCAGGAGGCCCTGGAGGCCGAAGAACGGCCGATCCACTCCTTGGAGGAAGACTTTGAGAGGAAAACCGCCGTCCATTTTATTTTGGCCGAAATGTGCGGGAACCGATTTATTGAGGCCCTGGTCCGTTCTTTAATGGAGCTGACCCATCGCGTGGTAGACGCCGGCGACCCGGATTTTCACTTTATTCATCCGGCCGGAATGCACCGGCCGATTGTCGAGGCCGTGCTGACGGGCAACCCCCAAAAGGCCGCCCAGGCTATGAAAAAACACGCCATCGAGTTCGGCAAGATCCTGATCGTCCGGGAGCAGACCTTTCGCCGGAAGCAACCCTCCCGCGTCTATGGATTATCCCCTTCCTGAAGCCTTTTTGGGTAAACTTTTCGTGCAATCGTCCGATAGTAAGTTATCGCTCTCGGTCGATGATTCCAGGTTGAAATCCCCCCTCCGGCGATGGATTTGGGGTTGTTTTTTTAACCGGATTGCGCTATTTATCTCTTCACCCTATTACGAGTCCATTTTCTTAAATCAGGAGGTTCCATGAAAAAAGTCATTGCCCTGCTATTTGTTCTCTCGATTATTTTTTCATTTTGTCTGGCCGAGGCTCAGGATAAGCCCCGCCTCGGTGTGCTGCGGTTCACCAACCAGACCCACGCCGGCTGGTGGCGGGGGAACATGGGCTACGACCTCCAGGACATGCTGGTCAATGAATTGGCCTCCACCAAGGCCTTCCAGGTGTTAGAACGGAAAGAGATCAATGCCGTTATCGGGGAGCAAGACCTGGGGGCTTCCGGGCGAATCGATCCCCGGACCAGGGCCAAGATCGGCAAGATTAAGGGAGCCAAATATCTGGTGGCGGCCACCGTGTCCGCTTACGAGGAGGACACCAAGGGCACCGGCGGCGGGATCGGCATCATGGGTTTTCGGGTGGGAGGAAAACAGGAAAAGGCCTATATGGCCGTGGACTTGAAAATAATCGACACCGACACCGGGGAAATCGCCGACAGCCGGACCGTGGAGGCCACCTCGGAATCCAGCGGGTTTACCCTGGGGGCCCACCTCGGTATCTTATCCGGCGACTTGGGGAAATACGAAAAAACCCCTACGGGCAAAGCAATCCGGGCCTGCATCATCGAAATCTCTGACTATCTGGTCTGCTCGCTGACCAAGGGAAAAAACGATCCCTGTATGGATGCCTACAACAAAAAGGAGTCCAACCGACGGGAAAAGACCAAGGATTCGATCAAACTGGAGTAGGGGAAATAGATCTCGTCCCCCCAATAGTCAACGGAGGCCGTAATCGGCAAGGCGTCCCAAATCATTCCGGCAACCGGGGTGTCGTTTAGTCGGGCTTCAAGGGACAGGTCCCCGAGGCGAATCCGAATCCGCTTCTCCATCGTCTCTTCCTTCCAAGATGTCCGGGTTATGTCCGGCTAAACCCAGGGCCAAACGGGTGTCTCCGATTTCCGCCAGTTCTTTCTTCCAACCCTGCTGGCGAATAAAATTCCGGTGGGGTTTAAAGGGCCGGCCTAATCCCTGAGGGGAGTCCCCCGAGAAAGAAATCTTTTCCTTGGGTAGGGCACTCCGGGCTTCGGTCAGAAAGGTCAAATAGCCGATATCCTCCGGATTAAACCCCATCAGTCGGGTGGTTACCCGGTCGACCATCAGAGGGTTCAACCCCGGCCAAAGCCCAATCCAGGGAAATGGGATCGCCGTGAACCGGCCCGTCTCCCTCCATCCCTTCGAAACCATCGATAACGGCCAGGTGGGGCGGGATCAAGGCGGATAACTGGAACAGGAACAAGTTAAGATTTAAATACCCTTGGTGCAGTTTGACCTTGTCACTTCCCAGAAATCGGGTCCCGAAGAGCCGGGTCAGGTTCTCAAATGAAAAGAGGTCCCGGATTCTCCCCGGCATCCATTGAGTCAGCCAGTGGAAGGGTCTCCAGAAGACGGCTAAGGAGGAAAGGCGGGGGCTGCGAATCAAGCTCCCGACCAGCATATTTTTTATGGCCAAGGTGACCCCTACCGTATCATGGGTTTTGGGAGGGGTGACCGAGATCCGCAGATCACTCCGTAAGATGGTCTGGGCGATGCGGAAAGGGTGACTGTTGCCGTTCTTATCTTTCAGCGAGACGGTCTCAAAAATGTCCCGGTTCAGATCTACAAATTCTAAATTAGCGTATTCCTTTTTTAGGTCCAGATAGCCGAAGTTCCGGAATCCCTCGAAGGTATCTCCCAGGGCCGCGCCTTCGGCGATCTTAATGGTGGCTTTGGACCGTTCCTGCAGGAAATCAATGACCGCCCGAACCGCGTCAACATGCGTGGCGGCCGGTTGATTCGTGGTAGACACGAAATTGGGTTTGATGACTATTCGATTTCCCAAGGGAAATTCGTCATCCAAGGCTTCCAGGGCGGCCCGGATATTCTCATACCGCCCCTGGCCTTGGATTAATCCGATCTTAACAGGCACTGTTTTTCCCCCCCTCCCCTCGCAAGTGGCCCGGGGGAGGTAACATCCCGCTCAAAGTCCAGGTATCCTGTCCCGGACGATAGCCTAAAAGATAAATCCTTTGATCATCGGCCAATACTTTGAAATAGTGCGTATCTTCTCCATACCAGCGATCCATCATTTTTTCTACCCGGTAGTACTTTCCTCTGATTTGAAAAACCAGCGGTCGTTCCGGGTACCGGTAACCGGCATAACATTCAACGACAATTTGAATTTCGGACATAGGTCTTTGGAAAGGGAAAACCCTTGACTTACCTTTTTAAGTTATGTTAAGGATACAAGGCAACATAAAATTGCTTATCTATATTTAACTTATTGAATTAAATACATAATAAGAATAGAATCATTCCCGTCAAGAAAGGAGTATTTTATGTCAATAACCCCCTTTATGGAAGTCAACCAGGCTATCGCGGCCATGGGCGGAGATACCTTAAACCAATGCATGCAGTGCGGCCTGTGCGCCGGATTATGCCCCTGGGGACGCGTGGTGGAAGGCTCCCCTTTCGTGGTCCGCAAGCTGATCCGCATGGGTCAACTGGGCATGGAGGGCTTCGAATCGGATGAGATTTTGTACGCCTGCACGACCTGCAACCTCTGTGTGCGCAATTGTCCCCGTCAGGTGAAAATCATCGATGTGATCCGTTCCATGCGAGCCATGATCGCCGAAACCGGGGCCATCCCTCAGAACCTGCGCCCCATTCTGGGCAGTGTGCACGCCAACGGCAATCCCTGGGCGGAGGACAAAGAGAAACGAATGAACTGGACTCAGGGCCTGGAGGTGCCCACTTTCGGGCCGGATACGGAATATTTCCTCTTTGTCTGCTGCACCTCGGCCTATGATCAACGAAGCCAGAAGATCGCTCGGGCAATCGTGGAGCTTTTAAAGGCTGCCGGGGTCAGTTTTGGAATCATCGGCAACGAGGAATCCTGTTGCGGGGAATCGGTCCGCAAGATCGGGGACGAGACCCTTTTTTCCAAACTGGCTGAGAAGAACATTGCCTTGTATCAAGGAAAAGGGGTAAAGAAAATCATCACCACTTCCCCCCACTGCTTCACTACTTTCACCAAAGATTACAAGGAGCTGGGAGCAGAATTTGAAGTGCAGCATTATTCCCTCTTCTTGAACCAACTGGTCAAGGAAGGAAAACTGACCCCCAAAAACGCCCTCAATAAAAAAGTAATTTATCACGACCCCTGCTACCTGGGCCGGCACAACGAAGTGTTCGAACAACCCCGGGAGCTCATCCAAGCCATCCCCGGCGCGGAATTGGTCGAATTTGGACAAAATAGAGGGACCAGCCTCTGCTGCGGCGGGGGCGGAGGCCGCCTATGGATGGAGACCAAGCCCGAACAGCGCTTCTCGGATATAAAAGTGCGGGAGGCCGCTGAGAAAGGGGCGGATATCTTAGCCACCGCCTGTCCCTACTGCATCTCGCTATTCGAAGACAGCCGCAAGGGCACCGGCCAAGAGGAACAACTGGAAATAAAGGATATTACCGAACTGCTCCAGGCGGCGCTGTAGGCCGAATTCCAGCAATAAAAAAGACCAAGTCGGATGGGTCCGATTTGGTCTTTTTTATTGCGGTTGCCGGCGCCCGGACGATTTATTCACAAATTCTTTTGATCTCCTCCCGCGCCAGGGTCCCATCCTGATAAACGCGTTCCTGCACCAGGGAACAGCGATCTTTTTCATCCTCTTTTAGAACCTGAACCTCCAGACGCTGAAAGCCGTCAGTGGTCAAATAAACCATGGGCGTCTTATTGCGGATAGCCTCTTCGGCAGCGCGCTGACCGATTTCGCCGACTTTTCCTTTAATCGCCGCTCCGAAGGCGCCGCCCAGGGCCATACCCCGCCAGCTTTTTTCCTGATCCAGCAGGTTCCCGGTATCCAGGATGACCCCCGGGGCCTTTGGGGAATGGTCCCCCTCCATTCCGGCGCAGCCGCTGAAAAAAAGGAATGCCCCCAAGAGCAGCGGGACCCAGAGGTGAGGAACTCGCCGGACGTCCGCCGGGCTGTCAGGGCGCGGAGTGAAACGACTTGGCGAACACCCCCCAAGGCGCCAACTATCTGTTTTTTTGCTCATTGAACCGGTCGGGACTATTGCTTAGGCATCCGGCCTTTCTGCATCTGCTTCATCATATTCTGCATGTCGCCGCCCATACCCATCAATTCCGGCATGCTGTTGACTTTTTTGTAGTCCTTGGGCACTTCAAACATGGCCGCCGTGGCCCCGCCCACCTTGATCTCCTTCATTTCACTGACCATCTTACCGCTCCCTCCCGCCTTTTGCATGGCCTCGACCATGACCTCGGTCCGGATCGGCAATCCTCCCAAATCCTGGGCCTCCCAGATGGTCCCTTTGAATTTCTGGGTGGGGGTATCCTTATGATAAAAAGTCATCTCCGACTTAATACAGGGATGCCCGTCCACCGTTTCAGATCCCAGTTTCTTTTTCTCCATGACCACATTGGGATCATAAACGGACGGGGCCTCGCTCCGCTTTTGTTGAACTTGCTCGTAATAGGTTTTGGTCTGGGGATTGACCATGACCGTCTTATGGGTCGCCCCGTCGGTGACGGTGTAAATATCCTGCAGCATTCCCGTTTGGACCCGGCTTTTAAGACCCATTTTAGCCATCGGCATGGCCATGCCGTTGACTACCATCTTGGTGGTGAAGTTGTCCGGCGGCGCCGCCAAAACGGAACCGCTGAACAGGACGACGATCAAAAAACAAAAAGCCGTTGCCGTGAAAACGTTTTTCTTCATAACGGTATTTTCCTCCTTACTTTTAGTAACCACAAATCTCAATTGTTAAACCCACCTCCCCGGGGCGGGCACCCACGAAGAATGTAAATATCCGGTATTCGGGTCATTGCGAGGAGCGAAGCAACGAAGCAATCCCCGAGTTGGCTTATCACGCTCCCAAAGCACGATCGGGGGATTGCTTCGCTTCGCTCGCCATGACGATGGGGGGGGAGGCGTGGCTATTTTCATATTAAAGGCTAGCCATAGAAACGTTTTTTATATTAGATTCTTACATCCATGGCAAGAGACAAATTCTCAGAACAATGGATGTAAGAATCTACGTTGATGCCTTTAGGGCTGGTTTTGCGGATCCCGGCCCTGTCCGCTTTCGATCCGTTCGCTCAGGGCCTGCCATAATTCACGCTGGCCCTGTTGGCTGCGGGTGGAAAAAAAAAGCGCCGCCTGTTCCCCCCAATCCATTTGTCGATTTATTGCTTTAGCGGCTTCCCCCCATTTCCCCCGAGTGATTTTATCCGCCTTGGTGAGCACCACCAAGGGACCCATCCCTAATTTTTTGGCCAAATGGAAAAAAAACTGATCCTCTTCACTGGGCGAACGGCGGATATCCAACAACAACACCAAAAGAATTATGTTCCGTCGGAATTGCAGATAATCCATCATGGCCTGCTGATAGGCCCGGATGACGGTCTTGGAGGCCTGGGAATACCCGTAGCCCGGTAAATCCACGAAGACCAGGTCCTCATTGATCAAGAAAAAATTCAAGGTCTGGGTCTGACCGGGGGTCCGGCTGGTTCGGACTAAATGCTTTCGACCCAGCAAGGTATTGATCAGGGACGATTTGCCCACATTGGAACGTCCGGCAAAGGCGATCTCCGGATGGGGAAGAAGGGGAAAATCTTCCGCCTTTAGTCCGCTTTTGAGAAAAACCGCCGAACGGATGATCATGAAATCTCCAGGTAGCGCTTCTCGCCCACATAATCGGCCAGACGCCGCAGGCCTTCTTCGATTTGCTCCAGGGAACTGGCGTAGGTAAAACGCAGGTAGCCTTCACCGCCTGATCCGAAATCAATCCCCGGGGACACCCCGACTTTGGCTTTATGCAGGATATCAAAGGCCAGGCGATAGGAATCCGTTTGGAACTTCTTGGCGTTGGCCAGGACATAAAAAGCACCGGTAGGTTCCACTGCCAACCCGAAGCCGATTTCCTTCAGCCGGCGGATCATGAACTTTCGGCGGACGTCATAGGTTTCCCGCATTCGAGCCACATCCGCCTGGGCCTGAGTCAAGGCGGCGATCCCGGCCCATTGGGCCATGGCGTTGGCCGAGATAAAAAAGTTTTGATGGATCTTCTGGAGCGGCCGCACGAAGGCCTTGGGGGCGATCAGGTACCCCAGCCGCCAACCGGTCATGGCGTAGAGCTTGGAAAACCCGTTAAGGACGAAGGCCCGGTCGGTAAACTCCAGGATGGAATGCTCCTGCCCTTCGTAGACCAGGCCGTGATAGATTTCATCGGAAACGATGACGGGAGTGAACCGGGCCAATTCCTCCATTCGGGAGGCTGAAAGCAAGGTGCCCGTGGGGTTGGCCGGGGAATTAATAAAAATCCCCTTGGTTTTGGGTCCGATCCGTTTCTTCACCTCTTCCGGATAAAACTGAAATCCCTCTTCCTCCCGGACCGGGACCAGGATCGGCTGCCCTTGGGCAAATCGGATAAAATTGGGATAACAGGCATAGTGGGGGTTGGAGACAATCACCTCTTCCCCCGGTTCCAGCAGTGCTGAAAAAACCATGAACATGGCCGGTGAAGTGCCGGAAGTCACGATCACCTGTTCCGGCGACACTTCCACTCGGTACCGTTGCCGGTAATGGTCGCAGATGGCCTCCCGCAATTCCAGCAACCCCAGACTATGGGTGTAATGGGTCTTACCTTCCCGGATCGCCCGGATACCGGCTTCCTTGATACACTCCGGGGTATCAAAATCCGGTTCTCCCACTTCCAGATGGATGATCTGTTCGCCCGACCTTTCCAGGGCCTGGGCGGCTTCCAGAACATCCATGACGATAAAGGGCGTGATTTCCCGGGCCCGCAGTGAAACCGAATCGGGGGCGGAGTGTTTCGAACTCATTCTAATTCCTTCAACCGCTCATTGGCTTTCCTGGCCAGTTCCGAACCGGGGACCAGTTGGACCACCTCCTGGAAGGCCAGTCGGGCCAGCGATTTTTCGTTCAAACGGACCAGCACTTCCCCGAATTCAAAGTGCCCCGGGGCATAGCGGGGGGCATATTCGATGGCCTTTTTTAAGGCCTCGGCCGCTTGCTTCCAGTTCTCCACCGCTTTCCAGGTCAGACCCAAACCATAATAGGCCAAGCTATACCGAGGAGATAGTTTCAGGGCCTCGGCGTAATTGGCCCGGGCCTTCTCATAATCCTTAAGCGCCAAGTAGGCCTGCCCCAAATTATAATAGGCAAACTGCGGGGTGGTATAAACCGGACTTGCGAGCGCCAGGTTGAACTCCCGGATGGCCTCCTGGATTTTACCGGTTCTCAAATAGGCGATCCCCAGGTTATTTCGGACCTCGACGTATTTAGGATCCAGGGACAAGGCCTTCTGAAACTGTTCGGCGGCCTGAACCGCCATGCCCTTCTCCAAATAAACCACCCCCAGAAGATTATGGATCCGCGGCTCCTCCGGATCCAATTCCGCGGCTTTCAACAGTTCCCCCAGGGCCTGGGTGGGCTTGCCTTCCTGAATCAGGGAATCCCCCAGACGCATATGGCTCACGGCATCTTCTTTTCGCTGGGGAGAGCTCTGGCAACCTAAACAGAGCACTCCGACCAGCAACAAAAGCATCCCGCCGGACCAGCCGCTGCGGATCTTCTTCATCGCCTTCGACATCGTATTATTCTTTTTAAAAAGCAGGATCAAATCACTTTGTTCAGGGGGTACTCGATGATCCCCTGGGCCCCTCTTTTGATCAATACCGGAATCAATTCCCGCACCCGCGCCTCCTCGACCACCGTTTCCACGGAAAACCAGTCGGACTGATACAAATTGGCGACGGTCGGAGCATTCAAACTCGGCAATTGTTGAACCACCTCTTTAAGTTTTTCTTTGGGGACATTCATCTTGATGCCCACCATCTTCTCGGCCCGCATGGCCCCCTGAAGCAGGAGGACAACCTGTTTGACTTTTTCCTTTTTCCAGGGATCCTTCCAGGAGTCCCGGTTGGCAATCACCTGGGTATTGGATTGCATCAATTCCTCGATGATTTTCAAACCATGGGCGTGAATGGTGCTCCCGGTTTCGGTGACTTCCACCACGGCATCGGCCAATCCCGAGGCGATCTTGGCCTCCGTGGCCCCCCAGGAAAATTCCACCCGCACCGGAATTTCCCGCTCGGCAAAGTAACGCCGGGTGAAGTTGACCAATTCCGTGGCGATTTTTTTCCCCCGCAGGTCCTCCGGTTTTTTATATTTGGAATCATTGGCCACCGCCAGCACCCAACGGGCCGGACGCTGGCTGACCTTGGAATACACCAGAGTCGGCGACCATTTTGACCTTGGAGTTGTTTTCCAGGGTCCAATCCCTCCCGGTCAAGCCCACGTCCAAGGTCCCGCTCTCCACGTACCGGGACATTTCCTGGGCCCGGCAAATGGAACATTGAATTTCCTCGTCGTCTATTTCCGGAAAATAATTCCGGCTGTTCACATCGATCTTCCAGCCGGACTTTCGGAACAGTTTGATGGTCGCCTCCTGGAGACTCCCTTTCGGAATACCTAATTTTAACAAGGGCTTCACTTTTTATAAACCTCCCCGGGATCAAAGGCCTGCTCCCCTCGCACTTCCAGGCTGCCGTCAGACTGCACCTGCTGAAAAAAACAGCTCCGATATCCGGTATGACAGGCCCCACCCCCTCGTTGTTCCACTTTTAGCAAGATGGTGTCGTGGTCGCAATCGATCCAGATTTCTTTAACTTCCTGGACATGACCGGAAGTGCCCCCCTTCAACCAGAGTTCATTCCGGCTCCGGCTCCAGTAATGGGCCTTCCGGGTCTCCAGGGTCTTTTCCCAGGCTGTGGCATTCATAAAAGCCAGCATCAAGACCTGGCCGGTCTGCCAATCCTGGGCGATGGCCGGCAGAAGACCGCGGCCTTTCTCAAAATCCGGTTTCTTTATTTCCAAAATTTCCTCTTCAGCCTACCGAGACAATGAAGATCTTTACGACCCGAATTGATTATTATAACTTATATTTATAAATAAAGTCAACCTAGCTCAAAAAAAGTTAAAAATTAGCGGAAAGGATTTAGCGGTCAAGAGGATCAGGTTGATTTTAGCCTTGGCCCCCGGAGGAGATCATCCGACAGGACCGGCCAATTGCCGGGAATCGTTGATCCCCGACAACTCATGGTCACAAATGCCGGCCTGATTCAATTTAATTCGGTGAAAATTCAATCAGTTCGTGTTGAGCCAGAGCCGGCTCTTTCGGCGATTGGGTCCAACGACTCGTTACCCGGTTTCTTTTTGAAGGTCCTCTAGCAATTGTGCGCTATGCCGAGCACCAATATTCCCTACCGTTTAATCTTTCACCTTATAGAAAAACCGATATGTTCCACTGTCACCTCACGAAATGGCAGATCCGAAAACTCGGGAATAGGCCAGCTTAATTCCGGGAAGTCCTTAAATTGGAAATTCAACCTTTTCAGAACTCGGACCGGTTTCTCTTACCAGCAAATCCGGGACTTGATCCTGAGATCGATATTGTCAATAATAAAGATTTAAACCGCTTTACATTCGTTCCTATTCTTTTCTTTTATACGCTTTGAAAAGGGGAACCATCTCAGCCGGACTCCATAAAATTCCTTACATCGCCACCTTGCCTCCAGAAATAAATGGTTACAGTTATTCTTACCCCGGGCCGAAGAAGCCATCAGGAAATACTTTATTCAAAGATGGTTAATGATGATTTAGCAATAAGTCCATCAGCGCGTGGCTGTCGTTCCGATTCAATGCGAATAATGAAGTGGGGGCGGGATGATCGACACGCACAGGACGCCTGGCGAGAATTTCCTGAAAAAACAGCGGGTAGCATATTGATGAGCGAGCAAACCCATACGCAAGCTGGAAAGAACTATTTCCCGATCGTTTTGAGCGTTGCCTTCGCTTCGTTCATGGTGCGACTGAACAATTACGCAGTCAACGTCTCCCTGCCGGCTATGGCAGAATACTTCGATGTAGGAACTGTTCAGATATCCCGGGTAGTCATGTCCTATCTCCTGATCGTCACCAGCACACTGCTCGTGTTCGGGAAACTTGGAGACAGAATAGGATTGAAGAAGGTATTCCTTTTTGGGTATGGCGTCTTTGTCATCGGTTCATTGCTGAGCGGATTATCCTTCGGCATCCAAATGCTCATCGGCTCAAGGGTCATCCAGGGCATCGGGGGCGCCATGCTGCTCGCCACCAGTTTTGCGATTATCTCCAGGTTCATTCCAAAGGATAGGAGGGGATGGGCTTTCGGGATTACATCAACTGCCTCAGCCCTTGGAGTTGCCACCGGTGCACCCCTGGGGGGTGTCATAACAGGGTATCTGTCATGGCACTGGGTCTTCTTTATCAATGTTCCCGTAGGGATATTAGCTGTTTTCGTTGCCGCCCGGAACATAGAAAAGGAGTTGCACCCGCCCACTCCCGCCTCGTTCCAGAGCCGAGTTGACGGATTCAAGAAACAGTCGGAGGTCGACGGAGGAAATCCGTCCTGCAGGGCCGGGAGTAAGGAACGGTTTGATTTCCCTGGGGCACTGTTCAGTTTTTTCGGACTTTCAGCGCTACTTTACGGAATCAGCATGGCCAAAGAACTGGGGTGGAGGTCTCCACTGATTATGGGATGCTTCCTTCTGGCCGTGGTACTCCTGGGCTTGCTTATTTTACGGGAATTGAACTGCAGCAGTCCTCTGCTCGATCTTAGACTCTTCAAGAACATCAGGTTCAGCTTTGCCCTCTGCGCCACCTTCATGGCCTATATGTTTATCACCGGGAATGCATTCATACTGCCCTTTTACCTGAAAACGACCAAGGGTCTGAACTCCCAGCAGATTGGGTTGGTACTGCTTGTCTATTCACTCATCTACGTTTTTATGTCATCGCGTGCCGGGAAACTTTCCGACAAAATGAGTCCCGTCACTCTCTGCGCCCTGGCCATGTCTTCCGCCACCGTTAATACCTTTATTTTTTCAGGAACATTACAGTTCCAGGGGCTTCTGTCTGTGTTTATCTTCCTTGTCTGGATGGGTTTTTCCTTCGTGTTCTTTTTCTCGCCCAATAACAATCAGGTCATGCGATTCGCCCCCGTGAAACGGCAGGGCGTTGCCTCGGGGTTGTTCAACACTACCACGAATCTCGGTATGGTTTTCGGCGTGGCCCTATTTGAATTGGTCTTTTCGTCATTCTCCGGAAACGTTTCACTCAAAACTGCCGGAATAGAGGCTACCGGTATTCAACGGATCTCGCTGCTCAGCGGATTTGAAGCAGTCTATCTCTTTGGGGGATTTGTCTGCCTGGGCGCCCTTGTCTTTTCCCTACTGATCAGGGGCCGGGCCAGGAAGGGCCAACCTGTGGCGTAGAGAAATGGGCATAGAGGACGTCTAGAAAATCGATCAGTCACTTGGATACTCGGTAAGGTGGGCCAAATACCATTCAGATGCAATTGAAAGGAGAGCTGCAATAATGCAACGACATGTTGAAACATCGTATCTGACGGTCCCAAACGGCCTGGTCTATTTGCCTGCCATTCAATCGTATGCGGAAAATATTGCCGAAGTAATCGGCTTCCAAAAATCGGAGATACAGATGATTCTCCTCGCCCTGGAAGAGGCTGTCGTCAATGTGGTGAAGCACGCTTTCGAGCCTGACGAAAAAGCCACCTACCAGGTGATTTTTGACCCCGTATCTTCAGGATTGAGGATTATCATAAAGGAGAAAGGACTCCCTTTTGCGCCTAATCTGGTTTCTGAATACGTTGCGCCCACGGACGTCGAGGACGCGGTCGCGGGTCTTGGTTCATTCCTCATGAGAAAAAGCGTTGATGAGGTCGCTTACCACAACCTTGGAAGGGACGGCAAAGAGCTTCATCTCACAAAATACCTCCCGGCAAAAAGTATTACTGAATACCAGGACCCTTCAGAAATGACTCTTTTCCACAAACCATCCGCTGAAGAGAGTCTCCGCGCAGAGAAAAAAACGGTCCGGATCAGGCTGATGGAGCCTTCAGAATCCTTTGAGGTATCGAGACTTTTCTACCGGGCCTATGGCTACTCCTATGGCATAGATTCCATATACTATCCTGACAGGTTTGAGCAACTTCATGAAGATGGCAGTATAATCTCCGTTGTGACGGTCACCGAGGACAATAGGATCGTCGGCCACTTCGCTCTGGTAAAAGAGAACCCTCATAGTACGATTGCTGAAGCGGCCATGGCCGTTGTTCAGCCTGATTATCGCGGACAGGGATGCCAAAATGAAATGATGGCCCGCCTCATGCAGGAAGCTCGCCGGGCAGGATTGCTCGCCGTGTTCAGCAAGGCCGTCACCAATCACATTTACGCCCAGAAAGCCGGCGAGAAAGCGGGCTTCAAGAGAGTGGCGATCATCGTTGCTCTGATCCCTGCGGACAGATCGTTCAAAGGCATACAGTCCGAGCTTACTCAACGGGAGTCCGTTGCCTATGGATATTTCACGATAGCCAACCCGCCCGGGATTTCCGTGTACCCGCCCCGGCATCACAAGGCCTTCATAGAAGGTATATACAAGAACTTAGGGCTTGACAGAATATTCAAAGAGGCCGAAGAGGAGGCGCCGGCAGGAGACAGGGAAGAGGCGTGCTTAGTAAAGACGAAGGTAATAGACGCCTATAACCGGGCGATTATAGAGATCGAACGTTATGGTGATAATGTGGCCTCGGAAGTGAGGTCCACGCTGAAAGATCTGTGCCTGAAAAGGATCGATCAGATCACCCTGTATCTCAGCCTGGAAGATCCCCGCACGGGGCTGATGTGTGCAGAATTTGAGAAATTAGGGTTCTTTATTGCAGGGATACTCCCTTTCTCCCATGTGGGGGATGCCCTTATACTACAGTATCTCAACAATGTACCCCTGGACTATTCGAAGATCCAGGTTGCTTCCGATACGGCACGGGAGATACTCGATTACCTAAAGGCCCGAGATCCCAACGTATCCTGATGATTGGCGTCCGTCCGGAAACTCCGGATGAAAAACGATCGGTTTCCGAATTCTAAAGGAAATACCGCCTTTGAAGGCTATGAATCTATGAGGGTTGAATTGTTTGTCGAAACTCTGATAAGGGGATGAAAGATGGATGCTGTTAAGGCGGATCGGGCCGCAATGGATATAGCTGCGCAGTTCAAGAAGACCTCGCGGATGTTCTACATGGACAATCTGAGGCTTCTCTTCACGTTCCTGGTGATTCTGCATCACGTCTGCCTCACCTACGGCGCTCACAACGGCTGGTATTTTTACGAGTATCTATCTGACCCTTTCACGAACCTTGTTCTGAATATTACCATGGTCGTGAACCGGACCTGGGTGCTCGGGTGCTTTTTTATGATAACAGGCTACTTCACTCCAGGTGCACTGGACAAGAAAGGCACGTGGAACTTTATGAAAGACCGCCTCGTCCGTATCGGGATTCCTCTTGTCCTATTCTCGTTCCTCGTCCGTCCGAGCATTGTCTATATGGTGAAGCGTGATGTTTTATCACACCAGTACACGTATCTGGAAAATATCTTGCTGATGAAAAATGTTGCGCCGGGGCCGGCCTGGTTTCTGGAGGTGCTCTTAGTCTTTTCTCTTATCTATGCCTTGTGGAGATACGCCAGGAGAGTTCTCCCTGCAGGAGAATCCGCACCTTTGCCCTTTCCGGGCAACCGTACCATCCTGCTTTCCATTATTGCGCTCGCTGCCTTTACATTCGCGCTCCGCATCTTTCTCCCGACAGAAAAACAGATATTTCATTTACGGCTCGGAAATTATGGAGAATACGTCGCGTTTTTTGGCGCAGGGGTCGTCGCCTACCGGCACCAATGGCTCGATAAGATCACAGGCGCGATAGGCAGGCAATGGACGATCATTACCGCAGCCGCCGTTTGCGCTTACACCTTCTTTGTTGTTTTCGCCTGGAGCTCAGATATGAGCCTCTCCTTTTTCAGGGGTGGCTTATCCGTGAAGACGCTTGTCGTGACGTACGTGGGCACCTTCATTGCGGTCGGGAGCAACATCAGCCTCGTCTACCTCTTCAGGAAATATTTCAATCACCAGCCGGGCGTCATAAAAACGATGGGGCGGGATGCCTATGCCGTCTTCATCTTCCATGCCCCCATTATCGTCACCTTGAGCATTCTCCTACAGGGTCGGTCCTTAATACATCCTTTTATGAAGTTTGTTTCAGTCTTTATTTTCGGGACCGCGCTCTGCTTCCTCACGTGCCGCTACGTCATAAGAAGGCTCCCTTATGCGCAGAAGGTGCTCTGAGGCGGGTCTTTATCCGGGGAACCTTGAACTGTGAACAATTCACAATGCTTTATTGGGGTTTTGTGTTAAGCGGCTTGGCCGCTTGAACGACGGGTCGGGCAGCTTTCTATTTTTAAGGGGAGCTATCCTATTGCCCATCTCACTGTTTGACCAGTTCTACCCGACGGTTTTTCGCCCTGCCGATCTCCGTGTCGTTTGGCGCGACCGGAGCCAAAGAGGCAATGCCATAAGACTTCAGACGGGCGGCGGCTATCCCGTATTTTCCAACCAGCGCATTCATTACCGCCTCAGCCCGGGCCTGGGAGAGTTTCATGTTCGCGTCCAGGCCGCCCGCATTATCCGTGTGGCCGACTACATGGACTTTCAATCCGGCATCGGCCTTTAGCAGTTTTCCGATTTCGCCCAGGGCCGCATCCGACTCAGGCTTGACCACGGACTTGCCGGTGTCGAAATAAATGCCATAGATAGCGGCATGTCCCGTGATCCGGATGTCGTTCGAGAAAACGTCGGCGTTCGCCGTTAATTTTCTATTTCTTCGTGGGCAAAGCATGTCGAAAATCCTGTCCCTCTTGACGCCTCACATAGCTGTAGAACTCGCAGTCTACGCAGGAGGCTATTTTCTCGGCATAAATACCTTGCACTCTGCCTCCGCATAGCGTTCCGGCAAGTGCCCAGCAGACTCTCCCTCCTTTTTCGCCTCTGTTGATGCCTTCAACTTTCTCCATTCCCGCGGCCATGCATATTCCAAGCTCAGACACTTTTGGACCACCAGGTTCACGGCCACACTTTTTGAATTCCCAACAATTCAGGCGGCGAATCAAAGACGTATGACCAGGAGGCTTTGACTCCGCGTCATGACTATTCTGCTCAAGCTGGAGAACCCTTGATTCGAGCTTAGAATTTGCTTTCTTGAGTTTCTCGACTTCTTTCTCCAGTTCCAAAATCTTCTGAATCCAATCATTCATCTATACAATGCCCCGCTTTCACTTGTCCTATTTCTGCACACGAAAAGCTCGTCGGCAGCGTTCATGCTGTCCGTTGGAGCGACGGCTTATGTTTTTCATTTTTAGTGAGATCAGAGACGAGCTTCTCCAAAGCACCCACGGTATGAGTACCCGGTTATAGGCGCCGTCGTCTTGAGGCTCATGATGCCTGCGGCAGACTGTGCCGCCAGATGCGGCACTGCTTGCACAAGCCGCCCTCGAACTCGGCTTTCAACACGCCGTCGAGGACCAGCCGAGGCAGTGGATCGCCCGGCTTTCGGGCCACGAGGTTCGTACCGGTGGATTTGGCCCAGATTTGAAAGAGCTCCTCGGACGCCACTTGGTAAGTGGTGTGCCAATGGGCGATGCCACCGGCCGGTGTGGACGCCAGGACCTCGTAAGTGACGTGCACGTCCTCTTGCAGCTTCACGCGCCGCCAGTAGTCGGCAAGCTGCGTAAAGCCCCGCTGAACGGCAAAGGGAGTGTTGTGGTATTCGCCATCTTCAGCGAAGAGGGCGGCAAACATGGACTCATCGCCTTGCTCCCAGGCGGCCTTGTAATCTTGCATGAACTCCTCGATGTTCATAGTGCTCCTTTCGTGTTCTGAGGCTAATGCGGCGTTGACCCGTGGCACGCAGTTTGCGGGGCCCAGGTCCAAGCGAGCAAGTGCCATCGGTGTCCAATGGCCTGGTTGGTGCCGCCTGCGGCGGCGTCAGCCGGGACATGGACCCAACAAGGTCAACGCCGCATTGGCGACTCGGCAGGATGCACCAACGAAAAGCTCACCGGGAAGCTCGGTTTTCGGGCGATCCGGTGGAACGCCTTGTTGGGCGCGTTGATTTTCGGGCTAGATCGATCAGTGAAATAAGAGCATCGTTAACCGCTTCTTCATTTGGAAATACCTTTGCGACTTCCGGTTTAAGGACGATGATATTCGATTCTTCTTTCATACGTTTTGAATATTTGCCCCGTACCAGACCCCCCGGAAAATCAGACCGCTTATACTCCTGCCGCAGTTCGTCTTTAACAATTTTTTTATCCTTCTTCATAGAGTTCTTGTTCTCCTTTGCCTGCTTTGCGAGCGGAAATGATTCTAATGTTTTGGCCCTGTTCGGTGTGAGATACCACCAGAAGCCGCCCTCTTTTAGAAACGCCAAAGGTAATAAACCGTTCTTCGGAAATTGAATGATCAGGATCAAAACCGGTCACTGCACAAGGATCACTAAGGGCAGTGGTCGCTTCTTCGAAAGAAACCTTGTGCTTCCTAAGATTTACACCGGCCTTGATTGGGTCCCATTCGATTTTCATGATTATCTGATTATATCATCTTCCTGGGCTTATGTCCGGAGTTTTAATCATTCGATACCCAACGAGGAATTGAGATAATGAGGGGTGCCATTTCCCAACAATACGAACAGACTTCAAGCTTCTCAGGGTCCGGTCCAGCGGGCGTGAAGCTGGCCGCAGGCGGCGGAGATATCGCTCCCTTTGCTCCGGCGGATGATGACTGTGTAGTGGCGGTGGATCAGGGCTTCCTGGAAGGCCAGGAGCCGCTGCTCCGTGGGCGGCCGGAATTCGGAGCCTTCGTGGGGATTGAAGGGGATCAGATTGATCTTGGCCTTGACCCCCTGAAGCAGGTCCGCCAGTTTTTTGGCCGACTGGAGGGAGTCGTTGATTCCTTCCAGGAGTATATATTCGAAGGTAATCCGCTGCCGCGCGGCAAGCGGATAGGAGCGGCAGGCCGCGATCAAGTCCCGGAGCGGGTAGCGGCGGTTGACCGGCATGAGCAGGCTGCGGGTGGCGTCGTCGGCGGCATTTAAAGACACGGCCAGGCCCACCGGTGACTGCTCTCCCAGGATCTTCATCTCCGGAATCAACCCGGCCGTGGACAGGGTCACGTGCCGGTAGGACATCTGCAACCCCATGGGGTCCAACAGGATGTGCAAGGCCCGGAGCGTATTTTTAAAATTGGCCAGCGGCTCCCCCATGCCCATCAGGACCACGTTGGTCAACTGAATGGGGTCGCCCGCCAGATGACCTTTTACCGTGCGCACCTGGTTGACGATTTCCGCCGCGCTCAAATTCCGGCGCAGGCCGATCCGGCCGGTATGACAAAAACGGCACCCCTGGGCGCAGCCGACCTGGGAGGAAATGCACAGGGTGTAATGGCCCCGTTCCGGGATCAGGACGCTTTCGATCCGTTCCCCGTCTTCCAGGTCCCACAAAAATTTTCGGGTCCCGTCCCGGGAGGTTTCAATCTCCCGGGCCGTCAACCGGCTCAGAAAGGCTTCTTCTTCCAGTTTGGCCCGCCATTTTTTCGCCAAATTGGTAATCTGGTCAATGGTTTCTATCCCGGGCGACTGGATCCACTGAAAAATCTGGTCCCCCCGGTAGGGTTCGAGTCCCCGTTCCATCACCCAGGCCTTCAATTCCTGGCGGGTCATGTTTCTTAAATCGATTCGTTCCATATTTTCATGCTTTGGGGTGGACGGTCTGGCCAAAAACGTTTCTTGCAGGGACAGCTTTAAACTACGGTTATCCCCCTCACCCCAAACGTTCGGCTGAGCAGTTCGGCCCTGAGCTCACTGCCGAAGGGCTCACGTCGAGGCCCTCTCCCACGTCGAGGAGAGGGGGCCTTAGGGAACGGCCTGTTGGTCTTCTGTTTCAGTTGGTGAAGACTTCGGGTCAAATTCGAACCCTTTCAGCCGCGCAGGTACCGGCCAGCCAGCCGGTGGAAAAAGCCGCCTGCAGGTTAAACCCTCCGGTCCGGCCTTGAATATCCAGGACCTCCCCGCAGAGAAATAAATTCTTTATCTTTTTGGATTCCAGGGTGCGCGGGATCCACTTCTTTCAGGGCAATTCCCCCGGCCGTTATTATGGCCTCCTCCAGGGGACGATGCCCCTGGATGGTGAGACGGAAATCGGTCAATAAATTCTTGATTCGGTGCCGTTCAGCGGAGGTGATTTGATTACCTTTCTTCTCCGCCGGAACATCCGCCCGGGATAAAAAAACCGGGATCATCCGCGAGGGAAGCAAGTTTTTCATGACCGACCCGGCCCCCTTTAAGGAATTTTCCTGAAATTCCTTTCTCAATCTCAGGTCGATCTGTTCCGCCGTTAAGGCCGGTTTCAAATTCAAGGAAACTTCCACTTTCCCTTTGGGCAGTCCATCAACGGCCCGGCCGCTCAGGGTCAGGATAATCGGGCCCGACAGGCCGAAATGGGTAAAAATCATCTCCCCGAATTCCGATTGATCTTTCACCCCATTAAAATAAAGGGTGGCTTGGACATTCTTTAAGGACAGGCCCTGAAGTCCGGGGACCCAATCTTCCACCGTGACCAGGGGAATGAGATAAGGTCTGATGGGAATAATGGTGTGGCCCAGCGACTTCGCCAAGCGATAGCCGTCTCCGCTGGACCCGGTCTGGGGATAAGAGGCCCCTCCGGTAGCCAGGACCACCGCTTGGGTCTCAAAAAACCGCCCCCGGGACCAGACCCCCTTAACCGCGCCATCCTCAATCTCGATTTTCTCGACCGGGTGTTCTTTGCTGATCCTGACCCGGCCCTGTTGCCCGTAACGCAGGAGGGCGGAAACCAGGTCCAGGGCCCGGTCCGAGACCGGGAAGACCCGCTGACCCCGCTCCACGGCCAAGGGGACACCCTGGCCTTCAAAAAAGTCCATCAGTTCCTGCGTGAAAAACCGGGCGAAACAATTGCGCAGGAATTTTCCATCCGGAAAATAACTCTCGATGAAGGTTTGGATATCTACCTGGTTGGTCAGGTTCCCCCGTCCTTTCCCGGCAATACCCAACTTCAGGCCCAGGCGAGGCATCTTTTCCAGCAGGAGAACCCGGGCGCCTATTTCCGCTGCCCGCCCGGCGGCCATCAGCCCCGAAGCGCCCCCGCCGATAACGATTACATCCTGGGCGGACATGGAGCAACTCGCCCGGCGAATTGAAAGAAACGTCTTTTTAGGGAAAAACTCGAAATCCGAAATCCGAAATCCGAAACAAATCCAAATGACCGAAATTCAAAATTCAAAACATACTTCCTGTAGTTTCCGCGGTCCATTTGGGAATCTGATCCACCCTTATATCCCGGCAGGGGAGGTTGTTTCGGTTATTTGGATTTTGAACATTGTTGTTTGTTTCGAATTTCGTGCTTCGAATTTCGAATTTAAAAATGCCATGGCCTGACTGTGCAATTTATTTTTTAAGGGTGCGCAATTTAGCCAATTCCCAGACATAATCGTAGAGATGCAACCCTTTGCTGGCGGCGACGATCTGGCCGTCCTCCACCCCGATCTCCTGGGCCATATATTCCTTCAGCATTTGTATGGCGGCCAGGTTGGCCGGGAAACCGTTCCAAAGATCCCAGGAGCGGAAATAAACAAAAAAATGGAGTCGCCCGTCACGGATGCGGGTGTCGATTCCCCGGAGGCAGGGAGGGTCTTTCAAATAGATGGCCTGGGGATTTCCCACGGTCATGTAGGCCTGGTTGGTCCCGTAGCCGTCTTCTTTATACATGCGGATGACTTCCTGAATCTGGGACTCCAAATACTGGCCGTACGTGTAATCCTCGTTGTCCTGTTTGACGGCCGTCATCAAATAGGGCAGATATTGTTCCACATAGCCCTCGGCCACCGGGTTGGGGATCCCCAGATTCGGCGGGATGTCGGGAATCAACGGCCGGGTTCCCGGGTGCTTGATCTGAACGGTCAGATAATCGAATTCCAACCTTTTTTGTCCTTCGCAGCTTCCCCGGTCGATCACGTATTCCCGGCCGTGTTCCAGAATCTCGTATACGGATTGAAACCAGGCATCCGGCAGGTCTCGGGCCTTAATAAAATTCAGCTTCATAATAAAACCTCTCCTATTTTGATACTTCGCATCATGGGTTGGGTACCTCCCGCCAAATTTGGTAGGGCCGATTTCAGACTGGGTTACCCCATATTGTGGCCAGCCAATCCGCTCAGGGATGGAGAGAATGCATCCGTTTTTGCGCGTACATTCGATCATCGGCTATTTTCAGAATCCCCTCATAATCGCTATTTCGGGAGGCCACCCCGATCGAAAGGCCGAGCAGGGGCTTATGGGGGGGTATCGCCACTTCTCTGGCCTTTTGCTCAATGCGCTCGGCGATCTTCAAGGCTTCGGATTCAGTGGTTTCGATCAAAATGACTAGAAACTCATCCCCTCCGTACCGTCCGACGATATCAATGTTCCGACAACTTTTTTGAATTAACCCGGCCACCTCTTTCAAGACCTGATCCCCGACGCCATGACCGAAGGTATCGTTGATTTGTTTGAAATGATCCACGTCGATCATCATCAATCCCAGATAGCCCCCAAGTCTACGACAACGGTTGATCTCCTCACTCAACCGTTCTTCCAGATAGCGCCGGTTGAAGGCCCCGGTCAAGCCATCCATCCGGCTCAATTCGACCAGGGCCTGATTCAAATGTTGGGTCTCCTGGTAAATCCGGGCATTATTGATAGCTCCGGCCAAAATGGGCGCCAGTTGCTGAAAAAAATCGATTTCGTCCGGAGAAAAGGCCTGGGGCTCCGGGTAGGCGATATTGAGGATACCGATGACCCGTTCCTGTATTTTTAAGGGAAAAACCGCTATGGATCCGATCCCGCCCTTTTCCTGGGAAGATAAGAGGGCCTGGGGAAAGTTGCCGTAGTCCGGGACAACCAGAGATTCCCCGGTCCGGGCCGCCTGGCCGGAGGCGCCCTGGCCCAGGGGGATTTTATTATGATCCCGGATATGGTCAGGCGGGTAGCCAACTTGCACCAGGTACTCCAGTTCCCGGGTTCCTTCATTCAAAATCAAGATACCGATCATGGGGACCTGGAATTTTCGAATGATCATCTCCACCGCCCGGTTGAGCAAGGTGTTCAAATCCAGGGACCGGTTGACCTCTTCGGAGAGGGCGTAATGGAATTCCAACTGCTCCTTCTTTTCCTGGAGATCCGTTTCGATTCGTCGTCTCTCGCTGATATCCAACAAAGCCCCGTGCATCGCCGGCTCATTCCGGTAGTTGAGCCCGGTCCCGATGACTTCTACTTGGATCGGGCGTCCGTCTTTTCGGATCCCCTCCCAGATGAAGTGGGCCATTTCACCAGGTTCCGATTCCAGGTTCCCAATGAGGCCACGTACCCTTTCCCGCTCCTTCGGCGCCACCAATTCATAAACATCCTCCAGGGAAATCAATTCCTCGGGGGTGTAACCGAAGATCTCCCCCAGACGGGGATTGACGAAGGCAAATCGATCCTTCTGAATCAAAAATACGCCCACCAATGATCCCTCGACCAGGGCCCGGTACTTCCCTTCCGACTCGCCCAAAGAATGGAGGCTTTCATTCAGCTTGCCGCTCATTTCCCTGAAATTCCGGCCCAATTCTCCAATTTCATCCGATCGGGTCAGGATGCCTGGGGGTTCCTCCCAAGTTTCCCCTTTGAATTGTCGGATACTGTGGCTGAGGGCCTGAATAGGCCTTACCAATATGCCCATCCCCCAGATCCCTAACCCGATGGCGGCGATCAGGGCCAGCAACAGGGCCAGGACGACCTCCCGTCGCAAAGACTTCAAAGGGGCTAAAATTTCCCGGGATTCTGTCTGCAGGGCCACGATCCAGTCCACGCCCGCCATTCGATAAAAGGAAATCCAGACCTCATTCTCATCCCGATTGGCGAGGCAAATCGTTCCTGCGCCCTTTTGAGGAAACAGTTCGGGAGAGATTCGATATCCAGACAACCGAGCCTGATTCATGATAATTCCCGGGTCGGGGTGAAAAATCAGTTGCCCCCTCGAATCGTAAATTAATATTTTTCCGGTTTGGCCGATCCGGTTCCCCTTAAAAATGCCGAACATGTTATCCCGCAGCAAATTCACGGACCCGGCTATCAGGCCAAAAAATTTCCCGTCATAACTCCGGAGGGGAGCAGTAAAGGTGATTACCGGCGCCCCGGTGCGTTTGGAAATATACGTCTTGGAAATGACCGGACGTTTTTCATCCCGGGTCTTTTGAAAATATTCCCGGAAGGAAAAATCCTTTCCCAAGAAATCCATTCCGATCGGGTAGTCCGCCAATCCTTGGCCTTGGGCGTTAAGGATAAAAAAACCATTGTCAAAATTAGAATTATGATAAGAAGCGGATTCCAGATAAGACTCGAGCCGGTCGTGTTTCTCTTCCTTGATCCAGGAAAAATCCAGATGAGCGGCAATATTCAATAGATCGGTTTGGGCGGTGCGAATACCGGCATCGAGACGTTCACCGAGCAGACTGACAATTTCTTCCTGCCGCTGTTGGGCCTGCCTCAGCAGGGCCTTTTCCAGAAAATAATAGAAATAGATGACCTGTCCTAAAAAAACAGCGACCAGGAGGATCGATAAAAAAAGAGAGGCTTTGGTTCTTAGTTTCATTGCATCCTTGGCGGAAGAATCTATTGACTGAACGCCGGCCGGCAGTGGGACCAATCGATAAATTTCTATTATGATTCCTGTAACTTGTCAATCTATTTGTTCCCGGGAACCGAAAGGCATTGACAACTCGGAAAGGCTCTTCCATAATTTACCATTATGGCCAATGATTTTAGCCACCCCGGCCTTTACCTGCCGGCCTTCGAGATTGAACGTCGCCTGCAAGGATTTCAGGAAACGATGGTTCAGGATGGGTTCGAGGGGGCCCTGCTATTCCAGAACCTGGATCGCTTTTACTTTTCCGGGACCATGCAGCCGGGGGTGCTTTTTCTCCAACCCCAGGGAGAACCGATCCTTTTTGTCCGAAAGAATATCGATCGGGCCCGGGAGGAATCCTCCCTGGAAAGAATTGTGCCCCTGACTTCCCTGCGGGACCTTCCGGCCAGCCTGCTGGAAATGGACATTCCCCTGCCTCAGTCCCTGGGATTGGAACTGGATATCTTACCGGCCCAGACCTACCTGCAACTTGAAACCCTTTTCCCTGCGGTCCCCCTGCTGGACATCAGCATCCAGCTCCGTCGTTGCCGGATGATTAAATCCTCCTGGGAGATTGAAAATCTGAGGAAAGCCGGGAAAATGATCGCCGACCTGGTCCAGGCCATGCCCTCCTTATTAAAACCCCGCCTGACTGAACTGGAATTAGCCGGACGCCTGGAATCTTTCCTACGGCATCGAGGGCATCAGGGCTTCATTCGAACCCGGGGGTTCAACCAGGAAGTGTTTTATGGGCATATACTTTCCGGCAAGGAAGGCACCCAGGCTTCCTACATCGATTCCCCTTCCGGTGGCCTGGGAACCGGTCCGGCTTTCAGCCAGGGGGCGGGATTTAAGGTCCTCCGTCCCCGGGAACCGATCAGTATCGATTACTGCGGCTGCTTTAACGGATATATCGTCGACCAAACCCGCATGTTTTCCCTGGGAGAACCTTCGGCAGCGGTCCGGGAAGCCTATCAGGCCATGGTGGAAGTCCAGGAATTTATTAAAAAAAGAACTTATCCGGGGATAACCGGGGAACAAGTCTACCATTGGGCGCTGGAAGCGGCCTCCCAATTGGGATACCGGGACTTTTTTATGGGTTCCGGCGCCGACCGAGCCGCCTACGTGGGGCACGGAGTCGGTCTGGAACTGGATGAATTACCTTTGCTGGCCCCCAAATTTAATTGGCCTCTGCTGGAAAATATGGTTTTTGCTTTTGAACCCAAAGTCATTTTGCCGGAGGTAGGACTGGTCGGGGTTGAGAATACCTTCCTCCTGACCCAACAAGGTCTTGAACCCCTGACTACGGCACCCGAGAACTTCCAAGTCTTATAAGTGACGCTTCTTCGCCCTTTCGGATAGGCACTTCCCCATATCTGGTAAGGCCGCCTGAGTCTCTTGAAAAGAGTATTCCAAAGGCCAGCCGGACTCCGATTCCGGGTTCAAAACACCAACTTTTTTGAATGGCCGATCCAGAACCGGAGGCCTTTGCCGCCTCCCAAAAGGATGGTTTGCATGAATGCCCGTCGAGTTCGAGATCTGATATTAACGGCCCAGGGTCGAAAAAAGGCCGATGTGGTCATCGAAAACATCCAATTAGTCAATGTGTACTCCCGAGAAATCCAACCCTCGTTCTCAGTCGGCCTCTCTCAAGACCGCATCGCCTATGTGGGTCCCGAGCCCGACCATCTTAAGGGACCCAAAACACGGGTAGTGCCCGGGGGGGGACAATACCTCCTCCCGGGATTTATCGACGCTCATACCCATTTAGACAATATCTTTACCTTAAGGGCCTACTCCCCTTATGCCTTAGCCACGGGAAATACCTCGGCGATAACGGAAATGGCCATGGTCGCCAATGTTCTGGGAAAACCCGGAGTGGATTGGTTCATGGAAGAGGCCGGCCGCCAGCCCCTGAGGACATTCTTTTTAGCCCCGTCCCTGACCCCTCCCTACCCCAAAATAGAAACCAGCCGCGGGTTGTCTCGGGAAGCATTCCGCCGGATCTTGAAAAATCCCTTGGTCCTGGGGGTTGGAGAGGCCTACTGGCCCCGGGTTACCGGTCTGGATCCCCGGGCCATGTCCGCTTATGCCCTGGCCCACCGCCTGAATAAAACCCGGGAGGGCCACGCCGCCGGGGCCCGGGAGAAAAACTTGATGGCTTATACGGCCGCCGGCACGAGCTCCTGCCATGAGGCGACAACCCTGGACGAGGCCTTGGAGCGGCTGCGCCTGGGTCTGGCGGTCATGATTCGGGAAGGATTTGTCCGCCGGGAATTCGAGGCGATCGCCCCGATTGCCCGGCAAGGGGTTGATCTGCACCGGGTGATGATCGTCTCGGATCTGTTTGACCCGGCCGACCTGGTGCAAGGCCGGGGGATGAATGCCCTGCTGGCCAAGGCCGTGGAATTGGGGGTGGATCCCCTGGTGGCGGTGCAAATGGTCACCCGAAACGTTGCCGATTATTACGGCCTGCGGGACCTGGGCGGGGTGGCCCCGGGGAAGATAGCCGATCTCGTGCTGGTGGAAGACCTGCGCGACTTTGAATGCCGCCAAGTGTGGGTGGGGGGCCGACTGGCCGTGGATCGGGGGCGGCCGCTGCTTTCTGCGGACCCCTTTGTCTACCCGCCCGAGGCCCGCCGATCTTTTGCCCTCTCCCGAATCGAGCCGGGGATATTGGCCTTGCCGGCACCGCAACCGGAAACCACCGTCCGGATAGTCAAAGCCGTGGGCTTCACCATCACCCGGGAGTCCACCGCCCGATTGCTGAGTCAAAACGGATTCTTGGAGGCGGATCCCCGGCAGGACGTATTGAAAATGGCGGTTTTTCAGCGGTTTGATGCGCTGCCCCGTCCGGCATTGGGTTTTGCCCAGGGGATCGGTCTGAAAAAAGGGGCGGTGGCCACCAGTCTGGGTTGGGACGCCAATAATCTCCTGGTGATCGGGGTCAGCGACCGGGAAATGGCCTTGGCGGTGAACCGCCTGTTGGATTTAAACGGCGGCCTGGTGGTGGCCGCCGGGGAGCAGGTGCTGGCGGAGATGCCGCTGCCGATCATGGGAATAATTTCCGAGGAACCCTTGCCCGTCCTGCAACGGCAGATCCAAGACCTGGAGCAGGCCTTCCGAACATTAGGGTCCGACCTGGAACGCCCTTTCCTGACCCTGCAAACCTTTTGCTTTACCGGCTTGCCCTTTATCCGGCTGACCGACAAAGGTCTGGCCGATATCCGAGGGGAAAAGTTGCTAACCCTGTTCCTTTAAATCAGAATTTTTTTTGACAGGAGGAAATTACGGTGACCGAGTCGTTAGTCTGGGAAAACATCATTCTGGGCCTGAAGAGGACCACAAAAGATTTTCTCGAAACCGTATTAGAGAACTTGAGCGAATCCATCATAGTGACTGATCTGGAGGGAAAGATTGTCTATTTCAATAAAGGCTCAGAGAAGATATTCGGGTACCCGCCGGAAGAGATTCTGGGTAGACCTATCATCACCCTAGGGGTAAAGAAACCGAATGTCCTGGAGGAGATACGGAAGGGGAAGACATTTCGGGGTGAACTGGTCCACACCAGAAAGGGTGGCGAACGCTGCCCAACCTATGTGATCTGTATACCGCTTAAAGACGAACATGAAAGACCGATAGCCATGGTGGGTTCCGCCAGAGACCTAACGGAAGAAAAAGAGATAAACCGGTTGAGGGCGTTTAATGAGATGGTCGTTACTTCTTTAAATGATGGGATCCAGATAATAGATAAGAGCGGCCAGATCACTTTTATCAACCACAGGTTTGAAGAAATTATCGGGGCGCGGAGAGAGGAGATCATCGGTCGGCATTATCAAAGTTTTGTGGCCAAAGAAGTTTTGGATAAATTCATAAAGGAAATGGAAGCCTGGGATCCGCAAACGGGGAAGAAAGTATTAGAGACCACCTACGTGACAAAAGACCAGACCAGGATACCGGTCTTGGTGAGTACCTCCTATTTACAAAATGACAAAGAGTACGATGGCATGATCAGCGCGGTCACGGATATCACGGAGATAAAAATCCTTAAAGAAGAGCTTTTCCAGTCGGAAAAGATGACGCTGCTGGGAAAACTGGCCGGAGAGATAGCCCATGAGATCAATAACCCGCTGAGTGGACTTATCATTGCTACCCAAATGCTGATAGAGGATAGCCAGGCGGGACCCATAGACCGCCAAGGGCTGCTGAAAGAGTTGATGGGGATTGAGGATGACGCCCGGCGCTGTAAGAAGTTCATCGAAAAGGTCCTCGGTTTCTCTCGGATGATACCGGAAGAAAAAAAGATATTGAATCTCAATGACACTATTGAGGATGCACTCCTTTTGGTCCAGCGCCAGGCGAAATTCGACAATGTGTCCGTCGTCAAGGTATTCTCCACTGCGGACCTCTTGATCTGGGGCAACTCCAACAACCTCCAGCAAGTCATTATCAATCTGGTGAATAACGCCCGAGAAGCGCTTTCTCCCTTGGGAGGAACGGTGACGATCAAGACCTCGGCCCTCATCGAGAAACGTAAAAAGTGGGCCTCGATAGAGATCAATGACACCGGCAAAGGCATTCCCGAGGCGGTGCTGGCCAAGATATTCGATTCATTTTTCACCACCAAAAAGAAAGGTACCGGATTAGGGCTATCAGTCAGCAAGCGGATTATCGAGGAGCACGGGGGGACCATCACGGCGTCCAACTTGAAGGAGGGCTGGACTTCCTTTGTCGTTACCCTGCCGGGCAAGTAGCCACAGAGGATTAAGAGACCGAGGGGACCATGATGAACGAAAAGTTCGAAGTGCTCATTGTTGACGACGACCCGAGCATACGGAAAAGATGTGTTCAACTGCTCCACAAAAAAGGCTACCAAGTGGAAGGTATCAGCAGCGGTGATGTGGCCCTGCGCATTGTCAAGAGCCGTTACATCGGCCTGGTTGTGGCGGATATCCGCATGCCGGGACTTAATGGCCTAGAGCTGCTGGAAAAGATAAAAGGAATAAACCCAAGCACGGAAGTAATCATGATAACGGGCTATGGGACCGTGGAAAGCGCAGTAAAAGCCATTAAGCTGGGGGCCTACGATTACCTCACCAAACCCTTCGACATGGACAAACTGCTCAAGGTGGTCGAAAACGTATCGACCAAATTCTCACTCAGCGAAGAGGTTCGCGTCCTCAGACAGCGACTCAATACGTATGCGGACACACCAAGCATCGTCAGTGCCAGCAATCAGATGCATCGGATATTTAATCTCATCGAGAAGGTGGCGCCGATAGATTGCAATGTCCTCATCCAAGGTGAAAGCGGGACAGGCAAAGGTCTCATAGCCCAAGAGATCCACCGGAGGAGCCCGCGGGGCCTACAACAGTTTGTCATTGTGGATTGTGCCTCCCTGAGCGAAACCCTGCTGGAAAGTGAATTGTTCGGTTATGTGAAAGGAGCATTTACCGGTGCCTATGCCGATAAGGATGGCTACTTTAAAGTCGCCAACAGGGGGACTATATTTCTGGATGAGGTGGGGGAACTTTCAATGGCCCTCCAGGGCAAGCTGCTTCGAATCTCGCAAGACCATGAAATGATTCCAGTAGGAGGCACCAAACCGATTAAGATCAATGCCCGGATACTAGCCGCCACCAATAAAGATCTGGAGGGGTTGGTCCGAGCGGGTCTTTTTAGAGAGGATCTTTTCTTCCGTTTGAACGTGGTCAGGATCGACGTGCCTCCTCTTAGAAACAGGCAGGAAGATATACCTCTTCTGGCGCATTTCTTTCTTGAGAAATTCAAGACCCGGTTTCAGAAAACGAACTTGACACTGGATCAACAGGTCCTGGCTTTGATTCAATCCTACGAGTGGCCGGGAAATGTGCGCGAACTGGAGAATTTGATGCAGCACCTGGTCGTGGTGTCCGAGGACGCTATTATCAGCCCTGAATCCCTGCCCAAAAAAATGCAAAATGTTTTGGCAATTGAATTGAAAAAGGACCAGTCTTTTTTGGAAACGGATTTTACCAGTGCCAGAAAGATGTATCTAGATCAATTCACTCGAAATTACCTTGTCCAAGGCCTCCGAAATAACCAAGGAAACATTTCAACTACCGCCAAACAGATAAATATCCCTCGATCGTCTCTCCAGAGAATGATCAAACGATTAGCGATAACCAAGACGGAGCTAATATAATCGCCCTTTTAGGCGGCCTGCTTCCCTATAGAAGCATCTGGACATCGAGGGGATATGAAAGAAATTCCTGTCGATAAGTAATTTTTATCATTTAATTTCAATTAGATAAAACATTTCCCTCCAGATATTTCTATTTATCCCTCTATTTTGAATTGCTTCCGCGAGGTAGCATCCGGAAACTGCCTACTAAATAGCTATTACGTTTAATAACAATAGGTTATGATAATAGAGCCGTTTTGGTAGGCTTTTTGCTATACCACAATCCAACTACAAAATAGATACCTGCGGGCACACGCCCGTGTTCCTCAGCGTCCATGTTTGATAGCATAGGAGCTTCAATATGAGATTGCCTAATTTCGATTACCGTGAACCTGCAACACTTGAAGAAGTCTTCTCCATCATGGAGGAATCTCAAGGAGACGTACGGGTGTTGGCCGGTGGGACTGACCTTATACCGCTCATGAAATACGGCCTCGATGTTCCCTCGATGATCGTCAGTCTTAAAAACGTGACTGCCTTGAAGGGGATCATTCCCCAGGGTAAGGAGGTTTTTATTGGGGCCATGACGTCCTTAGCAGACCTAGGATCTTCTTCGATCATCCAGGACAATTTTCTGGCCTTGCATCAGGCGGTCGAAGCCGTGGCTGCGCCACCTATACGGAATGTGGCTACTATAGGCGGCAACCTCTGCCAGAACAGCCGTTGCCTCTATTATAACCAGTCGAGGGCCTGGCGTCTCGAAAAGCCTTCCTGCCTTAAGGCCGGCGGGAACATCTGCCATGCCGTTCCCCAGGGGAAAAAGTGCTTCAGTGTCTATGCCGGAGATCTGGCGCCGGCCTTGATCGCCTTGGGAAGCAACGTATCCGTCCAGAAAAAGAGTCGGTCCAGGATCACCCCGCTCATGGATATTTTCAGCGGCCAAGGGCTGGCGCCATTTGCTCTGGCCAAGAATGAACTGGTCACCGGGGTGATCCTTCCGTTGCCCGGAAAAGGGGCTGGCTCCAGTTACGCGAAAATGCGGGTAAGATCCGCCGTGGATTATCCCCTGCTCTCCGCTGCCGCTTCGGTGACGCTCGGTGAGGGGAGGAAAATTAAAGAAATCGCTCTCATCCTCGGCGCGGTCGGTCCGACCCCTATCGTCGTCCAAACCGATCATCTCTTCGCGGCCGGCACGACCGAATTGGTCGACCCTAAGGCCTTAAGTGAGCTTTTACGCCCAGGGACGCAGATGGTGGATAATCTGGCCCTCCCCGGATCCTATAGAAGAAAAATGTTGCCGGTGGTTGCCCAAAAAGCTATCCAGGGGGCACTCAAGTCAATTGAGAGATGGGAGCATAAATGAAAAAACCAGCGAAGCAACTTATTTCGTTAAAAATTAACGGGTACGAGTACGAGGTTGCCGTCCGTCCGAATAGAACTCTTCTCGAAGTCCTGCGAGAAGACCTGAGGCTAACGGGAACCAAAGAAGGCTGTGACGACGGGTCCTGCGGCACTTGCACCGTGCTGGTGGAAGGGATTCCCCTAAGGTCCTGCCTCTATCTGGCCGTGGAAGCGAAAGGTAAGGAAATAACCACCATCGAGGGGCTGGCGGAAGGAGAGCAGTTGCACCCGGTCCAGCAGGCCTTCGTCGATCACGGGGCCATCCAGTGCGGGTATTGTTCTCCGGGCATGATCCTTGCGGCCAAAGCCCTACTTGACCGGAACCCGACCCCGACGGAGCAGGATATTAAGCTGGCCATCTCGGGGAATTTTTGCCGGTGCACGGGATACAACAAGATCGTCACCGCCATCAAAATAGCCGGGCAAAACGCTGCAGGCGGAGAAATTGCCGGGCGTCAAGGCAGATTGATGGACAAGTTTCCAGGGGACAAGGACACATTATCACCGAAGAGCTCCGGGTAGAGAACGGGTGCGTCATAAATCCTTCTTTAATGGTCAGGATTCAAAATTGCACCTAGGGGAGAGACTCGGCCGCAAACGGCAGGAAAAGCCCAACCGCAAGGGGAGCCTGAGAAGGAAGGCGAAGTGAAACTTCCCGGGCACTATAAACCATACCGAGGGGTACAGTCAGAATGTTTTTCCAGCAGCTTGTAAACGGGTTGATGCTGGGCAGTTCCTATGCGTTGATCGCTGTAGGATACTCGTTAATTTTCGGTGTTATGGGGCTTCTACATTTTGCCCACGGCGAGGTGTTTATGGTGGGGGCTTTCATTGCCTTGCAGATGGTCCTCTTTCTGCATGTTAGCTTACCAGTAGCTATGTTAGGCGCCATGACTGCGACAGCCATCCTGGGGATAATTATTGCAGCAATTGGTTTCCTTCCGATTAAGAAAGAGTATGTCGCAGCTCCGTTAATCGCCACGATTGGTCTCGGTATTATCATGCAAAATCTGGCTGTCAAAATTTTTGGTGGAGACCCGGTCAGTTTCCCTGAAACCATCGCCCTTGTCAATTATAAGATAGGCGATGTGATTATCAATTCGCTGCAAATCCTAATGCTCTGTGTCACCTTAGCCCTCATGATTCTTTTATCCGTATACATCAAAAATACGAAGATGGGAAAGGCCATGAGAGCCTCGGCCGAAAGACCCATCACAGCTAGCCTTCTCGGTGTCAACTATCAAGAAAGTCGTTCTGGTCACCTTTACGATAGCTTCGGCCCTGGCGGGTGTTGCTGGCGTTCTCACCGGTTTAGTCTTCGGTACCATATCCCCTTTTATGTCTGGCCCCGCTACACTAAAAGGACTTGTCGTTATGCTCATGGGTGGCCTTGGGAATCTTGTGGGGGCTGTAGTCTGCGGGATCATCTTAGGTATTCTCGAGATTTTCAGTGTGGCCTATCTTTCGGCTTCGTACCGAGATAGCCTGACCTTTGTCATATTGATACTGGTTCTTATCTTGAGACCAGAGGGATTGTTTGGGGTCAGGCTTCATGGTCGTTAGCCGAACGACGTTAGGAGGCAATAAGCCGTGATATCCCCATACATGGAGTCTATCCTGATGTTTGCCGGGATAAATGTACTTCTGGCTATCAGTTGGTATGTTCCAGCTTGCGCTGGCTTAATATCCATGGGCCAAGGTGGGTTCATGGCTATTGGCGCTTATGTTTCTGCGTATCTGAGCCTGAATGGAATACCATTCTATCTTGCCTTATCCCTGGGAGCAATAACTTCCTGCGCGGTTAGCGCCCTGGTTGGTCTTCCAGCTCTAAGAATAAAGGGATTGTATTTGATTCTGTTGACCATCGGTTTTGGAGAAATAGTCCGTATCTTTTTTCTCAATTTTGAACCGACGGGGTCAGCAAAAGGGTTAGGGGGCATGTTACCGCAGACGACACTTCTGAACGTTTATCTGACCTTGGCTATTGTTCTCTACTTTATCCACCTAATCAATAATTCCCATTTCGGCAGAGCGATGGAGGCCGTCTTGGAGGACGAAGACGCTGCGGAGACCCTGGGGGTGAACATAACGACTACTAAACTCTTGGCTTTTTCAATAGGAGGCTTTATCGCTGGATTGGGCGGAGGATTTTATGCTCATTACGCCCTTTACGTAGCATTCTGACAATTTTGGCATTTTGCGATCTGTCGAGATTCTTATCTATCCGCTTGTCGGGGGCATGGCTTCCTTATGGGGAGGGGTCTTAGGCGCATTGCTGCTGACATCACTGACCGAAGCACTGAGAGTCGCCCGTGATTTTCGAATGGAGATTTACGGCGGCTATCATTGTTTTGACCATGATTTTTAGACCTCAGGGATTCCTCAACAAATATACGATAAGTTTAAAATCTGGGCGGAGAGTTCTTTCCTTAATCAAATTTAGATAAAGGAAGCACACGGTGCCAATTATAGAAGTAAAGGGACTCCGGAAAAACTATGGTGGATTCCAGGCCCTTACAGGCCTCGATCTTTCCATTGATCCCGGATTGATTTGGGCTATTATCGGACCTAACGGGGCTGGAAAGAGTACACTGTTTAATATTATCTCCGGACTTTTAAAACCCAGTGAAGGGGAGATTTATTTCAAGGGTGTTAGACTAAACGGGTTGAAACCCAACCAAAGAACCGCTTTGGGGATTGCCTTAACCTTCCAAAATCTCCGTCTTTTCCCGAGAATGACGGCTCTGGAAAATCTTTTGGTGGGCCAGACACTGCCGTATCCGGGCAAATCTCATTAAAGTTCTTTTCCGTCTGCCATTTAGGCCGCTGAGCGAAGAGAAGAAGGCTCAGATCTTCGCTCAAGAAGTGTTGGAGTTCGTGGGCCTGCTGACCAGAAAAGATGAATTGGTTTCTAATTTGTCTTACGGCGAGCAGCAACTGGTCGCCTTCGCCAGAACCTTGGCGACCGGTCCTGAAATCCTTCTTCTCGACGAACCTTGCGCCGGATTGAATGCGCAGGAAATCTCTTATTTAAAGGGGCTGCTAAGGACCCTTGTCCAAAATGGAAAGACGATCTGCTTCATTGAACATCATATAAACATGGTCATGGAGATTTCCGATATGATTACCGTGCTCGACTTCGGGGTCAAGATCGCGGAAGGCCCTCCCTCAGCTATTAGACAAGACTCAAAAGTTATAGAGGCCTACTTGGGAGCTGAAGAGGAATAAGAATGCTTGAAATTGCCAATCTTGAAACAAGATACGGGAAAATAGCGGCTCTGCAAGATATCAGTCTTCATGTGGAAGCACGAGAAGTTGTGTCCGTTCTGGGCGCAAACGGCGCGGGAAAGACCACATTGTTGAACACCATCTCGGGCGTTCTGAGACCCGCGAAGGGATCGATAAAGTTCCTCGGAGAGGAGATCACTAGGAGGCCTGCTCACCAAATCGTTCAGTTGGGTGTTGTCCATGTCGAGGAAGGCCAAGGTATTTTTACCCGGATGTCGGTTCAGGAGAATCTCGAAATGGGCGCCTTTCTGGTATCGAATAAGACGAAAATCAGGGAGAGTATTAACAACATCTACAAAAGATTCCCCGCGTTAAAAGACCGAAGCAAAAGACCCGCTGCTACGCTGAGCGGGGGAGAACGTCAACAGCTCGCCATTGGCAGAGCATTAATGGCCAACCCTAAACTTCTGATGATGGATGAACCGTCCATGGGTTTAGCCCCCTTGGTGGTTTCACAGATTTATAAGATCGTGCAAGAGATACGGACAGAGGGCATAACAGTCTTGCTGGTCGAACAGAACGTGAGGAGAACCCTGCAAGTCGCCGATCGGGCGTATGTAATGCATCTGGGGAAGATAGTTCATCAAGGGACAAGTCAAAGCCTAATTAACGATACTCTAGTGCAGGAAACTTATTTAGGAGGGAGGTGATAGGCGAAGGGTTCCACAGATCCTTCGATTAGCCACAAACCACATTTCCATTCCGCTGATCTGGAAAGCCCGGATGTATCGTACCTAGTTAACCTGATATTAAAAAGGGAGGTTGCACAATGAGATCTCGGCATTTTACAGGAAAAAGTTGGCTGGGGTTCGCACTCTGTACCTTTGTTGTCCTAGTGTCTCTTCTTATAGTTCAAAACGCTGTGGCCGAAACATCCGGCAAGTCTTTCAAAATAGGGGTTCTGGCTCCCAGAACCGGCTTTGGAGCCAGTTGGTTCGCGGCCGGCTATCCAGGACTTCAAGTTGCTCAAGAGGAAATTAATGCCTCCGGTGGAGTCAACGGCGCGCCCGTTGAGTTTATCGTGTATGACACTGCCACCAAGCCGCAAGAAGCGATTCAGATGATGCAGAAATTGACCTATACCGACAAGGTGTTGGCCATTATTGGACCCTCGACTTCATCGGAATGCGAGGTGGTCTTTCCCATTGCAGTGAGAGCAAAAATTACTTCTGTGGGCCTGTTATCCGCAGAACCTGGGGTTTCGGCTAAATACAGGCCTTGGGCTTTTCGGAATACCTTAACCTCCGACAAAATCTATGGTCCGTTGGTAAAAAAATGGGCCAGCCAGAACCAGGTGAAAACAGCAGCTATCATTTATGATAAAAAATCTGCCTTTACGAAAGCCGATGGGGAAAAGGTCTTTCCGGCCGCCTTAGAGAGTGCCGGCATCAAACTCTTGGGAAGCGTCACCTATCTTACGGGAGATACAGATTTCAGTGCCCAGATCACCAAAATTAAGATGTGGAATCCTGATGGACTCGTTTTGGCCTCCTTTGGCGCCGAAGGAGGCTTAATCGTAAGGGAGTGCAAGAAGCAAAATCTAAAAGTAGCTCTCGTTGGCGGTATCGACTGTAATGCTCTGGACTTTGTCCGATTAGCCGGCTCTGCGGCAGACGGCGTGTGGACTTCGCATTCTTACTGGTCAGACAATCCAGACCCGAAAGTCCAAAGAGTTATGAAGAGAGCCAAGGCGATTCTTGGGGATAAAGACCCTGATTTGACTACCGCCAGATATTACGACAATGCTATGATTATGTACTATCTCATAAAAAAGATGGGGGTGACTAACCGGCCGGAAGATTTGGAGTCGGATCGAGAAAAAATTCGGAAAGGCTGGGAAACGCTCAAAGATTTCCCAGGAGTTGAAGGCAAGATTACGATGAACAAGGATGGGGACGGTGAAAAAAGTGCCTATATCTTCGTCATCAAGGGCGGTAAATATGTAAACATCCAAAAGTAGATAAAAAACTCCGAATAGTGAGGCTTATAACCCGGGTTCCGGGAAGAAATTTGGAAGCATAACAACGCCAAGAGGTTGTCAATCCAGTTTCTGCGACTATAATAGCGACTAAGCCCTTATTTTTACTGGGACCTGACAATGCAAGACATTTCGCTAACGCCATCGAGCCACACATCGGTCGGGAGGGGTTTTTCCGGACTTAGGTTTATACTTGGGAAGCTGTTCACTGTTTTGGCTGTGCCGTCTTTGAGTATTCATTGAACGCTCAGGGGCTGGAGGTGCTGTAGCTCAGATGCCTGGTGGCCACTCCACTTTTATGTGGCCGCAATATCACTCATAAGGTTTGGCTAAAATTCTTCCGATATGAAAAAAGAAGTCGTACAACCAAAAGAGGTGGAAGATCCCTGAAAGACCGTACTCCCAGACAGCTTCGCCTGTAACTCATTACGCTGATTTGGTCTTATGCAACGGCAAAGTGGTGACGGTGGATAAAGACTTCACTGTTGCTCAGGCGGTGGCAATTCGGGATGGAAAATTCCTTTCGGTGGGCAAGAATAAGAATATTTTAGGCCTCGCCGGACCAAGAACGGTAAAAATAGACCTCAAGGGGAAAACCGTCATTCCAGGGCTAATAGACTCTCATAACCATATGGACGAAGCTGAAGAGGGATTGCATCTGGTACCTGTGGGAAAGGCAAAAACGGTTGCCGAGGCGCTTGCTCTCATAAAAGAAGCAGTAGCCAACTCGAAGCCTGGGGAATGGATAAAAGGTGCACCCTGGCATCCGCTTGCCCAGCTCCAGGAGAAGAGATATCTCACCCGATGGGAGATTGACTCGGTTGCCCCCGATAACCCGGTATTCTTGCCTACCGTCGGTCATACAGTGATGTGCAACAGCTACGCCTTAAAGCTGGCAGGCATAACAAAAGAGACGCCCGACCCCAAAGGAGGAGAAATACTTAGAGATACGGCCAGGGGAGAACCGAATGGCGTGCTTGCCGAAGCGGCTATACCCATTGTCGCAAAGCTCGTGCCCCTTCGGCCTTTTGATGAAAGAGTGCGGATATTTAAAGATGGGATGAGAACCCTGAATAGCGCGGGTTTGACGGGCGTTGTGATGGGTGCGACCGATCCCGACTCGTTCAAGGTTTATCAACACATCTGGGCCAAGGGCGATGCAACCATAAGAACGAGTATAATGTACGCCCCCACGGGTGAATTGATACCTTCGGAATCGGAGGAGGAGTGGGGAAAAATCATAAAAGCGATGGGTTTCTATTCAGGTTTCGGTGACCATTGGCTCAATTTTGCGGGGATTAAGCTCATTGAAGACGGCGGTATGACGCTCCGAACCGCCTATATGAGACGACCATACCCGCACGATGCCAACTACTACGGCTCGGGACTGATCCCGCCTGAAAGGCTCAACAAATTGGTAGCTATCTGCAATCGAAATAACTGGCGCGTTGGCATACACTGTGTGGGAGATGCCGCGATAGATAAAGTATTGGATGCGTATGAGTATGCAAACAAAGAAAAGTCATTGCTGGACAGACGTTTCAGTCTGATACACGCAAGCCTTATTCAGCCTGACCAGTTGGAGAGGGCCAAAAAGCTGGGCGTTAGGGTTGAGGTGCAAAACAGCTTCATGTGGGATAAGGCCGCTACCGTTGAAAGGTTCCTCGGGAAGGAGGTCGCAAATCGGGCGTGCCCGACCAGGTGGATGATAGATCACTATGGGCATAGAGAATATCGGCGGGGGTACAGATAGCCCCGTCAATCCGTACAATCCTTTCGTCACCATGTATGTCATGGTTACGAGAAAAGACATAAACGGAGTGGTCTATGGGGCAAATCAAAAAATAACGCGGGAAGAAGCGCTTCGCCTCTACACGAACGGGTCGGCCGCATATTCCTTTAAAGAGCAGGTAGTAGGCTCGATCGAGCCAGGCAAGCTGGCCGACCTGGTTCTCATCTCCGAGGACATACTCACCTGTCCGGAAGAATCTATTAAGGACATACAAGCACAGATGACGATAGTCGGAGGAAAAATCGTTTATGAGAATAGAGAATAGGTATTTTGCTGTCGTAATTTGTTTCGCGGGGTTTATGAGGCAGCGTTACGACTGGAGGAGCCACCTGGAGAAACTATCTGTCAACCATGATTACGTAAGATAGCTAACACGGTGATCCGGCGATCAGCCAAGCTGCGGCTCGGGCTGATCAACATTAGGCAGGAGAAAATCAAAAGGAGGGATAAGAAACATGGAACCGTCAAGGAATTTCTGCCGGTGCACCGGATACAACAAGATTGTCACCGCAATCAAAATAGCCGGGCAAAACGCAGCAGGAGGTAAATAGGCATGGATGATCTCTTGTACGTAGGCAAATCGATCCCAAGAAAGGATGGCCCGCTAAAGGCTACAGGCAGGGCACAGTATACGGTTGACCTATCACTCCCGGGTATGCTTATCGGAAAGGTGCTGAGAAGCCCTTATCCCCATGCGCGGATTCTGAGCATCGACACCAGTCAAGCGGAGAAATTGCCGGGCGTCAAGGCGGTGGTTACGGCGGCGGATTCGCTGCAGATCAAACACGGTTTTGTAGAAACCCCCCGCTATCCGGCGGACCAGTTTCCGATCGCCGTAGATAGGGTCCGTCATGTCGGGGAGGACATAGCCGGGGTGGCCGCGATAGACGAGGATACGGCGGAGGAGGCTCTTTCACTAATCAAGGTGGAATACGAGCTTCTCCCCGCCAGTCTTTGATCCGGAAGAGGCCATGAAACCGGATGCCCCGGAAATCCACCCCAGCCACCCCAAGGTGAACGAACCCTATCGGAACATCGGGGGCAAGACGGAGACCGGATGGGGAGACCTGGAAAAGGCCTTTGCTGAATCCTATCTCATCCGCGAGGACAAGTACTACTGCCAAATGCGGGCCCACGGATACATGGAACCGCAGGCTACGGTGGCCCATTTCGACTATTCAGGCAAATTAAACGTCTGGACGTCCAGCATGGGGGTCTTCATCAAACGGGCCAAACTGGCAAAAACACTGGGGCTCCCGTATGGCCAGGTGAGAGTCTTGAAGACTTATGTGGGAGGAGCCTTTGGCGGCAAGATCGACCTCTTCCACCACGAATACATTAGCGCTCTGCTTTCCATGAAATGTCACCTGCCGGTGAAAATCGTTTATAGCCGGGAGGAAGTTTTCAAGGCCGCCCGTCACGCCCAACCGCTGATCGTTCAACTCAAGACGGGAGTAGCCCGGGATGGCACGATCTTGGGGCAGGAAATCCGCACCATCAATGACTCCGGCGCCTATCATGGCAGCGGCGTAGTCGTTATCTTTCTGGCCTGGGGCTTTGCCATGGCCCCCTACCGGGTGCCGGCCATGCAATATCAGGGTTATTCCGTCTATACCAACAATCTGGTGCGCGCCCCGCAAAGGGGACATGGAGCCCCGAAGATGCGGTTCGCGGTCGAGTCCCAGTTTGATATGATCGCCGAGGAGCTCGGTCTCGACCCCATCGAGTTCCGTCTAACGAATGCCCGAAAACCGGGGGAAATGCTGCCCAACGGAGACTCGGTAAAAAACTTCGGGCTAACCGAGTGTATCACGCAGGTGGCCGACCGGACGGATTTCAAGAACAAATACGAAGCGGCCAGGCGGGGGCGTGAAACAGATTCGAAAATCAAGCGCGGCATCGGTATCGGCTCGACGGCCTATTTCGGCGGCTCGCTCATCTATCCGAACAGCTCGTCGGTCATCGTCAAGTTGAACGATGATGCCAGCGTCTCCCTGATGACCGGCGCCCTGGACATCGGGCAGGGTTGTGAGACCGTTCTTTCCCAAATCGTCGCCGAGGAACTGGGCGTACCCGTGGAAGAAGTGCAGGTCTATGCCGCGGATACCGAGACCACCCCGGTGGATATCGGGTCCTGGATCAGCGGGCTGACCTACGTGACCGGAAACGCGGCCAAAAAGGCGGCGGCCCAGGCCATGAAGAAGCTCCTGGTTGTGGCCGCCGAGGAACTTCAGGCGGACCGTGAAAGATCTGACGACCCACAATAAGGAGATATTCGTCAACCACTCGCCCGGACCGAAGGATCTCCTATGCCCAGGCCATTGCCGCCAGTATCGCCAAAAACAGAGGCGATTCCGTCATCGGCGAAGGCCACTTCCGGACGATGAAAGACGAGCCGACCCATCCGAGTCTGGCCACGGCCAAAGGCCGCTGGACGGAAAACTACTCCAGTTATGCCACGGTGGCCGAAGTGGAGGTCGACACCGAAACGGGCGTGGTGAAGCTATTGAAGGCCACCACGGCCCATGACTGCGGCTTTCCGCTTCAACCCCATGCTGGTGGAGGGACAGATTGACGGACAGGTCTCCATGGGACAGGGGCACATGCTGACTGAAGAACTTCGCGATGGAGCAGGGGTGCGTCATCAATCCCTCTTTTCTGGAATACAAGATGCCCTGTGCGCTCGATATGGTGGAGACGGACTATATTGATGTGATCACCGAAAAGTACCAGAAGGATCACCACTACAATACCAAGGAGGTCGGGGAGGGTTATGTGTCCGGAACAGTGGCCGCCGTGGCCAATGCCGTCTATAACGCCACGGGTGTGCGGTTGAAACGGACGCCATTCTCCCCGGATAGGGTTTTGGATGGTCTGGAACAAACAGGCAAAGAGAAAGGAAGGATCATGGGTAAGCATGCTTGAAAATGTTCTCAAGGTCGTAACCAAGATCCTGGATACTATCGGCGGTGCGGCCCTGACTTTTATGATGCTGCTGACGGTCACCGATGTGATCATGCGCGCCGCCGGCCACCCCCTGGTGGGCACCTTTGAGGTGGTGGCCCTGTCGTTGGCCCTGGTGATCGGCTTTACCATCCCCAAGGTTTCCTTCGACCGGGGTCATATCCGGGTGGACCTGGTCATCGAGATGGTGTCCAAACGGACCAGAGACGTACTGAACACCTTCACCCGCCTGGTCTGTCTGGCCCTCTTTATCATCATCAGCGTTAACCTTTTCAGCGTCGCCGCGAGAACTCCGCGCCTCTGGCGAAGTTTCACCCACCATCCAGCTTCCCGCCTATCCTTTTGCCTACGGGGTAGCGGTCTGTTGCTGCATTGAATGCTTTGTTTTTGTCTTGGACATCGTCAAGATATGGACGGGCGAATATGAATGAGATTACCGGAATTACCTTGCTGCTTTTGTTGTTGGTCTTGTTTGCCACCGGCATCGAATTGGGTTTCGCTATGGCCGTCATCGGCTTTGTGGGCTTTGCCTACTTGAAAGGTTTTCAGGTGGCCACCAACCTGATCGGCCGGGACTTGTTTGATGTCATCACCAACTACGGCTACACGGTTTTTCCCCTCTTCATTTTCATGGGGCAAATCGGCTATCATTCCGGCATAGCCAAAAACCTTTACGATGCGGCGCATAAGTTCATCGGTCATATCCCCGGCGGTCTGGCCATAGCCACCATTCTGGGCGGCAGTGCCTTTAAGTCCATTTGCGGATCGGCTACGGCCACTACGGCCACCTTCGCCAGTGTGGCCATGCCGGAAATGGATCGGTACGGATATGACCAAAGGCTTTCGACAGGAACCATTGCCACGGTGGGAACGCTGGGCTGCCTGATCCCCCCCAGCGTCGTTTTGATACTTTACGGCATCATAACCGAACAGTCCATCGGCAAACTTTTTCTGGCCGGGATTATCCCCGCGCTGATCATCGCCCTCTTTTTCATCGGAATCATTTATGGTTGGGCGCGAATCAATCCTCAGGTGGCACCGGTTTCGGAACGCTCGACCTGGAAAGTCCGGGGGCGAGCGTTACCCCCGGTGCTCTGGGTGTTGTTGATCTTCCTGGTCATGATCGGGGGAATCATGCTGGGTTATTTCACTCCCACGGAGGCAGGTTCCGTAGGGGCCTTTGCGGTCCTTTTGCTGGCCTTTCTCCGGGGGAACATGAGTTTCAAGAAGTATGCGGCCTCGCTCTCGGAATCGATTCGGACGGCCGGTATGTTTCTCATGCTGATCGCCGGCTCTCTGATACTCGGCCATTTTATCGCGGTAACCAATATGCCCCAGAATATTGCCGATTACCTGGCTGCGCTAAACGTAAACCGTTACGTGATTTTGCTGCTGATCTGCCTCGTCTATGAGCTCGGTGGTACTTTTATCGAAGACCTGGCCTTCATGATTTTGGCTACACCGATATTTTTCCCGACCGTTCTCAAGCTGGGTTTTGACCCCATCTGGTTCGGGATCCTCATCAGTGTAGTCGTCATGGTGGGTATGATTATCCCCCCGGTGGCCATCGCTGTCTTTGTGGTTAAAAACATTACCAAAGTACCCACGATAACGATTTACAAAGGTTCGGCCCCGTTTTTGATCGGTCTGATCTTTTTCTTGGGCCTCTTGTTCTTCTTCCCGCAGCTCGCTCTCTGGCTGCCCTCGATGTTTATCCATTAAACCGGTCCTTGACGGACCTTATTAAAAGGAGGAATGGTCATGATCAGAAAGCTTTTAGTGGTTGCGGGTGCCGTATCGTTATTGTTTGCAACGCTGGCGCAGGCCGAGGTGATCGAACTATCCTTAGCGAATTATATGCCGGTCATGCATATCAATTCCGCACTGATGGGTAAATTTTGCGACGAGGTGAATAAAAAGCTGGCCGGAAAGGTGAAGGTAACCCAACACACGGGCGGCACGCTGCTCACCGCGCCGAAAATGGCTGCCGGTGTCGCCTCGGGTATCGCCGATATCGGTCTGGCCCATTGTTCCTATTCCCGGGGCCGCTTCCCTGTCATGGAACTCACCGAATTGCCCTTGGGGGCGCCGAGCAGCTTTGTGCTCACTCATGTCATCAATGACTTTTATAACAAATTCAAACCGAAAGAATGGGAGGCTTATCACCCGCTCATGTTCAGCGCGAGTCCCCCATCCGTCATCCAAACAGTAAACAAGCCGATCAAGACGCTCGAAGACCTTAAGGGGGTGAAGATCAGGGGCACCGGCCGGAGCGGCGACGTCGTCAAGGCCCTGGGAGCCACCGTAGTGCCGGTAGAGATGATGGACATGTACGAATCGCTCCGGAGAGGTGTAATGGAAGGCAACATGGGTCCCTTTGAACAGCTCAAGAGTTTTAAGACCGGTGACGTGCTAAGGTATCATACCACCTCCTATATGGCCGGAAGCGGTTACACCTTCTACGTGATCTTCAACAAGGCGAAATGGGATAGCCTTCCCGAGGAAGCCAAAAAAGTATTTACCGAATTATCCAGTCATTATATCGACCTGTGGGCAGTGGAGTGGAACAAGACCGATATTGCCGGTAAGGAGTTTTTTTTGCAAAAAGGTGGCCAGATCATCCCAATCTCTGACCACGAAATGGCCAGATGGTCCAAAGCGGTAGAGGTGGTTATCTCTGATTACAAGAAAGACATGATCGCCAAAGGGTTTAAGGCCAGTGAAGTTGATAGTTGGATAAGCTTCATCAAGGAACGAATTGACTACTGGAAAAAACAGGAAAAAGATAAAAAAATCCCCACGGCGTATGTCTATTAATTCACGAGAAGACCTATACAGATTCAGACTGGCAGGTGGATACCGCCTGCCAGTCTGGCAAAATTCAAGTAATAATCCAGAACGAAGGAGGTCCACATGGTGAAAATGTGGAGACCAGAGTTAGAGACCTTACCCAGGGAAGAATTTGAGAAAAGACAACTGCGGCTCTTTAGAAAACAGATGAAGTATGTTATTGACCAAAGTCCGTTTTACCGGAGAAAATATCAAGAAGCAGGGGTGAAACCCGGTGATATTAAATGCCTGGAGGATGTTAGAAAAGTGCCTTTTACGACCAAACAGGAATTACTGAAATCGCAGGAAGATCATCCGATCTTCGGAGATTTCCCCTGTATACCTGCGGAGGCGGCCACCAGGGTTTTTCAGACTTCGGGGACAACCGGGACCCCTTTAAAAGTCCCCTATAGCAAGAAAGACTGGTTCCGGATCTGTTACGAGCAGTTCAGCTATTTCCTTTATGGATACGGTATCGAGAGCCGGGACGTCGTTTTTTTTCCTTTTATGTATGGGCTGTTCATCGCCTGGTGGGGAATCCAGGCGGCCATGGAGCAGCATCAGGTTACCATCGTGCCGGGGGGTGGACAGACTTCAGAAACACGGTTGCGGAGCATCATTGACTGGAACGCTACCGTGGTCTGCGGGACTCCGACCTACATACTCTTTCTCGGCGAACTGGCCAAGAAGATCGGGATCGATCTACCAAATTCCAAGGTGCGGATGGTCATTACCGCAGGCGAACCGGGAGCGCAGGTTCCGGCCACCAAGAAGCTGGTTGAGCAACTCTGGGGGGCCAAAAATTATGACGACATTGGCAGTACCGAGATTACGAACTTTGGCTATGAATGTGTCCGGCAACAAGGGACCCATTTAAATGAGATTATGTTCCTGCCCGAATCTTTGGACCTGAAAACAGGAAGCCCGGCAACGGCCGGTGAAGTAGGCGAATTGGTGTTATCCAATCTCTATTGTGAGAGTGCTCCGCTGTTGCGTTATAAAACCGGGGACCTGGTCCGATTCAATTATGACCCCTGCGATTGCGGGAGAACGTTTCTACGGATGGATGGAGGTGTTATCGGCAGGGCTGATGACATGTTTCATTTCGGGGGGGTTAACATTTTTCCATCGGCGATTGAAAATTTCATTAGAAGGGTACCGGAATTTTCCAATGAATACCAATTGGTAGTCCCGCCCCCCGGATCGGGGAAAAGACTGCGCATTCGGGTCGAACCGGCCTCTGAAGGTCTACCGGAGGATCGGCTACAAACAGCGATAAAGGGATTCATAAACGAGGTTGTGTACAACATAAAGATCACTCCTGAGGTTGAACTGGCCAAGCCGAATAGCTTGGTAAGATTCGAGGGAAAGGCCAGAAGGCTGATCAGGGAGAATTAGGGTCAGCGCCAACGTAGCTTGGCCCGGTATTCTTCTCTGATAAGAAAACAGTAAATTAAATCAAGGGGGTATTGATGGGACCGATTAATAAAATAATGGCGGCTGTCGATTTTTCCGATTATTCCAAGGCTACCCTTAAGTACGCGGCCCTTTTAGCCAGTTCCGTGAACGCCACGCTGCTGGTAGCCAACATCATCAACCATCGGGACGTGGAAGCCATCCGCGCGGTGGAAGATGAGGGATTAGGGCTTTCGGTGGAAAAATTTATCGCCAGGCAGAAGCAGGACCGAGAAACCGAGATCGATCAATTATTGACAGAGAGCAGTTGTCAGAATCTGAATGTTGTCCGGATCTTCCGCGTCGGGGTTCCCTGGGTGGAACTGCTGGAGATCGTCAAGGATCAGGGAGTGGATTTAGTGGTCATGGGGACCAAGGGTCGAACCAATATTGTCAATACCCTGTTTGGGTCCACGGCGGAAAAGGTCTTTCGCCGTTGCCCGGTGCCCATCCTCTCTGTCAGGGGGAAGGAGCATGAAACGATCGCCTGTTCCCGCACGTTTTAGTGCGAAAATAGCTTTTACCTACGCGGACCATCGAACGGGTTCTCAGTCGCTAAGGCTTGACGGATAATTCTGTCCAAGGGATTTTGACGGGTATCACCTGATCATTCCACTCCTTGCAATATTTTCAATTCTTCCTCGCCGACCACTTCCAGCAACACCTCTCCCACCGCCTGGGCGCACTCCCCCACGAAACGGGTACACTCGTCCCGTCGGCCGTCCACCCGGCGGGCTTTCACATCTTCCGGGTCATACCAGTTACAGTTCGATATGGTCCGGCAACGGGTATCGCCGTATTTTTTTTCCGCCGAGGTCTTCAACCGGTCATACACTTTCCTGACCGTGGACGCCAGCCGGGCATCCTCCATTTCATCCAGGCCGGCCCGTCCAAAAAGACAGCCGACGACTTGGGCAGCCCCGGCAATGGCTCCGCAGAGGTCTCCCCGATAGCAGCCGCCGGTCAATCCGGCCATGGCCCGGATAGCCGCATCCTTTTCCTCTTCGCCGATCATTTCCAGACCCACGGTCAGGATGGCCTGGGCTCAATAAATGTCCCGGGCAAACAGATCCATGGCTTTTTCTCGCATAGCTTCCGGCGTTACCATACCCATTGATCTACCTCCGAAAAAAGGCGCCGGAAGCATACTCCCGGCGCCCTGTTTTATAATGAATCCGTTTCTTTCGCTTATTGGAGAACTTTCAGTATCCATTCTTCCATTTCATCCATTTCCCGCCCGAATAGTTGCCGTAAATTTTGAAAAATGCGCTCGTAGCCGGCGACCTGTCTCTCCAATTCTCCCACCTGTTGAGTCAACTGTTGAACATACAAAAAGGAACTCCGGCCCATAGCCAACAAGTCGTCCTTTTTGCCTGGTGGGATCGTACGTTGGGCCGCCGCCTTTTTAACGGTCTTTTTCAAGCTCTTTTTTTCAACCGGCCCCGGTTTTCGTCCCGGCGCCTTTCCGGCCGCCTTTTTTTCAACCGCGGTCTTCTTCTTGGATCTCGGTTTCTTAACTTTTCCCGCCAGGGCCGGGGTTTCGGGTTGGGCCGCCAGGTCGCTTTCCGTGATCTGCACCTTGCCGAAATCCCGAGTTAAACATTTATCCAAAACGGGCAGCGTAATCTCTTTAACGATGGGCAGGACCGCACCGACAAAGGTCTTCCCTTTTTTGCCTTCAATGTAGCCATTTCCCAAAAGATTGGCCAGCAGGGTGGAATTATACCGTTTCAAGGTGGGCGGCAAATAAGCCCCTTTCAACTTTTTTTCCATAAAAAGCGCCAGCGCTTTAGTATCAATTTCGGTTTTCCCCTTCAGGTAATCCAACCAGAACTTCAAGTACTGCCGGCGATAATTTTTTTTCATCCCGCCATCCTCCCCATTAAAGGTGTGTTCCAATTCGCCCGGGTCTCTTCCGACTGAAGCCGAGAAAACCAGGAGGTTTCATTTTTTCAACAGGTTATGTGAGCAGGAAAAAAAAGTCAAAGGTTTTTTCTTCAAACGCTTTGATCCACCAGTTCATTCAGAAAGGAGTCCACCCCCTGTGGATGGGTGGTCCGCACCTCCTCCACGGCCCGTTCAATTTTGTTACGCAGCACCAGGTCCTTCATGTCTTTCACCGAGCGGTAGGCGCCTCCCCGCCGTCCGAAGCGGTAAATCAATTTGTCTTCCGGCGAAAGAAAACGGTAGGCGTCTATAGCCGCCAACATCTTACCCTTGTCCTGAGGGAGCGTGCCGGAAACATCCTCCAACAGATTCATGATATGATCGGAAGTGACGGTACTCGAAATTCCTTCCAAGTGGTCGATCAGCAGACGAAGTTCTTCAGCCGCTTCGTCGTCGGTCAAGGGAACGAAGGAGCCCTCGGCCACGCGGGCGTAAAGGGGTACTCGGGGCGGGACCCGCAGCGAACGGACCCGGATAAAATCCGGGTCGATGGCATTCAACACCCGAGCCGTCTCCAAAGCGTGGTTCCGCCACAGTTCTTTTCCCCCCAACCCCGGCATGATATATTCGGATAAGGAGATCCCGGCCGCTTTGACCTTTTGTCCCGCCTCGATATGCTCGGCGGCGGTGACCCCTTTCTTCATCAGGGCCAAAACGGCGTCGGAACCGCTTTCCAGCCCGATGTGGACCCGATCCAGCCCTGCCAGACGCAGGGTCTTCAGGTCCTCCAACGATTTCCGGTTTAATGTCTTGGACCGGGCATAGGTGGTAATACGGTTGACCGGTGAAAGCTCCTGCCGTAGAAATTCCAGGATTTCTCTCAATTCTTTCGTGCCCAGAACCAGATTGTTGGCATCTTGGAGAAAAACATTATACTCCTGATAATACAGCCAGGCGGCCACGTTGCGATAGGCGTGGCTGTAGTCGGGTTGCTGAAAGACGTGCCCGATTACCTGATCATCCACTTCCCCGCCGGCCCCCAGCCGCCAGGAAAGGGAAACCAAATCCTCTTTGATTCTTTTGATGGTCCTGATATCTTCCTTGACCTCCTCTACCCCGCGCCGGGAGAATTCCTTTCCTTTGTATACCGGACAAAACAGGCACTGATTCCAGGAACAGTTGCGAGTAACCCGAATTAAGAGGCTTTTGGCCTCATTGGGCGGACGAATAGGCCCTTGTTCAAAATCCAATTGGTTTGATTCTGCCATGACGGCTCCTTTTTTTTACGCTTTGCCCTTTGGGTGAGTCTCCCCCATCGCCGGCCTGGCCGCCCCGGGTCTCTGGAAAAGGGATTTCCGAAGACCCTCACGACCCCGAATCAGGCCGTAGACATCCGCCCAAAAGTATGAAAAACTGTATAGATATACTAATCACTTATTCCCATTTTGACAACCGTGTTATACTATCTCGCATGCCACGCCGCTCGCTTCTCTTTTTGATTACGCTCTCGGCGCTCTTCCTCACTTTTCTGGCGGTTCAATACCGGGAGAGCCGGCTTCCCTGGAAGAAAATCCAGGGTCTATCCCGGAAGTCCCCTCAAGTCCGGGAGCTCTATCTACCCCACTGGAAAATTCGGGAACGGTGTCTGACCTGTCATTTAGGTATTGAAGAGATTTCCTCCTCTCATCCCATCTCCACCTTCGGTTGCACCATCTGCCACGGGGGGAACGGCCTGGCTCTGGAAAAGGATCTCGCCCATCAAAATCTTCGGGGAGGATCCAATCCCGCGGATTTTCGAGTGGTCCACTTAACCTGTGGTCGCCGGGCCCCGGATGGAACCCGCTGCCATGCCGGGCATCCGGAAAAGGAAAAAAACCCGGCCTTTAACGCCCCCAGGACCCTGATGGCCACCATGGCCGGGGTTATCGCCGGGCTCCGATACACCTGGGGGGCTCAGGAACGGCCCGAGGCCCGGTATGGTTCCCTGGGCGTCGCAGGAGAAGACAAGAGCCTGGAAACCATCCCCGTCTTTGACCGTTTTTCTTTTCGCCTGGATCCGCGGGGGAAACCCTGGTCCCTGGATGACCGGGGACGCCCCATCAAAACCTCCGGCCAACTGGCCGACGATCACTGGCGAAAATTCTGCAGCCACTGCCATCTTTACAGTCAACGGGATTCAGGGCCCAGCGCCCACGGAGGCGGATGTGTTTCCTGTCACGTGGCCCGCAACACCCACGGCACTTACGAAGGCCAGGATCGGACCTTGTCCCGGAATAAACCCGGATACGGGCGGGTCCATCGCTTCCAGACCGCCATCCCCTCTTCCCAGTGTCTGCGGTGCCACAACCGGAGCGGGCGCATCGGAATGACCTATTCCGGCCTGATGGAATCCGATCAATACGGGACCCCCTACCAAGCCGGAAATTTGAATGCCGCGCGGCTGAGCGGAGATCGGTTCGTCCTGCACCTGACCCCGGATATTCACTTTGAGAAAGGAATGCACTGCCTCGATTGCCATCTGGCCCGGGAGATTATGGGGGAGGGGAAAATCTATTTCCGGATGAACCAGCAGGTGGAGGTCCGCTGTCAGGACTGTCACGGCACCGAAAAAGCCCCCCCGCGAACCTACACCCTCCGTTCCCCAACGGACCCGCTGATCTGGGCCGCGGCCTATACCCGGATTCCTCCTTTGAAACCGGGAGATCGCCTCTTGGTTTCATCCCGGGGCCAACCATTCTCCAATATACGGCAGGAAAAGGGGGAATGGGTGCTGTACGGCAAGGTGGATGGCCGGCGGCATCCCCTCAAAATCATTACCGCCCGCCCGGGGGTCCACACCTTCCCCGGCCACAGTTCCTCCCGCTTCGAGTGCTTTGGTTGTCATTCCCGCTGGGCGCCTCAATGCTACGGCTGCCACGACTATCGCCGGGCCAACGAAAAACAGACCGATGTCATGCAGCGAACGCCCACGCCGGGATTATGGCAGGAAACTCGCGATTATTATCGTTTTGAAGATCCGCCCTTGGGGATCAACCAGCGGTCCAAGGTTTCCCCTTTCATGCCCGGCTGCCAGGTCCTGTTGACCCAATTGGGGTCGGATAACCGGCCGTTACCCGGCTGGGAAAGGCGGATCTACCGCCGGGAGGGTTTTTCCGGTATTGTTTCCGGCCCCATCAATCCCCACTCCACCCGGAAGGAGGTCCGTTCCTGCCCGGAATGCCACCAGAACCCCAAGGCTTTAGGGTTGGGGAACGGCCTCTTCAGCCCGGGGCCCCGATTCCGGGATAACCGGCATCAGCCTCTTTTGGGGGGAGAAAAGGGCTTTCCCTATTCCTGGGAGTCCCTAATTACCCCGAACGGCCGCCCGCTGCAATCCACCTCCCGGCCGGGCGCTCGTCCTTTTCTTCCGGAAGAGCTAGAAAAGATTCTTCGGGTGAGCCCCTGCTTGCCCTGCCATGATTCCTATGGGGATCCCATTTACCAAGACCTGGAAAAAAGTTATCGGCTCGACCGGGAGGAAAAGCATCGGGCGGTGGTCCGCCAATACCAACAGTACTTGCCGAAATGAAACGCTGGATTCCCATAGCCCTGGCCTTGCCGGCCTTCCTTTTTATTAGTACCGGGCGGCCCTTGACGACCGGATCCGGCTGTCTCTCCTGCCACCAGGGGATCGAATCTCCGGGGAAAGCGCACCAATTTCCCTGTGGGCGGTGCCACGGGGGAGACGCCAAGGCCGACAGCAAAAAAGATGCCCATCAGGGCTTGATCCCCAACCCTTCCTCCCTGGATCAGGCCCCGCAACGCTGCGGCCCCTGCCATCGGGACCAGGTCCGGCGGGTTCGAGGCTCCCTGATGGCCACCTCGGCCGGGGAAATCAATCCGACCCGGTATCTCTGGGGGGCCCAGCCGAAGGAACAGAAACCTTATTTGAATCACCCCCTGGAGGGATACGCGGGGATCCCGGATCCCAAACAGAGTGGACAAGGGGTTGATGACCTCCTCCGCCGCCGCTGCCTGCGCTGTCACTTGAATACCCGGGGGATGGGCCGGTACGGAGACTGGCGGGCGGAAGGTTGCGCCGCCTGCCACCTGCCCTATGGGCCGGACGGCCTCAGCCAGAGCCGGGACCGAGCCATCCAGCCCCTGATGAATGAAATCCGTCAGGGAAAACGGCCTCAGCCTAGGGGATATCCCCTGAAGCATCGGTTTTCCCGGACCATCCCGACCACCCAATGCCTGACCTGTCACAACGGCCACCGCGTGGGCATGGATTATGTCGGCCTGGCGGAGCGGGATTACGAAGCCAGCTACCGCTTCAATGCCCTGGACGGCGAATCCCCTTCCTTGATCTACGGCTTCGACCCCCGCCGGATGCCCCCGGATATTCACCAGGAGCGGGGCTTAGTCTGCATCGATTGCCACAACGGGCGGGAGGTCATGGGGCACGGAGGAGTGGCCCGGCAGTCAGGAGATCAGGTAACCATCCGTTGTCAGGATTGTCACGGCACACCCGACAGCGGGCCGAAAACGAAAATTCCACTACCTTCGACTGGGGGAAAGAGAGGAATCAACGGGGAGATCGTTGTGGATTCACGGGGTCACCCTTTGTCCCACATACGCCGGGACGCGAAGGAAACGATCCTGATCTCCAAGTGGACCGGGCAAAGGCATCGGATTCCCACCCTGAACGGCCCGGCCATCCCGGTGGAGCACCGTATCCCCGAGCATATCCAAAAAATGGAATGCCATAGTTGCCACGCCTTCTGGAGCTACCAGGACTTCGGTCTTCATCTGATCCGGGAGGATCGGGCCGATTATCAAAAATGGGCCGCTTTATGGATGCAAAACGATCCCCAGGTCCAGACCCTGTTGCGGCGCAACCTGCCGCTGAAACCGGAACAGCGGACCGTTCCCCGGGCCCGGGACTTCATCGATGGGTCTTTACGCGCCGGCATCTGGTATGCAGGATTCTCCTATCGCCGGTTGGAGTCCCCCATCTACGGTCTCAATCCCAGGGGTTTAACCAGCGTCTTTCGCCCTTTCCACCAGTTTGTAGCCAGTCAGGTGGATGCCGCCGGGAAGGTCTTGATGGACAGCCGAATCATGAGGACCACGGACGGGAGGCCCGGTTTAGGGTTTAACCCTTACGCCCCTCACACCATTCGCCGGCCCACCCGGCCCTGCGAGGCCTGCCACCTGAATCCCCGGGCTGTCGGCTTGGGGAACCGAATCGCACCGGCTAAAAACGGTCAAGGGAATAAATGGTCCCTCCCCCTGACCTTTCCCCAAAAAGACGGCGTGCCCATCGATTTTGAGTGGGAGGCGCTGGTCGATCTGGACGGGAACCCGTTGCAGACCCAGACCCGTGCCGGCGCCCGGCCTTACAATCGACGGGAGATCAAAGGATTGCTGACGAAATCCAAGGCTTATAAAGGCTGGTACACCCGGTATTTTCAGGAGAAGGGATTGTATTGAGGCGCCGGTCTGGGGCAGGTAACTGCGAAGCATAAAAAAAATGAACATCGAACATCGAACGTCCAACCTCGAATGAAAACCAAACCTCCAGTGGAGATTATTATCGCAGAAAACCATATACGGTAAGGACCGTGGCCGCTACCATTAACAGAATAAACAGGAAGGTGAAAACCCGAAGGGAAGAGACCGAGAGCCGTTCCTCCAGGGGCAGCAGGGCCAAAAAGGCCACGGCCGCCAGCGGTAGGACTACCCCGCCCCAAAGGGGGGAGATATATTGCAGCAGCACCTGGAGACCCACAAAGATCCAGGGGGCTTTGACGGCCACCCCGGCCGGGGTCAACTCGCCGCCGGGAGCGGACAGGGGAGCGGTCAAGATCAAACTTGCCCAGCAAAGGACCGCCAGGGCGATCAGACCGGTAATAAATTCCTTGAATAAAAGCCGGTCCCGGGGTACCCTTTCAACATTCTTTTCCATGGTAGATCATTATACCTTACTGACCGCCCGGTGAACAGCCCATTGTCGGCCCCCGATTCTCAACCGTCGCCTTCCCGGCGCCTTTTTCTAGGTCTCAGCGTCTTATTGGGAGGCGGGTCTCTTTATCTGCTGACCCGCGGCCTGATCGCTTTTATGGCTGGGCCGGGTTCATCCGATCCCCCGGCCCGATTTCCAGCGGCTACCCGGCAGGAATTAGAACGCCTTAAAACCCCCTGGAAATATTACCGGGGCGTCTGGTTGGTACGGGATGAAAGAGGCTGGTATGCGTTAAACAATCGCTGTACCCATCTGGGCTGCCAGCCGGCCCTGGACCCAAAATCCGGAGAACTGTGCTGCCCCTGTCACGGCAGCCGTTTCAATCTGCAGGGTCAGGTACTGCACGGTCCGGCCGTCAAACCTTTGTCCCGCTGGCTGCTGGTGCTGGGCCCCCGGGAAGAAATCTGGGTCGATACCCGGACCGAAGTGGATTCCGCTTTTCGCCTGCGCCTATGAATAAGAAGCCCTGGTCGGACAGCTTCTGGAAACACCTCCATCCCTCCTATTTGACGGCGGAGATGATCCGCTTTACCCATACCTTCTGTCTGGGCGGACTGACTTTTTTCCTGTTTTTGATTTTAAATGTCACCGGGTTGCTGCTGCTCTTTTATTACTTGCCTCTGGCCGATAAGGCCTACCTGTCCGTTTCCAACGTGACCTTCGTGATCCCCTTCGGCGGATTCATTCGCAGCCTTCATTACTGGGCCGGACAAACGATGGTCGTCACCCTCTTCCTGCATATGATCCGAGTGTTCTCTTCTCGGGCCTATCGTCCCCCTCGATCTTTGAACTGGCTGGTCGGGGTGGGTCTTTTACTCCTGACTCTGATCCTGGATTTTACCGGTTATGCTTTGCGCTGGGACGTGGACACCTATTCCGCCACGGTGGTGGGGACTCAGATCGTCCAACAGATCCCCTGGGCCGGTTCGGCCCTTTTTCACCTGCTGGTCGGCGGGGGGCAGTTTGGAGAAACCACGGTGCTCCGCTTTTATGTGCTCCATTGTTTTCTCCTGCCGGGGGGGGCCTTCGCTCTGATTTTTTATCATTTCTGGCGGGTGAGGAAAGACGGAATGGCAGACAGCGCCTTGTAATACCAGGTAGGTCCAAAACCCTTCCAGCGGGTTTCCAATTTTCAGGAAACCGCCTTTTTAATCTTTAAAATCAGGGAGCCGCCACAGGGTCTTACTGGAACCTTGCAAGACGTCTCCCTAGGTTAGTCTGGAATACACATTTCTTGGGCATAACGTTTCCTTCAGGTTTTGGAAGTGTCCTGCAGTATCGAGGGCGGATGTTTGTGAACCCACCCGGTTGCTTGTTCATAAGCATAAGCCAATTGAAGGACTGATAGATCAGCCTGAGCCTGGCCGTGGAGCTGTATTCCCATAGGCAGGCCAGCCCGGTTAAACCCCGCCGGGAGGCTGATCGTCGGCACGCCGGCCATGGTCCCAGGAATGACGACCTCCATCCAACGATGATAGGTATCCATGGTTTTTCCGGCAATTTCCTTCGGCCAGTGAATCGTTGCGTCGAACGGAAAGACCTGCGCGCTGGGGGTAACGAAATAGTCATAATTCTGGAAAAACTTATTGACGGCTTGATAGTAGGTGCTGCGGTCGACGGATGCCTGGTAGACATCGGTGCCGGTGAGTTTCAGCCCGTTTTCAATCTCCCAGATAGCTTCTGGTTTCATTAAATCCCGCAGTTTGGGATTTGCGTACATCCCGCCGGCCATACCGACAAGTAAGAAACCACGCAGGGTGAGCCAGGTCTGCCACAATTTCTCCATAGGATAGTCCAAGGTGGCCTCTTCAACGGCACAGCCCGCATCCTCAAAACCTTGGAGAGCGGTGCGGCAAAGATCCAACACACCTGGTTCCATCGGCAGATAACCGCCAAAATCACCCAGCCAGGCAACTTTTGCACCCTTGAAGTCGCGCTTGAGCGGTTGGGTAAACATGGCGGCATCTTGATCGAGGGACAAGGGAACACGCGAATCGAAACCGGCCTGCACCGAGAGAAGCAGGGCGAGGTCGGTGACGGTACGCGCCAGCGGACCTTCATAGCCCAGTTGCTGGATGAAAATCTCATGGGCTGGACCAAAGGGGACCCGCCCGAATGATGGACGAAAACCAAACACATTATTAAAACCAGCCGGGTTACGTAACGAACCCATCATGTCGCTTCCGTCGGCCACGGGCAACATACATAGGGCAACGGAAACAGCCGCCCCGCCGCTGCTTCCGCCGGCGGTCTTGCTTTGGTCGTAGGCGTTGAGCGTCGTACCAAACACGGTGTTATAGGTCTGCGAGCCAAGCCCGAACTCCGGGGTATTGGTCTTGCCAATCAGAATGGCACCGCTCTTTTTGAGGCGTTCGACGATGATGGCATCATATTGGGGAATATCGTCCTTGAGAAGGGGGGAGCCCATTGTGGTTGGAATACCAGCGGTAGCGGCCAAGTCTTTTGGCGCCTGAGGAAAGCCGTGCATCCAGCCCAGATATCTTCCCCGCCGAAGCTGGCTATCGCGCTCATCGGCCTGGCGCAACAGACTCTCCTGCTCTTGCAGTGAGATGATGGCGTTGACCTTCGGATTAAGACGTTCGATCTGGCCGAGAAAAGCCCCCATCACCTCACGGCAGGAGACTTTCCGAGCCTTGATCCACGCCGAAAGCATCGCGGCGTCGGCCAGGACAATATCCTGCAGTGAATGGGGACCGGATTTTGGTGAGTAGTTGGAATGGCTGGACCGGTTCACCGCTTCAACACGCCCCCCTATCTGTCTGCCACTCCGAAATGGATATCCTTGATTATCCCCGCTATTTTTTTCATTACCGCCAGAATTAAGACGGCTTGTTCGGGGATGAGTTGGACGTGGTAATGGAGAGGAGGCAAAATAATTCTTAGCAGGGAACCGCCATAGGGTCTCACCTGAATTTTACAAGATCCCTCCAGAGGCTCGAAAAGTATCTTTAAAAATTCAACCTCCAATTTCCAACATTCTTCCAGCAGGTCCTGATCGCTGTGCAGCAGTGAGATTATTCCGCCTTCCGGTCCTTTTGGTTGCGAATAACCCCTCAGGGCAAAAAAAGGCTTCCCTTTTCTTATGAAACCCGCATAGCGAAGCTCCAGGCAGACCGAAGGAAGAAGAGGCGCGTAGCCGGTCAATATCCCCTCCACCGTCAGGAGATAGATCTTTCCCATAAACTTTTTGTTGAGGTCATAGCCGATCGTAAAATGGCGGAAGGGAAGACTTCCCACAGGGAAAGAGAACCCCCCCTGGCCTTCCAGGCGAGGTTCTCCCAGGACCTCCGTGAAGGGCTTCGAATCGGTTCGCAGACAGGAAATCAGCTCGGGGTCGCTTAGAGTCGCGGCGGATTTCCGTTTCTTCATTGGGCCTTTTCAAAAAGTGATTTCACTGCCAGGGCGACCGCCGCCTTATACGCCGGCTTGCCCTAACCAGCTATTCCTCTAGGGCTTCCTCGTATCGAACGGGTTTAAATAAACCCTTTTTCATCTTGAAAGTACACCAGAGAAAGGCGTAAACGGCTCCGCCGCCTAAGAAATAGAAGGCATAGGTATAAATTTCCTTTTTCATCTTAGGATCAGGGAAAATATAGATCATGACCAGGATGATCCCTAAAATCCCCAAAATTTGAGGGACGGGGAAACCGGGGGTTTTGAAGGGTCGTTCCAGTCGGGGATATCTAACCCGCAAGATGATCGCGTCCACATGGGCGATAATGTAGGCCAGAAGCCAGGAAAAGGCCGAGGCGACGATGAAAACCACAATGGTTTCAATCGTGGATATGCCGCTCAAGATTTGAACAAGCATGCCCAGGCCCATCAGGAGGATGCCCACCCAGGGAGTACGAAAACGGGGGTGCAGCCATTTAAAGATCGCCGGGACCTGCCCGGCATGGGCCATCCCATAAAGCATCCTCGGGACGGAAGCCATCAGGGTATTAATTACCCCGGCCGTGGCAAAGAAAGTGGCGACCCCGGCCCAATATAATCCGGCTTTCCCCAGAATGGCTGAAGCGACGTCCACGTGAGGAGTCGGGGAAGTGGAGAGGACAGTCATCGGCACAAATCGAACCGCGGCTATCCCGAAAACCAGGTTCAAAGCCAAGATGATCACCAGGCCGAGGATCATGGCCAGCGGCAAATCCCTCCGGGGATTCTTGGCTTCTTCCACCAAGGGGCAGATGAATTCGGTCCCGATGAGCAGCCAGACCCCCAGGGCTACGAAGCCGAGCACATCAACGATTCCCAAAGGTGGGGAGACGACGGTCACCTGCGGATTTCCCAGGGCGAAGATGCCTGCCAGTCCTATCACCCCCACGGTAATGATCTTGATAATGGTGAAAACAATTTCGGCTTTGGCAAAAACATCGACTCCCAGCAGGTTCAGCAGCATAAACAGGAACAACATCAGCACCCCGATCAGGGTGGGCGAGAGGTCAGGGAGAAATACGTTTTTGACCACCAGGCTGGCCACGGCAATCTCCGCCGGTCCGGCCAGGAGTTGAACAATGATATATCCGGCTATCGTGGCAATGATAGCCGGAAAATGTCCGAGGGCGACCTCGGTATAGGAACTGATGCTTCCGGCCCGAGGCATGGAGATGGCCAGCTCGCTGAAGGTAAAGGCCTGAAAAATCATCAGGACCCAGGCGATCAGCATGGCCAGGATAAAGCCGTACCCTCCCAGTCCCATTCCCTGACAGAGCGACACCAGCGTCGTTGAAGCCACCACCAACCCCACGGCTACCGCCAGCAGTGAAGGAAAACCCAATACTCCCTTTTTAAGTCCTTCCACGATGATCTCCTTTTTGATCCTGCTTGACGGTCCCTTTGTATTTCATGGTCGCCTCGGCCTTAATCTAAAAACAGGTTCAGCCAGTCCTGGAGACCAGGCGTTCAGCATTCTCCTGGCCGCGAATGGACAGGACCGGTATAGGCGACCGGCGAATAACTTTTTCGGCCGTGGAACCGAAGAGGGTATTGGCCAGATTGGTTCGGCCCTTGGTTCCCATGACCATCAGGTCCGCTTGTTGCTCCTTGGCGGCCGCCAAAAGCTCTACCCAAGGGACCCCTACCCGGATAATCCGGGTGCAAGCTATATCTCCACAGCCGGCCTCTTGGAAGAACTGCAGGGCCAAGGCCTCCCGTTCCGCATGCTGGGTTTTCAGATAATCCTGAACCGAGATATTGATCCCTCTGGTCTTAATGCTGTAGATCATATCAATATCCCGCTGATTAATGACGTTCACCAGAATCAGGCCGGCCTGGCAGGCCTTGGCCAGCAGACCGGCATATTGAATCGTCCTGTGGGAATAATCCGAGAAATCCACGGCCACCATTATTTTTTGTATTTCACCCATCACCGCACTGTTCCTTCCTAATTTGACAAATCCCTGCTAATGACTGCTTACCAGATAAGAGCCGATGATCGCCTCGGCCTCAATTTCCACCAGATGGGCCGGACGAGCCAGGGCCGAAATCTCGACCAATATGGTTACCGGTTTGATCTCTTTGAAAAATTCGGAATAGGCCCTCAGGTATTCCTGAGCCTTCTTGATGTCCGTTACATAGATGCGGACCCGGTACACTTCGGACAGCTTGGCTCCAGCCTTGGATAAAGCCTGCTCGATCTTCTGCAGGATGATTTTGGCTTGGAGGTAGGCGTCCGCCTCGCCCTCCACTACGCCTTCGGGATTAGTGGATGTGGTCCCGCCCACAAACACAAAATTTCCCACCTTGACCGCCCGGCTGTACCCCACCTTTTCTTCCAGAGGCGCGCCCGATGAAAAGTTCTCTCTCTTCAGCAAATCCATGGTCCCTTCCTCCCTGGCCTTAACCAGGGCAGCTCTGTGCTATCAGACCAAAAAAGCTATCTTGACTCTTAATCTTTAAAGGGCCTTCACCCTTTTGAGCAGAAAGTGCGACAGGGAAGGGATCAAAATAAGCGCGCCAATCATGTTCCAGATAAACATGAATGTCAGGAGAATGCCCATATCGGCCTGAAATTTGATCGGTGAAAATACCCAGGTAACGACACCGGCCGCCAGCGTGACGCCGACCAGTCCGACCACCTTGCCGGTGAACTGGACGGCGCGTTTGTACGACTCTCCCAAAGACAGTCCTGCCCGCATCCAGTTGAGCTGAACGCTGAGAAGATACAGGGCATAATCCACCCCGATTCCCACCCCCAGCGCAATAACCGGCAGGGTGGAGACCTTCACCCCGATGTTCAGCAAGACCATGAGCGCCTGGCAGAGGATGGAAGTAAGAAAGAGCGGCAGAACGGCCACCAGTACTGCCCGCCAGCTACGGAAGGTGATTAAGCAAAGCAGGATCACCGCACTATAAACATAGAGCAACATGTTGCGTTGCGCTTTTTTGACCACGATGTTTGTGGCCGCCTCGATTCCGGCGGTTCCGGCCGCGAGCAGGAACTGTCGATCACCCGTACTGTGTTGCTGTGAGAACTCGTCCGTCGCCTTGACCACCCTATCGAGCGTTTCGGCCTTATGATCGGAAAGGTAGGCAATCACCGGCATAACGGTGCCGTCGTTGTTGAACAGGTTCGGGTTGTCGACTATCGACTGATGGGCACCGTAGTTCAGCACCTGCTGATTGCGGGAGATGGTATACCACTTGGGACTGCCCTCGTACGTGCCGGCCGTGATCAGACGCACCCCGTCGACCAGAGAAACAGTGGTCTGTACTCCGGGGACCTGCTGCAACCCCCAGGCCAGACGATCGGCCTCGATGAGGGTTTCGTATTTCTGTACCCCGTCCGGCGGAGTCTTCACGATAACGGCGAACTGATCGGTGGATAGGGCATAGTTGGCCGTTATATAGGCATTGTCCTGGTTGTAGCGCGAATTCGGGCGCAGTTCGGGTGCGCCGGGGTCCAGGTCGCCTATCTTGAGGTTCAGACCTACCATCCAGCCGCCGGCGGCCAGGATGAAGTGCAGTTGCCACCGCCCCGATTGCCCAGCGCCGTTCGGTAAAGTGTTCGAGGAAGCCCCAGATCATTCCGGCTCCCGCGCCTTTGCTTTCTTCTTTTTCTTCTTGGAGGCTGCGCCGGGCCGCATTGAGGCTTACACCGACAAAGGAAAGCAGCACCGGCAAAAGAAGAAGGTTGGTGAAAATCAGAATCGCGACGCCGATGCTGGCCGTAAGTGCCAGGTCCTTGATGACCGGGATATCGATCAACATCAGTACGGCAAACCCGACCGCGTCGGCCGAAAGCGCCGTCACCCCAGGCAGGAAGAGCCGGCGGAAGGTGTAGCGGGCGGCAACGAGCCGATGGGTTCCACGTCCCACGTCCTGCATGATGCCGTTCATTTTTTGTGCGCCGTGGGAGACGCCGATGGCAAAAACCAGAAACGGCACCAGGATGGAATAGGGATCGAGTTCATAGCCGAGGGTGGAGATCAGGCCGAGTAGCCAGACCATCGCCACCAGCGAACAGCCGACCAACATCACCGTACTGCGCAGACAGCGGGTATAGATGAAGATAATAATCGCGGCGATAACGGCCGCATAGGCAAAATAGGTCATCACCTGCAACAGCCCCGCCAGCAGATCGCCGGCGAGCTTCGCAAAGCCGATGATGTGAATCCTGATCTTGCCGCCGCCGTATTTTGTTCGAATGTCCTCCAATTTATTTGATAATTGATTGTAATCCAGCCGCCTGCCGGTTTGAGGATCCGTGTCCAGAAGCGGAACAAAGATTGCCGCTGACTTGAAGTTGTCGGCCACCAGATCTCCGACAATCCCCGCGCGGGCAATGTTCTGCCTGAGCTGATCGATGCTTTTTTTCGAGCCGTCATAGTTATCCGACATTACGGGGCCGCCCTGGTACCCTTCTTCGGTAATCTCACTCCAGCGCACAGCCGGCGTCCAAATCGATTTCATCCAGGCGCGATCCACGCCCGGGGTAAGAAAGACCTCGTCGTTGATCTGCTTTAACGTTTCAATGTATTCGGGGTCGAAAATATCGCCCCGGGTATTCTCTACCACCACCCGGATCGAGTTGCCGAGGCCGTACAGCTCGCTCTTATTCTGGAGGTAGTTCTTGACATAGGCCTGTTTATGCGGGATCATCTTTTCAAAGTTGGCATTGAACACGAGCTTCGTTGCCTGATAGGCCAGCACCAGCGTGGCGATCAGGCAGAGGATGATCATCGGAACCCGGTTGTTGAAAACCAGACGTTCCAAGTGGTTGCCGGATGATTGATCGAAATCCTTCAGTTCCTTTACGACCGGCATTTCATCTATTTTTTCCATTTTGACAACCACTTCAGTTCTCCTTCATTGTTTTATTTAATCGACTGAACCGCCACTCCGCCAAATCCTGCCAGCACGAGGGTATCCGCGTCGAAAGCGGTAACCGCGGCGGCCTGCAAGGCCTTCTCTACCTTGGCCATTTTGAAACTCAAGCCCCTGTCTTTACTCACCAGCACGTCTCCTGTCTGGCTCACCAGGACTATCCGCCCATCTTTGGTTACGGTCGCTCCCGTCAGTCCTACCGGCACCCCGGTCTCCACCTTCTGCCAGCTTTTACCTCCGTTATCGCTGCGGAAAACCGTACCGCGCATCCCGAAAACAAGGACTACATCGGATCCGCCTGTGGCCCCAAAGAATGTTCCCTGATAGGGTATTTTTAACCTGCGGAACATCCCGGCCTTCTGATCAAATTTCAGCACCAGCCCTTGTTCGCCACTGATGAAAATGTCCTGGCCGATGCGCTTTATGGCATAGAGATGCGAAAAACCCGGGTTTTCGGTTCGTTCAAACCAGGGTTCCCAATTCCTTCCTCCGTCGGTGGTATGGAAGATCGTGTTGAAGGAGCCGACAATAAAGCCCTCCGTTTCATTGTCAAACCAGACATCGAGAAAGTGCTTGTCGGCGCCTTCCTGGACGAAACGTTTGATGGTTTCGTTCAAGCCTGAACCCGCCTCGCTCCCTCCCGGCTTATCGGCAGGAGGATGGGCGGCGTAATAACTGAGCACGACCCGGGCGGCGGCGTAACCGTCAAACTGTTTCACCCAGGTGAGGCCGCCGTCGGTACTGTGCAAAACCACGCCGTCATGACCGACCGCCCAGCCCTTCTCCGGTGTCGGAAACTGTACGGCCACCAGATCCGAACTTACCGGCACCTGGAGAACCTGGGTCCAGTTTTTCCCCCGGTCATCCGAATAGAGGATGTGGCCACGCTGACCCACGCTGATCAGGCGCTTGCCGGCCACCGTAATCCCGTTCAGCAGTGCTTTTTCCGCCAAGGCGCTTTTCATCACCGGGGTCTCGAGCACATCCCTGAATTTTGGTGTACTGCCGGCAAGGCCGGTCGTCAAAAAGACGATGGCCATCATTACCGTTATTATTGTTCTGCGGATCATATTTTCTCCATCGGGATCGGGGCCGGGGCCCCGATTGAACATCGTCCTCGGCCAACCGTTGCCTCCGGCGGTCGATACCGCCGGAGGCAACGGTAGGCTAAACCCACCGGCTCAGCGAACGCCGGCGCCGGCCAGATTTTCCGGCAGCCATTCCTTTTCCGGGATGTCCGGGATGTATTTGACGCCGCCGGCCTCGGCGACATAAACGTCCAGCGTATAAATATTGGAACTGAAATCATAGAAACCATGGGTCATGGCATAAGGCGCATTCACATCGTAGTTCTGCACCATATACATGAAAGCCGATTTATAGAGTTGCCCGCGCGCGTCGTACTCATCGCTGGCCAGCGCTTGCCAACTGTCTTCATCCAGGTAAAAGACGCGCTTGTGGTAGATATGCCGCTTGCCCGGTTTGAGGGTCGCCTCCACCACCCAGACCCGGTGCAGTTCCCAGCGGACAAAGTCCGGATTGAGATGTTTCGGCGTCAGCAACTGGCTCGCCCTTAGACCAATAAACCAGATTGTAGTTGTTGTAGGGCACATACATCTCCTTCTTGCCGACCAGTTTGAAATCATAGCGTTCCATCGACCCCAGGAACAGACGCCATTCATCATAAGCGGTCGCTCCGTTCAATTGGGCGTTCGGCGTATCGAAATTGATGTCCGGCGCCAGTTTTGTCCGCCGCTGACCGGGGAGGTACTGCCAAGCGCGCCGGCCTTTCCCGTAAAAGTCCAGATAATCCCAGACCATGAGCATTTCGCCCACATTGCGGGGCGGTCCAATACAAATATCGCGGAGCCTCCAGAAGATTTCGGGTTTGGTATTGGTAGGGACCCAGTAGGGCCAATTTAAAACTTCATCCAGCACATAGGTCATCGTGGGCCGCCCGGCGGCGGTCACCACCCAGGACTGGGGAAAATGGTTTAAGGTAACCCCGTTGTAGAACAGAATGTGGTTCCACATGGCCTCATAGCCGTCCTTCGGAATGGGAAAGGGATAGGCCGCATAGGCGCCCACCACGGTCAAACCGTTGTTGGCGGTTTTGGTCGTGGTGGCCTGCTTGACGGTATTTTCCAGCACGTATTTCGGAAAAGCCGCCGAACGGTGCGTCTTATAGACGTCCAGGCGGAAGCTGGGATATTTCTCCAGCAGCGTCTTCTGCCCATGGGTGAGTTTGTCCGCATACTTACCCATGCTCTGCTGGTTGATCGTGAATAAAGGTTTTTCGTCGGCATAGGGATTGGCGCGCAGGCCGGTCCCCTTCTTGAAGTCGGGCGGTATGGTGGTCAGTCCACCGGTGTACTCGGGGATGGAACCGTCCTGGTTCCCCGCCTTTTCGGCTCCGAGAGGCGTTAAGGTCGTGCCCAGTTTCTTCGCTTCTTCCGCCGTAACAGCCCCCAGGGCAGCGCCCGCAAATGTCAGCAGTATGATGGCTGCGATGAAGATATAGCGTACTCTCATGTCGTCGTTCCTCCCGTTAGAATGTGGCTTTAAGTGTGAGTGCAATGGTTCCACGATCCTTAAGCAAAGCATAATCGCCATTGTTGACGGTTACCGCCCCCGTCGGGTCCGTTGAGTAATTTCCAAAATAACCGTAATAGGCCAGATCGACGCGGTACCGCGACATGATGTCGGCCGATATGCCGACGCTAAAGTAGCCCGCGCCCTGGTTGATGCCGGCGACTGTAGCCGCGTTGCCGCCCAGGCCGGTTCCAAAGGTGAGTGGCATCAAGAGATCCACCGACGGGAAAACTTGAAACCAGGTAGGGATGAAGCTGACGATCAACCCCGAAGGCGTCTTTGTCCACGCGGTCAATGGCGGTGTAGTCGGAGCGGCCCTTGAAGACCGCTTCGTTCTGCGTCACCCGATTCCATCGACACCAACTAAATTCCGCCGTCCAGGTTGCCGTATCAAACACCGGCGTTTTATTGATCAGGCCCAGGAAATTCAGCACCCCGTGAAAGGTGTCACCCCTCGCCGCCGCGGTGTCGCCGGAATTGGGAAGGGCGGTAATATAACTTCCCGGAGCAAGCCCCAGCGCGGCGGCATTGCTGTTACTGGCCACGAGGACCGTGTCACTAACCAACGGCATATTGGTCCGGTAAGAAAGTTCCGCACCCACGCTGAGGCCCAGGATTTGCTTAGACAGACTTATACCGTACAGATTGATATTGTCGGCATAGGCGAAATTGAACTCGGCGGGCGAACCGTTTACCACAGGATTCAGATTCAGGAACGCCTGCGGCAACTTGTCGGACAAATTCCGGTAATAAAAACCGAGCGTCCCGTCAATCCATTCGGGGCTCCAGCGCGTAGCGATCCCCCAGTCTTTCGCTTCGGGTGGATTAATGTCGTTCCCTCTGCGGATGACCCCGAGATCTGGATCCAGGATTGATTGTGATCCGTTGAGAAAAAAATCGTAGATGCCCAGATACGAGCCGGCTTCCGGATAACGACTGGGTTCCCATTGTAAGAAGTATTGTCCGGTAATCGAAAGCCCTTTGAGAGGCGCGACTGAAACCGAGACATTGTTCAGGGGACGGAACAACTCTTTTATGCTGGTACCCGGCACGGCATACGCCTTAAAGTAATCAATCGGCGATTGCATGTAAGCGATGCTGTTTAGTCCTGCGGTCAACCCCAGGCTTTCTCCAAAGAAGAGTGTATACCGCCCGGCCTTGACCTGGACCGGTATGTCGGCAATGCTGAATCTGCCGAAGCCAAAGGCATCGAGAACTTCGCCGTTCGGTCCGGCATAGTAGTATTTAACGTAATCACTCACACCGAGGGCCTGTTTTCCATTGTTTAAATGGTTCGAAGTGGCAACCGAATGGTTGTCAAAACTATCCTTCGCGTAAGCCTGGTCGTACCAGCCGGCCCAACTGACTCGAAATCCGAAATCCTTCTTAAAGGTAGCGTCAAACTCGGATAAAACGTCCAGTCGATTGGCCACAATACCGTTGGCAAAGTTACGGTCTCCGTCATCGAGATTCGGATTGGAGAGGATCGCCTTGTCCTGGCTTCCGACCCTGTAGCCCAGGTTGTAACGAAATGTATTATCCCAGTTTACCTTGAGGTCATCATTCCCCGTGTCGATTTTAAAGGCACTGGCGCCGCCACCTGCACCGAAAATGAACGCTACTACCAACCCAACCGCAAGAAAGCGTTTACCTCGATTTTCCAGCAGGCGTTTCCCCCCCATCATGGTTTTACCCATCGTTCAACCTCCTCTCCTAAATTTTATGCCCAGGGATTTCGGTATTGGTTGACATGACATTCCTGCCGCAAGAACGTATTCCAGATGATAACACGAGCGTTGAGAGCGTCTCCGCCTTGGACCACCGCACGATCCCGGAGAGCTGCCAGGTAAAAACACGGCCTTGTGGCATCACAAAACTGCGTGCTCGGGGTTCCTGTACGGCCCCGATTCTGACCTAAAAATACAAAACCTCCTTTCAATATATTGTCTTGTTTCAAAAGCACTTGCCCTAGCAGGATAAAGTTTTTTCATTTTTGCTGCTGACAAAATCCCTCCTGGCGACTTCTTACCAGATAAGAGCCAACGATCGCCTCAGCCTCAATTTCCACCAGATGGGCCGGACGGGCCAAGGCCGCAACCTCGGCCATGGTGATTACCGGTTTGATCTCCTTAAAGAATTCCGAATAGGCCTGCATATATTCAGCGGCCCGCTTGATGTCCGTCACATAAAGGCGCACCCTATAGACTTCCGAGAGCTGGGCCCCCGCCTTGATTAAAGCCATTTCAATTTTTTGGAAGATGATTTTGGTTTGCCGGTAAGCATCCCCCTCCGCCTCGACCACTCCCTCCGGATTGGTGGTGGTCGTACCGCCTACAAAAACGAAGTTCCCGACCTTGACGGCCCGGCTGTAACCCGCCTTTTCTTCCAGAGGCGCGCCAGAAGAAAAGTTCTCTCTCTTCAGCAAATCCATAGTCCGATCCTCTCGCTACTTAACCAGGGCAATCCTTAGTGAAAAAACGATCTTTAATCACTTGCAGCCGAAGCAGGCCTGATTTTTAATCAAAATCCGTACCTTACATAATCATACTCGCAGGGGTTTCCATAGGCAATGTACATAGCATTGTCCTCAAGATCATAGATTACGGAGGCTACCGTCTTAAAGGGAATGGGCCCATCTTGGTCCACATGCCTGCAAATCGCATTCGGGGCGTTGTTATGGTCTCTTAGAACAGCCATCATCGTTTCGGCGGTAATCGACCCGTATTGTCTTTTCATAAGCCTATTGATCCGCTGAATACGAAGATAGCTATCCGCCGCCCCCAAGGCGTAGACCCAATCCCCTTTTTGAAATCTGGGAGTCAAATAATGGTTGGAGTGGACCAGGATATCCTCTTCCGGCTGAAGCACATTAAAATCGTCGGGGACTCCTTCTATCCCGATGATGTCCCCCTCCCGGCTGCCCAAACCATAATACAGCAGGCCCCGTCCCGCTTCACAGAAAACCCCCAGGGCATCGCCGATATTTTTTTGCCGCATCGCTTTGTGGTTAACGAACCCACAAGGGATATTTAGGCGGTGTTGTTCCTGCGGAGCCAAGGTCAGGTTCATGACTAACCCCAGACCGGCTGAGCTTAACGTCCACTCCAGGACACCCCCGAAGGCCAGCGTCAATTGCTCCAAACCATTGGCGTGTTTTATTTTCAATAAATTCAAAGGAAAATCAGGGGACCAGTCTATGTTTTGTCCGAGTATCGTCTTCCCGCCAGGCGTCGCCGTGCCCGTAGCCAGAAAAGAAGTGCATAAGGCGGTTATCTGGTTGTAGTAATCGCCCAATTCAATCATACACCTCAGCGCGAAGACCTCCTCAAAGCTGACCCCGGCGCCTTCGGCCTGGCCTTTCAACATCTCTATCATCGCTGGATCGAACTTCTCCACGGCCGGGAGAAATTTTTGCGCATTGGCGATTATCTGTTCCCGGCTGGCCTTATAAACAAACGTAAAGGCCTCCTCATGCATGGCAATGGACTTAACAATATTCTCTTTGGCGCCGGTCCCATACTGTTTGCCGATTTCGTAGGGTGTACCGCTACACTCGATCACGCTAAACTTCTTCTTATTTAAGGGCATGACTTATCTCTCCTTCTCAGGCGCATCGTCAAATTCCGTTACCTGAATTTAGCGGTTCATTCCCATCGCAAAAATCCCTAGCCATCTTTTATAATCACTCACCTCCTTATTTTGAGCCAGTTCCAGAGGCTCGACCCGGGGTATTCTCGCAACCCCAGGGGCCATTTCCGAATATCCCTATTCCCCTTGGACCAGACCAGCCACAATCGCACCCGTCCTCTCCAACTCTTCTTTCGACCTCGTTCGCTGCAGATGTGCGCCACTGATGAAGAAACCCAGCGCTATGATTAGGACAACGATCAAATCAAAGATCTCCGGGATATGGGGGGGAAAAAACATTCCTATGAGGACAAATAATATGGAGCAGGCTCCCAAACCTGGCACAACGCCATGCTTCCACAGGCTATACTCTCCGGGCTGTTTCCTTCGGTAATAAAAAGTCGAACATACGCAGGCTATGCCGTAGCAGGCCAGAGCAGCAGCCATAGCGATGATCACCCCTACGGCCAAGCACCACTGCAACGGGCCGTTATCCCCCCCCCACAGGAGGGAACCTGGTATCATCGTGATCAGACCAAACGCGTACACCGTCAAAATCGCTACCCAGGGGGTCCTGAACCTCGAATGAAGTCTGCCAAATACCCGTGGAAGTATCCCCGCTCGTCCCATGGAATATAAAATTCGGGCCACTCCCATCATGCCCGCCGAGGCCGGCCCGATCGTGCCCAGAGTCACTACCCCGATTAAAAGGACAAAGCCGGGGAAGCCCCAAAATTTCTTGCTGAGCGTCACTATAACCGGGTCTTCTATGGTCCAGCCCCTCATTTCGTTCCAGAAGCCATAGATAGTCATGGTAGTGTAGATAACATAGAAAATAGTACCAATGATAATAGATACAACGAGGCCGAAGCCCACCCCCTTCAGGGGATCCTTGGCTTCCTCACCCATGGCGGCTACAGCCTCAAAGCCGACAAAAACGACTGTGCCCCATAACAATCCGTAGGCAGCGCCGCTAACCCCTTTCAACCCTTCAAGTTTTCCCATGAGCGGGAGGAGACTGGTTCCTTCCATCGCTCCGCCGTGGAAGGGTCCGTTAGTCATAACATAGGCCGCCAGGGCGAGCACACAAGCAATCTGGAACAAAGCGGAGTAAAATAAAAACCTAAAACTCGCCGCAACTCCTATCCAAGCAAGAAAAGCCACAAAAGCAAAACCTACTGTAAAAATAATCCACCAGGGGACATAAATACCGCACTCGGCCAGGAGCCACCACAGGAACCAGTACCCTAAACCGGTTGCCCCTGCCGAAAGAAAGGCCCACATGGTAAAGCTTAGTCCGGCAACAACCCAGCCCACTCTGAATCCAATAGCATTGATGGCAAAGGTATAGAAAGATCCGGCAGAGGGGAGTTTCCTGGTAAGCTGAGACATGCTGTAGGCTACGATGAGCATCATGATGCCGGAGAGGACCATGGTGACCGGTGTCAAAACCCCGGTGAAGTAGATTACAGAACCAATGGCGACCGCCGCCCCAGCACCGGGGGTATAAAAAGAAACTCCTGCCCAGGCCAGCATCCACTTGCCTAAAGCCCTGGATTCTAGCCTGTTCAACTTCTTCATCCATTTAACCCCTCCTCTAAAAATCGCGGTGGGCCTATAAGCCTTCAACCGGACAATCTGTGGGCCGGAGCAAAAGCCGTATCCTAACCCCTGCGCAAACCCTATTTCATTAGTCTGCCCCTGCGCCAAGTTACGCGCCATAGCGGTACCGGTAATCATCCGTCAGCACACAGCGTCGGACCCGGGTGAAGGTCCGGGGACGGGTCAGACCCTCCCCGCCGGTGGCCACATGGAGGGACTTGAAACCCTCCCCGTCCACACCGATCCCGGCCACGGAGGCGCCGTTTTTCACCAGTTGTGAGGCGTCGGCCCGGCTGGCCAGGCGGGCCATATTGGCCAGGCTGTTGGAGTGAAAAACGATGGTGTGACGCATCCCCTGCTCCGCGGCAATCCCCAGGGTCAGGGCTTCTTCAAAGTCCCGGCAGCGGACCAGCGGCAGGATGGGCATGATCTGCTCCGTCCAGATGAGGGGGTGTTCGGCGTCGGTCTCCAGGATGGCGATCCGGGTCTCGGACGGAATGGTCAGTCCGATGGTCCGCTGGAGGATCTCGGCCACCGGCCGGCCGATATAGTCCATGTTGATGACGCTCTGGACCCTCCCGGGACGGATCTCCTTGAAGATCACCGGCACCAGGGCCCGCCCCTGTTCGGCGGTAAGTTCAAAGGCCCCGTGCTGTTTCAACCGCTCTTTGAGCCGGTCGGCGGCCGAGGCCACCACGAAGATCTCCTTTTCGCTGGAACAGGGGGTGCAGTTGCTCAACGAGGCGCCCCGAATGATGCAGCGGGCGGCCCGGTCCAGGTCGGCCGTCTCGTCCACGATGACCGGGGGATTGCCGGGTCCCCCGGAGATGACCCGTTTTCCGGTCTGGGCCGCAAATTCCACGACCCGGTGTCCGCCGGTAACCGCGATCATGTCCACCAGGGGATGGGTCATCAGCATCTGGGCCGTGGGGATCGAGGGTTCCGCCACCGTGGTCAGGCAGTCCGGCGGGCCTCCGGCGGCGACGATGGCCCGATTCAGGTCCCGGACCACCCGGGCCGAGATCTCCTTGGTCTTGGGATGGGGGTTGAAAACAACAGAATTCCCGCCGGCCAGCATGAGGATGCTGTTGTGGAGGATGCCGGGGGCGGCGTTGGTGACGGCGTTGACCGAAGCGATGACCCCGACCGGAATCCTTTCCAGCAGCGTGGTCCCCCGATCGCCGCTGAACACTTCGGGGGCCAGATCCTCCAGGCCGGGGGCCTGACAGGCCACCTCGATCTTCAACATGGTGCCTTCCACGGCCCCCAATTCGGCTTCGGCCAATTCGAGTTCGCCGTAGGTCCGCCGGTTGGCCAACCCCACCTGCCTGATGATTTGAATTATTTTTTCCCGCAGTTCCAGGGAAAGCCCGACCAGTGCCGCCTGGGCCTTGACCGCCGCCTGAATGGCCTCTTCCATGGTCCCGTACACCCCCCAGGCGGTCTCCGCGGCTGAAGACGTCTGTCCCGAACCGGCGGCCGGGTTCATTTCCGACCAGATCAGGGAAACGATCCGTTCAATCTGATTTTTATCCATGGCTATTCCAGTCCCCAATTATCCGTTTGATCCGGCTCAAGCCGTAAGACCATAGCGGTAGCGAAAGTCATCGGTCAGGACACAGCGCCGCACCAGGGTGAAGACCCGGGGCCGGGTGTGCCCTTCGCCGTTGGTGGCGATGTGAAAGGAGACGAACCCCTCCCCGGCGACGCCGACGCTGGCCAGTCCGCAGGAGCCGTTTTTGACGAAGGCCGCGCACTTGGCGCGTGCGGCCATTTTTCGAATGGTCTCCAGGTTGTTGGAGTGGATGGCCATGGTGTGGCCGTTGCCCTGTTCCGCGGCGATGGCCCGGTCGATGGCCTCCCCCGCGTCCCGGCAGCGAACCAGGGGGATGACCGGCATGATCTGCTCGGTCCAGACCAGGGGGTGATCGGGCCCCGTTTCCAGGATCACGATCTTGGCCTCCGGACCCACCGTCAGGCCGATGGCCTGGAGGATGAAGGAAGGTGGCTTGCCGATGTACTCCATGTTGATCACCCCCGGCCGGCCGGGCTCCCGGATTTCTTTGAAGATACGCGGGAGCAGTTCCTGCCCCTGCGGTACGGTGATTTCATAGGCCCCGTACCGCTTCAACAGTTCCTTGAAGCGGTCGGCCACGGCGTCCACCACAAAAAGCTCCTTCTCGCTGGCGCAGGCCATGCAGTTCGAGAAGGAGGCCCCTTCGATCACACAGCGGGCGGCCCGGTCCAGATCGGCTGTTTCGTCGACCACCACCGGCGGGTTGCCGGGGCCGCCGGCGATCAGCCGCTTACCGGTCTGGGCGGCAAAAGCCACCACCCCGTGCCCGCCGGTGACGGCGATCAGCCGGATCAGGGGATGGGTCATGAGCTGCTGGGCCGAAGGCACCGAGGGTTCCTCCAGGCAACAGATGCAGTTGGCCGGCCCCCCGGCCTCCTGGATGGCCCGATTTAGGTCCCGCACCACCCGGGCCGCCACGTTCCTGGTCTTGGGGTGGGGGTTGTTGACCACCGTGTTTCCCCCGGCCAGCATCATGATGGCGTTGAACAGGATGGTGGGAGCACCGTTGGTCACCGGGTTCACCGAGGCGATGACTCCCACCGGGATCCTTTCGATGATGGTTACACCCTTGTCTCCGGCGAAGACCTCCGGGATCAGGTCCTCCATCCCCAGGACCTCACAGGCGGAAAGATTTTTTTTGATATTGTCTTCCGCAGAACCTAAGCCGGTCTCCAAATATTCCATTTGCCCGTAGGTTTCGGCCCCGGTCCGCCCGACCCGGCGTATAACCTGCAGGATTTCCTCCCGCTTCCGCAGCGGCAAGGCCATCAATTCTTTTTGCGCCCGGGCCGCCGCTTGAATACAGCTTTCAATGTCCGGAAAGACCCCGTCTCTTGCCGCCAAGGGGAACGATTCCGGAGCAGATTCTTCGGATACCTCGAACCCCTCGCTTTCCAGGCGACGAATGACCCGGGAAACGATCTGTTCAAGCCGCTCTTTAGCTAAAGCCATCTTTGGTGGATACCCTCCTTGTGTTCAGGCATTGGTCCCATTTTCCAGCAGGGCCTTGGCCCTCGTCGGTTGTTTGCCGAAATCTCAGGCCGATATTTTAGATATCTAGTTTTTACCTAAACCGGGCTTACTTCTCTTCTTTTTATCCTCCCCCCGTGAGAAACCTTCCCCGGCAGATAGCAGGGTATAATATTTCGCCTCCAGTGGGTTGCCGGTTATGGGGGAATCAGTATCCAGTGAATAAAAAACCGGCCGCTTTCTTATTCCATCCTCAATCTGGCTCAGACGTTTCAAGGTAGCCGTTTTGTCCACGAAGGCAATCTCGTGGATTAAAGCCCCCAACAGGGTCAGGATATGGGAAAAAGGATCTACAAAAGACAATCCCTCCACATCCACGATGAGGTATTGGTCGGAAAGGGGAATAATCGGCGATTTGGGGGTATCGCTGATCCCAACGACAAAGGCACGACACTTTTTGGCGAATTCGATCAACTCGATGGCCTGATTGGCATAGCGGGGGAAAGCGAAGACCACTAGAAGCAGGGAAGAACCATGGAGGGCAATATGGTCGAAGTTCTCCCAGGAAAGCTGGGTATCCAGACGCACTCCCGGTCGGATCTTTTTCAGGAGAAAGCCAAAATAGGAAGCCAGAACGGAGGAAGCCCGGTAGCCGGCTACGAGAACGCGTTCACTCCGGAAAATCTTGCGGGCCAGATTTTTAATTTCCTGTTCCGAAATGGAATGAATCATATGTTCCAGATTCCGCAGGGTGTTTTGATGATAGGCCTTCATGGGAGTCAGATTGTCGGTCCGTTTGGTGGACTTCAACATACGCTCCACACTGGTCAATTCAATATGGAGCAGCCCCTTAACGTAGACTTCAAATTCCTCATACCCGGAAAATCCGAGATCCAGAACAAAGCGAGTGACGGTAGGTTCGCTCACCCGGCATTCCCTAGCGATTTCTTTGGCTTTGATCAAAAAAAGCTTTTTATAATCGTTGATGATGAAATCCGCGATCCGTTTCTTCTTAGGCGACAGTCCGGGATAAATATTGATGATGCGATCGAAGAGTTCTTTTTTTGCAGAATTGGTTTTCATCAAAGATTCGGGGAAAAGGGTTAGTGGTCCCGACCCACCAAGGTGGCCAGAGCTTCCTCGGCGGCTGCCTTCGCGGCCTGAATGTTGGAGAGGGTTCCGGATAGATAGACCCGTCCGCTGGCTCCGAAGACGCTGGCATGAACCAGTTTGATATCCGCCGCCTTCTCCGCCTCATTGGCCGCGAATCCGGCATAGCCGGCCGGCACGACTTCAAGGATATACAGGGCGTCATCGGCCAAAATCATGTTGGCGTCCCGAAACCGGTTGACGATGGGGGTCATGAAAGGGTCGATCCGATCGATGGTTTCGGCCGCCAGTATCTTGGGCTTCAACCGGTCGGTCTCCTTCATTCCCAGATAATTCAAAACCACCTCCCCGGCTTCCCGGACATCGGCCGGAGAATCTCCGTGGACTTCCAGCATGCCATAGGTCCGTTCCACCACCATGGCCCCCGGTCGAACCTTGGCCTTTTTAAGCACCACATCTGTCAGGGAATTGATCTCGATCCCCGGGGCAATTTCCAGAAAAAGACCCGATTGACCGGCGACCGGGTAGTAGCCTCGCGCCGTGCTGCTGATGTAACCGACGAATTGCTTCTGCAGTTGATCAATAAAGGCAAAGGCTCGCAGTTCAATCATGGGAGCTCCTCTAGATGCTCTTTAACCATTCCCGCTTATTCGGGCAGATGGCCGTGTTGATGGTGCAAGTGGCGTTTCCCTGGCAGGTACAGACGTGGTCGCCCCCCCGACTGAAGCGGCTGTAACAGAAATCGCTGATCGGCTGCGCTACCCGGCAGTCCATGATCAAATCGGCGATCAGGCGGCCGATGGCCGGGGCCAGGCCAAAACCATGGCCGCTGAACCCCGCACAAAAAACAAATCCGGGGACTTCGCCGGTAAAACCGAGGATGGGGATACCATCCGACACTTGATCGATCAGCCCGGACCACACGCGAATGACCTGGACGTTTTTCAGGATCGGGAAATAATCCAGGACCTGGCGGGAAATGGCCGGGCCGATGAAGTTGAACAGGGGCTTCCCGTCGCGGTAGATAAAATTCTCCGTTCCCACAAATCCCCCCCAGAAAAACGGTCCGTGAACGGTCTGGCGCCCGTAAAACAGCCCCCGGGCATGACCGATCATCTGCGGGAACAGCGGCGGGTAGGGTTCGGTAATCAAGGCCTCGGAAAACACCGGTTTCATGGGATAATCCAACCCCACCAGATTGGCGATCTTCCGACCCCCGATCCCGGCGGCATTGACGACCAGGTCCGTGTCGAAGACCTGTTTATCCGTTATAATTCGGGCGACCTTTCCCTTTTTCAACTTGAGGTCCACCACTTGCTCTTGGGTAAAGAATCGCGCCCCCAATCGCTTGGCTTTCAGAAAAAATCCGTAGGTCACCCGGAAGGGGTTGGCATGCCCGTCCGTCGGGCAATAACTGGCGCCAATCACTTTTTCCCCCACGTGGGGATTGATGTCCAGGACTTGTTGTCGATCGAGCATCTCCAGCTCCAGGCCGGTCGTTCGTTGATTCTCCACTGACTTCCGCATCGTAGCCAGATCTTCCTCGGTGGTGCAGAGGCGCAGGTTTCCCTGGCGGACATATTCCACATCCATTTCCAGTTCTTCGTGAAGCTGGCCGTAGAGGCGGATGCTTTCCAGGGCCAGGGGCATCTCTTTGAGATTACGGGCCGACTGCCGGACTCCGCCGCCATTGCTGCCCGAGGCCTCGCCCCCGATATCTCCCTTTTCGATGACCACGGGTTTGAGTCCCTCTTTGGCCAGATAGTAGGCCACGGCACATCCCATGACCCCTCCTCCCACAATCACTACATCGGCCGTATTCGCCATAGTCTCTCCTGCCCTTGACACTCTCAACCCTTACTCATCCCGATCCACCCAGATCGGTCCGTGGCTTCCAAGATCCCTCTCCGATCCCTTTTCCGGTTTCTCAGCCGGTGGCAAAAACCGATAAAGGCAAGGGCCGGACCGGGGCCCGGGCGGTCATCGGCTCCAGTTCCGCCGGCGACCGGCCCAGTTCCTGGGCCAGGATCTGGGTGACCAACCGCTCACAGGTCTGTCCCTGGCACAACCCCATGCCGGCCCGGGTAATGCGTTTAATCCCGCTGACCGTTTGCATCCCGTTGCGGATGGCCTCCTTGATCTGGCCTCGAGTGATCTCCTCGCAGCGGCAAATCACCAAGTCGTCGTCAGCCGGGGCGGTCCCCGGGGCCTCCGGTTTCAGGCCCGATGCCCGGCCCTTCAGGGCTTTAAACCGCTCGACGACCCGATCGACGATCCGTTCCAATTCTTCATCCTCGGAAACCGGGGGTGGAGCCGCAACGCCCACCCCAGTTCCAGCCTCGGCCGTCTCGGTTGCCGGACCGGTTTCACCCCGAGACGTTTCTCGGCCGGGTTTCGATTCCGACGTCGTGGGAAAGGCGTCCGGCGGCGTCTCCGCTTCGGGACGGTAAACCACCTCGATCCCCTGCTCCTGGATTAGATCCTGGGCCGCGGCCGATATCCGGGCCCCCTCCCTTACGGCTAAGGTTTTATGCCCCTCCCGGACCAGGTCTTCGATATCTCGAGAAAAAATAAATTCAGGTCCCATGCGGGCGCCCTTATTCTTTCCGACCGGTTAGACCGTTTAAGGTTTCCACCACTTTAGCGGCGGCCGCCAAAATTTCCGATTCGGTCCCGGCCAGATAGAGCCGACCGGCGGCCCCGAAAAAACTCAGGTCCACCAGGCGGACGTTACAGTGTTTTTCCGCTTCGTTGGCGGCAATCGAGGAATAAGCCGCCGGGGTAACTTCCAGCAGATAGACGTCGTTGCCCCCTAAGATGAGCATGCCCCGACTGTTCCGGTTGATGATGACGGCCTGATAGGGATCGATCTTGTTGACAATACTGGTCGCCAGAATCTTCGGGGTCAGCCGGTCTTCTGGCTTCAGACCGATTTCATTAAGGATCATCTGCCCGGCATGGAGGATCTCTTCTTGATCGAAGGAATGGATTTCCAGCATGCCGTATCTTCTTTCCACGATCATCTCTCCCGGGCGGGCACTGGTCACCTTGAGGGCTATATCGGTCAACCGGTTGATTTCAATACCCGGCACGACCTCCACAAAGAGGGAAGACATGCCCTCCACCGGAAGAAATCCCCGGCAGCGACAGGCGAAATAGAGAGGCGAATTGAGGCTGAAGCCGATCAAGATGGCAGTAAGCACGTAGTTCCGGCATGGGTGGATCTCCTTAGCTGTTAATCCTGTTTTCTTGAATGAAGTCTTTGGTGATACGACGGAAGGTCTCGGACAACTCCTGGGTCTGGCAAAAGACTACCCCCAAGCCCTCCAATTTTTTTAACAAGCGTTCCATTTCCGTTTTGAGGGCCTCGTTGGCCAGGACCTCGCAGACCATAAATCCGTCCCTGGCGGCGAGAACCCGCTTGCCTTGCAGCAGGGCCGAAAAAACCAGGTCGGGAGTCCGGATCATCGGCCATCAGATGAGCCACTTTGGAGGCCACCATCAGGCATAAAGTGGGTAGCACGAGCACATCGGCGCGGGCCAATACCTTCTCCAGCCCCTCGGGTTTGACCGTATCCAGGATGCACGGCGCCCCTCCCTGCTCACGGACATCGGCCCCACAGACCCGAGAACGCACTGCGGGAACCGTATACACCCCGGACCAGCCGGCCTGGGCTTCCAAGAGCGGCAATTGTTTCAGCGCCTCTTCCAGCCGCCGAATCCCGGCTTGGAAAACAATCAGCGCCCGGGGTCCCGGAGGGGCCGAAGAACGGACCCGCGGCCTCCCTTGTTCGCCCGATTCCAGCAGGACTTCCGCCACCAGTTTCCGAATCTCTTCTTTCGAGATCATGGTGTGAAAAACGTCTCCCTCATCACGAGGCCTGTGCCCAGGCAACGGATTGGCCTTTCTCTCCTAGACAGGAAAGGGCGATCCCGTAGGGCGTTACGACCTGGGGGACTTGAGGTTTAAAGACCTCCAGACCGAGATTCTGGGCGACCAATTCCGTTAAGCCACCCAACTCGCAGGTTCCCCCCACCAAACAAACCCTGGGGATGCCCTCGAACCCTTCCAAGGCTTTTCGAATAATGGCCGAAACCTTTTCAATCACCGGACGAACAACGGGGAGGATCTCCGGATGACGGGAAGGGTCGATTTTGATCCTTTCGGCTTCCTCAAAGCTGATCCGCAGGTGACCGGACAGGACCAGGGAAAGATGAACCCCTCCGGTGGCTTCATCACTGGTCCGGATAATCCGGCCGTCTCGAATCAGGGCTATCCCCGTGGTTCCCCCGCCGATATCCACCAGGGCCCCATCTTGGAGGTTGAGAAAACGGTTGGCCGCCGTGGGTTCGTCCAGGACCCGGACAACTTCCAACCCGGCTCCCTGCAGGATATAGCGGGTGGTATGCACATTGCCGGATTCCGTCTGCGGGGGAAAGGAGGTAGCCCCCTGATCGATGGGCAGCGAAGAGCGGCTTCGGATTTCTTCCATTATCGCCTTCAACAGGGTGAGGGTCCCGAAGTAATCAATAATCAGACCGCTGCCTATTCCTTCGGAGCGCCGCATAGCCGCCGCCCTGGGCCGTCCCTGTTCATCCACTACAATCACCTTACTCTTGTAGGTTCCCAGGTCCACCCCGGCAAACAATTCCCGGGCCCCGGAGAAATCCCAAGTTTCCGGCCGATTCATGATCCGACGAATGGTCTTGAGGGCTGTCATCAGATTAAATTGGGATAAAGCTCCCGACTCAGGGAAGGGATCACCACATGGCTTTGAATCAACCCTTCATCGGTCAGGGCCGCTAAACCGGCGTCTACCGCCGCCTGGACGGAACCGACATCTCCGGTTAAGGAAACATAGGATTTTCCGGCCAGACCCGTGGCACAGCGGATCTCGATAATCTCCACCGCCGCCGCCTTAACTGCCGCATCGGCCGCCAGGATGCAGGAGGACGCCGAATAGGTTTCAATGATCCCCAGGGCGCCAATGTTCAGGATCTGGGTGGCGCAACTGAGGGCCGGAAAAATACTCGGGTGGACATTGGGGATCGTAAAGGAGTCGACCAGAAACTCCCCGGCGATTTCCCGGCCCACGTCCACCGCAGTTCTGCACCGAACCGACGTCGCCGGCGATCAGGGCCAAATAGCGCCCGGGGCAGACCGGCCGGGCCATGATCAGCTCGACGCTGGCCGCTTTGATCATCTCATCGGCGCAGTGGACCCCTTTGGCCACGCTGTTCAGTTCGATCAGCCCAATCGCTTTGTATGCCATGACCCTACCTCTTCTCCCGTTGGATAACGACCTGCCCGTCCACCGAAACCACCCGACCGGCCAGACTGGCATGGATCCGGGCACCCAGGGCCTTCTCCGGTATCTCTCCCAGCAGATCCCCCTGGTTGACCCGATCACCGGCTTGGACGACGGGCCGGGCCGGCGCCCCTAAATGCTGTTTCAAGGGGATGGCCACCCGATCCGCCCGGATTTCCCGGGAATCGAAACGGGGATGACGGTCGTATTTCTTGATTTGAAGACGTTCCATCAGCCGCTGCGTCGGGATCCTTCTCCCCTCGCGAAAGGCCGAGGGCCGGTAGTCCTCCCGAACGGTAGGCCGCTTCACCCCTTGGGCCAGCAGTTCCCGTTTGATCTGGGCGTTGACCTCCCGCGGGGAGATCATCATGGGGCAGGCGTATTTTTCGCAGACCCCGCATTCCGAACAGATCAGGGCGTCTTTTTGGATCTCTTGAGCCGCCGGGGAGGTGGACCCCAGTTGCCGCATGATTTTATGGGGGTTCAGGGAATGTCCCAGCAAATAGCGAGGGCACATGTCGGTGCAGCGGGAGCATTGGCAGCAGGCCAAACGGGTAATATTCCGTAGACGGGCCGGATCCTTGATCTTATCCACGACCACCGGATGATCCGGAGCCAGGACTAAAAGGCCGCTGGTGGTCTTGCCGACCGGCGTCGCCAGATCCGAGACCACCTGGCCCATCATGGGCCCTCCCAGAACGACCCGAAATTCCCCGAGCACGGGCCCCCCCCGCCAACCCGATCACCTCTCCGACCGACAGGCCGATGGGGACCTTCAGGATCAGAGGTTCCGCCACCTCTCCCCCGACGGTTAGATACCTTTCGAGTAACCGGGCGGCCTTCCTCCACGGCTTGGTCGATATTCAGGAGGGTTTCCACGTTGCTGACCACGGCCCCCACCTGCAGGGGCAGACCCCCCTTCCGGGACCACCCGCCCCATGACCTCGTACACCAGGACCTGCTCATCCCCGGCCGGGTAGAAATCCGCCAGTTCAAAAAGATCGATCTTTTTGTAAGGCCCCCGCCCGACCTTATCCCGCAGGACGGCCAGGGCCTTTTGATGTTTTCCCTTTAGACACAGGGTTCCTTGAGGGGCCCCGGTGCATTCCATGACCCGCAGGAGACCCCGGAGGATCCGATCGGCTTCCTGCTCCAGCAGATAGGGATCACTCATCAGCAGCGGTTCGCAGGAAGCCCCGTTGGCCAGGACCCGCTCCACCCTGGCCTTCAATTTGACGTGGGTCGGGAAGCCGGCCCCCCCGGCCCCGACCACCCCGGCTTCCTGCACCCGGCTGATGATCTCCTGGCTCGTCATCACGCTGCTTTTCCTAAGTTCCGCTCAGATCCAAGCTGTCCACAATCCCCACCACCACCGCGTCCACGGGGATTAATTTCTCCTGGTCGAAGGCCTGCATGGCCGGACTGCCCTGGGTGATGATGACCAGTTCTCCCACCCCCGCTCCGATTTCATCGGCCGCCACCAGGACGTCGCCGGCCGGGGTCAATTTCTTGCCCAACGGCTGGACAAAGAGCAGCCGCAACGCGTGGATCTTTTCATTTTTTTTGGTCGACCAGACGTTCCCCATCACCTTGGCAATTTTCATGGTATCTTTCCCGAGACCCGCTTAGGCCGGTCTAGCCGTTAGATTCTCTCTTAGGTGTCCGTGATGCCGAAGCCAGGCCCCACCGATCATCCCAGTCCTTCCCGGGCCTGAATGGCCTCCAGGCTGGTTTTGACCGCCGCAATATCCCCGAAGATCCCGATCATGGTCAAGTGCTGGGGACAGCTTCCTTTGAGGTCAAAGACATGAACGGCAGCGGCCTTTTCGGCAATGTCCGCGGCCGCCACCATATCCACCAACCGCCCTTGAACCAATCCCACGGCGCTGAAGTTGATGATCTCCAGCGTCTTCTTGCCGGTGGAACCCATCCGGGTCATTAAGATATCGATGACCCCCGGTCCGGGGTGGGTAATGAACTGAATATTCAGCGCCATCCTCTTTTCCTTATGGGTCCAGCCGGGCTGGTCCCCTTACCAAAACGAATCCGGCCTCTCCGCCCGCGGGGATCGATTTTTTGTTCTGGCCGGGGGACTGGTCCCGACCCCGCGGTCAACCGGACCCGGAACGATTTATTTTTCGGCCTTGGGGAGAATGAACTCGATATCCCCGTGGGGTCTGGGGATAACGTGGACCGACAGGAGCTCGCCCACCCTTTTGGCCGCCGCCCCGCCGGCATCGGTAGCGGCTTTGACCGCGCCCACATCCCCCCGGACAAAAATCGTCACCAAACCGCCGCCGGCATGCTCTTTTCCCACCATCTTGACGTTGGCCGCTTTCACCATGGCATCGGCCGCCTCAATGGCACCGACCAATCCCCGGGTTTCCACCATACCTAATGCTTGTTCACCCATGTTTTTTTCCTCCTACAGTTTGTTTTTATCGTTTCAATCGAATCGCCCTGGCCTTCATGGACCAGGCACGAGGTACTTCAATGGTTACCACGGCGGTTTGATCCATCCGCTCCGTCTTACGGACCGCGGTGGCCGGAGCCTCTCCTAAAACGGCCCCGGACCGATCCAAAACCACCACCAGCTCCCCCTTTTCCGGGAGCGGCAGAAACTCATGGGGCAGGGTCACCGCCGCCTTATCATCCGGCAGGCTTTCATCGACGATGAAAATGGCCTGACCCGGACAAATGGGCACGCAGGACTGACAGCCAATGCATTTATCTTCATCCAGGTGCGGGAGGTTGGTAATATCCCTCCCCACCGAGATGGCTTCGACCCGGCAACTGGCCTCGCAGGGGTTGCAGGGAATATGTTCGGTGCACTCGATCACGGCCACCGGCCCCCGCCGCCGCCGGGCTTCGGTAGGGATACCGGGACTGTCCCTTAATTCTTCTTCCGATAGAAAGCCTGTTTGCGATAATCCTGGGGCCATCCGTTTTACCTTTCCATCAGGGCGTAAAGTTGTTCCTTGTTCTGCCGGCGAGCTTCGCCATAGGGTCCGCTGCGCAAACCGGACATGCTTTCCAACTGCTCCGCCCGCTGGTGTTCAAAGGCGTCGGTATCCAAGTATCCCAGGCTGTGGGCCGCGGCCAATCCGGCAATGCGCCCCTCAATAATCGCCGTGCTGGCTTCCTCAATTCCGGAGACATCCCCCGCCACGTAAATCCCCGGAAGGGAAGTTTGCTGGTCGAGATCATGGATCGGCACATTCCCTCCCAAAGCGGAAAGCGAGGCCATTTTACAGCCGGCCATCCGCAAAAGCTGGGTCATCGGGTTGAGGCCCACGGCAATGCAGATGGTATCCACTTCCAGTTCCTTTTCCGTTCCGGCAACGGGTTGCCACTTGGAATCGACCTCAACGATCGTAGCCCCGATCACTCGGTCACTCCCCCGGGCCTCCTTGATGGTATGGGACAGGAAAAAAGGGACCCCGTAGCGGGCCACCTTGGCCGCGTGGACCCCATACCCGGAAATCCGAGGGGCGGCGTCGATGACTGCGGCTATCTGGCATCCGGCTTGAAGCAGTTGAAAACTGACCACGACCCCCACATTGCCGGAACCCACCATGAGAATGTTGTTCCCCGGCCGAACGCCATGAAGGTTGGCCATGGTCTGGGCCGCGCCGGCTCCGATTACCCCGGGAAGGGTCCACCCAGGGAAAGGGATCATATTTTCCGAAGCGCCGGTGGCCACCAGAACCCGCTCCGCCTTGACCTCTTCAATCCGGTCCTGAATCATGACATTCATGGTCCGGTTCTCATAAATCCCCAGGACCACTGCCTTCAGAAGGACTTCCACGCCAAGTTGGCGGGCCTCGTCCAACAGGCTTTGGCCGATATGAAATCCCCGTTCCTGGGCGCGGTGTTCTTTGGAACCGAAAAACTTATGGATCTGTTTAAAGAGCTGGCCGCCCGGCCGTTCGTTTTCATCAAAAACCACCACTTCGACCCCGCAGCGGGCCGCCTCGATCGCGGCGGAAAGGCCGGCCGGTCCCGCCCCAATACAAACCAGTTCGCATCGTCTCATTTTTTCCCCGCCGGCGGCTCCGGTCCATGGCCGTGCTGCGTTTGGATTGACATACCCGCTTGAAGCGGTTCCACACAGGTCCGCACGTTGGGCCTTCCATCCACGACCATGATGCAGTCGGTGCATCGGCCAATGGCACAAAACATCCCCCGGGGTTCTTTTCGTTTCGCCGTGTAACGGTGGATGATAACCCCGTTGCTCCGGAGGGCCATGGCGATGGGTTCCCCCGCGAAACCCTCCATCGGTTGTTGATCAAAGGTAAACCGGACCTTTTCACCCTTTTCAAAAGTCCCCAGAATGGGATGGTCCTCGATGCGCATAGGTTTAAACCCGATTAGATGAAAATAATTTTACGGGAATACTGGTATGGAGTAATGGAATATTGATTTTTTTCAGACCAGCGTTCCATTACTCTAATACTCCATATACTCCGTTTCCTTTCAGTCCTCTTGCTGCCGGGGTCCCTAACAAAATCCGAACATTTCCGTAAAAGTGAAGTTGGTCCCCACCAGGGGTATCCCGGTCATGGCGCAGGCCTCCAGAGTCAGGGAGCGGATGTCTTCCCGTTCCAGATTGGCCAGCTTGGTCTTCCCGGCGGCCTTGGCCAGGAGAACGGTCTCGTAAGTCATGGCCTGAATATAGTTGGCCACCCGTTGCGCCGCCGCCTCGATGTCCAGGTTCTTTCGCAATTCCGGGTCCTGGGTTCCGATCCCCCAGGGGCATTTTCCCTCGTGGCAGCGGAGGCAGACCACGCAGCCCATGGCGATCATGGCCCCGGTTCCGATGGCCACGGCATCGGCGCCGATGGCCAAGGCCTTGGCTACATCGGCCCCGTCTTTGATCCCGCCGGAGACGATCAGACTCACCTCATCTTTGACGCCCATCTCCTCCAGGGCCCGGACGGCCTGGACCAGGGCCGGCAGGGTGGGGATCCCCAGGTGTTTGGAAGCCATGACCGGGGCGGCCCCGGTGCCGCCTTCGGAACCGTCGATGACGACGCCGTCGGCGCCGGTCTTGACGGCGATCTTGACGTCTTCCTTAACCCGGCCGGCGGCCATCTTGATGAAGATGGGGATCTGATAGTCGGTCACGTCCCGCAGTTCCTGGATCTTCAAGACCATATCGTCGGCCCCGAAAATATCCCCATGGCGGGGATGACTGTGCAGGTCAATACCTTCCGGCAACTGCCGGAATTGCGCAATTTCCTTGGTGATTTTACTGCCCATCAGGTGTCCGGAAAGACCGGGTTTGGCGCCGATGCCGGTGATCAGCTCCAGGGCATCAGCGGCCTCGATGTTGGTCAGGGAAAAGCCCATCCGGCTGGGGGTGATCTGCACCACCTGTTTATAGGAATTCGCTCGTTCTTCGGGAAGCAACCCGCCTTCTCCATTGTTGATCGAGGTCCCCACGATCTGGGTGGACTTGGCCAGAGCGATTTTGGCCTCTTTGCTCAAGGCCCCATAAGACATGCCGGAAATCATGATCGGCGTTTCAATGACCAGGGGTTTTTTGGCGAAGCGAGCCCCCAGGACCGTCCGGGTCTGGCAGTCCTCCCGGTAGGTGTCCACCGACAAACGGGAGAGCTGGGCCGCCAGGATGAGCAGGTCGTCGAAATTGGGATAGCGGGCTGGTGGAACCACATCCCCGTATCCGGTGCTTACCCGTATAGGCCTTGTATTTGACCTCGGCCACCGTTTCCGCATTCCAGACCCCGCGCTGGACATCCTTGGCCTTGGGCACCTTCCCTTTTTCCTCCTGGTATTGCTTATATTCTTTTTCCTCGGACATGGCTACCTCCCCGGCTGAACCTGAAGATGTTGGGGTTTGAAGAGGTAATATTCGTGGCGGCCCAGGACCTTCGGAACCACACTCCGGAAGTGGTCCACCCCCTGCTCCAGACCATACTGCTTGAAAAGGCCTTCCAGCGCCTTTTTTTCTTCATCGGAAATGGGGATGATCGAGGCGTTTCCGCCCAGTTTGTCTTCCACCGCGGGGTCCAGGGTGTGAATGATGCCGTTGTACATGGACTCCCCAATAACCGGCCCCATTTCCCCGAGGACGATGATCCGTCCCCCCAGGGTCATGTATCCGGTCCACCGGCCCACACTGCCGCAAATGATGAGGTTGCCGCCTTTCATCCCCAGGCCGGCCCGGGTGCCGCTGTTTCCTTTGACCAGGATGGTACCCCCGAGCATGGAAGGGCCGCAGTTGCTGCCGGTGTTCATCTCGACGATGATCTCCCCGGCCTTCATGTTGTCACCGGTGTACCAGCCGGTATTCCCCTTGACGTGCAGGGTCGGACCTTCCAGGAACCCACCGGTGTAGAAACCGGTGCTGCCCTCGACGGTGACGGTGCCTTCCCCTTTTAAGGCTGTAGCGAAATTGTGGACCGAGTGGGAATTCTTGATAACGATTTCCCGGTCCTGCTTAATGGTTTCCCTCAGTTTTCGGTTTACATCCCAACTGGTCATCCCGGCAATGTCTAAATTGACCATACCTTTACTCCTCCTGGCTCCATCTCGGTGGCATACACATCCGAGACGATCGGGGTTAAGCAGATTTGCTCCGACCCAAATAGTACGGTCCCGTCTTCCCTTTCAAAGTAGAGCACCGGTTTAAAACCCAACCAATCCCGAAAGGCCCCTATCTGTTTATCCGTGCTGGCCAGGATGGTGAACACCCCGTCAAAGGCCTCCAGGGCCTGGTGCATGGCCCCTTCCAGGTCCTGTCCTTTTTCTTTCATCTGGTACGCGAGATACTGGGCCGCCAGCTCGGAGTCATTATTGGTCTTGAAGCGGACCCCCTTATTTTCCAGACTCCGCCGCATCTTGAAATAGTTGGTAAACTGGCCGTTATGGACTATAGCCAATTCCGGATAGAGGTAGGAGATAAAAGGATGGGCGAAGTTGATGTTTTCCACCGTCTCGGTAGCCAGGCGCACATGCCCGATACCGTGGGTGCAGGTTCCTACGCGGATCTCATGGGTGCGCTGCAGGTCTTCGGCCGAACCCTGGTCTTTGTAGACCTTCAAGTGTTGGCCCAGGGAGTGCACACATAATTGGGGATGACTGTCTATGTCCCAATGGAGCCGGCCGATCTGGGAAGGATCCATGTCGATGGATCCTTCATAAAAGCTGAAGATCCCCTCGCCATGGTAGCTGCGGGCCTTACGGACTTTGCCGAACATGGCGATGATCTCCTCCAGCTCCCGCTCGTAACAGGGGTCGGTCAGGGAGGCTCGGATCTGGATGTCTTCCCGTTGCTCATACAGCGCCACCCCCGTCGCGTCCCGGCCGCGGTGCTCCAATTCCTTGAGCATATTGACCAGGTCCTGGGCCAGGGTGGGAGAATTTCTCCCGATTATTCCTGCTATCCCGCACATAATGGGTCTCCTTTTCCCTTGGAAAGGCCTAAATCGGCGAAAAAACGATTTCGCCCCCTCCGCTATTAAAAATGAAAGGAATACTCATTGAACTCCCAGTCGGTTACGGCCTTGCGAAACCGTTCAATTTCATGCTCTTTGACGGCTACAAAGGCCTGGATCAGTTCGGGTCCCAAGGCCGAACAGAGGGTTTTATCGGCCTTCAACTCGGCCAGGGCATCCCGGAGATAAAGGGGAACCGTGGGATAGGTGCCCGGTTCGGCTCCGTAGATATCCCCTTCGATGGGCCGGCCCGGATCTATTTTGTTTTCAATGCCGTCCAGGCCGGCGGCAAAGGCCGCGGCATAAACCAAATAGGGATTGGCCGAAGCGCAGGGGGCGCGGTTTTCAATCCGGGTCGCCGGCCCTCGTTCCCCGGGGATCCGGCAGTAGACCGTCCGGTTGTCCAGGCCCCAGACGATAAAATAGGGGGCGAAGGCATTGGGCACGTAACGTTTATAGGAATTGATCGTGGGGGCCAGCAGGGCCGACATCCCTTTGGCATGGGCCATCAGCCCCCCTAGGAACCAGCGCATGAGGTCAGACATCCCCCAATGCGGACTTTCAGGATCATGGAACAGGTTTTTCCGCGAAGCCGGATCGCTCAACGAGAGATGGATATGAAAACCGTTTCCCCCACTTTCGGTCTTGGGACGGGCCATGAAGGTCAACAGCAGATCATTTTGAAAGGCAATTTCTTTGCATATGTATTTAAAGGTAAAAGTCTGATCAGCCACATCCATGGCCTGAGCGTACTTCCAGTTGATCTCGAATTGCCCGGGAAAAAACTCGTGGTTGCAATAGATGATCTCCAACCCCAGTTCCAAAAAGGTATTCTGCAACTTTCGCAAGAGTCCGAGACGATCCACGCGGGGATTGGCCGTATAGACGTTGGAAAGGTTGGGGTTATACGACCCGCCCACCCCGGCGGCGTCCTGATTGAAGACAAAGAACTCCAACTCGGCGGCAGCCACCGGCCGTAAATTTTTTTCCTCGTATTTTTTTAAGATCCCCTGGAGTACGTTTCGGGGATCGACCGGGTGGGGCACTCCATCCCGCTGGGCACTGGCGATGAAACGGGCGGTCCCCTCCAGGTGGGGCAACACGGCAAAGGTCTGGGGATCGGGGATCAGGGTCATATCACGCCATTCGATTTCCGGCCCCATGCCGGTCCCCATGGCTACATCGTTGGCCAGATCGATGGCATAGGTGGCCTGGGCGAAGTTGATGCCCTCCTGGAGGACCTCTTCCAATCGCCGGGCGGGAGCCAGTTTACTGCGGCAGATCCCGAACAAATCCGGGAAATCAATTCGGAGGGTGTCGATCTGTTGAGCCTTGATTATTTCCTTAATTTCATTGAGCTCCATGATTCCACCTTTCTCTCCTTCGTCTAGCGGTTGACCCCGTTGTAAACATTACAACAATTTTTTGAAAAGATATTATTTTTATTTCATAATAACTGTCAAGCGAAAAATTACTTCAACGGCTTTATTTATTTTTATTTCATAATTTTTAGTAAAATTAGTCTCTTAGAAATAATGACCGCTGCCTGAAGTCTTTCTTCGCAAAAAAATGTTGATTTATTTCATTATCTTTAAATAATGTTACGAGGGTTTTCGTCCCAATTGTTTTCCGACCCTCTTGAAACCGCAGGCCGGGGGTGAAAAAAATGAAAATACATTTAATTGAACACGATCCCGCGCACCTTCCAACCAACATCGAACCCTGGGCCCGGGAAAGGGGGCATTCCCTTTCTAAAACCGAAATCTTTCGAGGGGAGCCTTTCCCAGCAGCGGATACTTATGATTGGCTCATGGTCATGGGCGGATCGCAACATGCCTGGGAAGAACCCCTCTATCCCTGGCTGGTGTCTGAGAAGGATGGGATCGCCCAGGCCCTAGCCCGGAAGAAGATCATCCTGGGTATTTGTTTCGGGGCTCAGCTTTTAGCCGAGGCCCTCGGCGGAAAAGTGTTCCCCAACCGGCAGAAAGAAATTGGCTGGTATCCGGTGGTTCAGACCCCGGAGGGCCGATCCTCCGTGTTTTTTCAGGATATCCCCGGGCGTTTCACCAGCTTTCACTGGCACAGCGATCATTTCGATCTTCCGGCCGGCGCGGTGCGCTTGGCCTTCAACGACTGCTCGACCAACCAGGCCTTCATCCACCCGGAATATCCTCTACTGGTACTCCAATTCCATCCCGAGTACACCCGGGAAATGGTCAGGCATTACGCGCGAGAATTCGGGAACGAGTGGCCTCCGGGACCTTTTGTGGCGGGGAAGGATCAGACCCTGGCTCAAGCCGAAGCGGTCCCGGACACCTACGGGCTGATGGAAAAAATCCTGGACAACATGGTTAAGGCCTTTGGACAAACCCGTTAAAGCACTAAATAACGTTACTTCGGGACTAAACCTAAATTGGAAAGGGGTAACCGATGAAATTCTTGGTTGGATTTGACGGTTCAAACAGCGCCAAAGCTGCTCTGGCCTTGGCGCGTACTTACGCTAAAACATTCAATGCCGGCATCATGGTAGTCGCTTCAGTGGAAGGAGATATTATAAATCGAGATGCTCAGATGGAGAAAGCCAATGCCAACCTTACCTACGCCGCTCAGTTTCTGGCGGATGAGAGTATCCCCACCGAGATAGAGATTCTGGCCCGGGGATTTAAGCCTGGCGAGGACATCGTAAAATTTGCCGATCAAAACCAGTTTGACGCCGTTTTTATCGGTTTGAGGAGACGTTCCAGGGTTGATAAGCTGTTTTTCGGATCCAATGCGCAGTTCATCATTTTATATGCGCCCTGCCCGGTTATCTCGGTGAAATAGTTTCCCGTGTTCGAGGACCCCGGTGCACAAGGGATCGTAATTCATGCCGATCTGATCGAGCCGATTAGCGAGACCCTGCCGCAGGGCATACCGGTACTGTTCTTACCACCGCACCGGAGGTCGGTGAGGCCTATAGCGTTCCGGCCGAGGCGCGTGCCGTTACCTCTGGGATGGTAGAGTGGGCACCCTGGTTAGAAAGTTTTTCGCCGTACGCCGGCCCTTTGGAGACAGCGCCCGGCACCTTGTTCTACACTGATGGAAAAGATCCGGGACAACAGGGTAAAGGCTTTTGGATTGGCTCGCTAACGGGCCACCAGGGAAAGAGAAAGGAGGAAACTATGGGCAAGATACCGGTTTCTTTCGACCTAGAGAGGGGCGCAGCGGCTTTAAAACATCGGTCGCTTTCGGAGGGACTACCCGGTAAAATTTCCTTTTGGAACCAGGCCCTTTCTCCCTTACCCGCCGAGGACCTTCCGGCCGGCATCGCCTTTCTTGACCGGGAATTCATTCTCCGCCGTCAGAATAAACAATATGCCGAGTATCTGCGGCTTTATTCGCCCTTCGGCCCGGAGCAGGCTTTAGGTCGGTGCTATTTCGACTATCTGCCGGGGAGCCGGGAGCAACTGGAGGAGTGGTTCCGGGAAACCCGGGACTGTGGCCGGTGTGAAACCCAATACGAATATCCTCTCCGATTGACCTATCCCACCCAAGAAAATCTGACCTATTGGAACGTTTCCATGACGGCCGTTTCCCGTTTTTCCTCCCAGGTAGAAGGCATCGTGATTTTCTGCATCGATAGGACTCCGGAGAAAAGGGCCACTCAAATCCTGCACGATCAACAGACGGAGTTGGAAAGGCAGGCCGGACAGCTTGAAGAGGCGAAAACCGCCTTGCGTTTTTTACAATTCCTGCGGGAGGAAGATATTAAAGAGCTGGGACTGCGACTGACGGCGAACACCCGGAACCTCATCCAGCCCACCCTGCAACAACTCAAGAACTGTTGCCCGCATAAACAACAGCGCACCCTTTTGCAAACGATCGAATCCTGCCTGGAGGTAATCGTCGGGCCCTTTTCCCGCCGTTTACAGAATGCCGCCTTCGACCTGACCCCCAAAGAAATCGTGATCGCCAATCATATCAAATCCGGCAGGACCAGCAAAGAAATCGCGGAACTCCTCTCGGTTTCCACCTCCAGTATCGATTTCCACCGCAATAACATCAGGAAAAAACTTGGAATTAACAAGAAAAAGGGGACCGGGTTGAGGGAGCATTTGTTTTCCCTGACTAGGGAACAATACCAGCTTCTTCCATAAATTAATTCCCTATTTTTTTACTATTTACAATTTCATGGTTCCTTCTAATATCGTAACCTTAATAAACTGGCCCGCCGCAAGCGCAAGCGGACGGGGTATCTGAGACTTCAATAAGGAATGGTCATTCTTAGCCAGCTTAGGGGAATTTGACTCCAATGGAGATTAAATTCGAAATTGGGGTTTTTCCTTTCAGCGCGAAAGGAGGTTTTCATGACGCCGAACAACCCTTATGAGATTGCCCGACAGCAGGTGGATATTGCCGGAAAACATCTGGATCTGAATCCGGGCATCCTGGAAATGCTGAAGAGCACCAAGCGCGAGGTGGTGGTCCACTTCCCGGTGAAGCTCGACGACGGATCTTTGAAGATCTTTACCGGTTACCGGGTGGTCCATAACCCGGCCCGGGGCCCGGCCAAGGGCGGAATCCGCTACCATCCGGACGTGAACCTGGATGAAGTGCGGGCCCTGTCCATGTGGATGACCTGGAAGACCGCCGTAGTCAACATCCCCTTCGGCGGGTCCAAGGGGGGGGTCTGCTGCAACCCCAAGGGAATGTCGCTCCGGGAGATTGAAAATCTGACCCGACGATTTACCTGGGAGATCGCCCCTTATATTGGCCCGGAAAGCGACATCCCGGCCCCGGATGTCTATACCAACCCCCAGGTCATGGCCTGGATCATGGATACCTACAGCATCCTGAAAGGCTATACGGTCCCTGGGGTGGTAACCGGGAAGCCGGTCGAACTGGGTGGGTCCCTGGGGCGGCTAGAAGCCACAGGCAAAGGGGTTTTTATAACGGCCCGGGAGGCGGCCCAACGGATCGGCCTGCCGCTGGAGGGCGCGCGGGTGGTCATTCAAGGGGCCGGCAATGTGGGCGGGATCGCCGCCCGGAATTTTAGCCGGGCCGGATGCCGGGTTATCGCCATCAGCGACACCAAGGGAGGTATCTATAATTCCTCGGGGCTGGATGTCGAAAAGGCCCTGGATTGCAAGGATCGCTCCCAATGCTTCCTGACCCGGGAACTGGAAGTGGAAGACATCCGGAAGGAGGAACTCCTGGAACTGGAGTGCGATATCCTGGTGCCGGCGGCCCTGGAAAACCAAATCACGGAAAAAAACGCCCCGCGACTGAAATGCCGGATCATCGCCGAAGGGGCCAACGGCCCGACCACCCCTGCCGCGGATGAAATCCTCTTCGATCGGGGGGTCCTGGTCGTGCCCGACATCCTGGCCAACGCCGGAGGCGTCACCGTTTCTTATTTTGAATGGGTTCAGAACCTCCAGGAGCTGTTCTGGAGCGAGGAAGAGGTTTACGACCGGCTCCAGAAGATCTTAAGCCGGGCTTTTGCCGAAACCGATCAGATCGCCCGGCAGAAAAAGATCTCTATGCGCACGGCCGCTTATATCCTGGGGATCCAGCGGGTGGCCAAGGCGATGGAACTGAGAGGGATCTATCCCTAAAAGAGGCGGCCTGGCAGAAGGCGGGATCCAGGCTGGACGGTACCTTAGCCTTTTTTTCTATTTTGTTTGGTATTAGTTACCCTTTATGGGCCGGCGCCAGACCAAGTTGCCTTTTACTTCGTAGGTGCCACAATATTCCTGAGGACTGCTGCAAGGCAGCGGGAGGGGCCGGGGCTAATCAAGTCGCCTCTGCTCTGTCGACTTTTTCCAGTCCGCACATCGCGGTGGATAATAAAATCATAAGGAGAGCGCTATGGACAACGTGGACCTGATTCTAATCAACGGTAAGGTGGTGACGGTTAATCGGAACTTTGGCATCGCCGAGGCGGTGGCGGTCAAGAACGGTCGGATCGCCGCCGTGGGTGGTACCGAGATCATCAATTCTCTGGCCGGTCCCGGAACCAAGGTCATCGACCTGGCCGGGGCAACGATGCTGCCGGGCATCAACGACGCCCACATGCATGCCCCCTTCTTCGGGGCGACCCGGCCCCCATTGGCTCTGGACCTGGCCTATCCGGCCGTCCAAGCCATCGGCGACATTGTCGAAGCGGTCCGCCGGAAGGCGGCCGAGGTCAAACCGGGGGAATGGATCCGGGGTTTCGGCTGGAATCAAGGTTCCCTCAAGGAATGCCTGGAAGACCCGTCCGTGTTACCCCGAAGATCCGACATCGACCCGGTTTCCCCAAACAATCCGGTCATCCTGACCGATTTTTCCGGTCACACCGTTCTGGTCAATCAGGAGGCCCTGGAACTAGCCGGTTTGCACCGGGATTCCCCCAACCCGGTTTCTGGTGAAATGGAGCGGGACCCGCAGGGCGAATTGACCGGGATCTTCAAGGAATTGGGCGCCCAGGCCCTGATCACCTCCCATGTGCCGATCCTCACCCGGGAAGAAAAAAAGATCGCCCTGCTGAACGCCATTTCCATCTTAAACTCCCACGGGGTGACCAGCTTTACCGACGCGGCCATCGGCCCCGGCGGGGAATCCTATGTCAGCGGCGTCATGAGCGCCGAATTTGTGGACATTTACCGGGAATTGCTGGCCCAAGGGCAATTGACGGCCCGGGCGACCATCCTGCTGCTTTTGGGCAATTATGGCGCCCTGACCTACGAGGACCTGGAGAATGGGCTTCGCACCTTCAAGGTGCCGACCGGCTTGGACCGGGAATGGCTGAACTTCCCCGGGGTTAAGATTTTCGCCGACGGTATTCCCCTGACCTATACCTCCTGGATGAATGAAGACTACGTGAGCGGGAACTACGGCCACGGGGTACCGGTTATCCCCGGTCAGACCGACCAGGAACAACATGATAACCTGGTGGCCATGATCGGCCTGGTACACGGGCACGGTTTCCAGGTCGCCGTCCATGCCACCGGGGATCGGGCCATCGACGCGGCCGTAGACGGGTTTGTCCAAGCCATCAAGAACAAGCCGGGCGGTGATCCGCGCCATTACGTGATCCATGGGGATTTCATCAGCGCCGCGACCTGTCAGCGCCTGGCGGCAATCCGCGGCGGAGTAGCCATGCAGCCCACCATCGAGGCCATGATCTCCGATTTCGAGCCATCGGTGGTGGGCGAACAGCGGGCCGCCTACGAATGGCCCATGCGCACGGCCCTGGACAAGGGAGTGAACCTGACCAGCAGTTCGGACGCCCCCATCACCGTGCCGAACTGGATCCTGGGAGTGGAGAACGCCGTCCTGAGGGAAAGCCTGACGTCGGGTGCGGTCAGCGGGCCCGAGGAGGCCGTCACCGTGGAAGAGGCCATCCGGACCTATACCATCAATGGTGCCTACCAGGATCATCTGGAGACGGTCAAAGGATCGATCGAAGTGGGCAAGGTGGCCGATTTCTGTATCATCGACCAGGATATCCTGTCCATCGATCCCCATAAAATCCGGAACACGAAGGTCCTCAAGACCATCGTTAACGGCCAGGTGGTTTACGAGGGTTGACCGATCCTCCTCGAGAGACATCTGCCGGTTAAGGGGTACAGCGCAGTGAACGTTATTGAATTGAGGAGGACTTTATGAAACGGAAAAAGGGACTGGGTACCGGGCTGGTTTTGTTGATTTTCCTGGTGGGATTCGTGTTTTTCCCGGGCCTGACTCGGGCCGCCGAAACACTGAACGTCGGAATGATTATGCCCTTATCCGGGCCGATCAGCATCGTCGGGGTCGGTCTAAGCAGAGCGGTGGAACTTTATTTTGATAAGATCAACGAGGAGGGCGGCCTCAAGCTGGGCGGAAAGACCTACCAGCTTAAATTGATCGTCGAAGACGACAAAAACGATCCGACCGTGGCTTCCGCGGCCGCCAAAAAGCTGGTCTACAAAGACGGCTGCAAATTTGTCTTCGGGGCCATCACCCCCCCCAGCGCCGCGGCCATTTACCAGGTTTGCGCCAAGGCCAAGGCCCTGCACCTGATCACCTGGATCGACGCCCCCGGCTTACCGGGCGACGTCAGCGATAAGAAACCTTATGCCGTCAGACTCTCCATCTCCTCAGACGCCGGCTGGGAGATGGACTACGATTACCTCCGCGCCACTTGGCCCGACGCGAAACGCCTGGTTATTGTCGTTCCCAATCTGGGTCTCCCGATCGACCGGGCGAAAAAACTGGCTCAGGAGCGGGGACTGGAAGTGGTCGGCGTGGAGACCTGGGACATTGGGACGGCCGATTTCCTGCCCTTTTATACTAAGGCCCTAGCCGCCAAACCGGATGTGATCCAGGCCATGTGTTCTGCCCAGGCCGGTTACCAGCTTCGGGCCGCTCGCCAGTTAGGCTATCAGGGGGCCTTCATCTCCGACGCCCCCACCGCACCGGCCCTGATTCTCTCCCTGGTCGGTCCGGCGGGATCGGACAAAGTCATCAGCAACGGGATGGACCTGGGGAGTGCGACGCCGAGCATGAAAGATTGCATGAACCGGTGGGCCAAAAAATTCAAGGAACCCTTTTTCTCCGATTCGATTATCACCTGGGCCGAGGCCGAGGTCTTCGTCCAAGCCCTGAAAAAGGCCAACAGCGTCGTACCGGAAAAAGTGGTCGCCGCCTTTGATGCCATGACCGCACCGGACAGCTTTCAGACGGCCTTCGGTCCGGGCCACATGGCCGGGAAAAACCGTTTCGGGGTCAATCGGGTAGTGGTCCGCCCCATGCCGATCAGTCGATTGGATAAGGGGAAGATTTCTTTTGTCGGCTTCAAGATGCCGGTGGTCGATAAATAGGTAAGTCCAAAAGCGGCCCGGAAGGATATACTCCTCCGGGCCGCCTCCCGGTCCTTCTTTCGGGCCGATTGGACCAACAATCACCGGAGCGCTGGGAGGTAGTTTCCCCCCTCGACTCAACTAACCGCTCCGGTCCCACTACAGGGTAGCGCCTTGGAAATTTCATCGGCTTTATTCTGGCAAGGGATAATCAATGGGCTGGCCCTGGGGTGGATCTATGTCCTCATGGCCCTTGGATTAACCTTGATTTTCGGCATTATGCACATCATGCAGTTCGCCCACGGCGAAATCTACATGATCGGGGCCTATATCGTCTATTACCTGATCGCCTCTTTCGGCCTGCCCCTCATTCCAGCGACGCTCTTATCCATGATGGCCATGGCGGTTACCGGAGTGTTTTTGGAGCGCTTATTATTTCGCCGGCTTAAGGGGGAAATTTTGACAGCCATTGTCGCCACCACCGGTCTGACCCTGATTATTCAAAGCGGGGCCGTCGTCCTCTTCGGACTGTACGAACGCTCCATCCCCTTGCTGGCCATCGGCCCCCTGAACTTACTAGGCAGCGCCGTTCCCAAGGATCGGATCATCGCCGTCACCGTAGCCGTCACCTTAAGCTTGGCCCTCTACGTTTTCCTGAAAAAGACTAAATACGGCCAGGCCATGGTGGCCAGTGCCCAGAGCCCGGAGGGGGCAATCCTGCAAGGTATCGGCCCGGATCAGATGGCCGCCTTGGCCATGGCCATCGGTTGCGCCCTGGCCGCCGCGGGCGGTACCCTGGCCGGATCGCTCTTCGCCTTGAGTCCTTACATGGGTCTAGCGCCCCTGGTCAAAGGGCTGATCATTATCGTCCTGGGCGGCATGGGCAGCCTGGCGGGGGCCTTCCTGGCCGGGATGATCCTCGGTTTGATCGATGGGCTGGTGCCCATCCTCTTCGGGCATGCCTGGGCGGCCATCGGGCCGCTGCTCCTCGTCATCCTGGTGCTGGTCATAAAACCCCAGGGACTTTTTGGCCATGCGGAATAATCGTTTCGTAAAAATAGTGATGGGATGTGGATCAGCAGCCGTCATCATCGCGGCCCCTTTGCTCCTGCACAGCCCATATTGGACTTCAGCCTTGACGGTAATAGCCCTCAACGTCCTTTTGACGGCCAGTTTGCGAACGGTTACCCTGATTGGAGAGTTCTCCCTCGGTCACGCCGGCTTCATGCTCGTCGGCGCCTATACCGCCGGGCTTTTATCGATGCAGGCCGGTCTGCCCTTTGGGCTGACGGTGCCGGCCGGAGCGCTGCTGGCCGGATGCCTGGCCTTGGCTCTGGGCTATCCTTTCATGCGAGTCAAGGGCATTTATTTCGCCATCCTGACCGTGGTCACCTCGGAAAGCCTGCGGGTCTTAGCCTGGAATTGGGAAAGTCTGACCGGCGGTTCCAAGGGCCTGGTGGGCATACCGGAACCGGGAACGCTCTCCATCCCCGGTTGGGGTGAGGTCCATTTCAGCGATTTTTTAGCCTACTACTACCTGGTCGTCATCGCGGTCGCCTTTAGTCTCACCATCCTCTATCTGCTGGAAAGATCCCGGCTCGGTTTCACCTGGCTGGCCATCAGGGAAGCGGACAAACTGGCCGGGGCGGTGGGGATCAACGTCTCCCGGTATAAGGTCCTCTGTTTCACCACGGCCAGCTTCTTTGCGGGTCTGGGGGGCGCCCTGATCGCCTACCAAGAACAGGCCATCAGCGCTGACGCGAATGCCACTTTCGGGGTCATGCAGACGATCTACCTGCTGGTCTATATGGTCGTTGGCGGGGAACGGCGCTTCTCCGGGCCGATTTTTGGCGCGGTCCTCCTGTCCTTGCTGGCTGAATTCACGCGAGCGGTCCAGAACTATCAACCGATGGTTATGGGGGTCATCGCCCTCGCCGTAGTCCTGTTTCAGCGTCAGGGTCTGGTCGCCCTGCCCTCCAGGCTTCTCACTCTCTGGCCCGGTTCCTCAAGCGCCCGTCCGGCCCGGACGAAGCCGGAGTAAACCGATGGCCCTGCTTTCGGCCGAAGGCTTAACCAAAATTTTCGGCGGGTTGGCCGCGGTGGTCGATCTGGACATAAAACTCGACCCGGGTCAGATCGTCGGCTTGATCGGCCCTAACGGAGCGGGGAAGTCGACGGCTTTAAACATGATCGGCGGTACGTATCTGCCGACTCGGGGGCGGATCACTTTCAGTGGGCGGGAGATTACCCGCCGACCGGCCCATTACCGGGCCCGGTTGGGGATCGCTCGAGTCTTCCAGGAAAATATCCTTTTCAAAGAGTTCACCGTCCTGGAAAACGTCATGGTCGGCTTTCACCTCAAAAAGCGGATGGGTCCGGCTGATTTATTCCGCTTCACCGCTGGACGGACCGGTTATGGAGCGGGGTCCCTGGCTCAAGGACGGGCGCTGCTGGAACAAGTTGGTCTAGCCGACGACCTGGAAACCCCGGCCGGGAACCTGCCCCACGGCCGGCAACGTATCCTCAGTCTGGCCATCGGCCGGGCGACCGGTGCGCAACTGCTGCTGCTGGATGAGCCATTGACCGGTTTGAATGCCGAGGAAATTTCAACCATGTCTGAACTAATCCGGACCCTGAAGACAGAACACGGCATCACCTGTTTAGTCGTGGAACACAACGTCAAGGCGCTTATGGGGCTCTGCGACCGCATCTACGTCCTGAATTTTGGGCGACGGATCGCCGAGGGGACCCCGGAGGAAATCGCCCGGCACCCCCAGGTCATTAAAGCTTATCTGGGGGCTGAAGAGGATTCGGACTGGGCCGGGCGGCTGACGGCCTGAGGGCTCAGCGGTAGCACGAATGGACACACTGCTTACCATCACCGATCTCAAGGTCCGGTTCGGAGGAGCCGAGGTACTCAAAGGCGTCTCCCTAACGGTGGGAAAAGGCGAAATCGTGATGTTGATCGGCTCCAACGGCGCGGGGAAAACGACCACCCTGAGGACCATTTCCGGTCTGAAGCGAGCCTACACCGGAGAGGTGCTATTTGAAGGCCGACGGGTGGATCTTCTCAGCCCTCAGGATACAGTCAAGGCCGGAATCGGCCATGTTCCCCAGGGCCGGGCCCTTTTTCCCTACCTGTCGGTCATGGAAAACCTTCTGCTCGGGGCTTATCTGCGACATGACCAAGGGGTCATAGCCCGGGACCTGGAAGGTGTCTTCGACCATTTCCCCGCGCTGAAGGACCGCAAGCGTCAGTTGGCCGGCACCCTCTCCGGGGGCGAACAGCAGATGCTGGCTATCGCGCGGGCGTTGATGGGTCGTCCCAAACTGTTGATGCTCGACGAACCGTCCTTGGCTTTATCGCCGATCCTGGTCCGGGAGATCGGCCGGGTGGTCGTCGAAATCAACCGGGCGGGGACCAGTATTCTGTTAGTCGAACAAAATGCCCACCTGGCCTTCAGCCTGGCTCAACGAGGGTATGTATTGGAGACTGGTCAAATCGTCGAGTCCGGGTCAACCGCCGAACTGATGAGCGATGATCGGGTCAAACGAGCCTACTTAGGCCGGTAAATCGACCGGGGATGAGGGATTTTGATAAAGCGCCCGGCAGCCCGCAGTCTTTTAAGGATTTCCTCCCCCTCCATGAGCAGTCGTATTGACGCCGGACGAAAGGTTCGGCTTTAACGGAGTGTGATTAGCATCCCTTATTTTTTGTTCAGCAGGACGGGGATTCTCTTCGATTGGCTGAGGGCTTCGTCCGCCGTCACCAAGGTCAGATGATACACCACGGCCGTAGCCCCCAGGAATCGATCCACCGGGTCCTGGTGGGGCAAATCCAACTGCCGACTTTGAATCGCCACCTGGTAATTGAAGGGGGCTTCCAAGAAAGGCAGTTTCTTAAAAACCTGGTCCAGCCATTCGCCAGGATCGGGCCGCAATTGAATCCGCCCCTTTTCATTCAAAATCAGCGCTTCCCAGGTACTGAAGGGTGATAGCCAAAGTTCGTTCGTCTGGTCTTCCAGAGCCTGGGCCACTTTTTTTGACAGCCGATTAGGCTCCAAAAGACTCCATAGCCAGATATGGGTATCCAGTAGCAGCTTCATTGCTTCAAGGCTTCCCAGTCCGCTTCAGACATTATGGGGGAAACGATATCCCCAGTGATTTTCCCGGTAGACTTGAAAGACCCCAACCAGGTAGCCGGCTTTTTTGGTTTGGGAGGAGGGACCACCTGGGCAATCGGCTTCCCCTTTTTCGTCACCAGGATCGGCTGACCGGTCTTGTTCACTTTCTCCAGTAGGGAAAGGCAGGTGGCCTTGAATTTGGATATGGATACAATTTCTTCCACAGGCAGACTCCCTTCGGAATTTTTTACCGTAATTTACCATGGTCATTGTCCATGGTCAATGCGAATATATTTGGAACGTTTTTTTTGATAAAAAAAGGGGAGCGTTCCGCGGAACGCTCCCCTGGGACAATCGACTTAAGATGGCTGCTCGGGCTATTTACGCCCTTTCTTCTTTCCAGCCTTAGCCTTCTCCGGCGGTTTGGGCTTCTCGATTTTTTCAGCCATCGGTTTCTCGGGCTCCGCTTTTTCCTTGAGGACGACCGGTTTTTCACCGGCCGGTTTCCGGGCCCTTCCTTTCTTTCCCGGCCAAAGGTAGACGATGGGCGAGGCCACGAAGATCGAGGAATACGTTCCCACCACCACACCGATCAGCAGGGCCAGGGCGAAATCGTGGATCACCACCCCTCCCAGGAAGAAGAGCGCCAGCAAGACCAGGAAAACCGTCATGGAGGTGATAATGGTCCGCGAAAGTACTTCATTGATGCTGAGGTTGATGATCTCCCCGAAATTTCGCCGGCCCAGACGGTTCATGGTCTCCCGGATCCGGTCAAAGACCACCACCGTATCCGTCAGGGAGTAGCCGGCCAAGGTCAAAAGGGCCGTGACGATCAGCAGGGTAATCTCCTTATCCAGGAGATAAAATATGCCCAGGACCGCCAGGACATCGTGGAAGGTAGCGATGGCCGCCGCTACGCCGAAACGGAATTCAAAACGCCAGGCCAGATAAAGGATGATCCCGGCCAGGGAAATGAGGATGGCGATTAAAGCGGCTTTTTTCAAGGCGGCGCTGACCGAGGCCCCGATTTCCGCCTTACTTTCCAGAACGAATTTGAGTTCGGGAAAATCCTCCTGCAGAGCCTTTCCCGATGGCGTCCGCTTCCTTAGTCACTGTTTTTTCTGTTTTTTTAATCCGCACCATGAGGATATTTTCGTTGGCCACCTGCTGCAACTCGAAATCTTTGAACCCTCGCTGGATCAGGGCGCTTCGGACCTTGTCCAGGCGGAAAGACTGCTGGGCCTTGAATTGGGCCATGGTGCCGCCTCCGAATTCCACACCCAGGTTGGCTTCCCCGCGGTTGATCTGCACGAAGGCTATCAACCCGATTAGGGACAGTATCCCGGAAAGAAAAAAGGCGTACTTCCTCAGGCCGATAAAATCAATCTTGGTTTTTTTGATGAATTCCACGAAATGCAGCGGCTTGAGGAGCCGTTTGAGGCTCAGATAGTCGTAGATGACCCGGGTGCAAAAAAGCGCCGTAAAGAGGTTGAAGATGACGCCGATGCTTAGGGTGACGGCAAACCCTTTGATGGGACCGGACCCGAAAAGGAACAAGGCGAAGGCGGTAATCAGGGTGGTCACGTGCGAGTCGATAATGGTCCAGAAGGCCTTGTCATAGCCCCCGTCCACGCCCGACTTGACCGGTTTACCGGCCTTAAACTCCTCCCGCATCCGCTCGAAGATCAGGACGTTGGAGTCCACGGCCATACCGATGGAGAGGATGACCCCGGCGATCCCGGGCAGGGTCAGGGTGGCCCGGAAGAGGCTCATGGCCGCCAACATAAACACGACGTTGAAAATCATAGCCAGGTTGGCCAAAATCCCTGAAAATCGGTAATAATACATCATGAACAGCACTACCAGGGCCGTGCCCACCAAGCCGGAAACCAGTCCTTTCTGGATCGAGTCCAGTCCCAGGGAAGGCCCGACGGTCACGTTCTGGACGATTTGCACCGGCGCCGGCAAGGCCCCGGCCCGCAGGACAATGGCCAGATCCGCGGCTTCATCGGGGGTGAAGGAACCGGTGATCTGGGCCTGGCCGCCGGATATCCGCTCCTGAATGACCGGCGCCGATTGAACAATTTGGTCCAGGATGATGGCCAACTGGCGCCCCACGTTGTCCTTGGTCACCTGGTCAAAGACCCGGGTTCCGTGGGCATTCAGCTCCACGCTCACATGCGGCTCATTAAAATTGCCGCCGAACTGGACCGAAGCGGTTTTAATGGCCGCCCCGGTCATCAGGGCCTTGCTGAACAGCAACACCGGCTGCTTGCTGACCCGGCCCGTTTCCTTATCGAGCTCCTTCCGGATATAAATTTCCCGTTCCGGAGGAATTCGATCGGCTAAAACCTGATTTAAGTCGGCATGGGAAAAATCCTTTTTCAAGCGTCCGCTGTTGACGGCCTCGTCAATCATGGCCCGGAGATCCAGTTTCGTTTCCGAGTCCACCAGCTTAAATTCCAACTGCGCGGTCTTGCCGATCAGGTCCAAGGCCCGCTGCGGGTCCTTGACCCCCGGCAACTGAACCACCATCTCATCCGCTCCCTGGCGGACAATAACCGGTTCGGTAACCCCGAACTGATCGATTCGGTTGCGGATAATTTCCAGACTCTGGGAGAGGGCGTTCTCCCGAATCGAACTGATTTCCTTGTCCTTCAAGGAGAATTCCACCTGGAGACCCGCCGGCTGCTGGCCGGTGGACTGGATGGTGATTCCGGGGAATTCCTCCTTAATGGCGCTCTGGAGGGTCGGGAGTTGCTCCGGGTTGGGCAGGATAAAGACCATGCGGTTGAATCCCCGGGTCTCTCCTTTACTGATCGGAATCTGTTTCTTCCGTAACGTCTCCCGAAGGTCTTGCTGCATCAAATCCAGTTGGTTGCTGACCGCCTTGTCCAGGTCCACCTTGAGGATCAGGTGCATACCGCCCTGGAGGTCCAGGCCTAAACGAAGTCCCTCGGCGGGCAGAACCTTCCCCCACCAGGAGGGAAGGTTCTTGGTAGCCAGAGGCAACAAAATAAGAACGGACAGTCCGAGGAGAATGGCGATGAGGGTGAATTTCCAGCGAATCTTTCTTAGCATAGCATCAACCTTTTACTCTTGGATTTAATTAGATCCTCGTTCAGAAGAACCTCTATTTTGTTTGACTTAAAACTTTTTTTTTTGACACTAATCAGTTGAAAAGTCAAGCGTTTATTTTCTTTTGCCGGCTAACGTTGAAAATGGCTTGGGTTTCAGTGGATTTAAGGTTCAAAAGTGTAAAATTCGCCTGTTTTACCGCGGTCGGGCCACGGCGGTGAAACTATGTTGGACAAAAGGCCATTTTTTTGCTAATTTATACGGCAAAAACAAAACGCCTAAAAAGCGGTGATCAATTCCATTTTCGTACCAACAGCCAAGAATCGACCAGGTAATCGCCCATGGCCCTTCAAGCGTTAAAAGGATTTAAGGATGTGCTTCCCGGGGAAAGCGAGAAATGGGCTTTTCTGGAACAGACCGCCCGAAAAATCTTTCAAAATTACGGATACGCGGAGATAAAGACCCCCATTCTGGAAAAAACGGAGCTCTTCGCCCGGACCATCGGGGCCGCCACCGACATCGTCGAAAAGGAGATGTACACCTTCACCGATCGCAGCGGGGAATCGGTCACTCTGCGGCCGGAGGCCACCGCCTCAGTCCTGCGGGCCTTTATCGAGCACCATCTTCATACCCGACAGAGCCTGCAGAAGCTCTTCAGCGTCGGCCCCATGTTCCGTCACGAGCGCCCCCAGAAAGGACGCCTGCGGCAGTTTCATCAGATCAACGCCGAATGCCTGGGCTCGGCCGGACCCTTTACCGATGCCGAGATTATCTTGCTGCTGCTCCAAATCCTCAAAGCCTTCGGTTTGGCCGATCTTCGCCTGCGCCTGAATTCCCTGGGCTGCCCGGCCTGCCGGCCCTCCTTCAGTTCCGCGCTCCAGAATTTCTTCGAGGACCGGAAAGGTTCCTTTTGCGAGGACTGCCGACGCCGGATCACGACCAATCCCCTGCGGGTCTTCGACTGCAAGGTGGAGCGCTGCCAGAATTTTTTGCAGGAGGCGCCAATCCTCCCGGACTTCTGCTGCCCGGACTGCCGAGACCACTTTGAGCGAGTACAGGAATTAATATCCCCCTGGGACGTCCCGGTCCATCTCGACCCCAGGCTGGTCCGGGGTTTGGATTATTACTGCCGAACCACTTTTGAAGTCAGCGCCGTTCACCTCGGCGCCCAGGATGCCGTGGCCGGCGGCGGACGCTATGACGGGCTGTTGAAGACCCTGGGCGGGCCGGATCTTCCGGCCATGGGTTTCGCCATCGGAGTGGAGCGGGCGGCGCTCCTCCTCGGAAGGGAACAACAATGGGAAACGGATCCCTTTGTCTTTTTCGCCGCCCTGGGGGAAGATGCCCGCCGCCAGGCCTTCCAATGGGTACAGTCCCTGCGTGAGCAAGGGATCTCCGCCGAGATGGAACCGGAGGAGAAAAGTCTTAAAAGCCAGTTTCGCCGAGCGGACAAATTGCGGGCCCGCTATGTAGTCATCCTGGGAACGGAAGAACTGGAAAAAAGCCTGGCCCTTGTGCGGATCATGGAAAATAAAACCCAGGAAGAAGTGCCCTTAAGCGAATTGGTGGATTATTTCACCCTGAAGCACAAGAAGGATTGATCCTTCCCTTTGAAAAAGGGAGGGTGGAAGAGATTTTTGAGATAAGGAGAAATATTTTGCCCCATCACGATCACTCTTGGCGGCGTACCCATGATTGCGGTTCCCTGAGCCTTAAAGACGTCGGACAAAACGTAACCCTGGCCGGCTGGGTGGATACCCGCCGCGACCACGGGGGCTTAATATTTATCGATCTCCGCGACCGGGCCGGGATTACCCAGGTAGTTTTTAATCCCGAGACCAATCCCCAGGCCCACCAGGAGGCCCATCAACTGCGGAACGAATTTGTCCTGACCATCCGGGGTCTGGTCCGCGGAAGGCCGGAGGGGATGACCAACTCCAATTTAAAAACCGGTGAAATCGAGGTGCTGGTTCAGGAGTACCGCCTGCTCAATACCTCCAAAACCCCGCCTTTTTCTTTAGAGGACTCGGCCGAGGTTTCCGAGGCCGTCCGCCTGCGCTACCGGTATCTGGACCTGCGGCGGCCGTCCCTGCAAAAAAATTTCCTTTTCCGCCACCGGGTTATTCAATTCGTGCGCGAATTCCTGAACCAGCGGGGTTTGGTGGATATCGAGACTCCCTTCCTGACCAAAAGCACCCCTGAAGGCGCCCGGGATTATCTGGTACCCAGCCGGGTGCAAGCGGGAAAATTTTACGCCCTGCCCCAGTCCCCCCAACTGTTCAAACAGCTCCTGATGGTGGCCGGTTTTGACCGGTATTACCAGGTAGTGCGCTGTTTTCGGGATGAAGACCTGCGGGCCGACCGGCAGCCGGAATTCACCCAGTTGGATATGGAGTTTTCCTTTATCGAGGAAGAAGAAATTATTGAGTTAATTGAGGAGCTGATCGTTCAGCTCTTCACCGAAACCCTGGGAATCACGGTTAACCGCCCCTTCCGGCGTCTCTCCTACCACCAGGCCACGAACCTTTACGGAACGGATCGCCCGGACCTGCGCTTCGGGCTGCCCCTGAAGGACCTGACCCCCCTGGTTAAGGATTCAGGGGCCAAGGTTTTTGCCGAGGCCGCCCAGAAGGGCGGGTGCGTGAAAGCCATCCGAGTACCGGGCGGCGGGGGCTTCTCCCGGAAGGAACTGGACGACCTGGTGGCCCTGGCTATGAGCTGGGGGGCCAAGGGATTGGCCTGGTCCAAGATCAACCCCGAGGGCTGGCAATCCCCTCTGGCAAAATTCTTAACCGAGGAGGAACGCCGGGCCATCAATCTGGCCCTGGAAGCCGAGCCGGGAGACTTGCTCCTCTTCCAGGCCGATATTCCGGCCGTGGTGCACGAGGTGCTGGGAAAAGTCCGCTTGCACCTGGGCCCCAAAATCACTCCGCCGCGTCCGGATCAGTATGAATTCACCTGGGTCGATCAATTCCCGCTGGTGGAATACCGGACGGAGGAAGGCCGCTATGGAGCCGTCCATCATCCGTTCACCGCCCCGCTGGAAGAAGACCTTCCCCGGCTGGAAACCAGCCCGGAGACCGTCCGCTCCCGGGCCTATGACCTAGTGCTGAACGGCAGCGAAATCGGGGGCGGCAGCATCCGAATCCACCAGCGTACCCTGCAGGAACGTGTTTTCAAGGTATTGAATATTTCATCTGAGGAAGCGGAGGAAAAGTTCGGTTTTCTCCTGGAAGCCCTGGAACTGGGGGCACCGCCCCACGGGGGGATTGCCTTCGGCTTGGACCGGCTGGTCATGCTGATGACCGGGGCCGCCTCCCTGAGGGAAGTCATCGCCTTTCCCAAAACCCAGAAGGCCGTCTGTTTGTTGACCAACGCCCCCTCGACCGTCGACCGGATCCAGTTGAATGAACTGGGAATCCGGCTGGATGTGAAATAAATATCATCTCCCCTTCCCTAGACAGGAGGGGGGCTTCAACGTGAGCCCTTCGTCAGTGAACCCTTCGACTTTGAGCTCAGGGCCTTGAGCTGGTCGAAAAGGCTCAGGTCCGAACTGCTCAGCCGAACGTTGGGGGGTGGGTGAAACCCGGACCTCCGACTCAACCGGCTTCACCCCCTCCCTAGCCCTCCCCCGTCAAGGGGGAGGGAATGAGAAGAGAGGAGTCCCTTATGGCCCGCTGGAATCCCATCAAAAAGGTCCTGGACCACGAACATACCCGTTTCTGGCAGTATGATCTGAAAAATATTTCCGAGCCCAACCTCCAAAGGGATGTTTTTCCTTACGAGGAGGTCTGCCGGATAGACTTCGATCATAAGTTCATACCCATCGACCCGGCCGATGAGCTCTGGATCACCGACACTACCTTTCGGGACGGCCAGCAGGCCCGGCCCCCTTATTCGGTGGAACAGATCCTCCACATTTTTGATTTCCTCAGCCGCCTTTCCGGCCCCCGGGGGGTAATCCGCCAAACCGAATTTTTCCTGTACAGCGACCGGGATAAGGCCGCGGTTCGGCGTTGCCAGGAAAGAGACGTCCCCTATCCGGAGATTACCGGCTGGATCCGGGCCCACCCCAAAGACCTGGACCTGGTTCAGGAGATGGGCCTCAAGGAAACCGGAATCCTGACCTCGGTCTCCGATTATCATATTTTTTACAAGCTCAACCTCGACCGGCCCAAGGCGCTGGACCAATACCTGGAAATCGTCAACCGGGCACTGGACCTGGGGATAGCCCCCCGCTGCCACTTTGAAGACATCACCCGGGCCGACATCTACGGTTTTTGCATTCCCTTTGCTATCGAGCTCATGAAACTGCGGGAGTCCTCGGGCATCGACATCAAGATCCGCCTCTGTGACACTATGGGCTACGGGGTTACCTATCCTGGGACCGCCCTGCCCCGGAGCGTGCCCCGACTGGTCCGGGCCATGATCGAAGATGCCGGGGTGCCCGGCAACCTGCTGGAATGGCACGGGCATAACGATTTTCATAAGGGTTTTATCAACGCCACCACCGCCTGGCTTTACGGCTGTGCCGCCATCAACGGCGCCCTGTTGGGATTCGGGGAACGGACCGGCAATACCCCCATCGAAGGGCTGCTGATCGAATATATCAGCCTCTTGGGCCGGAATAACGGCATCAACACTCGGGTGATCACCGAGATGGCGGATTATTTTGAAAAAGAAATTCATTTCCAGATTCCCCCCAACTATCCCTTTGTGGGGACGGATTTCAATGCCACCAGCGCCGGGATCCACGCCGACGGTCTGATCAAAAACGAGGAGATATACAACATCTTTAACACCGCGAAGATCTTAGATCGCCCGATCAGTATCATCATTACCGACAAATCCGGAACCGCGGGGATCGTCCACTGGCTCAACAAGCACCTCAACCTGACCGGATCCGAAACGATCTCCAAGAACCATCCGGGGGTTCATAAAATATACAAGTGGGTCATGCGGCAATACGAAGAAGGCCGGGTAACCTCCCTCTCCTCTCAGGAAATGATGCGGGTCAGTCGGAAATACCTGCCCGAATATTTCCTGTCGGAATTTGATGCCCTGAAACAGAAGGCCTACCAACTGGCTTATCACATCGTGGAAGAGATTCTGGAACAGGAGGCGATCCGGTCCCTGAATCCCGTCCAGCAGGAGCCGGTGATGGAAAATTTTATCGAGCTCAATCCCTTCATCCAGTTTATTTATGTCATCGACCTGGAAGGAAAAAAGATCACGAAAAACATCACCCGCATCGTGGATCGGGCCAAGTATCAGGTGATCAAAGAGGATGAGGATTTTTCCGGTCGTTCCTGGTTCACCCAGCCCATCAAGGACGGCAAGATTTTTGTCTCCGATTTCTATACCTCCCGCATCACCGGGGCACTGTGCATCACCGTTTCCGGACCGATCCGCAACCCGGAGGAGGATATCGTCGGGATCCTGGGGATCGACCTCAAATTCGAAGACCTGGTCAAAATGGAACAGGAAGGGGAAATCTAAATAACTTTCTTCTTGACAAGGGTTCGAAAATCCCGCTAAATGTCTCTGATATCTACCCAAAAAAGGATTGAAGCCCCTTGCGTCAAAAGGCCGGGAACCTTCAATTCCCAAAGATTTTTCGAGTCCGCCAACCCGACCAGCCGCCAAAAGCGGAGAGGGGGGCGGCGCTCGAACCCTGATTTTCAACTGCCCATAAATAAACTAAACTAAAGGAGGATGGTATTGTGGCTGAAATAACAGCCCCCATGGCGGGGAAAGTGATTGATATTAAAGTAAGTATCGGGGATGCGGTCCAGGAGGACGACGAAGTGGCCATCATCGAGGCTATGAAAATGGAAATGCCGATTTTAACCTACACCGGCGGCACGGTAAAAGAGATCAAAGTGGAAAAAGGGTCGTCAGTGGAGGCCGATCAGGTCATCATAATTATTGAGTGAAATTCCCCTTCGAAAGGGTTGAGATGAAGGTTATCTCAACCCTTTTTTGTTTAATCCCAAGCCAAAAATTGTTGATGGTTCCGGTTTAATTGTACCAGATAAACTCTCAGAAAAATGGGTATAAGCATCTAATTTAAGTTAAAGTCCGGGGTGGTCGCTATGACGGTAGAAGATCGAATTAAAGAATTGATCGCGTTGAATGCTCAGGCGGAATTGGCCGGCGGTCAGGACAAGATCGATGCCCAACATAAAAAGGGCAAATTGACGGCCCGAGAACGGATTGAACACCTTCTGGATAAAGGGAGCTTTGAGGAATTCGATAAATTCGTAGTTCACCGTTGTACGGATTTCGGCATGGAAAACCAGAAGATTTTCGGGGACGGGGTGGTAACCGGATACGGACGGATCAACGGCCGGCTGGTTTATGTCTTCTCCCAGGACTTCACTGTTTTTGGCGGGAGTCTGAGCGGACCTTTTGGTGAAAAGGTCTGCAAAGTCATGGACCTGGCCGAGCGTAACGGGGCGCCCATCATTGGCCTCAATGATTCCGGCGGCGCCCGGATACAGGAAGGGGTAGTCAGTCTGGGCAGCTACGGGGAGATCTTCCGCCGGAATGTCCAGTGTTCCGGAATCATTCCCCAGATATCCGTAATCATGGGGCCCTGCGCCGGCGGGGCGGTCTATTCCCCGGCCATCACCGATTTTATCATCATGGTGGAAAAAACCAGCCACATGTTCATCACCGGGCCCCAGGTCATCAAGGCCGTAACCCACGAAGAAGTGGAACCGGAAGCGCTGGGCGGCGCCATCCGGCACAACTCCACCAGCGGGGTGGCCCACCTGTCGGCCAAGGATGATCGGGCCGCCCTGGACAAGGTCCGGGAACTACTTTCCTTCCTGCCCCAGAACTGCAACGAGAAACCTCCGAAACTACCTACCCGGGACGATCCCAACCGGATCGATCTGGAACTTCGGAATGTCATCCCGGAAAATCCTCGAACGCCTTACGATATAAAAAAGATCATCCTCACCGTCGTGGATGACCGAAAATTCTTTGAAACCCAAAAAATGTACGCCCCCAACATGGTGGTCGGTTTCGCCCGACTGAACGGGACGCCGGTGGGGATCGTGGCCAATCAACCCCGGGCACTGGCCGGGTGTCTGGATATCAACGCCTCGGATAAATGCGCCCGGTTTGTACGCTTCTGCGACTGTTTCAACCTGCCCATCATCACCTTTGTGGATGTACCGGGGTTTCTGCCCGGTGTGGCTCAGGAACACGGAGGCATCATCCGCCACGGGGCCAAGATCATCTATGCCTACTGTGACGCCATGGTGCCCAAGATTACCCTGATCACCCGCAAGGCTTACGGGGGCGCTTACGACGTCATGGGCAGCAAACACCACGGTGGGGACATCAATTTCGCCTATCCCATGGCCGAAATCGCCGTCATGGGACCGGACGGCGCGGTGCCCATCGTCTTCCGCAACCAGATCAAGGAATCATCGGACCCGGAAAAGACCCGCCAGGAACTGGTCGAGGAATACCGGCGCACTTTCGCCAGCCCCTACAAGGCGGCTGAATTGGGATATATCGATGAAATCATCCTGCCGGAATACACCCGACCCAAGCTGATTCGCGCGCTGGAATCCTTAGAAACCAAATTCGATGTCCGCCGACTTCCCAGGCGACACGGGAATATTCCCTTATGACTCGCTGACTCGCTAAACTCGAAATTTGAAGCACGCAATCGACTCGGCTGATCCTTTCGGTAAACTCAAGGCCCTGAGCGACTCGACTGAGCTCGCCGAAGTCTTGTCGAAGGGCTCGTCGCAGGCCGAAACACGCACGAAGGATTAAAATCCAACTATTTGAAACAACCAACTCTTCGAATTTCGGATTAAGAAATCACACCGGAAGAGGAGCCCCACCATGTTTGATCCCCTCAAACTTGAAGCCTTTAGACAGCAACAGGAAAAATGGAACCGGAAAGTTGAGGCCAAGCTGGCCAAGACCCCGGAGCGGAAGAAAACCTTCACCACCCTTTCCGAAATTCCGCTGGAACGTTTGTACACGCCGGCCGAAGTGCCCGACCTGGATTATGAACGGGACCTGGGGTTCCCGGGTGAATATCCTTACACCCGAGGGGTCCAGCCCACCATGTACCGGGGAAGGTTCTGGACCATGCGTCAGTATGCCGGCTTTGCCAGCGCCGAGGAATCCAACCAACGGTATAAGTACCTCCTGGACCAGGGACAAACCGGCCTGTCGGTGGCCTTCGATCTCCCCACTCAGATAGGCTACGATTCCGACCATCCCCTGTCCCAGGGGGAGGTAGGCAAAGTGGGGGTGGCCATTGATTCCCTGGAGGATATGGAACTGCTCTTCGACGGAATCCCCCTGGACAAGGTCAGTACCTCCATGACCATCAACGCTCCGGCGGCCATTTTATTGGCCATGTATATCGGGGTGGCTGAAAAGCAGGGCATTTCTTCAGAGGTCCTGAACGGGACCATTCAGAACGATATTTTGAAAGAATATTCCTCCCGGGGCACGTATATCTTTCCGCCCCAGCCCTCGCTCCGGATCATCACCAATATTTTCGAATTCTGCGCTCAACAGGTCCCCAAGTGGAATACCATCAGCATCAGCGGCTATCATATCCGGGAAGCGGGATCCACGGCCGTTCAGGAGGTGGCCTTCACCCTGGCCAACGGCATCGCTTACGTGGAAGCGGCCCGGAAGGCCGGGCTGGGCGTGGATGTGATCGGGCCCCGGCTGTCTTTCTTTTTCAACGCCCATCAGGATTTTCTGGAAGAAGTGGCCAAGTACCGGGCCGCCCGGAGGCTTTGGGCCCGGATCATGAAGGAACGCTTCGGAGCCCGGGACCCCCGTTCGCTGATGGTCCGTTTTCATACCCAAACCGCCGGCTGTACGCTGACCGCCCAGCAGACCAAGAACAATATCGTCCGGGTGGCCTTCCAGGCCCTGTCGGCGGTTTTAGGCGGGACCCAGTCCCTCCATACCAACTCCATGGATGAGGCCCTGGCCCTGCCTTCCCAGGAGGCGGTGCAGATCGCCTTGCGCACGCAGCAATTGATCGCCTATGAAACCGGCGTGACCGAAACAGTCGACCCCCTGGCCGGTTCCTACTACCTCGAACACCTGACCAATACCATTGAAAGCCAGGCCGCGGACTACATCCGTCGAATCGATGAACTGGGAGGAGCGGCTGCGGCCATTGAGCAAGGCTTCGTCCAGCGGGAGATCCAGGAAAGCGCTTACAAATATCAAAAGGCCGTCGAGCGGGGCGAGCGGATCGTGGTGGGCCTGAACAAATTCCAGGTCCAGGAGCCCAAGCCCACCGGACTGCTGCGGGTGGACCCGGCGGTGCGGGAACAGCAGATGAAGAAATTGCAGCGGCTCAAGGGGAAACGGGATAACGGGGCGGTGCAGACCTCGCTGGCCGGCCTTAAACAGGGGGCCCAGGGCGAAGACAACCTCCTGCCGCTGATCCTGCAAGCCGTCCGGGCTTACGCCACGCTGGGGGAAATCTGCGACACCCTGCGGGAGGTCTTCGGCGAATACACCGCAGTTTCAACCCTCTAGGAGATGCGATCATGACGGCAGCGAAAAAGATAAGGGTACTGGCGGCCAAGCCCGGCCTGGACGGGCACGACCGGGGCATTAAGGTGATTTGCTACGCCCTGCGGGATGCGGGGATGGAAGTGGTCTATACCGGTCTGCGGCAGACCCCGGAGCAGATTGTGACCACGGCCATGCAGGAAGACGTGGACGTCATTGCCCTGAGCGTCCTCTCCGGGGCGCACGAATACCTCTTCCCGAGGGTCATGGAACTGGTCCGGGAAAAAGGGATTCCCGATGTCCTGGTCGTGGGAGGCGGGATCATCCCCGATGAAGATATCCCGGCCATGAAAGCCGCGGGCATCGCCGAGATTTTCGGCCCGGGCACCTACACCGCGGAGATCATCCAGTACATCCAGGATCATGTGAGAAGCTGAAACCTGATTCTCGGTTCAAATCCGAAATCCGAATTTCGAAATCCGAACAAAATCCAATGACCAAAATTCAACGACCGAGGAAGGATGACAATTTCGCCAAAAACTCCTCAGGCCGGACTCATTGCGAGGAGTGAAGCGACGAAGCAGATCCCCAAGAACCGGAGCTTCTCGGCAAGGAGGGATATGTTCTCTGCGTCTCTTCGCTCGCAATGACGGTGTTTTCTCGACTCTTAGTTTGCCTTGGTCTGCGCCGGGGTGAACGCGTTACCGTTCCTGCCAGACCGGCTTTCGCTTCTCCAGGAAAGCCTTGAGCCCCTCCTCCGCGTCGTGGGTCTTCATCATTTCCTGCAGGTAGATTTTTTCAATGGCCAGAAGCCCCTGATCAGCCGGATCCATCAATCCGGCGTTGAAGGCCTTCTTGGTCAGGGCCAGTACCAGGCCGCTTAAGCCGGAAAACTTCCCCAAAAATTTTTGCAGTTCCTCTTCCAGAGCCTCGGCCGGCACCACTTTGTTGATCAACCCCAGGGAAAGGGCCTCCTGGGCCGGGATGATATCTCCCGAAAGGATCAGTTCCAGAGCCTTCTTGCGGGCCGTCAGGCGGGGCATAATCAGGGCGGCAATGGGTGGGAAAACGCCCACCTGGATCTCCGGCTGACCGAACTTGGCCTTTTCCGACGCTATGACCAGGTCGCAGTAGAGGGCCAGCTCACAGCCCCCGCCCAGGGCCGCCCCCTGGACCGAAGCGATGGAAACGGCCGGCAGGCTGTCCATCCGCCGGAAGATGCCGTGAAAGACCTCGATCATTTCATTGACCTGGTCTCCCAGGTGTTCGCCCACGTCCACCCCGGCCGAAAAGGCTTTGCCGGCCGCCTTGAACAAGAGCAGTTTGAATGATTGACCCTTCAATGAATCAAGGGCCTGATTGATCTCCTTCATCATGGCGATATTCAGGACATTCAAAGGGTCCCGTTTCAAGGTGATCGTAGCCAGTCCTTCTTTGACTTCCAACTGAATAAACTGATAACTCATGGTTGTTCCTTCCTTTCGTCCGCTGTAATGCCTAGGGAATTTTCAGGTTTTAATCCATGCTTCAAGACCCCCTCTCCCCCTCGCGGGAGAGGGCCTCGACGTGAGCTCAGCCGAACGTTTGGGGTGAGGGGGATATAGGTATCTACTTGTTATATTCCTAATAAATCCAGGTGTTGTCAATCCCAAATTGAAGGAAATAGTCCTTCCGCCGAGTGGACCGCGCGGAACCAATCAAAAGCCTTTGATCGACCACTCTCCGGATACGACTTTACTCACGAGTAAAATCGTGTCCTAACTATTTTACTATGACAATGATCCGTGTCCGGTAGTTGTCTGTGGCAAAAAATCTTTTTTGGATTTTTCGGGTTGGTATCTTTTTAAGATTAAAAAGGGTTATTCCCGCCGCTTCCGGCGTGAATAACCCCTTGAATATCCTTGGTGGAGCTGAACGGGATCGAACCGTCGACCTCTTGACTGCCAGTCAAGCGCTCTCCCAGCTGAGCTACAGCCCCGTAATTAATAAAAAGATTATTATATTTTTATTGGAAACCCTTGTCAATAATTTTTTAACCATTTTTTCTTGACAATTTCATGATCTTTTACGTAAAATCAACTCTCGTTTGCGAATATTTTTCGTGAATAATCCACCCAACCGCCGGAGTGGTGAAACTGGTAGACGCAGGGGACTCAAAATCCCCCGACCCCCGCGGTCATGTCGGTTCAATTCCGACCTCCGGCACCACATATTAGCATGACAGATTAGGGACCTAAGGCTTTAATCGGCTTTAGGCCCCTTTTCTTTTTTGATTAGAATGAATTTTTCCTTGACACCCTTTTTTTTCTTGTTAATCTTGCTCGGAGTATTACTATTTAGAGGGGATTATTCTATGCAATCATTTCGTCTTCTCGTAATTGTTTTCTTTGGAACGGTGATCCTGTGCGGTGCCCTCCTGCTGATTGGCTGCAACAGTTCCACCTCGGGAGGTAGCAGCACTCTTAAGTGCACCTATCCCAATGTTCCGAGCTCAGATCAGTGCAATAATATTTCTCTCGGAAATTCTTGTCAAAGCCCTTTCACTTATGATTCTAATTCAAAAACCTGCAATATTAATGACTGCTCTGCCTGCGCGCAATTCTAAGAAATAGCCTCACCCTTACTCTTAGCAGCCAAAACCGGACCCGCCGGGTGAGGAGATTAACCCCTGATAACGGTTCCCGTGGCGCCCAGTGGCGCCACGTTCTACCCGGTGGCCTGAGCTAGCTCTCTACATTCCCATTCATCTTCCTTGTATTAGGGGCTATTTCAACACCTCCCCCAACCAATCCTTGATCTCACCCATCTCCCGGGTGAATAATTCCCGAATAGCCTCAAAAACTCTTTGATACCCGGAGAATTCTCTCCGATTCCTCAACCCGCTGGCTCAAATCAATCGATTTTGGACTCAAACATTGACCGGCGATGGGTCACCCAGCCATCCAAGGACCATTTCCCGCCGCCTGCTACCATTAAAGTGATCCCGATCGCAATAACCAGAAGATGGTATTCGAACCCTTCGCCCTTTTGGTTTCCAAACCAGTTCATGAAAAATCCGTTTTGCACGTGGTTCATCAGGGCGCAGACCACCATGTTCACCACAATCCCGAAGGCCGCCACCCGAGTTAGAAACCCGGTGGCCAAGGCCAATGACCCGAGAAATTCAGCCATGATGGCCAGGAAGGCCAGGATTAAAGGTATCCCGGCTTTGTCGGTAAAAAAAACGAGCGTAGTGCTGAAACCCGGCCCGCCGAACCATCCAAAAACCTTTTGGGCTCCGTGAGGGAAAAATACTATCCCCAGCATCAACCGAAGAACCAGGCTGGAAACTGCTTCATCGGTTTGAAGTAGTCTACTGAACATATTATCCTACCCCCATAGGTTCTATTCCAACAATTCCGTTACCAACTCCTCGATTTCCTCTATTTCCCGGCTGAAAAGTTGCCTGACCGCCTCGAAGATTCTTTCGTAGTTGGCCAGTACTTCCTTCATTTCCTCAATCTGTTCCTGTTGCTTAATTGCGAACAGGAAGGCCCCCTCTCCCATCTTGAGTAAGTCGGTTTTTCGACCAATTAATCCCAGTTTCTTAGCGGCAGGTTTCTTCCCGATAACTGCCGGGACCAATGCCGGAGCCTTCTTCCGTGGCTTCCTTTCTGGGACCTTCTTGACTTTAGCGGTCGCAGCCTTCTTCGGCCCCGGTTTCCGGCGTTGGACTTTCTTGGCCTGTTTCTTCGGAGAGGCCTTGGCGACCACCTCAGGTTTTTCGACTTTCTTTTTCACTACCGCTTTCCTTGGCTTTTTAATCGGGGCTTCGGACCTTGTTTCGACGATTTTGGACGGTTGTTGCAAATCGGTGACCCCGATCTTCTTTTCCTTTTTCATAAATTTCTCCTCATTTTGATTGATGGTTGAAGGATGGGACGGAAACGCTTTGATATAAAAGGGAAAATAGCCGAGTACTAAAAAATAGTCAACAGAATTAGTATGTCAGCCATGTTTTTCACTTCCCGAGAAAACTAGTAAAAAAACTAATTCGACTCAAGAAACTTATTTTGCTTTTGTCCTGATCTGACAATCCCCGGGTTTATGCTGGCATCAAAGTTACACTGAAGGAGGCGCCTCTATGGACCCGAGCTAAGATTTTCTGGAAATTGTCAAGTTCGCCCGGACTCCTGTTTACGAGAACCTGGTCCTTTTCAATGTATAGTGTGGTACCGCCGACCAGCCGACCTTCCCCATCAAAGAGACCCCCACCGCTGGAACCGGAGAGATGGCCGCCGTGGTCTGATTGAAGGGTGGCGGTCCACCCGGAGTTGCGCGACGATGCCGTCGGAAAGGAAAACGTCCCAGGGGTATTAATTCTTGGCATAGAACTGCCTGGTTTGCGGGTCACCGGTCATTGGCCTCTTTTCTGGTTCCAATTTCGTCTTTCCTTTTTTCCCAACTCGTTGTGGTTTTCTCATGGTGGCTCTCCTAAGGGAGCCACCTCTAAATTTCACTGGATTATAAGTAACGGTGAAGAAATGAAGCACCGGGGCTTACATGCCGACTATATCGATGTTTTACGGAATTATCATCCGCATGTTCTGTTCCCCCGCAGAACATAATCCTCCCCATATTGATGCGTACTACCAAGAGTTCATGGCGATAGTCGATATTCTATCGGGCGAGGTATCTGCGGGTAGCATCCCCCCTAAACAGACAAAGCTTGTCCTCGCTTGGGTCGAAATCCACTTGGCAAATTCTCCGAACTACGAAACCCATCTCTCTTCTCCTCGGTAACGATCAAGTTTGATAGCATCGAATGGGCCAACCATCTCGACCTTGACCCGGAATTCCTGTACGAGTAGAGCGTAGATGCAATTACATAACAGGAAACGCCGATTTCGCCGGTGGGAAAGATTTACGATTTGGTGGGGAGAAGAGAAGCTCAGGAAGGCTTTGGCGACAGGGCGACGCGCCGGCGGCCTGGGGGCCGGCGGTAATGCCGGTAATACTCGTTGAGAAAACGCTTGATATCCGGGCGCCCTTTGAGCGGCCGGTCCAATTTTTCCACGGCTCGGATCACGTCCCCGGCCGAGGCCCCTGTCGGAAACAGGTTGGCCAACACCACCAGGCTCAACCCCAGGGTCTCATCGTCGGTGTAGAGGATAAAAGGGTATTGATCGCTGCCGCGAATAAACCGGGCAAACTTGACCACCCAGGGTTCATCAATTTGACAGGAAGCGAGATCGCAGGACTCCACCGGGATGGTGGTGTACTTCATGCCGGCCGCCTTCACCCGTCTGGCCAATCCCTTGTCCCGGAGTTCCGGAGGCAGGATATCCAGCACCATCCGGTAGCCCTGGCCGGCCAGGACGGTCCATTCCTCCTCCTTGGGCCGACCGATAAGAATCGAATCCTTATCCAGTTTGATATGTTTCAGGAGATACATGTTGAAAGACCACCGTGCGGCGAAGCCGCAATCAAATTCAAAATCAAAAAAAATTCAAAAGTTGCAGGAATACCGAATCAGGAACTCCTGATTTTCGCTCAGCGCTTTGCGCCCGGCGTTTCCTCTTAATGCGCCACCAACTCGGGGAGAACCGGGACCTCTTCCAGATAAAAAGGCCGGGTCTCTCCTTCCGGCATTTCCTTAAAGAGCTTTTCCGGATCAGTCAACACCAGGGCCTGACGAAGCACTTCATCCATACTTTCCACTGGAAAAATTTCCAGGGACTTTAGCACCTTGGCGGGAATGTCCCTCAGGTCTTTTTCATTGTCCTTGGGAATGATCACCGTCTTCACTTTGCCGCGCTGAGCGGCAATCAATTTTTCCTTCAACCCGCCTATGGGCAGGACCCGACCACGCAACGTGATCTCGCCGGTCATGGCCACTTTCCGTTTGACCGGAATTTTGAGCAGGGCCGAGACAATGGAAGTGGCGATGGTAATCCCCGCCGAGGGTCCGTCCTTGGGAATGGCCCCCTCGGGAATATGAATATGGATATCCATTTTCTGATAAAAATTGATGGGCAGCCCCAGGCGTTCCGCCCGGGAACGGACGTAACTCAAGGCCGCCTGGGCCGACTCCTGCATGACCTCCCCCAGTTTTCCGGTGATGATCAGCTTGCCTTTGCCCGGCATCAGCACTACCTCGGTCAAGAGTAGTTCTCCGCCGAACTCCGTCCAGGCCAGCCCGGTGGTAATGCCGATCTCGTCCTTTTCTTCGGTTTCCCCATAACGGAACTTGGAGACCCCCAAGTATTTGGGAATGGAGGAGGCGTTGATCTCCACCCGGGTACCCATCCCCTTCTTGACCACTTCCTTGGCCACCTTCCGGCAAAGCGAGGCAATTTCCCGCTCCAGGTTGCGCACCCCGGCCTCCCGGGTGAAATGGCGAATAATCGCCAAAATGGCGTTATCGGAAATCTCGATATGCTCGGGTGCCAGGCCATTGGCCTCCACCTGTTTCTTCACCAGGAATTGGCGGGCGATTTGAAGTTTTTCCTGTTCCGTATATCCCGGCAAGCGGATGATTTCCATCCGGTCCTGCAGGGGCAGGGGGATGGAATAGAGGGTGTTGGCCGTCGTAATAAAAAAGACCTCCGACAGGTCATAATCGATATCCAGATAATGGTCATTGAAGGCGAAGTTCTGTTCCGGGTCCAGGACTTCCAGCAGGGCCGCCGAAGGATCTCCCCGGAAATCCGTGCTCATCTTGTCCACTTCATCGAGGCAGAAAACCGGATTGTTGGACTTGGCCTTGCGCAACGATTGGACGATCTTTCCCGGAAGCGCCCCGATATACGTCCGCCGATGGCCCCGAATTTCCGCTTCATCGCGAACCCCGCCCAGAGACAGACGGATGAAATTGCGCCCCGTGGACCGGGCAATCGATTTGGCCAGGGAGGTTTTCCCCACGCCCGGGGGGCCCACAAAACAAAGAATCGGACCGCGGATTTTCTTATTCAAGCTCTGAACCGCCAGGTATTCCAGGATCCGCTCTTTCGGTTTTTCCAGGCCGTAGTGGTCTTCATGGAGAATTTTTTCCGCTTCGTCGATATCCAGTTTCACCCGGCTTTTGTTGTACCAGGGCAGTGCCAGCAGCCAGTCGATGTAATTGCGCACCACCGTCGCCTCCGCCGACATGGGGGACATCATTTTCAATTTTTTCAATTCGTGGCGGACCTTGGTTCCGGCCTCCTTGGACATGCGTTTGCGTTTAATCTGCTTTTCCAGTTCCTGGATCTCATTCTTAAAGTCGTCCTGCTCCCCCATCTCTTTCTGGATGGCCCGCATCTGCTCGTTCAAGTAGTAATCCCGCTGGGTCTTCTCCATTTGTTTCTTGACCCGGCCTTTGATGCGCTGTTCGATCTCTAAGATATCAATTTCGCCCCGCATGAATTCGTAAAGCTTTTCCAGTCGCTGGCTGACCTGAATGATCTCCAGGACCTCCTGCTTCTGCTCCAACTTGATTCCTAAATGGGGGACCAGGGCATCGACCAGGCGGGTGGGATCATCGAGGCCGTTGATGGTATGGACCAGCTCCTGGGGAATTTTCTTGTTGAATTTTTGATAATTCTCAAAGGTGTTCTTGACCGTCCGGACCAGCGCTTCCCTCTCGGATTCCGTGGCCGGAAGATCCGTCAGTTCCTCCACTTCCACCAGAAAAAAGGTCTTATTGGGCAAATAGCGCCGGGCCCGGGCCCGATACCGGCCCTCGATCAAGACCTTGACCGTCCCGTCAGGCAGACGAAGCATTTGCAAAATCGTGCTCACGGTTCCTACCTGATAAAGCTCCCTTTCCGAAGGATCGTCTATTTTGGCCTGACGCTGGGCCAGGAGAAAAACATCTTTTTCCAGGGACATGCTGTACTCCAGCGCCTGGATGGATTTTTCGCGCCCCACAAACAAAGGGGCCACCATCCCGGGAAAAACAACAATGTCTCTGAGCGGCAGCACGGGGATGATTTGTTTAAGCCCCCGAGATTGATGCTGGTCTTTAGAAATGATTTCCGACATAAGGACTTCCTTTAGGCTGATTCGGCCTGATTTTCATAAAGGAGTATGGGCGCCTCCTTGGTTAACACCACTTCCTCACTGATGATGCATTCCCTCACATTGCTCAACGAGGGAATCTCAAACATGATATCCAACATGGAATTCTCCAGGATGGAACGCAGTCCCCGGGCCCCGGATTTGCGTTTCAGCGCCTCCCGGGCAACGGCCTTAATAGCCCCCTCGGTGAACTTCAAATCGACGCCCTGTAATTGGAAAAGCTTTTGATACTGACGAACGATGGCATTTTTGGGTTCCCTAAGGATCCGAATCAAGGCCTCTTCGCTCAGTTCATCCAAGGTGGCAATGACCGGCAGACGGCCGATAAATTCCGGGATCAATCCGAATTTAAGCAGGTCTTCCGGTCGGACCCCCTCCAAAATCTCTCCCAGGCGTTTTTTCTCGGAACGTTTTTGGATATTGGCCCCGAAGCCCATGGCCTTGGCTCCCAACCGGCCCTGGATTATTTTATCCAGTCCGTTAAAGGCCCCCCCGCAGATGAAAAGGATATTGGAGGTGTCCACCCGAACGAATTCCTGCTGGGGGTGCTTGCGCCCGCCCTTGGGGGGAACACTGGCCATGGTCCCCTCGATAATCTTAAGTAGTGCCTGCTGAACTCCTTCCCCGGATACATCCCGGGTGATGGAGGTGTTCTCCGACTTGCGGGCAATTTTATCGATCTCGTCAATATAGACGATCCCGCGACTGGCCCGTTCCACATCATATTCAGCGGCCTGCAACAAATTCAAAATGATATTTTCCACGTCCTCGCCCACGTACCCGGCTTCCGTCAGCGCCGTAGCGTCGGCAATGGTAAAAGGCACTTTTAAGATTTTAGCCAGAGTCTGAGCTAAAAGGGTCTTGCCGGATCCGGTGGGACCGATTAACAAAATGTTACTTTTTTGCAGATCCACCCCGTCCATGTCGATCTTGGTGTCAATCCGTTGGTAGTGGTTATGGACGGCCACCGACAATATCTTCTTGGCTTTTTCCTGTTCAATGACGTATTGATCGAGGGTGGCCTTGATATCCGCCGGTTTGGGAACTTTATCACCGACCTGGGCTTCCTCCTTCTCGTATTCTTCGGCAATGATTTCATTGCAGAGACCGATGCATTCATCGCAAATGTAGACCGAAGGCCCGGCGATCAACTTTTTGACTTCCTCCTGGTTTTTCCCGCAAAAGGAGCAGACCAGTTCGTTCCCCTTGCCCTTGTCATTGCCTCTCTTGTTCATGCTACCTTCCTCATTTCTGCCTTGACTTGACTTTAACTCACCGCGGCGGGTGCCGGTTCTCGTTGAGAAATCACCTTGTCCACGATGCCGTATTCCTTAGCCTGTTCCCCGGTCATGAAAAAATCCCGATCCGTGTCTTTTTGAATTTTTTCATAAGGCTGCCCGGTATGCCGGACCAGAATATTGTTCAGCTCTTCCCGCATGCGCAAAATCTCCCGAGCCTGGATATCCACATCGGTGGCCTGTCCCTGGAACCCCCCTAAGGGTTGATGGATTAGAATTCGGGAGTGGGGCAAGGCATAACGCAGTCCCGGGGCGCCGGCCGCCAGCAACAAAGCGCCCATACTCGAAGCCTGTCCGAGGCACAAGGTGGAAATATTCGGTTTGATGTACTGCATGGTGTCGTAAATCGCCAGACCGGAAGTGACAACTCCACCCGGAGAATTGATATACATGTGGATATCCTTATCCGGATCATCGGCCTCCAGGAAAAGGAGCTGGGCGATAATCAGATTGGCGACATGGTCTTCAATGGGGGAACCTAAAAAGAGGATTCGGTCCTTGAGCAGACGGGAATAGATATCATAGGCCCTCTCCCCCCGGCTGTCCTGTTCGACTACAATAGGTATTAACGTCATAAATATTCCTCAACGATTCTATGAATGAGTGATTTGGGCCTGATCTTTTAAAAAGGTCAACGTTTTTTCTTCGAGCAATTGGGCGCTCAACTGGGGCAGCATATTGTTTTTCTGGTACACTTCCCGAACAAAACCAGCCGATTGGTTGACTCCCTGAGCAATCTTGGCGAATTCGGCCTCCAGTTCCTCTTGAAGCACCTCCAGAGACTCCAAGGTTGCTATTTTTTCCAGAATCAACTGCCGGCGCACCCTTTTTTGAGCTACCGGTTTCATATTTTCCCGGATTCGATTGTGGTCCGCCTCGTTTTGGGGCCAAGTCATACCTCGTCGGGTCATGTCCTGCTCCAAACGGGCCATCATGGCCTCCATTTCCTGATCGACCAACGCTTCGGGAACCTCAAACTCCGTTTTGGCCATTAACTGTTCCAGGAGCTCTTCGTTTACTTTAGCCTCAGCCCGCTGTTTTTCCATATTTTCCAGATCTTCCCGAATCTTAGCCTTGAGATCCTCCAGGGAATTGAATAACCCCTCTTGCAGGCTTTTAGCAAATTCATCGTTTAATTCCGGAAGGTTCCGTTCCTTGATCTCTTTCAGGGTGACCCTGTATTTTATCCTTTTACCGGCGAGCAAGGCATTTCCATGGGTTTCCGGGAATTGAATCTCAAATTCCCTGGTTTCACCCTTTTTCTGACCCAACAGTTCTTTTTCGAAATCCGCGTTAAAATACCCGCCGCCTACCTCCAAATCAAAATTGGCGGCCGAACCATCGGGTAACGGCTGATCGTCCAGCCAGGAATTATAATCAATGACCGCAAAATCCCCCTCTTGAAGCGGTCGCTCGGTCTCCAAGGAGGATAACACGCCATGGGATCGCTGGATGAGAGTCAGCCGGTGCTCCACGTCCTCTTCTTTTACGGCCGCCTCCTGCCGGTTTAACGATAATCCCTTATAATCCGAGATGATAATTTCCGGTTTCAATTCGATCGTGGCTTGAAAGGTAAAGGGCCCCTCGGGATTAAGGGTCGGTTGGTCCAGCAGGGGCATAGCTATGGGAATCAAATGGGATTCTTTCAAGGCCTCCGGGTAACTTTTAGAAACCAGATTTCGGACCACCTCATCCTCAATCTGAGGGCCATAATACTTTTCTACCATACTTCGGGGGACTTTCCCCGGCCGGAACCCCTTCATTTTGACTTTCTTGTTGACACCTCGGTAAACCGTCTGCCATTCTTCTTTTACCTTTTCCGGTTCGACCTCGATAATCAATTTTTTTCGAATCGGGGATAAATCTTCCACCTGTATTTTCATAGCCTTGTCCTTGTTGCGCCGGTATTGGTGCGAGAGGGGGGATTTGAACCCCCACCCTGTCGCCAGGGCTGGATCCTAAGTCCAGTGCGTCTACCAACTCCGCCACTCTCGCCCTGTACTATCGCCTCTTTATAGGGTTATCTTTAATTTTTTAATATACTTATTCCGCAACCAAAAGTCAAGGTTCCTGACCTGGGGCGGACAGGGTCAAAAGGTCCGGGGGAGCGCCCCGTCCCCGGTCCTCATGCTGACGGCCCGCGACTCCGAGACCGACCTGGTGGTCGGGCTCGCCGTCGGCGCTGACGACTACCTGACCAAGCCGTTCAGCGCCCGCGAGCTGGTCGCCCGGGTCCACGCCCTGCTCCGCCGGGTCGACCGCAGCCCGGGCTGCCGGCGCGAAGCCCGACACCGTGCGGGTCGGCGACGTCGTCATCGACGTCGAGGCCCGGCGCGTGCGCCGCGGCGACGAGGTCGTGCACCTCACGCCGACGGAGTTCGACCTGCTGCTCCACCTCGCGCCGCCCCGGCCGGGTCCTGACGCGCGAGCAGCTGCTCGGTGAGGTCTGGGGCTACCGCGACGGCTCGGGAGCCCGCACCGTCGACTCGCACGTCGCGGCGTTGCGCCGAAAGCTCGGCGTCGACATCGTGCGGACCGTGCACGGCGTCGGCTACGCCGCCGACGACGCCCACCACGACAAGAGTGTCGAGGACCGGGCCTCGTGAACCGCCCCCTGCGCGACGCCCACCTGCGCGACGTCCACCTCCGGGACCTCGACATCCGGCACCCGCTCGCGCCGATCCCGTCGATCAAGCTGAAGCTCCAGGGGTTCGTCATCGCGGTCACCGTCGCGGTGACGGTGTTCGTCTTCTGGGTCGGCATCAAGGTCGGCATCTGGCCATCCGTCAGCGGTGTCATCGCCGCGCTGGTGGCCATGGTGATGGTCCGCTATCTGTCGCGGGATGACGTCGCCGCTCCGCGAGATGGCCTCGGCGGCCGACGCCATGGCCAAGGGCGACTACAGCCGCCGGGTGACCGACTCCTCACACGCGACGAGGTCGGCGCACTGGCCCGGGCCTTCAACGGCATGGCCGCCGAGCTCGCCGAGACCGACCGGATGCGCCGCGACCTCGTCGCCAACGTGTCGCACGAGCTGCGCACCCCGATCACCGCGCTCCAGGCTCAGCTCGAGAACCTCGTCGACGGCATCGGCGACCCCGACCCCGAGACCTTCCGCACGATGCTGGCGCAGGTCGAGCGGCTCGGCCGCCTGGTCAAGCAGCTCCTCGACCTGTCGCGCCTCGAGTCGGGGCGCGCTGGCGCTCGAGCGGTCCGAGTTCGCCGTCGAACCCCTCCTCGAGCACACGGTGCGCGAGCAGCAGCTGCACGAACCCGCGGTCGGGGTCGCGGTCAGCGTCGAACCTGCCAACCTCACCGCCGCGGCGACCCCGAACACGTCCATCAGGTGGTCGCGAAGCCTGCTCGACGCGGTGCGGTACACGCCACACGGCGGCACCGTCGAGGTGCACGCCCGGCGCGGCACCGATGGCGTGACGATCGAGGTGCTCGACGAGGGCCCGGGATTCCCGAGTCCGAGCGAGCGTGTTCGAACGCTTCTACCGCGCTGACGCGGCGCGGGCCTCGAGCGACGGCGGCACGGGCCTCGGCCTCGCGATCGCCCGATGGATCGTGGATCTGCACGGCGGGCAGATCCATCCCGAACCGCGGGACCCGCACGGGTGCCGAATGGTCGTGACACTGCCCCGCAACTGAATCCGACCCCCCGTCACCGACGAACAGACCGAGAGCAGGAGAACACCGATGGCGCTGGCCCCGATCGACGAAGCCCTCAAGCGAATCCGCCGCGGCGAGATGGTCCTCGTCGTCGACGACGAGGACCGCGAGAACGAGGGCGACCTGACCATGGCCGCGAGCTGGGTCAACGGGGACTCCATCAACTTCATGCTGCGGTGGGCGCGGGGCCTCGTGTGCATGCCGTTCTGCGGTGAGCACCTCTCCCACCTCGACCTGCGCCCGATGGTCCCGCCCGACGAGGCCGGCTGCGACACCGCGTTCACCGTCTCGATCGACCACCTCGGTGCCGGCAGCGGGATTGGTGCCGCCGACCGGGCGCTGACCATCCAGCGCGCCATCGACGTCGGCGCCCGTCCGAGCGAGTTCCGGCGCCCGGGTCACGTGTTCCCACTCCCGCGCCCGCCCGGGCGGTGTGCTCGAGCGGCGCGGCCACACCGAGACGGCCGTCGACCTCGCCCGGCTCGCCGGCCTGCCGCCGGTCGCGGTCATCTGCGAGGTCCTCCACGACGACGGCTCGCCGGCCCGCTACCCGTACCTCGAGATGTACGCGACCGAGCACCGCATCGCGATGATCTCGGTCGACCAGGTCGCCGAGTACCGGACGGCCCAGGCCTCGGTCGACCGCTCCCCGCCCCGCTGCTCCTCTAAAGCCCGTTCCCACTCCCGCACAGACCGCACGCTCAGGGGCCGGGGTCTTCGCCGATCTCGCGCAGCGCCGACGCGATCGCGAACCGCAGCTTCCACGCAGTGTCCCGGCGAGATGGGCGACGAGTCCGAGCCCGGCCCGGCCCGCCTCCTCCAGCGTCGGCACGACGCGCGGCTCGCCCATGCCGCAGGCGTCGCAGTCGTCCACGAGCGCCACCGCCCACGACACGGGCGGGCGTTCGTCGTCGTCATCGGGGTGGTCGTCGAGGGCGTCGGCGATCGAGCGGCGCATGGGACTCCTCCTGCACGCGGGATTGGGGTTCAGACGAGCGAGACGACGACGCGGCGAGCGCGAGGTGGTACGTGACCATGATCGCGACCGGGGCGTAGCGGCACCGGCGCGACGAACCGCGTCTCGCCGATCAGGCCGTCCGACACGAAGAACAGCAGCGCGCCGGCGATCGCCGCCACGTTGGCGCTCCGCTCGCGCCGACCACCATCGACCGCGATGGCGAGGAAATAGGCGACCACCGGCGCGACCAGGGCACGGTGACCGGAACGCAGCGCGCGCGCGCTGGAACCGGCCGACGAGCCGCCCACCGACGACTCCCACGAACACGAGACCGATCAGCCGTGCCTACGCGCCGCCGGCGCCCGGATGCAGGAAGAACCCGACCGCGAACAGCAGCTGCCCGACCAGGAAGGAGCACGAGCCCGGGGACGAACCGGTCGCCCGGGAGCATCAGGAAGACGTCCCCGGCGAGGCAGAACACCGCACGGCGACGAACCACGCCCGGGTGTCGGCGTGCACCGGGTCGACCGTCGCCGCCATCGCCGACCGACGCGGCGGTCGTCGCCGGCTTGCAGACGTATTCGAGCGGCTTCGCCTCGCGAGCTACGGCGATCCAATCGCCGACGGCGAACGCACCTGCGACCGCGAGCAGCACCCAGCACGGTCGAGGTCATGGCCGGGACGCTAGATCAGTTCCCGCGCCGGCCACGGCTTGGACGACACTGTCGCCCGTGGGCGTCGACGTGCGAGCTCGGTTCGACCGGCTCGGTGAGCGGTTCCGACCGTTGGGGTGGGCCCTCCGCGTCCAGGACCGTTACACGGCGATCAACGGACGGGCCCTGGCGAACTCGATCACGCTCGACGGGTTCCTCGCGCGCTGTTCGCGCTCATCGTCCTCGCCGCGGCCGTGGTCGGCTTCGTGTCGGCCAACGACCACGACATCACCCATCGCATCGTGAGCTCCCTCGGCGTGAACGGCAGCGCGGAGAAGATCGTCACGGACGCGGTCGACACCGCGCGTCGGAGCCGCCGGCTCGCGACCGTCGCCGGCGTACTCGGACTCCTGGTCGTCGGCACCGGGTTCGCCGTCGCCATCGCGAGCACGTACGACGCCACGTCGCACGTCCCATCCGTGGCCTCGTCGACCGGTTCATCGGGCTCGTCTGGCTCGCCGGGGCCCTGATGATCTTCGTCGCCGCCGGGTTCGCGACCTCGTTGTGGACGAGCCTGCCCACGGTCTTCGGCCCCCTCGTGGTCGTGATCACCGTGGGCGCCAACACCGTCGGGTTCCTGTGGACGTCGGTGGTCCTGCCCAACCGGCGGGTCCCGCTGCACGCGCTCGTCCCCGCGGCGCTCGTCGGCGGCGTCAGCCTGGAGGTGCTCAAGGTCGTCGGCGCCATCGTCGTGCCGCGGCTCGTCGCGAACTCCTCCGAGCTCTACGGGACCATCGGCGCCGTGTTCGCCCTGCTCGTCTGGCTGCTCGTGCTCGGGCGCCTCGTCGTGTACGTCTCGGTGCTCGAGGTCATGCGATGGGAGCGCAAGCACGGGACGACCGAGGTGCTCGTCGCCACACCGACACTCCCCGCGTAGCGCACGCCCGCGAAACCCGGTACCGCGATCAGGGCTGCAGGCGTTCGAGGACCCACCCGTGGCGGGCCGCGGTTCGCCGGGTGGCGGAGGCGGTCGTCCACGGGGTCATGCGGTGCTGCCAGAAACTCGACGTCGTCGGGCGTCACCAGGAAGCCGCCCAGGACGGTGGGAGCGGGACGGCACCGTCGTCGCCGAACCGCTCCCGCTGGAACGCGACCACGGCCTCGAGCTGCTGGCGGCTCCCGACCGTCTCGCTCTGCCGCGACACCCACACGCTCGCTGGCTCGGACGCGGCCGGGTGTTCCAGTTCGCCACCGACTCGGCTTCCGGCGCCTTCGTGGCGTGCCTCGATGCGCACCTGGCGGTCGAGATCGTGCCAATGCGACACCAGCGCGCGCACGGGTTGTCCGCGAGGTCACAACCCTTGCGCTGTCGTAGTTGGTGGAAGAACATGAAGCCCTGGTCGGTCACGCCGCGCAGCAGCACGATCCGCGCCGACGGCACGCCCTTGGCGTCGGCGGTCGGCGACCATGAGCGAATCGGCGGCGGCGCCCAGTACGAGGGACTGCGCCTCCGCGTAC
>CAVUPH010000033.1:0-150568 GCA_963743305.1 uncultured delta proteobacterium
TTTGCTAGGCATAGGATGCGGTTGGTGAGGGTCTGTTATCCTTCAGAAATCAAAAAAACAACGCTATGATCTGCCGGAGCCCATTTTTATCGGAAAGAAGATGGCTCCACTACCGGCCATTATAGCTGGACGAGAGGGTGGGATGGGCTGTAGAAGCCCGGACCGGCACCGACCGGAAAGGTCAATCCCCTTTCGGGCAGGGGAACCCCCTTGCGTAAGCTCGCTCCGCCGGACGGGGGGGAATTTCCTGATGTGGTCCCGGGCTTCCAGAAGGGACATTTCCGGAAGCAGGGAACAACAAAAAGCACGGCGCCGGCAGGCTGTGTCCGGCATTTGGGCAGAGATTGCTTCAATTCCTGCCGCGGTACTTGGGAATTGCGTAGCAGATCGATTAGATCCGAGAGACGCAGAGGGACCATCAGAGATCGATGCTTAAGACCGTATTAGGGGAGGTCTAAATAACCCAGATTTTCTCCGACCAACTTCACTTGAAGGCGATCCTTGACGGCCTGGCCTTCGATAATAGACCACATATTGCAAATACGGGTCGGGGTGTGGCAATCGCTGCACAAACCGGTTTCTTTGCAGGGGTTATCTATATTCAGCCGGATGCAGTTCATGGGCGCGGCCACCTGTTTGGGGTCTGCGGTCCATGGCCTCCTGCAGGTTCAGGGCGACCTTATTCATGCCGATGACAAAGGATGACTTTTTTGGGGCCAAAGGCCATCGCCGCCACTCGGTTCCCCATCCCATCCAGATTCACCAGTTTTCCATCGAGCGTGATGGCGTTGCTGCTGGCGATCATGAAGTCGGCCGTCAGCCCCCGGCGGCGCTCCGCGAGGCCTTCTTCCGGTGAATATTGCCGGCAGGTAAGGATCGATCACGGTAATCCTGGGGTTGGCCTTCAACCGTTCCCACAGCCCCATTTCTACCAGGGAAGTGGACCCGCAACGGAAGACCGAGGAGCCGTCCGGGATCAGGGCCGCCACTTCCTCCCGAGCCTGGGCAATGGTCGGGGCGTAGGTCCCGGACATGCGTCGCTTTTCCAGGGCCTTGATAATCTGTTGAGCCAACTTTTCTTTAAAAATTTCTTGTGGGGCAGCCATGAAATCCTCCTTTTAGTAGTTAAATAAAGCCGTGCACTCATGTCATTGCGAGGTCGAGTGTAGGGGAGGGGTTAATCCCCTCCCGCACCCAGCCGGGCATAAATCATGCTCCTGAAAAAATTTGAATCCTTAATTCCCAAAGTCGGGAGGGGATTAACCCCTCCCCTACAAAAAAGGAGAGCTTGAATATTTTCATGTTTCGCGGGTGTCCGCCCTGGGCATGGGGGGTTACTGGAATGCCATTTGTTGATAACCTCGCAAAAAGTCGTCACCCCGGTGAAAACCGGGGTCCAGTGATTTCATAACCGATTGAACCTACTGGATTCCGACTTTCGTCGGAATGACGAAAACGGCCTTTCGGCGGCTTTTTGCGAGTCCGTCATTTGTTGTGGGGTTCCTCAAAACGGGCTTCCCAGACGTTCCTGAAGGTTGCGGCGGTGTTCTTTTTCTTCTTCATAATGAGCCGGAGATCATCCCGGCTTTGGGTATCTTCAACGAAAGGCTCTCAGCATTTCATAAAAAACTGCCGTGTCCTGCTCGAATTCGGCGGATATACGCATAACGGTCTGGATATCCTGGGCCTTGGAAAGATCCTGTTCATCCAGAGAAAAGGCTTTTTCTCCCAGGACGTTCTGAAACAGCTCCCGGCCCATGGCTTCCAGGTTCTCGTCCACTGGTTTGATTCCCACCCGATTTTTAAACTCGGTGAACCAGCGCTGATGATCCAGCTCCTCGTCGGCCAGCAGGCCAAACAGATCCGCCAAGGAGGGATCGGAGGTCTCTCGCTGAGCCCGGCGATAGGTGCTTTCCCCGTTTTTTTCAATCTGTAACGCAATTTCAATAATGTCGGTTATGGTAAACATATTGTCCTATCCTGGCGTTCAACGATTCACGCCGTGCAACAATAAAACTTGACAGGTAAAAGGCTGTTCCACTAAATTTATTAAATATCTTACAGGGTGTCAATTCATAAACGGGAGTTTTTTCGTTCCCGTTTCGAGGATCGAGGAGGATTCATGGATCCATTAAGTCAAATAACCGTCCTTTCGTTGGAACAAGCTACTGTGCTGCCCTATTTGACCTTCCGGTTGGTCCAGGACGGTGTTCGGGTAATCCGTTTGGAGCATCCGGTCTTTGGTGACCCCAACCGCATGGTGGGGGATAACGTCCTCCAGGAAGAGCGGATGTTCAGTTATTTTATGGCCATCAACGCCGGGAAAAAAGCCCTGACCTTAAACCTGGGTGTTCCGGAGGGACAGCAGATCTTAAAAGACCTGATTATGAAACTAAAGGTCGATATTTTTGCCACCAACCAACTTCCTCGAAACTATGCCAAGCTGGGCATCGATTATGGAATCCTCAAGGCCGTCAAGCCGGATTTGATTTGGTTGGGAATCACCGGGTTCGGCCCGGACAGCAACGAGGCGGCCTACGATCCGATACTACAGGCCCGGGGCGGCCTGATGGAATTGACCGGGGAGGCGGACGGTGAACCCCAGGTCCTGGGCATCCCGCTGCCGGATATGGGAGCCAGCGAACACGCCTACGGTCTGCTGATGAAGGCCCTGTTTCGTCGCCAGGCTACCGGTCAGGGCAGCCGGATCGACCTATCCATGTTCGAAAGCACGGTTTCCTGGCTGACCGTACCCATCACTCTGAGCCGGTCTTTCGGCAAAAAGATCACCCGGCGGGGAAACACCCATGAGTTCTTCGCCCCCGTTTCCGTCTACCCCACGGCCGACGGCTACGTTTACGTGGCCGGCGGCAACGACAAGCAGTGGAACGCCCTGACACAGTTGCCCGGTTTTGAATCGCTGGCTCAGGAGCAATACCGGAAGAATGCCGGCCGGATCGCCGAGGTGAAAGAAGCTGAATCAGGAGATCAGCGCTATTACCCGAAAATTCGAAAGCACCGTATTGATCAGCCTTTTTAATCAAATCGGGGTGCCTATTTCCGAGATTCATTGTATTGATCAGGTGGTTCAGGACCCCTTGGTCGTCGAAATTTGTTGAAGGCCAAGGATCCGAAGACCGGTATGAAAATTACCCTGGCGCCGCCGCCCCACATGACCGAGTACTTGAAATCCAGCGGCGGTCGGCTTTCTTTTCCACCCCGTTTCGGGGAGCATAATGAAGCGATTTACGGGCAGGTGTTGGGTCTCGGCCCGGACCAAATAAATGAAATGAAAGAAAAGGGGATCATTTAATCCATGACCAGTGAGAAGAAAATCAATCGAAAAATAAGGATCTTGATCGCCAAACCGGGATTGGACGGCCATGACCGTGGCGCCAAGGTAATGGCCCATGCCCTGCGGGATGCCGGGATGGAGGTTATTTATACCGGTTTGCACCAGACCGTGGAAAGCATCGTCCAGGCGGCCCTCCAGGAGGCGGTGGATGTGGTCGGCCTGTCCATCATGTCCGGGGGCCCATTTACCCATCAGCAAAAAACTGATGGCCTTGATGGCCGAAAAGGGGCTCCGGGACCGATTGGTCCTGGTGGGCGGGGTGATCCCCAAACGGGACATTCCGGCTTTAATGGATCTGGGGGTGGCCGGTGTGTTCCCCGGAGGGACCCCATTCAAGGTGCCGATTGAGTTTATTCGAAGCAGTTTACATTAAAACGAAAAGCACCTTGCCCCGATCTTTATTTTAAATCCCAAGGGCATCCATTACGCTGGTCCGCATGTCTGAACCTCATAAAATCCGCCTGCTGGTCGTTGACGACGAAAAGAACCAACGGGAGCTGCTGCAGGGCTTCCTGCAGAAAAAGGGGTATACCGTCCACGCGGCGGAGGGCGGTGAGGCTGCTCTCGGCTGGCTGAGAGAAAACGGCTGCGAGGTCGTGTTCACCGACCATAAAATGCCCGGCATGGATGGCACCACCCTGCTCCAGGAAATCAAAAAACGGCATCCTGAAACGGTAGTGGTCCTGATGACGGCCTACGGTACGGTGGAAAAGGCCGTCGAGGCCATGAAAATGGGCGCCTACGATTATCTGACCAAGCCCATTGATCTGGACGAACTGTTGATTCTATTGGAGCGGATCGAGAGCAGTCTGCTGCTGACCTGGGAGGTGAGGCAGCTTCGCCAGGAACTGAAAACAAAATTCAGCTTCGAGGGATTGATTACCCACAGTCCCCGGATGGAGGATGTCCTCTCCCTGGTGGCCCGGGTAGCCCCCAGCCAGTCCACGGTGTTGATCCGGGGGGAGAGCGGTACGGGCAAAGGGCTGCTGGCCCGGATCATCCATTACCACAGTCCGCGATCTTCCGGTCCGCTGGTGACCCTCAATTGCGCGGCTATCCCCGAGAACCTCCTGGAAAGCGAGCTTTTCGGCCATGAAAAAGGGGCGTTTACCGGTGCAATTTCACAGCACCAGGGGAAATTTGAACAAGCCCACGGGGGGACCCTATTTTTAGACGAGATCGGCGATTTTTCCCTGGTTCTCGGCAGTCTAAACTATTGCGGGCCGTTCAGGAGAGGGCTTTTGAGCGAGTAGGGGGCAGCAAAACCATCGAGGTGGATGTCCGGCTGATTTGGCTACCGATCAGGACTTGGAGCAGCTCATTCAAACAAACCGCTTCCGGGAGGACCTCTACTACCGCTTGAACGTGGTCTCCCTCTTCCTCCCGCCCTTGCGGGAGCGGAAAGAGGATATCCCCATCCTTTTGGATCATTTTTTGAAAAAATTCGGCCGGGCCAATGGGAAAGAGAACATCGAAGTATCCAAGGAAGCCCGGGACCTGCTCCTGCGTCACGATTACCCGGGCAATATCCGAGAACTGGAGAACCTGGTCGAACGGGCCGTAGTCCTGGCTAGGGACAATCTGATTACTACCCGGGAGATCCCCTTCCATTTAAAGGAGGGCCGGGATGAGCCGGATTCACCGCCCCCGTCGTCTTCCGATCTCCCCGATGGAACAGTTGGACGCCCTGGAAAAGTACCTGATCCGGCAGACCTGCAGGAAACCCTACGGGGTCCAGACCCGGGCGGCCGAAAAACTCGGCATCAGCGAACGGGTGCTACGCTATAAACTCAGAAGTACGGCATTTGAAAAGAACGTCGAACATTGAACATCGAACGTCCAACCTCGAATGAAAAATAAAACCCCATTGTCGAACAGGGAGCACCTATTTCGGCACGGAAAACCAGTCGGAGTTCTCCTCTCTCCTGAAGACTACGATGATTTGGTTTACAAGAAAGCGTTTCTTGATTCTGTCGGAAGAGGGAGGAGCGGAGGACTGAAGTGGGGATCTTTACAGCACCAAAGAACTGAAGACGGCATTGATGGAGAGAGAACCGGGTGACTGAAACGAGATGGAAATCGCCTTGACATCCTGACTGTTTTTGAGGGACATCGATTATTGCGATCGGGTGAAATTAAGGCGTAGATCATCCATGATTATCTATTCACACCTTCCATGCAATGGCTGGCAATATTCGTTGGCCCGACATCATCAATAGGTTTCCCTTAAAGAAAAGGGAAGCTTGCCGAAGTCAAAGACAATTTATGTGAGCTCGTCACGGTCACTGGACAGACAAATTCTGGAAAGACCGTTCTCGCTCGGAAAATTCTGCCTCCGGAAGAAAGCATATGGATTGATGGCGGCGTGGTGTCTCAAGAAGATGATTTCTGGCAAGTGATAATCGAACAGCTCCAGCTCATCCAATCGGCGGAGAAGGAAAACAAGGAAGAAACCGCCTGCAAGATCGGGGGCAAAGGCACAGCGGAGACCCACTTCTTTATGCACAAGAATCGGGAGAAATAAGTGCCGAGCCGGAAAAGACGCGTGGCACGACGAAGACAGGTAACCGTACCGGTTTCATCCCGTGTGACGGCCCTCAAAGGTCTGCGTGCTTCAAATCTACCGCTTGTTGTCGATGACTTTCACTACATTCCTCGTGATATGCAGGGGAGCATCGTGCGCGCGTTAAAGCCGCTAATATTCGATGGGTTGCCCGTTGTGATCATAGCAATCCCACACCGCCGATACGATGCTCTTAAGGTTGAAAAGGAAATGACAGGTCGTATTTCACCCATAGAGATCCCAACCTGGTCGATAGGCGAACTTCAGTTCATTTCAGATACGGGTTCTTCTTAAGTATCGGTTGTCACCATACTTCAACTATTATTTTAAACGCTGTTTTAAGGAGGCGCGCGAGGAAATTGAGCGGAAAAAGAGAGAGGTGCGGGTTCCGGATAACGAAGATGTCGAAGAGCCCGTTGATTTTTCCCATCTTTTTTCAGAGGTGTTTTCTATGGCCCATCGTGAAATCTGGCATGAAATGATCATCAAAGCCTCCCCCGGCGAGCTTTACCAAGCTTTGACCGATGTAAATAAGCTGGCGCATTGGTGGACCACCGAGACGCGGGGGGAATCTGCTGTCGGGAAGAAACTGGAATTCTGGTTTTATGGGAAATTCTTAAAGGAGATGGTTGTGACCGCTCTGAAGGCTGATGAACTCGTGCGGTGGCGAGCAACTGAGCGGAGCGATCCTGATTGGGTCGACACCGAAATTGAATGGAAGATCTTTCGCGAAGGCGACAAAACGTTTCTTCACCTTCGCCACTCGAAATGGCGCGAGGATGCCAAATTTTTTCCTCAGTCTTCAATGCACTGGGTGCTTTTCATGCTTAGCCTCAAGGAATTTGTCGAGACGGGCAAAGGGCGTCCGCATCCTTACGACAAGCCGGTGGGCCTATAAAGTTCTTCTGAAGGCGCGTAGTTGGCGAACGTGACAAAGCAGAATAGCCCAACTAGCCGTTGGAGCCTGCCGCGTAGCTTGGTGGCACCTCCGGAACTAAGGTTCCGACGGCTCGTCACCCACGGCTTCAGTTCATATGATCTGCCCAAGGAATGGAACATTGGCAACAATTGAAGTAAAAATTACAGAAAATGAACGGGACCTAATTATTGATCATACCTTTGCCGGGGATGACCTGACGAAACAGATTAAGCTGGCTGAGCTGAATGGGAAATATCTGCTTGCCAAATATACATTTGAAGATCTTGATGAATTAGTGGGATATATCGCAGCAGAATCAAATTATACAGAAGACTCAAAACTGCAAAAACAATTGGATAAACTTTTTGAAAAATTGAGCCGTATTATCAAAAATAACGATGGCTGAAAATTAGTGTTAGATAAACCCTTGTTACCCGCTCGACCGGGAACCCGGGGCGGCCTTTTAACATTTGTCCTATCGAGTTGAACCAGGCTATAGCCACTTCCACACCAGGTTTCCGGCGGATGGACAACCCGTTGGCGGGTAAAAAAGGGAGGAATACGAAGCGCATGAATCTGAAAATCAGTATCAGAAGCGAAACCGAAGCCGATGTGAGCGTAATAACCGAGGTGACTGCCGCCGCATTTAAGACCCTGGAGATCAGCAATCACACGGAGCAATTTATTATATTGGCACTACGCGCCGCCAAGGCCCTGACGATATCGCTGGTCGCAGAAGTGGATGGCCGTGTAATTGGTCATATAGCCTTCTCTCCCCTGACCATTTCGGACGGCACACGAAATTGGTACGGCCTGGGACCTGTATCGGTGTTGCCGGAGTACCAGCGGCAGGGCCTTGGCCAGGCCCTGATACGGGAAGGGCTGTCACGGCTGAAAGATATGAACGCCCAAGGGTGTTGTCTCGTGGGGCATCCGGATTACTACAGGAAATTCGGGTTCAAGAACATGTCCGGACTTGAGCTTGTTGGAGTGCCACGGGAGGTCTTCTTCGCTCAGTCTTTCGACGGGCATACTCCGCGGGGCACTGTCACTTTTCACGAGGGATTCAAGGCGGACGGGTAACAAGAGGGGGGCAGGAGACGCTTTACAGCGCGCCTGACCCTTAGCGTTACTGGAGCCTGAGGCGTAGCCGCCGATGCGGCCAAGCCCCGGCATCCGGCCGGGACAAAAATATCCGGTCGATCCTGTTAATCCTGTCAAATGAATGCGGTATTCGATTCTATTTTCGTACTAAGGAATGGGAGCAGGCCTGGACATCGTCGCGGCGCCGGAAAGTCCAATACTTAAAGGGTGGGCCTTCTTGTTGGGCGATGACCTCCGTGGTTACGGTTTCGTACAGGCCTGATAGATATTTGCAAAGAGTTCCGGTATAAGCTTGTTGGGTGTGGCCGAGAAGGCCACCCGGAGCAAATCGGGTTCAACGGAAATAACCCCGGTGTCGTATTGGACGAGCAGCTTTTTTCGGACGGCCTCGGGGTCGGCGTTTTTGAGCCGGAGGCACATGAAATAGCCACTGTTATAGGGGAGGGCCTGGAAAGCCTCCCCATAGCCGCCGGCTTGGATAGCCTTGGTAACCGTCTCATACCTGGAACGCAGGAGGTCATTCTTCTGCTGTTTTTCCGACCAGTATTCCGGGTCCTGGTAGGCCTTGGTCAGCAACGACTGGCCCAGGTGCGACATATTGGAAGCGTCGGCTCGGATGGCTCCGGCCGTCTTGGCCTCCAGGGCGCTGTAGATTTTCTTTTTATCTCCCGGTCCCCCCACTCCGTAGGTGATAAAGCCGATCCGAAAGCCCCAGACATAATCCTCCTTGGTGGGGCCGTCGAGTTTGACGGCGACCACCCGCTCGTGCAGGTTCGCCAGTTTTGAAAACAACGATTCCGTCAGGATCCCTTTTTCGTAAACCAGGCCGAAGTAGGCATCGTCCACCAGGACCACCAGACTCTTCCCCCGATCGGCCGCCTCTCGGATCACCTTGACGATCTCGGCCGCCTCCTCGATAGTCGGCGTATAGCCGGTGGGGTTGTTGGGAAAATTCAGCAACAGCAGTGCCTTGGATTGACCTTTGAGGGAATCCGCCAAGCCGGAGAGATTGAACCCCTGGCCGGAGAACAGGTCAAAGGCCTTCATCCGGGCCCCTTTTTTGGAAAGGAACATCAGGTCATAGTTTTCCCAGTAGGGGGCGGGTATGATCATCTCGTCCCCCCGGTTCAGGAAAAGCTCGGCAACGGTGCTCAGACCATGGGTCAGTGCCCCGGTAACAATCGGCTCGCTGAACTCCTTGCCGGTCAATCCCGGGTTCTTTTTAAGCAGCATCCCCTTCCAGGTTTCCCGCAGTTCCTTCTTCCCGGGGCTGGGCGCGTAAGGATAGACTTCTTTGGGCTGGAGTTGGCCAAGATACTTGTGAATAGTTTGAAGATACATGGGTTGGCCGTTCTCTTCCAGCGCAATCCCGATCGTCGCGTTGATCCGCTTCCCGGCCGCTTCCGCCGACTGTGAAAGTATGCCTAGCTTGGGAAAAAAAAGAGCCTGCCCGGCTTCCGAGAGAAGGTCAACCAGGTAGGGATTCTCTCCCGTCAAGGTTTCGTTTAGAGTTTTCGCCTGTGGGTCCATCTGGATCTCCTTGAATATTATTGTCTATTTTCGCAGTATAATAAAAAAAGGCTATCCGCTCAATATAAACTTCCGGCTAGGGAAAAAAAGAATCTCGAGCCCCCTCCGGTTTCCCGCGATCTGGAAAACCCTTTGGTTCCAGGTTGACTTTTCTCTCCCGCCCAATTAGATTTTAATTATAGTCTCATGCTAGAATCATAGGACTGTAACCAGGAGGATAATAATGGCTGCCCCGAAGTGGAGAAACGTTCATCTCTATCAATGCCCTTGCGGATATGAATACGAGCCGGAAAAAGGGGACGCCGAAAAAGGGTGGATTCCCGGAACGCCTTTTGAACAGTTGCCGGAGGCCTGCACCTGTCCCTATTGCCAGCGGGCCAAGGTCCATTTCCGGGAAAAAAATTTTTCAGTCCAGGTTACGGAGTAACAGGCGACACCCTGATGTCAATCCCTAAGGGGCCAAAGGCCCATTTTCTGGAGGCTGAGGCCTCCAACGCACTTGAAGAAAGGAAACTTCAGATGACGGACCCTACGCTGGAAATATTCTCCGATTACGCCTGACCGTGGTGCTATTTCATTACCGGGCGTATTGAAAGATTGCGGGCGGAGTATGAAATCGGCTTACGGTGGACGGCTTTTCCCCTCCACCCGGAAACACCGGAAAACGGGCAAACCCTGGAACAGCTTTTTGCCGGGCAGGCAGTGGACCTGGATCAGGTGATGGTTCGTCTAAAGCGTGCGGCCCAGGAAGCGGGGTTGCCTTTTACGGACCGGACGATGACCTATAACAGCCGCCTGGCCCAGGAGCTGGGAAAATGGGCCGAGCGTGAGGGCCGAGGCGACGGCTTTCACCGTGCGGTTTTTCGGGCTTATTTTGCCCAGGGAACCAATATCGGGAAAGTACGAGAACTCCTGGACTTGGTCCGTTCCCTTGGGCTTTCGGAAGCGGAAGCCGAAAGGGTGTTGAGGGAGAGGACCTTCAAAGAGGCGGTGGATTTAGACTGGGCCCGGTCGCGCGAACTGGAGATTCGGGCGGTCCCTACCTTTGTACTGGACCGGCAGTCCCTGGTGGGCGCCCAGCCCTATAAGAAAATAACCGCCTGGCTGGATGCCGCCGGGGTGAGGAGGCGTGAAAATGGAAAGTAAACGAAAACGGCAACCTGCTCCGGCCTGCGCCTCCTGCGACCAGCCCATCGCCCGAAGAATTTGTTTTTCCGAAGCGGGTCTGGGTTCGAAGGGCTGTCCGACCTTGGCTAAGAAAACCGTTCTGGAAGAGGCCAACCGGGAATATGAGCTGCCGGAGGTGCGGGAGTTTGCCCGCCAGGCCTCTATCCAAGAGGCCGAATGCTATGCCAATCGGCATGAACGCCCTTATGTCTTGCAGCCTACCAAAACCCGGATGGTGGAAATCATCGAATTTGCCCGCCGGATGGGCTACCGGCGATTGGGGCTGGCGTTTTGTTTAGGCCTGGTCAAAGAGGCGGCCCTGGTGGAAGAAATTTTAGTCGGGCAGGGCTTTGAGGTCATTTCAGCGGTTTGTAAAGCAGGTCAAACCCCCAAAGAAAAAATAGGGATTAGGGAAAAAGAGAAAATCTATCAAGGGACTGCAGAAGCCATGTGCAACCCCATATTTCAGGCTAAGCTGCTCAACGAAGGAAAGACGCAGTTCAATATCCTCTTGGGTTTGTGTGTGGGCCATGATTCGCTCTTTTTTAAGTATGGTCTGGCCCCCACCACGGTTTTGGCTGTTAAGGACCGGGTCACCGGCCACAACCCCTTGGCGGCAATTTACCTTTCGGATTCCTATTACCGAAAAATTAAGACCGCCCCAAAAGAATAAGAACCAGTCAAGAAATAACCTGTACAATACCGCTGATATCTCCGTTCATGCTGAGCCTGTCGAAGCATGGCCGTATCTCACCCTTCGACTGCTCGACAGGCTCGCAGCTCAGGGCGAACGGTTGTAGGGCCGCTTTGTCAAGTTGTTTATAGACCCTAACCTCGTAAAAAGTCTTAAAACGACTTTTTGCGAGTCCGTCAATAACTAAAGGGTCCTTTCAAGGTACTTTCCCCCACCCATTTTCCTTTCCAACAGCTAAAACGGATGGCCCCCTCCTGGTCGGTGCGCAGGATTTTAACGCCCCTATCCAAATAGCGATGGAGAATCTCGGGGTGGGGCACTGGAAAGCGTACGGATCCTCGGGCCGAGAAAACGGCCCAGCGGGGGGCCACGGCCTCGATGAAGGCCGGTTGGCTGGAAGTGAGGCTCCCGTGGTGGGGGACCTGGAGGACCCGACTCCGGAGGTCGGACCCGCGGTCCAATAAGCTGTTTTCTACCGGCGCTTCCATGTCCGCCGGCAACAGCACGCGCTGGCCCTGATAGTCGATTTGCAGGACCAGAGAGGAGTTGTTTTGTTCGTGCCAGTTAAACGGCTTGGGTCCCGAGGGAAGCGTTGGTTCAGGGTGTAAGATCCGGACACGGACGTCGCCGAAATTTTTTAACCAACCGGCCTTGGGTTGGAAGGAGGGAATTTTCTTCCGCTGGATCAGGTCTTCGAGGCGTAAAAAAGCTTCCGAATCCGCCCGCTCCCCGTTCCACCAAAACGCTTTGACGATAAATTTTTCCAGAATAAAAGGCAGCCCGTTGAGGTGATCGGGATGGAGATGCGTCAAGACCACCGTATCCAGCGAGAAAATTTTCTTCTGCCGGAGAAAGGGACCGACTACGCGTTCGCCCAGATCAAAGGCCGGATTGGGCGAACCGCCTCCGTCCACCAGCAGGTTTGTGCCGTTGGGGAATTCAACCAGGACGGCGCTGCCGTGTCCCACATCCAGGAAGGTCACTGTAAGTGGGCGGAGCCCAAGAATGGTCTTAATCTGGGGAAAGGAAAAGGTCAGGAGGAGGCCGGCCAGGGCCAAGCCGAGGGCCCAGGAGGCGCGGGGTATCTTTTTTCGATTAAAGAGGATCAGCAGTACCAAATAGTAAAAGAATATTTCCGTCCAGGAAGGTCGGGAAAAGTGAACAAAGGCGCCGGGCAGGGAAGCAAAAAACTGGGCAATTCCCCAGGTCCATTCCAGCAAGAGGGTGATGATTCTAAATAAGAAAGCACTGGCAAAGGGAAAAATGGGGGAAAACCCGATGGCCAATAGACCCAGGGGTACGATGAAAACTCCGGTCAAGGGGACCAGCAATAAATTACTGATCAGACCGATAAAGGAGATCTGGTAAAACCACCAGGCGACCGCGGGGAGGGTGGCCCATTGAGAGACCAGCGAGACGCAAAAAATCCCCCAAAGATAAAGCAGACCTCGAGAACCCCAAGACGGATCTGGTTTTTCCGGGCCCCCGGCGGGGAGCCACAATTTAGGCAGAAGATAACCGATGGCCCAGACGGAAATGAAAGACAATTGAAAGGAAGGACGGAACAGGGAGGAGGGCGCCAAGAGCAACAGCAGCAAGGCGGCCAGGGCCAGATTGTTTAACAGGTCGGATTGCTTTTTTAAAAGCAGGGCCAGGAACACCAGAGTGACCATCAAAAGGGCCCGGGAAACAGGGGGACTCAAGCCGGCTAAGAGGGCATAACCGGCTACCGGAACAAAGGATCCGACCAAGGCCCAAAAACGGACATTTAAGTACAACAGGGCCGTTTCGGACAGGCTGAGTAAAAAACGAAAAAAGAAAAAAGCCAAACCGCCGACCAACCCGAGGTTCAATCCGGAAAAGGCCAGCAGATGGGCTACGCCGGCCTGATTAAAGGCCTCCCGGAATTCCGGAGAAATCTTGCTTTGGTCACCGGTCAGCAGCGCCCGGGCGATTCCGTTGAGCGGGGCGGGGATGTGGGCGTCGATGAGGGTATTGACCCGAAGACGGGCGGACAGAAAGGAAAGCCGTTTTCCCAGGGTATGGTTGGGACCGGATAAAATCAGGAGGTCGGGCCGTTCCAGAAATCCGGTCACCCAAATCCCCTGGCGATCCATGACCTTTTGAAAGTCATATCCTCCCGGATTATGGTAGCCCTCGATGGGATGCAGTCGGCAGACGAATCGGATCGGGTCGCCTGTTTCCAGGTTGTCCACGGTACCGTTAACGGTTAAGAGGATCATTCCCTGGGTGGGAAAGTCTTTCCCCTGATAACGATAGGCGCTCAGGCGGACAATCAATCGGGTCCGGTCCGGCGAAAAGGTCGGCTCCTGCTGAATGATTCCTGAAAATTGATGAAGTTCCCGGTCTACAAGAATGGCGGGTACCATCGGCTCGGTAAAACGGGGCGAGAAGAACGAGGTCTGGCTGAGGCCAACGGCCAGGAAAAAAAAGGTTCCCCAATAAAAGACTAAAGTCGGCCTAACAAAATAAAGGAGACCGAGGGCCACAAAAATAAAGATTAGAACGTAGGGAACATAGGACACCCAACCGGGCGGAAGGGAATCCCCCAGGAAGAGGCCGACCATGAAGGTCAGCACCAAAGGGATGGCGGGACGGGACATGGGAAATGTTGTTAGAAATATTCAGGCTTTACATATTCTTTAACGGTATAACAGGAATACCGAATAAGGGCAGCGAAGTCAATTGAATAAGCCGTGAGAATAATGGTCCCAGATTTTAGAAATCGTGCATTGGAAGAGATTATAGACATTGCGATCATAGGTATACAAAGGGTATAATTCATATGCCATGGAGTTTGAATTCGACCGGGAGAAAAGCGATAAGAACAAAGTAAAGCACGGGATCGACTTCTATGAGGCGCAAGCCCTGTGGGATGATGCCGACCTCATTGAGGTTCCTGCCAAGACAACGGATGAACCCAGATTCGTCGTCATCGGAAGGATCGAAGATAAGTACTGGTCAGCGGTTATCACTTATCGTGGCAACAAGGCAAGGCTGATATCCGTAAGACGTTCGCGACGAGAGGAGATTGACGTATATGAAGGCTGAGGAATTTGACAAGAAATTTGATGAAGGCGAGGACGTTAGCCAGTATCTTGACTTTTCCAAGGCTCGGAGACCCATCCAGGAGCAAAGGAGGGTCAACGTCGACTTTCCTCTATGGATGATTCAGCAGTTAGACAAGGAAGCGAAACGTTTGGGAGTGCCCCGCCAGTCAATCATCAAACTTTGGGTAGCCGAGCGACTAAAGAAAGCATCGTAATGCTAAAGATTCCAACCAGTAAATCCAGCAGACCCAAAAAGCCGGGTGGCGCGTAGTATTGCCGTATAAGGCTTTTTTCAGATTCTGGTCACCCGATTGCCGGATGGCACCAAGTTTATAATGACAATGACCTGAATCAAGCGGATGGACCTGAGCGGCGGTCACGGTCCTCGGCGATGGCTGGATGATTGGCCGCCGCCCAGTCATCCGCAACGTTCGGTCTACTAGGAGATGAAAATGAAGGGTGAATTCACAGCGATAATAGAAGCAGCACCCGAAGGCGGCTTTTGGGCCATTTGTCCTGAGGTGCCTGGGGCTAACGGACAGGGCGAAACTATAGAAGAAACCAAGAATAGTCTGCGGGAGGCTATCGAATTGATCCTCGATTAAAGAACCGTTGGCAAAGAAAATTTTGAAGAATCTGAGCCCAGAATGAATGACCGTGGCAAGGGCCAAGCAGCATTTTATCCCCGACCAAATCTGGCATTCCACCCCTCGATGTTATAAACGGGAACTCCTTTAACCTGTTTCCTTGATCCGTTCAATTTTGGCCCCCAGGGCGGAGAGCTTTTTCTCCAGGGTTTCATAGCCCCGGTCCAGGTGATAGACCCGGGAGATTTCCGTGATCCCCTCGGCCCGTAAACCCGCCAGAACCAGGGAGGCGCTGGCCCGCAGGTCGGTGGCCATGACCGGCGCCCCATTCAGGCGGGAGACGCCTTTGACCACCGCCTGGTGGCCGGAAACCTGGATGTCGGCGCCCATTCTTTGGAGTTCACTCACGTGCATGAACCGATTTTCGAAAATCGTTTCCTGGATGATGCTGGTATCCTGGCTGACGGCCATGAGGGCCATGAACTGGGCCTGCATGTCGGTGGGGAAACCCGGATAGGGGCGGGTGGTCACGGAGACGCTTCTGACTTTTCGGGGTCCGGAAGCCGTCAGTCCCGCCTTGTTTTGAGCAAACTCCACCCCGGTCTCTTTCAATTTCGTGATCAGGGCTTCCAGGCAGGAGCCGTCATAATCCGTCAGGGTGATTTCTCCCCCGGTGATTCCGGCCGCCACCAGGTAAGTTCCGGCTTCGATGCGGTCGGGCATAACCCGGTAGGTGGCGGGATGCAGGGAAGGGACTCCTTCGACGGTGATGATATCCGTTCCCGCCCCCGCGATCCGAGCCCCCATCCCTTTCAAAAAAATGGCCAGATCCACTACTTCCGGTTCCTTGGCGGCATTGGCCAAGGTGGTTTTTCCCTTAGCCAGGGTTGCCGCCATCATCAGGTTTTCCGTCCCGGTGACGGTCGGCAGGTCAAAGACGATTTCAGCACCTTTCAACTGGCGGGCCTTGGCTTCGACGTACCCGTGTTTCAGTTCCAGGCGGGCCCCCATCTGTTCCAGGCCTTTCAGGTGCAGGTTGATGGGACGGGCGCCAATGGCGCAGCCGCCCGGCAGGGACACCCGGGCTTTGCCCAGCCGGGCCACCAGCGGTCCCAGGACCAGGATCGAGGCCCGCATGGTCTTGACCAGATCATAGGGGGCTTCCCAGCCTTTTACCTGGGAGGTATCTAAACGCAGTTCGCTGGGCGAAACCTCTTCACACGAGACCCCCAGCCAGGAAAGCAATTTTTTGTGGGTGCGGATATCCCGCAGGGTGGGCAGGTTAGTCAGGGTCGAAATCCCTTCGGTTAACAAGGCGGCGGCCATGATCGGCAAGGACGCATTTTTTGCCCCGGAAAGGGAAACCTTTCCCTTTAGAGTCCGACCGCCGTGAATTAGAATTTTATCCATTGAATTTCCCTTTCAGCACCCGGTCTTTCCCGGCATAGTCGCGACGAATCAGGGCCGGATCAAAGCCGTTCCGTCGGGCTATTTCCAGCACCGACGGTCCCTGTGTTTCGCCGATCTCCAGGAGCACCCAGCCGCCGGGTTGGAGGATCTGACGGGCTTGGCCCAGGAGTTCCCGGATAGCGTCCAGCCCGTCCGGTCCGCCGTCTAAGGCGTTCAGCGGTTCGTAATTTTTTATTCCCGGGTCCAATTCCCGGATTTCTTCCCGGTTTAAATAAGGGGGATTGGAAATCAGCAGATGAATTTGCTTTTTGTGGAGAGCGAAAGGGGCCAACCAATTTCCTTGCAGGAAAGAGACCGCCTGGCCAACCTGGTGCTGCCGGGCATTGGCTTCGGCCGTTTTCAGGGCCGACCAGGACCGGTCGCTGGCCGCCATGAACCCCGGTTCGCTCGGGGTGGTCAACAGGGTCTTGGCCAGGGAAATGATTATAGCCCCTGAACCCGTTCCCAGTTCGATCGTATTTTTCAGGGAAGGGTCGGCTTGGAGCAGGGCCAAGGCCTCTTCCACCAGAAGTTCGGTTTCCGGCCGGGGAATAAGGACTGAGGGGTTTACTTCAAAAGAGAGCGACCAGAATTCCTTGCGGCCCAGAATATAGGCGACCGGTTCATTTTGGACCCGGCGGAGCAGAAGGGCTTTGAAGGCCGCCAATTCGGCCGGGTTCAGCGGTCGATCAAATTGCAGAAATAACCCCAGGCGATCCAGGCTGAGGACCGTGCCCAAGAGGAGTTCCGCACTCAGACGGGGTTCCAAAACCCCTTTCCCCCGGAGGTATTCCCGGGACCAGTCGATGGTTTTAATTACGGTCCAGGGTTCATCGGTCTTTTTATTGGTTGTTTCGGCCATTTATTCAGGGTGGTGGTCGCACCCGGGGGAGTGAGGGGGGGAGGTAACGATGGTCCCCTTTAGTTGCTTACACCATTTTAATCCGAGCATTTATCTCTTTTGAATTTCGAATTTGAACCAAAAATCCAAAAATTTTTGGTTAGGCTTTGAGGTGTTCCGACTGGTAATGGGTATTCAGGGCCTCAATGACTTCGGATAATTTCCCTTCCATGATTTCATCCAAATGATAGAGGGTCAGCCCAATGCGATGGTCGGTCAGCCGGTTTTGGGGGAAGTTGTAGGTCCTGATGCGCTCGCTGCGGTCACCTGACCCGACCTGGCTTTTGCGGTTTTCGGCGATCTTATCCTGCTGTTCTTTGACTTTTAAGTCCTGGATCCGGGCCCTCAATATCTTTAGCGCTTTGGCCTTGTTTTTATGCTGAGATTTTTCGTCCTGACAGGAAACGACCAGACCGGTAGGTAAATGGGTGATCCGAATCGCGGAGTCGGTGGTATTGACGCTCTGCCCGCCCGGCCCGGAGGAACGGAAGACATCCACCCGGATTTCTTCCGGATCGATGACCACATCCACTTCTTCGGCCTCCGGCAAGACGGCCACGGTAACGGCCGAAGTGTGCAGCCGCCCTTGAGCTTCGGTGGAGGGCACCCGCTGCACCCGGTGGACCCCGCTTTCATATTTCAATTTGCTGTAGGCCCCCTGACCCTCGATCAAGACGATGATTTCTTTGAATCCACCCATGCCGGTGGGATGGTCGCTCATGACTTCCACGCGCCAATGCATGATTTCGGCGAATTTGGAGTAGAGGCGAAACAGGTCGGCGGCAAAGAGGGCGGCCTCATCCCCCCCGGTCCCGGCCCGAATTTCCAGCAGGGTATTTTTTTCGTCGTTGGGGTCCTTGGGCAGCAAAAGGACCATGATCTCTTCTTCCACCCGGGTCGATTGCTCCCGGAGTTGCTGCATTTCGGTCCGGGCCAGGTCGCGCATCTCCGGGTCGGGGTCTTCCAGAAGTTCCGTGTTTTGCCGGATGGCTTCGCTCAGGGCCTTGAGTTGGCGGTATTTGCCGATGAGGGGGGCCAGATCGGAATGTTCCTTGGCCAGCTTCTGGTAAGCCGCCTGGTTGCGAAGAATTTCAACATCCCCGAGGGATTCCTCGACCTTGGCAAAACGGCCCTCCACTTCCTCCAGTTTCTCGAACAGCATAGGCGGTAGTTAAACAATCTGCGGGTTGACGGGTCGCCCTTCCAGGCTAAGTACTCGGGACAGGGCCTGCAGGGCAACTTCAATCTGGTCTTCGGTAGGTTCCTGGGTGGTAAGATGTTGAATCCAGAGGCCGGGGAGAATCATTACCCGGACCCAGGGAAGGTTGGCCTTCTTGCCTGAATATTTAATGGCTTCGTAGGCTAACCCCGTGATGGGAATCATCAAGAGGATTTTGAAAAATATATAGAAGCCATTTTTTACCCAGACCGATAGACCGGCGAATTTGGGCAGAAATGGAAATAGAAATGAAAAAAGCAGGATGCTGATAATCAACAAGAGCAGAATGAACGAAGTGCCGCAGCGGGGGTGCAGGGTGGAGTGACGCTTGGCGTTCTCTACGGTCAAGGCCTCCCCGGCTTCGTAGGTAAAGATCGATTTATGCTCCGCCCCATGATACTGAAAAATACGACGAATCTCCTTGAACCGGGAGATAATCCAGATATAGGCAATGAAGATAAAGACCTTAATGAGACCGTCTATAATATGAAAGGTCAGGGACTCCACCCCGAAGCGGTAGGGCGAAATCGTCCCCAGGAAGGCGCTGATGGCATGGGGCAGGGCGACAAAAAGGCCCAGGCCGATCAAGATGGCCAAGCTCATGGTCAAAAACATGGTCCAGGAACTAAGGTCCTTTTTTTCTTCCTCCTCGGCCAAGGCTTGGTTGGCGGAATAATTAAGGGCCTGAATCCCCTGGACCAGGGTCTCGATGAGGGTCAAGGTACCCCGCAGCACCGGCCACTTGAGAAAACTCCAGCGATCGGACCAAGGATGGAGGAGATCTTCCTTAAAAGCAATCTCCCCGTTAGGCTTTCGTACCACCACGGCTAAGGATTTAGGGGCTTTCATCATTACCCCTTCAATAACTGCCTGTCCGCCGACTTGAATCATAGTAAAGGGGGCTCCTGATTAATTGGCTTCCGGTTGGGCCGCCTTGACCTTGGCGTACTTTTTCTGAAACCGCTCCACCCTTCCGGCGGTGTCCATCAGTTTCTGCTTACCGGTAAAAAAAGGATGGCATTGGGAACAGATCTCTACCCGGATTTCCTTTTGCGTCGAGCCGGTGGGAAGTTCCGCCCCGCAGGCGCAGCGGGCAGTGATTTGATGATACGGGGGATGAATTTTTTCTTTCATGATTGTTTTTCTCCTTACCTTAAACGATTATCTATTCATCAAACTCAAAAATTCGGCATTGTTCTTCGTGCCTTCCATTTTCTCCAGGAGAAACTCCATGCTGTCCACCGGGGTTAGAGGTGCCAACAGTTTGCGCAGGATCCAGACCCGGTTCAGTTCATCCGGAGACAGGAGCAATTCTTCCTTGCGGGTCCCGGATCGATTGATGTCAATGGCCGGAAAGATACGCTTATCGCTCAGCTTCCGGTCTAAATGGATTTCCATGTTGCCGGTTCCCTTAAATTCCTCGAAAATCACTTCGTCCATTCGGCTCCCGGTATCGACCAGGGCGGTGGCCATAATGGTCAGGCTCCCCCCCTCTTCAATATTTCGAGCCGCGCCAAAAAAACGTTTGGGCCGATGCAGGGCATTGGAATCCACCCCACCGGAGAGAATCTTGCCGCTGGGAGGAACCACGGTATTGTAGGCCCGGGCCAAGCGGGTGATACTGTCCAGGAGAATGACCACGTCCCGTTTGTGTTCAACGAGTCTTTTGGCTTTCTCTATAACCATCTCGGCCACTTGGATGTGACGCTGGGCCGGTTCGTCAAAGGTTGAACTGATCACCTCGGCCTTGACCGAACGCTGCATATCGGTGACTTCTTCGGGCCGTTCATCGATCAATAGTACAATCAATATAATGTCTTTATAATTTTTAGCAACGCTGTTGGCGATATTTTGCAGGAGCATGGTTTTTCCGCTGCGGGGCGGGGAGACAATCAGTCCCCGCTGACCCTTGCCGATGGGGGTCAACAGATCCATAATCCGCACCGAATAATTTTTGGATTCGTCGGTCTCCAGGCCGATACGCTGATTGGGATAAAGGGGGGTCAGGTTGTCGAACAGAATTTTATCGCGGGCCAGTTCCGGGTCCTCGTAATTAATGGCCTCCACTTTCAGGAGAGCGAAGTAGCGTTCGTTATCTTTGGGAGGGCGAATCTGACCGGCCGTGACGTCCCCGGTTCTCAGGTTAAAACGACGGATTTGGGAGGGAGACACATAAATGTCATCCGGTCCGGGGAGATAATTATAATCGGGCGCCCGAAGAAAGCCAAACCCGTCCGGGAGAATTTCCAAAACCCCCTCGCCATAGATGAGGCCGTTTTTTTCCGTCTGGGCTTGCAGAATGGCAAAAATGAGTTCTTGTTTTCTCATCCCGCTGGCCCCCTCGACGTTCAGTTCTCGGGCCATGGACGTAAGTTCGCTAATTTTTATTTCTTTCAGTTCGGCTAGGTTCATTGCTTCCTCGGTTTTTTAGTTGATAAAGGTACTCAGGCGTGACCTTAATTAGTTAGACCTATCTGGAGAACAGGGTAATTCCCATCCCGAAAGAGGAAGTTGATTCAGTGAGTTCCTTGAGGGTTGGGTTTAATTCCAAAAAGATTGGATTGTGTAATGGGATTTGCCGGATTTTTTGGGTTACTCGGTCTTTTCAGGATGGTGCGGATAATTTAAGGATTCTTTTCTCCTTCCCGCTGTATTTAGGATACATAGATAGAACATAAAAAAAGAATTGTCAAGATTTTTTTAGCAGGTCAAGTAGTTGGCTCATATCGGCCGGCCAGGGGGAGGTAAATTCCAACTGGATTTGGGTCCGGGGATGGGAAAAAGCCAATCGGCCGGCATGCAACATTTGGCGGGAAAGTGAACCCAGGCTGATGGACAGAGCGGGATCCAACCCTTTGAACCCTCCTTTTTTTAACCCATAAAGGGGATCACCCAGGATTGGCAGGCCTAACGCGGCTAAATGGACCCGAATCTGATGGGTTCGTCCGGTTTTTATTCGTAAGCGAAGTCTATTAATCCCCGGGTGGTATCTTTCCAGGACCAGCCATTCGGTCAGGGCCGCTTTCCCCCGAACCTCATTAATGGCCATTTTTTTTCGATCGATGGGGTGCCGGCCGATCGGACGAGTAATGGTTCCCTGTCGCTGGGGGGGAGTTCCCCAGGTTAGAGCTTGATATTCTTTGAAAATTAGGCCCGATTGAAATAGTTTGGTCAGCGCCTGGTGGCAGGTGTCATTCTTAGCCACAATCAACAAGCCCGAGGTATCCTTATCCAATCGGTGGACGATCCCGGGGCGAAAGATCCCGCCGGCCGTTGATAGATTTTGCCCGAGATGCAGCAGGGCATGGACCAGGGTCCCTGAATAATTACCCGGAGCCGGATGAACCACCAAACCGGCCGGCTTATCGATCACCAGGAGGTCCGAATCCTCGAAAACAATCGAAAGGGGGATCGGTTCGGGTTGTAAGAGAATAGGGTCCGATTCCTTCGGGGTTAAGACCACTTGATCTCCGGTTTTTAAACGGTAGCCCGATTTGGCCGGCCGGCTGTTTACGGTAACCCCGCCCTCCTCGCCCCATTTTTGAATTTGGCTGCGAGAAAAATCAAGCCCCTGGCCGGCTAAAAAGAGGTCTAATCGTTTTCCGGCGTCCGGCCCTTGAATAATGAATTCATAAACCATAGGGAACCCTAAATCCGAAATCCGAAACAAGCACGAAGGTCCAAAATCCAAAGGTTCAAAACTAGAACATTTCGGATTTAGGATTTCTAACCAAAAATTTGAAAATTTTTGGTTAGCTTTTGACTTCGGTGAAAATCATACGGCCGGTTCCGGTTTGCAAGACGCTGGTGACCATGACGTCTTTATTTTGGCCGATGTATTTTCTGGCATTCTCCACCACCACCATGGTCCCGTCATCCAGGTAAGCGATTCCCTGCCCGGGGGTCTTACCTTCCCGGATGATTTGAACGGCGAGGATTTCCCCGGGCAGGACCACCGGCTTGAGGGCATTCGCTAGACTGTTTAGGTTGATAACCCGGACACCCTGCAATTCGGCCACCTTATTCAAGTTGAAGTCATTGGTAACGATGGTGCCGTTCAGTTCCAGGGCCAAGTCTACCAGCTTGGCATCCACGTTGTCCTTGGGGGGGTTGCGGTCGACAATGTGAACATTCAGGGCGGGCTGGTTTTGGATTTTTTCGATGACTCCCAGGCCTCGTCGGCCTCGGGTTTTCTTAAGGGGGTCCGCTGAATCGGCGATATGGTGTAGCTCCTGGAGCACAAATTGGGGAATGATCAAAGTTCCTTGGACGAATCCGGTTTCACAAATATCGGCAATCCGCCCGTCAATGATGACACTGGTGTCGAGCAGATAACGGTTCAGGTTTCCCGAAGAAGAAAAAGGAAGGCTGCGGGTATTGAAAAAACGGGCCCATTCATCGGTTTTCCCCCCCCCCAACCTCAACCCCAGATACCCGAAGAGTACACTGAGCAAAAAAAATACCGCAGGAGTAAAAGTCGGATCGGGGAGGAAAATGACCAAAACTTCCAAGGACAATCGGGCCAAGATCAAGGCAAGTAGTAACCCCAGGCAACTTCCGAACAGCCGCCGTAAGGGGATTCTTCTCAATATTCTATCCAGGGCGAGCATCCCACCGGCCAGCAACAGCCCCAGGAACACTCCCCCGAGAGCAGCCCAGGGTAGAGCGGTCCGGACCCCGATTTGACGGCCAATCCAATAGCCCGCGAATAGACAGGCTAAGGTCAATAGAGTTGTTGAGAGGTAATAAGGCATTCGCTCACCCCCTTCCTGGAAAAGCAGTACTCCGACCGAAGTAAGAGTGAACCGCTAATTTGGAATTAGCCTTTTGAAGGCCCTGAAAAGAGGAAAAGGGAGCCTGAATCCCCAAGGTGAAGCTCCTGATTATGTTTTAGGAGGGGGAAGAGGTGAAAAATTAAAAGTTTAGGATAAAAGGATTTCGCCGCCCAATTGAAAGGCTAATGCATGAAAATCCGCTGAATATCTTTTTCTACTTTTTCTTCGTTGACTTTTTTGGCGATGGATATTTCCTTGACCAGCAGGTTCTTAGCCGTATCCAACATCTTACGCTCGCCGAAGGAGAGTTCTTTGTCCACCCGAAGCAGAAAGAGGTCCCGCAATACTTCAGCCACTTCGTACACCGAGCCGGTCTTTATTTTTTCCATGTACTCACGGTAACGGCGATTCCAGGTCTGATTGTCAAACTCAATGTTTTTAGCCTTTAAGATTTTGAAAATTTTGGGGACTTCTTCCTCCCGAACAATTTCCCGCAAGCCCACATGTTCGGCATTCTGGGTGGGGATCATGATGACCATGTTATTTTCCAGAATACGCATGATATAGAAATGTTGATTCTGTCCGTAAAGCTCCTTGGCCTCGATGGACTCGATTCGTCCAACGCCATGGGCCGGGTAAACCGCCAAATCACCTACCCTGAAGATCATGAATCGCCCTCCTTCTAGATTAGTGGACAGATGAATTATAACATAGTTGGGCATCAAAACCAAAATAAAAAAATAGTGAGTTAATCCAATTTGTTAAAGAGATCAACGGGAAACCGTTCAAACCCGGGAAAGAAAAGTCAGGCTTTCCAAATGAAAAGTCTGAGGGAAAAAGTCCAGGGGTATCGTCCATTGAAGTCGCCATCCTTTTTGGATCAAAAAGGCTAAATCCCGAAAAAGGGTCATGGGTTCACAGGATAGGTAGTATAGGTCGTGGAGGGCCAGAAGATCCACTTGCGGAAGGATTTCCCAGGCTCCGGTTCGGGGGGGGTCCATAAAGACCACGTTGAATCGCGATTCCTCTCTAAGCAGTTGATTGAGGGCGGAGTAAGCCGAGGCCTGATGAAAAATACAGTGACTTATTTTATTAACACGTTGATTATATTTGGCATTCTCAACGGCCGGGGCCAGGGACTCCACCCCGATCACTCGTCCGGTCTTAAGGGCCAGAGGGATGGAAAAATTTCCCTGGCCGCAAAAAAGATCCAAACAGGCGACCTGAGGGCCCCAACAGGGTTGGCTTAATAGAAAGGCGATCAATCGCAGGTTCTGGGCCAGGTTGACTTGGGAAAAGACTTGAGGGAAGAAGGTCAATTCCACCTTGCGATCCAGAGGAGTGGTTTCGACCGGAAGCACAACCCGTTGCCCATGCCGATCGGGGGAAAAGGGATCGAGGCCGAACAGCTTATTTTCCTGGGCCGTTCCAAAAAAGACGGCTTGAATATCAGGAATATCCAGAAGCATTTCGGTAACCTGCCGGATCGTCCCCTTCGAGGGACGGCGAGGTACCCGAAAGAGAACCAGACCTTTTTCCCCTTCCCCGAGGCATTGGATTTCCAGTTCCGTCTGTTCGCCCAGAAAAGGAATATCCCGAATCACCCGGGAGAGGCTGACCAGGATGCGGTTGACAGCGGCATTGGCCAGGAAACACCGCTCCACCGCCACCAATTGGTGGCTTCGGGCCTGAAAAAAGCCCAGACCCGATTGTCGTCCGCGGCCCTGGATCTTCAACCGCAGGCGATGGCGATAATAGAGAGGCTCGGGAGAATCCCTGAGGGGTTGAATGGGCGGGTCCTCCATTTGGAGCGCGTGCCGGAAGACCTCTCTGAACCCGTTTTCCTTAATCCGTGACTGGACCGACGAGGAGGCATGCTGAAGATGGCAACCACCGCAAATCCCAAAGACGGGGCAGGGGGGGGTAACCCGATCCGGCGAAGCTTCCAACACCTTGATCAGCCTTCCCCGCGAATAGGTCTTCCGGTCCTCCTTTATTTCAATTTCCACGGATTCACCCGGCAAGGTAAAGGGAACAAAAACAATTTTTCCCTCCAGCCTCCCCAGTCCCTCTCCCTGCATGGAAATGGCGGTTATACGAATAACGGCCATCTCATAATCCAATCATCCAGACCCAGACCGGGATGGTAAACATGGAAATCAAGGTGCTCAGCATGATGATGGAGGCGGATACTCCTTTATCCGCACCCAACTCCGAAGCCATGATGTAGGTGACGACGGCCGTTGGGCAGGCCAGCAGGATGACGGTGAGGCGAAAGTCTAACCCGGTGACCAGTCCATAGCGAAGCAGAAGAACCCCGAACCCGGGGAGGATGATAAGTTTCAATAATGTTCCCAGGATACTGAAAAAATTCATAAAGGGGATCATAAACCCGGCGAGGACCCCGGCCTTGCTCAAACCCGGGCTGCCGTAGAGGTTATGGGCCAGGGCCAACCCGATGTAGGCCAGGTTTCCGCGGAAAGATCCCTGGGCCAGAGCGCCCGTTATCGCCCCCCGAAGCCCTAACGTTTTTCCGGTGACCAGGACCAAAAGCCAGATGAAGCCCATGGCCCCATACGTAATGATGACCAGTCGGGGATTGAAGCTGCCTTGAAACGGGGCCCGGGAGATTTCCCAGAATACCAATACCGGCAGGAAAACCTGATAGACTAATTGGTTAAGAATTTGGACGAAAGCCTCATCAACCTTCGCCGCCATTTTTAAAAAAAAGCCAAGAAAAATGACAGCAAAAATAGGCAGGATGAGTTCCAATAATGTCATAGGCAGGAGATTCCAAAAAAATTTCCCTATTATAACGTCTGGGGTTTGGTAGATCCAGGGTTAAATCCGAGACGATAATATTTGGTTGACCGCTTTCCTCAAAATATGGTATTTAAACCAGAATTCAAAATCCTCTCTAAATTGATACCCTGAATCTATAATTCAGAAAAATGACTTCCACATTAATAGGTCACCCGGATCGGATAGAGCCTTTCCAAAATTTTCTTCGGGTTATTGCCCAAGACAAAGAGACCATGCTCATTTCCGGACCGCTAGGCTCTGGAAAAAAGAGAACGATCCAATTCTTGATTGAAAATGGAGCCAAGGCCCAGGACCCCGTTTTTTTTATTGAGGGACTTCATTTTTCAGAAGAGGTTTGGAACCGAGCGCTAACCGCTTTGAGGGAAAGTGGAACATTGGTTCTGGAAGGACTGCAACGACTCCCCTTAGCCGTGCAGTCCCGGTTGAAGGATTGGCTAATCGGTAATGGACCTTTGTGGGCTGAGAATCAAACTCGGCCCCGGGGATGGAGGGTAATCGGAACCACCAGCGAGGCCCAAAATGTATTTGCTGAATTACTGTTCCAGTTCCCCTTGCATATTCAACTGCCTTCCTTGAACGAAGTCCTGGAAGATATCCCGTACCACCTGAAATTTTTTCTTAGAGAAAAGCCCATCCGCTATATTCGCTACTTTTTTCTCTTAAAAACCACTTGTCATCAATGGGCCGGAAACCTTCGGGAGTTGGAACATTACTTGGAACAAGCCATGGTCTATTACCTTTCCATGGCCTTGGTAGCCGGGTTCAAAGGCGGAGAAGAAGTTTTTGGTGAAAAGCGCCTGCGCTATTATCAGGATGTCTTAAAGGGAGAGTGGTGGTATTACCCCTATCGGTTTCAGTCTGGTTTTACCGAATCCTTGCCACATATTTTGAACCAGACCGATTTCAGGCAGCAATTGATCGACCAAAATCTAGTGATCCCCTTGCTCGGGGAGGAATCCGGATTTTTGGTGTTGGATTTGAAAGATCCGGAATTTGAGCTCAAGGCGATCCGGATTTATAATTTATTCCAGGAGTTTATGGAAACCGCTCAATCAATCAGACAAGGTAGAAAATGATGGCGAAAAACGGCAACGGCAACGGTAACGGCAAGGGCAGATCTATGGAGGGAATTTATTCCTTTTATTCCCCTTTTTACGATTTAATCTTTGGAAAATCCCTGGAAGCCGGGCGCAGGCTGGCTTTCAAGTATCTCGATCCTTCCGGCCCCAAAAAAGTATTGGAGGTGGGGATCGGGACCGGTCTGACCTTGCGGCATTACCCCAAATCCTGCCATATCGTCGGGATTGACATTTCCGCCAAAATGATCGAGCGGGCCCGAGAGCGGGTCGCGCTTCTGGGCAACGGCCATACTATCGACCTGGAGGTCATGGATGCCTGTAATATGACCTTCGAGGATAATTCCTTTGACGCGGTTCTCTCCCCTTTCGTCATCACTACGGTCAAGGATCCTCAACAATTCTGCCGGGAAATCCTCCGGGTGTGCAAACCCGGCGGGCAAATCATTATCGTCAATCATTCCAAAGATCCAGACCGCTTATTCGGAAAATTGGAGGCCTGGGCCTCCCCGTTTTTTTCCCGGGTCGGCTTTGTGACCGACTTGGATGTGGTCAGCCTGGTCCGTTCCACCGAGATCGAAATCCAGCAGATCATTAAGTGCAACCTCTTCAATTTACATAAAATCATCTTGGGGCACAAACCAAAAACCAGCCCTGTTTGATTTTATTCTATGATTCAAAAAATATCCAAAAAAGAAGCCGAGGCCTTAGGAAGAAAACTGGCCTATAAAACCCACCTGGTCTGGGATGCCCTGAAGCCCTCGGAGGAACAAAAGCTTTGGAAACTGGGGGAAGACTATAAAACCTTCCTGGATGCCTCCAAAACTGAAAGAGAGACTGTTGCGGAAATTTCCCGGCTGTTAAAGAGGGGTGGATTTGATTCGGCCGAGAAGAACCGGGCGGGAAGTCGCGTTTACCAGATTTTTAAAGACAAGGTCCTGGCCCTGGCCGTTTTAGGAAAAGAACCGCTGACCGCCGGATTGCGCCTGATCGCCTCGCATATCGATGCACCGCGCCTGGACTTGAAGCAGCGCCCCCTCTATGAAGACGTGGACCTGGCTTTTTTCAAAACCCATTACTATGGGGGAATCAAGAAATATCAGTGGCTGGCCCGCCCGCTGGCCTTGCACGGGACGGTGATGAAAAACAACGGAGAAAAAATTAACCTGGTCATCGGCGAAAAACCGGATGATCCGGTCTTCACCGTTTCCGACCTGTTGCCTCATCTGGCCAGGAAGGTTCAGATGGATAAAAAGCTTTCCGAGGCCATAGAGGGAGAAAAATTGAATATCCTTCTCGGAAGTCTGCCCTTAGGACCCCCAGAGGGTAAGGACCGTTTTCGGCTGGCCGTCTTGAAAATTCTTTACGACCGTTTTGGGATCGTGGAAGAAGACCTGACCAGTGCTGAATTAGAGGTGGTCCCGGCGGAATCGGCCAGGGATGTGGGTCTGGATCGGGGGGTGGTCGGCGCCTATGGGCAGGACGACCGCGTCAGCGCTTTTTGCAGTCTCCAGGCCGGCCTGGAGGTTTCGCCGGCCAAGAAAAATATTCTTTTGCTTTTCTTCGACAAGGAAGAAATCGGCAGCGAAGGCAATACCAGCGCCCGGTCCCAGCTCATAGAGTTCTCTTTGGAACGCCTGTTTAGTTTAAAAAAAGAACCCTTTTCCCGGAAGATCCTGGTTCGCACGCTGGCCGAAACCAAGGCGCTGTCGGCCGACGTGGCCGGCGCCCTGGATCCCGATTATCAGGAGGTTCACGAAAAACGGAATGCCCCCCGAATGGGGTATGGTCTCTGCCTGACCAAATTCACCGGGTCCGGGGGGAAATACGGTTCCAGCGATGCCAATTCCGAGTACCTGTTTTGGGTGAGAAGCCTTTTCAATCGCCAGGAAGTGATCTGGCAGACGGGGGAATTAGGCAAAGTGGATGAGGGCGGGGGCGGAACCATCGCCAAATTTTTAGCCGCCTTGGGGATGGATGTCCTGGACTGCGGGACACCGGTCCTTTCCATGCATTCCCCCTTTGAGCTGGTCAGCAAAGCGGACCTTTTTATGACCTACAAGGGGTATAAAGCGTTTCTATCGGCACCCTAAAAACTATAAATCCGAAATCCAAAATTCGAAATCCGAAACAAATTCAAATGACCTAAATTCGAAATTAAAAACACCTCAACCCTTGAACAGGGGAAGATTCGGGAATCACCCACCTCCCGTCGAGGGAGGGGGAGATGTTTCGGTCATTTGGATTTTGCATATTCGAGTTTGTTTCGAAATTCGTGCTTCGGATTTCGAAATTGCAGTTAAAAAAGGGCCGCCAGACACTCTTGAAGAGAAGATACGCCGATTAACCCCATGACCGTCTGCCCGGGAAGTTGATCTCTGTTATTCTTGGGCAGGAGACAGCGGGTAAACCCCAGCTTTTCCGCTTCCTTAACCCGGACGGGGGCCTGGCTTACGGCCCGAATTTCACCGGTCAGGCCCACTTCACCGAAAATAATGGTACTGGAAGGAATCGGGCGATCCAAGAAACTGGAAGCCAGAGAGGCGGCGATCCCCAGGTCCACCGCCGGTTCATCAATGCGCACCCCTCCGGCTACGTTGACAAAAATATCCAGACCCAGAATATTCAAACCCACCTTTTTTTCCAGGACCGCCAACAGTAAGGATACCCGATTGGGGTCCACCCCCATGGCCGTCCGACGGGGGACCCCGAAATTGGATTGGCTGACCAGGGCCTGCAATTCCACCAGAATAGGCCGGGTCCCTTCCAGGCTGGGCACCACCACCGATCCGGATACGTTCAAGGGCCGCTCGGACAGGAATAGGGAGGAAGGATCCAGGATTTCTTCCAGACCGGTATCCTTCATCTCAAACACCCCGATTTCATTGGTCGAACCAAAACGGTTTTTGACCGCCCGCAGAATCCGGTAGGCATGACCCCGTTCGCCTTCAAAGTAGAGGACGGTATCCACCATATGTTCCAGGACCCGGGGACCGGCCAAGATCCCCTCCTTGGTTACGTGACCGACGATAAACAGGGAGCTGACCGTTTTCTTGGACCAGAGGCTCAAACGGCCGGCTACTTCCCTGACTTGGGAGACGCTACCTGGGGCGGAGGCCAGGTCCCCGGAATAGATGGTTTGGACGGAATCGATGACCAAAAACCGGGGTTTAAGTTCCTGCAAGGTCCGAAAAATCTTTTCCAGCGAGGTTTCGGCCAGGACATAAACCGGTCCTTCAGTCACCCCTAAGCGTTCTCCCCGCATCTTGACCTGGCGGGCGGATTCTTCCCCGGAAATATACAGAGCCGTTCCACCTTCCCGGACCAGGGCGTGCAGGGCCTGGAGCACCAGGGTAGATTTGCCGATCCCCGGATCGCCGCCGATCAATATGACCGACCCGGGCACTACCCCGCCGCCCAGGACCCGGTCCAGTTCTTGAATCCCGGTGAGGAAGCGTTCCTCGCTTTGGCCGGAGATGTCCTTTAACAACCGGGGGGCTTCATCGGGGAAAGAGAAATCTCCACCCAGGACAACGGCCGTTTTGGGGTTGACCCGGACCTCTTCCACCAACGTGTTCCAATTTCCGCAGTCCGGGCAGCGTCCCAGCCATTTCGGGCTCTGCGAACCGCAGGACTGGCAAACGAAAACGGTTTTTTCATTTTTTCCGGGCATTGGCGACCTGAGGGGTAAGGGGGCACATTTTATAACGCCCCCGGTTTTTTTTGATAAGTACTACCCATATATAGTAGACGCTTCGCCCTTTTGGGTGGGTACCCCCATAGCTGGTATGGCGGCGGGGTCTCGGCGAAAGGGTTATCCAAAAGTACTCCGGACTTCGAATCCGGGCCTAAATTACTAGCTATATTTAAAGCAGGCCCATACTCCGAGTCTATTGACGCCTCCCAGACCGGCCCTGCCTCCGGGAAGATTTGATAACACGGGGGCCGGGTTAGAACCTAAAAAGCAATTTGGAAAACCCTTTCGCCGAGACCCCGCCGCCACGAAGGGCCGATTTCAGACTAAGCTGTTATATTATATTGTGGCCATCCACCCCCAAAGGCGAACAATCATATAATATAATGCCCGAGGTTTTTTAGAAAGAAAAATTTAGTTGACAGATAATAAAAAACATTTAAAATAATAAGGTTAAGCGGGCATAGCTCAGCTGGTAGAGTACAAGCTTCCCAAGCTTGGTGTCGCGGGTTCGAATCCCGTTGCCCGCTCCAACGCTTAACGGAGCCAGGTAGTTCCCTTTTTGAGGTGGGCCTTTGGTCTGGTCGGATGAAAGGCCATAACTTCGAATAGCGGATTATTGATAGTTTCAGAAACATTAGTCCAAGAAAGTATCAATTTTATTTCTGCTGTGCGAAGTGGGCTCCGGCCCACTTTTTTTGTGTCCAGGGGGAGATAGAGGAAAATGGGCCAGTTGCCGGAAGAGGCCTTCACTAAAATCAAAACGCTGGCCGAATCCCTCCTCCAGGAAGAAAAAATGGAATTGGCGGATATGGAATTGCTCAGGGAGGGCCGGGGATGGGTGCTTCGCCTGTTCATAGATAAAACCGGTGGGATCACCTTGGACGATTGCGCTTCCGTCAGTCGACAGCTCGGGGACCTGTTGGAGGTGGAAGACCTTATCCCCTTTCGCTATACCCTGGAGGTCTCTTCCCCGGGTTTGGACCGGCCCCTTAAAAAGGACCAGGACTTCTTGCGCCAGATCGGCAACCCGATCCAGGTCATAACCCGGAGTCCCTGGGAAGGACGGAGTTTCTTTAAGGGGAAAATGTTGGATTATCAGGTGTCCGGCACTCTTTCGCTGGCTGATGAGAAAAAAGTCTGGGAGATCCCGGTTTCCCTCATTGCTAAAGCCCGTTTGGTGTTTGAGGGCTGATTTATAAGGAGAAAAAACTATGGGCCTGATTCAACGAAAAGAAAAGGATTTGACCGGCGGGATTTCTCTGGATCTTAAACGCGTCATTGACCAGGTCAGTCGTGATCGGGGCATAGATAAACAGATACTCATTTCCACCTTGGTCGAAGCGATTCGCCAGGCCGCCAAAAAAAAATTAGGGCTTAAACAGGAAATCGAAGTCACTTACAACGAAGAATTGGGCGAGGTCGAAGTCTTTGAATTTAAAGAGGTGGTGGAAAAAGTCAAAGACCCCCAGACGCAGATTACCATGGAAGAGGGCCGCAATCTGGACCCGGAGTGCGAACTGGGAGACAGCTTGGGCATTAAGATGGAGACCAGTTCATTCGGACGGATTGCCGCCCAGTCGGCCAAACAGGTTATCATCCAGCGGATGAAAGACGCTGAACGGGATATTATTTTTGAAGATTTTAGAGACCGCCGGGGAGAAGTGATAAACGGCATCATCCAGCGCTTCGACAAAGGAGCGGCGATTATCAACCTGGGGCGAACCGAAGCCATACTCCCGGTGACCGAACAAATTCCCACGGAGACTTATAAACAGGGGGATCGCTTAAGGGCCTATGTGCTGGAAATAAAAAAGATCAGTAAGGGTCCGCAAATCATCCTCTCCCGCACCCATCCCCAATTTGTGGCGGCTTTGTTTGAAATGGAAGTCCCGGAAGTATCGGAGAAGATCGTTCGGATTATCAATGTGGTCCGGGAACCGGGCGGCCGGACCAAGATTGCCGTGGCTTCGGATGATAGACAGGTGGATCCGGTGGGGGCCTGTGTGGGCATGAAAGGCAATCGGGTTCAAAACGTCGTTCAGGAATTGCGGGGTGAAAAGATCGATATTATCCCCTGGAACCCGGACCAGGCCAAATATATCTGCAGTGCTTTGGCCCCGGCCGAAGTCGTCCGGGTGATCATCGACGAAATAAGCCGTTCCATGGAAGTGGTCGTGCCCGATGACCAATTGTCCCTGGCCATCGGCAAACGAGGGCAGAATGTTCGCCTGGCCTCCCGTTTAACCGGATGGAAAATCGATGTTAAAAGCGAATCCAAGTACGACAAGTCCATTAAGGATGGATACCAGTCCCTGCTGCAGATTGCCGGTGTGGGAGAAGTGACGGCCGATGTCCTTTACAAAAAAGGCTTCCAATCCGCTCAAGAGGTGGCCGAAGCCTCGATAGAGGAACTCATCGAGGTCCCCGGCTTGAGCCAGAAAAAAGCCGAAAAGCTTTTGGAGTCGGCCGCCTCCTACGTCCAGCTCGAGCGTCAAAAAGACGCCCTGGATAAACAAAATCAAGCCCTGGAAGAGGAACAACGGGTCGCTACCGAAGCGGCGGCTACCGACTTGGCTCAAGAGCCGCTCGAAGTGCCCGAAGTGCCGGAAGAGCCGAAGGCCGATGAACCGGAGGAACAGCAATAAATGGCGGCGGCTATTCGGGAAAGAACCTGCCGGGCCTGTCGACAAAAAAGGGAAAAAAGCGCCTTCCTTCGTTTGGTGATCCATAAGGATTCTGTGCTGGAAGCGGATCCTGAACAGGTCCTGCCGGGCAGAGGCTGGTATCTTTGCCTCCAAAAAAATTGTTTATCGATTTTCGACAACCCCAAACAATGTCGCCGAGCCTTCGGTCCCTTTAGGCAGGTAGGTCCGATTCTCTGCGAATATATTAAGAATCCGCTGGTAGGGGGTACCCATGACCAAAATGCGCGTATATGAGTTAGCTAAAGAATTGGAGATGGAAAATAAGGTCCTGGTGGACGCCATACGGGAGATGAGTATCGAGGTTAAAAGCCATTCTTCATCGCTCTCCGACGAGGAAGTGGCGTTAATTAAGGGCCATCTTAGCGGGACCAAATCTTTGGTAGTGGAGGAACAACGGATCAAATCCACAGTCATTCGCCGCAGAAGGAAGGTCGTGGAGGTGGTACCGGAGCCGGAGGTAGAAATTCCAGCTATCGAACCCCCTCCCCAGCCGGAGCTGGAAGCACCTCCGGCGCCAGAGCCACCCCCTCCCAGCAAACCGTCGCTGGAAACACCAGAGGAACGGGAAATGGCGGGTGCCCCATCCGCACCCCCGGAAAAACCACCCTTGAAAGAAGAGTTGGATCGACCGGCTAAACCGGCTCCGGAGGTTCTCCCTAAACCGGTCAGGCCACCCAAGCCACCTAAAATGACTCCGGCCAAAGTGATTCGGGCGGCTGAGCCGGTCGCCCCCCCAGTTCCAGCTCCAGCTCCGGCGCCGGCTAAGAGGATTGAAGAAAAGAAGGAGGAAGAGACTCCCAAAAAGGAAAAAGTTCCCATTAAAAAGGGCTTAAAAACCACTCGGGTGTCGCCGGAAACGGAAACGGCGAAGTCCAAGGTATTCAAAAAACGAAAAGAAATCCTGGAACGCGCGGCGCTCTACGATGATTCCGCCCGGGAAGGTCGTCCCGGAAAGGGGATGAGAAGCGGTAAATCGGCAGCCAAAAAGTATAAAAAAACCGAAATCACCACGCCGAAGGCCAGCAAACGCCGTCTCAAAATTTCCGAGGCTATCACGGTAGCCGAATTGGCCAAGCGGTTGGGCGTGAAAAGCGGCGAGTTAATGAAAAAACTCATCGCCTTGGGTCTGATGGTGACCTTGAATCAAGCCATTGATTATGAGGCCGCCGCCTTGGTGGCCGCCGAATTCGGGTACGAAGCCGAAAAGGTTTCTTTTGAAGAGGAGCAAGCTGTCCGCTTACATACCGATCAACCGGAAGAACTAAAGCCACGACCTCCGGTGGTCACCATTATGGGTCATGTGGATCACGGGAAAACCTCTCTTTTGGACTTGATTCGAAAAACCAATATCACCCAGGGGGAAGTCGGCGGCATCACCCAGCATATCGGAGCGTATCACGTCAAGCTGGATCGAGGGGAGATCGTTTTTTTGGATACCCCGGGCCATGAGGCCTTTACCGCTATGCGGGCCCGGGGGGCCCAGATTACCGATATCGTGGTGTTAATCGTGGCGGCCGACGACGGGGTCATGCAGCAGACCAAAGAGGCCATCGATCATGCCCGCGCGGCGGGAGTGCCGATTATTGTAGCCATCAACAAGATCGATAAGCCCAACGCTAACACAGAACGGGTCAAAAGGCAGTTGGCCGAATACGGACTGGCGCCGGAAGACTGGGGAGGGGAAACAATTGTGGCCGAAGTCTCGGCCAAAAGCGGCCAGGGGGTGGACCATCTTCTGGAAATGATCCTGCTGCAGGCCGAAGTCTTGGAATTAAAAGCCAATCCCAAAAAACCGGCCCAGGGGCGAGTGGTGGAAGCCCGGTTGGATAAAGGGCGGGGGCCGGTGGCTACGGTCCTCATTCAGGGAGGGACCCTCAAGGCCGGAGATCCGTTTATCTGCGGCATTCATTTTGGGAAAGTACGGGCCCTCTACAACGATTGGGGGCAAAAAGTGGATCAAGCTCTCCCCTCCAGCCCGGTGGAGGTCCACGGTTTCAGTGGGGTGCCCAATGCCGGAGAGGAGTTTCAGGTCAGTGAAGACGAGCGGATGGCCAAGCAGGTCAGCCTGTACCGGGTGCAGAAAAAAAGGGAGGCCGAACTCTCCAAGACCAGTAAGCTCACCCTGGAAAAATTGTACGAACAAATACAAGAAGGCCAGGTCAAAGAGCTGACGCTGATTCTGAAGGCCGACGTCCAGGGATCCCTCGAAGCCATCAGTGAGGCCCTGAACAAATTAAGCACTGCGGCGGTAAAGGTCGTTACCCTTCACAGTTCCACCGGAGCCATCACCGAGACCGATATCATGCTGGCCTCGGCTTCCAAAGCCATCATCATCGGTTTCAACGTTCGCCCCAATCCCAAGGCCCAGGAATTGGCGGAACAGGAACAGGTGGACGTCCGTTTTTACGATATTATTTATAATTTGGTTTCGGAAGTGAAAGACGCTATGACCGGCATGCTGGACCCCATCCATAAAGTGGTGGTCAACGGTCACGCCGAAGTCCGTGAGTTGTTCCACGTTCCCAAGGTGGGCACCGTGGCCGGGTGCGGCGTCACGGATGGGAAGATCGACCGCAATGCCAAGGCCCGCCTCCTCCGGGACAACGTGGTGATCTTTGACGGTCGCCTTTCCTCCCTGCGGCGTTTCAAGGACGATGCCCGGGAAGTCTTGGCCGGTTTTGAATGCGGCCTCAGCCTGGAAGGGTATAACGATATTAAAGTCGGGGATACGATTGAGTCGTACTATCTGGAGGAGGTCAAGGCCACGCTGTAAGGGCCCTTTTTTGGATTCAAGGGTCTAAGAACCCGAACGTTGCTTTTCAGAGACTGGAAAACGATGGTTATTGGCGTCCTGGAAATAGTCCTTTGGCTGCCTGAGTCCCATTCCCTGAAGGCCAAGCGTCAGGTTATCAAGAGTCTCAAGGATAAAGTGAGAAACCGGTTTAATGTCTCCATCGCCGAAGTGGGCGATCAGGAGTTGTGGCAAAAAGCCCATTTGGGAATCTGCAGTCTCAGTAACAATCGCCGGGAGGTCAATGCCCGTTTAGACCAGGTAGTCAATTTCGTAGAGCGGCTGCAGGTGGCTGTGGACCTGGAGTTTCGCCTGGAAATGATCGATTATTAAATTAGGACGGACTTGCCAATTAGGATGATAAAAACCAACGTCGGCAGACCCAAACGAACCGGACAGGTTGGAGGGCTGATCCAGAAAGAAATTTCCGATCTGCTCCTGCGCAAAGTCAAAGACCCTCGCCTGGAGATGGTGACTATTACCGGCGTGGAGGTCTCTCCGGACCTGAAGCTGGCCCGAGTTTTTTTCAGCCGCCTGGGAAATCCCGAGGAAATCCAGAATACCTGGCAAGGATTGAAAAAGGCCTCGGGTTTCATTAAACGGGAATTGGGCGCTCGATTGCACTTACGGCATGTGCCGGAGGTGGAATTTTTTCACGATACTTCTTTTGAATACGGCGACCGGATCGAAGGACTGTTGCGGGGCCTTAAAAAAGATCAGGAAGAATAGCCCTAGACCATGCTGAAAAAAGAACCCCCAGCGGATCTCCATTCTCCTAGACCCTCCCCCTGGGAAGGTGTTTGGGTAATAGACAAACCGCCGGGACGCACTTCCCATCAGGTTTTGCAGAAATTCCGGGCACTTTCCCGGCACCGCAAAATGGGGCATATCGGCACCCTGGACCCTTTAGCCACCGGGGTATTGCCAGTCTGCGTGGGGTGGGCTACCAAGCTGATCCCCTTTATTTCCGTATCCCCCAAGGTTTACCGGGCCCAGATGGTCCTGGGCCGGTCTACGGACACGCAGGACGTTTCGGGGCAGGTCCTCCAAGTGTCCCTTGAACCGCTCCCCCGGCCCGAGGCTATTGTGAAAGCCTGCCAATCCTTTGTCGGGACCCAACGGCAGATCCCCCCGGTATATTCGGCCCTTAAATTTCAAGGCCAACCCCTTTACCGCTGGGCCCGGAAAGGAAAACCGATAGTCAAACCATCCCGGGAGATTACCGTTGAATCGATCCGGATTTTGGAAATCGAGGGGGGGGTAGTTGATTTCGAAGTGACCTGTTCCTCGGGCACCTATATTCGAACCCTGTGCGCGGATATAGGCACACTGCTCGGTTGCGGGGCTTATTTAAATACGCTGCAGCGAACCCGAAGCGGACCCTTTACCCTGGAACAAGCCGTCCCCTGGAAAATTCTGGAGCAAGCGGCCTTTCAAGGGGGGCAGGAAGCCTGGAGGCTGCCCTTGGATTTTATCCTGGGGCAATACCCCCAAGTTAAGGTTGAGGAAGCCTGGAAACAAAAAATAAGGCAGGGTTGTTGGATCGAACCCGAGGAGGCCCTTTCCGAGTGGCCGGCAGTTCAACCCGGTGAACCCGTTTGTGTGATCAGTCCGGAAAACCATTTACTGGCGATTTATCACCTCCCCGGGGATTTGAAAAGAGAACTCAAACCCCTGCGGGTTTTGATTTAATTTATTAACTTAAACGAAGGAGGTCTAAAGTGGGATTAACCTTAGATCAGAAGAAAGAAGTTTTAGGTAAGTTTAGTGTCCATCCAACCGACACGGGATCCCCTGAAGTCCAGATTGCCCTGTTGAGCGAGCGAATTAAATACCTGACGGAACATTTCAAGACCCATGCCAAGGACCATCATTCCCGACGGGGACTGCTGAAGTTGGTCGGTCAGCGAAAGCGATTACTGGGTTACCTCAAGAAAAAGGATGCTCAGCGGTATCGTAACCTTATTCAGGAACTGGGGATTCGTAAATAAATCCCCTGGGTTCCCAATTAAAAGGAGTATGTTTGAATGCCTCATCAATTAACGACTGAAGTCAATGGCAAAACTTTAAGTATAGAAACCGGTCGCGTGGCCAAGCAGGCCACCGGAGCGGTATGGGTCCAATACGGCGAAACGATCGTCCTGGTCACCGTGGTCTCCACCCAGGACGTCCGGGAGGGGATCGATTTTCTTCCTCTCACCGTGGATTACAAGGAGATGGCCTATGCGGCCGGACGGATTCCGGGAAGCTTTTTCCGAAGAGAAATCGGCCGTCCCGGTGAAAAAGAAACCCTCACCTCCCGTTTGATCGACCGTCCTTTGAGACCCCTGTTTCCCAAGGATTATTTTTATGAAACCCAGGTGATTGCCACGGTCCTTTCGGTGGATCAGGAAAACGATCCCGATATTTTGGCAATCATCGGGGCTTCCGCGGCTCTGGAGATTTCGGATATTCCCTTTCAGGGGCCGATTGCCGGGATTCGCGTCGGCCGCATCGAGGGGGAGTTGGTGCTCAATCCTACCAGTTCTCAACTGAAGGACAGTGATTTTAATATCATCGTGGCCGGCACCCAGGAGGCGGTGGTCATGGTGGAAGGCTGGGCGCGGATGACCAGCGAAGAGGACTTGGTCCGGGCTATTTTTTACGGCCATCAGGGGATGCAAGGCATCCTGGAAATGCAAAAAAAACTAGCTCAACTAGTCGGCCCCAAGAAAAGAACCTGGACGGGCACACCGGTCAATGAAGAATTGACGGCCCGGATGACCGCTGCCGCGGCACCCGCAGTGGCCGAGGCCTTGACCCTGTCCGGGAAAATGGAACGCCACGAGCGGATGCGGGAAATCCTGCTTGACCTCCAACAACAATTTGGCGAAGATCCGACCCACCGTCCTCTCATCAGGAAGATATTTGAAAACCTGGAACGGGACACGGTTCGACGGATGATCGTCAAGGAGAAAAAAAGAATTGACGGTCGAAAATTTAACGAGGTCCGCCCCATTTCTTGTGAGGTCGGGGTTCTTCCCCGGACCCATGGATCGGCCCTGTTTACCCGGGGGGAAACGCAGGTCCTGGCCGTGGCCACCCTGGGGACTTCCTCCGATGAGCAGCGGATAGATTCCTTGATCGGAGAGACCTTCAAGTCCTTCATGCTTCATTACAATTTTCCACCCTTTTCCGTGGGCGAGGCCCGAATGCTCCGGGGACCGGGACGAAGGGAAATCGGGCATGGGGCCCTGGCGGAACGCTCCCTGCTTCAGGTGCTGCCCAGCAATGACACCTTTCCTTACACGATCCGGATCGTTTCCGAGGTGCTGGAATCGAACGGTTCTTCCTCCATGGCCACGGTCTGTGGCGGCAGCCTGTCCCTGATGGACGCCGGGGTGCCCATCACGGCCCAGGTAGCCGGTATCGCCATGGGCTTGATTATGGAAGAGGAGGAGGTAATCATTCTAACGGATATTCTGGGGGATGAAGACCATTCGGGCGATATGGATTTTAAAGTAACCGGCACCGTGGAGGGCGTCACCGGTTTACAAATGGATATTAAAGTCCAAGGGGTCAACCAGGATATTATGGGACGGGCGCTAGAACAGGCCCGGGAGGCCCGGCTGTCTATTCTGGCCCTGATGGAAAAGACCATCGCCCAACCACGAACCAGCTTGTCCGACTATGCGCCCAAAATAACCACCATTGATATCAATCCCGAAAAGATCCGGGAAGTGATCGGGCCGGGGGGAAAGGTTATCCGGGCCATTGTCAGTGAGACCGGGGCTAAAATCGAGGTGGAAGATTCAGGGAGAGTTATTATCGCCTCTCCGGACGGGAAAAGTTCGGAGAGGGCCATTGCCATGATCATGGAAATCGTCCAGGAAGTGGAAATCGGGCGTTTGTATATGGGAAAGGTGAAAAAAATAATGGACTTCGGGGCCTTCGTCGAAGTCCTGCCCGGGACTGAGGGGCTGATTCACATCTCTCAACTGGATAACCATCGGGTCAACAAGGTGACCGATGTCCTTCAGGAAGGGGACGAAGTGCTGGTCAAGGTGCTGGAGATGGATAAGCAGGGAAAAATCCGATTAAGCCGGAAGGCCGCTTTGGGGCAATCCCTGCCGGAGAAATCCTAAGTCCATGGTTCAGAAGACGGTTTTGCCCAACGGGCTCAGGATTATTACCGAAAAACTCCCTCATCTCGTTTCCGTTTCCATGGGGATCTGGGTGGATAACGGGTCACGGGATGAATCCCCGGGGCTGAACGGGATTTCCCACTTTATCGAACATATGATCTTTAAGGGGACCCGGAACCGCAGCGCACAACAGATTGCCAAGGAATTGGATGCTATCGGAGGACTTTCCAACGCCTTCACCTCCAAGGAACATACCTGCTTTCATGCCAAGGTCTTAGGCCACCACCTGCCGCAAGTCAGCGAGCTCCTGCTGGATATCTTCCTGCAATCGGTCTTTGAGCCGGAAGAGGTGGAACGGGAGCGGATGGTGGTCCTCCAGGAAATCAGCATGGTGGAGGATACCCCGGACGAATTGGCTCATGTCCTTTACGGGGAAACGGTTTATGAGGGAAACCCCCTGGGCCGGAACATCCTGGGGACCCCGGAAACGGTGCAGGCCTTTACTCAGGAAAATCTTCTACACTATCTTCAGCGGGCTTATGGGCCGGAGAAAGTGGTGGTGTCTGCCGCGGGGCAGTTGGACCACGAGGACTTCGTGAAGTTGCTGGCTCCGGAGCTTCTGAAACTTCCGCCCGTGGGGAAAAACCCTGACCGTCAGAAACCCCTGCTGGCCTCCAAGTTTCGGGTGGTTCCCCGCGATTTGGAGCAGGTCCATCTGGCCATGGGGACCTGGGCTCCGGCGGCGGCCGATGAACAACGCTATGCCGCCACGTTGCTCAACGTGCTCATCGGGGGAAATATGAGCTCCCGCCTGTTCCAGGAAGTGCGGGAGAAACGGGGGTTGGCCTACGCCATTTATTCCTACCTGTCCTCCTTCCAGGACACCGGCATTTGGGGCATCTATACCGCGGTGGCCAAAGAAACTTTGCCGGAGACTTTGGAAGTTATCGGCCGGGAGTTGATTAAAATAAGAAAGGGGGAGGTGACGTCGGGCGAATTGGCGATGGCCAAAGAGTTTGTCAAAGGCGGCATATTGCTGGGCGCGGAAAACAATGACAATCGCATGACCCGCCTAGCCAAGAATGAGTTTGTCTTTGGCCGCCATTTGACCTTCGAAGAAATCATGGAGGGATTAGACGCTGTTGCTTTGAAAGACTTGGTCAACCTGGCCGAGGAAACCATCCGGGGAGATCTTTTTTCTCTGGTGGCCCTGGGTCCGGTGTCGGAGGGGGAAATTCCCTTTCCCTGGATTTCCTGGTCGTGAGAGAATTGACTGTTCAGGTGATGCGGGTTTTCCCGGACCGGGACCTGGATTTGCCGCTCCCGGCCTACCTGAGTTCAGGGGCGGCGGGGATGGACTTGGCCGCTGCTCTGGAGGACGAGCTGGCCCTGGCTCCCGGGGAGATCCGGTTGATTCCCACCGGCCTGGCTCTGGCCATCCCCGAGGGGTTCGAGGGACAAATCCGGCCCCGGAGCGGATTGGCCTTGAAACACGGGATCACCCTGATCAACAGCCCGGGGACGATCGACTCCGATTATCGCGGAGAAATCGGACTGCCGGTGATCAACTTGGGGACCCGTCCCTTTACTATCCGCCGGGGGGAGCGTCTGGCGCAATTGGTCGTTCAACGGGTTTACCGGGCCAATCTTCAGGAAACCGATCACTTGGAGACGACCGAAAGGGGTCAGGGGGGGTTCGGGCATAGCGGGACCTGATCGGACTTCTCTTCCCCGACCCTTTTGGGGTGGGTAGTCACAATTTGGCCAATTATCAATAACCAATAATCAATTCTTAATTAATAATTGACAATTGATTAATAACGATTCGTTTTTTTGAAGGGCCTTATTCTCATGCTTCGGAGTGCCCCTGAACAGGGAGGGTTAATCTGAAATCGGAGCTTTGTGGCCGCCGTGACCCGGCGGCCATAGCGGATATCGATGGTACCCACCCCCAAGGGCGAAGCGTCTCAAAATATTTTTTGTTACGGGTTTAGGCGGTGACGGGTTATTTAGGTATTGATGTGGGTTCCATCAGCACCAATCTGGTGGTGCTAGGCGACTCCGGAGAAGTGGTGGCCAAGAACTATCTCAGGACCCGGGGGCAGCCTATTCAGGCGGTCCAGCAGGGGCTCAGGGATATTCAAAAAGCCTTGCCGCCTGGTTTGACCATCGGCCGCGTCGGAACCACCGGCAGCGGCCGTTTTATCACCGGTATCCTGGCCGGGGCGGATGTAATAAAAAATGAAATCACCGCCCACGCCTTAGCCGCGATCCATACGGATCCCCAAGTACAAACCGTGCTGGAAATCGGGGGCCAGGATTCGAAGGGAATCATTATCCGCAATGGGACGGTGGTGGATTTTGATATGAATACCGTCTGTGCCGCCGGAACCGGATCTTTTTTGGATCAACAGGCCTCCCGCCTGGGGATCCCGATCGAGGAATTCGGCCCTTTAGCCCTGCAATCCAAAAGACCCACCAAAATCGCCGGCCGGTGCACGGTCTTCGCCGAGTCGGACATGATCCATAAACAACAAATGGGACATACCCGGGAGGATATTGTGGCCGGCCTTTGTCAGGCCTTGGTCCGCAATTATCTGAATAATCTGTTTAAAGGCAAAGAGATCCGAGAACCCATTCTCTTCCAAGGCGGGGTGGCCGCCAATCAGGGTATGGCCCGGGCTTTCGAACAGTCCTTGGGTTGCCCCGTCATTGTGCCGCCTCATTATGAAGTCATGGGGGCAATCGGCATAGCCCTCCTGGCCAGGGAATCTCGACCAGAACAGGCGGGCACGCGTTTTAAAGGCTTTGATCTGACTCAAGTCCACTACCATTTTAATAGCTTCGAGTGCACCGGTTGTTCCAATGGTTGTGAGGTCTTCTCGTTTGAGACCGATGAAGATCGGCCCATTTATTGGGGGGACCGTTGTGGCCGCTGGGAAAACATGCCTTAGTCGGGGCGTTTAATGGCTATCCAGAAAAAACGAGGAACCATAAACCCGGCGGAACAGGGACGCAGGACCAAAGAGGCTCAACCCTCGGGCAAAAGGAATGTACCGGATCGATGGCCACCTGATCAAAAGGGGGTCTGCCCGGACCCCGCTCAAGCTCCGAATGATGGAGTGCTACTCGCGGGATTGGAAAAAAAGTTGAAACGGGCCAACCGGCGTCTGGAATCCTTTCAAACCATCGGGAGACTACAGCGCGCCTTCTTGTCCCTTCAGTCCCATCAAATCCGGGCCCAGTTGCATGCCGTCATGGGGTATACCGAATTGGTTTTAAGAAAAACCCAGGGGCAGTTGCCCGCTTCCCAGGCGGAAAATTTGAAGAAATTGTTGCTGAGCGTCGAAGGCTTAAAAGCCGCCATTGAGGGTTTGGAGGGATTTCCATTGTTGGATCCTAAAAAGTCCCCGACGACAGTAATGAGAAATCCGAATTCGAAATAAAATTGGTAAGGAACTAACCTTCGGGAGGTGCTGATGGCCGACAGTACACGCTACCGCATTTTATTGGTCGAAGACCAACCCTTGGAGGCCGATTTTATCCGGCAAGAACTTTCGGATCAAGGCTATGCCGTCACCTGGGTGCAAGACGGCTTGGAGGCGCTCAGGGTGATTCGGGACACCATTCCGGATTTGGTTTTAATGGACATCCGGCTCCCGAAACTGGATGGGCTCGCCGTGGTCAAGCAAGTGAAATCCGATCCCCAGACTCAGTTCATCCCGGTAATCATGGTCACCGCTTTAACCGAATTGGAAGAGCGGGTCAGGGGCCTGGATGCGGGGGCGGATGATTATATCACCAAGCCCTTTCAATCCTTTGAACTTTTGGCCCGGATTCGGTCCACCCTGCGCATCCGTCGCATGTACGAGGACCTGGCCTCCACTCAGGATAAATTGAAAAGAACCCGGGAAGAAAACCGACAGTTGCGCCGGGAGATTCAGGGCAAATACTCTTTTAATCAAATCTTGGGACAAAGTGCGGCCATGCGCCAGGTTTTCCATTTGATGGAGAAAGCCGTCGAAAGCCCCATTACGGTGGTCATCCTCGGGGAAACCGGTACCGGCAAAGAATTGGTCGCCCGCTCGATTCATTATAACAGCCCTCGGAAAGACCGAGCCTTTGTGGTTCAAAATTGCGGGGCCTTGCCGGAAAGCCTTTTGGAGAGCGAGTTGTTCGGCCATAAGAAAGGGGCCTTTACCGGGGCAGTGGCCGACAAAAAAGGCCTTTTTGAGATGGCCCATGGGGGTACTATTTTTTTAGATGAAGTGGGGGATACCCCTCCGGCTTTGCAGGTGCGATTATTGCGGGTGTTGCAGGAAGGTGAAATCCGTCGCCTTGGCGAAGTAAAGCCCCTGACAGTGGATGTCCGGGTTATCGCCGCCACCCATAAAGACCTGAAAGAGGAAATTAAGGCGGGGAAGTTTCGGGAAGATCTTTTTTATAGGATCTACGCCTTTCCCATTCCGCTTCCTCCCCTTTCCGAGCGGACCGGGGATATCCCGGTGCTGGCCGACCATTTCCTCAAGAAATACAATCAGCGTTTGGGGAAAAACTGTCGGCTCAGTTCAGACTGTTTAAATCTATTGGAAAAATATCCCTTTCCGGGAAATGTTCGGGAGTTGGAAAATGAAGTGGTGCGGGCCCTGACCCTGGCGACCGAGGAAGAGGAACTCCGGCCCAGACACTTCTCCGATAGTATTCGGGAGACGGGTTGGGGGTACTCCCCGGTCAAGGAGGGTTCAATTCAGGATCAAACCAGCCATCTGGAGAAGGCCATGATTGAGGAAGCCTTGAAGGCCTGCCGGGGTAACCGCAGCAAGACCGCCTTGAAGCTGGGTTTGAGCCGTCGGGGATTATTGAACAAGATTAAGCGGTACGGTCTGGACTGAAAAGCCGGTGACGAGAATCTCATGAGTAGGAACTCCTCTTGCGCGGGGATCATCTTGGCCGGCGGTCTGAACAGCCGGATGGCCGGCCGAAACAAGGCCCGCTTGCCCATCGAGGGGCAGACCATCCTGGATCGGCTCGTGCCCCTATTCCGGGCCTTTTTCGATCCCATCCTGATCGTTACCAACCAGCCCCGGGACTATCTGGATGAAGGAGTAATCCTGGTCACCGACTTGGTCGAAATCCGGAGTTCGTTGACCGGTATCTACAGCGGCCTGTTTTACTCCCCCCGACCCCATGCCTTCATCGCCGGCTGTGATATGCCTTTTTTGAAACAGGAGCTTCTGGAATTAATTTTGAAAAATTTAGAGGCCCGATGGGATGTGGTCGTTCCGGTCACTGAGGAGGGGTATCAGCCCCTAGCGGCGATTTATTCCCGACGGTGCTTGGAACCCATTGCCAGCCAGTTGGCCGAGGGGAAGTTAAAAGTTTCCCATTTTTATTCCCAGGTGAGGATCAAGGAAGTACCCGAATCGAGTTTAAGACAGGTGGATCCGGAATTGAAGTCTTTTTTTAACATCAATACCCCGGAAGATATGGATGGTCTGGAACCGTCATTGCAGAAATAAAGGTTGTTCGCTCTTTGGGGCGGGTGGCCACAACCGAGGGAAGATTATCCTGGAATTGGGCCTCCATGGCCGTCGGGTCTCGGCGAAAGGGTTTTCCAAAGGTCCTCCGGACTTCGAATCCGGGCCGAACTTACTAATTTTATTTAAAGCAGGCCCAAACTCAGAGACTTTTGGTGCCTCCAAGGCTGGCCCTGCCTCCGGGAAGAATTAATAACACGGGGGCCGGGTTAGAACCTAAAAAGCAATATGGAAAACCCTTTCGCCAAGACCCGACGGCCATACCAGATAGGCGGGGGTACCAACCCCAAAGGGCGAAGCGTCAAAATAAAATCGACCACCGTTTTTAGTAGGAGTATCGTATGCCTGAATGGGAAGCCGTTATCGGTCTGGAAGTACACGCCCAACTATTGACCGACAGCAAAATATTTTGTGGCTGCTCCACTCGTTTTGGGGCCGAACCCAACTCCCATACCTGCCCGGTTTGCCTGGGACTGCCCGGTTCGCTGCCGGTTCTGAACAAAAAGGTGGTGGAGTATACCTTGCGCATGGCCCTGGCCACACAATGCACTATCACCCCGTACAGCCTCTTCGCCCGTAAGAATTATTTTTATCCGGATTTGCCTAAGGGATATCAGATTTCCCAGTTTGAAGAGCCGATCGCCTTGGGGGGGAATCTGGAGATAACGGTTCAGGGAATTCCGAAGCGGGTAGGGATCACCCGCATCCATATGGAAGAGGACGCCGGCAAGTTAATCCATGATGAAAGCCAACCGGTAAGTTACGTGGACTTTAACCGCACCGGGGTGCCGTTGATGGAGATTGTCAGCGAACCGGACATGAGGACCCCGGAAGAGGCCGGCGAGTACCTCCGGCGGCTCAGGGAGATCCTCCGATACCTGGGGATTTGCGACGGGAATATGGAAGAAGGCAGTTTCCGCTGCGATGCCAACAGTTCCCTGCGTCTCAAGGGAGAAACCACCTTGGGAACGAAGGTGGAATTGAAAAACATGAATTCCTTTAAACACGTGGAAAAGGCCTTGGAATTTGAACTTCGCCGGCAGCGGGCGGTATTGGAAGACGGGGACCTGGTGCTCCAGGAGACTCGACTCTGGGATGCCGCCCGGGGAGTCACGCTCCCTATGCGCGGCAAAGAAGAGGCCCATGACTACCGTTATTTTCCGGATCCGGATCTGGTCCCGGTGGAAATCAGCCCGGAATGGATTGATACCGTCAGGAATAGTCTTCCGGAACTCCCCGGGGCCAAACGCCGTCGTTTTGTCGACGAGTACGGGTTGCCGGAATACGACAGTGAAATTTTGACTTCTTCCAGGGCCTTGGCCGAATTTTTTGAACAGTGTGTCCGGCTCCACCCCCAGCCCAAGAGCGTCAGCAACTGGATCATGGTAGATTTAATGCGAGAACTCAAGCGAGAGGAAAAGGAAATCGAATTTTGTCCGATCACCCCCTCTCAATTGGCGACTTTGCTGGACCTGATTCAAGAGGGGCAGATCTCAGGAAAGCAGGCTAAGACGGTTTTTGAGGAGATGTTTCAGAACGGCCGGGATCCTCGGGCCATCGTGGAAGGACAGGGAATGGTCCAGATGACCGATCCCGAACAGATCCTTCCGGTCATAGAGGAGGTCCTGGAGGTCAGTCCCGGCCAAGTGTCCGAATATCGGGCGGGGAAAAACAAGGTGTTCGGGTACTTCGTGGGCGAGGTCATGAAGCGGACCAGGGGGAAGGCCAATCCGAAACTGGTTAACGAACTGCTGAAGAAAAAGCTGGAGGCGGATTATGATTAAAACCATTGACTGGAAAGAAAACCGGGTGGTCATGATTGATCAGCGCAAGTTGCCCTGGGAAGAAATCTATGTGGTTTGTTCCGAATATCCCCAGGTCATCGAGGCGATTCGGACTATGGTCATCCGGGGGGCCCCGGCCATAGGGATTGCGGCGGCCATGGGCGCGGCCCTGGGGGCCCAAACCCTAAGCGCGGAAAATCCGGAGCAGTTCAGGAAAGGGTTTCAGAGCATTTGCCGCGAAATCGGTGCGGCCCGGCCCACGGCAGTCAATCTGACCTGGGCCTTGGAGCGGATGGCGGCCACGATGGAAGACCGGTTGTCCGGGCGAGGGATGGCGGTTAAAAACGCGTTGATTCGGGAAGCCCGTCGGATGCTGGCCGAGGACGTGGCCATCAACAAAAAAATGGGACTGATCGGGCAGGAAATGATCCGGGACGGAGATACTATTTTGACCCACTGCAATGCCGGGGCACTGGCCACCGGCGGCTACGGTACGGCCTTGGGCGTGATCCGGGCTGCTAAGGCGGCCGGGAAAAAGGTCCGGGTTTTCGCGGATGAGACCCGTCCCTTTCTCCAGGGGACCCGTCTGACCGCCTGGGAACTGGCCCGAGACCGCATTCCCGTTACCCTGATCACCGACAATATGGCCGGCTATTTTATGAAGAAAGGGCTGATCGATCGCGTCATTGTGGGGGCGGACCGCATTGCCGCCAACGGAGACGCGGCCAATAAGATCGGCACCTATTCGGTGGCGGTCCTGGCCAAGGCCCACCGGATTCCCTTCTACGTGGCCGCCCCTTGTTCCACCATCGATGCCCGGATAAAAACCGGTGAGGCGATTCCCATTGAAGAACGGGATCCGCGGGAGGTCACCCACTGGCGGGAGCTACGGATTGCCCCGGAAGGCATCAGCGTCCTGAACCCGGCGTTTGACGTCACCCCGCATTCGTATATTGCCGGGATTATTACCGAGCAAGGCCTCTTAAAGCCGCCCTTCACCCAAAGTATTCGGAAAGCCCTGCGAGGGGAGGGGAGGCGGGAGATGGAAGATGGAAGAAAGAAGAGGGAAGCAAAAAACGACGCCAGATAAAGGAATGGCTGTACTATTCTTTCAAGTTCAAGATGAAGCCGGCGATTGGCAACCGGGAATCAGATGAACATCACTTTTTTGCCGGTACGATTCTAACCTCCATCATCTTCTCCTCTTTGTACCTCACCAACTCGGCGGCGCTGCCCAGGTTGCAGGCTATCTCGAGGTACCCGCTGCTGCCGAAAAGGGCCAGAAGGCGGCCCGGTTTTTCCTGGGTGTAGTTTTCCCTGATTCCCCGGACGATCCGGCGGCCGATCCGAACGGTCAAATCTCTTTGATCGGAATAACGATTTGTTGCCTCCCGGCTCAGGTTGGTGATGAGGTTGCCGAAGCCGTCGGCATAGAGTACCTGGCCGATGAGCAAGTTGCTTTTGAACACCGGTTCGGGCAGGTCCAGGAGGACAGGATCGGAAATCGGCTTTCCAAAAGCAGTTATCGGAAGGCCCCGGCTCAGGTGGGCGGCGGCCGGGGCGAAGATATCCCGCCCGTGAAAAGTTTGGGAAACCGGAGTTAGAAAGTATCTTGGAGTGGTCAGGTGAAAGATACAAAAATCCGGGAAGGCCCGCAGAATTTGAGTGAATAGGCCGTTGTCGGGGCCGATCCAGTAGTGGTCTCTGGTTTTGACCGCGATCGGCCGGCGGGCGCCACCCACGCCGGGGTCGACTACGGCCAAGTGAATGGTTCCTTTGGGGAAGTAGCCGGCGATGGCCGCCAGCTTGAAAGCCGCTTCCGGGAGCCGGTGGTGTGAAAGCCCGTGGGTGATATCCACCAGCGTGGCCGAGGGGTTGATTCCCAGAATAACACCCTTCATGATCCCCACATAGGGGTCGTCCCAGCCGAAGTCTGTGCTAATGGTGATTATCGGCATTTTTTGACCTTTCGAGAGTCGATTTCTTCCTTATGGTTTCGGGCGCGGCCTGAAACCGTCTTTCGCGGTTTTAAATTGACAAATTATCCATAATGGAGTATAAAGGTAGTATGAAAGTCAAGACTTCTGTCACCCTTTCCAGGGAGCTTCTGGAGATCATCGATGCCCGGGCCAGGCAATCCAAAAAGAACCGGTCTGATTTTGTTGAAACCGCGGTTCGGCTGTTTATCCGGCAATTGGTGCGGGAAGAGCAGAACGCCAGAGACCTGGAGATTATAAACCGCCGCGCTGATCATCTCAATCGGGAGGCGGCCGACATTCTGACCTACCAGACCCCGCTATGAAGCGGGGCGAATTGTACCGGGTGGCCAATCCCACAGCCAAGGACCCAAAGAAATTCCGGGTCTTTGTAGTGGTCAGTCGCCAGGTGTTGATCGACTCCCGGTTTTCAACAGTCATTTGCGCACCGATCTATACGGCCTACGACGGCCTGGCCAGTCAGGTCCCCGTGGGACCGGAAGAGGGCCTCAAGCACGAAAGCAGCATCCACTGTGACGAACTGGTTAGCCTCTTCAAGTCGGTTTTAACCAATTTTATCGGGACGTTGGCCACGGGCCAAATGGAACAACTGGACCGGGCCCTGCGGATCGCCATGGATCTTCCCTGATTTCCATTTTGAACCGATCAGGTCGGCGTGATGGTGTCTCCTCAGGTTTCGCTCTTCCGGGCCGCATTCGATAAAGCCTGATTCCCACCGGTTTTCTGATTATCGTCATCGAAGGATTGAATTGTAGCCGGTTTTATGAGCCTCTCCCGGGATGACCGGACCGCCGCGGCGGTGCTGCCGGCCCTGATCGGGCTGCTGCCCATGCCCGGGGGGGCACTGTTTTCCGTCCCCATGGTGGAAACGGCCTTGTGCCGCAACCCGATGACCGGGGAACAGCGGACAGCGGTCAACTGCTGGTTCCGGCACATCTGGGAATACTGGTGGCCCCTCTACCCGGCGGTGGCCCTGCTGCGGGTGGAACCCTGGCTGTTTATGGCCTTCTTGGCCCCCATGACCGTTGTCACGGTCCTGGCCGGCGTACTGTTTATATTGAAACCCCTGGGGTCCGGGACCGTTCGCCAGCAGGCGAGATTTTCCTGGACGGGGCTGAAAGGATTTTTATGGGAGATTATGCCGATCCTGATCGTGGTCCTGGTCTTTGATCATCCCCCTCGTCGATTTTTTTGATCCATCTCTTCGGCGACTTATGGTCACCGGAAATCGTTGGTCGACTGGCCAACCATCTGGGGGATGGCTACAATATGTGGTAGCTTAGGCTGAATTCGGGCCTCCGTGGCCGCCGGGTCTCGGCGAAAGGGTTTTCCACCTTGCTTTTTAGGTTCTAACCCGGCCCCTAGGTTTTCAAATCTTCCAGGAGGCAGGGCCGGCCTGGGTGGCGCCAAGAAACCCGGGGTTCGGGCCTGCTTTAAATAAAATTAAACACTTAGGCCAGGATTCGAAGTCCGGAGTACCTTTGGAACCTTTGGCAAGGCCTTTCGCCGAGACCCGGCGGCCATACCAGATCTGGGGGGTACCCAACCAAAAGGGCGAAGCGTCAAATAAATTGCCGCCTACCGAGAGTTTAGACGGTTCCCGATTGGCGTTCGATTAATTGACCAGCGGGAAATCGGGGTCGGATCCCAATTCCCCAGGCAATTACCTCAGAATAAGCGGCAGGACTCACTGTGCCCAGAGCGTTGCCAATAGCATCAAGCGCATAGAATTTTTGACCATCAAAAGCCAGCCCGCCTTCAAAGGGCAGGTATCCCTGATTGGGGGGGTCCTTCAACAATTTCCGTTTGAAATTTTCTCAAAAGGGCGATCCGTCAAAAACAAGACTTCAGGAAGCTATACGTACTAAAATCTGAATTTCTTATTGAAGTTAATAGGTTACATGTTTCCTAAAATCTCATAGTTTGGTTCTTTCGTCAAGCATTATTTGGGTGGCCAGCCGTTTGTTGCCTAATCACCTCCATGGCTTTGAAGTAGTCTCTCTGAACCTTAAGGTTTGAAATCCGGCAGTACCGTTGTGTGGTTTTCACATGGCTATGACCCAGGAGATCTTGAATGGTGGAAAGATCGGCATCGGCATTGAGCAGTTGGGTGGCCATGGTATGGCGAAGATGATGACAGGACACCTTGAGCTTGGCTTGGCGAGCATAAGTTTCCATGCGCCGCTGAATGCCGCGGATGGAGATGGGCTGCCCCTGACAAGGTTTCTTTTCCGCCAGAAAGATCTTTCTGGCCTTGGATGGCGGCCTCACCGTCAGATAGGCGGCCAGGGCCTGAAGGGCATCATGGCTCATATAGACGACCCGATCTTTTCCACCCTTACCGTCTTCCACCAGGATAGTCCTGCGTTTGACGTCTATGACCCCGATCGTTAGCTGGGCGACTTCTTCCACCCGTAGCCCGCAACGGAGCATGAGCATGAACATGGCCCGGTCACGGACGCCCTTGATGGCCTTAAAAAAGGTCTCCACCTGATCATCTCTCAGGTGTCGGGGAAGGGGCTGGGACATCTTCTGGAGATGAGTCTTCTTGATGGGGTTGGTGATAATCACCCCTTCCTCATCCCGCAGGTAATGGTAGAACTGGCGAATACCGTTCAAGTGGCAGTTGACCGTCTTGGGCGCCAGCCTCTTCCTCATGAGATGCTCGATGTAGCGCGACACGGTTACGTGGGTTACGGCCTCCACCGGCACATCCAGCCAGATGATAAAGTGTTTAATGAGGTTCAGATAGTTCTTCACGGCATGGGGCGAACAGTTCCGCCGCTTTAAAAATCTCTGCCAGTTCAGGATCGCATCGGTCATCGCCATTACTGTCCCTCCTCTCTATTTTCGACATGGCTCTAAAATACTCAGCCTCCCGGGTCTTATCAGTCAGCCGGGCATACCGCCGGGTCTCCTCAATGCTCCGGTGCCCCAACAAAACCTGGAGACACTCCAGACGCATGCCGGCGTTGAGAAACTCCGTAGCAAAGGTGTGGCGAAGGGTATGCAGGGAATATCCCTTGTCGGCCAATCCCGCCTTCACCAGATAGCGCATAAAAATGGTCCGGGCGGTGCTGTAGGACATGGTCTCTGTCCGGGTATAGATCAGGTACTCCTCACTGGGATTCCTCTTCTTCAACCACCCCCGCAGAGCCAGGACCGCATCGTCGCTGAGATAGACCACCCTCCCCAGGCGGTTCTTCTCCCCTTCGTAAATCTCTATCCTCCGCTCCTTGAGATGGACGTCGGCCATCTTGGTATTAAGCAGTTCACCGATCCGCAGGCCCGTCCTCAACAAGACCAGGACCATGGCCCGGTCACGAATATCTTCAATGACCGAAAGCAGCTTCTGGAGATCGTCAGGATCCATGGCCCGCGGCAGCCGCTCCGGTAACTGCAACCGTATCCTCCTGCTGAATAGTTCCGCGGAAACCATCCCTTCTTCTAACAGGTAACGGAGAAAGGCTTGCACACTCACCAGCCTGGTCCTGATCGTTGTAATCTTAATCCCCCGGTCCTGCTCCTGCTCAATGAACGCCTCCACATCCCTTCGGGTAATGGCTTCAAGGGATGCTTTGCCGCTCTCTCGTATCAGGCCAAGAAAAAGAATGATCGCCCCAAAACGACTGTACAAGGTCCTCGGTCTGCGGTTGCCATGAGTCAGGTGACGAAGATAGGCTTCCACCTGATCCTTCCCCGGAAGGTCCATCCGGACCAGCCGTTTTAAAATCTGGCCAAGCGCTTCTAAACAGTCTTTAGAATTTATTTTAAATCGTAATCGCGTTTGATAATAATGGGGAGCGTTACCGGCGGGAATCTTAAAATCAGAAGATTTACTCGTCTGCTGTAGATCACTATGTCCGTTCATCATCTCTGTCTCCTTTTCTTAAATCAATAAGAAAATCAGACAGATGATGACTAATAAACTCTTATCTGTCAAACATCAGCTTGGTACGTATAGCAGGAAGCAGTCTTTTCCGAAAGAACAAATCTCCTTCCCTTCTAGCGCGTATAGATAGGAATAACAGTTAAGGCCGCTCCGGTTTTCCTCCTACCATCCGCTGGGTGATCTCCCAGATAACCTGTATTCCGGTTACCAAATCGCTGATCCGGATCCGTTCGTCCACACCGTGTATACGCCCGGTATCTTCGGCCTCCAGCATAGCCGGGATCCAGCCATAACAGACCATTCCGAGGTCCCGAAAACACCGCGAATCGGTGAAGCCGGGGAAAATCCCGGGCAGGAAAACGGCCTGGGGAAAAAATTGTTTAGCGGTTTGTTCCAGACATTGAAAAAATTCGTTTTCAACCGGGGAAAGTGAGGCCGGAAAGGATTGAATGGCCTGCAGGGAAAAGGGGCCGGGAGGAAGGGTTTCTTTGATTTCAGCCTTCACGGCCTCCAGGGACCGTCCGGGGAGTACCCGCAGATCCAAGGTAGCCTCGGCCCGGGCGGGGATCACGTTGGGTTTGAAACCGGCCTGGAGCATGGTGATGCTCAGGGTGTCCTGGAACATGGCCCGCAAGTGCGGGATCTGAAGGAGGGGATGGCCGGCCAAGGCCTCCGGGGTCAGTTCCGCCAGTCCCAGATTTTTCAACAGGGTCTGCATCTCGGGGAGGACCCGCAAAGGGCGTCGAACGGCTTTCAGAGCCGACAAGCCTTCCAGCAGGGTATCGCAGGGATTTTGTCCGTGAGGTACGGAACCATGGCCGGCTTTCCCTTCGGCGGTCAGCCGAAGCCAGAGGGGGCCTTTCTCGCCGAAGCCCAGGATGACCGCCTCCCAATCTCCCATTTTCCAGCCGGAACCCCCTTCGTTCAACAACCAGGCGGCTTCCAGTTCCGAGGCATGATGCTTCGTTAGATATTCGGCCCCGTTTTGGCTGCCGGTCTCTTCATCGCAGCAGACGACCAGCACCAGGTCTTTGCGCAGGGGCAGTTTCTCCCGTTTGGCCAGAACGAAGGCCATTAGTTCCATGATCCCCATGCCTTTCATGTCCAAGGCGCCCCGGCCGTACAGATATCCGTCCTTGACCATCCCGCCAAAGGGGGGGACCGTCCATTCCTGGGGATTGGCGCCCACCACGTCACAGTGGTGCAGGAGCATCAACCCTTGGGGATCTCGGTCAGAGGTCAGCCGGCTGATCAGGTTGGGGCGTTCCGAATCCGCCCCCAGGATGGCAGCGGGAAGTCCTTCTTTCTTGAGGAAGCGGCTTAGAAACTCGATGGCCTTTCGTTCGTTGCCCGGCGGGTTGGTCGTGTCAATCCGAATGTATTCCGAAAGCAAATCGGTCGCCTCCTGTTCAATAGCCTTCCAATCCATAGTTATCCTTCCCGCACGAAATGGGGCATCTGAGCCGGGATTTCCAGAGACAGCTCGATAAAGCCGGCGTAGCGGCCGTCTTGATACCAGGGGGAATGACAGATCAGTCGATGCCGGCCTTTTTTTTCAATAGTATAGACATTGGACCTTGGATCCTCCATCATCCGGGCCAATTTGGTCCTGGCTGGCTCCGGGTGGCATTCCAGGACATTGGTTCCGATCAACCGCCGCCCGCCCTGGCGGCCATAAACCGCTGCAGATTGATCGTTCATGAATAAAATGGTCCCTCGGGTATCGCAAACCATTACAGCCCCCGGAAATTCTGTCACCCAATCCACTGCTTCCATGCCCAGCCCCTACATCTTCTTGAGTACTTGATAGATGGCCGAAAAGTCCAACGCATCCTGGTTCTTGGTAAAGGTCAGGCCGAAAAGTTCCTTGGTCACCCCGGTAAGAAAGGCCGATTTCTTAAGGCTCCGGGCCAGGTCCTGGAGATAATGAAGGTCCTTGTAGATCAGGGCGGAGGAAAAATGGGCTGAAAAATCTTCGGTCAGCAGTTTCTCGCGCTTGGCGTTTAAGACCAGGGATTGGCCGGCCCCTTCGTTTAGTATTTCCAGGACTTTTTCCTTGCTTAAGCCGGAGGCTTCGCCCAGTACCAGGGCTTCAGCGATGGCCGCCATAAAAGCCCCCAACGCTAAGTTATTGATTAGTTTCATTTTGGTGGCCGACCCGGGTTCCTCCAGGTAGAATATCTTCCGGCTCATTTTTTCGAGGATGAATCGGGAGTCCTCGTAGGCTTTCTTGTCGCCGCAGACCAGAGACACCAAGGCCCCTTGAGAAGCAGGGACGACACTCCCCAGGACCGGCGCCTCCAGGTAATGCCCCCCCTGGCTCATCAGGATGTCGTGAAACAAAAGGACCTCTTCGAAGTGATTGGTGGAGGTGTCAATGAGGATCTTGCCGGGTAGACCTCCCTGAATGAGGCCGTCCTTCTTGAAAAAGACCGATTTGACCGCTCGGCTGTCAAATAGATTGATTATCAGCGTGTCGACCTTTTGGACCAACTGGGCCGGAGATTCGGCGACCGGCACACCCAGATCGGTGGCCTTTCCCGCGGTTCTATTCCAGACCACCAATTCCAGCCCTTCGGAGATCAACCGCCTGGCCATCGCCTTTCCCAAATGTCCTAAACCGATGAAGCCTATTTTCATGTTTCTTCTCCTATCGATGATTGATGAAGTTGTTCAAAACACGAAAATTTATTCTCTCACAAACATCGAAAAGGATCAATTGGAACCTCCAATTTATGGTTAAGAAAAGAAGTTTGAATAAATCGATATCCCGGAGAAAAATCGAAGGACTTGGTTGACACTCTGGAAATAGGAATTATCATAATTAAACAGAGGTGAAGAAAAACAGCCTACGTTGAAACAAAAGGAGAGGGAACCAATGAAAAACAAAATGTGGATGACTGTTTTAGCGTTGTCCTGTTTGGCGGTTGGTCTGCTGAGTGGTGGGTGTGTGTTCCCGCAAGCCGGCCAAAGATCTGAACGTGAACAAAGACCGGTGATTGGAGTTTCTTCCGAGTTGCCGGAAGTTATCTACCAAAACGGCTCGCGCCGTCCCCCTTCGAATCCTTAAAGACGGAAGTGTTTTGAAATAATTAAAGGAGGCGACCCGTTGGAATTTAGTGAAGCCGTCCGCAGAAGGCGAAGCGTCCGTTTGTTTCTTCCCGACCCTATTCCCCGTGATACCATCACGCGCATCGTCGATCTGGCGCGGTGGGCTCCCTCGTGGGGAAATACCCAACCCTGGGAGATCGTGGTTGCCGACGGGGACCAGGCCAGACATCTGGCCGAGGCTTTCGAGGCGGAAGGGAAGAAAGGCACCCCACCCCGTCCTGACCTGGCGATTCCCTTGGACTTCCCGGAAGTTAACCAGAAGCGTTATAGGGGGCTGGGAAAAGAACTGCTGACTTTCATGGGTATCGCCCGCGATGACCAGCAGGCGCGAGTGCAGCACTACCTGAACATGTACCGATTCTTCGGGGCGCCGGCGGTCATTTACCTCCTTATCGATGGGGCACTCAATGAGCCTTACGCTTGCCTCGATATCGGGTCCATCGGAACATGCATTTGCTACGCCGCCGTGCAGGAAGGTTTGGGGACCATCTATCTCGCGGCGTCCATGCATTTCCCGGACATCGTCAAAGGGGTGCTGGGCATACCGGCGGACAAGAAGATCGTGATCGGGATCGCCCTTGGAATTCCGCACCCGACCGCGCCGGCCAGCCTGTTTCGGAGCAGCCGCGTCCCGGTCGAGGAGATCCTTCGATTCGCTTGAGGGGCGGAAATCTTCGGCTAGTGTTTGCTCATCATCTGAGTCACGGCCTTTTCCAGGCCGTCGAGGGTCAGTTCAAACATGGGGAAGATTTCCCGGATCTGCAGGATGGTGTGGGTGTAGGGCCAGCGTTCGGCCATGACCGGGTTGATCCAGACCGATCGCGGAAAGGTCTGGGCGATAAACTTCAGCCGTTCGAAGCTCGGCTTCCCTGACCGGTCCCCCACATAAATCGACCCGTCCATGCCCAGTAACTCGTAGGGGGCCATGCTGGCGTCTCCGAGGATGACGAAGCGGGTTTCCGGGTCCAGGCGGACCAACTGTTCCACCGGGAAAGGTTTTGTCCGGCGGGATGGATCTTCCCACAAGTAATCATAGATGGTGTTGTGGAAGAAAAAGGTTTTCAGGTCTTTGAACTGGGCCCGGGCATAATTAAACAGGGTCTGACAAAGCTCGATATAGGGGTCCATGGACCAGCCGCCGTTGTCCACCGCCAGGATGACTTTTAAGCGGTCTTTTAAACTGCGGTCGAAGATAATTTCTATTTCCCCTGCGTTTTTCATGGTCTGGTAGATGGTCTTGTCTACATTGACCCGGTCCTTGGGGCCGGTCGGGATCAGGTTCCGCAACCGCTTCAAGGCCTCGCCGATCTGGGCCTGGGTCAAGGGCCCTTCCTGGGAATAATCTCGATAGCGCCGCTCCATGGCCACCTTGACGGCCGACTTGTTGCGCGACAGGCCTCCCACCCGCATTCCGCCGGGATGGAATCCCGAATGCCCCACCGGCGAGGTTCCTCCCGTGCCGATCCACTTGCCGCCGCCGTGATGGGCCTCGGTCTGTTCTTTTAAACGGTCCATAAAATATTTCAGCAGTTCCTCGGGAGTCAATTTTTTGAGTTGATCTTCGTCGATTCCTAAAAAGTCGGCCAGGGTCTGGGGATCTTTCAACCAGTCTTCCAGCAGGGCGCGGGCCACTTCCGAAAGCTCGAAATCTTCGGGGGAGATAAATTCCAGGCCCCTGAAATGGTGGGCAAAGGCCCGGTCGTAGAGATCGAAATACCTTTCGCTCTTGATCAACAGCGTCCGAGCCCCAATGTAAAAATCATCCAGGGAGTTGATCAGTCCCTGACTTAAGGCCCGCTGTAGCTTCAGAAAGGCCGTGGGACTTACCGGGATCCCGGCCTCCTTCAAAAAATAAAAAAATTGTACGAACATGGTGTCTCTTTCTTCATGGTTTCGCAAAAAGTCGGAAACCCCGTCATTGCGAGCGAAGTGAAGCAATCCCCATCATGGGAACTGGCTGATTCTTGGGGATTGCTTCGTCGCTTCACTCCTCGCAATGACAGTGCTGGGAACTTTTTGCGAACATATCACTTGATGAACTCGTAAAAAGACGAATTAGCTATATCTTGAAACGAGTCACCCCTTTTTGGGCGACCGCGTAGTCGGGGCTTTTCTTGAACAACACCCCCAGATAGGGCACCTCACCCTTAACCAGGTCCTTGGGACGAAAATCAGGGTCGGAGCGCAGGGCCCGAATCCAGTTGATCAGTTCCCGGGTGGCCGGTTTTTTTTCAATGCCCCGGATTTCGCGCAGCCGGTAGAAGGCCTGCACGGTGCTGTCCAGCAGGTCCCGGCTGATTTCCGGGAAATGAACCTGGATGATTCGGCGCATCATGTCCGGCTCCGGAAAGGCGATGTGGTGGAAGTTGCAGCGGCCCAGGAAGGGGTCGGACAGGTCTTTCTTGGCATTGGAGGTAATGACGATCACCGGGCGATGTTTGGCTTTGACGGTTTTGTCGATTTCAATGATGTCGAACTCCATCTGGTCCAGCACATCGAGCATATCGTCCTGGAAGTCCGTATCGGCCTTGTCGATTTCATCGATCAGCAGGACCACTTTTTTATCGGTCACAAAGGACTGCCCAATTTTCCCCATTTTGATATATTCTTCGATATTGCTCACCTCCCGATTGGAGTCGCCGAAACGGCTGTCGTTCAACCGGGTCAGGGTGTCGTATTGATAAAGCGCGTCAATCAACTTCATGCTCGATTTAACGTTGAGCACGATCAGGCGCATCTTTAAGGCCTCGGAAATGGCGTAGGCCAGCATGGTTTTGCCGGTCCCCGGTTCCCCCTTCAGTAACAATGGCATCTCCAAGGACATGGAGATGTTGATGATCTTGGCCAATTCCTCGTCCAGGACATATTTGGACGCCCCGGAAAATTTTTGCGGTTCGGTTCCACTTGCCATGCTGTGACTCCTTCGTTTAATTTAACTGCTTATAATATAAGAAAATTTAGGTTTCTGGTCAAGGGTTTTATGACAAAACGCGGTCTATTCAATGTTTTCGGCGGGTATAAATTACCTGATACCGGTCGCCAGAGGCCATCAGGCAACTGGTGCATTCTCCGGTCAACTCCAGGGGGTCCAAAGGCTCCAGATGGACCTCGAAACCCATTTCCCGGTATTCTTCCACCGCTTCACTCAATCGGGGTTCATCGGCGGTAAATTGTTTGACCCAGCCTTCCTTTTCTAATTCCTGATGCCGGCTCATAGAATCTCCTTACCAGGAATGGGTGATAGCTCCCGGTTTACAGGCGGCCACGCAGGGTAGGGGAGACCGATGAAACGCCGGTTTACAGGAGCCGCAGACGTATTTGATTTTTTTACGTTCCGAATCCTTAACTACCGCCACCGAAGTATCACGGAAAGGATCGTTCGGGTCCCCATCCAGGACCTCAAAGACCCCAGCCTGGCAGGCCAAAACGCAGTCGCCGCAGCCGTCGCATTTATCCGTATCGAGGCGGATAAAGAATTCCCCCGAACCGTCGAGATATCCGTAATGGGCGATCATAACAAATCACCGGGTTCAAGGTATAAGGTTAAAGGTTCAGGGGAATGCCTAAAGGAAAACTGAATCAAAGATCTTACCCGTCCACCTTGCGCCCTGGACCTTTTTGTTATTTTCCTTTTTCCGCCAGGGCCTTGGCAAATAGGGCGGCGCCGAGGGCCCCAGCGATCTGGGTATCGTAGCTGGGCTTGAGGGCCTTGAGGCCCAATTCCTTTTCCAGCCGGGAAACCACTCCGCTATTTTTGGCAATACCGCCGGTGATGGCGAAGTCTGGCTCCAGGCCGATCCGTTTCAGCAGGGTAGCCACCCGGTGGGCCATGGCGGAGGTGTAGGCGGCGATGACTTTTTCCTTGGGCCACCCCTTCCGCAGAAGACCCGAAGCCTCGGACTTGGCGAAGACCACACAGGTACTGCTCACCGGGGGCGGCTCTTCCTTCACTTTCAACGACAGTTCGCCTATCTCATTAATGGAGACCCCCAGCAGGTCGGCAAACACTTCCAGGCCCCGGCCGGTCCCGGCGGCGCATTTATCGTTCATTAGAAAATTGGTCACCTTGCCCTGTTCGTCGATATGGATGGCCTTGCAGTCCTGGCCGCCCATGTCCAGCACGGTGCGGACCGTGGGGCCGTACATAAAATTGGCGCCCCGTCCATGGCAGGCGATTTCCGTGATGGCTCGTTGGGAAAAAGGCACATTGACCCGGCCGTAGCCGGTTCCCACGATAGAGCGAATTTTATCCAAAGTCAGACCGGTCCTCTCCAGTGCCCAGTTCATGGCATTAGCGGCGCTGTTGGGGCTGTCGGACCCGGTGCGCATGTTGGCATAGCAGTAGATTTCGCCGTCGGTCATCACCACCGCCTGGGAACTTACTGAACCCACATCCACTCCGGCGGTGATGAGCGTAGCTTTTCTCCAGTCTTTATCCGGCGCGGTCCACCGGGATTCTGTCCATCTCCAAAATTCGGCCACGCGTCTATCCTTCCTGTCAATTTAGGCGCCGGCGGCCAATAGGGCCGCGCCATAGGCACTGACCGTTTCCGGGGTTTCCGGGATGAAGATTTCCGTATCCAGTTCCCGTCGCAACGATTCCACCAGCCCAACGTTTCGGGCTACCCCGCCGACGAGCATCACCTCTTTTTCCATCCCCACCCTCTGGACCAGGGAGACGATCCGGTCGGCGATGGCCTCGTGGACGGCCCGGGCTATATCCGGCTTGGGGATTTGGGAATGAATCAGAGTGACCAGCTCCGATTCGGCAAAGACGGCGCATTGAGCGTTCATGGCCACGGCTTTGGTAGACTGCAACGAAAGCGGCCCTAACTGTCCAATGGTCACTTCCAGCGCCCGGGCCATGGCTTCGGTAAAGGCCCCGGTCCCGGCGGCGCATTTTTCATTGATGGCGAAGTCCACCACCTTACCGCCGGCGTCGATCCTGATGGCCCGTGCTTCTTCGGCCCCTACGTCGATGACGGTTCGGATGCGCGGCTCCAATCCGATAGCGCCTCTGGCCACTGCCGAAACCTCACTGACCTGGCCGTGGGCTTCGGAAACTTCTTTCCTCCCGGCGCCGGTGGAGATGATCCGATCTATTTGATTCAACTGGACCCCGACCTGGGGCAGGGCGTCCGCCCAGGCGGCCTGCATCGATTCCCTGAGGTCATATCCAACCGGGATAATGGTTTGGCCTATAATCAGGTTATCCTTTAAAAGGATGATTTTGATGGTTTTCGCGCCCACGTCCACGCCCGCTGTAAACATGATGTTCTTCCTCTTTTATTCAAAAGGTCTTCCGGCGGCACCATTTCCAGAAAGGCTTCCAGGCGAATTTCAAACCGGCCGATGTCCAGTTCCGGCAGACTACCAGGCCTCTTATTGTTTTGTCCAGTGGTTGTGGAGGGTTATGGTAGGCGGGGACAACGGTCTGCGATCCGAGGCAATGGACCGCTTCGGACCGATTTATGGAGGGCTGACGGACCAGGCGCATAACCCCGTTTTTGATTTTGTTCCGGAACGGTATGAAGCCTGGCCTATTCCTCTGATTCGGGTTCGGAGGAGGCCGGGGGAGATAGGAACGCTTGGGTCAGAACATAAGCGGCTTGAACGGCCTCTGTAGGACAAAGCGGAAAGCATTCTTTGCAGTTCCAGCACTCCTGAGCGGCTATTTCCGGAATAAAGCTGATCTCCTTCCATATACCTCGGTCTATAAACCCCACGGCGTTCTTTTTCTTGACCTCGGCACAGTAGCGTACGCACAGACCGCAATGAATGCAAAAGGAGGCCTCTTTTTCAAACCGGTCTTTGTCGGCCCCGTACTCTCGAGCCAAATCCTGTAGCTCAAAGGCATCTGGAGCATGAGCCAATAGCAACTGCAGGATCATTTTGCGGATTCTATCCACCTTCGGAGACCGGGTTCTGACGACTAAATTTTTTTCCACCGGGTAAACGCAGGAAACAACCAGTCGGGTCCCGCCGCGACTCTCCAATTCCACAAGGCACAGCCGGCAACCTCCAAAAGGTTCTAATTTTTCGTGGTAACAAAGTGTCGGAATCGAAATTCCCGCACTTCGGGCGGCTTCCAAAAGGGTCATTCCTTCCTGGGCGCTGACCTCTTTTCCGTCAATTTGCAATAGGATTTCGCTCATTTTTTCTTACTCTCCCGGACTATCGTTCGCGCTTCTTCGGGAACAGGAGGCGGCACCGGCTCGCCGGAAATCTTGTTCACCGAGCGAAAGCGAGGGGGGCAGACTTCAAAACAGGTTCCGCATTTGGTGCACTTCTCCTGGTCAATGACATGGATCCGGTTCTTGCCCCCTTCAATCGCTCCGGCCGGGCACTTCTTCAGACAGATCATACAGGCCTGGCACTTCGCCGGGTCTATATGGTAGGCAATCAGCTCCTTGCAGGACAAGGCCGGGCATCTTTTCTCCTTGATGTGGGCCTCATACTCATCCCGGAAGTAGCGTAACGTGCTTAGAAACGGGTTCGGAGCGCTCTTGCCCAAAGCACAGAGGGCGGCTTCATTCGCCGTCTCGGACAGCTCTTCCAGAAGCTCGATGTCACCCTCTTGGCCTTTCCCCTGGGTGATATTCGTGAGAATCTTCAGCATCTGCCGCAAGCCTTCACGGCAGGGCACACATTTGCCGCAGGATTCATCGGTGAGGAAGTTCATGAAGTACCTGGAAACATCCACCATGCAGGTATTTTCATCCATCACAATCATCCCACCGGACCCCATCATGGAACCGACCTGGGTGAGCTCATCAAAACCGACCGGCAGATCCAATAATTCTTCCGGGATGCAGCCGCCCGACGGTCCCCCGGTTTGTACGGCCTTGAAGCGCTTGCCGCCCGGGATGCCGCCGCCTATCTTGAAGATAATATCCCGCAGGGGCGTGCCCATGGGTACTTCCACCAGGCCGGTATTAGTGATCTTGCCGACCACGGAGAAGATCTTCGTGCCCTTGCTGGTCTCCGTACCATATTGGGTAAACCAGTCCGCCCCTTTATCGATGATCAAGGGCACATTGGCCCAGGTCTCCACATTGTTCAAAACGCTGGGTTTACCCCAGAGGCCCACGATATTGGAGCGGATATATTTCGGTCGGGGCTCTCCGGCCCGGCCTTCCAGGGCCGTCATCAAGGCCGTTGATTCACCACAGACAAAGGCGCCCGCCCCCTGGTGGACGATCACTTCGAAATCAAAGCCCGATGCCCAGGATGTTCCGGCCCAGCAGGCCGTACTCCTCCGCCTGCCGGATGGCGAGAAACACGTTTTCCACGGCTAAAGGGTATTCCTGTCGAACGTAGATATAGCCCTCGTGGGCGCCGACGGCATAGGCCCCGATGGTCAACCCCTCGAGGACGGCGTGAGGGTTCCCCTCGAGCAGGCTCCGGTCCATATAGGCTCCCGGGTCCCCCTCGTCGGCATTGACGATGACATATTTGATCTCCTCCGGGGCATTGCGGGACCCTTCCCACTTGCGGCCGGCAGGAAAGCCGCCGCCCCCCCTCCCTCGCAGGTTGGCTTTCTTGACTTCCTGCAACACCTGATCGGAGGTCATTCCGGAAAGGGCTTTGGCCAAGGCGGAATAACCGCCAATAGCCAGGTAGTCATCGATATTCTTGGGATCCACACTGCCGTTGGAACCGAAGACCAGCCGCGTTTGGTACTTGTAGAAGGGGATATCCCGTTCATGAACGATCTTCTCCTGGGTGTTGGGGTCGGTATAGAGCAGACGTTCGACGACCTTCTTTTCTTTGATCGTCTGGGAGAGGATCTCCGGGACATCCTCCGGTTTTATCTGGAAATAACAGATTTCTTCGGGATGGATAACGATAATGGGACCCCGCTCACAAAAACCGTGACAGCCGGTCTTCCGGAGGTCGACCGCAGCGCCTAAACCTTGTTTCTCAATCTCTTCTTCGATACGCGCCGCGACTTCCCGACTGCCGGTAGCATGGCAAGCCGATCCGGAACAGAGGGTGATGCACGGTTTTTGAGGGTCTCGGGTCGAAAGGATTTCCTTCCGCAGTGCTTCCAACTCAGCGGGTGAATTTATCCGCGCCATAATTCTTCCTTACTCATAGGTTTTCAACACGTTGGCGGCCTCGGCCGGCGCCATCTTCCCGTGGGTTTTCCCATCGATTTCCATCACCGGCCCCAACGCACAGCAGCCGAGGCAGTTGACGGTCTGCAGGCTGAACTTCAAATCCAGGTCCGATTCCCCGGGGTGAATACCGGTCAGGTCCTGCACCGTATCGAGAACCCGCTGCGCCCCACGGACATGACAGGCCGTCCCCACACAAATGTGAATTTCATGGCGTCCTTTCGGGACCAGGCTGAAGGCCTTATAAAAGGTGGCGATATGCTGGATGCGGGTCATGGGAACCTGCAGCCGCTCGGCGACCCGCTCCAGGGCTTCCCGGGGGAGCCAATGTTTTTCGGCCTGAATCTCCAACAGTACTTGAATGAGCGAACTGGGCTCACCGTGATGTTTATCGATGATTTGATCGATTCTTTCGTTATCCATAGCCTCTGTTCCTGATCTCTCTCTTACTCCTAACGCTACGCTCTTTTTTTCACCTCAGGCGAGCGCATAGCGCTTCAGGGTTTCATCATACCGCACCAGTCGATGTTTGGAGGAAATCCCCAAGTGTTTGGATACTTCAGACGGGGTGAGACCGACACCCTGGGCGATTTCTCCGGTGGTGAGGGGCCCTTTTCGCAGCAGCGACACAATCTGGCCTATGGCCAATTTTTCGATAATCGTCTCATCAAATATCCGTTTCAGCTCGTCGCTGTCAAAGAACTTCTGGTACGCCTCTTCCGCCAGGGCCGGCAACCTCAGCCGCTCCCTTTCCACCAGTCTAATGTAAGGGATGAGTTCGGTCACCACCCCCAGCTTGAGCTGCAATCCTTTGGCCTCCAGGCCTTCGCCTGCGCCCAGTGGCCCCAAGGTCTTAACCTGTTTGACGAATTCATTGACAGAATCCACAAAGAGGCCTCCCTCGGCCCCGGACATAAATTGGATCTTGACCCTTTCCGGGCTCAGCCCGATATGCTCCAGGATCTTCTTGCAGATATGCACCATGGTCAAGGCATGGAAGTTCCCATGGGTAATGTAGTTGCATTCATTGAGATGGCAGGCACCGATAAAGACCCCATCCGCGCCCTTGGAGAAAGCCCGGAAGACATGGGCCAGGTCGATCCTGCCGGAACACATGACGCGAATAAGCCTCATTTCGGTGGTATATTGCTGTCTGGAAACTCCAGCCAGGTCCGCGGCGCCGTAGGCTCACCAATGGCAGACAAAACCCAATACTTTTGGCTTAAATCTAGGTCCGGCACTCATTCGTTCCACCCTCCGTTCCGGCTTCAGTCCCGCACAGGCTTCTAGGCATTTACAGCCGCCGCCATAGGTTCTATGATCGTTTCATCGGAAATCGCCGCGTCAATTTCGCTCAAGATCTCTTCGTCGGTAAAGTGCTTTAGAAAAATGGCGCTGGTGGCGCACTTGGTGTTGCAGAGGCCGTCTCCTTTGCAGAGGACCGGGTTCACCTTGGCCTTTCGGCCCCGCGGCGTCTCGTAAAACTCAATGGCGCCGTACGTGCAGGCCGTAATGCAGGCCCCGCAGGAAACACACTTCTCCTCATTCACCTCGCAGACGGCGCCGGAAGCGACGACGGTCTCATGGGAGAGGAGCGTTAAGACCCGGCCGGCGGCTCCATAAGATTGGTTGATTGTTTCCGGAATAAACTTGGGATAATGGGCCAAACCGCAGAGGTAGACGCCGTCCGTGGCAAACTCCACCGGTCTCAATTTGACATGGGCTTCTTTGAAGAAGCCGTCCGGACTCAAGGTTACCTTGAAGAATCCGGCAATTTCTTTGGTGCTGGCGGAGGGAATAACCGCGGCCGCCAGGGCCAGGATATCGGCCTCCAGTTCCAGCTTCTTGCCCAAGATGGAATCGGTCTGGGTAACTTTGAGAACGGGACGACCGTCCTCCGAGGTCCCCGCTTCTACCTGAGGCGCGTCCTGCGGCTCGTAGCGGATAAACTTGACGTCTTTATTCGAGGCTTCCCGGTAATAATCTTCTTTAAAGCCATAGGTCCTCATATCCCTGAAAAGTATGGTGATATCCATCCGCGGGTTGAGCTCTTTCAGTTTCAAGGCATGCTTGACGGACTGGCTGCAACAAATCCGGCTGCAATAATTCCGGTCTTGATTTCGGCAGCCGATGCATTGGATCATCACCAGACTCCGGGAGTTAATCACCCGTTCATCGCCTAGAGCGATCCGCCCTTCCAGCTCCAGGTGGGTCAGAACCCGGTCATCTTCTCCATACAAGTATTCCGTCGGTCGGTAAACCTCGGCCCCGGTGGCGATGACGGCGGCGCCATGTCGTATCTCGCTGACCCCTCGGTCGGATTTCACTTTGGTGACGAAACTCCCGATATATCCGGTCGCTTCGGTGATGGTCGCCTCGGTATAGACATGGATCAAGGGGTGCCGATACACCCGACTCACCAGATCACGCACCTGGGCCTGGACGTCCAGGCCTTCCAGGGTATAATGGATTTTTCGGGCGATCCCCCCCAAATCGGTTTCCTTTTCCACCAGATGCACCTCGTGCCCCTGGTCGGCAATGGAAAGCGCACAAGTCAGGCCGGCCAGACCCCCGCCGACTACCAAGGCCGCCTTGTTGACCGGCAGATCAAATTCTTGCAGCGGCTCCAGGTGACAGGCGCGGGCCACCGACATGCGGATGATATCTTTGGCTTTCTGAGTGGCTTCTTCCTTTTCCTTCGAGTGAACCCAGGAGTTATGCTCTCGGATATTCGCCATGTCTAAGTAATATTGATTGATTCCCGCCTCCCGCAGGGTGTCCCGGAATAACGGTTCCAGGGTTCGGGGGGAGCAGGCAGCGACAATGACGCGATTGAGCCCTTTTTCCCGGGTCATGTCCGTTATTTCTTTGGCCGAATTCGTCGCACAGGAAAAAACCTGATTCTGAGCGTGAACCACATTGGGCAGGGATTTGCAGTACTCGACCGTGTCGGGAACATTCACCACGGAGGAGATATTCGCCCCGCAATGACAGACAAAGACCCCGATCCGCGGCTCCTCTTGGGAAACATCCCTTTCCGGGGGATAGATTCTTTCCCGGGTCAACTTCCCGCGCCGGTAGTTCAGGAATTGGCCGCATTGGGAGCCGGCTCCACTGGCACTGAAAACCGCCTCCGGGATATCGACCGGCCCCTGGAGGGCGCCGCTGACAAAGATCCCGGGCCTGTTGGTCACCAGAGGATTGACCGGATCGAGCTTGCAAAAATTGTGGTGATTGAGTTCGATGCCGAATTTCTTGGCCAACCCCGATACCTCCGCCGGAGGATTCAATCCGACGGATAGCACCACCATATCGAATTCTTCCTCTTGGACGCCGTCTTCGGGGGTGGCATACCGCAGGGTGACATTCTTGGATTCCGGGATCTCTTTTCCTATAGATACATAGCTTCTGATAAAGCGAACCCCGGGGAGGTTCTCGGCCCTTTGGTAGTAGCGTTCGAAATCCTTCCCGAAGGAACGAATATCGTTATGGAATATGGTACATTCGGCCTCCGGGTGATGATCCTTGGTCAAAATCACCTGTTTCTGGGTATAGGTGCAACAGACGGCGGAACAATAGCTGTTACCGCCCGGAGGGTTGATCTGTCTGGAACCGACGCATTGGATCCAGGCGATTTTACGGGGATGCTTCAGGTCGGAAGCGCGCAGTATCTCACCAGCGTAGGCCCCGGTGGAGGATAAGAGCCGTTCATAGTCCATACTGGTCACCACGTTTTGGAACTCTCCGTAGTGATAGTCTCCCCGTACCTTAGGGTCAAAGGGCTCGAGGCCGAGGGAGAGAAGGATCGCCCCGACCTTTAGCTCGAGCTTCTCCGGCACTTGATGGAAGTCGATGGCCTTATTTTCGCAAACGCCTTCGCAGATACGACATTTCTTCTCCTTCAGGTAAAGACAGCTTTCGTCGATATAGGAGACCAGGGGGATGGCCTGCGAAAAGTAGATATGGACGGCTTTATTCTCCGAAATCTCCTGATTAAATGGATCGGGATACAAAACCGGGCAGTATTTCACGCAGGTGGTACAACCCGTGCAGAGGTCCTCTTTGATATATCGGGGTTTTCTGGTCAGGGAGACCGTAAAATCTCCCGCTTCTCCTTCGATACCATTTACTTCAGTATACGTCAGGACTTCGATGTTGGGATGCCGGCCGACCTCGACCAGTTTGGGTGACAGGATTCACATGGAGCAGTCATTGGTGGGAAAGGTCTTGTCCAATTGGGCCATGTGGCCCCCGATGCTCGGTGCCTTCTCAACCAGGTAGACCCTAAAACCCGCCGTGGCCAGATCGAGTGAGGCTTGAATACCGCTGATCCCGCCACCGACTACCAGGACGTCGCCGAATGTACCGGCGTCGAGACTATTCGCATGCTGTTCCATCTGTTCTTTTTCCACTTCTTTTTCCTTCTTCAGGTTTCTCGGGTTAATTTTCGGGTTACTTATATGGTTTCCTGAATAATTTCCGTGAGATCCTTCACCTCGAGGCGTTCGCTAAGCTCCAGAGTCAACCGGCTGTCTTCGAACATGGTAATGCAGTAGGGGCAGGCCGTCACCAGCACCTCGGCCCCAACCCCCAGGGCCTGTTCCAGGCGGAGTTCGGAAAATCGTTCGCCCTTGGGCGTCTCCATCCAGATCCGGCCGCCGCCTCCTCCGCAACAGAGGCTGTCAACCCGTGAATCCGGCAGTTCCATCAGCTCCAACCCGGGGATTTTCTTTAAGGCCTCCCGGGGCTCGTCAAATATACCATTATGGCGACCCAGGTAGCAGGGGTCATGATACGCTACTTTTTTCCCATATTCCTTTTTGATCTCCAACCTCCCTGCCTGAAGCAGCTCGAATAAATACTGGGAGATATGCATGATCTCAAAATTCACCTGGAATTCCGGATACTCATTCTTGAAGGTATGGTAGCAATGGGGGGAGGAAACCAGGATTTTTTTCACCCCATGATCGATGAAGGTTTTGATGTTTTCCCGGGCCAGGCGTTTGAATAATTCCTCATCGCCCGCCTTGCGGATGCTCTCTCCGCAGCAATTTTCCTTCGTACCCAGTATCCCGAAGTCCACCCCGGCTTGATTGAGGAGAGCGGCTGTGGCCCGGGCCACCTTTTTTAACCTGGGATCATAGCTGAGGTAACAACCGGGGAAATATAAAATTTCCATCCCCTCGGTGAAGGGCTTGACCGACAGACCTTCCGCCCACTTGGCTCGGTCTTTTCGCGCTTCAGTCAAGGGGTTCCCTTCGTCAATGAGGCTGGCGCTGGCGGTACGCACCGGCTTGACGGCCTTCGGAAAAACTTGGTATTCTGTGGCAATCCGGCGCAGGGCGATCCCGGATTGTATCTGTTGGACGTCTCGGGGACACCGCTGCGGGCAACGGCCGCAGGTCGTACAGCGCCAGATTTCTTCACTTTCTATGTCCGTCAAACCGAACGTGGCCTCCCGAACGATCTTGCGTATACTGAAGTTTCTGACCCGGTTCCAGGGACAAACCGTATCGCATAATCCGCATTGATAGCATCGCTTGAAGGCGTCTCCACCGCTCGCCTTGATGACTTCTATGATCTCTTGATAGGGGGCTACAGTCTCCACGGTCTCTCTCAGTCCTTTTCCCGGGGCATAAGGGGATGTTTACCCTTTCTAATCCGAAAACGGTTTTCTAAATCGTTACCCGGCGGGCTATTAATTTCAGCCAAAAATTGAAAAGTTTCGGCTAGCCCTTCTTGGACACGGACATCCGGGCCGCAGTGTCCAGAACCTTCTCCAGGCCATATTTGTCCACCAATGATTCCAACCCGATTTCCACGTCCTCTGCCTTCACCTCTTCTTCGACTTCCTCTTCCCTTTCTTCGTACGACAGGGCATTCACCAGGCACCACTTGACGCACAAGGGCTCCTTCTCGCCTTCACACATATCGCATTTCAGCGGAAGACCGGAATCGGGTTCCTTGAAAAGATCCCGGGAGGGGCAGGAAGAGCGGCAAAAAGCACATTCGTCGTATTCCTTGCCGTCAATCACATATTTGTCCCGCCCCATACACTCGGCTTTAGCATTTTCGCCGGCGTAAACGGGAACATAAACGTCTTTCAGCGGTTCACGGATCACTCGAATACGGGACCTGGCCGGATTATTGCTACTATATTGGGGTGCCGCGTGAAAGGCGGAGCAGGCGACCTCGCAGGCTCGGCAACCGTTGCATTTATCCACATCGACCTTTATCGTTTTAACTATTTTCTTTTTCTTCTCACCCATGACGATACCCACCTCTTCACTTTATTTCTCCAGCCATTTACGCCGAAGCCGCTTCAGATGGAGTCCCTTCGTTTTCCGTGTAGATCCCTCTCTTTTCAAAGTCTTCGCTCACGTAATCCAAACCCAATTCATGCAGGGACTCTTTCGTGGGAATTCCCTCACTATTCCAACCCTTAAATTGGTAATAGGTATCTAAAAGCTCCTTTTCCAATTCGGGAAATCTTTTTTTCCAATGGTCTTCCGGCGGCTTATCATCTTTTCTCCTCAGGCCTCTGCGGATATTTATAGCCCTAACCAAAGTCCGGTACCTCTTGGTGGCTTGCGTCAGTTTGTCTTCATCCATTTCGATCCCGGCACCAGACGAGATAAATTTAGGGTAGTTATGTATATGATAGGGGGGCTTCAGGGGAAAGGATGACAAACCGGCGCACATCCCGAGGGCGTCATCAATGTAGTGCATCCGTTCCTGCCAATCGACAATGTCACAACACATTTGCACCGTGGGGTAGAAGGGCATGGATTTCTCCCCCCGGGGTTCCCAATCCAAAAAAATCTGCTTGAACTTTTCGTCCGGAACGTGAAACCAATCCTGGACAAAGGCCTCCCGCTCCTCCCGCGTCGGAAAAGGCGCCTGGGGGAACTGCCCTTCAATTTGGGTGATGTTGATCTTTTCGCCGGTGGCATACATGAGGAAATAAATGGGATTGAGCATGGACAGCTTGAGGGGCAGTTGCTCGTGCTTTTTAATATTATTATGGGCATAGGCTTCCGCGCCCTTGCCGATCTGCCGGGCCGCCCAATAGGTGCCGTTGGCCAACACATCGCCGATCCCGTCCCGCCGAACGATGCGGTCCAATAACCAGTGAAATCTCCCTTCATTATCGGAAGGCATTCCGGGAAAGTCCTGATCAGTCAAAATGCCGGCTTCATAAAGCTCCAGGGCGAAGGCCATGACCTGGGGGGCGGAGAAGGCGTCCACCCCATACTCCGTGGCGCTTTGAGCGATACCCAACCCAAACTCCAGATCGGACATGGCCGCCATGGTATAGGTAAGTTTCGAGAAGCATTTCATCATGTAGGTGGGCTGTCCCGGGGGCGCAATGGTGGCCCCGCAGGTCATCGGACAGTTGTAGCAACTGATCAGCCGTCTCCGCATACTATCCAGGGTCTCCGCCCACTGGCTGGCGATCTCCTCGTTCCAAAAATCTTTGCGGCGGGTGCGGGAATTCCCCCACATGAAATTTTCGGTGTGCCATTTTTCATCATGGACTTTCATCTCTTGCGGCGACCCCAGCCCGGCTAAAATGGGCATGACCCCGGGAACCGGATTTTCATTTCGCCATTTTATGTAGTTCAAAACTTCGTTGCACAGTCCCATGAATTCAGCCGGCCGGGCCACATTGATGTCCCGGGTTCCCCGCACGACTATAGCCTTGACGCCTTTGTCGCCCATCACGGCGCCTATGCCGCCCCGGCTGGCACTGGATCGGCCCTGCTCGATGGAAGCAAAATAGACCCTGTTTTCACCTGCCAGGCCGATAGCCGCCACCTGGGCCTTGGGCTCCTTCAACTCCTGCCGAATTAGTTCCGCCGTTTCCACGGCGCCTTTACCCTTCAAATGAGCGGCATCCCGTATTTCCACTTTATCATTGTTTATCCAGATATAGACCAGATGAGGGGACTTGCCGCGCAGGACCACTTTGTCATAACCGGCATACTTCAATTCCGGCGCCCAAAAGCCCCCCATCATGGAATAGGCCATTAATTGCGTCTGAGGGCGAAATGGTGGAAACGATGGTCCGATTACACCCGGTGGCCGGTGTCCCGCATAAAAGACCGGCGCCGAAGATCAGAAGATTATCAGGGGAAAAGGGTTCGGTTTCGGGGGGAACCCTATCCCATAAAAGCTTGGCGTTTGTCCCCAGGCCCCCCAGATAAAGTTCGGTGTCTCTCGGATCGGTTTCTACCCGCTCAATGTTTCCTCGGGATAGATCAATTTCTAAATTAAACCCCGTCTCGGCGTAACGCATTTTTTTCCCCTTCTAGATTACCTGAACCCGTGATGGAAGTTATTCTTCCGTCAAAATCAAGATCGTGAGTTCAGGGGCTAGTAAGCCTTTAATGTCGGATCAAAAAATTACTCTTTCGGTTCCAATTTTTTATATAGATTAATAAAGTTGCTCCGGTTAAACCCGATGGATTTAAAAAAGGAAAGTATATCCACCGCGTCCCAACGGGCGGCCGTGTAAATCTCATTGATTTTATTTTTTTTAAACAGCTTGAACAAATGGGTAATCAAGGACTGGCCGATGCCGGTCCCCATGTATTTGGGATGAACCCCGATGATCTTGATCCAGCCGCTCTGGTCCAGGCCAAAGCTATTGGTCATGATTTCGCTGATGATGAAGCCGACCACCTGATCCCCATCCAAAGCCGCCAGACTCAGGCTGCTGTCATTCTGAATGGTATCCCCCCATTGGGCAATTTTCTTGGGGCCGATCTTTTTTTTGGTGATAATCTCCTGAATATGTATCACCTGGGGCAGATCGGCGGTCAATAATTTTCGGAATTTAATCGTTTTCAAGGCCATCTCGCTCTCCATCAATCAATGCGAATGATTTTGACGTGTTTCCCCACCCATTCCGGGGGAAGATAAACCCGTCCGCTGTTTCCGCTTTGTTTGACCTCTTTTTCAATCATTTCTTCCCCAAATACTTCAAATTTGGCCTTGAGTGATTTGCTGGTTTCTTCGATATTCTCAGGGAGTTCTCGGGGATAGTTTTCTCTTTTCAGGGGTACCATATTATTCCCTTATCCGACTAAAAAGTCAAACCCGGTTTGATGGTGCCAGCAGGTCATAATCCATTGAATTAGTGATAGAAAAATAATAAAATCGCCTCTTCCGTTGAACTCTCAGGAAGGAATATCTATGGCTATAAATTAACTACAATTTAACTATAAAGTAGTTATAGGTATTTTTAAAAAGTTTGTCAAGGGAAAAATAATCAGGGAAGATTTTTTATGGTCAGGGATTTCAAGCAGGGGGCGGCACAGTTTTTAGCTCCGGTCCAGAACCCTTGGGGGTCGTAACGACGGATAATCGCCAATTCTTCCGAGGTAGGGGCCGGGCTGATAGTGATCTTCGAGGCTGTTTTCAGCTTCCAACCGGTTTGCGCGATGACGGTTTCCGGGGAAATGCCGGGATGCACTTGGCCTAGATAGGCCTCGCGGGTAGTTGGATCGAAACGCAAGACCCCTAAAGTGGTGATGACCGCCGAGGGGCCACCACGGACAAGTCCCTGGCGGTTGCGCCAATCTCCGCCGTCACCAAACCCGGACGAGGTGATATAACTGACTTTTTCCACAAAGCGGCGTTTCTCATGGGTCATGATAATCAACAGCTTGCGGGCCAACGAAGCGATATCCCCGCCGCCGCCGCTGCCGGGGAGGCGAATCGGGCCTTTCGGCCCGCCCACCTGGGTGGTGTTTAAATTGCCGAACTTATCCACCTCCGCTCCACCGATAAAGCCGATATCTACCCTCCCTTTTTGTAGAAAACCCATGACCGTCAACATATCGCAGCACATGGTGGCCTGGAAGATATTGGGGGGATCCCCCATGGTGACCATGGGGCCGGCGGCTGGGATTTCTCTGATGACGCCGTTTTCAAAAAGACCGATCGCTCTCGGGGCATGGGTTATTTTGGCCAAAATAAAGGCCAGCAAGGGCAGCCGCATACCGACGAAAACCACGTCCCCGTCACAGATTTCCCGAGCAGCGATGGTGACCATCAGCTCGGCGGGGGTGTAGTCCCGTGAGGCGCAAGGCGCAAGGCGCGAAGCGTTTGATTTAGGGGGATACATTCCCATAAGTTTTAAGCAAAAGCTGGATGGCCGGGAACAGGTTTGATTTTATCCTGATGAACCGACATCAGGGTGACCAGAGCCTTCGCGGCCAGGACTTCCCCAGCGGATCTCAGGTCAAAGACCTCGGATTCTCCCACCAGGATACGAATTCCTTCCCGGAGGATCCGGGATTTACAAATCAAACCCTGCCCGTAAGCCGGCTGCAGGAAATTGATTTTAAATTCAATGGTCAAGATGCGGTGCACTTCATCCACCAGGCTGAAGGCGGCGTACCCGGCCGTATGGTCGGCCATGGCGGCCAGGACCCCCGCATGAATGTACTGATCCTGCTGGCGATGGCGGTCCAGTACCTGCAGCCGGGATTCCAGGTAGCCTCGGCGGTATTCCTGGACCCGGTAGCCCACATCTCCAATAAAGCCCCGGGAATAGTCCCGGGTCAAAAAATCCCGGCGCTCCGGCGAAAATTCTTTACTCGCTCCGGCCATCGTTTTGTCCCAATAAGGTGAACCAGGTATGATCCGTTTCCCATTCCCCGAGCAGGGGAAAGCCCGGGTGGTCAAGCCGTCTTTTGATCTCGGTGTATTCGCTTCTCAGCAGCCCGGAAAGAACGACCCATTTTTTTTCGAAAAATGCCGGTTGCTCAATCAGTTCCCGGACGACCGTGAAATGCAAATTGGCGAAGAGTAGATCGGCCTTCTGCTGGAGGTATTCCTCGGCCAGCCCTTCTTCCACCCGAATTCGGGAGGATAATCCGTTTAATTCAATGTTTTTCCGGGCGGTGGCCACGCAGGCCGGGTTCCAGTCGATCCCCAAGACTTCCCGGGACCCTAGCTTGACGGCGGCAATGGCCAGGATCCCGGTCCCCGTCCCCAGGTCCAGGACCATTTCGGGCGTTTCTCGGTCAAAGATCGAGAGCAGGGCCTTGAGGCAATCCCGGGTGGTGGGGTGCTGTCCGGAGCCGAAGACCACCCCGGGGTCGATAATCAGGGGAATCCGATCCCCGTCCTCCGGGACCGGGTGACCCAGGGGGATGATCCGCAGCCGGCCTATGGATAGCGGTTCCAAACTTTCCCCGGCCTGCCAGTCCCGGTAACTGATCTCGTGGGTCCGGACCCAGGAGAGGCCGGGGCGGTCGGTCAAAAAGGTCTGAAGTTCAGCCGCCGAGGGACGAGAGAAAAAGAGAAACGTGCTCTCCCCTTCCCGCCAGTGGGCGATCAGGTTGTTTTGAAAAAAGGATTCCGGCTGGGACACCGTCCCCGACAGTTCATAAATATACAGACGGTCTTCGGGGTTCATGCTTGAATGACTTTTTGTGAAACCTTCCTGGTGATGGGCTCGTCCGACCCGAAGTCAAAACAACCCGGCCCCTGGAATAAAGAGTTATTTCAGGGGCCGAAGTCTGAATCTTGCGCCGCGGCTACCCGCGGGCCTTTCGATCGCTGCGGCAGTCGGTGCAACCTGAGTGCCGCCCCAGAGAGGCTACTCTGCCGGGACCCAATAATAATCGAGTACGGTGTTCGTAGGTTTAGCGGTCCGGAACTCGGCCTTGACCTTCATTCCGATGAAGGGTTTCCCGTGTAAGAGATAGCTCTTGGGGATGGTCGCCAGTTCTGGGATTTCCACGTCGATCTGCCAGTAGGGGGTGGAAAGCTCTATCCCGATCCCGGCATAGACCACTTCGGTAAAGGCATAGACCTGACCGATGACCGGATTGCGCAGGGCCTTCCATTTCATTTCCGTATGGCAGTCGGGACAGTGCGCCCGCGGGGGTATCCAGAGGCGGTTTTCGGTACATTGCTTATTGGGGCAAAAGGTGGCCATCAGTTTTCCTTCCGTCAGTCCCTTGAAGAAAGGGGATAGCATCCCATAGGTATGTACATGGGTTAAGCTTCGGGGCCACTCAATAACCGTCTGGGGTTCGGTCTGCCGAATTTTAGTCGTCTGACCAATGAATTTGGTCTGCAGTTGTTTTTTAGCCATGGTTTCTTCCTCCTTTACCAGCTCTTCCTGAGAATACCGACGGTCACATGCGATCCGACCCCTGCATGGGAGACCCAGAGGGCCTGCTTGCTTTTTTTCGGGATCTGCAGGCTCTTCCAGTCCCGGGGTTTGGTCTTGCCCCATTTTTTCCAGATCTTCGAGTCACCGTGAAACTGATCGTATTTTTGCTGCAATTGCCAGAGGCACTCCACAGCCTGGAAGATGCCGGTGGCGCCCACGGCATGCATGGTCCCCAGCAATCCGCCGGACAAGTTGGAGGGACATTTCCCGCCGTAATAGGCGTCTCCCGATTCGATATACTCCTGTTCCTGGCCGTAAGGCCGGAGGCCGATATCGCCGTAGGTCTGAAGATCGCTGATGGTGAAGGCGTCATGGAGTTCCACCAGATCCAATTCTTCCAGCGGGTCATGAATTCCGGCCATGCGATACGCTAAGTAAGCGGCAAAGCGAGCGGCCAGAAAACTCTCGAATCCCGGATAGCGGCTCCCTTCCTTCAGATAATTTTTATACATTCCCGGTTTTTCGTTGGGCAGCAGCGGGATTTCCATGTGGCGCCGGTCGGCCACCCGCAGGGTGTGGGAACCGCCGCAGATGAAGACCTCCACCGGGTGGTCGGTCAACTTGTAGGCCGTTTTTTCATCGCAGAGCAGGGCACAGGCCGAACCGACGCTCATGGCGCAGCATTCCAGGAAGCGCAGGGGATAGGCCGACATGGGGCTGGCCAAGACCTCTTCCACGGTGTGCTTACCCGGTTGTTGCGCATAGGGGGAAGAGCAGGCATAGAGACGGTTTTTGACGGCGATCTTAGCCCGGGTGGTTTCCGATACATCGAAAGCCCAAGCAAAGCGGTTGGCCATGGCGGCATAATAAGCAGAATAGATGCGAGCCAGCCGGGTTTCAAAATCCTTGCAGGCGGCGGTAGCGATATAAAAATTTCCCGTCCGGGTATCGACTTCGTCCATCCGTTCCCAGCCGGCGGCCAGAGCCACGTCGGCATAGCCCGAGGCGACGGCCATGGCGGCGTTCAGGATGGTGGTTCCGCCGGTGGCCCCTCCGGTTTTGACTCCTACGTTAAACATAGGGTCCAGACCGAGATAATCATGAACCTTGGCCTCGCAGAGCAGTTGATCTTGGAAGTGATCGGCAAATTCGCCATAGGCGGCATAGTTGATCAGGCCCTTGACTTCCAGGGGGTCCATTTTAAGATTGTTATTTTCGAGCATTTGTTTGAAGGCCATCATGACCAGCTCTTCCAGTCTGTATTCCGGAAAATACTTTTTGTAGGCCGTCGTGCCCCCGGCGACCAAGAAGACCTTGCGATTCCATTTGGGAATCCTCAAATTACCCTTCTTGAATGTAATCATCCCCGATCCTCCTCCAATTTTAATCTTGTAACCCGAATAGAAGCTACGTTATAATTGAAATTTGAACGCTGTCAAGCAGAAAGTCGTCTTTAGACTTTTTGCGAGGTAATCATTGATCGCCTCTCTCCATCCCTGCATTCGTAAAGAGATTAATATCCTCTGCGCCGGCCGGTCCCTCACGGACCGGGAGAAAAAACGGCTTCAAAAAGCTCGGGCGGTTATCCTCCCCCAGGGAGTAACCGCCGAAGTTTACCGGGAGTGTCGCCGTCTGGTACCCCGGGTCTTTCCCAATTACGATCTGCGATTCGGTTTGGAAGGCAAAGTCGGCGACGCCCTTCTTTTTGAATATTTCCAGGTCCCCCATCCCCGAACCCTGGCCTTCGTCGACCGGGAATCGTTCCGTAAGGCCTTCCCTGACCCAGAATTGCCACCCGTCCTCCTTTCCGGCTATCCCCTGGTCATGAAAGGGAATGAAGGAGGGGAGGGGTCCCTGGTCTTTCGAATTGAATCCAATCGGGACCTTGAGGACAAACTGGACCTATTGCGCGGTTCAGCAGTCCGGGATCAGGGGTTTGTCCTTCAGGAGTTTATTGACCATGGAGGGCGCGATTTGCGGGTGGTGATTCTCTATGATCAACTGTTCGCCTATTGGCGGGTTCAGCCTGACCCCAGCCGGTTCCGGACTAATCAAAGGCAGGGCGGAACGATTGACCATGGTGGAGATTCAAGGCTGAGAGAGAAGGCCATAAAGTCGGTGGAACGGTTTTGCCGCCGTGCAGGGATTCAGGTGGCCGGAGTTGATATCCTCTTCAATCGGAAACGCGATCCGGACACTCCTTTATTTTTGGAAATAAATTATTACTTCGGAAGAAGGGGACTGGGCGGATCTTTGCTTTTTTATGAACTTTTCGAGCAGGCCGCGGATCGCTGGCTGGCCTCCGGGGAACCAGAGGAAAGGTCGGGGTTTAGTACGAAAATAGAAGGTTCGGCGGTTATTCCAACTCCTTTCAAATCCCCCTAAATCCCCCTTTGTTAAAGGGGGACTTTAACTCCCCCCTTAGAAAAAGGGGGGCGGGGGGGGGGATTTTCATGCTTCGCGGGTGGCCCCTGAGCCATGTGGGTTTAGTACGAAAATAAGACGAACATCGAATATCGAATTTAGTACGCCAATAAATTGTTGCTCGTTGCTGGTTAAAAAACTCTTGTCATTGCGAGCGAAGCGAAGCAATCCCCCAGATAGACTTTTGTTGGCTGCCAAGCTTGGGTGGGGATTGCTTCGTCGCTTCACTCCTCGCAATGACGCGGCCTTGAATTTTCATACTTCGCGGGGCCCGTTCCGGCCTTGGGGGTCTCGTTCGAAGCTAGGTTTTTTAATTTCCGGTGATTCAAGTTGTTTTTATCCCGCGGGTAAAGTAAGATTTGTACAATAGGTAAAAGGAGGTCGCCGTTAAACCCCATGTGCTTAGCTATACCGATGGAAGTCAAAGAGATCAGAGAGAACTGGGCCCTGGTGGAATATGAGGGGACCCGCCGGGAGGTTCGGCTGGATATTGTGGACCAGCGACCGGAGGTGGGGGATTATGTGATCATTCATGCCGGGTTCGCCCTGCACCGGATTGACGAGGACGAAGCCAAAATCAGTTTAGCCTACTGGAAGGAAATCCTGGCCCATGCCCCTGAAGCATTTGAGTGAATACCGGGATAAAGACCTGGCTCAGAAACTGATCGCCGCCATCCGGTCCGAATCCCGCAAACCGGCCCGTTTGATGGAGGTCTGCGGCACCCATACGGTTGCCATCTTCCGGCACGGCATCCGGCAATTACTGCCGCCGTCGATTCAACTTATTTCCGGCCCCGGCTGTCCGGTCTGTGTGACCGCCACCGAGGATATTGATCAGGCGATCAAGTTGGCGCGATTCCCGGAAGTGACGGTGACCTCCTTCGGTGACCTGCTCCGGGTCCCGGGTTCGAATTCCTCCCTGCAGCAGGAAAGGGCTGTCGGGGCCGATGTCCGCATCGTTTATTCCACCTTTGACGCCCTGAAATTGGCCCAGGAAAACCCGGCGAAGAAGGTTGTTTTTCTGGCCATCGGTTTTGAAACCACGGCGCCCACCATTGCCGCCGCGGTGGCCGAAGCGGAGCGGTTGGACCTGAAGAATTTTTATATCCTGGCCGCGCACAAACTGCTCCCTCCGGCCTTGGGGGCCCTGCTGGGCCTGGGGGAGCTGAACCTCCAGGGGTTCATTTATCCGGGGCATGTGACGACCATTATCGGCACGGAAGCTTATGAAGGAGTGGCCCGGGAGTATGGGATCCCCGGGGTGGTCTGCGGGTTTGAACCGGTGGATATCCTGGAGACGATCCTGATGCTGGTTCAACAGATCGAAAAGAATGAGGCTCGGGTGGAGATCCAGTATAAGCGGGGGGCCACGGCCCAGGGAAATCCGAAGGCCAGGGAACTGTTGAATCAGGTTTTCGAACCCTGTTCGGCCATCTGGAGGGGCTTGGGCCCTATCCCGGAAAGCGGCCTGACCCTGAAACCGGCCTATCGTCGGTTTGCCGCCGAAGACGTTTTCGATCTGCAAGTCCCCCCGGCCAAGGACCATCCCGGGTGCGGCTGCGGGGAAGTGCTTCGCGGCATGATAACGCCCCTGGAATGCCCGCTCTTTCGAAAAGCCTGCACCCCTGAATCCCCCATCGGCCCCTGCATGGTCTCCACCGAAGGCACCTGCGCCGCCTACTTCAAATACCACCAGTAAAATCCTCCAACATCCTGGAGGAACGGGTTTATTTCGGCAGTTTGGTGATGAAGGCCTCAATGGCCTGGTTGACTTCCTTCGGCCTTTCCAGCATGACCAGATGCCCGGCAGAGGGGATTACCACCAGGCGGGAAGAGGGGATTTTTTGGTTTAAGCTTTGGGAAAAGGACGGGGGGGTCATTTTGTCCTCTTGACCGACGATGATCAGGGCGGGTAGGGTGATGGTTGAAATGTTTTCCGAGCGGTCGAAACGGTTGCAGGCTATGAAATCATTGGTGATGATGGGGATAGACGTCTGTTTGAGGATCTGAAGCGACTGTTGAATCAGCAGGGGATCGGTGTTTATGGGGAGACACCACCGGTTGATTAGGGCCAGGGTCTGATCCGGATCGGTTAGCAGGCCCTCCAGGATCTTGGGGGAGACATTAAGTTCTTCCCCGGTGGCGATCAGGATGAGCCCGGCTAAAGGCAGGGAAGAACGAAGGGCCAATTCCTGGCCGATGGCGCCCCCCATGGAATGACCGCCCAGGACATAAGAAGGGATCGGTAAATTGGACAACGCCTTTTCCACCCAGTTCGCATAAGCGCTGATAGTATCCTGCCCTGGTCCGAAAGTGCCGCCATGGCCCGGAAGATCGAAGGCCAGGACATTCATTGTCCGGTCAAGATGGCGAAGCTGATGGAGAAAGGCCTGAGAGCTGCTTCCGGCCCCATGGAGCAGTACCAAGGTAGGTCGGTCCGCTAAAATTCCCTTTTCTCCGATTTTATAGCCAATATCAGGAGCCAAACCAAATTTATTCATAGGGCGTTGGAAAAAAAGCGAAGGGCAAACCGGAAGCGTGGCGGCAGGTCGCCGCCACGCAGTCTGAGTGAGTTTGCGGCAAAAAAAACTTAATGGCCATCAATTAAGATAGGATCTTTTTAAATTCCTCTTTTAACACCGGAACGATCTCGAAAAGGTCCCCCACAATCCCGTAATCCGCCTTCTGGAAGATGGGAGCATCCGGGTCCTTGTTGATGGCCACGATGATTTTGGAGGAGCCCATGCCGGCCAGGTGCTGGATGGCTCCGGAGATGCCGCAGGCGATGTACATGTTGGGGCAGACCACCTTCCCGGTCTGGCCCACCTGATCGGTGTGAGGCCGCCAGCCGGCATCGACTGCCGAACGGGAAGCGCCGACACTGGCTCCAATAACGCCGGCCAGTTCCTCCAGGACCTGGAAGTTTTCCTCCGCCTTCATGCCCCGACCGCCGGAGACGATAAAGGTAGCCTCGGTCAGGTCGACCTTGCCGCTGGCATCGGCCAATGATTCAACCAAGGTCGTGCGTAAATCATCCGGCTTCAGCTCGACCGGAACGGCGACGATCTCGGCCTGACGGCCGGGGTCCGGCTCCGCCACGGCCAGGACATTGGGCCGGGCCGCGGCCATCTGAGGCCGGGCGGTTTCACAGGCCACGTCGGCATATACCTTGCCGGCATACAGAGGCCGTTTGGCGATCAACAGGCCGTTTTCCAGACGGAAGGACACGCAGTCCTGAGCCATTCCGGTCTCCAGACGAGCGGCCAGTTTGGCGGCCAGCTCTTTTCCCTGGGCGCTGGCGCCCAGGAGGACGATATCGGGCTCTTGTTTCTTGATCAAATCGGCCAGAACAGCCGTATGGGCCTCCGGGGTATAGTCGGCCAAGGCCGGATCATCGACAACATAAAGGGTGTCGGGCCCATAGGGGATCAACTTCTTGGCCTCTTCTCCGATCTGAGAGCCGACGACGACGGCCGCCAAAGGCTGGCCCGACTGATCGGCCAACCGACGACCCTCGCTGGCTAATTCATACGATATCTTGCGCAGGGTTCCCCCGCGTTGTTCGGCTATAATCCAAATTCCGTTTGCCATGGTTTCTTCTCCTTGCTAAATAATTTTGGCTTCTTCCCGCAACAGCTTGACCAGACCGGCGCCTTTTTCCTGAGGCGTTTCCCCGGAAACGATCTGGCCGGCTTTCCGTTCCGGCGGCGGGGTTAACCCCAGGATCTTGATTTTGGAACCGGCTTCCCCGGCCTGGCTGGGATCCAACCCTAAATCAGCTAATTTTTTAGCGGCCAGGGGTTTCTTTTTGGCTTTCATGATCCCGGGAAGGGAGGCATAGCGGGGCTCGTTCAAACCTTTCTGGGTGGTAATCAGCGCCGGCAAGGTGGATTCCAAGACCCAGTTGGCCCCCTCAACGGAACGCAGGATGCGGACCTTGGTCTTGTCTTCGGAAAGGTCCACTTTGGTGGCCACCGATAACAAAGGGATATTCAATAATTCGGACAAAGCCGCCCCGACTTGGCCATTGTCATGGTCCACGGCCCTTTGTCCGCAGAAGACCAGGTCAAAAGGGACCGTTTTAATAGCGGCGGCCAAGGCCCGGGCGGTGGCCAGGGAATCCCCGCCGTCGGCGGCCGGGTCGTCGATATGAATGGCTTCATCGGCCCCCATGGCCAGGGCGGTGCGCAGGGATTCTACCACCCGCTGAGGTCCTAATCCGACGACGGTGACTTTTCCTCCGCCCGCCTTCTCTTTAAGACGCAGCGCTTCTTCCACACCGAATTCATCGTAGGGGTTCATCACCCATTTAATGTCGGCGGTTTGAATGCCCTTACCTCCGGAATCGATCTTGATTTGCGCTTCCGTGTCCGGGACTTGTTTAATGCAGGCCAGTATGTTCACGTTTTCCTCCTTTCCGTGTCCTGCCGCTGTGAGGAGCAGGACCGGGTTGTTTTGTTGTTGGGGGTTCAGGGGTCACCATCCCCTGCAGGAAATAGCCGCTGATCTGCCGGGCGGCCAGCGGGATGGAGTGTTTTTTTATGGGGGAGAGGACCAGGAGTCGGGAGATTTCGTCCAGAGCCCCAAAAAAAGCCCTTTTGGCAATCCCGGGATGGATATCAGACCGAAAAATCCCCTGGTCTTGTCCTTCCCGGATGATGGCGGAGATCAGGTCCAGGTACTGGGCAAATTGTTGATTATCATATTCCTTCATGAATTTGCTGCTTTGGCGAACCTCCACCTGAATGACCTCCGCCAATTCTTTGTTCTTTTGAACCAACCCCAGGTGGGCTTGGGCAAATTGTTCCATCATCCGGACCGGATCGTTCTCCCGGGCGATAACGGTTTTCATTTCTTTAATGATGTTGGTCATCTCCTCTTCGAAGAGGTTGATCAGAATATCGTCCTTATTGTGAAAATAGAGATAGATCGTCCCGTCGGCCACTTCGGCTTCCCGGGCAATTTCGGAAACCTTGGACTGATAGAACCCGTTCCGGGCAAAGATCCGAACGGCGGCCTCCAGGATTTTTTTGCGTTTGTTGGTGTCTCTCATGGGTGTCGGCGGACGCGAAACCGGTGAGGACATCTGGGTCCCCAGGGGCCGTCTTCTTTCTGAATGAAGCGTCATTCAGGATATAGATGAAAGATTGGCCGCTGTCAAGCATTTAATTGGGCGGAAATCTTTCCGTTGACAATGATCAGGATAGGGAATAGAATATATAAAAAAAACAACATAACTATAGAGGTTATTATGAGGACGATACAGATGACTCTTGACGATGAACTGGTTGAGACTGTCGACGCCCTGGCGAAAGAGCTTAAAACCTCCCGGTCCGCTTTTACCCGCGAAGCCTTGAAAGGGGCCCTCCAACACTATCAGATCAAAAAGCTGGAAAGCAGACATCGTCTGGGATATGAGCGCTTTCCAGCGGTCAAACAGGAATTTGATTCCTGGGAAAAAGAACAGGTGTGGGGGGAGGAATGAAAAGAGGGGAGATTCGATGGTACAGATTCATCCATCCCGATAAGAAACGGCCAATCCTTATCCTAACCCGGGATTCCATTCTAGAATATCTTGGTGAGGTCACTGTCGCCCCAATTACGACAACGATGCGGGATATTCCGAGTGAAGTCATCTTGACCCAAAGGGAGGGAATGCCGATGGACTGCGCCGTAAATTTGGATCATATCCAGACCGTTTCCAAGGGTAAAATCGGCCCACTGATCGCTACCATTTCCTCGGATAAATTAGAGAAAGTCGCCGAGGCTATTCGATTTGCACTCAATATTTAAGAGGATTTACCCATGGATTTGATCGCCAAATGGCAGCGCACCGGCCGTAAGGTCCTGCATTCCTTTCGAATTTTTTCAATCCGGGAAGACCGCTATCGCCTTCCCCGAAACAGTCGGGAGGTACCTTTTTACGTCCTGGAAAGCTCCGACTGGGTGAATGTCATCCCCCTGACGGATTCGGGAGAGGTTATCCTGATTCGCCAATTCCGGTTTGGTACGGAAAGTGTCACTGTGGAAATCCCGGGTGGTATCGTGGAGCCGGGGATGACACCCCTGGAAGCCGCGCAGAGAGAGTTGCTGGAGGAAACGGGATATCAATCCGTGGAATGGGACTATTTGGGATATGTACATCCTAATCCGGCCTTCTTGAACAACCGCTGCCACAGCTTTGTGGCCCGGGGGGTGAAGAAGACGGGGGAAATCGACTTGGACGAGAGTGAGGAAATCGAGGTCACAACGACGCCCCTGAAGAACATACCGGATTTAATCGCCGCGGGGGAAATCACCCATTCGCTGGTGGTTTGCGCCTTTCATTGGCTGGGGCTAAAAAAAATCCACCCCCAATGAATTGGTCTTGGGCGTTGATTTTTTTTAAAAGTTCCCCATCTTTTCCCTAAAAGTTCTGATAGTCTTCTTATAGTCCGGGGTGTGAAAAACGGCCGATCCGGCCACGAAAATATCGGCCCCGGCACTGACCAGAGTACCCACGTTGTCCGGGGTCACCCCGCCATCCACTTCGATGTCCACTTCCAGGTTTTGTTCCCTAATCATTTTTTTCAGGTCCCGAATCTTACGAATGCTGCTGGGGATGAATTTCTGCCCGCCGAAGCCCGGATTGACGCTCATGATCATCACCATATCCACCTCCTCCAGGATTTGATCCAGCAGAACCAGAGGAGTCGCAGGGTTCAGGACCACCGCCGGAATCATTCCGCATTCTCGGATCAGGTTTATCGTCCGGTTCAGGTGGGGACAAACTTCGATCTGGACCGCCAGGATATCGGCCCCAGCCCGGGCAAAATCCGGGATGTATTGATCCGGGTTCTGGATCATCAAATGGACATCCAAGGGCAGGCAACTGATCTTCCGGGCGGCTTCCACCATGACCGGCCCGAAGGTGATGTTGGGGACGAAATGGCCGTCCATCACATCGATATGGAGGTAGTCGGCGCCGGCGGCTTCCACCGCCTGGATTTCCTCGCGCAGACGGCCGAAATCGGCGGAGAGGATGGAAGGGGCAATTCGTTTCATTTTCTAAACCTTTATTTTTGTAATTTAAACCATGCCCGCGGCGGGCAACCACGAAGCCTGAATATCCCCCCCAACCCCCCCTTTTTCTAAGGGGGGAGTTGAAGTCCCCCTTAGCAAAGGGGGATTTAGGGGGATTTCCAATGAACTGGAATAACCACCCAACCTTTTTTTCCTCATTCCAAAGCTATTTTCGTACCAACCGGGCGGCGAAGAAGCCGTCGGTCCCGTGTCGGTGCGGCCAGGCGTAATAAAAACCCCGGGGATCAGCTAACCCCCCCGCCGGTCCCGGCAGATAGGGAGCTACCGAATCAAGGAAAAATTCGGTGTGCCTGGTCAGGAATCGTTCTATCACCCTTTCGTTTTCAAGCGGGCATAAGGTGCAGGTCGAATAAACCAACGTTCCCTTGGGTTTAAGGTATTCAGCCGCCTTTTGCAAGAATTTAATTTGCTGTTCCGCCAGGCGTTCGCTGTCTTCCCAGCGGATGCGCCATTTAAGGTCCGGGTGACGCCGGATCACCCCCCAGCCGCTGCAGGGGGCGTCGACCAGGATGCGGTCAAAGGCTGGTTGATCTTTCTGGAAAAAGTCCGGTTGCAGGAAATCCCCGGTCCGGAAGCGGATATTTTTTATTCCCATCCTGAGGGCATTTTTCCATAAATCCCGGATCTTCCGGGGGTTGGAGTCGACCGCTAAAACCGATCCCCGGTTTTCAAGGAACTGGGCCAGATGGGTGGTTTTTCCCCCGACGCCCGAGCAAAGATCCAGGACCCTTTCTCCGGGCTTGGGATGGAGGAGATAAGCGATCAACTGGGAAGCCTCATCCTGGATCTGGTAAAGCCCCTCCCGGTAAGGTCCCGAGGCATGGAGCGGGGCCTGAGGCCGAAGGATACGGAGGCCCACCGGTGAGAAGGGCGTGGGGCTCAGCGGTCCGACCTCCCTTTCCAGACGAGGGTACAGTTCTTCCCGGCTGCCCTTGAGGGTGTTGACTCGCAAGTCCAGGGGCGGGATTTGATTGTCGGCCTCGCAGAGGGAAAGGGTTTCCTTCGGTCCCAAGGTGTCCAGCCAGTAGTTCACCAGCCAGACGGGGTGGGATTGGGTAATGGTCAAGTAACCCGGGAGATCGTCGGGAGTGGGAAAGGCCAAAGATTCCTGTATTCGGCACAAAGCTCGAAGGGTCCCGTTGATCAACCCGCCGGTCCAGGGCTCGGGCCCGGACTTGGCCAATTTGACCGATTCGTTCACGGCGGCCGAGGCCGGCACCCGGTCCAGGAGAAGAAGCTGAAAGGCCCCCAGGCGGAGAATGGACAGAGTCCGGAAAGAAAGTTTCTTTAGGGGGGCGTGAAGGCACTTTTCCAGCGCCCAGTCGATCCTGGACCGCCAGCGATAGACTCCGAAGAGCAGTTGCTGGATAAAGGCGCGGTCAATCGAGGGGATGTCCGGATGTTTCTCGTAGAGTTCCCAGAGCATTCGATCCGGAAAGAGGTCGGTTTTTTGACCATGAAGCAGGAGGGTCAGGGCCCAATCACGGGCGGAGGGCATTTATGGACCTAATTTTTCCCCAACCCGAAGATGAAAACCAATCAGGAAATCCTGACTGTTCAGGCGGCGATGACCTTCCAATTGAACTTCCAATAAAGACAGCGTTCCCTCCCCGGTAAGGACCTGAATTTGGGCATGCTCAAAGGAAACTATGGTGCCCGGCTCACCGGAGGCTTTTCCCTCCAGGGGTTGAGCACAGTGGATGATCAATCGTTTCCCCCGCAAAAAAGTAAAGGCTCCCGGCCAGGGCGTCAAGCCCCGTATCCAGAAATCCAATTCCGGCGCGGAAAGCTGCCAGTCGATCCGGCCTTGGGATTTTTTTAAGGGGGGAGCATAACTGGCCTGTTCCGGATCCTGGGGGCGGGCCTCTAAGGTCCCGGCCCTCAAAGACTGGAGGGTCTTGACCAACAGATCGGCCCCCAGACCGGCCAACCGGTCATGGAGGGTCTGGGCCGTGTCGGTTGTTGAAATGGGAGTCGGTTCCTGGAGCAGCAGAGCCCCGGTATCCAGGCCCGCGTCCAGGCGCATGGTAGTGATCCCGGTTTCTTTTTCCCCCGAAATCAGTGCCCATTGAATGGGAGCCGCCCCGCGAAATTTGGGGAGTAGGGAGGCATGAACGTTGATGGACCCCCAGGCCGGAATATCCAGAACAGGTTGAGGCAGGATCAGGCCATAGGCCACGACGATCAATAGATCCGGGCGGTAGGCGGATAGGGTTTCCATCACGACGGGATCTTTAAGTGATTTGGGCTGCACCAGAGGGAGCCCGTAAGCCAGGGCCGTTTCCTTTATCGGGGATCGGGCCAAACGCTGTCCGCGTCCTTTGGGGCGGTCCGGCTGGGTAAAAACGGCCAACACCTGTTCGTTATTATCCAGTAGTTTTTTCAGGCAGGGCAAGGCAAAGCCAGGGGTCCCCATAAAAACCAGACGGGAATAATCAGACGAGTCCATCAATAATAACCTCGCAAAAAGTCAAAAAACGACTTTCTGCTCGGCGGGGGAGGGTTTCCCACTCCCCCGCCATTGGAAATGAATTCCAATGGTGCCACCCCCTCCCAGCCCGGCGCTTAATCGCGCTCGGGCTTATGATGGACTTTGAACGAGTCCATCATTTGACTTCAGTTGTTTTTGGCGCCGTTTCTTGTAAAGGGCCCTTTTCAGGGGGCTGATGCGGTCCAGCATGAGGACTCCTTCGAGGTGGTCAATCTCATGCTGCAGGACCACGGCCAGCATCCCTTCTCCGCAGATTTCCACCGGTTCTCCCTGGGCGTTTAATCCCCGAACGGTAACCCGGGCGTGCCTTTTCACCTCCGCATAATACTCGGGCACGCTGAGACAACCCTCTTCCTGAGTTTGAGAGCCATCGGCGGAGATGATTTCCGGATTGATCAATGCCTCGGGGTTTCGGGGCTGATCCTTGGGAGTGATATCATAAACGATGAGCCGCAGCGGTTTTCCCACCTGGTTGGCGGCCAGCCCGATTCCCGGCGCTTGGTACATGGTCTCAATCATATCCTCGACCAATTGAAGGACGGAGTCGTCAATGGCCGTTATGGGAACGGCCTTTTGCTTCAGGACCGGGTTGGGGTAGGTACAAATGTTTAAAACAGGCATATCCTAAAATAACAATTTATACGCCAAATTTCAAATATTTTTGGCTAGTTTTACAACATATCCACCGGATCCACATCCAGAATCAGTTGGACTCCGGAGCCCCTGAGGAACCGCCTGCTGTTTTCCAGAACCCAGGCGGAGATCTGATGCAGCATCCGGGGGTCTTTCCCTTTCAGTAAAATCTGCCAGCGGTACCGACCTTTGATTTTATTGATCGGAGCCGGTACCGGACCCAATAGGGTCAGGGAGGAGATCAGATTTCGTTTTTCTCTTTCCAGAGACAGCTGGATACCGATTTCCTGGGCCTTCTCTCGGACCCCTGTTTCCGGGTTGCCCTGAATAAGTATATGGACCAACCGGGTGAAGGGGGGATATTCAAATTCACGGCGGAATTTGAGTTCCTGGCGGTAGAAACCCAGGTAATCGTGACGACGGACATATTCAAAGATATAATGATCGGGGTTATAGGTCTGAATGAATACCTTTCCCGGATAGGGGCCCCGTCCGGCCCGGCCGGCGACCTGGGCCAAGAGCTGGAAGGTCCGCTCCCCTGATCGGAAATCCGGCCAATTGAGGGATAGATCGGCGCACAATACGCCGATCAGGGTTACTCCGGGGAAATCGTGCCCTTTGGTGATCATCTGGGTGCCGACCAGGATCTGGGTTTTTCGATCCTGAAAACGTTTGAGGATCTGGTAATGAGCATTTTTCTTGGACACCGTATCCCGGTCGAGTCGATCGATAACGGTTTCCGGGAAAAGCATTTTAAGTTCTTTTTCAACTTTTTCGGTGCCCCAGCCGATGGTCTTGATCCCCTCTCGCCCGCAGGCCGGGCAAAGAGGAAGCAAGGGCTGATGAAAACCGCAGAGATGGCAGAGCAATTCCTGAGAAGCCGCGTGGAAGGTTAAGGAGACCGAACAGTTTCGGCAGCGGACCGGAGCTCCGCAGAGAGTGCATAAGGTCAGCGGTTCGAACCCCCGTCGGTTGAGGAAAAAGAGGATCTGGTGTCCCGCTTCCACCTGGGTCCTGACGGCTTCCAACAAAGGAGGCGACAGCGGCGTTCTCTGACGCCCTTTTCTGAATTGCTTAAGATCGATCAGGCTGATCTCGGGCATGGCCCGCTGACGAACCCGACGGGTCAACGGGAGATAAGCCATTTTTTTCCGGTCTTGAAGGTGAAGGGTGGTCAGGGAAGGAGTGGCAGAACCCAAGACGGCTACTGCCTGGGCCAGTTGGGCCCGGACCAGGGCCAGATCCCGGGCATGGTATCTCAAAGATTCCTGCTGTTTCAAGGAGGGATCATGCTCCTCGTCCACGACGATCAACCCCAGGGCTTCCAGGGGGGCAAAAATCGCGGATCGGGTCCCCACCACGATCGGGGTTTCCCCCACTTGGATGCGCCTCCATTGATCCAGTCGTTCCCTGGGGGAAAGACCGCTGTGGAGGACGGCAATTTTTTCACCAAACCGGGTACGGAACCGTCCTTCCATTTGGGGCACCAGACCGATTTCCGGTACCAGGATCAGGGCTTGACGGTTCCGGACCAGGGTATCCTCCGCCGCCCGCAAATAAACTTCCGTTTTCCCCGAACCGGTGACTCCGTGAAGAAGTAGAGACCGGTATTGCCCGTCGGCCAGTGCCCGCTTTATTTTTTCCAGGGCCTGCTCCTGCTCAGCGGTCAAATCAACCGGCCTTTCTTCAACGCAAAAAATTTCCCCCAGCGGGTTTTGAATACAGGGTTGTTCCCGGATCTCCAGCAGGCCTTTCCGACACCATTGGTTTAGCCGCCGGGACGAAAGGGGGAAAAAAAGGCGCAAATCCGTTAAGGGCATTCCTTCCGGCCGTTGCAGATAAGCATGGAGGGGCCGATCCTTTTCAGAAAAAGCCTCCTCCGAAAAACCGGGACCGGGATAGATCCATTTGATTTTTTTGGTGCGGGTCTTCTCTTTCGGCAGGTCTTTTCTTCTGCTGATCAAACCCTGGGCCTGCAACCGGGCAACCAATTTTTTTTGTTCTACGTCCAACTTACCCCAGGGCCGTCTTTTTTGGGTAAGATCGGTCAGTAATTCCCGCTCCAGCCGGGGCAAAGGAGACGTTTTAAGGGTTTCCACGCCGCGGGGGGTGATTTCAATCACTTCCCGACTGTTCACGGCCAGTCCCGGGGGCAGAGCCGCTTTGATCACCTGTCCCAGAGGGTGGTGGTAATATCGGGAAATCCAGCTTAAAAAGGCCCGCAGGGAGGGACTGAAAAAGGGTTGAGGGTCGAGGATCTGCTCGATCATTTTTATGGATTGTTCGGGACCGGGGTCCAGGGCCGGCCCCCAGAGATAGCCGGTAACCCGCTGGTTCCGTAAGGGGACCAGGACCCGTTGCCCTATCTCCGGAGGAATAGGGGTTGGCGTTGGGAGCTGATAGACATAGGGCTGGTCTAAAGGTGGGATGACCACCTGGAAAAAAGACATGGGGACAGGTTTTTTACCTTTATTTATCGGATGGTTAATTGTAGCATACGGGTTGGTTGAGGTACCGTCGGTTAAAAGGACAGACCTACAAAATGTCTGTCATCAGCGACTAAGGATTCCCATGCGTTCCATTGAGCAAATCGTTTCGGCCTTGGAAAAACATCATTATATAACGGATCGGCCTCTGGCCACAGTTTTATTTCTGGCCCAAGCCCTTAAGAAACCTGTTTTTCTCGAGGGGGAGCCCGGGGTAGGGAAGACCGAGGTGGCCTTGGTGCTTTCCCGGATATTAAAAACCCGGCTGATTCGCCTTCAATGTTACGAGGGGTTGGACGTCCAGACCGCCTTGTATGAGTGGAATTATCCGAAACAGATCTTAAGCATCCGCCTGGCGGAAGCCGCCGGCCGGGGTTCGAATGACCTGGAAAAACATATTTTTAGCGAGGAATTTCTGATAAAGAGGCCCTTGCTCGAAGCGATTCTCAGTTCGGAACCCCGGCCGCCGGTCCTCTTGATCGACGAACTGGACCGGGCTGACGAAGAATTCGAAGCCTTTTTGTTGGAAATACTTTCCGATTTCCAAATATCCATCCCCGAAATCGGGACCCTCAAAGCCAAAAAGCGTCCTTGGGTGATCATTACCTCCAATCGGACCAGGGATATCCACGACGCCCTTAAGCGGAGGTGTCTCTACCACTGGATTGAGTACCCATCGATGGAAAAGGAATTTCAGATCATCCTCTCCCGCATACCTAAGATCGATCACTCCCTGGCAGGGAAAATCGCCCGGTTTATGTCCAGGCTGCGCAGCCAGGATCTTCAAAAAATGCCGGGGATCTCCGAGAGTCTCGACTGGGCCTGGGCCCTGATTCACTTGCACAAGCCGACCCTGGATGAACAAACCGTGGAGGAAACGTTGGGCTGTATCCTGAAATACCAGGAGGACCAACGTTTTTTTCGGGAAAAAGTGCTGGGGGATGAAGGACGGCGGCAAGCCTTTTTTGGGACCGATGCCGGGGCCCCGGGTTAACCTGCCCGTCTGCGCCGGACCGGGTCCTCTGCCCGGGGTCCTGAACCAAGAGCGGCTCTCCGGAAGGGTTCATCGTTTTGGACGCCGATTGAAATCCTTGGGAATACCGGTGACCCTTACCGGGGTTCGCGATGCCCTGCGTTCTCTGCTCTATGTGGATATAACCCGAAAAGCCGATTTCGAGATCGCCCTGCGGGCCAATTTAATTTTTCGAAAGGAGGATCTGGGTCTTTTCGAGGCCGAATTCGATTATTTCTGGCGTTCCCTGGAAATCCCGGAAGAACCGGGGCCCAGCCGGGAGTCCGGGATCAGCCCCAGCCTTTGGCCGGCAGATCGGGGGATGGGGGAGGAAGATTCACGCGTCGTCGAAGAGAAGACCGGAAGGCTTTTCAGCCGGGCCGAGGTGCTGGCCGAAAAAGATTTCCAGGCCTGGGAGGAGGACGACTGGCAGGAGGTCTCCCGCTGGGTGCGGCATTGGGTCCGTCCATTGATTAACCGCCATTCCCTTCGTTTTCGATCCTCCCATCGCGGATCGAGGCTCGAAATCCGAAAAATGCTTCGCCGGAGCCTGCGGGTGGGGGGGGATTTGACGGCCCTGGCCTATCGCCGGAAGAAAATCAAGCCGCGGCGGTTGATTTTTCTGGCCGATGTAAGCGGGTCCATGGAGCAGTACGGACGGTATTTCTTTCTTTTTCTGCAGGCCTGGCTGCAGGACCGTTTTCCGGTGGAGGTTTTTGCTTTTTCCACCCGTTTGACCTATTTAACCCCTTTGATTAAATCAAAAAAGAGGGAAGAGGTGAGGGAGATCGTTTCCGCTCACGTCCCTCAATGGTCAAGCGGAACCCGGATCGGGGAGTCTTTAGGGCAGTTTTTACGGACTTACGGCAAAAAGCTTTTGGGGACCCGAAGTCTGGTCCTGATTTTCAGTGACGGCTGGGACTTGGGGGAGCCGGAGGTATTGCGGGAGGCCATGCGTAGAATTCACCGACGGTCTCATAAGATCCTCTGGTTGAATCCTCTGATGGGGTGCGCCGATTACCAACCCATTTGCCGAGGCATGGCCGCGGCCCTGCCCTGGGTGGATCGCTTACTTCCGGCCCATAACCTGCGCACCTTTTGGGAAACGGCGGCATTAGTCAAGAGCCTGTTGGTCACCGGAAAATATGTTGATTTGGAAGGCGTATGACGAGAAATCGGGGAATGGTAATTCGATACCTTGAGCAATCTGAATCTCGGTCTCGGTAAGATGAAAGTTTCCTTCGTTACCTCGGATTTGAAACTCTCGGGAGGAATAATGGTAGTCGCTGAATATGCTAGCCGTTTAGCCGCCCGTGGGCACCAGGTTTGCGTAATTAGTTCCGCGGGGGAGGCGAGCCCCTTGATCGCTCTTCTATTGTCTGAGGTAGAAATTAGGAAAACAGAAATTTCATTAGAGCGCGTTTTAAAAAATCGGTGGGGGCAGTTACGTTTTTGTTGGCAGTTAGCCCAAAAAGTTCCTTCCTCCGATTGGGTCATCGCCACACACACCCCGACGACTATTCCTACTCTTTTGGCCACCAGTTGGTTTTGGCGAAAAGGGAGTCCCTCCTGGTTGTACGCCGATTTCCGGGAAATGTTTGACACCCGGACCATGGAGCGATGGCTCGTTACCGTAGCTCCCCGATTTTTTAAACGACTGCTGGTTTTCTCTCGAGACAGTCAGGAAGAAATTTGGAAGAATTGCAAAAAAAAATCGATGGTCGTGGGATTGGGTCTAAGCAACCTGGCCGATTTCAATCAGGTAATTCCTAGAGCGGTCAACCAGACACCTTTTAAGGTAATGACCATTACGGATAAGCGGCCGAGGAAAGGATTGACTGATTTTTTGTCGGCCATGGACAGAGTCGGTCGGAAAATTTCTGGTCTTCAACTGATCATCGTCTCCAAGGAACCGCTGGAAGTGGATAGCAGTCTACCGTATCGATTATTTATTAACCCACCCCGCAGTCGGCTGATAAAATTATTGCACGAGGCGTCCCTTTTCGTTTCCGCTTCTTGGAAGGAAGGGTTCGGGTTACCGCCGTTGGAAGCCATGGCCAGTGGAACCCCCGTGGTATTGACCGATTCAGGAGGAGTCAGAGATTATGCTCAAAACGAGGTCAACTGCCTTCTCGTGCCGCCGAAATCACCTGTTAAACTGGCGGAGGCGATTATCCAGTTGCTTAATGATAACCGGCTGGCAGAGAAATTCTCCCGAGCGGGGTTGGAAACTGTGAAAACTTTTTCCTGGGAAAAGGCGACTGACCGTTTTGAACAGGCGCTAAGTGGACCTATCCCGCGAGGGATTCTTCCATCCACTTGGAGAGTATTTTGGCCGCCGCGCCGACACTGAGGCGTTGATGATAAAGTCGGCGACCATTGGCCCCCAGGGTCTTACGCAGCGTATCATCCCCGATTAAGGTTTCAATCGCTTGGGCTAAGGCCTGGGCATTAGCGGTAGGACACATGAACGCATCCTGGCCATGGGTTAATACCTCGCGGTTGGCTGGGGTATCGCCAACAATAACGGGTTTAGCATTCGTCAAGAATTGAAAAGTTTTATTAGAAATAACGCGATGGGCCTTGGGAATATCTGAAAAATGCCCCCCTAAACAAATATCCGCCTGGGCGATGTAATGGGCCAGGTCTTGGTAGGGTATCGGGCCGGTGAACTCGATATTGGTCAATCTGCTCCGGTTAACCTCCTCCAGGCATTTGGGGAATAAGGGGCCCTTCCCCCCCAAGATAAAACGAATATGGGGGAGTCTCTTTGCGGCGTTAATTATGATATCCATTCCGTGCAAGGGGAGGAATCCGCTAACCGTAAATACAGTCGCCGTCTTTTGATGGACAAGAGACGGAGACCGCTCGGGGACTTGGTCGGGGCAGCCTAAGTACAATACCTCGATTTTTTTTTAAGGGCAGACGGAAAGTCTCGCTAAAATAGTGGGCCTGGGCCAGGGAGTCAAGAATGAGGCGACTTGCGGACAAGGCCGCCCAGTCGATCCAAAGCATAGGACAAATAGCCGATGGGGGAACGGGGAGAGTATTTTTGGCGGTCGAAACAAAGGGTGTCGTAGACGGATATTAAGCTGTCAAAGAGGATCGGTTTGGAGGTGAGCCGTCGCAAGAAGGGAACAAGCAAGTGCCCGAAAAAACCGACTATAATAACATCGCTGTTTTTTATGGCACCTGAGGTAAGAAGTTTGTTGAATAGAAGTAAGGAGCGGAATAAAATAGATCTTCCCGGGATGTCGTCCGTGACCTCGACGATCTCACAAGGGTTCAAGGCCAAGGCCTGTAACAATGCGGCATTTCGAGGATAACTGGCTTCTCTTCCACAGGTAAAAAGTATCCGCATCGCATTTCCTTGATTAGTGGATCGGTTCATCAGCGATTATAATGGCAGCCCCTGAAATGATCAAATTAAATTAGGTGTGTGGACCTCCGCGTGTCCGGCCCAAAAATTTTTATTGTCATCGTAAACTGGAATTCGCCACAGGAGACGTTGGCCTGCGTCCATTCATTAGCCAAATCTTCCTACCGTAATTTCGAAATAGTCCTGGTGGATAATGCCTCCTCGGACCATTCCGTAAGATGGTTTAAACAAGAACTTTCTCCTGTTGTCCTCTTGACTTCTGCCGTCAATTTAGGATATGCCGGTGGAAACAATATCGGGATACAGTATGCCCTGCAGCATCAAGCCGATTATATCCTTCTGTTGAACAACGACACGGAGGTTCATTCTAACCTGCTTGAAATGATGGTCTGGGCCGCCCAGGAAGGGCCCGGGTTCGGCATTTTAGGGCCGGCGATCTATTATTTTGATGAACCAAGTCGGATATGGGGGTTGGGAAGCAGATATAAATGGTGGTCCCCGATCCCCATCGATGTTGGACGAAATAAAGTAAATAGAGGTCGATACCAGGAATTTTTTGAAGCGGATTACGTGACCGGGTGCGCCATGTGGATTAAGGCCACGGTGTTTGCCCAAATCGGGTTTTTGGACGAAAGCTTCTTTATGTATTATGAAGACGCGGAATTCTGCCACCGGGCGCGAAAGGCGGGAATTCATATCGGAGTGGTCCCCGGAGGAACGGTTTTCCATAAGGCTTCACGGAGTTCGAGATCGTTTCGCGGGGAAGCCCTCTATTATCAAACCAGAAATCGTTTCATTTTCTATAATCGGCTGGCCAAAGGGCCAAGGAAAGCAATGGTTAACCTATTCTTGGGGCTAAAAATCCTGCGGCTGGGTATGACCTTCCTATCCGACCGCGGGGCATTGGGTTTATTCTGGCACGGCCTCGGAGATGGCCTGAAAAGGAAAACGGGTAAAAGGGTGAAATAAAAAGTATGCTGATCTCACCCTATGCCAACCCGGTTAACTTCGGACTGTGGATGCCGTTTGCCTGTTTGCGCTGCGCCGGGCCTCACCAGCGCGCGATATTCTTGCCCCGAGCGAACGAAATGTCCTCCTTCCTGCTGTTCGATCCCCTAGATCGCTACGAACGGTCTTTTGTATGAAGATCATTCCTTGCCCTCTTTGTTCTTCCTCAGCAGATCTCCCCGTCGCGGAGGTGTATGACCGTTTAATGGGCATTTCTGGCCGGTTCACTATGGTTCGCTGCCCTTCCTGTGATTTACATTTTCTTAATCCGCAGCCCACCAGGGAGGAATTGGCGCCTTATTATCCCCAGGCGTATGATCCTTATGAGACCCCTCTACCTGATCAGTTATCCTGGATAAAGCGACTGCTGGTTCGTTATGGATTTTACAAGCGTTGTAAAGAGGTCTTGAGATATAAAGGCCAGGGACGGCTATTGGAAATTGGTTGTGCCAAGGGCCTGTTTTTGCAGGCTATGAGCCAAAAGGGGCTTTGGGATCTTTATGGGGTCGAGACGAGTGAGTATGCTACAACGTTTGCTCGAAGGGAACTGCGGCTGAATGTTTTTCATGGATCGGTTGAAGAAGCCCGGTTCCCTGACGGGTATTTTGACGTAGTCGTAATGTGGGATGTCTTGGAACATGTGCATGACCCAAAGAAAACCCTTCAAGAGATCCTCCGCACCCTTAAGTCCGATGGTGTATTGATCTTCAGGCTGCCGCTACTCGGCAGTTGGGATCAAAAGTTATTGGGTCCCTATTGGGCCGGGTGGGACGCTCCCCGTCATCTGACCCTTTTCTCTAAGCTTACCATAGAAAGGATGCTTATTGATGCCGGTTTTCGAGTAAAAGGCATGTCCTGCATCTCGGGCAGTTACCCGGCTTTTGCCTTAGGGGTGCGTTTCTGGGTTCGCGAACGCCTTTCTTCCAAGGGCCAAAAAATGGTCCAAGGTGTGCTGGAATCCTGGGCTGTTCGATTATTGGTTGCTCCTTTTTTCTTTTTCGTTGATCGTATGGTCAAGGGAACGGTCGTGACAGTCGTTGCCCTGCCTGCCAATAAAACCCAGCTTCCCCTGTCACGACAGGGAAATTGATAATCTAATCGGTTCAGGAAAAAGTAAGGGAATTCGAATTGGACGAACAGAATGAGAAAAAACAGACGCGGCAGGAAACATTTCACCTTGGGCGACTTATTGAATTGCGGAGTAGTAAGGTCGAAACTTCCACCGATTGCCTGTCGGCCTATGATCAGTTACACGAACAGGGCGGCCTTCAGCAAAGGGACTCATTTTATAAGTGGTTATTGAGTCTTTTGCCCCTCTGCCCGGAGAAACAACTACTGGATATATCTTGCGGCAGAGGGAAATTATTGCACTTTGCCAAGGAGGCAAGGCTCAAAACAACCGGGATTGACCTTTCTCCCGCAGCGGTTTTCGCCACTTCCCTGCTAGTGCCCCGTTCCAATTTAACCGTTGCCAACGCGGAAAATCTACCCTTTAAGAAAGACCTTTTTCATTATGTAACCAACATCGGAAGCCTGGAGCATTATTTCAATCCTGCCCGGGCCATCAAGGAAATGACCCGGGTCATGGCTCCCACCGGACTGGCCTTAGTCTTGCTTCCCAACACTTTTGGTTTTTTAGGAAATATCTTTCATGTTTGGCGCACCGGTGACGTTTTTGACGACGGCCAACCCTTGCAACGTTACGGAACTCCCCTACAATGGAGTACCTTACTACAAGAAAATGGGTTGCGGGTCATCCGGGTCATTAAATACGAAAGGGAATTCCCCAGAACCTGGAGGGATGGGTGTTGGTATCTATGGCACCCTCATAAACTGGTTCGGGTTTTTCTGTCTTTTCTGATCCCTGTAAATTTTGCCAGTTTTTTAGTGTACCTGTGCCAAAAAGCCGATTAACCCGGAACAGGCCATGTGTATTCTGAACCTTGAGTCGAAATTTAAACGGTTTACAAATAGAGGTCTATGGAATGAATGAACCTATTGTAGCCTGGATGAAGGTAAGCGTCAGGAAAATATTTTTATTTCGACTAATTACCTTCATTCGCGGCACTACTTTTAAAAAAATTATCAATCTGATTTTAACAAAAATACAGTGTCGGCTGAGAATGGAAAGGGCAATGGGAATGCCTATTGAATATGTTATTGACCCAATAAACCAATGCAATTTGGAATGTCCCTTATGCCCTACGGGATTAAAAATATCAGGTCGAAAACTCGGCCAACAAAATCTGGAATCCTTCAAAAAACTGATTGATCAAATCGCTCCCCATGCGTATCGCATTGAATTATATAATTGGGGGGAGCCACTTACTTCATCCGAATATTTTTGAGATGATTGCTTATGCCACGGCCCGTAAGGTTGCCGTAGGATTAAGTACCAATTTGAACCGCTTAAACCCTGGATTGGCGAGGAAATTAATCGAGTCCGGATTGGCCCAGATGATTGTATCTATCGATGGGTCAACCCAACAAACTTACGGAGAATATCGAAAACGTGGTAATTTGGACCAGGTTCTAACGAATTTAAGGCTGCTAATTGAGGAAAGGAAACGTCTTCAAAAGAAAGGCCCCTTTATAATCTGGAGGATGCTTATTGGAAAGCATAATGAAAATGAGATAACGGATGTCGCGAAAATGGCCAAAGAGATCGGAGTGGATGGGTTCATGACCGGGGGGCTGTTTATAAATACTGAAAATCCTGATCATATTGCCCGATGGATTCCAACTATTCCAAAATATAACCCCTATTTCAAAAAGGATAAATTGGAAAATACCTGGGATTGTCGTGATTTGTGGGAAACTATGGTTATTAATTGGGACGGGGGAGTTTCACCTTGTTGCTGGCCCCATAAAGCGCAACACGATTTCGGCAATATATTTGAAAAGACGGTAGTCGAAATCTGGAAAGGAGCTAAATTTACTAGCGCCCGACGTCAAATAGGGAAAAAGAAAAGAACCCCAAACGATCCTCAAACGCTATGTCATATCTGTAAAAGCCATCCGCGCTATTTGACGTATTGACTTGCACCAGCTTATCCCTCTTCTTCCCGAGGATTCCCAAAAGATTACGGTAAATACTTTTTCCCTTGAACAAAAATTCTGAGTACGCCTTTAAAATTATTCCACAAATGGAGCCAATTTCTGGCATTGGTCAAACGGTTAAAGTTCATTCCGAGGTTGAAAATGTTGTGGGCAGTTAATTCCACCGAGCGTCTGAAACGGGACCACAAGTATTGAAGTTCCTGGTCCGAAAGCCCACTTAAATTATAAAAAATGGTGGCCTCTTCGGGTTTGTCCGGGTCCGAACTAAACGCCTGATCCCAATCCAGAATAGTATTCTTATCCACGTATTTATCGTAGAATTCGGTCCCGGGGTAGGGCGTGACAATATTTAAAGTGACCCGTTCAGGTCGAATTCGAAGGGCCAAGTCTATGGATTCCTGAACGGTTGCGGCAGTTTCTCCCGGAGTTCCGATCATAAAACAGGCACATCGACGAAGCCCTGCTTGGCGAGTCACCTCAAAAGCCCGAATTATTTCATCGTGAGTTATTCTTTTTCTTAGCGTATTTAGTATCTTCGGTGACCCTGACTCCACTCCCATGTACAACATCGAGCAACCGGCCTCTTTCATCATTCGAGCGGTCTCATAATCTATCAATTTAACCGTGGAAGAGCACACCCAACGGATCTTGTTTAAACCCCTCGAATGGATTCCCTGACAGAATTCAGTCAGCCGATCCTTCCGCAATGTAGTTAACTCGTCAGCAAATTCAAACCCATAAACATTAAAACGATCGACTACTTCTTCAATCTCGTCCAAGACGTTCTTGGCGCTGCGCATGGCGCAAAAATGTCCCCCCCAAACGGCAGCCGTTGAACAGAAAGCACAATTGTTCGGGCAGCCCCGCGCACTATAAATCATTGTTTTTCTTCTTATTCGCGGTGGGAAGGCCAATCCCGCCTTGTAGATGTGCATAGGCATCAAGTCCCTGGCTGGAAAAGGAAGGTTGTCCAGATTAAGGATGCGCTGACCTTGGCCTTGATGAACGATTTCCCCATTCTTTCGTATAGTGGTCCCCAAAACCCCTTCCAAGGATTCGCCCGAGTTCCACCGTTTGATAATTTCTAAAAAGGCGTATTCGCCCTCATTGCGAACGACTACGTCAACAGCCGGGTCCTTAATGACTTCATCGGGACAGACAGTGGCATGGACACCCCCTATGGCAACTTTAACCCGGGGAAAAAAGCTTTTAGCCGCCGCGGCCAATTTCAGAGCGTTTTTGGCCGTAACGGTCATCATGGTTAGCCCGACCACATCGGGAGCCGCCTCTTTGATGTAGGTGATGGTCTGCTCCATGGTTAACCTTAAGGAACAGGCATCTAAAAGCTGGATATCGGCATAACCTTCTTCTCGGAGTACGGATGCCAGGTATCCAAAGCCTAACGGTTGCGAGGGGGTATTCGCTTTGGGCAAGGGCGGGGCAATAAAAAGGATTTTCATATTCTTACGTTATGGTCATTTTATCCGGGCGAGGAACTGCAGAGAGAACGAAATAAAAAGGAGACGCCAATATCCATGGCGCCCCCTTTTTTAGATTGAAAGGAAATTTTAGCTAGCTATGGCAATTAATTGTTTGAGGCATCATAGCCGTAAAACTGGTCTCCGGCTAATGCGGTGTTGATTTCATTAACGATAGCGGCAATTTTACAACCTACCCCAGTACCGGTAATGGTTGCCGACCCGACATATTGGGGACTGGCAAATTGGCCGGAATTCTGGATAAAGGTAGCAGAATCTCCCGGAGCTAGACCATTAGCCACATCATTGGCCGGAGAAAATGAGGTTCCCGGGCTGTAAGCAATGGTGACATCGCAGGGAGCCGTTCCGACGTTCTGGACCTGAAGCCCGGTATAGAAACCGCTGTTATTGGCCATGATTAATGGAGCCAGCGCGCTGACCGTAGCTCCACTGGGGTTGAAGCCTTCATATGCGTTCCCCACACCTGCGGATCCGATTTGATTGACGATGGCGACTAAGTTGTTGCCGCCCGAGTTGGAGACGACAGCCCCGCCGACATATTTTTGGGTCCATTGGCCGGTATTGTGCAGTTTTGTGCAGGAGGCCCCGGGCGCAAGATCAGGACAGGTTTCATCTGCCGGGGAAAAAGCCGCCCGTGTTGGGTGAATATTTTATCGTTACATTCGTGGCGGTGGCCCCGGTGTTCTGAACCTGTACCCCGGTATAAAAACCACCGTTATTGGCCATAATTAGAGGCAGGTTAACGTCAGTTGAACCACTGGAAAAACCATTATAGCCTAAAAGGACTTTGAGCCCCCCCTGGCCGACCTGCATGACCGTAGCTACTATGGGCGTTCCCCCGGTGCTGGTTACGGTAGCCGAGCCGACGAAACCGGCCGGCAAAGCAGCGTTGGTGGCCTGATCGAAGGTTTTAGCCGCTCCGGGAAGGATGGTGGCCGTCTCGGTGGTTGCTGGATCGGTGCTGTAGGTTACCGTAACATCCGTGCTGGCCGTCCCTGTGTTTTGAACGTTGAACCAGGTGTCGAACCCCGAATTCCCTTTCATCAGCAGGGGCAGGCTGATACTGGAGGAGCCCGAAGAAAATCCGTTGGTAGAGGCTCCGTAGGTAGGGAAATCCCCCAACGGTGTTGACAATAGCCACGACCTGCTGGTCGGACTCGATGATCACGGAACCATTAAAACCAGAAGGAGCATCGATGGGAAAGTAGGTTTTTGAACTATTGGCCCAGAATGGTGTCCGTTGGACTGTTCACCACATTTCCAGCCTGGTCAATGTACTTGATTAGGATGTTGGCGGTCGTGGCGCTCAAATTCTGAACCTGAAAACCTGAAGAATAAGTAATGGCGTTAACCGGATTGCCCATCGACAACAATACGAACACTCCCAAGAAAACGATGGCTGAAATTTGGCTGACTTTTTTCATACACGGCTCCTTCCCTTTTTTGAAATTAGACTAGAGAATTTAGTTGTTGATTTTGGTATTATTTAATAATTTTGTCAATATAAAAAATAGGCTTGTTTAATCAAGATAATTATTAATTTCGTTTCAACATAGATGTTATCGGCCAGATAATGAAAAAGTTAAGTCTTCTTTTCTCCTTTCTTTGTCAAAAAGAATAAAGCGGATTTTATAAAAACAAAATGGGGTAAACCATGTATTTTGGTTCGCCAAACAACCTAATTTGTCGGGTTAAAATAGGACTTCGGAATCTACCGGTCTTCATTTCCCGCTTTCAGGTTTTGCAAAAAGCCTTAAGCGATTACAACTGGCCATGGCGAACAGGAACAAGATATTGTGGTCTAAGTCTTCCTTAGACCCTCCATTTGGTGTCGGCCTTTGGGGAGGAAGGCCGGCCTCCCTGGCCGGCCGGTAACGAAAAACCTCTCTGAAAACAGCGAAGCCCTCCCCAGCAAAAGTCAGAGTTCCAATACGAGGTCCGATTTAGGGAGGGCCACGCAGGGGAGAATCAGGTTATGGCCAGGTGGTTCTTCGTCCAGACCGTCATCCACCTCCATGAATACTTCACCGGAAAGCAGCTTCACTTTGCAGGACCCGCAAACCCCCACATGGCATTCGTTTTCAAGGTGTATTCCGTGTTCTTCCGCGAAATCCATAATATTTTCAAAACGTTCATCCCATTTCAGGACTTTCCCGCTTTTTTTGAATTCAATGGTATAAGTCACGGGGTCAGGTTCCTTTCGTTAGAGACAGATTCTCGGAACAATGGAATAAGCACCTAAGTTCCGGCCGGCCGAGTAAAAAAATTAACCAGAAAATTGCATTCCTTAGGCGAAAGGTCAAAGTGTTTTCCCGCCTCATCGATCAATTCGATCAGGGGAGGCGGTGAATTCAACTCCCGTTGTTCGCTGATCCAACGAATGGCCCGTCTGAGAAGCTCGCCTTCGGGTAAATCCGGGTGTGTCATAGGGGGGGTAACCTCCGGGTATATTGACCTAATCGGCCATAAAAACGAATAGATAATACCGAATTCAGAATGTTGATGGGGCTGGGACGACTTTGGTCGATCCGCCCGGGGAGGCCGGATCCTCTCCGGCCCTATCTTTTCAGGTTGCGCGGGAGCCCGCCCGCTGCTGAAAGCGTCACTATCTTAATTTTTATTATAGTGGAAATCAGGGAACAGGTCAATAAAACAACTTCTTTTAAGGTTGACAGACTGAGAGTTGATTATTAGTTTTATTACATTTAATAAGGCTTAGGTAGTTATACCGGCCTATGATCGACGGCGGATCGTTTTTAGCTATAACCGGCCCAATCGGGATGGCGGCTGACAATCGACCGGTCAATCCTGCCGGGCCCCAACCTAAAAGGAGGTAAAAGTATGTCTTATGCAGCCAAGGATTTCTCCAAGTTGATCGGTATGGAAGGATTCAGTGAAACCCTCTTGAAGAACCATTTTACCCTGTACCAGGGTTATGTGACCAACACCAACAAGGTCCTGGATACCCTGAGCCAGATGCTCAAAGACGACAAGGCCGGCAGCTACGAATTCGCCGAATTAAAAAGGAGGCTGGGCTGGGAATTCAACGGGATGAGACTCCATGAATATTATTTTGAAAACCTGGGTGGGAAGGGCGGCCTGAACCAGGGAGGAAAGCTGGCCAAGAAGTTAGTCGAGGACTTCGGCGGCTACGAGGCTTGGGAGAAGGATTTTAAAGCCACCGGTGCGATGCGGGGTATCGGCTGGGTGGTCCTTTACCAGGACCCGGCCAATGGGAAGCTGGTTAATTTTTGGATCAACGAGCACGATGTCTCCCACCCGGTCGGCGGCAATCCCCTTTTAATCCTGGATGTCTTTGAGCATGCCTTCATGATCGATTATGGGCTGAAACGTGCGGATTATCTCGAGGCCTTTATAAAAAATATTCACTGGGGTGCCGTGGAAGCTCGCTTGAAGTAACCACCGAATGGTGACTTTCCCCCAATTGGGTGTCTAAAAAGTGCGTTGCCGTATCACCATCCGGTGATACGGGGCGCCTTTTTTTTGGTCAAAAGGCTCAGGTCCTCATCACCGTATCCGGATCGATGGTGGCCGCCCGCCAGGAAGGGATGATAGCGGCCGCCAGGTAGGGAATAACTGTGAGAAAAAAGAGGGTCACCACCTGGTAGGGATCGACAAAAGGGGTCAGTCGGTATTCCGGGTAAAGGATGGCCCAACCCTTCAACGCGTGTTCGAAAAGGACGGCCGAGGTGAAGAATACATGGGCATAGGCCAGGGTGAAACCCAATAAAAATGAAGAAAAGGCCAGGACCGTTCCTTCCCAAAACTTCATCAGCAGCACGTCCGAGGTCTCCCAGCCGAGGGCTTTCAAAATGCCGATTTCCCGCCTCTCCCCGGCGCTCAAGCCCGAGGCTTTTTCCCAGGCTAAGATGATGAAGGCCAGGGCCGAAGCCGTAAAAATAACCACGATCATCCCGCTCCGCCAGTCGAAAAGCGAGTCGTAGGTCCGCAGGATTTCGTCCCGGAGGATCGGCCGGGTGTCCGGCAGCAGTTCGCTAATTTTAAAAGCAATGGTGTTCCATTCCCGCGAATTGCTGACCCGAAGGGCAAAGTCGGTGACATAAGGAGAGGCCAGGCCAAAAAAACTTCGGAAATCCCGTTCGGAGAGTAAGATCAAGTCTGAACTGATCAGTTCCGATTCGGCGGCCAGGAGGCCTTTAACCTGGAAGATGGCCGGTTCTCCCCGGTAGTTGCGAAAGGAAAGGAGATCGCCCGGAAAGACCTGCCGGCTTCGTGATATCCCCGCTCCAATGAGGATTTCCCCTGCGGCCCAGGGCTTCCGGTTCGAGACCATTAAGGTGTAATTAGCCTTTACCGCGGGATCGTAATAGTAACCCCAAAGCCTCGGGGTCAAAGAGGTGACCCCGCGGATTTGACGGATTCTATCTGCATAGGCCAGAGGCATCAGGTCATGCCGGCCGGCAATCATCCGCTGGACCAATATCTCCGGCGTACCTTTCAGGATGAGGGCGGCTTCCTTTTTCAGGGCTTGGGTAAATAGGGTCACCGAACCCAGGAAGAAGACCACTGTCGTAAAGGTCAGTACCAGGGCGATGTTTTTTCCCAGGCGACGTCTCAATGAGGAAAGGGTGAAGTCGATCAGGTTTCGTTGTTTTTCAATCCAGATTCGCATGAGGTGGCCTTAACCTCTGGGGCGGCAGGACGAAAGAGCCGCTGGGAAAGTGCTCAAACGATAGGGGATGATCCTGGAAAGGAGAATGCCGATCCGCTTGCGAGAGGTGGCGGGTATAGCGGGCCTCGGTAAAAAGGCAGAGATCGGTCAGGGTCAGGTCTTCCACCATTCGGCCCATTCGCGTCAGCCTCTCCTGATCCGCCACCACCTGGGTCAAGGCATGAAGGCTGATCAGGATTAACACCAGCGTGCAGGCAGTCATAAATACAAAAAAAAGGGAAGAGGGACGCAAGGGGTTCAATCCAGCGGTTTCAGGATCTCGGAGGTGATTTCCTGAAAACGCAGAATCTTTTTTCCTTTATGATCTTTAAGAAACTCCCGGGCCTCGGCCTCCTTTCCAAAAGGGACTAACTCTTTGCCCATGGGGCCAAAAACGTCGCTGCCGATGACGTAATAGGCCCGACTCCCCTCGATGCTCTCCAGGGAATAGTAGTCGGTCACGAAAATAGCGGCGGGCTCCGGCCGGGATTTGGTTGATTGGTAGGGGAAAGGATTCAAGTAGAATTTCATCAGGTCCTTCACCCCATCGAAATACAGGCGGCGGCCGTCGCGAAAAACCGTCTGGGCCACCCAGTCCGGGTATTTGTAGACGAACATGCCACAAACCGGGCACTTGTCCTTGGGCGTAGGCCTAAGGGGCTTAGGGTCACCGGCCCAGGCCCCGGCAGCCAATAGGAGGGAAACAGCTATGAAGAAGGCGGTCTTTTTCATAAATTCACCGTGTGGCTTTACGATTCACCCGGGCGCGAGGGTTCGGGGAGCGGGCAGGCGCCTTGGCACACGAAAAAAAGGAGGATTCCTTTTCCCGCCCCCCCCCTCGCACACCGGGGGTTGGATTTGGTTTTCCTAAGGACCGGCTATTTTTTTTCCATCATCTTTTGACGCATCATCCGTCTTCTTTCGCGGATCATTTTGGTGTCCTCGGCGATATCTTCATAGGCCGTTTTCAGGGCGCCGTCGAAATCCGCCATAGTCCCTCCGTTTTCTTTCACAAATTTCTCGGCCTCTTCCCTCTGGGCGAAGGCCCACTTGGCCCTTTTGGTCATAACCCCTGGTTTGGCCCCCCCGATCACCCAAACGGCCTTCTCGGCGTTGATCAGGGTTTTGGTTGAATAGTCGCCGACCCATAACAGCTTGGGCGTTTTATCGAGGTTTAAGGCCAGATCGATCGCCGCACAGTGCAGGCTGCAAGTGCCGACCTGGGTGCCGTCGTCATACTCGATGAGCATCCGGCTGTGGGCGAACTTTTCACGATCCATCCCGCAATATTTGCAGGAGGTGTGCTTCTGGGTATCCTCGTGCGCCCATAGCATGGTGGATAAGGACAAAATGAAAAGTACTGAAACCAAAAGTACTAAGATTTTTTTCATAAAACCTCCTGAGATAAATACCCCTCTTCTTGCGAGGGGGCATTGTAGCGCAGACGCTACCGATTTAGGCAAATTCTTTCCAGGCCCGGCTCCCTCGCCGACGCAGCGGTTTAATCCTCGCTGGGTCGCTCCGGTTCGCTGGATTTTTTCGCGGTAAAGCCCGGGGGCTACCGTCCGGGAGCTCGTTGGGCCGCAAAAATGCGGGTCGGGAATTACAGGAGGAAAGGGGGCGGTTTTTGCGGGGTACGCCCGAAAAAGGTCCGGCTGAACGGGTTTGGGGTATCTATAGTTCCTGTCGTCCCCAGATTAAATTCCAAAACGTTCAGGGACATAATGAGGTCCTGGTCAAAGGAGGGGGATTGTTCCGGTCCGGGACAGGGGCAAGGGGATAAGGCCTCCCCGGTTGGGTGAGGCCCTTTAGGGGTGCAACAGGCACAGCCCAACCCTTTCTGTCCGAAACAGGCCATCCCCCGGGCATCCCCCCGAGAGGGCAGAAGGCCGATTAAAAGGGCGGTCAAGAGCAGAAGGATCGATAGTTGTTTCATTTGACCATCAAGGCGGATACCCGTTTATGCAATTCGTCTCTATTGATTTCGCCCAGGATCTTAATCCGGATCAGGCCTGCCCGGTCCACGATGAAGGTGGTGGGGATCCCGGTAATTCCGTACCGTTTGGCGGTCGAGGAATCGGCATCCAGGGGGATGGAATAGGAGACCTTGAGGCCGGCCAGATAGGCCTCCACGGCCGCGGTGTTTTCCCCCACGTTAATGGAATAAGGGAGAAATCCTTTGCTTTTGAATTGTTGGAATAGGGATTCGATGGCCAGAATTTCCTTCCGGCAAAAGGGACACCAACTGGCCCAAAAATGCACCAGACCCACCCGGCCCTTCAGATCGTCCGGCAGGGAAACTTTTCTTCCTTTCAGGTCCAGGAGGTCGGCCCGGGGGGGGACCTCTCCGATCTTAACGGCCCCTTCGGCTGCTCCCTGCGGCCCCTCTAGACTCAGCCCCAGGCCGCCTAACCCGATGAGCAATCCTTTAAGGAGGGCTCTCCTCGTCAGGAAATGGGGGAATAACAAATTATCAGGCATACTATCTCTCGGGTTGTTAACAGATGCGCGGCAGTTGCTCCCCGGTCAACATGTCGATCAGCCGCCGTCCGCCGATGGCGGTTTTCATAAATACCAGGCCGGGGTTATCCCCGAGTACCCGCCCGATCCGGGCGGCCCCCCGACCATAGGGGTGCTGCCGCATGGCTGTCAATAATCGATCCGCTTCGGTCGGGGGGGCGACGGCCACCAGTTTCCCCTCATTGGCCAGGTACAAGGGGTCCAATCCCAGTATTTCGGCCGCGGCCTGGACCTCGTTGCTGACGGGCAGGGAATCTTCCCATATTTCCATTGATACCTGGGATTGCTGAGCGATTTCGTTTAAAGTGGTGGCCAATCCCCCGCGGGTGGGGTCCCGGAGGACATGGAGGTCCGGGCAAACGGCCAGGAGGGCCTTAACCAGGCCGTTTAAGGGGGCCACATCGCTTTGCAGCGAAGAGTCAAAGGCCAATCCTTCCCGTTTGGAAAGAATGGTCATCCCGTGGTCTCCCAGAGTCCCGCTGACCAGGAGAACGTCCCCCGCCCGGGCATTCTGGCCGGCCACCTCGACGCCCGGGGGGATCAGGCCGATCCCGGCGGTGTTAATGAAAATCTTGTCGACATTGCCTTTGGGAACCACCTTGGTGTCCCCGGTGACCACCTGGACACCGGCCTGCCGGGCTGCTTCGCCCATGGACCGCAGGAGGCGCTCCAGATCAGACAATAAGAAACCCTCCTCCAGGATGAAGGCCAGGCTTAAATAACGGGGATCGGCTCCACGCATAGACAAGTCGTTTACCGTACCGCAGACGGCCAGAGAGCCGATGTCTCCGCCCGGGAAGAAGATGGGGTCTACCACGTAACTATCGGTGGTGAAAGCCAGACGGACCCCCCCTAGGTCCAGAGAGGCGCTATCGTTTAAATCATTCAGAAAAACGTTTTGAAAATAAGGGAGAACGGTTTCGGCAATCAAGTCGTGAGAAGAGCGGCCCCCGCTGCCATGGTCAAGCATTATTCTATTTCCAGCCATTGGTCATTCCTTTAAATTCCGATACCGGGCCTTGAATCTCCGGGTTCGGGCCTGGATTCTTTCATAGGATGGTTTTCAGCGGCTTCGGAATGAGCGGGTGATAAAAAACGCTTAAGGAAAATAGAACAGTTCCAGATTGATCGGGAGGCCAAAGGGACCTATTCGGATTCCCTGGGTCCTTTGGCCAAGGTTCGGAGCCGTTTGCCGGGATGTTTTTTAGGGGATGGCGTTTTAAGGGACCGATCGGCTCGGACCAGGGATCGGCGTTGGGAGCCTTTGATCTTTTTCCCGGTTTCCGGTTTGCTTTTTTCTTCTCCGTTTTCTTTGGCCACAAAAAGATTCAAAGTTCGTCCGGCGTGCATTCTTTTGCTTTCCTGAGGATTCCATTTTTTGATCTGATCGACGGTGATCTCATAGGTGTGGGCGATGGAAACCAAAGTGTCTCCCTTTTTGACCCGGTAGCGAAGGGGTTGCCGACCGGTGGACTGATTTTTGTTCTCCACCCGGTTTGAACGTTTAGCCGTTTTGGAATTCGCCGATCGGTTGGCTTTTAAAGACGATCCGCCTCCGCTATCTTTTTCTAAGTCTCCCTCGGGGATTTCCTCGGGCAACCCCTTCTGGGGGATCAACAGGAGGGTCCCGGCGGCGGGATAGGCGGTCAATTTAACCCGGTTCACCCTGGCGATGGTAGCGGCCTTGACTCCGTATTTTCGGGCAATGGCGGAGAATCGCTCTCCCTTCTTGACCTTGTGATGGGCGTAGACGGCGCGGGGTTTGGGTTTGGTCAACTGGGCGTAATTATCCATCAGGCGTTCCTTGGATCCGAGGGGGATGCGCAGACGGTATTCGGATTCACCCGGGGGGGTGATCCATCGTTTTAATTCCGGATTTAAGTCCACCAATTGGCTGACTTCCACCCCGGAGGCGGCGGCCACATCTTTTAATTCTATGGCCGCGGGGAGGGTCACCTCCTCATAAGACAACGGAGGCTGATAGGAGACGCCGTGAAAACCGTATTTTTCCGGCTCCTTGGCAATCAGGGCGGCCGCGATCATTTTGGGCACGTACTGCTTTGTCTCGTCCTTGATGTAGTTGCAATGCTCGGCGGTAATATCCCAATAAGTCTGGGCGTCATACATGGCCAGAGCCCTGGTGATTTTCCCTTCCCCGGCATTGTAACCGGCGGCGGCCAAATACCAGGAACCGAATCGTTTGAATAAATCGGACAAATGCCTGGCGGCGGCCTGAGTGGACTTAACCGGGTCTTTTCGTTCATCCACCCAGGAATTGACTTTAAGTCCGTACCGTTGACCGGTTTCCCGGATGAATTGCCACATGCCCGCGGCCTGAGCCCGGGAATAGGCTTTATTGCTGAAGCCGCTTTCGATCATGGCCAGATAGATTAGATCTTCCGGAAGGCCCTGTTCGTTCAATATTTTCTTGATCAAGGGGATATAACGGCCGGATCGGGAAAGCCAGAGCGAAAATCGTTTCGGTATCTTGGTCTGGAAGTAGTCCAGGAAATATTCCACCTGATCATTAATGACGAGGGGAATATCATTGGAACCTTCGGATTCCGAAGCGAGGCCTTTTTGCAGTTCCTTCCACTCTAAAATGACCTTTTTCCGGATTTCCTCCTGAGAGGGCCGGATCACCGGAGGGATTTCATTCACCGTTTCATTTGAGGCTTCCTCCAGGGCGGCGCCATTATCGGGACCAGCGAGCGCCGGGGAGGGCTTGAGGGTTTCCAACGGTTCGGTTAAAATAGAGGGAGAGCCAACGCGGGCGGGTACGGAAGCGGCCGAAAGATAGGCCTCCGGGAACAGGAGCAAGGCAAAAAAAACAACCCACGAGAAACAGCCGATCCTTGGCCATTGGTTCATTCGTCCATCCTTTGCCGTTTGGGTATGAATTCGGTAACCCTGTATTTCAGCGGATTAAGGGATTAAATTTTCTTTTAATTATCACGTCTTGATAAATAATACAACCCCTAAAAAATTTTAGGAGCCTTCCCGGTTTGAACCATCACCCCGGGTGTTCCAGCAATTGAAAACCGGGAAGGCTCCTAAAATTTTTAAAAACGGCCGGGAAGGGAAAAGGGATGGCTAAAATTTTACTCCGGTGACCAGATTTTCTTTCTTCGGTATATTCCGGTTCATTCATCCAAATGCCCCCCTCTTGAAGCCCGGCATACGGGGACCAGGGATCACCTGCGGTCCGGGCCAAATGGGCTGAATGTATTGGCTTCCTTTCCGTTTGTCAAGGTTTTTTGGTGGCGAATATTCGTGAAACAGTAATAATTTCGAGGCGTTATTAGAAAGGGCCGACGGGCTGAATATAGGGGCCAAATAAAAAAGCCGAAGACCCGCCTTTTCCGGCAGACTTCGGCTTTATTTGATGAAATACGGCTAACAACTACAAGAAGTACCGCAGGTTCCTCCACCGCCCAAGCTGACATCCGAAGTAACCATAAATCCCGAACGTCCCCATTGGTCTACAAAATCCACTTTTATTTCTTTGGCCTGCTCCTCCAAACTCTTATCGACTACATAGGTCAGGCCGTTAATTTCAAATACGTTGTCCGTCTCTTTAGACTCATCCAGAGCCAAGGCCAAGGAAGGCCCTGATCAGCCACCTTGACTTAAAAAAATACGGATGGGCGAGTTCACATTTTGTTTGGAAAAATAATCTTTAAATGCACTTTGAGCCTGTTCGGTTACCGTTAACATAATTAACCCCTCTTTTCTCAATGATATTTCGTTTTGTTTATACTACTTAATGATTTTCTCTAAAAAGAAATTAGTCACCGGACCACTCTTTGTCAAGAACTGGAAGCGATTTGTTTTAAAATCGGCTCCAAACTGATTCGGTGGTCATTAAGCCCCAATAGGTTTCTATCCAGGCCGAAGGCCAGTCCGATAAGCTGGGAGATATGGAAAGCGGGGAGATTAAACCCGTCGTGATACTTACGTTCCAACATCATTTGCCCCCGATCAAACTGGGAAAAACAGGAAGGGCAGCCTACGGCAATGGCCTGGATATGATGCTTTCTCATGTGGCTGAGTTTTTCCCGGGTAATTTCGTTGGCCGCTTCCTGATCAATATTGGTCCCTAAAGCCGATCCGCAGCAGAGGAATTTTCGGGAATATTCTATCGGTTCGGCGCCTAACAAAGACAGGATCTGGTCCATGCTTTTGGGTACATAACTGTCGGCTTCTGATAAATTTTCCGGGTACATCAGCCGGGGCGGGCGGTAGAGGTGACAGCCGTAATGGCAGCCGATCCGGACCCGACTCAACGAGTGAACGGCCCGCTCGCCCAGTCGAGCCAGGCCCAGGTCGTCAACCAGGACGTCCAGGAGGTGCTTGACTTTAATGGTTCCTTGATAGCTATGACCGAATTCCTGCAGCAGGCCGTTGACCTGGTTTTTTCGCTGGGGATCCTTTTTTAAGGCCAGGTTGGCCTCCTTCAAGGTATTCACGCAACCGTTGCAGATGGAGATGATGTTGACTCCGGCCTCTTCGGCCAGACAGAGATTTCGGGCCGCTAAGGCCAGCCAACTGTCGAAGTGGACCAGTTTCAGTTGGGTCGGAGCCGGGCAGCAGGAAAAAGGCAGGTCCAGCAGTTCCACGTCCAAGGCCTGGAGCACCTCGCGGGTGGCCTTTTCAAAGCCCGGATACTTCACCGGGATCACACAGCCTAAAAAGAGTGCATATTTCATCTTAACTCAGTTCGATGACCTCGTTCAATCCGGTTTTTCTAAGAAGGCCCTCAATTTCGTCCACCGCCAGAGGACCCAGGGGGGGCAGGGCCAGCCTCTTCCGGTCGCGATGAACCTTGTCCGATATCACCAGGGTCCGGCCGGTCTTGGCCACCAGGTCCACTCCAAATTTAATTTTCTCGGGCAGATTCCCCCGTTGAGCGGCCAGGTTACAGATGGCCGTCAGCAGATCGGAGATATGAATTTCCTGGGGACAGCGGTCTTCGCAAACCTGGCAGGTAGTACAGTACCAGATGCGTTCATCGTTGATCACCGCCTCCTGACCCAGATTCAAGCAGCGCAAGAGGGTCTCCCGGGGGCCATAGGAATGGTCCAGGACCATGGCCGCCGGACAGCTCCCGGTACACCGGGCGCACTGATAGCATTCAAAGAGGTCTTCCTTGTTGAACATTTCCCAGATGCTTTTGATCACCTTAATAATCCCTCACCCGTCTTTTTCTCTTTTTTTTCGGGGACCAGAACGGCCTTGGTTTTTTCAATTTCCTCCCGGGTCACCGTCCCGATAATTTCGTCTATTTCTTTGATCTTTTTGGAAAACTGAAGGCCCTCGGCCGCGCTGATCCAGGCCAGTTGGAGACGGTTCTGGTCCAGGCCCAGGCGCTCCATTTTTTTCCAGACCTTCTTCACCCGTTTTTCGGTCTGATGGTTCGCATGGATATAGTGGCAGTCCCCGATATGGCATCCGGAAACCAGAACGGCGGCCGCCCCCCGGCGAAAGGCGGTTTCAATAAATCGGGTGCTGATGCGACCGGAGCACATGGTGCGGATGATGCGCACCGACGGCGGATACTGCATGCGGCTGACGCCGGCAAAATCGGCGCCGGCGTAGGAGCACCAGTTACAGCAGAAGGCCACCGCCTTTTTCTCGGGATCTTCTTCGGTGATGGCCTCGATCTGGGCCAGGATTTGCGCATCGGTAAAATGCCGCTGGCTGAGCGCCCCGAAAGGACACTCGGCCACGCAGGTCCCGCAGCCGGCGCAGGAGGCCTGGGTGACGGCCACGATTTTGGTTTCCGGGTCCTGGCGGATGGCGGAATAAGGGCAGACTTTGACGCACATCCCGCAGCCCTGGCACAGATCCTCATCGACCTGGGCGGTAATGGCCTCCACCATGACCTTGCCTTGGGACATGAGAATGTTGGCCCGGGAAGCGGCGGCACAAGCTTGGGTGACGGAATCCTTGATGTCCTTGGGGCCTTCGGCGCAACCGGCCAAAAAGATGCCGCCGGTGGGCGTGTCCACCGGCCGCAACTTGGGATGGGCCTCCAGAAAAAAACCGTCCGAACCGGTGGACAGGTTCAAAAGCCGCTGGATAACCGGGCTGTCCTTGCGCGGTTCGATCCCTACGGAAAGTATAGCCAGGTCCGCTTCATAGCGGTAGAGCTGGGAAAGAAGGGTGTTCTCCCCGATGAGCGTCAGGTTATGCGATTCGGGGTCCTCGATGATTTCCCCGGGGACCCCCCGAATGAAGGAGATCCCCTCCCGGCGCGCCCGCTGAAATAAATCCTCAAAGCCTTTGCCGAAGGCCCGAATATCAATATAAAAAACGACGACCTTGGTTTCGGGCCAGTGTTCCTTGATCAGCAGGGCGTCCTTAATGGTGTTCATGCAGCAGATATTGCTGCAGTAGATATTGGAACGCTTGGAGCGGGAACCGATGCATTGCAGGAAAGCCACTGTCTTGGGGATCCGCCGGTCGGAGGGACGGATGAGATTACCCCCGGAAGGGCCCCCGGCGTTGATCAGCCGTTCGAACTCCAGGCTGGTGATGACATTGGGGAACTTCCGGTAACCGAATTCGGTCAGGGAAGTGGGGTCGTACACGTCCACGCCGGTGGCGACGATGATGGTGCCCACCTCCAGGTGCAGGATGCGGTCTTTATCGGCATAGTCGATGCACCGCTTTTGACAGGCCTGGGAACAACGGTCGCAGGCCACGATGCCGTGCTTATTCAGGCAGAGGTCCATGTCGATACGGAAAGTGGAAGGCACGGCCTGGGCAAAAGAGCGGTAGACGGCCCGGCGCATGGACAGACCGGCATTGAACTCATCCGGAGCCACCTGGGGGCAGACCTGAGTGCAATCCCCGCAGGCGGTGCAGGAATCCTTGACGTAGCGGGCCTGCCGGCGGACCTGGACCTGAAAGTTGCCTATGTAGCCGTCCACCTGTTCCACGTCGCTCAAGGTCAACAGTTCGATATTGGGGTGGCGGCCGACCTCCGACATTTTGGGGGCCAGGATACAGATGGAGCAGTCCATGGTGGGGAAGGTCTTGTCGATCTGGGCCATGCGGCCGCCGATGCTGGATTCCTTTTCCACCAGATACACCTGATAACCGCTGTTGGCCAAATCCAGAGCCGCCTGGATCCCGGCCACTCCACCCCCGATCACCAGGGCCTTACGGTGCACCGGCACTTCCAGTTCCTGCTGGGGGGCCAGGAGCCGGGCCCGGGCCACCGCCATTTTGACCAAATCCTGCGCTTTGAGGGTCGCCCCTTCCTTGTCGTGGAGATGCACCCAGGAGCAGTGTTCCCGGATATTGGCCATTTCAAACAGGTAGGGATTCAAGCCGGCGTCCTGGCAGGCGGTTCGAAAGGTGGGTTCATGGAGGCGCGGCGTGCAAGAGGCCACCACCACCCGATTGAGCCGCTGTTCGCGGATATCCTGCTTGATTTCTTCCTGGCCCGGATCGGAGCAGGTGTATAAATTACTCTTGGAGAGAACCACGCCGGGCAGGGCGGCCGCGTATTCAGCCACTCGAGCACAGTCCACCACGGCGCCGATATTCAGGCCGCACTGGCAGACGTACACCCCGACCCGCGATTCTTCCTTGTCTTTTCTGTGAACTTTCTTGGCGGCCAACCCGGTAACTCCTTTAATAAAGCCTTGGTATTAGCTGACTAGCGACTGAACGCCGCCGGCTGCAGTCAATTGTTTTCCGTAGGCATACCCTTTTTCGAAGGCCTTGAGGTTCAATTCCTCGGTTCCCCGGGGGATGGAATCGAAGAGGGCCTGTTTCATGGCTTCGTAGCCGACCACCTCGGTCACAGAGGTGATAAACCCCAGCATGACGATATTGGCCACGATCTTCCGCCCCAGCTTTTCGGCAAACCGGGTGGCGGGGATTTTGAACAAGCGGGAGCCCTCCGGGGCCGAATCCAACTGGACCAGATCCTCATCGATCAGGACCGTGGAATGACCCGCTAACCCGCTTCCGTAGGTATTTTTGGCCTCCTCGGACATGAGGACCAGAATCTCCGGGTGGGTTACCCGAGGATAATGAATCTCCCCCCGGGAGAGGACCACATCGGCGCTGCAGGCGCCTCCCCGGGCCTCCGGGCCGTAACTCTGGGTAAAAACCGCATTGAGGTGCTCGAACAAGGCGGCGGCCTTGCCCAGGACCTGGCCGGCCAGGACGATCCCCTGGCCGCCGAAGCCCGCCAGTCGGATTTCTGTTTTTGTATCGGTACTCATTGGAATAAGTCGCCCGTAGTTAGGATCTATAATTCCGAAATTCGGCTTTGTCGGGTCTTACCAAAAGTCAAATAGTTGTGGTTAGATTTCCCGTTTAAATTTGCTTAAAATATTTTCCTGGTAGAGTTCGTCAAAGGTCGGCCGGCTTTGATCAATAAATTTTCCGACGATGATTTTCCCCTTCAGGCTAATGTCCGCTTCACGGGGGTCCGTGTCGTTTTGAACCAGGCTGTTCTCCCGATAAAACTTCATTTCGTCCAGGCCGCTGCCCAGTTTGTTCGGTCGCCCGTAACCGATGGGGCAGGGGGAGATGACTTCGATGAAGGTAAACCCCTTTTTAGTCAGGCTTTCCGCGATGGAGGTGACCAGATGCCGGGCATGAAAGGTGGTCCAGCGGGCCACGTATACCGCCCCGCTGGCATAAGCCAGAAAGGGCAGGTTGAAGGAATGCTCGAAATTGCCGTAGGGGGTGGTGGTGGTCCGGGCCGTCACCGGGGTCGTGGGGGCCGCCTGACCGCCGGTCATGCCGTAATTGAAATTATTGACGCAGATGATCTTCAGATTGATGTTTCGCCGGGCGGCATGAATGAAGTGATTGCCGCCGATGGCGAAGAGGTCCCCGTCACCGCTGAAAACCGTTACCGCCAGGTCCGGCCGAACCAGGGCCAGGCCGGTGGCGAAGGGGATGGCCCGCCCGTGGGTGGTGTGATACGTGTCCATATCCAGATAACCGGCCACCCGGCCCGTACAGCCGATTCCGGAAACCACCGCCGTCTGGTCCACCTGCAGGCCGGCCGTCTTCAGCCCGTTGATGTAGGTATTCAGGACCACCCCCAGCCCGCAGCCCGGACACCAGATATGGGGGATGCGGCCCGGCTTTAAATAGATATCGTCAGGATGGAAACCATGCTGCTCCTCCCTGAGGCGGCGGCTGGTCTGAGGGTCATAGGGGACTAGGGGTTGAAAGCGGATTTTCATACCAGCGTTTCCTTAACGGCCTCGATGATCTCGGCGGGGGTGTGGATCGATCCGCCCATGAGAGGCAGCAGTATCGTTTCCGCCCGACCCTGGGCGCAGCGCTCCACCTCGTAGGCCATCTGGCCGTAATTGATTTCCGGGACGATAAAGGCCTTGACCCGCGCGGAGATTTCTCTGATCTCTTCTTCCGGAAAGGGCCAGAGGGTGATGAGACGCAGCAGTCCGACTTTTTCTCCGGCCTGCCGGAGATCGGTAACCGCCTCCCGGGCGGCCCGGGCGGTACACCCATAGGCTACGACCACCACCTCGGCCTGCTCCAGGCCGAGGGCTTCGGTCTGGATGATCTTGGCCGCGTTCAGACGGATTTTATCCACCAGCCTCCGGACCAGGCGTTCATGGGTCGCCGCCGTAATGACCGGGTAACCCTGTTCGTCGTGGGTCAACCCGGTGACATGGACATGGTAGCCATCCCCGGCACAGGCCATGGAAGGAACCAGGTCCTCCCCGGCCAGAAAAGGGAGATAGCACTCCCGGGTCTGATCCGGACGTTGGCGGGCAACCAACTGAATCTGTTCCGCCGGCGGGATAATTACTTTTTCGCTCATGTGCCCCACCATCTCATCCCCCAAAACAAAAACGGGCAAACGGTAGGTTTCCGACAGATTGAAGGCCGTAACGGTCAAATCAAACATTTCCTGAGGGGAGGAAGGGGAGAGGGCAATCACCCCATAGTCCCCATGCGAACCCCAGCGGGCCTGCATGACGTCCGCCTGGCCGACCAGGGTGGGCAACCCGGTGGAGGGACCGGCGCGCATAATATTCACTACCACACAGGGAGTCTCGGTCATCATACCCAACCCGATATTTTCCATCATCAGGGAAAAACCCGGACCGGAGGTGGCGGTCATGGCCTTCACCCCGCCCCAGGAGGCCCCCAGGATGGCCGCCATGGAAGCGATTTCGTCTTCCATCTGGATGCACATCCCTTGCACCTGGGGGAGTCGCTTGGCCAGTCGTTCGGCGATTTCGGTGGCCGGGGTGATGGGATAACCGGCAAAAAAGCGACACCCGGCGGCGATGGCACCCTCGGCGCAGGCTTCATCGCCGTTGATAAAAAATTCACCTGTTAAGAATCCTGGAATGGACATGGTCCTGTTGCTTTCCCGATCTTCCGCTCCCGGGTTCAAAACGGGGGGAGATCCGCCGGAGGGGGGTTACACTCCGAATTTCTTGGAATAATTAATGATGTCCTCGGCGGTTAATTCTTTGTACTCTTTCAGCTCACTGTAGATGGCAAATTCCGGGCAGATTATTTCACAGAGGTTGCAATTTACGCACTCCCCTTGCTTGGTGACCAAGGGGGGGTGATAGCCCTTTTTATTAAATTCGGAGGATTCCTTGAGGACCTGGTTCGGGCAGAACTCAATGCAAAAGTTGCACCCCTTGCAGCGGTCCTTGATAATATGCAATTCCCCGATCGGTATGGAGTGGGAAGAGGCATCTAATGGAAGTCTCCAAAATTTCATCGTGTTACCAATAAATAAGAAAATAAAGCTTTACCTTGTAATAATTTCCGGCCTGTTTGTCAATAAGAATCTCCGCGACTATTTTCCAGGCAAATCCTTCCGCCGGTGAAGGCCGAATCCCGCTAACCCGGAATCCCCGGCTGGGGGAGTCGATGCGAAAAGCAATAATCAGCTCAGGGAGGATAGCAATTCGGACGCTCGATCCCGGACCTCCTCGTCCTCGGCCAGCGCGGACAGGGTGCGCAGCTTGCTTAGGAAGGCCTGCTGTTCCCGAGGGGAACGCGTGGGATGCTGTCGGGCCATCCGATCGAGACTGCCGTTCGAAATAGCGGGGTCGGGAAAGTCCAGAAAAAGGAAGAGCAGGCCCCAGTCTCGGGGCAGGCCGTATTCTTTGACATACTCTTTGACCAGGGGGGGGAATTTTTTGCCTCCGAAATTTTGGTGCAGGGCGTCCGCCAGCTTCTGATGGGCCGGGGTCCCTTGCTTGCCCTCAAAAACCTTATGCGCCTCCTGGAGCGCCCGCTGGCGCATCCGTTCCGCCCGGGGGCTTCCCGGTCGGACCGCCGGCCGCTCTCCTCGGGAGACGTGACGGCTGCCGTCCCGCCGCTGGTCGATTTCTCGCCAGGAGAGCCGCTCCCGTTCGGAGGAATCGTTATTTCGCGGGGTCACCCGGCTCACCCTTCACTGGGCGGATGCCAGTCCGGCGTGTTCTTTAAAGGAGGCTGACCGGTGGATTCCAAAACGCTTAACCACATATTGCCCTCCAGGTCCACCTGCTTTCTGCGGGCCACCGCGGCCCGGATGGGAACGTGCACGTATTGGTTGTTCCAGAGGCTGACCAGCATATTGGTCTTGCCGGCCATCCCGGCATGGACCGCGTTTTGACCCAGGAAGCCGCAAAAGATCCGGTCGCTGGAATTGGCCGGCTGGCTGCGGACAATGTAACTGGGATCGATGTATTTCAGGTTGATTTCCAGATTCAGTCGGGCGAAGTGCGTTTTGATTTTATCGACTAGAAAAGGCCCGATATCGCCCAATTTGATGTTTCCCGAGGGGTCCCGCCGCAAGGGGTCGCCGGTAAAAAACTTTTGTCCGGCGCCTTCGGCCACCACGATCACCACATGTTTACGATCAGCCAGGCGTTTTTGAATCGCGGCCAGCAACCCCTCGGGACCCTCCAGGTCGAAATCGGTTTCGGGAATGATCACTAAATTAGCTTCCCGGGAGGCCAGGGCGGCATGGGCGGCGATAAAGCCGGAGTTGCGCCCCATCAGCTTGACGATCCCGATTCCTTGGGGCGCCCCCAGGGATTCGATATGGGCGCTGCGGATGGTCCCGGCCGCGCTTTCCACGGCCGTGGCAAAACCGAAAGACTTTTCCACTAGGGAGATATCGTTGTCGATGGTCTTGGGGATGCCGATGACCGCCGTGACCAGGCCGCGTCGTTTGATTTCCCGAGAGATCAGATCGGCTCCCCGCAGGGTGCCGTCGCCGCCGATGGCAAACAGGATGTTGACGTTAAGCTGCTGCAGGGAATCCACGATTTCCTCGATCGGATATTGGCCCCGGGAAGAAGACAGAATCGTTCCCCCCAGTTCGTGAATGGAGGAGACCCGCTCGGGATTCAAATCGATCACCGAGTGATTGTAGGCCGGGATGAAACCTTGATAGCCGTAGGGGATGCCGATAATATTTTGGACACCGTAGATATAATAGAGCTCCAGGACGATGGCTCGGATCACATCGTTCAGTCCGGGGCAGAGTCCGCCGGCGGTGACGATGGCACATTTGACCTGCTTGGGGTGAAAAAAAATCTTGTCTCGGGGGCCGGCCTTTTCGAAGGACAAAGGCGCCTCGCCCCGGCGAAAACAATCCAGAAAATACTGTTCGGATAGATCGATGACGACCCGATCTTGGTCGCGGATATAGTTTTTGCAGATACGCTCGGGGTCCTGCAGCCCCTCATGGGAGAAGCAGCGGACCGGGGTTTCGGTTTTAGGCGCCCCGACGGTTTCAATCAGGACGTCTTCCTCCGTGAGACAATTGATAATATCCATGGCGGTCCTTTTCGAACGAGTTAGCGGAACTTAAACTCCCCCCGACCCAAAAGGTCATGGAGATGCAGTATCCCCAACACGCGCCGCCGATGGTCCACGATGGGCAGCGCCGTGATGAGATACGTTTCCATGAGCTCCAGGGCCTCGGAGGCCAGGGCTTCCGGGGAAAGGGTCTTCGGGTCTGCGGTCATGGCTTGGCCGGTCAGCGTTTCCAGAAGCGAAACCCGACGTTGGATCAGACGTCGCAGGTCCCCATCGGTCAATATCCCCCGCAGGATTTTTTCCTCGGTTTCCACCACCAGGGCGACGCCCAGGTCTTTACGGTCCATTTCCCGGATGGATTCCTCCAGCGGCTGGTCCGGAGAAACCAGGGGGATCCGATCTCCGGTCAGCATGACTTCCGCTACCCGGACGGTCAGGCGCTCCCCCAGTGTGCCGCCCGGGTGAAAGCGGCGGAAATCCTGATGATTGAACTGGCGTTGTTTGATCAGGGCCACGGCCAAGGCATCCCCCGCGGCCAAGGCCGCGGTGGTGCTGGCGGTAGGCACCATTCCCCAGGGGCAGGCCTCTTTTTCCACGCCCACGTCAATGACGATATCGCTCTGCTTGGCCAGGGTGGATTCCGGGTTGCCGGTAAAGGCGATGCATTTAGCCCCGATCCGTCGAATGCTGGAGAGGATGAGGGTCAACTCCCCGGTTTCGCCGCTGTTGGAAAGGGCTAGAACGATATCCTTGGAGGTGACCATACCCAAATCCCCGTGCATGGCTTCCACCGGGTGCAGGAAGAGGGAAGGGGTGCCGGTGCTGTTCAGGGTGGCTACGATCTTACGGGCCACGATCCCGGATTTGCCGATTCCGGTGAGTATGACCCGGCCCTGGGAGCCGTAAATGAGGTCAACCGCCTCTTGAAATTCATTTCCCAGCTTGGGGATTAGATTTAGAATCCCTTGGGCTTCTATTTCCAGGACCTCTTTGACCGTCGCCAGAACGCTCATCAAACGATTCGTTCCAGGCAGAGTTTGGAGAAGGCCTGATCGGGGGGTATCGGGTAACGGCCGTCAAAGCAGGCCAGGCAAAAGCTGGCAGCCGGAAGGCCGGTGGCCGAGATCATCCCTTCCAGGCTCAGGTACCCCAGACCGTCCAGCTCCAGAAATTTTTGGATCTCCGGTACGGAATGCTGACAGGCAATTAATTCCCCCTTGGTGGAAAAATCGATGCCGTAATAACAGGGGAAACGATGAGGGGGGCAACTGACCAGCATGTGGATCTCGGTGGCCCCGGCGGATCGTATGGCCTGGACCCGGGTCCGGCTGGTGGTTCCTCGGATGATCGAGTCCTCGATGATCACCACCCGTTTCCCTTTCAAAACGGATTTGACCGGGTTGAGTTTGACCCGAACGCCGAAATCCCGCATGGTTTGGGAAGGCTGGATGAAGGTCCGGCCGATGTAGTGATTCCGGATGACTCCCATTTCAAAGGGGATGCCGGAAGCCTCGGCATAGCCGAGGGCCGCGTAATTGCCGGAGTCCGGGAAGGGCATGGACAGGTCCGCTTCCAATTGAAATTCCTGGGCCATCATGCGGCCCAACCGTTTTCGAACCTGGTAGACATTCTGTCCGAAAATCAGGCTGTCCGGCCGGGCGAAGTAAATGAATTCGAAGATACAAAAAGCCTTTCGCTCCTGGGGAAAGGGCTTGATGGAACGCAGGCCCTGGGCGTTGATAAAGACAATCTCGCCCGGTTCGATATCGCGGACATACTGGGCCTCCACCAGATCCAGGGCGCAGGTTTCGGAGGCCAGGACATAAGCACCGTTTAAGCGGCCCAAACACAAGGGTCGAAAGCCGAAGGGGTCCCGCACCCCGATCAGTTGATCCTGGGTCAGCATCACCATGGAATAGGCCCCCTCGACCTGAGACAGGGCTTTGGTCAGGGCCGACTCCAAGCCGTTTTCCAGCGCGTGGGCGATGAGATGAATGAATATTTCGCTGTCCATGGTGGATTGAAAGATGGCTCCCCGTTTTTCCAATTCCTGGCGCAGGGTGTGGGCATTGGTCAGGTTGCCGTTATGCGCGATGGCCAGGGCCAGCCCCCCGTGGGAGACTAGAAAGGGCTGGGCATTTTTCAACATGGAAGAACCGGTGGTGGAGTAGCGTACATGGCCGATGGCCATATTCCCCTGAAGCCGGCTTAACTGCTGTTCGTTAAAGACATCCGGCACCAGACCCATGCCCTTGTGTTCCCGGACCCAGGTGCCGTCGGAGATGACGATGCCGGCACTCTCCTCCCCCCGGTGCTGCAGGGCGTACAGTCCGAAATAAGTCAACTTGGCGGCCTCCGGGTGTCCGAAGACCCCGAAAATGCCGCATTCTTCTTTGATCTCGCGGTTGGAAAAAAGGGCCATTTACTTTATTCCTTGATGATATTCCTGGATGGTCCGCACGGTTAATTTTTTTCCCTGCAGGGCTTCAATGGCCTGGGCGGCGGCTTTGGCCCCGGCCACGGTAGTATAATAGGGCAGGTTATGCATCAGCGCGGTGCGGCGGATGGAATAGGATTCCGAAACGCTGCGGGCGCCGATGGTGGTATTGATGACCAAGTGAATGTCCCCGTTTTTGATATGGTCTACCACATGGGGCCGTCCCTCCCGGACTTTGTGCACCGTCTGGTTAGGCAGACCGGCCTGCTGAAGAAAGTCGGAGGTGCCCCGGGTGGCCAGGATTTTAAAGCCCAAATTATATAGTCTTTTGGCCGTGGAACAAATTAATTTTTTATCCCGATCCCGAACGCTGATAAACACGCCGCCCCCCAGGGGTAGATTCTGTCCGGCCGCCAACTGGGATTTGGCGAAGGCCAAACCGAAGGTCTCGTCGATGCCCATCACCTCACCGGTGGATTTCATCTCCGGACCCAGGAGGGTGTCCACCCCGGGAAAGCGCAGGAAGGGAAAGACGGCCTCTTTGACCGATACGTGGGTCGGGACAATCTCCCGGGTCAGTCCCTGGGCTTCCAGGCTGCGGCCCAACATGATCCGGGTGGCGACCTTGGCCCAGGGGATGCCGGTGGCCTTGCTGACAAAGGGGATGGTGCGGGAGGCCCGGGGATTCACCTCCAGGACGTAGAGGATTTCATCCTTAAAGGCGTACTGGATGTTCATCAGGCCGCAAACGTTTAATTCTTCGGCCAGGGCATAGGTGTTCTGCTGAATCCGGCGGATCTGTTCCGGGTTGAGGGTATAAGGGGGCAGGACGCAGGCGCTGTCGCCGGAATGGATTCCGGCTTCTTCAATGTGCTCCATGATCCCGCAGATCAGAGTGCGCCGGCCGTCCGAAATGGCGTCCACATCGATTTCGATGGCCTCTTCCAGAAATTTGTCGATCAGAATGGGGTGTCCGGGCGAGACCAGGACCGCCTTGGCCATAAAGGAGTCCAGGGCTTCGGGTCCATAAACGATCTCCATGGCCCGGCCGCCCAGGACATAGGAGGGGCGGACCACCACCGGGTAACCGATCCGGGCGGCCACTTCCCGGGCCTCGGCCGTGGTCAAGGCCGTTCCGTTTTCCGGCTGGATCAAGTTTAACTTTTGCAACAGGGCCTTGAACCGTTCCCGGTCTTCGGCCCGATCGATGCTGTCCGGCGAAGTCCCGATGATCGGGGCCCCGATTTTTTCCAGCCCTACGGCCAGATTCAGGGGGGTCTGGCCGCCGAACTGCACGATCAGCCCTTTCGGTTTTTCCCGGTCCAGGATGTGGCGGACATCCTCCAGGGTCAGCGGTTCAAAATAAAGCTTGTCCGAGATGTCGTAATCGGTGCTGACCGTCTCGGGATTGCTGTTGACCATGATGCTGGTCAGCCCTTCCTCCCGGGTGGTCAGCGAGGCGTGGACGCAGCAATAGTCGAATTCGATCCCCTGGCCGATCCGGTTGGGGCCGCCTCCCAGGATGACAATACTCTCCGCGGGGGAGGGACGGACTTCGTCTTCCTGCTCATAGGTGGAATAATAGTAAGGCGTATAGGCTTCAAATTCGGCGGCGCAGGTGTCCACCAGCTTGTAAACCGGAAGAATCCCGGCGGAGGTCCGGCGCCGGAAGACGTCCTCCGGGGAGGCCTGAAGCAGTCGGCTCAACTGGATGTCCGAGAAGCCGTATTCCTTGGCCTGGCGAAGCCGTTCAGCGGAGAGCTCCTCCAGTCGGTGCCCGGCCAGGGATTTCTCCAAATCCAAAATTTGAATCAGATTTTCGATGAACCAGGGATCGATCCAGGACAGCTCATGAATCTCCCGGACCGTTAGTCCGGCCTGCAAAGCGGCCCGGAGATAAAAGAGACGCTGAGAATTCGGCTGGCGAAGTTTTTTCTGGATTTCTTCCAGAGGCACGTTCTCGAGGTCTTTGCCGTCGGCCCCGAATCCGTACCGGCCGATCTCCAGGGAGCGGATGCCTTTCTGCAGGGCCTCCTTGAAGGTCCGGCCGATGGCCATGGCCTCACCCACGGATTTCATGGAAGTAGTCAGCAAGTCCTCCGTACCCGGGAACTTTTCGAAGGTCCAGCGGGGAATCTTGACCACGCAATAATCGATGGTGGGCTCAAAGGAGGCCATGGTCTCCCGGGTGATGTCGTTGGGGATCTCGTCCAGCGAATAGCCCACGGCCAGTTTGGCCGCGATTTTGGCGATGGGGAAGCCCGTGGCCTTGGAGGCCAGGGCCGAGGAACGGGAAACCCGGGGATTCATTTCAATGACCACCATCTCTCCGGTCCGGGGGTGGACGGCGAACTGGATGTTGGAGCCCCCGGTTTCCACCCCGATCTCCCGGATAATGGCCAGGGAGGCATCGCGCATGGCCTGGTACTCCCGATCGGTCAGGGTCTGGGCCGGGGCCACGGTGATGGAATCGCCGGTATGAACCCCCATGGGATCGAAGTTCTCAATGGAACAGATAATGACCACGTTGTCCTTATAGTCCCGCATGACTTCCAGTTCGTATTCCTTCCAGCCCAGGGCCGATTCTTCCAGCATGACCTGGTGGATCATACTGGCATCCAGGCCGGAGGTGACCAGGATCTCCATTTCTTCCCGGTTATAGGCTACGCCGCCCCCGGTCCCGCCCAGGGTGAAACTGGGCCGGATAATGACCGGATAGCCGAGTTTTTCGGTCAGCGTCCGGGCCTCTTCCAGGGTGGTGGCAATGCCGCTTTCCGGGACCCGGAGGCCGATTTTCCACATGGCCCGACGAAATTCATCCCGGTCCTCGGCCTTCTTGATCACCGGCAGCGAAGCCCCGATCAATTCCACCTGGTAGCGCTCCAGGGCGCCGCTCTCGGCCACGGCCACGGCGGTATTGAGGCCGGTCTGGCCGCCCAGGGTGGGCAGCAGGGCCTGGGGCCTTTCCCGCTCAATGATCCGGATGACCATCTCCGGGGTAATGGGCTCGATATAGGTGCGCTGGGCCATTTCCGGATCGGTCATGATGGTGGCCGGGTTGCTGTTGATCAGTACGACCTCGTAGCCTTCTTCCCGCAAGGCCTTGCAGGCCTGGGTCCCGGAATAGTCGAATTCGCAGGCCTGGCTGATGATGATCGGTCCGGAGCCGATAAGCAAAATTTTCTTTATATCCTGACGTTTGGGCATAATTTTTTTTGTGTTATCCTACCTTTTTGGGTTCTCCATAAGGTTCAGAAAATGATCGAACAGATAGGAGGCGTCATGGGGGCCGGGGGAAGCCTCGGGATGGTACTGAACCGAAAAGAGGGGCAACTCCCGGTGCCGCAGTCCTTCCAAAGTCCGGTCATTCAAGTTGATGTGGGTCAGCTCCACCTCCTGGTTTTTCAAAGACTCCAATTCCACCGAAAAGCCGTGATTCTGAGAGGTGATCTCCACCCGGCCGGTGGGCAGGTGAAGTACCGGCTGGTTGGCGCCCCGATGGCCGAATTTCAGCTTGAAGGTGGTACCCCCCAGGGCCAGGCCGATGATCTGATGGCCCAGACAGATACCAAAAATCGGCAGGAGGCCGATCAGCTCGCGGACAATGGCCACGATCCCGGGGTTGGCCGCCGGATCGCCCGGCCCGTTGGAGAGCAGGACCCCGTCCGGCTTCAGGGCCAGGACCTCTTCCACGGGGGTCAAGGCCGGCACCACCAGGACCTGGCAGTCCCGCTGTTCCAGATTGCGGAGGATATTGTATTTAACCCCATAATCGAAAACCACGACTTTAAAACCCGATCCGTCGGGGTTCCAGGGAGATTCCCGCTTCTCCGTCGACCAGGGGTGAACCCGGGCTTGGTGCCAGCGGTAGGGTCGTGCGGTGGTGACCGTATCCACTAAATTATTTCCCGCCATGGGGGAAATGGCCCGGGCCCGAGCGGTTAAGGTTTCAGGGTCCAGGTTTTCGGTGGAGGCCGCGCAGCGCATGGCCCCGAAATTCCGGAGGTGTCGGGTCAGCGCCCGGGTGTCAAGGCCTTCCAGGCCTAAGACGCCGCATTGATGCAAATAGTCCCCCAGGCTCCCCCGGGAGCGGTAATTGCTGGGGAAGGGCAGATACTCTTTCACCAAAAAGGCCTCGGCCTGGACGGCGGCCGATTCGACGTCTTCCGCGTTGACCCCGTAATTGCCGATCAGGGGGTAGGTCATGGCAATCAATTGGCCGCGGTAGGAGGGATCGGTCAGGATTTCCTGATAGCCGGTCATGGCCGTATTGAACACGCATTCCCCCAGGGCCTCACCGGGGCCGGTAAAGGATCGGGCTCGAAAAATCGTTCCGTCTTCCAAGGCTAAAAGGGCTTTCATTTCAAATTGATACCTCGCACTCAGCTCTTTCCCACGAAGTTCACAATGGCCTCAGCCACTTTTTGAGTCACCCCCTGCCGGGAGCGCAGGGCCTGTTGGCCTGCCTGGCCCCTGCGGGCGGATTCCTCGGGCTGGTCTATTAAAAAATTGATCCAGCGGACCAGCGCTTCCAGATCGGGAACGGTGGTCCCGGCGCCGACCCCTTCCAACAACCGACGGGCGTCTTCAAAGTCGTCCATAAAAGGCCCGAAAAGGACCGGTTTACCCCAGGCCGCCGCCTCCAGGATGTTCTGTCCGCCTTTGGGGACCAGACTGCCTCCGCAAAAAACGAAGCTAGCCAGGCTGTAGAGGTCAAAGAGGACCCCCATCCGGTCCACCAGGATAAGGTCGGCGCTACGGGGCGCCCCCGGGCGACTGAACTGGCTGTAAAGCTGATAGACCAGCCCCCGGTGGTTAAGTGTATTCTTCCAACCCGCGAATATTTTCCAGATGACGGGGGACCAGGATCAGGATCAAATCGCCATGCCGGCTCTTTAAACGTTCAAAGGCCGTGAGCAGAATGTCTTCTTCACCGCTGCGGACACTGCCGGCTACCCAGACCGGAACCCCTTCCCGAAGCTGGAGTTGTTTTCTTAAGCGGATCTCGATTTCTGGATGCGCATTTTCCGGGAGTCCGTCGAACTTCATATTTCCAAAAACCCGGACCTTTTCGGCAGGGGCCCCTAAGGATATGATCGCCTGGGCATCTTTTTCCTGTATCATAATCAATTGGGAGAAATTTTCAAGCAAAGGTTTAAAAAGTCCCTGGATTTTCAGGTATCTTTTTAAGGAACGTTTGGAAATTCGGCCATTTACCAGAAACAGCGGAACACCCGAAATCCGGGCCCGATTCAGGAAATTAGGCCAAAGTTCGGTTTCCAGGGCCACAAACAGGCGAGGTCGGAAAAAAGCGAAAGCCCTTTTAACCGCTCCATAAAAATCCAAAGGATAATAGATCAGGCCGAATTCGTCCGGCAAAAGGCGCTCCGCCAGGGCACGCCCGGTGGGGGTGGTGGTGGAAAGCAGTAAGGGCACTTGGGGAAGCTGCTTCCTGACCAATAGGGCCAAGGATACCGCCAGTTTGACTTCCCCCATCGAGACGGCATGAAACCAGATGGGTCTTCCCGGTCGGGCTTCAAAAAAGGATTTAATCTCCCGGGGATAAAAACCGAGCCGTTCGCCGAGCCGCTCGGCAGAGGAGCCTTTCCCCAGGCGATAGAGGAGAAGAAAGGGGATGCCGGCGGCAAAGGCCAGGGAGGTCAGGACCCGGTAGACACCTAGAGGCCAGGACATCTCATCGCTTTCGCTGGACCGAGGGGAACAGGGCGGGGTCCGTATGGGGGATAAAGCGGGCGGCGCTGAAACGGTTCATAAAATCCTGGTTAACGTTCATTTCCAGGTAGGTGATGGTCCGGGCAATGGTCTTCATCTCTTCCAGGCGGCGGCGGTCCAGGAGCAATTCGGCCGCCCCTTTCAGCGAGGCATTGCCCAGGGGAACAAAACGTTCCCGGGGCAGGTCCGGCAGGAGTCCGATGGTGATGGCTCGTTCCGGATCAATATGGTTGCCAAAGGCCCCGGCTATAAAAAACCGTTCGACCTCGGGCAGGCTGAAACCCACCGACTGCACCAAAGTGGTCAGGATGGTATACATGGCGGCCTTGGACCTTAAAAGGATATCCAGATCCACCTGGGAAAAAACCAGGGGCCGTCCGTTCAGGGTTTCTCCGGCCGTGGCCAGCAGGAAGGCCGGCCGGTCCTCCACCGAGCTCCAGCGGGTGGAGGGGATTTTTAGATTGAACTTTCCCTGGATATCGATCAAATCCGCTAAAAACATCTCCGCCACCAAGTCAATCAATCCCGAACCGCAGATTCCGGCCGGAGGTCCGTCACCGATCAGTTTAAAGGTCAACTGCTTGGTTTGGGGATCGATGCGGACCTGCTCGATGGCCCCGTTTCCGGCGGCCATCCCCATGCGGGCCACCCCGCCTTCCAGGGCCGGCCCGGCCGCCCCCGCGCAGCCCACCAGCCACTGGGAGTTTCCCAAAACGACCTCGGCATTGGTCCCCACGTCTACCAGCAGGGACAGGGCTTCCTGATCCCGAAGCCTCGAGAAACCGATACCGGAAATAAGGTCCCCGCCCAGGTAACTGCCCACGTTAGGGAAAATCACCACCGTTCCCAGGGGATGCAGGTTCAAACCCAGTTCCCGGGCAGAAAGCGGGTCCAGGCTGTTGATCAGCGGGATGTAGGGCTCCCGGCGGATGGTGGCAGGGTCCAACCCCAGAAACAGATGGACCATGGTGGTATTGCCGGCTAAAGTCAGGGCATAAATATCGCGGGAAGACAGGGAATACTCCCCGGACAGGAAAGCCAGGGCCTGGTTGATTTCCTCGACCACGCAGTCCCGGAGTTTCCTTGATCCTTCCGGGGTTTCCGCCACCTGAATCCGGGTCAGGATATCCGCTCCAAAGCGGACCTGCGGGTTCTGTCGGTCGATTTCTCCCATCAGCCTACCCTGCTGAAGGTCCCAAAGCTGACAAGCTATTCGGGTAGTGCCCAGATCCACCGCCAGTCCGAATAGTTTAGCCCCCGTATCCCCCGGTTCCACCTCGATCAACTGAGGCGCTACCGCCGCCAGGGAGACGGTGGCGGTAACCCGGTAATTGGCCTTTCTCAGGATGGAAACCCAGCGGGGGATTTCGGCAAAAGGAATGGTCAAATGCTCCAACCCGCCGGTGGTTTTTAATTGCCTTTTTAGACGGTCGATCTCGGCCGTATTATCGCGAAGGCTGGGGGGAGGAAGATGGAGATGGAACTTTTTAACTAGGGGGGTGGGTTCGATCATAGGTCATCCTGTCAACCGACAATCCAGACCGCCTTCTGCCCGGCTAACTGAATAACCTTGGTGGAGACGCTGCCCATGAAAAATTCCTGGGCCTTGGAAATTCCGCGGCGACCCAAAACGATGGTCCCACAGCCTTCTTTCTCCGCCTCGGAGAGGATAGCCTTGGAGATGTCGGAGCAACGCCAGCAAATCTTTTTTTTGATTCCCTTGGACGGGAGCCCGGCTTCTAAGAGAAGCTTCCCGGCCCGCTCCAAAAAAGATTCCATTTGGTTGCGATGCTTTGCCTGGGCCGAGCTCTTCAAGGAGGAGAGGTTGGGGATCACCCGGGGCCCCGCCAGCGTTACCAGGCCGGGCCAAATATTCAGCAAAAGCACCTGGAATTGATCGCTTGGGCAGGATTCCAGGATGAAAGAGACATGGTCCACGGCCCGGAGGGCATTCTCCGAACCGTCCAGGGCCACCAGGATTTTACGGGCCTCCACCTTTCCGCCGATCAGCCAGACCGGGATATCCCCGGCGCCCTGGAGTACCTTGCTGGAGACACTCCCCAGAAAAAATTCCTCGACCTTGCTCAGCCCCCTTCGGCCCACGACTACCGCATCGTAAAGGCCGTTGTGGGCCTCGAAGAGAATGTCCCGGGCCAGTCCCACCCGCTTTTCCTGAGCCTTGATCTGGACCCGCGGCTCCTCCCAACCCCAACGGAGTAATTTATCTTTCGATTTTTTTAAAATCTGCTCTATGGCCGCCAAATGTTTTTCTTTCCATTGGAGCAAGTACTTCTGGGCGATAGGGTCTTTATAGAGAGCCTCCTTATATACAGGCGGCACCGGGGGGAGGACGTGAAACAGCACCAATTGGAGATGGGGGCATTGGCGACCCAGTGAATGGACATAATCCAGGGCCGCTAAGGAATTTCTGGATCCGTCGATGGCGACCAGAATTTTCTTGTTCATCAGGGACACCTTTCTCGTTGGCGATTGAAACAGCAAAGGGCGCCCCTTCATCCCGTTTCCAACGGGAGGGTCGGGGGCGGCGCTTGGGAGGCTGAGGCCCAAAATGTAGCCAATTAAGAAAAAGATGGCAATATAAAAAAACGCACTGCCAGGGCGCGGTTTCCTAAGGCTTAACTGGGGAAGGGCGTTCTCTTGTTATTTTTCAGACATACCTGGGGCGGGTTTTGGTTTTTTCATAGTATCGCTCCAGGCCCGTTTCCTTGATTTTTTCATTGATCAATACCCATATTTTATTCAGACGTTCGTCGAAGTTGGTTTTGTTGCAAGGGAACTCGTCACACTGGTAGCAGAAATCAATCTGTTTCTCCTGGTGGCAGGGACGGACCCCGCAGTTTTTAAACAGTTTGCATTGCTCGTTCCGGCAGCCGTGGCAGTTTTCTGAAGCCAGGTAATCCAGCATTTCCTTGAAATTAGAGTATTTTTCAAAAATGGGAATACCCAGCAGGGTTTCAAACCGTTGGGCGTAAGGTTCGAAATTCCCCAGTTTTTCTTTAAGCTTCAAACTGTACCGGCGGATATCTCCATCCACATGAGCGAAACAGGTTTCGCAGCACAGGCCGCAGGGGGAAACGGACGCCTTGATTTGTGCATAATCCATAATCCGGTCTCCTTTCGATATTTAGATTTTTATGTCCATTGTTTTGAGAATTTGTTTCTAACAATGGACATAAAAATCTAAATAAAAAGGGCTACCTTCAAATACTTTTGTCTAGACTTATGGTTTATTATAATAGTTGCCTTTCGGAGAAAAAAGTGGCATAAACGGCAATATAATAGGTGATATCGGCATTTTTCGCAAAAATTAAAAAAACCGGTCATTGCGACCCCGGACTTGATCCGGGGAATTGCTTCGTCGCTTCACTCTTCGCAATAACAGCCTGAGGGACTTTTTGCGAGTCCATCAAAGGGTGAAACCATGAAAAAAGTAACCATTCTTGGATTGTATAACTCCATGGCCACCACTATCTTCGGTCCCATGGATATCTTCAACCAGGCGGGAAGGCTCTGGCCGCGGGTGAACAAATCCCCTCAAACGCCATTTTTTGACGTCGCCATTGCCTCAGTAGACGGAAAACCCATTCAATGCCTGAACAAAGTCCAAATTCAGCCTCATGACGGCATCGAGGCCATTGAGCAAACGGATCTACTGATTATCGCCTCGGCCACGTATATCGATGAGATTCTTCAGAAGAGCCCCGGGCTGGTTCCCTGGATCCGCCGGCAATACGACCAGGGCGCCCAGGTGGCCAGCATCTGCACCGGAGTGTTTTTGTTGGCCGAAACCGGTTTGTTGGATGGAAAAGCGGCTACCCTGCACTGGGGGTTCACCGAGACGTTCCGCCGGAGATATCCCCGGGTCCCTTTGGAGACGGACCGGATGTTCATCGACCACGGCCGCCTCTATTGTTCGGCGGGCGTGAATGCCGGGATGGACTTATCCCTTTACCTGGTGGAAAAGCTCTGCGGCCGGGAAACCGCCGTCCAGTCGGCCAAGACCATGATCCTGGATTTGGGGAGGGAAACGCAGGCCCCTTACCGCAGTCATCTATTCCCCGCAGACCATGGCGATCCTCTGGTCACCAAGGCCCAGAAGTGGATCGAAGCGCATTACCGGGAGTCCATTGATTATGACAAGCTGGCCGGGAAATTCCGGATGAGCCGCCGTTCATTGGAACGGCGGTTCAAACAGGCCACGGGGGTAACGCCGTTGGGTTATCTGCAGCAATTACGGGTGGAAAACGCCAAACGCCTTTTGGAGGACGGCAGCCGGAGCTTTAATGAAATCACCTACCAGGTCGGGTATGAGGATATTCCTTTTTTCAGAAAGGTATTTATCAAGCTGACCGGCCTGCGGCCAAGAGAATACCAGCAGCGGTTTGCCGGGTACTCGGCCAAACCGGTTCTCCAGAACTGACGCTCATTTTTTCGGATCAAATCAATCAGGGACCCGACCCGATACCAGCGGCCGGGCGATTTTCAGTGATAGTCCAGGAATAATTTCAGAGGAGGAAGGTTATCATGGCTTACGAAACGGTTAAACTGGTCTATTTTTCCCCCACCCAAACCACCAAAAAAGTTTTGGAGGGTATTGCCCAGGGAATGTCGGTCGGTCGGATCGAGCATCTCGATCTGACCCCGCCTGGGGCGGAGACCCAGCTATTCACTGAGCTGGCCGATGAATTGACTATCCTCGGCGCACCGGTATATGCCGGTCGCTTGCCCATTGAGGCGGTGCGGCGGTTACGACGGTTGAAGGCCAGGGAAACGCCGGCGGTCCTGGTGGTCGTCTACGGAAATCGGGAATTTGAAGACGCCCTGCTCGAATTAAAAGATTTGGCCGGCGAACAGGGATTCCGGCCCATTGCCGCCGGGGCCTTCATCGGGGAGCATTCCTACTCCACGATCGACAAGCCCATCGCCGTCGGCCGGCCTGACGCGGCCGATCTGAACCAGGCCAGGGAATTCGGGAAGCGGGTTTTGGGAAAGATCCAGACTAGTCAGGGTCTGAACCGGATGCCCGCCCTGGAGGTGCCGGGGAATTTTCCCTATAAGGAAAGGAAGGAACGGCCCCTGGAAGCGCCCACATCGCAGGAAGCTCTTTGTATTCTTTGTGGTACCTGTGCTTCGGTCTGCCCCACCGCGGCAGTTAGCGTAACGGATGCGGTTACCACCGAGCCGGAACGATGCATTCTATGTCATGCCTGCGTAAAAAATTGTCCGACCGGTGCCCGGGTGATGGAGGTCGAAAGGATCAAAAAGGTGGCCGATTGGTTAAGGACCAATTATCCCCAACGAAAAGAGCCCGAAATGTTTTTGTAGCCGGCTGGTTCAGAAAGCACTTCGTCCGCGTCGGCCCCCGTTCAAACCCTGCTTTCAAAGCCGCGGAGGCCATCAGTAACCAGGCCCCGGCGACCAGGAGGGCCCACCCCCAGCGGATTTGAATGGATGGCCTAGCCTTATCCGCCAAACCGCGGAATGGATTGCCGGCCAATATGAGAATGAGGGGTCCCTCCCATGGGGTGTGTTGGAAGGCATTCAGGCTGCCGATCATCGGATAACTGATAATCGGAGTGAAGACCCCTATGAATAGCAGGCTTGCCCCAATGAGTCCGAGGAGCTGCTTGGGGCCTTTGGAGAGACTGATCGGGGGGGTTGTTTGAAAGCTCTGATGGTTCTCCGGCATCACTTTATTCCGCTAAGACTTTTTTTGCCTGTCAGCTCTAAGATATGACGCTTCGCCCTTTTGGGTGGGTACCCCCTATATCTGGTATGGCCGCCGGGTCTCGGCGAAAGGGCTTTCCAAGGGTACTCCGGACTTTTAATCCGGGCCCAAGTTACTAATTTCATTTAAAGCAGGCCCATACTCCGATTCTTTCGATGCCTCCGAGACCGGCCCTGCCTCCTGAAAAATTTGAAACATGGGGGCCGGGTTAAGACCTTAAAAGCAATATGGAAAACCCTTTCGCCGAGACCCGGCGGCCACGGAGATCCGATTTCAGACTAATATACCATGTATTGTGGCCACCCACCCAAAAGGGCGAACAACCTAAAATATTTTTTGGCAGCCGGTGCTATGGGTTAGGATCAGATGCCCGGCTTGAATACCAACGGTAAATAACAGGCCAGGGGAGGTCCCCAGAGCCTTAAGACCAGCAGGTCATCCGTGGTCCCGTTAAATGTGAAACCGGTGACCACGATTTTCCCGTCCTGCTGGAGGGCCAGGCCCAGGCCCCGGGCGATTCCCAGGGCGTCCCCCTGAAACAATACCGTTCCGTTGACTCCGAAGGTCTCGTCCAAAGTCCCGTTGGCGTTCAACCGGAGGACCAGCACGTCTTCACCGGATCCATCGACCTGAGAACCGACGACCAGAATTTTCCCATCCCGCTGGAAGGCCATCCCGTATCCGGAGGCCTGAGCAGTCCCCTTAGCAGGAAAGGTCATCACCCCTTGTGTGCCGAAGGTCAGATCCAACGTCCCCTGAGCGGTTAATCGCAGGACGATCAATCGGGGGATATCCGAGGGGTCGGTGCTGACTCCGATGACTACGATTTTCCCATCGGGTTGAACCGAAACCCCGTACCCGTAATCCGAGCGATCTCCGGCACCGCTGTAGAGGAACACCCCCTGGGTGGCAAAATCGGTATCCGGCGTGCCATCCGGTTTGTAGCGCAGGGCCAGCAGGTCGTCCTGGGTCTGGATGGTCACCGCGCCCGCGACGACGATCTTTTCATCGTCTTGAACCGTGACGGCGAATCCGCGATCCAAACCTCCTCCGGAGCCGGGATAAGTTACCACCCCGCCGGCACCGAACGTCCCGTCCAGGATCCCGGTCGGGGTTAGCCGCAGCAGGATTAAATCCTGATTGCTGCCGTTGGAGCTTTCCCCGGTCACCAGAATCTTTCCGTCCTTCTGAAGGGCGACCCCGAAAGCCAGGTTGGTACCGGGGACGGTACCCGGGTAAACGAACACTCCCTGGTCGGCAAAACCCGGGTCCGGGGTACCGTCGTCCAGATAACGGAGCACCAGCATATCCCGATCGGTGCCGTTGTAGTATTGCCCGACCGCGATGATTTTTCCATCCGTCTGGAGCGCCAGCCCCAACCCCCGATCGTCCCCCTGGCCCCCGTTGTAGGTGACAAACCCGTACCGGTTAAAGGTAGGGTCCAATTTCCCATCGGGGGTATACCGGACCAGCAGGAGGTCGTCATTGGTGCCGTTGTGGCTATACCCCAGGACCAGGATTTTTCCGTCGCTTTGGACGGCTGTTTCAATGCCCCGGTCCCGCCGGTCCGCCGGCCCTTTGAAGAGGACAAAACCGTTCGGAGGATTGAAGGAAAGATCGAGGTCTCCCTGGGCCGCCGCCAGACGCCCCGGTAGAATGAACAGCAAGAACAATAAACAAACTCCTCCAGCCTTTTTCCCCCTCATGATCGATTCCTTCCTGTCTTAAATACGAAAATAGAACCCGGCGCCACTCGGACATTCATCAATAATTAACCATTGAAAAAGAAATTGGTGAGGGTATCAGTTTCCCAGCAACCAATCATAGACCGTTTCACAGATTATCCCCTTGGCGGACATGGCCGGGAGTTGGTCAAAGGTAAGCGTCAATAACCGTTGCCGGGCCCGCGGAAAATCGCCCTTGGCATCATGCAGAGCCCGCCATTCCCGATCCGGCGTGTTTCCCGATCCGGTCTCGGAACAGACCTGGATCAGCTCTTCCCGACCGTCGGGGTGCCGGGCGTAGAAATCTACTTCATACCCCAAAGCCGTGCGAACGTAACCTATTTCAGCCTTGAGTCGTTCGAGCTCGTGCAAGACGATCGTTTCCAGGGCGTGGCCGACATTCGTCCGGCCCGAGCGATCAAAGGCTCCGATCAGGCCGGTATCCACCGGATAGACCTTGCGGGGGTTCGAGTTCCGACGCCGTTCCGAATCCGTGGCCACCGCGACGGCGCTGATGAGAAAGGCATCCTGTAGATGACCCATCATGGCGTGCAAAGCATCCTTGGCGACACCCAGCCCCTGGGCCTTCAAGTCGAGATGCAAGCGATGGACACTGAGGTTTCCGGCTGGACTTCGCAAACACTGACGCGTCAACCAGCGAAGGGCCGCTATTTGGGTAATCCCGTGCCGTTCGATGATGTCCCTGAAAATTACCGTGTCTACATAGCCCTGCAGCAATTCTCCCCGCAATTCCCCGGTCAGCCCTTGAGCCTCCGGAAACCCGCCGACGGCCAAATACTCACGGAATTCTTTCTCGATCCGAGACCGATCAGTCGTCGTAAATTCCCGGGCGCGTTTCGCCGGCTCCACTCCCCGGTGCCGCAGAAATTCCCTGAAGCTGAAGGGTCTGATCACGGTCTCCATCCCCCGACCACGCAGCGAGGTATGAACCTCGCGGCTCAGCATACGGGCGGACGATCCGGATACCACGATTTCCACCCGCTCCGTATCCAGGACCCGGCGGATAAATCGCTCCCAGCCCTTCACCAGTTGAATTTCGTCCAGGAGCCACCAGACCGTCTCCCGGCCCCGCAACTCAGGATAACGCCGGTAATACTCCTCCAACGCCAGGCCCAGTTGCTCCAACGGGAGGTCGGACAAGCGGTCGTCGTCAAAGCTTAGATAGACCACGCGCTCCGACGGGACTGAAGTGCGAAAATCTCCCTGCAACTGCCGCAGGAAGGTGGTCTTCCCCGCCCGTCGCATGCCGATTACCGCCTGGACTTTCCCGGGAACGGCCGGCAGCACTGCGTCCCGGCGCGTAGCCTGGAAGCCCACATCGGCCAGAACAGCCGCATTCAATTTTTCATTCAGGATCGGATGGAGGTCCATAATGAGCTAAAACGTATCCCTAATGTGTCCTTTTGTCAAGGACCGATTTATAAAAATCGGGTTCTATTATAAGTCCTCAATGGGCCACAAAATTTTTCCACCACCACCAAACCTGAGAAATTTCACTGGACATTGCGCAGGGAATGCTGGTGGCTCGTCTTGACCAATATCGGCGCTCCGGTGGATGCTGGCAATGTGCTTGATATCTCGAGTTTCTGAATTTTCTTTAAAGATCGTTCTTCCCCAGGCCGATGAACCCATCAAAATCCAGGAATATTTTCAAATTTCTACAGGAGGAATAGCATATGTCTTTAATCGGCTGGAATGATAACCTTAGCCTCCATATCGGAGAGATCGACCGTCAGCATCAGCATCTCGTGAAAATGGTGAATGAACTCAATGACGCCATGCGTCAAGGAAAAGGGAAAGAAGTCCTTTCCAAGACCTTATCCGGCCTCATCACCTATACCGCCAGCCATTTCGGGACCGAGGAAAAATATTTTAAGCAATATGAATATCCGGCCACGGCCGACCACAAGAAGGAGCATCAGGCTTTTGTTGCCAAGGTGGTGGACTTTAAGGAGAAATTCGAAGGAGGACGCGTCGGCTTGAGTATCGAAATCATGAATTTCTTAAGCGACTGGCTGATAAAGCATATTCAAGGCAGTGATAAACAATACGGCCCTTTTCTTAAGGCCCACGGGTTAAATTAGCCATCTTCCCGGAAGAAATTATTGAGGATTGCCTGGGCGTTCGACCTGAGCATCCCGCCACCGCGATTCAACCCGGCCTCTTCTCCACCCCGTCGGCTCACTATCCGTTAGTGGCCACCAATTCGTAATCGGTGAAGACAACATCTCCACCAACCAGTTCGGGAGAATAAATCGATTGAAAGCGCCTTACGGCCTCCGATTGGCTGTGTATTACCTGGGCAGCCGCATCGGAAAAAATAAAGATGTGTACAAAGCGGGTAGGATCATCCTTCTGCTGCCAGGCCGCGTACGATCGGGTGCCCGGCTCGTTGGCTTTAATATAGCGGACAAATTCTTCGATGGCCCGCTTGACTTTATCAACGGCCTCCGAATTAACCTGATAGCGCGCGATCTGGTAAATGGGCATGGGATCCTCCTTGGGGTTGAAGATAGATAGATTTAGTCATTCGGTTTCGTTGCCGAAATTTGCTGCATGAGGTCGTGATAGCTCAGCTCGGACCAGGCCTCGGCGATCATTCCGTCAACGATCCGGTAGATGATGTCGCCCGTGTCGTCTCCTGAGGCGGGTTTCTAGAGAATTGAGCTAGGCTCGCCACAACTGGTTATAGGGATTGATCCACTCGGCCGCATCCTGCAGGGGGCCGGCGTTCAACCGGCACCGGCTGACCCGGCCTTCCTTCTTCCGGGTGATGAGACTCGCGTCTTCAAGGACCCCGAGATGCTTCATGATCGCCGGCAGGGAGGCCTCGAACGGTTCGGCCAACTCCGTGACGGATGTTTCTCCCTGCGCCAGGGGGGCCAGAATCGCCTGCCGAGTCGGATCGGCAATAGCCGAAAACGTTATATTTTATTGCTGATCAATTATTTTTTTCAAGTGGGCAAATCCGGAGACGGCCGACGGCCACCCGGCGTAAAATGCAATATGGGTAATCGCCGCCACCAGTTCTTCCTTGGTGAGGCCGTTTTCAAGAGCCTTTTTAAGATGAAACTCAACTTGCTCGATACGATTCAGCGCGACCAGACAGGTGACGGTAATTAAGCTTTTGTCGCGTTGCGAGAGTTCGGGACGTTTCCAAATATCACCGAAAAGCAAGTCTTGGGTAAGCTGCGCAAATTCCGGCGCTACCGCCTTTAAGTCATCCAGCCCTTTTTGTTCGTTACCGTTTGCCATAGGGTTCTCCTTATATTAGTCAATTACTTTGGTTCCTGGGGCGCGGCGTCTGGCAATCCGTCGCCGGAGCGGATCGGGCGCTACGTTGGGAATCTCGGCCTCAACCAGCTTCGCCAGGAGAATGAGTGATTCCTGCCAGCCAAGATAGCAGGCCTCGAGCGGAATGACATCGGGCAGTCCTTCCTGCACGATATTCAACTCGGTCCCGACGGATACCTTCTTCAAGGTTACCGTGACCTGAATTTCCCCCGGCAGGTTTGGGTCGTCGAATTGGTCCGTATAGCGAATTCGTTCGTGCGGTATCAGTTCGAGAAACTTTCCGCCGAAGGAATGGCTCTGTCCGGTGGTGAAATTCGTGAAGGACATCTTATGGGTGCCGCCGACCCGGGCATCCAAGTGGTGAACTTTGCCGGTGAAGCCGTTTGGCGGAAGCCATTTGGCCATGGCGTCGGCGTCCAGAAACGCCCGGTAAATTCTCTCAGGCGTCGCCCGGAGTACGCGGTGAAGCCGTACGGTATTTGTTGCCATGATTTCTTCTCCTTTCGTCTTGGAGTAAATTCGCCCCCTTTCCCAAGTATTCCTTAAATTACGTGGTTCGTGCGGCCCGACCCAGTCACTATAGCCGATGAAGGGATCATTTACCCTTTGATAAGAGGCAAAAAATAAGCGCGACTGGGCTGGATAACGCCGAAAAGACCGTTCGCCTCGCCATTAGGACCGGCCGAGAAGTAGATCTTCTCGACGCTTCCCGCCGCGCCCCCGTTACCGGTGGTTAAAGCCCAGAGGCCGTCAATGGTAAGTGGATTCCCTCCCTGGTCTAGGAGTTGCCCCCTAAAAGAGTTATTGGCCAGGTCAAAAGTATTGATTCTCCCGTCGCCGAAATTGCCTACCAGCAGATTCCCGGCGAAGGGACCAAAGGAAGCGGGGGCGATCGCCAGGCCCCAGGGCGAGTTGAGCGTACCTTGTGTGGCGACCCGGCCGAGGAAGTTTCCATTCGTGTCGAAGGCATCAACGAATCCGTTACCCGGTCCCGGCACGTCATCGTGTTTGGTCGCATCCTGCAAGGCGTAGGTGACGTATAGGTTCGCACCTAAAAGTTGAATATTGAATGGGGCATATCCCGCCGGGAGATTGGGATCCGTGAAGTTGCCGGTCAGATCGGGCGCGCCCGGGTTTCCCTTGATCACGTCAATCGTCCCCGCTCGGAAATTGGCCGCGTAAAGATAGGCGTTACCGCCGATCGTCGCCAGGGCGGCCCCCTTGTAAACGTTCGCCGCGGAGGCAAGAACGAGCGTCTCGGCCGTGGTTCCCAGTGCCCCTCGCCAGCCTGAGATGGTCCCGTCTTCGCTGACAAATAGGAACGCGTCGCTATTGAAGTTGGTTGTGCCGTTAAAAACTTGGCCCGTGACGGTTCCGGACCCGGGAATGATCACTACGAGCGGAAAAATGGTGGCAGCATCGGTCGTGGGGTTTACGCCGTAGAGGGTGGTTACGCCAGCTCCGGTGTCCGAAACCCAGAAGGGGCCCGTGGGGGAGAACGATATACCCCAGGCGTTCTTGAGGTTAGGGTCGGTCTGCTGGGCAGGATTAATGAGTTGATCATCGGTGACCAGATTGGTCTGCTGGAAGAACTGTGCGGCGTTGGCCGGGGGGCATAGATACGCCGCAAAGACGATGAAAAGCAGCCCAAGAATTGTAAACAGGCTCCACCGAACGGTTCGGTTCAATTTGGTCATTTCTTTTCCCTCCTTTTCCAGGTTATTCATTAAGGATACCTAATCCGAAGCTCGACTTCTATAATCAAAAACTACTATTTCAATGGTAAAAAAATAGTATTTTTGAAATTACACTCAGGCGTTAGATGATATTAGGGAGGGTACCCTTTGTCTGACCTGCGGTGACTGGCGGTCATATTCGACGTAATAGATGCGGAGAATGTTCTTGTTTTTGCGGTGAATAATCGGCATAATGTCCGCAAGGAGTGCGAAGAATTATGGACTATATCCACGATAAGAAGAATTGGCCAAAACTGACTTGGAGTCCGGAGCGGCTTGCAGGGCAGCTTGCCGGCGTACGTCATCGTCAGGGACGCCTAGTCGGGCGCATGGAGGGGTTGGGTTTTTCACTCCGCAACGAAGCCGTACTACAAATCTTGACTGAGGATGTTCTCAAATCCAGTGAAATCGAAGGTGAAAAGCTGGATAGGGACCAAGTGCGATCTTCAATCGCCCGCCGGTTGGGTCTTGATTTCGGCGGACTTTCACCGGTTGATCGGCATGTCGAGGGCGTTGTTGAAATAATACTCGACGCCACCGAACATTATGCCGATCCGTTGACTGAAGAACGTCTATTTGCCTGGCACTCCGCTTTGTTCCCAACTGGGCGCAGTGGTATGAAGAAAATCGTGGTGGGCGGCTGGCGTGACGATAAATCCGATCCCATGCAAGTGGTTTCCGGCCCGATGGGCCGGGAGAAGGTGCATTATCGGGCTCCCGAGGCTAAGCGGGTTCCCGAGGAAATGCGAGCTTTCCTGAAATGGTTTAACGGACCCGAATCTGCCGATCCGGTGCTAAAGGCAGGTCTGGCGCATCTCTGGTTTGTGACGATCCATCCTTTTGAGGACGGTAACGGCCGGATCGCTCGGGCGATTGCCGATATGACGCTCGCGCTTTCGGAAAAAACCAGCCAGCGTTTTTATAGTATGTCGGCGCAAATTCGTCTGGAGCGAAAGGTCTACTATAACCTGCTGGAAAAAACCCAGAAAGGCGGCCTGGATATAACCCCCTGGTTGGAATGGTTCTTGGGCTGCCTGGATCGCGCCATTGACGGCGCAGAACATATCCTGGCCGGCATCTTCCTCAAGACCGAATTCTGGGAAGCGCATACCCGCAATCCGTTCAATGAACGCCAGCGAGCCATCATCAACAGGCTATTCGACGGTTTTGAAGGAAAGCTGACTTCTTCCAAATGGGCCAAGTTGGCCAAATGCTCGCAGGATACCGCCCTCAGGGATATCGGCGATCTGGTGAAGCGTGGCGTTTTGTTGAAAGAGCCCGGCGGCGGTCGCAGCACGAGTTATGCCTTGACAGACCGATGGGCAAGGTGAGGTCTACGGAAATCAGGAATAGGAGGATGCCCGGCTTACCCTTTCCTCGAGACGAGGCAGGAAGTCCTCCCGGTCTTTCCGGGTTCGAAAGATTTTGGTTCTTTCTATCCCGCGGGCCATGACATGGTGCAGAACACCCGGAGCGTCTAATCGTGCTTTTCTAGGCATATCCAAATGTTATTAAAGTTATCCGGCTCTGGCATCGCAATCTAGAACCTACGTCCCCTATTACTTCGTCCGCTTCGGCCCCCGTTCAAACCCTGCTTTCAAAGCCGCGGAGGCAATCAGTAACAAGGCCCCGACGACCAGGAGGGCCCACCCCCAGCGGATTTGAATGGATTGCATAGCCTGGTCGGCCAAACCGCGGAATGGATGGCCGGCCAGCCGCCCGGCCATCTTTTCTTGAAGCGCGACCAATCTAAACTGAATGGTGATAAAGGTAACGGCTACAATACCGAGACCTGAAAAGCCGGTGAACCAAAGCCGATTATAGCGGCCGGTCAAACTTAAAAACAAGGAGATGACGGCCAGTATGAGAATGAGGGGTCCCTCCCATTGGGTGTGTTGGAAGGTATTCAGGGACCCGATAACCGGATAGCTGATAATCGGAGCGAAGACCCCCAGGAATAGCAGGCTTGCCCCAATAATTCCGAGGAATTGCTTCGGGTCTTGGGAGAGTTTGATCGGGGGATTGGTTTGAAAGCTCTGATGGTTCTCCGGCATTACTTTATTCCGTTAAGAGCCTTTTTGTCTGTCGGGTCTAATATATTTTTTGAAAAATCAATCGGTTCGTCCGGTCCGAGGCCAATGCCGATCTATAAAACCATTCGCCCGATCGGTGTTTCAATCGAGCGCATACGAACCGGTCTGGAAACCTCCCCCACGGCGATACACACTGACAAATACGCCCTTGCTCGTGGTGTAGGAGCGGACGAGCGTGAGCATGGCCGGCACGGCCCCAACGCCGAAGAGCCGCTTCCCGGTGCCGAGGACCACCGGAAAGGTCAAAAACCGGTATTCGTCGATGAGGAAAGTTCCCACTCGTGTCCTCGTTCGGGCCACCGGGTGCCTGCATGACTCCATCGAGCGTCAGGAAAGTAGTCAAGGTAAGTTCAGCCGGCAATCCTGTCGGCGATATGGTCTCAACTGAACAACCCCACAAGTACCGCGGTCACGATGATCTGCAGTGCAATGATGGTCGTAATCCGGAACGGCCTATGGGCCATAAATCTTTCCGGGCCGGGTAGGGCTTTAATGAAGAAAGAGGCGTTAGCCAGATTGAATACTACGATTATCCAAAACAGGGCCATACCTCCTCGGTATACCCACCAGCAAAAAATCCCATAGATGGACTCGAACACGAAGGCCACAACCGGCTTCTTCTCATAGAGCCCCAAGCCGAACTTCCTGCTGCCTGGAATCGGCGATAGGGCAATATCCCGGGCATGGCTGATCAGATCGAGCACCAGGTGAGAACCTATCCCCAGCGCCACGGCTATTCCTACATTAAGCGCCCCGAAGCCTAAGGCCAAGAGTATCCCTGCTCCCACCGCCAAAGCCGCCGTGGAGACCACGGAGTGAGAAAACGGCATGTACTCCAGATGCACGTCACTGACCGATTTTACCCTGTTCTCGGTTGTGGTCTTTTCCACCCCGAGAAAGTTTAAGGCAACCCAGAGGATCTCGATGAGCTGGACGGACACCAGGATTAAGGCCATCGGCACCTCGGGATATATCTTTTTGATAATCAGGCCGGTGGCCGCGTGATTTATGGCGAACATGACCAAGTTCCTCTTTATCGGCGTCTTTTTTTGTCTTCCTTTATTGGAATTCCGCTTAGAAGGCACATTTTCAGAGGAAAATCAGCATTTAGACCCGAACTTGGCCCTGTTGTCGGGCATAGCCCGGACCTTGTGAGATACAGATTCGTGATCCTCGTTCCACCAATGCACCCCCTTAGTCTGGTCCGACCCAATGCCGTTAATCCGGCATTAGGGTCATTGAATCTATGCCCCTCGGCCAATGGGCCGAGAAAATCTCGACCTTGGTCTTCATGGTGTCCGTATCGGCATGGGAACCAGCCAACTGCCGCCATGAGGTTCTCCTCTCTTGCGAGAAGCCGAATTATAACTTTTGCATTCCAGGTTGTCGATTCGTTTCAAACGATATAGTGCACGTGGCGGGGCACTTATTTCAGTCGTAGTCGGAAATCGCCGAACGCCTTTTGGGGGTCGGTAGTCGCACCTTCGATGAATTCACTATCAGGTCGGGTATGAGGATATTCCCTTTTTCATATTTTTATTATATAGTGATAGTTGGATGTCGGACAGGCGACACTCCCTGCCGAGCTGAACAGGATAACCATTCAGAGGACGGAAACTTTGGTAAACTGGAATCGTTTTCAACCGAGGGAATTCGAATACGACTTCGGTAGCGACAAGCTCTCGGTCCATGGAGTGTCCTTCGAAGAGGCAGTAGAAACCTTTTTCTCCGATTTCGTCGTTCGTCGAAACAGGCAGTTCAAAGACCGCTTCCAATTGATTGGCCGTACATGGGCCGGAAGGCCTTTAAAGATCATTTTTCAACTCAAACCCGGCAATGTAGTCCGAATCATCACAGGATGGCCAATATGAACGAGAAAAAAAATCCTAAGGCAAGAAAACAAACCTCACGAGAAATCGATGACCTGGTCATCTCTCAGGCCGAAATAACGCCGCTTGGGGAGCCCCGGTTGAAGTGCGGCGGAACAAACCTGGTTCGTTCTCCATCCCTCCGGACCTCACTGAAAGGGCAGCGTTCCTTGCTCGTATCCACCATGCCCCCGGAGTCGAAGAGTGGCTGGCAAGGGTGATCAAGGAGCGAATCGAGATAGAAGAGGTGGCGTATGCGACTGCGAAGCGCGAATTGAAATCCAAACGAGAACGCCGATCGCCTGTTTAAATCCTATCCTTTTTTCAAGAATTGATTTATAGAAATCGGGTTTTATTCTAAGGCCTCAATTGTCCGACAAAGTTTTCCATCACCCCCACAACCAAAAAAGTTGCAGAGCATCGCCCGGGAAACGTCGGTCCGTCGGATTGCGCAGTTCGATTTGACCCACCCCAGGCGGAAACATTGCCAATTGATGATATAGCCCAATTACGGGGTCATGTAGAGGAGCGATTGATCACGCAACTGCGAAAGCGGCACAAGGTCAGAGATAGAAAGGTAGGATACCTCAAGTTCAACGGGAGCAGTTGTGCGAGAAGTCCGGTCTCTACAAAGTGCCGACCTCGGCAGGCTGACAAAAGCGCATGCCCTGCGGTGAAGGACATCGGAAAGCCGTGTGCGGGAAAACCGCACGCACGGTTTGATGAGGGAGGGCTGAGACCCGGCTGACCACTATAGTTCGGAGTAGATGCGTGCATCAAAAAGACCAAAAGTGGCAATAGATAGGGCCCCAGCTCTCTACTCTACCTCTTCAATATTCCCTGAATTTGCCATTCTTTTTGGATGACCAACTCTTCACTTGACCGGATGGTTGTAGGATGTCCCGGATTACCCTTTCCTCGAGACGAGGCAGGAGGTCCTCCCGGTCTTTCCGGGTTCGAAAGATTTTGGTTCTTTCTATCCCGCGGGCCACGACATGGTGCAGAACACCCGGAGCGTCTAATCGTGCTTTTCTAGGCATATCCAAATGTTATTAAAGTTATCCGGCTCTGGCAACGCAATCTAGAACCTACGTCCCCTATAAAGTGCCGATCTCGGCTGGCTGGACAAAGCGCATGCCTCACGGTGAAGGACATCGGAAAGCCGTGTGCGGGAAAACCGCACGCACGGTTTGATGAGGGAGGGCTGGACCCGGCTGACCACTATAGTTCGGAGTAGATGCGTGCATCAAAAAGACCAAAAGTGGCAACAGATAGGCCCCAGCTCTCTACTCTACCGCTTTTCACTCTAACGTATTACCTCACTACTAGAATCAGACTCGCGATACGGTAGTCTTCCGCCGATTCCAGAGGATCGCATCCTTGAGCAATCCTCTGGAGAAGTCTTCGCGGACCCAGTAGGTTTTGTCCAAGTCCGCGAGCCCTTCGCTGGTCAGCCCGAGATAAATTGGTATGCCCTGTTCATCCTTTCGGTGAGCGAGTGCAAGAACATCACTGAGCCTGGGCGGCTTGTAATCCAAGAGCATCGCTCTCCGCTCCCATTCCGTACCTCGAGAAACGTACATCGGGTTGAGCCGGATGCAGAATGGGACGTATCCCTACGACGCGTCTGCTCGTCAAGGAAATCGATACTACGCTCGGCTTCTAAATATGCCTCCTCATCTGTCATTCGCGGATCGGGCTTGTACAAGACGTAGGCAGTCAGGGCGCACCCGGCCTCCGCCACCCGGTCAAGTCCGACGAGAAAGCGATCTAGGGATTCACGCTTGCCCAATATGCCCTCCCGGATTCGAGAGTCGGCACTCTCAAATCCGGTTAGCACATCGATCGATTTTCCCCCGCTCAGACGGCGAAGGTCTTGCAGGGTCTCGACATCGACGAACTCGAGTCGCGACTCGATGACTACTCGCGTCATCCCAGGAAGGGCGCTTGATGACTCCACAATCTCTAGTAGGGTGCTGTGTGGAAACGTCTGGACATCGAGAACAGAACCCTCGTTGGCGATCGTCAACCTCTCAAGTACCCCAATGGCGTATTTGACACGATCGAGCACCCCCAAGTATTGAGCGGCGATATCGTCGGCGGGGATAAACTCCTCCGACGATTTGGCCGGCAGGCTACAGAACGTGCACTGATAACGACACCTCTTCGTGTTGAACAGAATCGCTATATCGATCTCACCTAGGAAACTGCGCACTAGGAAGAAATGCGGCTCGACCTGCGATGGGCTTGAACTCCCCATAGCCTTGTGTGACCCGTGAGCATTGTAGTGCCGCCGGACCACGTCCAACATCGACTCTTTGTTCATGATGATGATTTCTTCTTCTGTGATTCCGAAAGGTTAACTTCGACTGGACCGACGGAAACCTCATCTGCGCCAGCGACCGCATTGCTCCGGTTAACCACGTCTCCCGTCGTATGGATCACCGTTGGACTTCTGGATGATGAATCCACTATCGTCGTGAGAGCCTGCCCTGTATCCTCGGTGGTAAGAGACTGGATGGCTTGCTGCAGCCCCCGCGACTTGAGGCGGTACAGGTGGTGTACGACCGCCGACGACTCAGGAACGAGGTCCGTACCCAGAATCGTACTGGCGAGCGCCACCTCGTCCGGGGCCGTTAGACGCTGTCCAGTAATGTCGATTCGGCCCGCCATGTCCGTGTCTGTAAAGTAGCCGACATATCCGGTGATCTGACGATTCGGACGGAGGTAATGGACCAGTGAGTAGCCAGATTTCTCCGGCCCAGCATCTCCGACATGCTTTGATCCGAAGACCAACTTTGATTGGTTGTCCGCGTACTCATGAATGATCGTCCAGTAACTCCCCGTGTACCGGCCATGGATGTCGAACTGCTTCCCGTCAATGACGAAATCCTCATCGGTATAGTTGATGGACTCGACGGCAAAGCCGATAATCTCGCCAGTCGGCTGGCTCCGCATCGTCTCCAGCCAGTACCCCTCAATGTCCTGGCGCCCCATGATCAGGACACGCAATCCGCGAGACTTCCGAATCGCCCAGTTAACAACCTGCTCAAACAAAACGATTGAAATCGCCCCAAGCAGAGCTATAAAGATTTGGGCAACGAAATCTCCCACTCCATACCGCTGGCCCGAGCCTGGCAGTTTCCGCATTGCGTCCATCGAAGCGACGATAAACAAAACCATGGCAGTTGCCACGGTTTTGGCACGATCAACGTAAGTATGGATGCGGTTCATCGCTGCGAGAATACTCTCCTTCTGACACCCTTAACCCCGACCCTAGGAATTCGTCGTCCACTGCCCGGCATCGGGTCGCCCGGCCCAATGCCGGGTAGGGAGACCCGAACTCGATCTTGCGCTCGAACGCGAACCGCCTCGTTGGCCTCAATCTTATTACATCTCCCGAAATGGTAACCTATAAATAGGGTCGACCCCAATGCCGTTAACTCAAGGAATTTTTGTTGCCAATAGCGTCATTCCGTCTGAATCTGGGTTTCCGCAAAGGGTCAAAATGCTGTATTTTGGCTTCCGCCGGGATGGCCTTAGTTTATTAAATCAGAGCGAAGGTCTTAAGTTAACGGCATTAGACCGACCTCAATATTTTTCATAAGGTTAGACATATTCTTAATTTGGCACAAGCCAATTTGGGTCTGGGGTAAGGCCAGTATTCACAGCCTCTTTGTAATACTGGGTGATTGGCTTTCCGCCATGTGTA
>CAVUPH010000034.1:0-86199 GCA_963743305.1 uncultured delta proteobacterium
CAGATGGGTAGCCTCCGTTTCGCACCCGAGTAATGTATTCCAGTGACACACTGAGACGTTGTCTGTAGTTTGTTTTTGAGAGTTCTTGATTTATTCTGGTGTCTTCTCTGCCGTGGCTGCCATGTCCAACGCGCTTGACTTTCCAATATTCGAGGTTGCCTCTGATTAGTTATGGGTTGCTCGTGACTATGTAAAAGGGCAATTTGAATAACTATGAAATTAAGATTGCCAGAAGTGGACAGCAGGTTTTCTATTGCTGCTTTGTTGGCTTGGATAACGTTGCCGGTCAAATCATGTTTTTGCTGTGCAGCTTTTTCATCTGCGTCTTTTGTGGATGGTAATTTGTCGCATCAATCACTTCCAGCACGTCAGCGCCATATTGTTTGTAGAGTCGTTGAGCTGCCGTCATGTAGCCAACTTCTTCCATTCTTGTGCATACGGGGCAGTATTTGTAGGTTCGCTTCTTGCACCCATTCCATAGCTTTTTCCGAAGTGAATTTAGCAGAGTCAAAACGGTAACTTATGCCTAAATCGGCATCTTGCACTTCCACAAAGGGCTTACCATCGTCGACTGCATCAACGTTTATGCCGCAGTATGGACTTGGGTAACGCCCCTGCTCAATTGGTGCAGCAAGGTGATCTATGCAGATGTTCCGTTGTACGTAATCGTATTTTTGCCCTTGAAACTCTCCTGGCGTCACATCTTTATCGCAGCTAAAGCCAATGCTGTTATCTTTCGATTGGGGTATTCCAGGATTTTATCGAGAACATCTTTGCCGGTGCGGTCCTTAAAAAACCGAATATCTACTTCTATGCCGCGTCTACAGGGTCGATTGGTTTTTGGATCGTTGAAGACTGCGGAAGCGGGATTTTCCATGGCTCGTTTATGTCGTTTACGTTTCTGATGTGGTCACTTGTCGGATGGCTTAGGGCTTTGACCCATTCTACCCTCAGCAGTCCACGCAGCTTTTCCTAGTTCGTCTGCAGGTTTGTATGCCCTGCCATCTTTGTATTTATGCACTATTTCGCTGGCTATCACTGCTTTAACAACAAGGAATTTATCGTCATCCTGGATGATTTTGCCATCTTCCAAAACGGCGAAATCTTGAACATTTTGTCTAATCAAATTTTATCACCATAATTTTGGAATACTAATTCTGGAGCCGTGCTTCAAACTGGGTACACGCAACAAATCACAATTTACTCTGAAGACTTAGCCAAGAAACTTTGACTACTCTTAGTCATGAGTCTTTTACGAGAAGCCTTATTAATGAAAATCAGTTCCAGAAGTAAGTATGAATAGACTAAGCAAGAGTTTTGCAGTGTTCATAATTCTAATAATGGCTATCTCAAGCCTAAGTCTACTGATGGTTAAACCTGCAAGTGCTCTATCAATACCTAAACCAGCTATTCCACAATTTAGCATACAAGTAGTTGACCACTCTTACGATGTGCCAACAACAAATACTACCGACCCTTACTCAGGAAAACAAATCATAAACCCTGGATATCACATCAACGACATAATAGTGGAAGGTAAAATCAAGAACCAACCCTTCACTCCTTATGGGAACATCGATTTCTATTACAACATAAGCTATAGGGGGCATTTCGCAGGTGAATGGAGGAAACTCTTTGGAAGCGAAGACGTGGATTTTCTAAAACAAAGCTATGGTTCTGAGTATACGAGTTTTAACATTAGCAGGTATAACGCTATTGAGCTAAGTAGGGCGACCGGATGAACGTCCGAATTGAAGCGGTCATTGGCTCTGAAACTTGGGGCTTGCCTCAGCGTGGCCTTATCGAATATTAAACGGTGAAGTTAGCGGATGGAGCGACACCCTTACAGTGACGGTCAGCACAGACATAACCTCAAGCAACACATATGCAACCACAATCGATGGTTCGACCTACCCGACCCTAACATCTCAATACATAGCAACTTCAACACCGACTATCGTCCTTCTCCAACTCCTTCTGTTCCAGAGTTTCCTTCATGGACAATTTTATTACTTCTCACCATAGCGGTGGCGACTGCCGGGTTTCTAAATTTGTTTCATTGAAGACCAAACATTAAGGTAAATAGAAAAGAAACTTTCTACGCACTTTTAAAATGATTTCTCTTTAAATGAGGAGTTTTAACCTCGTGACTTTCAGGGTAGAGAGTGAGATTCCAGAATGCTGCAAACTCAGCCCGCGGAAACCATACCTCCCATAGATGTGGGCAAAATGGGTGTGCTGGAAACTCGGGCATGAACATGCCTTGTCGATAAATACGCCCATAAAATCGAACGCAGTAATCACATTTTGGTTGCGGACCTGACATCTTGAAATACTGAACCCCATACGCGGGCGCTAACACTTGAAGGGCATTATTTATAGGATCCTGTATCAATTGAGCCAACAACTAAGCATCCCAAGACGCAAACTAATGCCTTCGCCACTACTCCAGAAGCCTTCAGAACCCTCAGACAGTGGAGATGTCACTCGCATACCTCATTTTTTAATATTTTTCATCCAGCTACGGTGGAATTTCGTATGATATTTTGCTTCATAATTAAGAATTATCCTTGAGATCCACAAGATAATTATTGGGTCAAATTCCTTGCTGTTAATTGGCAATGATTTGGCTCAGCAATTAAGAATTATGTTGGTAAATCCCATGATAATTATGCCATAAATGTAAAACTGACAAAAGCAAAAACTGCAAAGTCGGGTAACATTAAGAAGAAAGTAAACAGTAGCGTGATTTGAACCCAATGGGGTAAAACCACAAAGGACTAAAAGAGCAAAAATAACAAAAACAGTCAACAGCAAGTATTTCTAAGCGGGAAGAGAGCCGACGGACTTACTCCAAAATGGGTATGAATCTCTAAATTTGTCTACGAATTTTCCACGATGAACTTTTATTAGTTCTTTAATAAACTGATCCTGTGCAACAATATGGCACGCATAACCGCCCTGCAGGTTTACGCCCGGCAGGGGATTTCCGTCCTTTGGGATATGGGCAGCCGAGAAGGAGTGGGGCTTCGTCTAAAAAAGGCCCTGGACCGGCAAGAGGCCCCCTTGGTCCGGCTGAAAACCGCCGGTTACGCCCTGCACAAGAAAGGTTTGTATGGAGGTTTTTTAGGCCGAGGGGTGGAAGGAATGAAAGAAATCCGGCAGGCGGTCGCCGACATTTTTCAGGAGGGGGGCGACTTGGTGAAGGTGGTTCATTCGGGGATCGTATCCTTGAAAAATCTCGGGCGAGTCACCTCCGGAGGCTTTACCCGGGAGGAATTGCGTTGCCTCGTCGATGAGGCCCGCCGATACGGATTGCCCGTCCATTGCCACGTAAATTCCGACCAGGCCATTCGGGAGGCGGCCTCTTTTCCGATTTCCTCTATTCAGCATGGTTTTTTTATTTCCGAGGAAACGCTCCACCTTTTAAAAGAAAAAGACATTCATTGGACCCCCACCTTGTTTGCCTTGGCTCATTTAAAAAATGGTCTCCCCGCGGAACAGGAGGAGGCGTTGGAAAAAATCGTGGAGGGGCACCTGGAATCGATATCCCGGGCGGCCCAATTGGGGGTTCGTCTGGTAGTCGGCACCGACAGCGGTTCGCAGGGTGTCTCGCCGGGTCGTTCCTTCCTGGAGGAACTGGCGTTTTTCAAAAAGGCCGGATTGGGTCTGGAACAAATAGTCTCCGCGGCCTGTCTCGACCCGGGGGAAATCGTCAAAGGTAATTATTTGCTCGTCAAGGACGATTTTATCCGGGAAGGGAACATTGAGAAGGCTTTCAGACAGGGAAAGCCCTGGCCGCTGATACCGGAGGAGGGGGTGCCTGGGAATCGATGAATTCGTTCCTTCCCAGGCCGTTGATTTAGTCTTGATTCGCATTTTTTTCTTTCGCAAATCGAGGGGATTGACTATAAACCAGGTAGAAGAAAGAAAGAGGAAGGGGATGAAACGACTCAATCCGGATTATATAACCGCTGTCTGCCGAACGGTAAACCAGTGTCCGTACTTTCAATTAATCTCCATGTCGATCACCGAATTGGGGGAAGGGACATCACTGCTGGAGATCTCCCTGGGGGAGGAACACCTTCAGCCTTTTGGAATGGTACACGGCGGTGTTTTTTCCTCCCTGATTGATGCCTCGGCCTTCTGGGCGGTCTATCCTTTACTGGATGAGGGTCTGGGGTTGACCACCGTGGAAATGAAGCTCAACTACCTTTCCCCGACGATCAAAGGAAAGATGGTGGCTAAGGGGCAATGCCTCAAATTGGGAAAAACCTTAGCCCTGGGGCAATCCGAGATCCGTGATCAGGAAGGTCGCCTTCTGGCCCACGGCACGGCCACTCTAATGGTCCTACCGGGTTTATCCCTGGGCGCGGGCGAGTCATTTCCCCCCAAATTCATGCCCGGCTCAGAATAGAGCAGCTCAGTCTGAGATTGGGCCTTCGTGGCGACGGGGTCTCGACAAAAGGGTTTTCCGAAGGCACTCCGGACTTCGCAATCCGGGCCTAAGCTACTAACTTTATCAAGGAGGGTTTTATGGGACCGATTAATAAAATTATGGCGGCAGTTGATTTTTCCGATTATTCCAAAGCTACTCTTAAGTACGCGGCCCTTTTAGCCAGCTCCGTAAACGCCGTTCTGGTAGTGGCCAATGTCCTCAACCAACGGGACGTGGAAGCCATCCGCAAAGTAGAGGTGGAAGGTGTCGGGGTTACCGTGGAAAAATATATTGCCGATCAGAAGCGCAATCGAGAGGCCGAAACCGACCAACTGTTGAAAGAAAGCAGTTGTCAGGACCTGCGGGTGGTTCGGGTCTTTCGGGTCGGCGTTCCCTGGGTGGAGCTTCTGGAAATCGTCAAGGATCAGAAGATTGATCTGATGGTCATGGGGACCAAAGGGCGAACCAATATCGCCAACACCCTTTTTGGATCCACAGCGGAAAAGGTTTTTCGCCGTTGTCCGGTGCCCATCCTCTCCGTAAGAGGGAAAGAGCACGAAAGCATCGCCTGTTCCCGAGCCTTTTAGGATGAAAATAAAGGTTCGGCGATTGTTCCAGCTTCTTCAAATCCCCCTAAATCCCCCTTTGTCAAAGGGGGACTTTGACTCCCCCCTTAGAAAAAGGGGGGTGGGGGGGGATTTTCATGCTCGTGGGTGCTCGCCCCGAGCATGGGGGTTTACTATGAAACTAGGGGACCGTTTGTTTAAGCAACGTCTGTTTGGTCCGCAACAGCTTTTGGCTAAGGCTGACATGATAAATATGAGGGTTTTGGAAACGTTTATGTTCCGGTCCCAACCGGTCTAAATTGCGGTGTGTGTTTTTCTGGATTTCCGGCAGGGAGGGCCTTGAGTAAACCAAGGCCCCTTTTTTAAAAATCGGGACCAATAATTCGGAACGTAAAAATCGAGCCGGGTACATTTTGCGGAGATGGGGAATGGTGGGATGGTAGACCCGGAGCGCCTTGGATTCCGGCACTTCTCCCTCCAGGAACATCACGTCCCCCCGCATGAAACCATTAGGATCAAAAAAACGAATAACTTTCTTCATCCCGGGGTTGGTCACTTTTTCAGGATTGTCGGACTTTTTTATTTTAGGGACCATCCGACCCGCTTCTTCGATGCCGGTCAGTTTATAAACGCCGCCCAGGGCCGGGTTGGAATAGGCGGTCACCAGTTTAGTCCCCACACCCCAGGCGTCGATTCGACCGCCCTGTTTCTTGATGCTTTCGATGATCCATTCGTCCAAATCGCTGGAAGCAAAAATCTTGGTCTGCTGGAAGCCTTCTTTATCCAACATTTTTCGGGCTTCCTGGCTGAGATAGGCCAGGTCCCCACTGTCCAGACGGATACCGCTCAGCTCTCCCCGGCCCTGGGACCGCATTTCTATCCCCACCTTAATGGCATTGGGCACCCCGCTTTTCAGCGTATCATAGGTGTCCACCAATAAGAGACTGGCCTCGGGGTAGAGGCGGCAATACGTCCTGAAAGCCTCCAGTTCGGATGGAAAGGATTCCACCCAACTGTGGGCCAGGGTCCCTCGGACCGGGATTCCGAACAGCTTGCCGGCCAGAACATTGGAGGTCCCCTGGGCGCCGCCGATAAAGGCCGCCCGTGCGGCCCCCAGGGCGGCATCCGGACCATGGGCTCGGCGAAGTCCGAATTCCACCACCGGGTCCCCCTCGGCGGCAATGCAGACCCGGGCGGCCTTAGTGGCGATGAGGGTCTGAAAATTCATGATATTTAGAAGGGCCGATTCAATAAATTGGGCCTCGGGCAGGGAGGCGGTTACCCGGATAATGGGTTCACCGGGAAAGACCAAGGTGCCTTCGGGAACGGCATAGAGGTCCCCGGTGAAATGAAAATTTTCCAGGTAGGAGAGCACCTTCTCCGGGAAAATGGCGAGTCCTTCCAGGTAGGCCAAATCGCGCGCGGAAAAATGGATATGTTGAATATAATCGATCAACTGTTCCAGACCCGCCGTAATGCAATATCCGCCGGCATCCGGAACTTTCCGGAAAAAATAATCAAAGTTGGCCAGTTGATTCTCTTTGCCGCTGGCGATATACCCGCCCAACATAGTTAGTTCGTACATGTCGGCCAAAAGGGTAAGATTACGCATGGATTCCATTCCGAAAATAATTTATACTTCAATAGTTACCACGTTAGGGACCGGCACTTCAACCATAATCGGGCTGACCGGGAGGGGACCATCATTGGAGACCGAGAAACCTTTTTTGACGCTTCGCCCTTTTGGGTGGGCGCCCCCCAGATCTGGTATGGACGCCGGGTCTCGGCGAAAGGCCTTGCCAAAGGTTCCAAAGGTACTCCGGACTTCGAATCCGGGCCTAAGTGTTTAATTTTATTTTAAGCAGGCCCAAACCCCGTTTTTTTTTAACTTTGGAAAAATCAGGCGGTCTAAAGGGTTAATTATTCGAAGAGGAGGATGAATATGAAAAAAATAGCTATGTTTATCATTTGGTTAGCCTTACTGCTGTCCTCGGGAACCCTTTTGGCCTACTCCCCTCTGCTGGATGTTAGTGTGGTCACCGAGCGGGGACCCGGCCTGCCGTTATATCCGGTGGACTCCGGGCAACCGAATACCTATCGAGCCTATCTGGAAGCCATCCGGGGGGAACGGTACAGTATCCGAGTCAAAAATCACACCCCCTATCGGGTAGGACTGGTCATCGCCGTCGATGGACGCAACATTATTTCCGGGAAAAAGTCTTTTCTGCAGCCCCAGGAACGCATGTACATCCTCGATCCGCAGGGCTGGGGTTATTATGACGGATGGCGCAGTTCGAATAACCAGGTGAACACCTTTTACTTTACCGAGGCCGGGGGGTCCTATGCCGGCGCCTGGGGAGATTATTCCGCCATGGGGGTCATCGCCGTGGCGGTTTTTCCGGAACGAAGACCGCCGGAACCTCCGGTCTATGAGCGCGGGGGGACCTATGGGCATCAAGACAGGAAAGAAATGCCCGGGCAAAGCGCTCCCCAGGCTATGAGGCCCCGGACGGAGGCCCAACCGGGAACCGGTTATGGGGAAGAAAAATATTCCCCGGTTATCCGGGTGGACTTTGAACCGGAACCGGTGGCCGCGGAGAGGCATTTTATGAAATATGAATGGCGCGAGACCCTCTGCCGCAAAGGAATCATCGACTGCCGCCCCCCGCATCCCCGGAACCGTTTCTGGGATGATCGGGGATATGCCCCGCCGCCTCCTGTGAGGTAGGAGGTAGCATTTTAACTGATCGATATTAATAATTAATAATCAATTCTTAATTCTTAATTATTAATTATTAAACTCCCAGGCCGGGGGCGGGCACCCACGAAGCATGAATCAAGTGCTATTTTTTGATCGGTCCGGGAGTCTTAGTTTCCGTTTTAGCACCGGCCGGAGGGAGGCCCAACCGCTGGCGCAAGGTCTCTTCCGGCATCAATCCGGAATGAACGATTCCATCGGAAAAAATAAAAGTCGGGGTGGAACCAATCCCTTTCTTGTGCAAAAAAGCCAGACTCTCGTCCACTTTTTTTACCCCTTCAGCGCACTGGTTCTCTGATTTATAGCCCTTTTCCAGGCCTTCCAAGCCTTTCTTGTCGCAGATAATCGAGATGCATTGCTCCTTGGCGCCTTTATGGCTGGGGAGCGGAAAGAAGATGAAGCGAACCGTCAGCTCCCCTTTCTCGGCGATCTTCTTAATAATGGCTTCCGCCTGCTTACAGTAGGGGCATTGGGGGTCGGTAATGAAATAGAGGACTTTGTCGCCTTTACCCAGGGAAAAGGCGGTCAAGGACTCCAATTGACGGAGATCATCGGCCCCCAGGCGGTTTAAATTCTGCGTGGCCTCCATGGTCAGATTGCGTCCGCTCTTGGTCTCAATCAAATTACCGAGCAGAAAATAATCCCCCTGGCCGTCCGCATAAAGAAGACGGATTTGACCCCCCATCTTGACCTGCACCTGACAAAGCCCTTTGACTTCACTGGGTTGAATGGCGCCTAGTTCCACATTGGGAAAGAGCTTTTTCAAGGAAGCCTGAACTTTATCGGGGGCGGGACACTGGGCTGACACCTGGACAGCGCCCACCAGAAAACAACTCACCAGAAGCATCGTAAAACAGACGACCAGCCGTTGATCAAACCGCATAGTATCCTCCCAAGCATCAAGGTAGCATCGAAATAATTCGAATGTCTCCGAGTTTAACCCAATCAGTCTAAAAAAGAAACCCAAAATCCGAAAAAAAAGGGCCGATGCGAACATCGGCCCTTGGAGAAATTAAGGTTAACCGTAGACAGACTGCTTAGCGGTGGGTATCCTGAACTATTCCTCCGAAAACCGCCGTAGCCGCTGCTACCGTCGTCAAGGGTTTAAACAATTTTCGCAGGGCCGCCTGGCGGGAGATTCCCCGTTTTTCGACTGAAGCAAATTTGTGATATAGTTTACGGTCTTCCAGGACCAGATAGATGGTCCGAAGATCGTCGGGATCCAGAAGGCTGGCCTGAGGAAATTTTTTCTTTACCTCGGCCAAACGCTTCTGGGCCTTGTCCATTATTTCATTCCGGTCACCGAAGCTCATGGCCCCGGTGGGGCAGGTCTTGACGCAGGCCGGGAGCATCCCGTTTTTCACCCGGTCAAAGCACATGGTGCATTTAACCAGGAGTTTGGTTTTCTTGTCCGCCCGGGGGATATTGTACGGACAGGCATCCAGGATGTCTTTGGCCTTCAGGCCCTTGGTTTTATCCGTATAAATGACGGCGCCGGTGGCCTCGTCCTTGAGGATGGCGTCTTTGACCTGTGCATCGGCCGCCTCTTTGCACGGCGGCTCAACGCAATGCCGGCATTGGTCCGCAAAGAAAAGCCAAACCGGGCGGCCGGCCACTTCGGCCTCGTTAAAGCGGACGACCTTGTAGCAGGTGGAAGACAGATCAGGGGGGTTTTGGTGACTTCCCCGGTTGACCGTGTTCTCGGTCCCCAGTTTGTTCCATTGTTTGCAGGCCACCTGGCACCCCCGGCAAGCCGTGCATTTGGATGTATCTACTAAGAAAGATTTATCTGCCATTCGGGTTCACCTCCCTTACGCCTTCTTCCCGGCCTTGGGGGCCGGTTGTTTGGCTAACTTGGTTACATTGGCCATGAAAGCCTTGGATTCGGGGATCATGGTATTGGGATCGCCCACCGTCGGGGTCAGCAGGTTGGCGCTGTCCCCGCCGTTCTTGGGGTGAAGCCAGCCAAAATGGTAGGGGAGCCCGATCTGATGGATGGTCTGTCCCGCCACTTGAAAAGGTTTCAAACGGTTGGTAACGATGGCTACGGCCTCCACCTGTCCGCGTTGGGTCGAAACCATCACCCGTTCCCCGTTGTTGATGCTCTTCAGTTTGCCCAGTTCGAGGCTCATCTCCACAAACAACTGTGGTTCGGCTTCGATCAGCCAGGGGAGCCAGCGGCTCAACACCCCGGTCTGCCAGTGTTCGGTCACCCGATAGGTACTGCAGACAAAGGGATACCTGGGATCACAGGAGGCAAACTTGTCCAGGCCCTCTTTAAAAAGTTTAATCGCCGGGTTGATCATCTGGCCGGACATGGGGTTCTTCTCGATAGGGCATTCCAGGGGCTCGTAGTGTTCCGGGAAGGGCCCGTCCTTCAGGCCCGGACCGAAAAGCGCAAGGAGCCCGTCGGGTTTCATGATAAAGGGATAGACACCCTTATCGCCCATGGGCGGGGCCGGGCCGTCGGGTATATCGCCGACCCACTTCTTTCCTTCGGCATCCCATTTCAGCAAGGCCCGTTTGGGGTTTCGAGGATTTCCTTCCAGATCCACCGACGCCCGGTTGTAAATGATCCGGCGGTTGACCGGCCAGGCCCAGGACCACTCGGGGTAAAGGCCCAAGCCGGTGGGGTCGGTCTTCTTCCTTCGGGCGGCCATGTTCCCGGCCTCGGTGTAGCTGGCGCAGTAAACCCAGTTGCCCGAAGAGGTCCGGCCGTCATCGAGGAGGAAGACAAAGCTGGGGACCAGGGTCCCTTTCTTGTAGGCCTTCTTGTCCACCGGATGTTCCGGCACGTCTTCCAGGAAATAGCCGTTGATCTCCTTGGCCACTTGGTGGATATCAAAGTGGCCGTTGGTTTCATAGTCCCATTTAAGGTTCGCAATAGGATCGGCCAGGGCCCCCTTATCCTTCGCATACAGGGCCCGGACCTTTTTGAAGAGTTCATACATGATGTCGCCGTCGGGCTTGGCTTCCCCGGGGGGATTGGCCGCCTTGTAACGCCATTGCATCAAACGGCCGCTGTTGCTGATACTGCCTTCTTTTTCCATGGAGGCGGCGCAGGGCAACTGAAAGACCTCGGTCTTGATCTTTTTGGGATTCATCCCCGGGCCTTTCCAGAATGACCCGGTTTCGCTGTCAAAGACGTTGACGTTGATCATCCAGTCCAGCTTGGCCATGGCCTGACGTACCTTTCCGGCGTGGGCCCCGGAACAGGCCGGATTCATCCCCCAGGCCAGGAAACCGGTAAAGGCCCCTTTATACATTTCGTCGAACAGGTTCAACCAGGAAGCGTCCTGGGTAGGTTCCAGCTTGGGCAGCCAGCCGTAACCAAAGTCGTTCTCTTTGGTGGCTTTGTCCCCATACATGGTCTTTAAGTAACTGGCCACATACTTGGGCCGGTTCTTCCACCAGTTGACGCTCCGGGGGTCTTTGGAGCTCGGGGTGGTCTTGTTATAGTCGGCCAGCGTGGCCCACTGGGCCCGGGCATTGGGCAGATAGCCGGGCAGGAGATGAAACAAAAGGGCCTGGTCGGTGGAACCCTGAACATTGGATTCTCCGCGCAGGGCGTTGACCCCGCCGCCGGCGATCCCCATGTTCCCCAGGAGGCCCTGGATCATGCACATGGCCCGGATATTCTGCACCCCCACGGTATGTTGAGTCCAGCCCATGGCATACAGTTCGGTGCCGGCCTTGTCCGGGGCCCCGGTGGACCCGTAGGCCTGATAGACCTTCAGCAGATCCTCCTTCGGAGTGCCGGTAATCTCGGACACCTTGTCCAGAGTGTAGCGGTCGTAGTGTTTCTTCAGAAGCTGAAAAACGCAGCGGTCGCCGGCCAGTGTCGGGTCCTGTTTGGGTATCCCGGCCTCGTCCTTTTCCAGGACCCAGGTAGAGGCGTCATAGGACCGCTTCTGAGGATCATAGCCGGAAAAAAGGCCGTCATTAAAGTTGTATTTCGGGTTAACCAAAAACCCGGCATTGGTGTAGTTCTTGACATAGAAATCATCGTACAGCTTATTGTCGAGGATGTACTTGATCATGCCCCCCAGGAAAGCGATATCCGTCCCGGAACGAAGGCGGACGAAGATATCCGCTTTGGTGGAGGTACGGGTATAGCGGGGGTCCACATGGATGAAGACGGCCCCTTTATCCTGGGCGGCCTGAATCCATTTGAAGGAAACCGGATGATTTTCAGCCACATTGCCGCCCATGTTCAGGATGACGTCGGCATTGCGAAAATCAATGTAATGGTTGGTCATGGCGCCGCGTCCGAACGACTCTCCCAGAGCCGCTACCGTAGCGCTGTGTCAGATACGGGCCTGGTGCTCGATATAGACCAGCCCCAGTGCCCGGAGCATCTTGGCATACAGCCAACATTCCTCATTGTCCATGGCCGCGCTGCCCACCGAGGCGATGCCGTTGGTCCGGTTGACCACCTGGCCGGCGGCGTTCTTCTCCACAAAGCTGGCGTCGCGGCTTTTTTTGATATTGGCCGCCATCTTGTCCAGGGCCCATTCCCAGGAGACTTCCTTCCATTTGTCGGCGTAAGGGGCGCGGTAGCGGACCTTCTTGAGACGATTTTCATTGACCGCGATCTGGTAGGAGGAAGCCCCCTTGGCGCAAAGGGCGCCTTCGCTAATGGGGTGCTCGGGATCCCCTTCCAGGTTGATGATCTTGCCCTGGCTGTCGGTATGCACGATCATCCCGCAGCCGACCGAACAGTAGCAGCAAACGGTGGTGGTCTCCTTGGCCCCTTTGAGTCTGAATTCCTGGGCATAGGTTTCGATGGGTGACAAGTCAAAACCCAATTGGGTCAGGACCAGTCCGGCAGCGCCGGCACCACTAATCTTAATAAAATCCCTTCGGGTTACGCCCATAATATTTACTCACCTTCCTTTCTTGATTACTGGTTGGATTTTGGGTTGATCGGTAACTGAAATGAACAAAGAAAAGCGGCCCAAACGTCAGGACTTGTTTCACCTCCTATCGTTCAGTCTTTTGATTTAAACAGAGAATTATGATTTGATTTTACAAAGATGATATCGATGATATAGCGGAATAAAAAGGCATTTGCAATAGAAAATTATCATGAAAGTTTAACAAGTTATGTCTTTTATGACATATAAGGGGAGAACCCCTGGAACAGGATTCAGGTCGAGCGGCCTGGACCGGTCAGGAAATTTCTTCCGCCTCGATCCCTCGGGAAAGAAGGCCCTTATTTATTTGGCGCTATCGCTAATCACCCTTCAAACGCCCGGTGAGGGTGACGATTCGCTGGAGAGCTGAAAGATGAACGCCCAAGGCCAACAACAGGAGGACTCCTAAAATGAATCCCTGCTGCTCCAGCCAGGTCCGCTGGGGCCAGACCAGAGGCAACAGGTCGTTGGCTATCGAGCCGACTCCCAGGGTAAGCAGTCGTTCAGCCCGGCCGAAGAGGCCTACGGAGGTCGACACCCCCAGTCCTTCTCCCCGGGCCCGAGCATAGCTGACCATGAACGATCCCTGGATGCAGAAAAAAATTAATAGGGTAACCCCTAAAAAAAGGCGGGGCATCCGGATGACCACAGCCGCCCAGAGACCCAGGTAAATAAAAAAATCGCCGTAGCGATCCAAAACGGAATCCAGGAAGGCCCCGGAAAGGGAGGTTCGGCCCGTTTTTCGGGCCAGCGCCCCGTCCAATGTATCCAGGACCCCGGCGACTAGTATGGTCAGACCTCCCAGCCAGAAGGAATGGATGAAGGCCGGAATAACCAGAATACTGAAAAAGAGGGCTGAATAAGTCAGGTGGTTGGGTTGGAAAAAGGAACGGTGGAGTAGGGCGGTCGGGCAGGCTTCCACCCAGTGCAAATAGAGTCGACCCAGTTTACTTTCTCGGAGCAATCGTGAAGTCCCCGGCCAAGTAGTCTTCCAGTTGCCGTCGCGCCTCCGCTTCCTCCAACTGGAGTGGTGGATGCTTCATAAAATAGGCAGCGGCCGGCAGCAAAACACCGGCCTCTCCCCGGTCCCTGGCCAGCCGGCAGTAGCGGACGGCATCGATGACTACTCCGGCGCTGTTGGGAGAATCCTGCACCGACAAGCGGGCCTCCAATTCAAAGGGTACCCCGCAAAAATTGGCGGCCTCCAGGCGGAGGAAACAAACCTTATTATCCCCCTGCCAGGGGACGTAATCGGAAGGGCCGATGTGGATATCTTCTTCGGCCAGCGGAGTGCTCAGTTGGGATTGCACCGCTTCGGTTTTGGATATCTTTTTGTTTTTTAAACGGGATCGTTCCAGCATATTCAGGAAATCCGTATTCCCACCGGTATTCAGTTGGTAGGTCCGCAGAATCCGGGCGCCTCTCTCTTCAAAAAGATGGGCCAGAATCCGGTGAATAATGGTCGCTCCCACCTGCGATTTAATATCGTCACCCACCAGCGGGATCCCTTTTTGCTCAAACATTTGGGCCCATTCCGGACTAGAGGCAATAAATTCAGGAATGCAGTTGACTAAACTGACCCCGGCCGCCAAACAGCAACGGGCATAATAACGGGTGGCCTCACGGGAACCGACCGGCAGATAATTGATTAAAATATCGGTCCGGGTTTCCTTCAGGACCCTTTCGACCTCCACCGGTTGTTCTTCAGCCGGCAGAAAGGTCCGCTCCGGCGGATATTCCAGCATATGCGGGGCCACTCCATCCAAAAGAGGTCCCATTTGAACCGTAATGCCGTAATCGGGAAGGTCTTTCCAGATGGGAAAGACGCAGTTCGGGGGTGCGAAAACGGCTTCCTGGAGCGGGCGACCCACTTTACGGCGATCAATGTCAAAGGCGGCTACGATCTCGATGTCCTCCGGATCGTAACCTCCCAGGTTTTTATGCATCAACCCCAGATGGACCGTAGGATTATGACGATAGTATTCGATGCCTTGAATCAGAGCGCTGGCACAATTTCCTAAACCGCAGATAGCCGTCCTGATCTTGCCCTTGCCCATTCAACATCCTCCAATCCTCTGACCAATAAGGAGTTCCGGTAAGTAAACGGGACCGATTATAATCTCTTGAAAATAAAAATCAACCAAAAAGGTCGGCTTTTATTCCATTAACTTATTAATAAAAAAGGAAAAAGACCTTTACTCTTTTCCGGCTCGGCAAGTTGTGATAAATTAGTCCCTATGGAACGCGTCTTCGCCATTGGGGACATCCACGGTTGTCTGGATAAGTTAGTCCCCCTGATGAACATGATAAAAATCAATCCGGATCAGGACCTGTTGGTTTTCATCGGAGATTACATCGACCGGGGCGCTCACTCCCGGGAGGTGGTGGATTACCTGGTTGACTTAAAACTTCGACTCCCGGAATCGATCTTTTTATTGGGCAACCATGAACAGATGCTTTTGGAATACCTCGACGGACGGAACAGCGATGCTTTTCTCTATAACGGCGGAGAAAAAACGCTGCGCAGTTATGTGGGATCGCAGTCCGCCGGCCTACCGGGAGCGACTGAACCCTGGATGCCCGCCGCCCACCAGGCCTTTTATCGATCCCTGCGGCCCTATTTTGAATGGGAGGAATATGTCTTTGTCCATGCCGGGTTGCGTAACGGCATCCCCCTGGAGAACCAGGACCTTTTCGATTTAATTTGGATTCGAGAGGAATTCTTCTATTCCGATTATGATTTTGGAAAGAAAATTGTATTTGGACATACCCCCTTCCCTCAACCCTTTATCCATAACCAACGAATCGGAATCGATACGGGGGCGGTCTACGGAAACCGCCTGACCTGTATCGAATTGCCGGCCGTTAAATTTTATGCCGTTTGATCGGAAATCCACTCCCCTTGGCCGCCCGGGTCTCAGGGAGAAGGATTCTCAGGCTCCATTTTTGGTTATTTTTATTGACCTCCATCGGGTTTTTTGTTAATAACTAAAAGAAAATTCAAGGAAAGTTGTAATAGTCCAGCGGATTAAACCGATACGACGCCAAGGAGGGAGCAGATGAAGGTAAAACACTGGATGACCAAAGACCCCATTACGGTTTCCCCGGAGACCTCGGCCGTGGAAGCTCAGAAAATCATGAAAGAAAACAAAATCCGCCGACTCCCGGTGGTCGACAAAGGCAAATTGGTGGGGATGGTGACCTTTCGCAACCTCATTGAGGCCGCCCCTTCCTCCGCCAGTTCCTTGAGCATTCATGAATTGAATTACCTGATCATGAAGATCAAGGTCAAAGACTTAATGAAGAAGAAGGTGATCACGGTCTCCCCGGAAGATACCGTGATTGAAGCCATTGTCCGGGGCGTAGAACAAGGGATCGGGGGCTTCCCGGTTGTGAATGAACAGGGCCAGTTGGTGGGCATTATCACCGAGACCCAGATCGCTCGGGCCATGATCCAGCTTTTCGGGACCGAGGCCAGAAAGGAGATCATCTCCCTGGAAAACGTGGACCTGCAACCGGGGACCTTTGGAAAAATCGTCACGTTGGTGGAAAAAGTGGGGATCAATATTATTAGCATGTTTTCTTTGCCGCGGAGGACCACGGACCTGTTGCGCGTTTATATCCGGATCAAATCCGGACAGCGGGAAGAGGCCATCGCGGAACTAAAAAAGGCGGGTTATGAAATTGCTGATTAGTTGCCGGTTCAGACAGTCGACCTGGGGCAGGCCCTGGTCGGCAGGGCCTTCTTTTTTGCGATTCCGACGGAAAAGCAATATCCTCGCGGTCTACTCCCTGACCGCGGCTTTCCTGATTTTGTGGGGTTCACCGGTCGCCGTGCGGGCCGAGGTGGCCGATCGCATAGTGGCGGTGGTCAACAACGAAATTATTACCTGGCTGGAATTGGAAAAAAAGATGGCCGAGGTCCTTCCCCCCGGAACGCCCAACAACCCGGAGGTCCAAAAACAGGTCCTCTTCCAACTCATCGACGAAAAATTATTGGCCGTCCAGATCCGGAAACTCAATCTGCAGGTCAGCAAGGAAGAAATAGACAAGGCCATCGCCCGGATTCGACATGATCAGGGGATGAAAAGCGATCAGGAATTCGACGCCGCTCTGGCTCGGGAGGGGCTGAAGGAGACGGATCTGCGCGCGCGGCTGAAAGATCAGATATTACGTTTCAAGCTGATCAGTCGCGAGGTCGGCAGTAAACTCATTTTTTCCAAGGACCAAGTCGACGCCTACTACCAGAAAAATAGATCCAAATTTGAAGGGGGGGAGCGGCTCCATTTGGCCCAGATCACCATCTTAAACGCCGATTATCCCAGCCCGGAGGCCGCCAAAGCCAGAATCGAGGAAATCGCCGCTCTCCTTCGACAAGGGGAACCTTTCGCCTCCCTGGCCCAGAAATTCTCCCGGGATGCTTCCGCCCTCCAGGGGGGGGATTTGGGTTTTTTCCCCTTGTCGGAGATCGATTCCTCTTTAGCGCAAGCCCTGGCTTCCCTTAAACCCGGCGAAACCACCCCGGTGCTGAGCCTCCCCGAAGGCTGGCGGCTGGTTCAATTGGTGAAACGGGAGACCACCCAAGCCCAAGGCCTCGAAGAGGTCCGGGACAAGATTCAGGAAATGCTTTATCAGGAGGAGGTCGAGGCTCGGGCCGGACAGTGGCTGCTCAAATTGCGGGAACGTACCTCCATCCAGATCCTGCTCTAAAGAATCTTTCCACCATGATCATTTCCATCCGCCAGGGACCGCAATACCTGAATCAAACCGTCACTGTTCAAGGTTGGGTGACCCATAAACGATCCAGCGGCCGAGTCCGTTTTCTGGTTTTGCGGGACGGCACCGGATTGTTGCAGGGGGTATTGGTGACCGAACAGACGGCGCCCGAAATCATCCAAATTTTTGATCAACTGACCATTGAATCCTCCTTGCGGCTCACCGGGATTCTGCGGGCCGACCCGCGGGCACCGGGAGGGGTGGAAATGGAAATCCAGGATCTTACCATTTTTCAACGGGCCCAGGATTACCCCATTACCCCCAAGGACCACGGCACGGCCTTCCTAATGGAGCATCGTCATCTTTGGCTGCGCTCTTCCCGGCAGCAGGCCATTCTAAAAATCCGGCATGAAATTTCTCGATCCATTCGGGATTTCTTGAACGACCGGGGGTTCATTGAACTGGCGGCCCCGATCCTGACCGGAGCGGCCTGCGAAGGCACCAGCACTCTTTTTGAAACCCGGTACTTTGATCTGGGCCCGGCCTATTTGTCGCAAAGCGGCCAACTGTATATGGAAGCCGGGGCCATGGCTTTTGGAAAGGTCTATTGTTTCGGCCCGGCTTTTCGAGCGGAAAAATCGAAAACCCGCCGCCATCTGACCGAATTCTGGATGGTGGAACCGGAAATGGCTTTTGCCCAGTTGGAAGAACTGATGGAGCTGGTGGAAGAAATGGTCTGTTTCCTGGTGACCCGATTGCTTTTGACCCGCCGGGAGGAGCTCCAGCAGTTGGAACGCCAACTGGAGCCCCTGGAAAAGATTTGCCGCCCCTTTCCTCGCCTGACTTATCAGGAGGCGCTGAATACCTTGGGGGATAAAGGAAGAGCCGTGGCCTGGGGAGAGGATCTGGGCGCGGACGATGAGACGGAACTTTCCCGTTGTTATGAGCAGCCCCTTTTTATTCACCGCTACCCGGCTTCCTGTAAAGCCTTTTATATGAAACGCGATCCCCTGGATGATCGGCTGGTTTTAAATATGGATCTCCTGGCCCCGGAAGGATACGGGGAAGTAGTGGGCGGCTCACAGCGGGAGGAAGACGCGGAATGCTTGTCTCAGCGCCTGGCCGAACACGGCCTTTCGGAATCGGACCTGGGTTGGTATTTGGATCTTCGCCGCTTTGGCTCGGTTCCGCACGGGGGATTCGGGATGGGTTTGGAACGAATGGTGGCTTGGCTTTGCGGGTTGAAACATGTCCGGGAGACCATTCCCTTTCCCCGAACCCTGTATCGGATTTACCCCTAGCCAAAAATTTTGGAAATTTTTGGCTGAAAAGGAATGCAGGAATCCATCATGCCCGCCCTGTCCAGCGAGGCCATTGTCCTCCAGCAAAAACCGGCCGGGGAGTCGGATCTGGTGGTAGACTTTTTCTGTCCCTCGCTGGGGCGGTTAAAAGGAATCGCCAAAGGGGCCAAGAAAAGTAAAAAACGTTTTATCCACTGCCTGGAACCGCTCAGCCGGTCCCGATTGGAACTTTTTGAAAAACCCTCCAATGTTTGGATTCGAATCGATTCCGGAGAATTGATCGAACCTTTTAACGGAATCCGCAGCGATTTCCGAAAATGGGGGTTGGCGGCCTTCGCCTGTGAATTGATCCAGGAACTGGTCCCGGTTAGAGACCCCAACCGGCCGATCTATGCGCTGTTGCGCGATACCTTGGAAATTCTGGATCGGGAAAAAGGGGATCCGGAAATTGGCCCGCTTTTTCAGTTGAAGCTGCTCCAATTGGCGGGATACGGACTCTCTTTTGAAGCCTGCCAAGCTTGCGGGAAAAAGGGAGCGGAGATGCAAAAGGCCGTATTTTTGCCGGGCTCGGGAAGGCTGCAGTGCCGGGAATGCACCAACGGACAGAGCGGAATACCGTTGTCGCCGGGGGCCCTCCAAAGTGTACGACAGGCGAACCGGATGGAACTGCGTCAGGCCCTGCGCCTGAGGTTTACCACCGGAACCCGGGCGGAGATTGAAACGCTGTTGGAAAAATTTCGTTATCAGGTTCTGGGCCGGGAGCTGGGCTCTGCCCGGGTCCTCCGGCAAATCCAGGAACCCTACCGCTAGACCGTTTAAGGAGGTGGCGTGCTGACCTTTCAGGATCTTATTCAATCGCTAAACCGGTATTGGGCGGACCAGGGTTGTCTGCTCCTGCAACCTTATGATGTGGAAGTCGGGGCCGGCACCTTTCACCCGGCCACCTTTCTAAGGTCTCTGGGACCCGAACCCTGGAAGGCGGCCTATGTGCAGCCTTCCCGCCGGCCGACCGACGGCCGTTACGGGGAAAATCCCAACCGCTTGCAGCACTATTACCAGTATCAGGTGCTCCTCAAACCTTCACCGCTGGAAGCGCAGGACCTTTACTTAAAAAGCCTGGAGAGTTTTGGTATCCGGGCCTTGGACCATGACCTGCGTTTTGTGGAGGACGATTGGGAATCGCCCACCCTGGGGGCCTGGGGGTTGGGTTGGGAGGTCTGGCTGGACGGTATGGAAATCACCCAATTCACCTATTTTCAACAATGCGGGGGGATCGACCTGGCCCCCATTTCAGTGGAATTGACCTACGGTCTGGAACGGATCGCCATGTATCTCCAGGAAGTGGATAATGTTTACGATTTAAAGTGGAACCGCGAGGTGACTTACCGCGAAGTCCATCACCGATCGGAGTTTGAATTTTCCACCTATAATTTTGACCAGGCCGACGTGGAACAACTGCGGGAAAGTTTTCGATCCTACGAACAGGAATGTCACCGTCTGGTGAATTTGAAATTGCCCTTGCCGGCCTACGATTTTTGTTTAAAGTGTTCCCATGCCTTTAATATCCTGGAGGCCCGGGGCGCGATCAGCGTTACCGAGAGAACCAGCTATATCGCCCGGGTTCGGGACATGGCCCGCCTGGTAGCTCAGGCCTATCTGGCGTTGAGAGAAGCCCTGGGATTTCCCCTGCTCGCTTAGTACGAAAATAAAGGTTCGGCAATTGTTCCAGCTTTTTCAAATCCCCCTAAATCCCCCTTTGGCAAAGGGGGACTTTGACTCCCCCCTTAGAAAAAGGGGGGTGGGGGGGATTTTCATGCTTCGCGGGTGCCCCGCGTAGCAGGCGGGTTTAATAAGGAAACAAAGGAAGAAGAGAAGATGATGGCTCAAGATCTGCTATTGGAAATCGGCACCGAAGAAATTCCCGCCCGCTTTATTCTCGGGGCCTTGGAATCCCTCCGACGGCTGGCGGAGGAGCGACTTCAGCAGGCCCGCTTGCCTTTTCGGGAAATAAAGACCTTCGGCACTCCTCGGAGGCTGGCCCTGTTGGTTTACGACCTGGAACCGATTCAGTCCGACCAGGAGGAAATTATAATCGGCCCGCCCCGTTCGGCGGCCTTCGGAGACGATGGGCATCCGACCAAAGTGGCCCTGGGGTTCGCCCGGGCTAAAGGAGTGTCCGTGGAGGATCTCAGCCTCCTGGAAACCCCCAAGGGGGTTTATTTGGGGTTGAAGAAAAAAATCAGCGGTCGTGGCGCCTCCGTCGTTCTGCCCGAATTGCTCCCGCAACTTATCCTGGATTTAACTTTTCCTAAAAACATGCGTTGGGGCAGGTCGAGCCTGCGCTTTGCCCGTCCCATCCATTGGATAGCGGCCCTCTACGGCGCCGAGGTGATCCCCTTCAGCCTGGAGGGAATCGCCAGCGGCCGCCAAACCTATGGACACCGGTTCATGGCCCCCGGGCCCTTTTCCCTGACTCAGGCCGATGATTATCCGGAGCGTCTCCTTTCCGCGAAAGTGGTCGTCGACCCCCAGGAACGAAGGTCCATTTTATCCAGGGAATTGGAATCCCAGGCCCGCCGGGTCGGGGGGCAGGTCCTGATCGATCAACAGCTTTTGGATGAAGTAACCAACCTGGTAGAGTGGCCGGTGCCCGTTACCGGACAATTCGATCCGGATTTTCTTAAACTTCCCTCCGAGGTTCTGGTGACCTCCATGAAAGAACACCAGCGTTATTTTCCCCTGGTCAACGAAGGAGATAAGCTGATCAACCGATTTATCGCCGTCAACAATACGCAGGTTACGGACGAACAGCGGGTTATTCGCGGCCATGAAAAGGTCCTTCGTGCCCGCCTTTCCGATGCCCGTTTTTTTTATCAGGAGGACACCAAGCAACCTCTGGAAGGAAAAGTTGAACGGCTCCGGGGAGTCATTTTTCATTCCCAATTGGGCACTTCTTATGAAAAGGTGGAACGGGTAACCGAACTGACCGGTTATTTAGCCCGGCTTCTGGTCCCGGAAAAAGAAGCCCTGGCCAAACGGTGCGCGCGGCTGGCCAAGGCCGACCTCACCAGCCACATGGTCGGAGAGTTTCCCAGTCTGCAGGGCGTCATGGGCCGCGAGTATGCCCGGCTATCTGGAGAGGACCCTGAAGTTGCTCAGGGCATTTTGGAGCACTACCTGCCGCTGTCCGCCCAGGACCCCCCTCCCGCTTCAGATACCGGAGCTTTGGTTGGTCTGGCCGACCGATTGGATACCCTGGCCGGCTTCTTCAGTTTAAACCAGATTCCCAGCGGGTCGGCCGATCCCTATGCCCTGCGCCGTCAGGCTCAGGGGGTCATCTTGATCGCCTGGGCCAGGGACTATGGTTTTTCCTTGGACCAGGCACTGGATCAGGCTATTGCCCTTTACCCAGGGTCTTCCACCCGGACACCCGGCAGGGTCAAAGGAAATCTTTTGGAATTTTTCGCTCTGCGTCTGGAATATTTATTGACCTTCGCTGGGCATAAAAAAGAAGTTATCGAGGCTGTTCTGGCCGCCGGCTGGTTTGACCTGAACGAGGTTCGGCTCCGCACCCAGGCCTTAAGTCAATTTCAAAATAATACTGAATTTTATTCATTAACTATCGGATGTAAGAGGGCGTTAAATATACTTAAAGGTATTGATAAATCAACGATGGGCACCGTTAGGGAAGGATTGTTTCAGGAAGATGCAGAAATTCAATTATTTGATAAAATAAACGAAAATAGGGATAAATTAAACCAGCATCTCGAAAAAAGATACTATAGTGAGTATTTACATGATCTTGCCAAGTTAAGACCCTATATAGACCTATTTTTTGAGCAGGTATTAGTCATGGCGCCGGACGAAAAGATAAAGAACAACCGCCTGGCCCTGCTACTGGAATTGACTACCCTTTTTAATCGATTTGCTTTGTTTTCATTAATGTAGGGGCGGCCACGGGGGGCCGTCCCGACGAAACAACGAATGGATTATTAATATCGGTCAGCAGATTCGCTACCATATATAGTAGCTAAATTCCATCCGAATACCCCTTATAGTATTTTTTTCTTTACATCTCCGGACTGCTCCCGTTACAATAGCCTCCATGAGAATCAAACGCCTTGAATTGAACGGTTTTAAGTCTTTTCCCGAAAAAACGATCATCCCTTTCCCCAAGGGGATTAGCGGGGTGGTTGGACCCAACGGTTGCGGCAAAAGCAATATCGTAGACGCCATCAAATGGGTCATGGGGGAACAAAGCCCTAGACAGCTTCGGGGAAAAGGGATGGAGGATGTCATCTTCGCCGGTTCCAACGGCAAATCTTCGGTCGGCATGGCCGAGGTGTCCCTGGTCCTGGACAATGACAATGGCTCCTTTCCCCCGGAAATGGCCGGCTTTAGCGAAGTGGTTATTACCCGGCGGCTTTTCCGAGACGGGGAAAGCGAATACGCCATCAACAATCAAAACTGCCGTTTGAAAGACATATCCCACCTGTTTATGGGCACCGGAGTAGGCAGCCGGGCGTACGCCGTTATTGAACAGGGTCGGGTAGGGGCGATTATCGATTCTAAACCGGAGGACCGCCGGCACTGGATCGAAGAAGCCGCCGGTATCTCTAAATATAAACACCGAAAGCAGGAAACCCTGCGTAAGCTGGAGTCAACCCAGCAAAATATGTTACGGGTGGGGGACGTGATCGCCGAAGTCAAACGGCAAATGAATTCCCTTTACCGTCAGGCCAAAAAGGCCGAACGGTTCAAGGAAGCCCGTCTGGCCTTGAAGGAAATAGAGCTGACGCTTACCCTCCGTGATTATGGGGACATCCAGGAAGAAAAGGCCCGGCTGGAACAGGAATTGGATCTCCAGCAGGGACAATTGCGGACCTCGAAAGATGAAATGACGGCCATCCAAGATCGCCTTCAGCAGATTCAAACGCAGCTTGGCGAAACCGATCGGAGTTTAAAAGTCCTCCAGGAACAGTATTATCAGCAAAAAGGGTCCCGGGAAAAACAGGAAAGCTTCCTCCAACAGCTTCAACAGGAACTGGGAGGCTTGGAACGGCAACGTTTGGAGACCGGGCAGGAGCTTAAGGAAATCCAATCCTGGCTTCAGGACAAAGAGATCGAAGCCCAGACCCTGAAGGAAGCCTTCCAGTCCTTTAAAGAACGGTTGCAGCAAGAACAAGAACGGGTAACCCTTCAGGAGGGGACGGTGAATCGCCTGAAAAGCGAACACCATTCCCACCAGCAGGAATTGGAAAGCAACAAAGATCACCTGCTGAATACCATGTCGGAGCAGACCCGGATTCGTAATCTGCGACTGGGACTGATCAAACTCCGAGAAGACCGAAATCTTCGTCTGGCCCGGCAGGAGGAAGAACGCGACCAGTTGAACGAACGCCGGGAACACCTGAATCGCCTTTCCACGGAAGCGACCGAAAAAATCAAACGAGAACAAAAAACCATCGAAGACCTGCGAGCGGATCTGGAGCAAAAACGAGTAGGGCAGGGGGAGCAGGTTGAAATCCGCAAAGAGATCGAAGGGGAGCTCAAGGAACTGGAACGGCTTCTTCTCCAGGACCAGGGACAAATCAAAAACCTCCAGCAGATTCGGGATAATTATCAGAGTTATCAGAACGGCGTCCGTTCCCTGCTGCAGCGCGACCACCCGACCGGAGACGAAGAAGGAAAGAAGCGGGTTCGCCTGCTGGCCGAGGGGATAGAGACCGAACCCGGGTACGAAGCCGCCGTGGAAGCGGCCCTGGGAGAAAGCCTGCAAGCCGTCCTCGTTCAGGATCAAGGGGAAGCGCTGGAGGGCATCCGGCAACTCAGAGGCACCCAGGCCGGAAAGGCCACTTTTCTCTTATTGAATCAATCCCAGCCGGCTGAGTCGGAGGGGGGCGCTGCCTCCGTTTTCCCGGGCAATGGGTTTCAGCCTTTAATCTCCAAAGTAGTCGTGAAAACTGAACTGCAATCCTGGGTGCAGCACCTCTTGGGTGAGTTTCTGCTGGTTCCCGACCTGGATCAGGGGCTGAAGCTTTGGGAAGACCGGGGAGGGAGAAACGCTCTGGTTACGCCGGAAGGTGATGTGATCAGTCGCCTCGGAGTGATCTCCGGAGGCAGTTCCGGAAAAACGGAATCCGGGATCCTATTTCAAAAAAATCTGATCCGTCGTCTGGAACGGCAGATTCGAGACGGGGAAATCCAGGTTCGGGAAAAACGAGCGGCCCTGGCGGGCCAAGCCGAAGTCCTGCGGGATCTGGAAGAACAGCTTGCCGAACTGGCGTCCCAAATTCGGGAATCGGAAAAAAGAAAATCAGAGCTGGAAAAAATCCAGTTCGGTTATCAGGAGGAGGCCAAGCCCCTGCAACGCCGTCTAACCCTGATTGCCATCGAAGAAGAAGAAACCCGGTCCCTGGTGGCTTCTGAAAATTCCGAGGAGGAAATTCACCGAATCCAGGAAGAAGCCCTGAACGAGGAAGTCGCCGTCCTGAAAAGCAGGCTCCTGGGCGAAGAAGAAACGGGTAAACGGCTGGAGAAAAGCTTGGAGGAGGCCCGGGAGGTCTTAACCCGGATCAGCACCGAGTATTCGGTCCTCAAAGAAAAAGGGGATCACCTCTCCAAAGAAGCGGCCAGTCTGCAGGAAGCCCTGGCGGACAGGCAAAGCCGGCGGCAGCGATTAACGGATCGGCTGGCCGCCGGAGACCGGCGTCGAGAGGATCTCGAAATCAAAATGGCCGAAACCCAGGACGCTCTGCTCCTTTCCCAGACCGAATTAGAAAGGCTGGAAACCCTGATCCAGACGGCGAAGCAGACTTGGGAAAAGGACCAACAGGAGAAAGATCGGGTGGAGACCAATTCCCGGGATAAACGGTCCCAAATCGACCAACTGGAAGCCCGGGATCACGAATTGCAGTTGCAGGCCGCCCAAGGGGCGCTTAAACTGGAACATTTGAAAGAGAAAACCCGGGAGCAATTCGGGTGTGAACTGGAGGAGGTTCTGGAAAGGCCGCGCCCCAGCGAGGAAGATTTTGCGGCCCTCTCTCAGAAAAGACAGGAGCTGAAAGGGAAAATAGAACAAATCGGAGAGGTTAACTTGACGGCCATTGAAGAATTCCAGGCCTTCAAGGAGCGCCATGATTTTTACCAGTCCCAGGAAGAGGATTTACTGAAATCGATCGATTCCCTGAAAAGGGCCATCCAAAAAATTAATGCTACATCTAAGGACTTGTTTTTGTTGACTTTTAAAGCCATACAGGAAAAGATGGAACTGGTCTTTCCCGTATTGTTCGGCGGCGGTACGGCTAAGCTTTCTCTGGTGAATGAAGAGGACCCGCTGGAATCCGGAATCGACATTATTATTCATCCCCCCGGAAAACGCTTGACCAGCATGGGGTTGCTCTCGGGCGGGGAAAAAGCCTTGACGGCCCTGGCCCTGGTTTTCTCCATCTATCTGGTTAAGCCGAGTCCTTTCTGCCTGCTGGATGAAATTGACGCCTTCCTGGACGAGGCCAATGTGGAGCGTTTTAAAAAATTCGTCCACGGTCTGGTAGATAACTCTCAGATCATTCTCATCACCCACAACCGGAGAATCATGGAGATGGCTGACGCGCTCTATGGGGTTACCATGGAACAACCGGGCATTTCTAAACTGGTTTCCGTACGCCTCGATAATGTGTTAAATTAATATGTTGAAATGGTTTCGCAAGAAAGAAGATGAACTTCCGGAGGGTTTACCAAACGGGTCGTCCGAAAAGAACCCGGCCTCCGGGGAATCAATAAGTCAAGCTGAAGAGCCCCAGGGGAATCGCAAGGGATTTTTTCACCGACTTAAGGAACGTTTAACCAAGACCCGGGAATCGTTTGTCGGACGAGTCGATCAATTGGTCCTGGGGAAAAAAGAGATCGATGAAGATCTGTTGGACGAACTGGAAGAGATTCTAATCACCTCGGATTTAGGGGTCGATACCACCCAGGCGCTGATCGCTTTGGTCCAGCAAAAAGTCAAACGCCGGGAATTGGACAACCCGGAACGCCTCAGAGAAACCCTCCAGGAGGAAATATTACGTTTTCTGGAAGCGACGACTCCACCCAGCAATCATCTATCTAAGCCTTTAATTATATTAGTGATCGGTGTTAATGGGGTCGGCAAGACCACCACGATCGGCAAACTGGCGCACCAATACCGGCTGGCCGGGAAAAAAGTTATGCTGGTAGCCGGAGATACCTTCCGGGCAGCGGCTGGAGAACAGTTGGAGATTTGGGCCAAACGCTCTCAAGCGGAAATCATTCGCCAGAAAGAAGGGTCGGATCCCTCCGCCGTGGTCTACGACGCACTTCAGGCAGCCCGGGCCCGGGGAATCGATATCGTGTTGATCGATACCGCCGGACGACTTCACACCCGGGTGAACTTAATGGAGGAATTAAAGAAGATTCACCGAACCATTCAAAAAGAATTCCCGGAAGGACCTCACCAGACCTTACTGGTCCTGGATGCCACTATGGGTCAGAATGCCATTTCGCAAGCCCGGATCTTTAATGAGGCGATAGCGGTCACCGGGCTTATTTTGACAAAGTTAGACGGCACCGCCAAGGGAGGGATTGTGGTGGGGATCAGCCAGGAACTGAAGATACCCATTTCTCAGATCGGGATAGGGGAACAGGTGGACGATCTGCAACCATTCAAGCCGCGGGAATTCGTAGAAGCCATATTTAGATAATTCTTTTATTTTTTCCTATTTAGTTTACATAATATATCTTATCAGACATTGATATAATCAAAAGAAAAAATGATCGGCCAAGGCTTTTAGGCTGGAAAAAATACGGTCCGAGGCCTGGAGGTACGGGGGCGGCAAGGTGGAGGCGACGGCATAACAGGTCAGGCCGGCCGCCTTGGCGGACTGGATGCCGGCCGGGGCATTTTCGACCACCAGGCAGCCTTCCGGTTCCTGGTTTAATTTTTCCAAGGCCTTAAGGTAAGGATCCGGATTTGGTTTAAACCGCGATACATCGTCGGCGGTGACGATCGTTTCAAAATAATCGCGGTATCGATGGCCCGCCCATATTTGTTCAACCAGATTCATCCGGGAACTGGTCACTAGTCCCAGACGCAATCCTTGTCGTTGAAATCTGTCGATCAAAGTCAAGGCCTCGGGATAAAGACGGACCTTACTGAGGTACTCTTCCCGAAAGACTCGATTTTGCCGATCATAGATTTCCAGGATCCGATTCGAATCGATGGGCCGCCCGGTCTTCTGGAACAAATTCTCGATGATATCCAGTCCCATGGCGCCCTCATGTTCATAGATAAATCGTTCTGTTATAAATATACCATCATTTTCAAGTAGTTGCTTCCATGATTGCATGTGATAACTCATGCTGTCCACTAAAACCCCATCCATATCAAACAAAATAGCTTTCAATGTCATATTTTATTGACTGTCATCCTGGAGCAAAGCGAGATCTCATTCCATAATCCTTTATATCTCCGTTAATTTGATTTTAAATTGACACCCTACCCTATTTAACCCTAATATCATAATAAAAATAATTTCGACTAAACGCCCGGAGCCTCGGGCGAAGTCAACGAAACCTGACTATTTCGGGTAAACTGCGCAGGATAAACTTGATGGTTTCGCAAAAAGTCTCCAGCGCTGTCATTGCGAGGAGTGAAGCGACGAAGCAATCCCCGAAAATCTGCTAGTTACCATGGTGGGGATTGCTTCGCTTCGCTCGCAATGACAGGTTTTTTGACTTTTTGCGAACGCATCAAACTTGATCTGATCGACTTTTTGCGAGTCCTTAGCTTTTTTTAAAACAAACTTAATAATTAATAATAAATTATTAGTTATACATACTTAATGTTCTACTTAAAGGAGCCCTTATGGAACTTCAGGCCTTCCCCAAAAAAATACAACCCCATTTGCTGCCGAAGGTTGGCGGGCGATTGGAGTATAACTGTTTAAACTGCGGCGGGAATCATGCCATCGAAACGCTGCTCTACACCTGTCCAACCTGCGGAGGGGTTTTGTTGATTGAAAACCGGGACGATCGGGCGCTGACCTCCCGCTCCGGGACCCATTGGCAAAGGGTATTCGATTTTCGTCGCATGGTAACCGAACCGGCGCTCCGAGGGATTTTCTGTTTTCACGAGCTGATCGCCCCGGTGATCCCCCTGTCGGCCATCCTTTATCTGGGAGAAGGCCATACCCCCCTGATCAAAGCCAATCCCGGTCTGACCCGGGAGATCGGCCTGGATTTTTATTACAAAAATGACGGTCAAAATCCCAGCGCCTCGTTCAAAGACCGGGGCATGGCCTGCGCCCTTAGTTATCTGAACTTTCTCATTCAAGAAAAAAAGGTCAAGGGGGTTCTATCCATCTGCGCTTCGACCGGTGACACTTCCGCCTCCGCCGCCCTCTATGCCGCCTATCTGGGAGATTCCGTCCGTTCCGCCGTCTTATTGCCCCAGGGAAAGGTTACCCCCCAGCAATTGTCCCAACCCCTGGGTAGCGGGGCCACGGTCATTGAAATCCCGGGGGTCTTCGACGACTGCATGAAGGTGGTGGAGTACCTATCCGACCATTACCCGGTGGCCCTGTTAAATTCCAAAAACGCCTGGCGGATACTGGGGCAGGAGTCCTATGCCTTTGAAATTGCCCAGTCCTTGAATTACCATCTGGAGGGACTGGTCTTACTAGTCCCCATCGGCAACGCGGGCAACATTACCGCTATCCTCTCCGGGTTTCTAAAACTGTATCGCTATGGACTCATCACGGCCTTGCCCAAGATTATCGGGGTTCAATCACGCCACGCCAACCCGGTTTACCGCTATTACCTGGAGCCTTCACCCAAAAAAAGGGTCTTTAAGCCGGTTAAAGTAAAACCCAGTGTCGCTCAGGCCGCCATGATCGGCAACCCGGTATCCATGCCCCGGGTAGTTCAACTGGTGGAACAATACAACCAGACCCAGGATCGTCAAAAGGTCTTTGTGGTCGAAGTCAGCGAACAGTCCATCATGGACTCCATGCTGACCGCCAACCGAAACGGGCACATTGCCTGCACCCAGGGCGGAGAAAGCCTGGCCGGTTTGGCGCAGGCCCTGCAGGAAAAGAAGGTTACCCGCCGGGAAACGGCCATTCTGGACGCCACGGCCCATGCCCTCAAATTCTCGGGGTTTCAGGATATGTATTTTGAAAACAGTTTCCCTCCGGCCTTCGGGATTCATCCCCGAAAAAAGCTGCAAAATTATCCGGTCAGCGTGAACACTCCCCTGCCCTCCCGCCGCTCGGACCGGGAATACGGGCGGTTTATCGAGTCCGCCGCCCTTCAGGTGGCCAAGCTGTTGAAAATGTAAAGGGTAACGCATGAAGTATGTGCTGGTCACCGTGGGAAAAATCAAGGCGCCTTTTATTGTAGAGGGGATGGACCTCTACCGGCGACGCATTACCCGCTACACCGAATTTTCAGTTATTCCGGTCAAAGAGGAAAAAATCACTACCGGCTGTAACGAGGACTTGATCAAACAGAAAGAGGGAGACCGGATTCTGGAAAAAATTCCGGTGGAAGGCTGCCGGGTGGCTTTAGACCAACGAGGAAGAGACGCTGGCCTCAGAAGCAGTGGTTCGATTTTCTGAACGATTTGGGTCGCCAGGGAATCAAGAAAACCTTTTTTTGTATTGGAGGACCATTGGGCCTTTCCTCCCAGGTATTGAGCCAGGCCCATCACGTACTCTCCCTTTCATCCCTGACCCTGACCCATGAAATGAGCGCCCTGCTATTCAGCGAACAGCTCTACCGCTACCTGACGGTTAAGCCGGCGAGAAGTATCACCGGTGATAAGGATCTGTAAACAAATAATCTTGACAAAGCGACACTACAACCGTTCGCCCTGAGCTGCGAGCCTGTCGAGCAGTCGAAGGGTGAACGATACGGCCATGCTTCGGCAGGCTCAGCATGAACGGAGATACCGCGGCATTGTACAGCTTATTTCTTGACGGGTCTAACCTGGCCAAAAGTCCTGAACAGTCCACCTGGATGGATTTTTTATTGACGACTATTTCGTCATTTGACATAATAAATGACGATGAAAGCGTCACAACCTAAAAAAGGCCACGAGCCGCCGGTCATCAATCGTCTTCCTGACCTTGTCGGTTGGATGGGAACGAAATCACATTTTCTTTTCGGACCACGCCAGACCGGCAAGACCTTCCTGATTCACCGGTTGTTTTCCGGGATCCAATTGTACGATCTACTCGATACTTCCATTTACCTGGCCCTCAGTCGGAATCCCGGTCTTCTGGAAGAGCAACTGTCACCAGAGAATAAGGTAGTGGTCATTGACGAAGTCCAGCGCCTTCCTGAACTGCTCAACGAAGTTCACCGCCTTATCGAGAAACGACGGATTCGATTTCTGTTAACAGGCTCCAGCGCCCGTAAATTGAGGCGGGGCGGCGTTAACCTGCTCGGTGGTCGCGCCCGTACCCGATACCTGCATCCCTTAACCTATCGGGAGTTGGGGGCGCGTTTCGATCTGGGAAAGGCCATTGCCCGCGGCTTACTGCCGTCTGTTTATTTCTCCGACGATCCCCAAGCAGACCTGGACGCTTATACCGGCACCTATCTGCAACAGGAAATCGTGGCGGAAGGGGCGACGCGAAACGTACCCGCCTTCAGCCGATTCCTGCACGTGGCCGCTCTGTGTAATGCGACGGTCGTCAACTATACCAATGTTTCCAATGATGCCCAGGTACCCCGCACCACGGTCTATGAGTATTTCGAAATTTTAAAGGATACCCTGCTCCTGCACGAAGTCCCGGCTTGGCGCCATTCCCACAAACGCAAGCCACTGACGTCTTCCAAGTATTATTTCTTCGATGTCGGCGTAGCTTCAGCCTTACAGGGCCGCTTGGTTAAACCAGGCACACCCGAGTTCGGGCTGGCCTTTGAGACCTGGATTCTTCATGAACTGCTGAGTTACCGGGACTATCTCTCCGGTGAGCCGGTCAACTATTGGCGTTCCAACTCAGGATTCGAGGTCGATTTCATCCTGGGCGATCACACCGCCATAGAAATCAAAGCCAAGAAAACCGTAACCATTCAGGACCTTAAATCCCTGAACGCCCTGGCGGAAGAGAAAAACCTTAAGCGTTTTCTCTGTGTCAGCCTGGAAGACCGTGCGCGGCAGGTGGGGGTGGTCCGAATACTCCCCTACCGCCTTTTCCTAGACGCGCTATGGGACCGCGAATTTACTCCGTAAGAAAGATATAAATTCACTATTCTCCCTCCGTAACGTTGCGAGTTTATGTAACCAGTACCTTTGGTCTTTTGCCACTGGGTTAGTGTGTATTGGTTTACTAAACCTAAATCCTTTTCTGCCGATATACTACCAGGGCAGAAAAACCCGATCGGGATTCTTAAGGAGGAAAAAGAGATGGCGAATCGTTTTAAGGGCAATACAAAAGGAATGATCCTCTTTGGCTTCTTTTTTTGGCTGACGGGGATTCTTTTAACACCGGTCTGGGGACTGGAAGTCTCCCCGGCCGATAAAAAGGCCTATTACGACGCCCTGGCGGCGACGGAAACCGCCACCCAGGATAAAATCAGCACGAAGCTCCTGGCCGTTCTTCCAAGTTGGGACCCGATCAATCATGAACGGTTACACGGCGGGGATATCGTCTGGGAAGGAGTGCCGGGGCAATCCCGTATCCTGGTGGGCGCCTTTATGTCCCGGGCCAGTTACCAGAATTATTACGCCTCGCACCTGAACGATCCGGAATATCTTCTGACCAAAAGCCTCTGGGTCACCGTCGTCCCGGAGCTGAAGAATTTTTTCATGGGGCAAACCTGTCCCCCCTCTAAAGAACGGGTCCGCCAATTGATGGGCCTTAACCCGGCCTATTCTTTCGATGTTTTTCTGGAAATGTGGGTCTCCCCTTCCGATCTCTTTCGACCCAGTCCGGACCCCGAAGCCAACGATCATGAAGCCATGCTGGCCAGAAAGATTGGGCCGGGAAACTGGGTGTTTCCCCAGGACGGCAATCCTTTTATCCAAATCAACGACACCGCGCTTTTTTTGGAGGCCAACTGGCTGGCCCCGAAAACCTTCAAACAATGGTTTATGGATCGTGCCGAGACCATCTATCATCGCGACGGCGAAGACCCGAGCGGCTGGGGAGACCCCTGGACTCGCCTGGGGTACACTTATGATTGGGGAAATCCCGTCAATCCGATCGGAATGAGTGAATTCATACTCCGTATCCGCCCCGACACTAAGGATTTGGCGATTAAACTGGTAAAGGCCGTCGACGCCGACACGGTTGACTGGAGCGGTTACTTCAAATGTCTCTATAACGTCTGGTATCCACTGATTTTCAATAATTGAGAGGTGGGAGCGGACGGCAGGTCACCGGCGCGCGGAAACACTCCCTCCGGCCTTCAGACCGCTTCCACCAGCGTTACTTCCGGGACCTGCTGTTTTAAAAATTTCTCAATCCCCATCTTTAAGGTCATTTGGGACATGGGGCAACCCTTGCAGGCCCCGGTTAATCGCACCTTTACCAGGCCCCCTTCGGTGACCTCCACCAATTCCACGTCTCCGCCATCGGCCTGTAACTGCGGCCGGACTTTATTCAGCGCATCCTGGACTTTTTCTTTCATCGATTTTCCCCCTTCAGGCGTTTCGCCCATTAATTGCCGGCCTCCGGCTTTCGCCAGACGACTCACGGCTACTTTTTATTAAGGTCTGACGACCCTCCTCCGGCAGATAGTGAGCCGGAGTCCCGAATCCAGGCCCTTCCCCTTGATTCGACCTGTAATAACCTATCACTTCTCCAGCCGAAGAGCCAATAATTTATCCTCTCGGCGACGGTGACTTATTTCATGATTGTACGAATAGCCTGAATTCAAAGAAAAAAATTTAATATTCGCCAATTACCGGTCGATAATCCGGTAAAACCTTTTCAATGGAGGGAGTGGATGGCTCACACGGTTATCAGAAGAAGGATCACTCGGACGTTCTGGGGCCTGCTCCTTTTTGGTCTCCTGGTCTTCTTGAGCGCTCCTGGCCGGACTGAAGAAAAAATCAATCGCTACGTGGGATCGGAGACGTGCGGGGGCTGCCATAGCGAACAATTCGATAATTTTACCAAATACTCCAAAAAAGCGCATTCCTTTCAGAGCATTGAAAAAATGAAAAAAGGACTTTCCGCCCAAGAAATCCAGAACTGCTATAAGTGCCATACCACCGGATACGGAAAACCGGGCGGGTTTCAGGACCCGGTCAAGAGCCCGGAACTGAAAAACGCCGGGTGCGAGGTCTGCCATGGTCCCGGTGGCGATCACGCCGACGCCCAAAATGGTAAAAAAATCCGCCGGAAAATGGACCTGAAGGTTTGTGAAGAGTGCCACACCAGTCAGCGGATTCAATCGTTTAAATTCAAACCATTAATCCATGCCGGAGCGCACTAACCATGTTCAATCCCGATAAACGCTTTCATCTCCCCGGTCTCAAGAAAATAGCCTCCAGTTTGCAAATGAAATTGCTGCTGACCTTGTCGGTCATTACCTTGTTGGTGGTGGGCCTCCTCCTTTACGTCCTCATGACCGGGCAGGAAAACAGTATCCGTACGCAATTGAAACGGTCGGGCGACCTGCTGGGCGGATCGGTATTTAACGGGATTATCTATCCCCTTTCCAGGGGGGATAATGAAACCGTAAAAAACCAACTTTCCCAAATGCAGGAAAAGATGAAGGCTATCCAGGTCTTTGTTTTTGATTTTGATCAGAAGGTCTCCTTTGCCACCGAAAAAGCCATGATCGATCAATCGCTGAGCAATTTTGTCGCCAATCCCCGGGGCCTTTCGACCGTAAAGAAAGTTTTGAATGACGGGACCGCCCAGGACACGGGGTTTGAAGAAATGGTGGGAGGTCGGCCGTTTTTTTCGGTGGTCCAGCCGATCCGGAATGAGCCGGCCTGCTATCACTGCCACGGACAAAGCCGTTCGGTTCTGGGAGGCTTGCTGGTCAGGCAGTCCAGTGAGCAAGTGGTCTCGGCCTTGAATCGGACCCGATTATTGGGATTGCTCTTTGGAGGGCTGGGCATCGTCGGCATTATCGTGCTGGTGTTTTTTCTGATGAACCGCTACGTCGTTCAGCCGATCCGGGTGGTGGCCGCCAGGGCCGAACAATTGGCCCAAGGGGATTTATCCGCCGGGGGGCAAGACCAGCAGACCGCAGAAGACGAGGTAGGTCAACTGAACCGGTCTTTCACTCAAATGACCGGCCAATTGCGCCGGGTGATTCAAAAAGTGATGCACCTCTCCCGCCAGGTGGCGGATGGATCTTCCAGCCAGGCCAGCGCTTTCGAAGAAACCTCGGCCTCGATCAACCAAATCGCTTCCATGACCAAACAAAATGCCGAAAATGCTCGTTTCGCCGACCGGCTGATCATTGAGAACACCGGATTGGTGGAACAGGCCGATCATAGTATGCAGGATCTGGGCCTGTCCATGAAACACATTTCGGAGGCGGGTCTGGAGATCGGAAAAATCATCAAGACGATCGACGAAATCGCCTTTCAAACCAACCTGCTGGCCTTGAATGCCGCCGTTGAGGCCGCTCGGGCCGGAGAGGCGGGCGCCGGATTCGCCGTAGTGGCCAATGAGGTGCGGAGCCTGGCCCTGAAATCGACTGAGGCCTCGAAAAACACGGCCGACCTGATAAATAACACCATCAGCAAGATCGAGCAGGGATCAGGAATGGTCAAGAAAACCGGCGAACTTTTTGATCGGATTTTGACCGGGACTCAAAAGGCTAAGAGTCTGATCAGTGAGATTTCCGAGGCCAGTCAGGAACAGTCCCAGGGGCTTGATCAAGTCAGCCAGGCTATAGTCCAGATCGAGGGCGTGACCCAGAAAAACGCCGAAGGAGCGGAAGAAATGGCCACGGATATGGCCTTCTTTACGTTGGAACCAGGAAACCACAAACTATTGCCTGCCCCGTAAGAGTAACCAGGCCCGGGGTAAGGCTACGACGACATGGGCTAAATCCGGCTCCGGGTTGGGCGGCGGGGTCGCCGCCCCTACGAGGAACTAAACCAACACGCCCGCGGGCGGGTACCCCGAGGTCTAAAAATAGAAGGGCAACTTTTAGCCTAACTGGTTGACATTAATAATTAATAATCAATTGTTAATTATTAACTATTAATGAATACTTTGTAGCCCGAGTTTATTTACGTATTAAGGCGCCAGCAGAACCTGATCCCCAAATCGATCCGCCAGGGCCTTTTTCAGGGATTCCGCAACGGCTTCGTCCGTCAATTCAACAAATAACTCCCCTTTTTCCCCAACCACCAGGCGCCCGAAGGGCGCTACCACTTCGGCCACCTCGTCGGGCTCGACGGTCCACCAGCCCCGGGTGCGATCCAGCAATTCCCGTCCCTTTAATCGACGGGGTGTGACCAGATCGATGGTTCGGAACCAGGCCTCCCAGCCGATCTGGGCCGGGGCGGCTAAAACCGGGCTGACGGGATCATGATAAATCCGGCAGCGCCCGAAGAGTCGCAGATAAATCATCAGAGAACATCCTCCATTAGCTCGCGGATATCGTCTTCGGGCCAATCCATAGGGATCGGAGGGCCGACCCCTTGTTCTTTAAAAGCCCGGACGAGGGCGTATTCATAAAGATCGGCGATCTGGGATTGCTTCAGCTCGGATCCCCGGTAATTGGCTCGGGCCCAAGCTCGTTCCCAGAGCCGCCGGGCGAGATCCCGGGCCGGGCGAACCCGGGGATCAAAGGCCGGGATGGCCAGGCGGACCAATACCCCGGCCTGCCGGGCTTCCAGCAAACCAAATATCTTCCGCAGCCGCTCTACCTCCGGGTCTAATTCCCAGGAGTCTTTTGAAGACCTCAATTAAAATTTCCTCTCACGTTCGCCTTTTTCCTCTCGGAATCGGCGGCAACAAGTAGTCGGTTCGGATATTACTCAGGGCATTAAAAATATTGCCTTTGATCTTGGGGTTGTGGACGTAGGCTTCGGTTAGCATTTTTTTGAGCTGCTCGCGGGAAGACCGGCCGGCGCTGGGGCAGGGATTGATAATTTCCGGCCAGGCCCGTCTGTGGACCAATCCCTGGATCTCCCGTTCCCCGAGCAGGGTCAGCGGCCGGATCAGCGTCAAAGCCCCCTGAAACAGGACTTGACGGGGGACCATGGTACTGATTTGGCCTCCAAAAAATAGGTTCAGGAAGAAGGTTTCAATGATATCGTCCTGGTTATGTCCCAAGGCCAGCTTGGAACAGCCCAAGGTATGGGCCATTTCAAACAAGCGCCGGCGACGCAACCGGGCGCAAAGGAAACAGGGGTTCTCGCGGTTTTCAGGACCATGGGCCCGAATTCCATAATCAGTTTGTTCAAAATGGAATGGTATTTCCAGACTCCGGCAGAAGGCCTCAACCGCTTGAGGTCGTGTACCGGAAAAACCCATATCCAGATGTACGGCGATCAATTCATAGGGGTTGGGGATCCAACGGAGACGTTCCCGCAGCAGCCATAAGAGCGAGAGGCTGTCCTTTCCCCCGGAAACCGCAACGGCGATGCGTTCTCCCCCATCGATCAATTCATAGTGACGAATGGCTCGGCCCAACTTTTTAAATATCTTTTTGTCGGCCGCCGGCAGTTCCATGGTTTGAGTTTATACCAGAATCGGAGGAGGTTCCAGACTTCTTTTTCATTCGATGTTGGACATTTAGTTAGAACCCTTCAAGAAATAAGCTGTACAATACCGCTGATATCTCCGTTCCTGCTGAGCCTGTCGAAGCATGGCCGTATCGTTTACCCTTCGACTGCTCGACAGGCTCGCAGCTCAGGGCGAACGGCTGTAGGGCCGCTTTGTCAAGGTTATTTGTTTACAGGTCCTAAGTTAGTACAAAAATAGCTCATCCCAAAGAGCGAAACCACAAATTTAGTTGCACCACCGGACAAGATCCATTAGCATCCAAGACCGATGCCCACACCGGAAAACCACTATTACCTGAAGCGGCTTCTCCTCCTCCTGGCCCTGGTCCTGGGGGGCCGATTGGCGATGGCCGCCCTCCTGCCGCTGAGTCCTCAGGAGGCCTATTACTGGGTCTTTTCCCTTCATCCGGCCTGGAGCTATTTCGACCACCCTCCCCTGACCGCTTACCTCATCGGGTTTTTCACCCATTTCCTGGGCGATCAGGCGGTGGTCATTCGTTTAAGCGCCCTGCTCTTCTCCTTTGGTTTTTCCCTGCTGGCCTATTACCTGGGAAAAGAACTGTTCGATCCTCGGGTCGGATTCCGGGCCGGGGTGTTATCCGCCCTACTGCCCTCTTACGCCATAAACGCCTTGATCATTACGCCGGATGTCCCCCTGGTGTTCTTCTGGACGCTGTCCGCGTTCCTGACCCTGCGAGCGATCCAAAAAAACCGTTTCGGGTATCACCTCTTATCCGGAATTTCTCTAGGATTGGCCCTAGCATCGAAATACACGGCCGTATTGTTGCCGGCTTCCCTGCTCCTTTTTTTACTCTTGACTCCGGACCGGCGGCGCCACCTGAAACGCTGGGAGCTCTATGGGGGCTGGGTCCTGGCGGCGCTTATTTTTTCCCCGGTCATCCTCTGGAATGCGGGCCACGATTGGGCCTCCTTCGCCTTCCAATCCACCGACCGCGCCCGGGAGCTGGGCAAATTTTCTCCCAGAGAGTTGGGCGCCTTTCTGGCCTCCCAGGCGGGTGTCCTCACCCCCCTGGTCTTTGCCGGAATGGCGGTCACCTTGGGACTGGGCGTCAAACGAATTTTCCAACGGCCAGGCTGGAGGGAAAATTTCCTCTTATTCTTGAGCCTGCCCATGATCGGACTGTTCACCCTGGTGGCTACGCGGGAATGGGTCAAGATGAACTGGCTGATCCCGGCGTACCTGCCCTTGATCATTCTGATGATGCGCTACTACCAGGAAAGAATCTTTTCCTGGAAATGGGTCTACCGGGGGCCGGCGGCCTGGACCTGGGTGACGGTGGGGGTGTTTTTTATTGTTCTGCACCTCTGGCCCTTTGTCCCTCAAATCAAGGTTTCCGGCTCCATGGACACCTTGACCGGTTGGCGGGAATTGGCCGAACACCTGCAAAAAGTCCAAGAAACGATCCAAAAGGAAAGCGGTTCGGACCAACCGCCCTTTATCCTGGCCTGGGGGCATAAGACGGCTTCGGAGTTATGGTTCGAATTGAAAGGACATCCCCCCGTGTATGCCCAAACGGCGCTGGGTAAAAAGGCCCTGGCTTACGATTTCTGGTTCGACCCGGCGCCGCTCAAGGGAAAGGATGCCCTTTTTGTCTGGAGTTCATTTGAAAATTATTCTTATGAAAGCTCCGATCTCTTAATCCGTTTTTTCGAAAAAGTGGAACCGCTGGAACCGTTTACCGTCTATCGGGGAAAGTATCCCTTACGAACGTTTCATATTTATCATTGTTCCCGCTATCGGGGTTTCGATTTCAAAAAACCCTGACCGCTTAAATGTATGTCCGCATAGGCACAGCCGAGGGCGACTGGGCTACAGTCGGTCGGGCTACCGAAGCCCTGACCTCCCTTTTTCATTTGATATTCGATGTTGGGCGTTCGATGTTCGATGTTCATCTTCTTCAGTGACCCTCCCCTGGCTTAGCCTTTCCCGCAGGGCGGTGTGGCGTTCCTGGGTCTTGTTGTTACGGATGCCCATGGCCAGGGCCTTCTTGGTGCCGATGAGGACGATTAAGCGTTTGGCCCGGGTAACGGCGGTGTAGATCAGGTTCCGCTGCAGCAGAATATAATGCTGGGTCATCACCGGTAGGACGACGGCCGGATATTCACTCCCCTGGGATTTGTGAACGGAGATGGCATAGGCCAGGGTTAGTTCGTCCAGGTCGCTGAAATCATAGGTCACGAACTGGCCTTCAAAATTTACCACGATTTCCTGCTGCTCCTGATCGATCTTGGAGATCCTCCCCAGGTCCCCGTTAAAGACTTCCCGGTCGTAGTTATTGCGCACCTGCATCACCTTGTCGCCCACCTTATAAAAACGGGGACCCCGCTGCAGTCCGGTCGTTCCGGGATTCAAGCCCTCCTGCAGTAAGTGATTCAAATTTTCCGCGCCCACAGCCCCCTTGTACATGGGCGTCAGCACCTGAATCTCTCCAAAGGGATCCAGGGCATAACGATCCGGAATTTTTTTTCCCACCAGTTCCAGGATCCAGCGGGCCGCCTTTTCCGGGTCCTCCTGGTGAATAAAATAGAATTCTTGATCTTTTTCCCGCCTTTCCGCCGGAATCAGCGGCAGCTCTCCCTGGTGGATGCGATGGGCATTGGAGACGATCAGACTGCCTTCGGCCTGGCGGAAAATATGGTCCAATTCCACCACCGGGATCCGACTGGGATTCGATCAAATCGGCCAGGACCTGACCCGGGCCGACCGAGGGCAACTGGTAAACGTCTCCCACCAGGATCAGCACCGCCTGATCTGGTACGGCCTTGAACAGGTGATACATCAGGACCGTATCGATCATCGAGGCTTCATCGACGATGATCAGCTCCGCTTCCAGGGGATGGCTTCTGTCTCTGGTAAAGCGTTTTTGGCGGGGGCTGTAGCCCAGGGTGCGATGGATGGTGGCGGCCGGGTAGTCTGTAACCTCGGAGAGCCTTTTGGCCGCCCGTCCGGTGGGGGCCATCAAAATGCTTTTCAGCTCCGATCGCCGGTAGGCCTCCAGGATCGATCGCACCAGAGTGGTTTTCCCGGTTCCCGGCCCTCCGGTGATGATCAGCAGTTTTTGGGTCAGGGCTTTTTCGAAGGCCTCCTGCTGCCGGCCGGCCAGGTGGAGGCCGAGCGATTGCTCCACCCCCGCCGACTGTCGGATCCGACCGCCCGGCAGAGGAAGTTTCTGAGACAAAAACTCGTCGATTCGCCGGGCCAGGCCCTCCTCACAATGACTCAAATAGGGCAAGAAAATGAGCGAGGGCCCTTCCGGATCCGGCCTTATTTGGAGTTCCTGTCGCTTCAGCAAGATCTTTTAGCGCCCGGTCAACCCGATCCGCTTCGACTTTCAGCAGTTCGGCGGCCTGTCGAACCAGGTCCTTCTCGGGATAGCCGGTATGGCCTTCTTCCGCCTTCTGCTGTAACAGATAGGCTATCCCGGCTTCCACTCTTTGCGGAGCCTCCCTGGCCATCCCCAGTTTCTCCGCCAGTCGGTCGGCAGTAATGAATCCGACCCCGAAGAGGTCTCCGGCCAGATCAAAGGGATTTTCCTGGATCCGGGTGATGGCCTCTCTTCCATAATGTTTGAATATCTTGGAAGCCAGTCCGGTGGTAATCCCATGTCCCTGCAAAAAGATCATGATCTGGCGGACGTCTTTTTGCGCTTCCCAGGACTTTTTAAGCTGGGTAACCCTTTTGGGCCCAATCCCCCCCACCAGGGACAATTGTCCGGGGTTTTTATCGAGAATCTCCAGGGTCTTGAGACCAAAGCGCGCGACGATCCGTTTAGCCATCTCCGGTCCAATCCCTTTGATCAAACCGGAACCCAGATACTTCTCAATACCAATCTCCGTGGCCGGGGCCAGAGATTCATAGCTTTCCACCCGCACCTGCAGTCCGTACTTGGGGTGGCGTTCATAGACCCCCTGAATTTTTAATCGTTCCCCCAGACCGACGGACATCAGATTGCCGATTACGGTGACCAGTTCCCGCTGGCCTTTCAACTTCAGCTTGGCAATGGTGAAGTGGCTTTCCTGGTCATTGTAGGTGATCCGTTCCACGTGACCTTCGAGACTGACGCTGTTTTTTTCGGAGGGCTGGGGCATGATTCCAGATTCGATGTTCGCTGTCGGACGTTCGATGTTCGATGTTCAATTTTTTAGAGTTGTGTTTCGATTCACTCTACCCAACCCTATTTTTCCAACACCATGCGGGCATCCAAGACTTGACCTCCGCTTCCGGCTTCATAAACCATAAGGGGATTGATATCGATTTCGGCAATTTGGGGAAAGTCCGTGAGCAGGTCCGAAAGTCTGACTATCGCCTCCACAATCGTCTCGAGGTCGGAATTCTTTTGACCGCGCACGCCCTGGAGCAATTTTATACCCTTGATTTCCGCGAGCATGGATCGCGCCTCGGTGCGATTGATCGGGGCCACCCGCAGGACCACGTCCCCGATCACTTCCACGTAAAGCCCGCCGATACCAAAGGCGATGACCGGTCCGAAGTTGCTGTCCTGTTTGCCGCCGAGGATGATCTCCCGCCCCCGAGGAGACATTTTCTGCAGGACCACGGTGAAACCCTCGTGGACGGCCGGCTCTTTCAAGGCCAGGTCTTGGAGTTGATAGTAGGCCTGTTTGAGGTCCTCCGGGCCCTTCAGATTTAAATGAACCCCGCCCACATCATACTTATGGGCCACATAGGGGATGGCCAGCTTCAGGGCCAGGGGGTAACCCAGTCGCTCTCCTTGATCCAAGGTCTGTTCCAGCGAGCGGGCACTGGCCCGGGGAATGACCGGAAAACCGTAGTGATCCAAAACCTCCAGTCCCTCGTAAAGATAAAGGGGACGCCCGGCCTCCTGCGCCCGTTTCAATAAAACGGCTACGGCTTCCCGGTCGACCGTCCGCTCTCCCGGTTCGGCTTTCAATCCCTGTACTTTTTGTCGGGTGAAACGCAAGGAGAGGTGCAAGGCCTGGGTCGCCTTTTCGGGGGACAAAAAGATCGGCATGGTATAGTGTTTTTTCAGGTAGGAAATTTCCAGGTCTTCCGCAAAAATACAGACCGCCACCGGTTTTTGAAATCGAAGACTCAACTCTTCCGCCTTCTGGATCATCTTCCGGGAATCCTCTTTTTCCTGTTCGGCCCGATACCCATGGATCAGCAGGGCGCCGTCGATATCCTCTCGCTTCAGGGTCTCCTCCATGATCTGCACATACACGGGCAGATCGAAGAGGTCGCCCAAATCCAAGGGATTGGACAAGGTGATCACGCTGGCCCGAAAATGTTTCTCGAATTCCTCCAAAAAAATTCGGGGGAAGGCCGGCAGGTGGAACCCATATTTGGAACAGGCGTCGGCCGCCACCACGGCGTGGCCTCCGGAGCGGGAAATAACGGCCAAACGATTGCCCCGCAATCGGGGTAAGGTCAATATTTTCAGGGTATTAATGACCTCCTCAAAATCCTGCACCCGAATAGCCCCGGCTTGTTGGAAGGCGGCGTCCACCACTTTATTATCCGAGAGCATAGCGGCTGTATGGGAAAAGGCGATCCGGGCGCTGCTGGGTCCGGTATTGGATTTGTGAATGAGCACCGGTTTGGGGGAAGCGCTGATCAATTCCATCAGCCGGCGTCCATCGCTCAACCCCTCCAGGTAAAGGCAAATCACCTCGGTTCCCGAATCCTGGATCAGGTATTCAAGCAGGTCGTTTTCGTCGACGTTGAGTTTGTTGCCCATACTGACAAACTTGTTGACCCCGATATTCTCACTGGCCAGGAACCCGAGATAACTCAAGCCTACTCCACCGCTTTGGGCCAAAATGGAAATGTGGCCCAAACGCATTTCTCGGTTTAAATGCATAAAGGGCAGGCAAAGGCCGTTTTCCATGTTGATGTTGCCAATCCCGTTGGGACCGATAAACCGGAGGTGATGCTTCCGGGCTACTTCCAGAATTTCTCCTTCCAGTCGGGTCCGTTCCTGGGAAAACTCCCGGAACCCACCGGATTCAATGATCGCGTGGCGAATGCCCTTCCGGCCGCATTGATCGAGGAGATTAGGGACGGTTGGGGCCGGGGTGAGAATAACGGCCAGATCGATCTCCCCGGGAATCTGGTTGATTTCGGCATAGATTCTTTGGCCAAACAGGACTCCGTCTTTGGTTCCTACTGAATAAATTTCCCCGGAGAACTGGAATTCCATCAGATTGTTGACGATGTTTCTGCCCAGGTTGTCCGGTGTGTTGGAAACCCCGATCACGGCCACGCTTTTGGGGTAGAAGAATGTTTTCACGTTATTCCTTCCGTCAGGGCGGTGCTCAGGTAGCGTTCGCCCGTATCCGGAAAAATCACCACGATCAACCGACCCCGGTTTTCCGGCCTCCGGGCCACTTCCAGGGCCGCCCAGAGAGCCGCTCCCGAGGATATCCCGCAGACGATCCCTTCCTCCCGGGCCAGGCGGCGAGTGGTTTCCAGGGCCTCGTCATTGCCGACCGGGATGATTTCATCGATGAGGTTAACGTTTAAGACCTCCGGGATAAAACCGGCCCCGATGCCCTGGATCTTATGGGGGCCGGGCTTTCCTCCCGATAAAACCGGTGAATCCCGAGGTTCGACGGCAATAGCCCGAAAAGAAGGCTTGCGAGCCTTGAGGACCTCAGCCACCCCGGTAATGGTACCCCCGGTTCCCACCCCGGCGATCAGGATGTCCACCTGGCCCTCCGTATCGTCCCAAATTTCCCGAGCGGTGGTTAGGCGATGGGCTTCAGGATTATGGGGGTTTTGAAACTGCTGCGGGATAAAGGAATCCGGATACTCTTGAGCCAATTCCTGGGCCCGCTGAATGGCGCCTCGCATCCCCTCGGCCCCCGGCGTTAAGACCATTTCCGCACCCATCAGCTTAAACAGCTTGCGCCTCTCGATGCTCATGGTCTCGGGCATGGCCAGGATCAACCGATATCCTCGGGAGGCGCAGACGCAAGCCAGTCCGATTCCGGTGTTGCCGGAAGTGGGCTCGATGATCACCGTCCGGGGACCGATCCGATTTTCTTTTTCTCCGGCCTCAATCATAGAGAGGGCGATCCGTTCCTTGACGCAGCTTAAGGGGTTAAAGGACTCCAGTTTCCCGACCACTTCGGCCAGACATCCGCTGGTTACCCGCCGCAGTTTAACCAGAGGGGTGTTTCCGATCGTCCGGGTAATGTCTTCAAAAATCCTCATTTGATGACTCCTGCTCTTGGGGTGATCATTTCCGGTTTAAGTGGGGGCCCCTTTTTTCGATAATAATAGTAATGGAGATTGATCCGGCGGTCAAATGGATATTCGTGGCTTGACAGAAAAAGAAAAGGGTTTTATTAATTTAATTAAGATGACCAAAACAGGATCGTTTCAAATTTTCAACCAAAGAATCACCTATGGGGGGTTGGTTTTCTTCCTTTTCGCGCTGGGCGCCCCGGGCTTGCCCCGCGCCTATGGGAATACGGCTTTTTCCTGGTCACAGATCCAGGGGGGGGAGTGGTCCTACCGAACCCGAAACCGCGACTCCCTGTATGCCATCGCCGGTCGTTTAGGGCAGCGCTGGGAATATCTGGCCCGAACCAACCAACTTCAACCCCCCTTTGCGCTCTCCATTGGCAAGACCCTGCGGGTAAACAACCGTCATATTTTCCCTCAATCCACCGTTGCCGAAGGGCTGTTGTTGAATCTTCCGGGCCATATGATCTACCTATTCGCTAATGGAAACCTGGTTAAACGGTATCCGGTGGCCATCGGTCGCCCGGATTGGCCGACTCCCCGCGGCCATTTTACCATTATCGGCAAATTCAAGAATCCCACCTGGACCGTTCCCCAATCCATCCAGGAAGAAATGCAAAAAGAAGGCAAGCTGGCGGTGGAAAAGGTTCCCCCCGGGCCGGATAACCCTCTAGGAGAGTATTGGTTGCCCCTCTCCGCGGCCGGTTACGGGATCCATTCCACCATTTGGCCGGAAAGCATCGGCCACTCGACGTCCCATGGCTGCATCCGGATGCTCCCCGAGGACATTGCCGAGCTGTTTCCCTATGTGAAGTCGGGAATTCCCATTTCGATTATTTACGAGCCGATTAAATTGGCGCAGACTCCCGATAATAAAATATTTTTGGAAGTCCATCCCAACGTCTACCAACTGCCACTTTCCTATTGGGACTATGCCCAGGATCTGGCCCAAAAAAGGGGACTGACCGCTCAGGTGGACTGGGGCCGGGCGGCCAGTGTCCTGGCTGAGCAAACCGGGGTGGCGGAAGAGATCACTAAAACCAGGTGAATCCCCTGCGAACAAATTCAATAAATAGAACGGGGGGCCTTTGGCCCCCCGTTCTGCTTGCCGGACCTCGGATAACCATCCCGAGATCCTGAATCAGGTTTAAACTACCAGCGCCAGATGAAGTCCGACTGGAATCGCTGGTCCGGATCCCCATTTGGTTTGGACGAAGTCTTGTTGACCACGTCGGTGATGAAATAGGTAGCCCGGAAGTCCAGGAACTTCAGCAGGCGGTAGGTAAACATGAATTTGTCCCCTTCCCGGTTGGCGAAGTAAAAGTCGCCGTCGGAAAAGGCCCCCACCACCGCATCGTTCTCGATATAGGAGTGCTGGTAGTAGAACTCCCAGTCCCCGGGTTTTTGCGTTTTGCCGAATCTGAATCCGGCGTTCCAGGCGGTGTTGTATTTGACTTTATCGGCATTGTTCTTGGAATACTCGCCAAATAGGCGCACAGGGAATTTACCGATTTTAAAATCAATGAACCCGATCAGGTCCGTGATCTTGTAATCGAAGGTCAGGACCCCGGCGCTGTTGACGGTGTTTCCGAAGCCCCCGCCGAAGGCCGTGGACCCGATCCGGGAGCTGCCCAAATCCCGCCAGTCGTAATACGATCCGGCCAGGGTGACTTTAGCCACATCGAAGTCTGATTCGAACCCAAGCTGATAGAGGTACATCATCGCATCTGCGCTGGTGGATACCTCGTTGACCACAAACTGGCCCAGGTTGGCAAAGGGTTGAAAGGGTTTAAACTTGCTGAACTTATAGCCTTCATAAAAACCTTCTACGGCGGTGTCCGGGTCAAAGAACATATCCGTTTGCACCCAGGGGGGTTTGAACTTTCCACCGTAAAACTGCAGCCCTTCCAACCACTTGGGCTGGTAGCGGGCATAGGCCAGGAGGATAAAATTCGGCTTTTGGTTAAATTCATTGGTGAAAGTGGCGTTGGAAACCGTGGTGTTATTATCCGTGGTTCCGGACAATGGCGAGCTGGAACCGAAGGAGGCCACGGCGTTGAACTCATCCGACAGCTTGGCGTCAAAGACCAGGCGTAGACGGAAGCGGAACTGGTCGCGTTTATAGGTCGAAGCTTCCCTAAATTTCGAGGTTTTGGGATCCTGGGTGTAAGTCTTCAGTTCCTGCCGGTCTTCCCAGCGCAGCCGCAAATCCCCGCTGAAGGTAATTCGTTTGGTCCACTCCGGCAACTGAAATTTGCCGGTTTCTTCCTTAACCTCTTTCTTCACCGAGGCCTGAAGTTCTTCTTTCAGGGAATCGGCCTTGGAGCTATCCAGTTTGTTGTTTAATTGTTGCTGGAGTTTCTGGATTTCGATCTGCTGGTTCTCAATCACCTTTTGCAGTTTATCGATTTTCTCCATGACTTCCTGGTTGGACTGGGCGGAACCAGTATCAGTGCCGGCCGTCAGCCCTAGAAAAAAAAGGGCGCCAACCCACCCGATCAAAAATTTTCTTAACTGCATCTCTTCTCCTTTCAGATAAATAACTGAACCGTTTCTATTGTTGCGCTAACTCAAATTTGATGACCTCGCAAAAAGTCAAAAAACGACTTCCTGCTCGGCGGGGGATGGTTTCCCCTCCCCCGCCATTTGAAGTGAATTCAAATGGTTCCACCCCTACCTCAGCCCGGCGCTTAATCGCGCTCGGGCTGCTGAGGACTTTTTGCGAGTCCGTCAAATTTAACCGGCCACCTTTTTGATCACCCCCTTGCCGGTTGATTAAATCGGCCTGATGATTGAAGCGTGCTATATCAAATTCGAGGCCAAGAAAAAATTTAGATAACTTATTGATATTATAGGTACGGAGAGTCCTGCGGGAAAAAAGGGGACTGACTTATTAAGATACAGTGTTCCCTAAGATGACACAGAAATCGCGGTTCGTCTTCCAGGGCGCTATTGACTTCCATCTTCATTCCCCTTAAACTTAAGGCTCAGGGCGCCCATGACTGCCATCGAACCCAAACAAAAAGCTAAGCCCCACCGCGTGAATATTTATAAATCCTGGTGTAAGAATTGCGGGATCTGTACCGCTTTTTGCCCCAAAGGTGCGCTCCAACGAGATGCCGAGGGTTTCCCCTACGTGGCCGATCCGACGTTGTGTGTCGGCTGCCGGTTATGTGAACTTCGCTGCCCTGATTTTGCCATCGAGGTCCAGGACATTGCCAACCCGGACAAAGAAACCCAAACTACCTAAGATAGTCTTCTGGCAGGGAAACCAGGCCATGGTCGAAGGAGCTTTGGCCGCAGGCTGCCGTTTCTTCGCCGGGTACCCAATCAGCCCGGCCACGGAAATTCTGGAAGGGATGTCCCGGCGGATGCCGGCCCTGGACGGGGTATTCATCCAAATGGAGGACGAAATTGCCGGATTGGGGGCGGTGATTGGGGCTTCGCTGGCCGGAGTCAAGGCTATGACCGCCACCAGCGGACCGGGCTTTTCCCTGATCCAGGAAAACTTGGGCTTCGCCTGTGTGGCCGAAGTGCCCTGCGTGATCATTAATGTCATGCGTGGCGGTCCCAGCACCGGGCTTCCTACCAGCCCGGCCCAGGGGGATGTGCTTCAGGCCCGCTGGGGGACTCACGGCGATCATCCGATTATTGTCCTTTCGGTCTCCACCACCCTGGACTGTTACCGGGTCACCCATCAAGCCTTCAATTTATCGGAAAAATATCGCACTCCGGTCATTATTCTCTCCGACGAAGTAGTGGCTCATACCCGGGAAACCTTCACTACTCCCCATCCGGAGGAGTTGCCGATCTACGATCGCCTGAAACCGACGGTGCCCCCGGAATGGTTCGTTCCCTACGAGACCAAAGGACGGTTGGTGCCGGCCATGAGCCCTTTCGGGGAAGGCTACCGTTACCACGTGACGGGGTTGATCCACGATGTCCGGGGCTTTCCCACTAACCGGCCCGAAGAGGTGACCGCCTTTCAAAACCGGCTCCAACAGAAAATCAGCGAAAACCTGATGGACATCCTGTGGGTGGAAGACTACCGGGTGGAGGATGCCGAGCAAGTGGTGATCGCCTACGGATCGGTGGCCCGCTCCGCCCTTCATGCCGTCCGCCTGGCTCGCGAGCGGGGCATCAAAGCCGGGCTCCTCAAATTGATCACCTTGTTTCCTTTTCCTCGGGCGGCCTTGGAGCGGATCACCGGCATCGCCCGGGTATTGATTGTTCCGGAGATGAACTGGGGTCAAATATCCCGGGAGGTGAAACGAGTGAACCGGGGTCGGTGCCGGGTGTTGACCCTGAATAAATATGACGGGACCCTGATCCAGCCCCGGGAAATCCTGCAGAAACTGATCGGCGAATAGAACCATGGCGGAGATCACCAAACTCATTCACCACTACCTGCGTCACGACAAAAAATTTCCGCATCTCTGGTGCCCGGGTTGCGGAAACGGAATTGTGCTGGGGGCGCTGATCCGGGCCATCGACGATTTGAAATACGCCAAGGATGAGATCGTGCTGGTCTCCGGGATCGGCTGCTCGGGACGGATGAGCGTCTACGCCGATTTCAATACCTTGCATACCACTCACGGACGGGCGCTGACCTTTGCCACCGGAATCAAGCTGGCCAAGCCGGCCCTGAAAGTCATTGTCATCATGGGGGACGGAGACGCCCTGGCTATCGGCGGAAACCATTTCATCCATGCCGCCCGTCGCAACATCGATCTGACCGCCCTGATCATCAACAACAGCATCTTCGGCATGACCGGCGGCCAGCATTCTCCGGCCACCCCGTACGGGATGCGAGCCACTACTACATCCCTGCACAATATTGAACCGGCCTTCAATATCTCCGAACTGGCCGTGACCGCCGGGGCGGTTTTCGTGGCCCGGGGAACGGCCTATCATGCCCAACTGCTGCACCAACTGCTGGAGAAAGGACTGCGAAAAAAAGGGTTTTCCCTGGTGGAGATTATCACCCAGTGCCCGACCTATTACGGCCGGAAAAACCGCCTGGGGAGCACGGTGGAGATGATGCAATGGCAGCGGGACCAGGCGGTTCCAGTGGAAAAGGCCGGGGAACTCAAACCCGGAGAGCTGATCGATAAATTTACCATCGGGGTGCTGGTGGACAAGGAATTACCGAACTTTGTGGATGAGTATGAAAAAGTGAAGGAATACGCCAAGACCGAAAAATGACTGAGGCTGGGGTTGTTTTTGCATTAAGGTGAGGGGGGCGATGTTCTCGAGATATGAAATTCGTTTAAGCGGTACCGGCGGCCAGGGAATGATCCTGGCCGGAATGATCCTGGCCGAGGCGATCGCCTTCGGGGAGAAGAAGCAGGTGGTCCAGTCGCAGAATTACGGTCCGGAGGCCCGGGGCACCAACAGCCGTTCCGATATCATCATCAGCGACCAGGAAATCGATTACCCCAAAGCGCTGCGCCTCGATACCCTGCTGGCCCTGAATCAGGCGGCCTTGGATGAGAATTTCCCGGCCCTCAAGTCGAACGGACTGCTCCTGGTTGACTCGGAACTGGTGAAGGAAGTGCCCCCGGTCCCCCATGTGGCCCTTCCCCTGGCCCGACTGTCCACGGAGAGCACCGGACATCCGCAATCGGCCAATATGGTGGCTTTGGGGGCCTTGTCCGCTTTAACCGGGCAGGTATCCCTGCGCTCACTGGCCGCTGCCTTAGCCCGCTATTTTAAGGAGGACGGTTTGGAGAAAAATATTAGGGCGCTTAAGAGCGGGGCCCGGTACGGGAAGGAACGTTTCTCTGCGGATTCTTCGCCGATCGCTGTTGTTTAAAAATCGGCTTCTTGTAGATTTCAGTCAAATTGACGGCCATAGCTTCCAATAACTCTCCGGGCACACCCACAAAGATCTCGTTTTTTCCCAGGGCTTGAGGAATACGGTCCCCAACTCCGTTTAAGGTAAGGTTGATCTTTTTTTTCAGGTAGGGATAGGCGATAACATCCCCGCAGACCCCCTGGTAACCGGTACCGACCTTTAGATTATGACGTTCGCCGGTCAGGTACTGGTTGGCCATCAACAACCACTTGGCTTGGTCGGAAGTGATCCGGAACAAACAGACATCAACGCCCAAGACGGCCTTTTCCAGAGGACTTAAGACCAGGGCTTGGGTCCGTCCGGGAGGAACCTGGTTTCCATCGGCAAAATACTTCTGAGCGGCCTCCTGGTTCCCAAAAACCCCCATTTGAACGGTTTGTTTACGGGCCACTTTTTTCGATTCCTTTTTGAATCCCAAGGCCGTCAGCCCCATGGTGCAACCGATATCGCCCTTGCCGACTAATAAGCCCTTCCCTTTAAAGGCTTCCATAACCGCGAAACAGATGCTGGGTAACGGTTTCTCCGGCTTTTTAAAGACCACGGGCGTTTCTTCCAAGTTGGTGATAATCCGGATAGCCACCGGACCGGATTTGATTCCCAGGGTCTGGCGAAAGATTTTGGCCTGTTCGATCAAGTCTTTCATGAAATTATCAAAGGTCCTTCAAAGTTTTCGTCTTTTCCGAAGTGGAATTATCTTTTTTGATCCGGTCGATTCCGGTTCGGGTTCCGGTTCCTGGATCTCGACCGGCGCAACGACCTTCTCGATTCTAATCGTTCGTCCGCCCATGGAAAATTCATTTCCCTGGACATATTCCGATCTTAGGATCCATTCCCCCAAGGTTGGAGGGACCTGGAGAATCAAAAATTTTAAACGCAGCCATCCCGGTTTACTATCCGGAATTACGTCCTCAACCCGGCCGAAAAAAGCCGGTTTGCCCTCGATATAGACCAGGATGACATCCCCTATATCGGTCATGTCGCATCTATTTTGGGTTGTTTTATTTTTTTCGGGAACAAGTCCCGGGTGGAACTAAGAGGTATTACCGAACCACTTCAGGTGAGTTCTTTTGTACCGCAGTCTGCTCCCAAATGTCAACATCTTTTATCAAACTATTAGTTTCCGGGGGAAAGAAAAAAGCCATTAAGAAAGAATGTCTCCTGCCGGCAGGGTATAATATACAACGCCTTAGTACACATAGATGACAGCAGCCCCGACGGACACCCGCTCGGTGTACTGCCCTTCCAGGTTCAGACGGAATCCTTTTCCTAGCGGTACTTCGACCCCGGTATATCCTCCGAAGACGGTCTTGTTCTTCATGGTCGTCTCCCCTGAGGCGTAGGCCAGGCCGTCGACGTCCCCGGATGACGATACCTTTAATTCCGAATAGTGGACATAGGGCCCGATATACACCTTGAGGCCATCGAGAATGGTGGCTTGAAATCCCAGGCCGCAATTCACCTCCCAAAAATTTTTAACCGAAAGTTCGACCGAAAAAGGTGCGCCGTTTCGAGTTCCCGAAACGCTGTCGCTGAAGTCACTCAAGTAATAGGTCCCCTGGATAAATGCCCCCAGGCCAAAGGTCTTGTTGAAAGGATAATAACCCTTGGTCCCCACCGTGCTGAAAAATATCCGCTGATCTTCAAAGTCCTTTTTGGAGGTGACCGTCGAAGCAGTTGAGGAGCTGAAGGCATCGATAAGCTTTAAATCCGACATGCCCACTCTGGCGGTGACTTCCCAACTATTTCGAGATCCGTAGCCCAATTCCGAATAGACCTGATTCTGGCGGGTTGCCTGCTCCGCGCCATTCTTAAATTTATCCTCCTGAAACCAATATCCCAGGCCGGTGTGTAGGCCCCCGGCCTCTTTGGCCATAGGTTGCGGCGGTCCGAAAGGCCCGCCCGCGGCCGCTCTTCCCGGAATACTCAGCATCACGAAGACGATCATTACGACCACTTTCAGACTTTTCATAGGAACGCTTTCCCCCTCATTCATTTTTGGGTAGTCCCGAATCTTTGGCGGGATTCTTCCCGCCCTTGCGGTTGACCTTCTTCAGCCGATATTGGACATAGGCATCGCGGATGGCCACGTAAGGATCGACGGCGGCCCCTTTGAGGGACTCATAGTCACCGATCCTCAGGGAGGTGTCATTCAGCAGGTCATAGGCCCTGGTCCCCTCGCTGGCATACCAGGGAGTAAGATAGCTGTAGGGAGTCAGGAAGGCATCCCCAATCAGCCCCAACGTGTCGCGAGGACTGGAAGGACCGAACACGGGCCAGGTGATGAAAAAATCCTGCCCCCATCCATAGGTACCCAAGGTTTGACCGAAATCCTCATCTTGTTTGGAGAGATTGATATCCTGGCTCGATGACGGATCCAATAACCCCCCGACCCCCCAGAGGGTGTTTATCGTGAAACGGCCAAGTTCCGTCGCCGCACCCTTGAAGTTCGCCTGGAGCAGACAATTAACGAAACGAACCGGGAAGGTTAGGTTCGCAAAGAAATTGCTCACGCCGACACGGGCGGGCTCGGGCACGACCTGGCCATATCCCTGCGCGACCGGTTTGAGCACCCAGAAGTAAAGCTTGTCGTTGAACTGGTACATGGCCCGATTGAAAGGCTCCAGGGGGTCGGCTATTCCAACCTTGGCCCCTTCGCTCACCTTCTCCGAAACTTCAATATCGCCATATTCATCGACGTTTTTGGTTTCAGATCCGACCGGCGTCTCCGAGGGCTTTGGAGGCGTCTGCGGGGAACTGGTAGACCGCCGGATCTGGCTGGGCCTGAGGAGTCTGCAACCGGCGTGGCGAGGGAAACGGCGGGATCAGGACTGTGAGCGCAACCCGCCGCGAATAAAACGAACAGGAGAACGAAAACTGAGAATCCTTTCATAAGACGAGCCCCCTCTTCCGCCTTCTCGGGTCATTTAGCCTAGTGGGAGAACATTAATCCCAGCATTCACCATTTCCCGCGTAAGGCCCTATTGCCCCTTCACTTTCTTTCGCAGGATCTCCAGCAACTGTTCCGGCGTATTTTTTGCCAGGATATCATTAAACTGGGTACGATAATTTAGAACCAGGCTCACGTTTTCCACAACGACGTCATATACTTTCCAGACGCCGCCCTTCAGCAGCACGCGATAGGTGATAGGAATTTCCTTGGAAGAGGTAACGATCTTCGTCGGGACCTCGGCCTGGGTGGCCGAGACCATGCTTTCATGCTCAAAGACCACTTTTTCGTTGGTATAGGCCAGGATTTTGTCGATGTACGCCTTTTCCAGCACCTCTCGAAAAAGTTGGACAAACTCCTTTCGTTGGGCGGTATTCAGACTGTTCCAGTTCCTGGACAACGTGCGCTTCGACATTTCGACGTCATCAAACATATTTTCATAGATGAGCCGCAGTTTTTCCTTTTCGGTCTCTTTGGCCGAGGCCGGTTTGAGCTTGGGATCACGCAACACCTCCAGGACCTTGTTGACGTTGGTCTGGACCGCCTCCAGCGGCGTACCGGCATATACCGGAAGAGAACCGAGTAACAAGAGGATCAGGCTCATTAGGACGATGTGTCTTTTCATAACCTTCCTTTCTTAATCCGCCTGGGCGGCTAGTGTTTCTTCACGTCTCCGAAGGCATACTTGCTGACCAGATCTACGAGGTCCACCGCCGGCTGCGTTTCGGTAATGGTGCCTCTCGGTTGGAGCAGCGCGCCTGCGCCGCCGGGGTCAATGCTGATATGCATATCCCCGATCAGCCCTTCCGTTTTAATGGAAGCAATGGCATCGTCATAAATTTTGATATCCTTCCGGATGTGCATCTCCACCACGGCCTTCTGGCTTTTCTGGTCCATGGCCAGCTGCTCTACTCGCCCTACCTCAATCCCGGATATATAAACCAGGCTGCCAGCCCTCAGGCCGGTGACTGAGGTGAATCTAGCGAAGAGCGGATAGGTGTCGTCGCCGAAGAGGGAAACATGACCCAATTTCACCGTCATATACCCAACGCAGAGGAGCCCGAAAACGAGAAATATCCCAACCGTGGTTTCCATGGTGTACTTTTTCATCTGCCTAATCTCCTCACGTCGCACCGAATTCGGCCAATTTCTTTTTGTTGCGCTTTGGCCGCATCGATGACCGGATCGATATCGGCTACCGGTTGGCCCTCGGCAATTCCGGCCAGGACCGAAAATTCAACCACTTCCGCAGAAACGGCCTGTCGGCCATCCCCGGCACAGGCCTCTCGAAGGCCTCGTTCTTGAAGATCCTGGATAAAATCCTGGAGAATGCCCTCCGCTTCTTTCAGGTCCGAATAGGGGAGCACCGTGACAAATTCATTGCTGAGACGGCGGGTGGAAAACCCCCCGATGGCCCCGAAGTGTTTATCGATGTAAATGGCCAGACTCCGCAAGGCCACCTGGGCCGCATCGTAGCCCACGCTCGTCCGGAAGAACTCCGGATCAACCAGAGAAAAAACCGCCACGCTGTACGTTGCCCCGCCGGAGGTCTGCCGCAACTGAACATGGTGCATCACTTTGAATTGCCTTTTGGAATATAGACCGGTCAATTCATTCTGCAGCCCTTCCAGACTGCGAATGACCTCATCTTTGAAGGGGTGGTCAAAATTTTCCAGTTCCTCCGGTGAGCCTTGAAAAACTATGGATCGATCATAAAGAGCCAGAATGCGGTTGGAGATAAAATAGACATCCGGTATCTCGTGGCTGACCAGGATACCGGTAAACCCGAATTTCCGCTGATACTGGGCAATCATGCCCAGGATGGCATTTTTCCGGACCGGGTCTTGGCCGGAAGTAGGTTCATCAAAAAGGACGATTCGAGGATCCGTGACCAAAGCCCGCGCCAAGGCGGCCCGCTTTTGCATGCCGCCGGAGAGCTCCGAAGGATACTTATGAACCGCTTCTTTAAGCTCCGTTTGTTCGATTCTGGCCATAACCCGGCTATCGATCTCGGCTTTCTTCAGGTTCGTCGTCTCCCGCAAGGGAAGGGCGATATTTTCATAGACGGTGAGGGAATCGAAGAGGGCATTGTCTTGAAACATGTAGCTTATCCGAGCGAAATTGGCGGCGCTCTCACTTTTTTCCATTTCGCCCAAGGGTTTGCCCTTGAAGAGAATAGTCCCTTCATCCGGCTTGAGCAGCCCGATGATATGCTTCAGGAGCACACTCTTCCCCGAACCGCTCAGACCGATAATGGTGGTGACCTGTCCCTCGTAGATCTGCAAGTTAACCCGTTCCAGGACGGTTCGGGAGCCGAAGCGTTTGGTGACCTCCTGGAATTCGATCAACGGGCTATCCATGGGTTAACCTCAGATGAGCAGCGACGTGACCACATAGTCAGACACCAGGATGAGCACGCAGGAGATCACCACGGACGAGGTGGTGGAGAGCCCGACGGCCTTGGCGCCATGGCTGTCCGCGCGCATGTGGGTAAAATACCCCTGGTAACAACAGACCGTGGAGACGATAACGGCAAAAACAATCGACTTGATCAATCCGTCAGTGATATCTTTCAGGTCCATACTGGTCTGAACACGATAAACATAGGTGCTGGCATTGGCACCCAGGAGCAATACGCCGGAGACGTACCCGCCGATAATGCCGACGAGGTCGAACACGGCGGTGAGCAAGGGGAAGCTGATGATCGCGGCGGTAATCCGGGGGGTGATGAGATACCGGAGCGGATCAATACGCATGGTGCTCAGGGCGTCAATCTGTTCGGAGATGCGCTGAATGCCGATCTCGGCGGTGATAGCCGAACCGGCCCGGGCGGCAATCATAATCGCCGTGAGCACCGGTCCCAATTCCCGAACCAGCGTCAGGGCCACCAGGGTGCCGAGGGCCCCCTGGGCGCCGAATTTTACCAGGGCATGATAGGATTGAAGGCCCAGCACCATACCGGTGAAGAAACTGACGAGCATGATGATCATCGTGGATCTGGCCCCGATATAATAGACCTGCTGCACGATCTTATCCAACTGTTTGGATCGTACGATCCTCAGCAGCGCCATAAGGAGAAAAATGGCTGAGGCGCCTAAATGGTCGATCCAACTGATCGCCACCCGACCGATAAGGGCAAAGGGACCGGTCAATAGCCTGCCGCGCTGCCCCCCAGGTTTGCTTTGCTGACTGTCAGCATCAATGGTCATGCCAGAACTCCCGAGACTGGTTCCCTAGGGCGAATTAGGATTAGATTCTTACATCCCTTTCACTCGGTGGACAATTTTTAATAGGCATTATATGCTTAACTCCCCGGACCTTGTCAATGAAAATGAGTTGCCGCTCTTGGTCGGGGGGCAGGATTCTTGGGCTCAAGTCAGTAGAGTTGACGCCGAAAGGATTCCTTCTTATACTATTACGAAAATCCGCTTTTTTTGAATCCTGCTAAATGAAACTTGATAGTAAGAAAGCCATTTGCGGTATCTGCTCGGCCGGGTGCTGGGTAATGGTTCATTATGATACCGAGGGGAAAATCGACTCGGTGGGACCTGATGAAGGTTCTCCCTGGGGGAAGATCTGCCGCTTGGGCGAACTGGCCCGGGAGGTCGTCTATTCGCCCAACCGACTATTATATCCCTTGCGCCGCAAAGGTCCCAAGGGCACTTTTGATTTCGAGCGTATCTCCTGGGATGAAGCCTATGCGACGATCGTCGATAAACTGCGAACGATCAAGGCGGAGTCCGGGCCGGAAGCCACGGCCATCTATACCGGAAGCGGAAGTTTCGAGTTATCCCTCTGCGATATTTTCCAGCCGGCCGGGGTGGCGGTTTCTTCGGCTTCTAGCGTCCTCTTCCCCTTCGGGTCGCCCAACACCTTGGGCGTAGGGGCCCTCTGCTATGTATCCTTCGCCATGATCGCCCCTCATGTCACCATGGGGGGGATGTTCATCAACATGTTCTCGGATATCGAGCGGGCCAACCTCATCGTCATCTGGGGGAAAAACCCGGCAGCCCACTGCCCGCCCGATGATTTTATCCAGATCGAACGGGCCCACCGGCGCGGCGCCCGCCTGGTGGTGATCGATCCCCGTCGGACGGCCATGGCCAAGTACCCGAATGCCGAATGGGTCCCCATTCGCCCCGGTACCGACGGCGCCCTGGCCCTGGGAATGTGCCAGGTGCTGATCGAGGAAGAGCTTTTCGAAGAAGCTTTCGTTAAAGAGTGGACGATCGGATTCGAGGCCTTTGCCCGATATGTCCAGCACTTTCGACCGGAGGTGGTGGAACATATCACCGGGGTGCCGGCGGCTACCGTTATCCGCTTGGCCCGGGAGCTCGCCGGGACCAACGGCGTGTCTCCGGTCATGTACAGCGGCCTGGAATACAGCGACGGCTCCGTGCAGGCCATCCGCGCCACCCTGGTGCTCTGGGCTCTGGCCGGCCAACTGGATGTACCCGGCGGACGCTGTTTCCTGCCGGCCCGGAGCAAGTTTCCCATCAACCGGGAAGGGCTGATCCCCAATCCGGACATTCGCAAGGCCGCCGGATACAATAACTTCCCGATCTATACCCTCTACCGCGGTGAGTTCCATGCCAACATCCTGCCCCGGGCGGTACTGGAGCAGGACCCCTACCCTATCCGCCTGCTGATCAGCCTGGGGGCCTCGATTATCAGTTCCTGGCCCCAGTCCGCGGTCTGGCGGAAAACACTGGGGGCCCTGGACTTTTTGGTCTGCATCGACCGACAATTAACCGCCGATGCTGCCTTCGCCGATATTGTCCTCCCGGCCGCCACCTACTACGAGATCGAATCCTATATGGTCTATGGACCCCTTTTCCGAATCCGGGAACGGGTCATTGAACCGCTGGGGGAGGCCCGAAACGACTTCTTTATCCTTTCCGAACTCGCCCGCCGCCTCGGCTACGGCCACCTCTATCCCCAAAACGAAGCGGAACTTCTGGCCCGAGTCTTGAAAGGCTCGGGCTTCACCCCGGAATCCGTCCGGGCCGCCGGCGGAATGGTTCAGGTGCCCACGGTAATGATGGAGTACAAGAAATGGGAAAAAGGGCTGCTGCGCCCGGATGGCCGACCCGGGTTCGACACCCCTTCCGGCAAGTTCGAAATCGCCTCTTCGCTGCTGGAAGAACATGGCTACGACGCCTTGCCCGTCTATACCGAACCCGGCGAGGGACCGCTGGCCCGGCCGGACTTGGCCCGGAGTTTTCCCCTGGTCTTCAATTCCGGAGCTCGTTCCAATATTGATTTGCACGGACTACACCAGAGCCTGCCCTCCCTCTCGCGGGAACAACCCGTGCCCACGGTGATGATGAACCCCCGGGATGCCGCCGCGCGCGGAATTCAAAACGGAGATCCGGTGAAGCTAGCCACTTTACGGGGATCCATCCCCCTCTATGCTCAGGTCACCGAGGATATCGTGTCCGGGGCCGTTGAGGTCAGCGGGATGGGGGGCGGGGCCCTTGGCCCGAAAGCCTGGCGCGACGCCTGCGTGAACGACTTGACCGATTTGCAGCGCTATGATCCGATCTCCGGTTTTCCGGTGTACAAGGCCCTGCTCTGCGAGGTAGTGAAGAATATCGAGGGCGAAACCGTGACGGTCGGCGGCCCGGGGGAATACACACCCGATGGATCCCTGGAAACTCCGGCGGTTCCCCACCGCATTTACCTGGACCACAACGCCACCACTCCCCTGGATCCGGAAGTACAGAAGACCTTGATCGCCTTTTTGGAGTGCTACGGGAACCCGTCCAGCCTCTATGCGGCCGGCAAAGAATCCCGGACCGCCATGGAAACGGCGCGCCGCGCCATCGCCCTGCTGCTCAACTGCACGGCCCGGCGAGTCCTCTTCACCGGCGGCGGTTCGGAGGCCAACAACCTGGCCATCAAGGGAACGGCCTGGGCCGCCGGCCGGGCCAAGGACCATATCATCACCTCGGCCAGCGAACATCCCTCGGTGCTCGAACCCTGCCGTGGACTGGAACGGCGAGGTTTCCGGGTCACCTATCTTCCGTCCGACCGGGAAGGCCGGGTCCGACCGGAGGACCTCCGCCAGGCCCTGGACGATCGTACCTGCCTGGTGAGCGTCATGCTGGCTAACAATGAGACCGGTGTCCTCCAGCCGGTGGAGGAACTGTCCGCCCTGTCCCGGGAGCGGGGGGCGCTCTTCCATTGCGATGCCGTCCAAGCGGTGGGCAAAATCCCGGTGGACGTGGGGGCACTGGGGGTGGATCTCCTAACCCTCTCGGCCCACAAGTTGCACGGTCCTAAAGGGATGGGGGCGATCTTCGTCCGCCAGGGAGTCGTCCTCGATCCCTTGGTCAGCGGCGGGCACCAGGAGCAGGGCCTGCGGGCCGGCACGGAAAACGTTCTGGGCATCGCCGGCTTCGGCAAGGCCGCCGAACTGGCCCTGAAACATCTCTCGGATTTGGTATCCATCCGGGAAAAGCGGGATCAACTGGAACGCGGAATCCGGAAAATCCTCCCCCAAGCGTGCATCAATGGCCATCCTCATCTGCGGCTGCCGAACACCTTGAACGTCACTTTGCCGGGCTTCCGGGGCGAATCGCTGGTCCTGGCCCTCGATCAACGGGGAGTGGCCGTTTCCTCAGGATCGGCCTGTCGCGCCGGGAACCCGGAACCCTCCCATGTCTTGTTGGCCCTGGGGCTTTCCGAGGAGGAAGCCCACTGCTCCCTGCGTTTTTCCCTGGGCCGCGAAAATACCCTGGAGGACATTGTCCGAACCCTCTCGATTTTAGAGGATATCATCCGTAATCAACAAGCGGTAGTTCGTTTTGTATCCTGCAGGTGAGGGGAGCTTTATTTAGAAAAATAAGACTGAACATCGAACATCGAACGTTCGAATTGAGGTTTATTTATTCGAGGTTGGGCGTTCGATGTTCCATGTTGGACGTTCATTTTATTCGAAAAAGGGGGTTGTATGCCGGTCCAGGACAGGATACTCCGATTAACGGAGAAAGAGGTCTCCGCGGGCAACGGAGCCTTTGAACGGGATGTCCTCGAGGGGCTGAGCCGGGCGCCCAAATCCCTTCCCAGTAGGTATTTTTATGATGATGAAGGGAGCCGGCTTTTTAAACAGATCACGGAATTGCCAGAGTATTATCTCACCCGATGTGAGTCTGAAATTCTCCAAACCTATCGCTCGAAATTGGCGTCCCTGCTCGCCGGCGTTCGTTTCAACCTGGTGGAGCTGGGGGCCGGGGACGGCAGGAAAACCAAATTATTGTTGGAACATTTTCTCGGCGCGGGGCTGGACTTTCGTTACGTTCCCATCGATATCTGCGAATCAGCGGTCAACGATTTGATTGGAAATCTCAAACAGCACTGGGCCCATCTTCCCAGCGAAGGACTGGCGGCGGAATATTTCGAAGGGTTGCGCTGGCTTTCCGAACGGAAGGAACAGCGCAGCCTGGTGCTGTTTCTGGGATCTAATATCGGCAATTTCAGCCAGGACGAAATGCGGGTCTTTCTCCGGAACCTCCGGGAGGCCCTGAATGAAGGGGACCTGCTCTTAATGGGTTTTGATTTAATCAAATCCGTTCCGCTGCTCGAGAAGGCCTACAATGACTCCCGGGGAATCACGGCCCAATTCAACCTGAACCTGCTGCGGCGGATCAATCGGGATCTCGGGGGTAATTTCCGGCCCGAGGGCTTTCGATTTTTCAGCCATTTCGACCGCTTCTCGGGGGCTATCGAGAGTTACCTGATCAGTGAACGAAGGCAGGCCGTGGAGGTGGAACGGCTTAATCGCGCTTTCCATTTTGAAGACGGGGAAGCAATTCATACTGAACGTTCTCAAAAGTTTCTGGAATCCGAGGTCGTGCGGCTGGCGCAGGAAACGGGATTCACCGTGGTTCGGCAGATGAAAGATCCGCAGGGATATTTTTTGGATTCCCTCTGGCAGGCGGGGGAGCGAAAGAAAGAAGAGGGAAGATAGAAGACGGAAGGTTGCGATGTGGTCTGTGGCGGAATCAGGGAAGAGATTGGTGTGTACGAGTACGTGTATGAGTACGGAACTCAAAATGAGCCCTACTCGTACACGCTTATCCCTGTTGCAGGTTTAGCAAGGGATGAATGAGCCTTAACGGGCGTATTTTTCTTTGACGTAGGCTAGGGCCTCCTCTATCGCCTGAACCGCTAGGTCCAGGTCCTCTTCGGTGTGCCGGTGACATATATAGCCATGATGGTGCGGGTGCAAAAAGACCCGTCGGCGAATAAGCTGGGTATAAAAATCATCCCGTTTAGCCCGATAGGTTTTGGCCTCATCCCGCTTAAAGGTTATAAAAAACATGGGGGCTACACCGCTTAGCTCGGCTCCCACGTCGTAGCGGTCAAGGCATCCCTGGATTTTTTTCCAAAAGCGGGTCCCTTTTTCCCAGATCTGGTCCAGGACCCGGTCCCGTTCGAGGATTTCAATGGTTTTCAGCGCGGCCACAAACCCGTCGCTGTTAGGAAAGAAGGTGGAAGAGATGAAGAGCTTCTGGGCGGAAGCCATCATGACTTCTCTTTTCCCGGTAACCACACTAATGGCATAGCCATTGGCCATCCCTTTTCCCAGGACCACCAGGTCGGGGGCGACCCCGTAATAGGCTTGCGCCCCTCCCAGGGCCAGCCGGAATCCGGTCCGCACTTCATCAAAGACCAAAATGGCGCCATAGCGGGTGGCGATTTCCCTGACCCCTTCCAGGAACCCGGGTTCAGGCTCTTCCATCTTGGCATGCAGGGGGTGCCCGAAGGGGGTCATAATGATGGCCGCAGTCTGCTCCCCGTGCTTGGCCATCAGGTCCTCGAGTTGATCGAGACGGTTATACCGAAATTCAAAGACATCCTCATAAAACTTTTCAGGAACGCCCCCCTTCATCTCCACACACCAATCATGCCAGCCATGGTAACCGCAGCGCATCACCTTGATCCGGTTGGTAAAGGCCCGGGCAATCCGGATACTCGCCGTGGTGGCATCGGATCCGGTCTTTAAAAATATACTCATTTCCGAACAGGGGACCAATTGGCTCAGCTTTTTAGCCAGCTCATTCTGATACCGTTGGGTTAAAGTGAAGCAGAAGCCTTTGTCCCTCAACTGGCGGATAACCGCTTCGTCCACTTCTTCTTCTCGATAACCCAAAATGATGGGCCCATACCCGCAAAGAAAATCGATATATTCATTGCCATCCACGTCGGTGACCCGACCGCCCCGGCCGCTTTCCACAAAGATGGGGTATTCTCCCTCGATAAAATCGGCGGGTTTCCGGGCGCCCAGGACTCCCCCGGGGACCAGGGACAGGGCCTCTTGATAGATCTCCTGACTTTTAGTAATATTCAGTTTTTCAGCGCTTTTCATAAAAGATTTCCTTAATGGGTTGAAATTAAGTTGTTCGGCGGTTATTCGGTTTTCAATCCCCTAAATCCCCCTTTGCTAAAGGGGGACTTGGGCTCCCCCCTTTAGCAAGGGGGTGGGGGGATTTTCGTGCTTCGCAGGTGTGCGGTCGCAGATCCTGACGGATTAGACCGTCAGCAACGAGCTGATGGTTTCCGTCTGGTGAATTTTGGCGCCCCTTTTGATCAAGGCGGCCAGGAATTTTTCCGGATCGATACATCCTTCGGGGGCCACCACGCCCTTGACCGTCACCTCACCCGCATCCATCATCAAGGCCGCGATGGAGGCGGGCAATCCCGTGCCCGGGGCCATCCGGCCCGCCATATCGGCGGTATAGGTCACCTTTTCCCCGTTTCGCTCCCCCTTAACGATCACTTTAAGCCCGGAGGAATTCGGCCCGTTATCCCTGCCTTTAGGGATCGTGTCCCAGAGTTTCAGCGTCAAGTCATAAGGCACGACCTTGGTTCCCCTCACCTCCAGGATCTCGGTGCTGAGAAATCCGGTATCATTTTGTTCCTTGATCAACTCATCCACCCAGCCCGGTATGAGGGCGCCTTTAATGACCACCTTCTTCACTCCTTCGATGTAGCGGGGGATGGTGATCGGCTGAGGATGTCCCACATAGCGAACTTTACAGGTGCCCAGGGGTTCAAGGAAGGTGGCGATCTCCTCGCCCGTGCCGCCATCCACGTACTCCAGCTTCCCGTCCAAATATTGGGGGATTTTTCCCGTCACCATGTGCAGGCTGTGATCCCAGGCCGCACCCGCCAGTTCGGCGATACTGACCACCCAGAAGAGATGGATCTCGTTAACGCGGTCCAGTTGATTCGCATACCACTTGACCAGAACATTGTTGGTTCCGGGGTCGGACCCCATCCCCGTCAGAACGGTGATTCCCGCCTCCTTAGCGGCTTTATCGATGGCGGCTTCGGAAAAGAGAACGGGTACGGCCTCATAGTCATCGCAGATATCAATATAGTTGACCTTGGCTTCGACCGCAGCCCTGGCGACGGCCACGGCGGTCTTGTAGAAAGGCCCGGCACAATTGATGACCACGTCAACTTCTTTGATGGCGGCCACCAGGCCGTTATGGTCCTGCACGTCAATTTTCTGAAGCGATACTTTATTGCTGTTACGCAGCTTTTCCTGCACTCTCGCGGGATCTATATTTATGTCGCCCAACGTTACCGATGTAATCTGCTCCTGTTTAATAAGGTCCCGGGCGACCCCCTGCCCCATACCGCCCGTGCCGCCTACTACCAATGCCTTCATGATTCCTCCTTTATTAAGCTCAAATTCGAAGCACGAAATCGACTCGGCTGAGCGGCTCGACCTGAGCTCGCCGACAGGTCTCGTCGCAGGCCGAAACAAATTCAGTGGGTGAATTTTTGAATAGTCGAGTCAGCCACCCGCCAAGGGGTCCATATAGGCTTCAACCCGCACGGTGTCGCCTTCGCTGACTTTTTTCTTCAACCCTTCGGAAAAGGTGAAATGACTCTCTCCATTGAGGTAGAGATGACGGAGGTCGTCTCCCATCTCCCCTCGTTCGATGAATCTTAAATGAGGGTACATACCGGAAAGCTTCTGCAAGATATCCTTCAAGGTATGTTCACCCTCCTGAAGATCCATCTGCAGGGGAGGTTCAAAAACATTCTTTATTCGAAGGTTTGAATCAATCTTGACCTTGATTTTCATTGAGACGCCTGCCGGGCCTTCTTTCCCGCCGCCTCCACCGCCTCGATGATCTTCTTGTATCCGGTGCAGCGGCAGAGATTAGAAGAAATGGTATTGATGATCTCTTTCTTGGTCGGTTTTTCGTTTCTATCCAGGAGCGCCTTGGCCGTCATGATCATACCGGAGGTGCAAAAACCGCACTGAACGGCACCCTTCTCCATGAAGGCCTCCTGGAGCGGATGGAGTTCTCCTTCCTGACGCAGCCCTTCCACCGTCGTAATAACCGCGCCATCCACTTCGGGGGCCAGGACCAGGCAGGACCTCAGTGGTGTACCGTTCACCACCACCGTGCAGGCCCCGCAAGCACCCAATCCGCAGGACTCTTTGGCCCCGGTGAGCGAAAGCCTCTCCCGTAGAGTTTCCAAGAGCGTCTCATAAGGCCGCACTTGAAGTGTGACCTGTTCGTCGTTTATCTGAAAGGTAACCTTCATCGTCTTCATCGCGCACCCCCCCGCTGGACTTTCTTGATCGCCCGTTTAAAGAGGACACCGACCATCTTCTTCCGGTAGACCGGAGTGAGCGTGGCGTTCAATACCGGCTTCGCGTCTGCCGCCGCCCGGGCGGCAGTATCTATGACACTGCGTTCATCAATGGTTTTGAGAGCATAAACCCGGGGTGCCAGACCGACACCTCCGACACAGACCCTGGCGGAAGAACCTTTCAGCGAAACAGCCACCCCCACCAAGGGATAATCCACGGAATCCCGGACCCGTAATTTCTCGTAGGTTCCTTTCGTATTCTCCCAGGGTAACCGTATTTGCGTCAGGATCTCCCCCGGCCCCAGCGCCAAGGGCTTCCTACCATCGCCGCTGAAGAGTTTTTCCAACTTTACCGTCCGTTCACCCTCGGGGCCGACCAATTTTACTCGGGCCGACAGGGTAATGAGTGCGGGCGCGTTGTCACTGCAGTAATTCGAAAAGCAGGCCTGGGCCTGGGGAACAACGTTGCACGCCGGGCCGCCCATTTTCCAACAAAAACCTCTCGCGCGGCGCCATTCGAGGGATTTGTTATAGAGGAGACAGCGCGTATCCTGGAGGATATTCCCGCCGATGGTGCCTCGCATCTGGAGCGTTTCGCAGGAGGTGGCCTCGAGGGATTCGTAAAGGGCGGGAAATTTTTCTTTTATCCGGGCGTCATTCTTCAGTTCGAAGAGCGTAACGTTCGAACCGATAACCAGCCACCCGCCCTGTCGGGAAAAAGTTTTTAATTCGTTGATCGGCTTCAGGTCAATGAGGGCCACCGGCGTTGACAATCGCAGCTTCAACAGCGGGATAAGGTCCGTGCCCCCGGCGAGATAACGAGCCTGCCCGTCGAAATGGGCATAGCGGTCGATGGCCTCGGCAATGTTTTGCGCTTTTTGGTAGGCAAACTTAGGTAGGATCATCCCTTCACCCCCCTCTTCCCTTCCAATAGGTTCAACACCCTGTCCGGTGTAAGCGGCAATTCGTTGAAAAGCGCGCCGGTGGCATTGGCCACGGCACAGGCGACGGCGCTGTAGGCGTTCATCCGGATGGTCAGGCCTCCTTCCTTCGCCCCGAAAGGCCCTTCAGGGTCCCGGGAACTTACGATGATCGTCTCTATCTCCGGCATGTCGCACGCCAAGGGAACCTTGTATTCCAGAAGATCCGGGTTGAGGAGGAAGCCGCCGTTCCAAAGGTTCTCTTCGGTGATGGTCGCCACTCCGGCCTGCTGGATGGACCCCTCCATCTGCCCTTCCACCGCCATGGGGTTTATGGGACGCCCGCAATCGTGGGCCGCCGTGAAATGGGGGATGGTGACTTTTCCCGTCTCGGGATCAATAGCTACTTCCGCCACGGAGGTTCCAAAGGAGAAGGTCCCGGCCATCTGGCCCCAGGGTCTCGAGACCCATTCCCTCTCAAAATCGATGTGGGGGAAGTAAGAACCGGTGGCTACGATCGGATCTCCCCTGGAGAAGGCCTCCCGCACCACCCAGGAAATAGGCATTTTTTTATCGGGGTTGGTCCGGGAATAAGCCCGGCGGTCTTTCAGATCGATGTCGGCCTCTTTCACGCCGAGCTTTTCCGCGGCAATGGCGACGATCCGCTGGCGGGCCTTTTCACAGGCGGCCTTCACCGCGTTGGCTCCCACGAAGGCGGCCGCCTGGGAATAGGCGCCCGGATCGAGGTTGGTGACCTCCGTATCGGCGTTCACGAGGTTGATGTCCTCCATGGGGACGCCGAGGATCTCTGAGGCCACCTGAATGACCATGGATTCGTTTCCCTGTCCGTTGTCCACGAGACCGGTAACGAGTGCTACCTGACCGTCATCATTGATCTTGACGTAGCACGACGAGCCGGAACGGAAGCCCATGGGGAAACCGCACATGATGGCCACGCACCCCATGCCGATTCCTCTGTGCTTCGTCGGATTGGCCCATTTGTTTTTGAAGTTTGTTTTTTCGGAAGCGGAATTAATGGTTTCTTGGAGACCGCAACTGGTAATCTTTGATTTCGTCGCCGTTACCTCTCCGGCGGTCAGGCCGTTCTTGAGGCGTATATCCACGGGATCCAGGCCCAGTTCTTTGGCCATCAGGTCCATCTGGACTTCGTTCCCGGCGAGAAAGGCCCTTCCGTGGCAACCGTACATCCCCCGAATGCCTTTGTTGGTGAACACCCGGTACCCATGGTAACGGACGTTGGGGAAACGATAGCATTCCTCGTAGACATAAAAGGGGATCGAGGTGGCGATAGGGCCCGTCGAGCTGTAAGCGCCGCCGTTATATACCGCGCGGTAGTCCTTCGCTACAATGGTGCCATCCTTTTTCATGCCCGTTTTAACCGTGGCGATGATGTCGTGGATCTGTCTTGAGCTCGTGGCGTTCTCCTCGCGGGAAAGGACCAGCTTGACCGGCCTGCCGGCCTGGATGGACAACAGCGACGCTACCAGGTCACCAGGCGCCACCTCGGATCGCCCCCCAAAAGCGCCTCCGGAATTGATATGACGTACACGCACCCGGTTGAGGGGTATCTTGAGGAGGTTCGACAAGGCCTTGGCGCGGACATGGGGTCCGGCGTTGGGCATCCAGAGGTCGAGGAAACCGTTCTTGTAATAAGCGACGACCGCATAAGGCTCCATCATCGCGTAGGCCTCCCCGGCAGCCCTGAAGGTATCCTCTCGGACGAGGAAGGCTTTCCCCAGGGCCTTATCCACTTCACCCACATCGATATGAACGTGAATATTAATGTTGTTCTTATATTCGTTGTGGATCTGAGGCGCGCCCTCTTCCATCGACTCCAGAGGCTCAAAAACGGCGGGTAGGGGTTCATAGTCCACCTGGATGTAGGAAAGGGCCTCCAGGGCCGTTTCCTCGTCCACGGCGGCGACGGCCGCTACATCTTCTCCGATATAGCGGACCTTGTCCGTGGGGAGCATGGCGTGGTCCTGGGTATACCGGAAGACGCCCCATTTGATCCCGTACGCATCAAAGCCGCTGACGGCCGCCTTCACCCCCCGCACTTTCAGTGCCCGCTTGGTGTCGATGCGGACTATCTTGGCATGGGGATAAGGGCTCCGCAGCACTTTCGCCACCAGCATGTTGGGCAGCTTCAAGTCGGCGGTATAACGCGCCTCGCCGGTAACTTTGGCGAGAGAGTCGCTTCGCACCACCCTTTGGCCGACAATATTCAAATCCTCTTTCACAGATACCTCCTTAGAAAATGGCAGGTTTTATCAACGGTGTTCCTCTAAGGCCTTGCCTGTAAAAATTTACCCTATAGTCTCAGACATCCGGGTGTCCTCCCCGAGCCCGGAAAGAGTATAAGGGAAAAGAAGGCTAAAGGCAAGTGGACAAAGAGGATCATTTGAAAAAAATTGGCTGCAATCTCCCCTCGACTCGCTGTGGATTGTCGATTAAAATTAGGGAGTTTGTCAAAAAAGGGCACACCTCCCGGTGGGCGCTCCTAGCGGGCCGAAGCGGCCCTGGCGGCCATGAACCTGACGGCCCGGCTCAATAAAATCTCCCTACTTACTTTGAGGGTACCAGAGTGCCTAATAAAAGAGATCGGATTGAATATCCATCGCTTTGAGATGCGGTTACCGGGAGAATGTCCCCGTCGGCCATTGGCGCGTTTTACTACTTCCCTTTCACGCCAACCGATTTAGATAGGGTTCGAATGTAGGCGATCAGTGAGGTAATATCCTTGATCCTTGAAAAGACCGCCCCAGGAAGGCATTTGGTTGGATAGCCCGAGGGCCGCACCCCCCTTTTTGACCACCTCCGTGATCTGGGCATCGGAAAGTTTAGCCATCAGGTTCGGGTCGGCCAATTTAGCCGGAGGGGTGGTCAAAGTATAGGAATTGAAGCCATCCCCATTCCCGGTGGCCCCGTGGCAAAGGACACAGTAATAGTCAAACAAGGCCCGACCTTTTTTTTCGTTAAAGGTGAGTTGGCTGTGTTTTTGGGGAAGCAAGAATGTTGGTTTTCCTCCCTGGTTCTGAGGAATGGGGGAAGGAGGTTTTTGAGTTTCTCCCGGCGAATTCAGAATAAAAAAGATCGAGGCGCTGATCGAAAGTACGAGGGAAAAGTTTCTTATCATTTTCATTCCTTCAGGTTTTTATCCCCGGCTATGACCGCTAGCGCCGTTACTTGGGAGAGGCCAGAAAGGCTGCCAGGGCCTCGATTTCCTTATCGGTCAGTTTATAGACCGGCTCAACCGAGCGTTTGACAAAGGCCTTGGGATCCCGCAGATAATAAAGGATCCATTCAAGCCTCAGCCGGTCCCCGACCTTGGTCAGCACCGGTCCGATCAGGCCACCCTGTTGATTGATTTGATGACAGGTCTGGCAGGCGTATTTCTTATTGTACAAGTCTTTCCCGGTCTGGATCAGGGCGGCATTATGGCTGGCCGTCTCAGCGACTCGGCCGGTTAAATTCTCAACCCGGTCATCCACCAGGGTAGTCCCAAAATAGGCATAAAGAGTCTCGATTTCCGAATCCTGAATTTTAAAAAGCGGCATGCGTTCCACCAGGATGGGCCGAATGGTGTCGGGGGCCTTCATGAATTTCTGCAACCAGGTTTTCTTGACCCGGCTCCCCTCCTGGGAGAGGTCGGTGGCCATTTCCCCGCCTTTTCCGTAAATTTGGTGACAGGTAAAACAGCGATACTTGTCCAGTACCTGGCCAAATTTTCCCTGCGGGGCGTAGGTCGAGGGCCGCTCTCCCAAAGGGAGGGTGTAGGCGGCGGGGACCTCCTGGCCTTTCATTCCCAATAAATAAGTGGTTACAGCTTCGGCTTCCCGGTCGCTGAAGGCGTAATCGGGCATCTTTAGCTCTGCTTTGAAGAGCCTGGAGTTTTTCATCTTATTGTAAAGCCAGTTGGGCACGGTGCGATCATGAGGGGTGACCTGGACACGGCCAAACTCCAGATGGCTGATATGGATCCCCCCGATGGTAGTCAGCTCCACGCCGATCTCGCCGCGATCCTTAACGCCTTCGATCTTGGTATGGCAAGCGGTGCATCCCTGTTTTTCTATTAATTCTTTCCCTTGGAGCTTATTGCCCCGCTGAACCATTAGGGCCTGGGCGGCGGCCTGACGCTCATCCAAATCCAGGTCGATATATTCTCCCGCTAAGAAGTTGACGATTTTGAGGATTTCCTGATCGGAAAAACCGTAGATCGGCATCCGTGAAGCGGCCCAAAGCTCATGGGGATTTTTGATAATCCGGCTCAGTCGTTCCGGAACCATCTTAGAGGAAATCTTGCTGAGTTCAGGTGCCAGGGTCCCCCCTTTGCCTTCAACGGAATGGCAACTGACACAACGGGAGTCCTTGAATAATTTTTTGCCTTCCTCGGTGGATCCGCCCACTTTGCCCTCCGGGGGCTTTTCGCCTTGGAAGAGAAAGGCGGACACATCCGCTGCCTGCTGGGAAGAAAATTTCGGGTTGGGCATCGTGGTCTTGGGAAGATAGCTTTTAGGGTTCAGGACCCAGCGATAGAGCCAATCGGATTTTACCCACTGACCGATCCGATCCAGCGGCGGCCCGACGAAGGTCCTTTCTTTTCCCTTGACCAGGTGGCAGCCCCGGCAACCGTAATCCTTAAAGATGGACCGACCTTGGGCCAATACCGGTGCCTGATCCCGAATAGTCTCGCCGTGACAAAGACCGCAGGCATTTTCCATAAAGTCCTGATGGTAGATGGCCTGATTCCAATTCTCCACCGGACCGTGAGCATCCTTCAAAGGGGTGGCCAATCCTTGTCCCCCATGGCAGACGGTGCAGCCGAATTTTTCGAAATCGTGCCCACCCACGTCGGGATGGGAGCGGAAAGGCTGAAGGGCATTTTGAAACCGCGGGTCTTCCAGCCCGAGATGACAAGTCTCACAGCGATCCGTCCTTTTTAGTTTTTCGATCCATCGCTGCCGAACCCCAAATTGAAAGTTAGGGTCTTTACCTTTCTGGGTGACCTTTTGGAGGAGGAGGGACTTAAATTGTTTCTGATAGGTTAGATAAGAGGGGTTGGAATTTTTCCAAAGCTGTCCGATAAAAAGGAGCAAGACCAATAAAGCCAAAAAGGGAAAGATCCTTTGAAATATATCTTTCATTTCCACCGCCTTTTTAAAGGCCGAAAATACTCAATGCGTGGGCCAGGACTGCCAGGGCCAGTAAAGGACCCAGCCCGGTCCCCGCAAAAACTGCCCGATGACAATCAGCCCCAGGTACACCGTGACGACCGCGGTGAAAATGATATTGGCCTTTCGGCGGCTGGGGTGAAACCAGACCCCGATTCCTTCACGGCCCCGATCCAGATAGGGGATCAGGATGATCAGAATAATCATGACGTTGGGAACCAGGACACCGAAAAAGAAGGGGGCGCCCCAGGACAGGAGTTCTTGCATACCCACCAGAAACCAAGGGGCCTTGACCGGACTGGGTGTCACCGAGGGGTTGGCCCCTTCTTCCAAAGGGGCGTTGAACAGGAGCGAGATCGCCATAACCAGGGCCAGGATCAAGAGAAATTTGCTGAGCTCCCGGACGATGATATCCTGCCACACGGAAGATCCCTGCTCCGGTCCCTGGGCCGTTGGAGCCGTCTCCCCTTCTTTAATATCCAAATGTCCACCCCAGACGGCCCAGGCTAAGAAATCGTCCTTCCGAATCCGCCAGAAATGGACCCCCATGACCAATCCGATAACCAGAGGGATGATTTTAACGTGCAGGCCGTAGGCATGGACCAAAGCGTTTTGACCGACCTCGTTTCCACCCAGGATCAGATACTTGAGCTTTTCTCCGATAACCGGCGCCGAGGTGACCACATTGGAGGTAATGGTCATGGCCCAGTAGCCTTTTTGGTCCCAAGGCAGGATATAACCGGTTATGGCCATGACCGCCGTACAAAGGAAAAGGACCAGGCCGGTCACCCAATTGAATTCCCTGGGTTCCCGATATTCAGCCGTGTAAAAAACCCGACTCATGTGCAAAAAGACCGAGATAAGCATTAGGTAAGCGGCAAAACGATGCATGTTGCGGAAGATCAGGCCGAAGCTGGCTACATATTCCAGATCTTTGATTCCCTGGTAGGCCCTTTCCGTGTCCGGGGTGTAATAGAACATCAACAGGATCCCGGTAATCGTCAGGATGATAAAGAGATAAAAGTTGATCAGGCCCAGACCGAGGATCCTGGTCCTCAGCCATTGATTGACCGGAATCTCTTTTCGGACGATGGATTTCCAAAAACGATTCTGGAAGAGGAGATCCCTGGCATCGATTCTCATGGGATGGATTCTCCTTGGAAAGGATCCACGGCCTGATCCTTAGACCGAGAGAGTGCGTTGAAAAGGAACCGTCCGGCTTTCATCTACCAGGAGCCTGCCGTCCGCGGTTAAGGTGACTTCGTACCAGGCCAGGGGATTTTGAGCCGGTCCGGTGGTAACCTGCCCCCGGGCATTGAACAGGCTGCCGTGACAGGGACACTCAAAGCGATTGCGCTCCGGGGCCCATTGGACGGAACAGCCTAAATGGGTGCAAACGGCCGAGACGACCTTAATGAGATTTCCCTGACGAAGGACAAAGATTCTTTTCTCATCAATATAGTCCACGCCTTCGGGATAATCCTCGGGTTTGCCGATTTTAAAAGTCAGAGGAGGCTCGTAGAGTACATTAGGAATCACATAGCGGACGGAGGCGGCCGTGAGGCCGGCAAAGCTCCCCAAGGTCGCTACCCAGCCGATTTGATTTAAGATTTCCCGTCTGGTGTACTGCCGTGCGGTCATAATTATTCCTCCAAACCCCGCAGTCTGGTCTGAGGGCTCGGTGCTATCGCTTGATCAGGGCAACCAGAATTTCGGCCAGGACCAGCAAGAACACCCCGAGGGCCCCCCCGCCGATGACGACGATCAACATTTCTTTGAAGAGACTATAGTCTTCGTGAGCGTTCATCCGTTAGGGTTTCCTCTGGGGGATTTTTACCACCGTCGGCTTCTCCGGAATGTCTTGGATCGTCAGCTTACCCGAAAGGACTTCAAAGTCGGGTTTTTCCCGAAGCCGATGAACCCAACCGGTTTTGAAGTCCGGCCACCAATAAAAACGGTAACTCCCGGGGGGGACTTTTTCAAAGGTATACCGTCCTTTCGAATCGGTTTGCGTGGCCAGAAAAATCCCCTGGTCGGAGACGGTGGATTCTTTCACTTCTTCCGAGAGCATTTTCTTGACGGAAGCCAGTGAGACACCCGTATAATTCTCGAGCTCGATCCTCACCTTTCCGTTAGCCATTGGCTTCCCCTGCCATTGAATAATTCCTTGCACCCGGCCCATTTCCTCCAGCAAGAGCTGTTCGTGAAGGGCCGTAGTCTTTGAAGGCGCTGGACCTTCCCCCGGCCTTCTCTCCAGGCCGGGACCCGGAGTTGGTGAAACATCGACCTTCCGGCTTCCTTCTATTATTCTTTCAAGCCGTTCGATCCTTTTTTGAAGTTCATCGATTCTCTCTAGAAGCTGTGCCTCCCTTTTTCCCGCCAGAGGGTTTCCCTGCTCGCTTTTCTCGGCGGGTTGGATCGTTTTCAGGGGGACCTGAACCTTCCCCCCCGTTTCGGTTTCCCCCCCCAGCGTGCTGCCTGGTATCACATACTCCTTCAATTTGATCGACTCGGCCGAGGAGGAAGACAACGGCAATCCGCTCATCATTAATACCAGCCCCAGGCGAATGACCAGTTGCCCGGCCTTTCCTCCTGCTAGTCATACTTAAGCTCATGAAAGCCCTGGCCTTATCTCTGTTTCAATTTATCCTTTTCAAAATCAACGGTAACGGTCTTCCCTTCCCCCACGACCACTTCCTTGGAGGTCTCTTGGAGCTTCTCATGCCAGACCTTGAGTTTATAGGTTCCCGGGGGGACATTTTTGATCTCGTATTTCCCGGAATTGTCGGTGAGGGTGAAGTAGGGGTTTTGTAAGACGATGATATAACCGAGCATTTCCGGATGGACATTACAGAGGAGGGGGACCTCCCCTAGATTATCAAACTTGACGGTCTTTTTGACGCCCGTGCCGTAGAGACCCAGATTAAAAGTGGTGGCGGAGCCGGGAGGGGCAAAGACATTGTGGGCCACGGTATCGTCATTGGTAAAGTCGACCGTGGTTCCTTTGAGAATGGGCAAAAGATGGGGGGTGAAGACCATGCCCTTCTGACCCATGAAGGCCTCCTTTTTGGGAGGGGAAAATTCACCCTTGACGTGATCCACGTATACCAGGGCCGGGTACCGTTTCACCCAAGGGGTGTTGACCACCCCTTTAATGAAACCTCCCGATGGATGGCCTTTAGTCTCTTGGGCCCGGATCGGCAGGGCCGGTAAGCAAACCGCCAGGGCGATGATTCCGGCGGCCAATAAACGCACTCTTTTGCTTTGGAACAGGTTAGCCATGAGATTCCTTTCTTTACAAATTCAATTTTCTAATTTCCCCGCTACCGCGAGGTATTTCAGTCTTCAGCAGAAGGTCCTCGAACGCTAAAAAGAAAAATCAAGCTGAAAGGACATCATATCATCCGCATGCAGCTTTTGGCCTGCCGCCTCTCTGGGCTGGTTGGTCGTGTAGTACAAGTATTCCAGGTTGAGTTTGATATTGGCGCGCAATAAAAAGGCTATACCGCCAATAATTCGGGCTTGATCTTGGTCGCTGGCGTCTACGGTCAGCGCCTCGAATCGGGCATACGGGATCAACCAGGGAAATATAAAATAGTTTCCCTCAACAAACCAGAGATTCTTGGTTGTACTCGTCGTAGATGGTTCGTCGAGAAGCGAAATTCTCCGTATCCCTGAATGGGGGAATATTTTTGCGCCCGTGCTTGTATCCGTCGGAGGGGTAACAGGCTCATCCGCGTTTTGCCTGATATATCCTCCTCCCAGGGAAAGATCTTTGTAGTTCACCCGGGCATCCGCTCCGAATCGCGTAGCCCTGTCGGCATTCGCGCCGGTGTACCCCTGATAGCCGAAGAGACCGAAAAGGATGGAGTCGTCCCGCCAAAAACCGGACGGCGAGGTGGTCAGCCCGCCCTCTTCGGATTTCAACCCGGTACCATCAAAACCCAACCCGCCGATTTTGAAAGACAGACCACCGTAATAATCCAAAGAACTGCTGTCCGTGTTGGCCTGCACCAGGCCGGCATAGTAGCGCCAACGACTCCCGAATCCATTGACCTGGAAACCGGGTTGAGGCTGCAGAGCAAGCACATCCTGGTACTGGTAGCTGTTGATGGTAAAATTATTTTCATCCCGGGAGTTGGGTAAGGCGATCGATTGCCGGCCCACATTCCCGGCTTTAATGTTCAGGTGGTGCTTGCCGAGAATTCCACTGAAAAGGTCCGACCACATCAACCAGGCCTGCCCCTCCGTGGTGTTAGATCCGGAATCGAAAATAAAAGCCAGGTTCATAAAGAAAGAGAAGTCCTTCCCAAAGGTGCCGGCCCCCAGCAGGTCCACCTCTCCAGGGAAGTTAAACTGGGTATTCGAGGAGTTTCCATTGGCGTCACCGGTGTTGACATTGACGCCTCCGGTGGACCGGATGGATAGGGGCGGCATCCCGGGTATGTCGGAGGGCCAGATGGAATTGGGAAATAGCTTTTTGTAGGGCTCCGCCCCCAGACTGACCGGCTGATCCTTGACATAAAGTTCATCGGTGTCGGGCAGCCTGTAGCCGAGCAACCGGAAGGCCTCTCCCACGGCCGACAGTTTCGGCCAGACGGTATGACAGGTCATACAGGCCGTTTTGTATTTTCGGGCGAAAGCCGGAATGGCCGCCGCCTCTTTCGGGAGAAATGAAACCCAAAAAACCGCCAAGACGATGCTTCCCAGAAGTACCCTTTTCATCTCTTCCTCCTTTCGATCAAAGCTCGGACTTTGACCGTCTTGATGTTTCCGGATTTATCCCCGACTTCGGTTCTGGTCGTAGAACTCTTTTCCTTTCTTTTCAGAAGGTCCCCGGATATCCCAAAATAGAAAACCCCAGATCTCCTCCGAGATTTGGGGTTTTTCAGATTCTTTCACGGACAACCTCCCGAAAAGGGTGCACGGCCAAATAAATCAATGAATTGTCATTGAATTATCAAGACCTCCGGGGGAAGTGTCAAGTTTTTTTTTCAGTGTCGGCCATAAAGCTATCGGTGAATTGATCACCAGGGAAAAGTGTACCGGGGGGAGAAGTGGAATGGGCCTTTCTGCACCACAAATTTTAATTTAAAACGACTTTAGCCTCCTCGTCCAGTCGATCAGGGCAACAAGTAATTCCTTCCCGAGAATCGAAATGGTTTTATCCTTCATCACTGCTGTTTCTAGCTGTCTTTCCATACAAAATTATTCCAGTCTGCATCTTCATCTCCGATCAAAAGCATAACTTTTACTTTGGTCATTTCCCGTAGTTTTTCCTTAAGCTTTTCCGGGACAGAAAGATGTCCATCGGCTAAAATTTCGGCCACATATTCATAAGTTTCCATTTTAACCTCCCTTACCGACGTTAACCTATCGAGATAACAAATTCATTGGTAAGTTTTATTGTATTTTATGCCTGCTATCTTCCCCCGTCAACCTATCCTCCCCTTGAGGTACGTTGGCAGACCGGCCGGCGGCAGGTTCGGTCGCCCCTGTCTGGCTTCGATCCCGATGCGGCTTATTCTCCGAAGGATTCAAATTATAACAGAAAGCTGCGGGTGTTTCCGAATAATTCTACCCGGAGGGGAACTGGTCAGGCAATTCTTTGGTCCGGGCGGCCCGCACCACCGCCGAGGTGGTCACCCCGAGGAACCGGGCCACACCCGCCGCCGAAAACCCCAGCTCGCCTACAGAGGCTCGGCAATACGCTTCTAGGGCATCGGAAACCTAGCGCTTCCGGCTCCCGGAGCGGAGTTCAGTCTCGGTGCTATCCTAATCCGTGGCGATCTCCCGGGCCAAGGCCTCCAAATCCAGTCCTGGAGCTTTTCTTCTGAAGGTTTCTTTTTCCAGTTCCGCGGACTCGGACCAGATCTGCTCCACAAAGTACCCATCGCCCGAAACGCGATCAACGGGCCAGGGGCTCTTTTCCGGCTCGGACCGGCGGATGGAAATGGTTGGGCATCAACGCCCAGTCGTCTATGGACCATCTGCCCGAACGGCACAATGCCGCCTAACAGTCAATGAAGTCCTCCCGGTTTTTCCTGGTTCTAAATATCTTGCTGGTCTCGATCCCCTACTAGCCCATGACGTGATGCAAGGTTCCGGGGGCATCCAGACGCGGTTGTCTCGGCATAATTCTCCCAATAGAGATTAGACCAACTCCTGGCAAGTTTATTCTGAAACTATGTCCCCTCTTACTTCCGGATAGAGAAACCACGGATCACGGAAAAGAAATGGCATAAGCAACTGGAAATGGTCTTTTAAGGGCAGAAGCACTCAAGCGAATAATTCTGAGGAACCCGGTGCGGGAATTCTGCACGCCGGGGTCTGTGAGGGGGCAGTCGGGCAACTGGCTGTCCTATCTCGATCCCCTTTACGACGCAGTCCACGGTAAAGGCGAACATACCGGCCACCGTGTCTCCACAATGGGCCACGGTATCGGCCTCCAAAAATCCCGGCCGGGTTTCATCCCACTGGTTGGTTTTCAAGGGGATTTGTTTCCGCAGGAGGGTACCCGGCTTGGTCGTAGCTCGGCCGCGTTTTTTATATTGGATCCGGACCGGTTTTAGCAATCAATCCAGGGTGGCCGTCGAGATGGTCTGCAGGGTCTTCCGGACCTGGGGAGGCAGTTCGCCGAAGGTGGGACCGTAACTGGGAAGCCATATAGGCAACAAGGCTTTCAACCGGGAAGAGCAGGGCTGATTAGCCGTCAGCCAAATTTTTCTTAGGACTTTTAAGAGCGCTGGGGAGTCATAGACCGGCTTGGGGCCTCGCCGCTTAGGTTGGGGCTTGGTAAACCGTTTAAAGCCTCTGAGCAGGCGAATAGCGTGCTTTCGATGATAATGGGTGGCGGAACAGAATTCATCCAGAATGAAGTGCTTCTGGGCCTTGGAGGCCTTTTTATACCGTTTAACGATGGCCTCTAGGTATTCATTTTTCGATCGGGGACTCATAATTTTAACCTCCTACCGGGCGTTTTCACCTGGTAACATTAATTATGAGTCAACGATCCCTTGGTTTTCACCTCCTTGGTAACATTTAATATGATGCAATTCGGGGCAAGGTTTGGCCCTTTTATTTGGGACGGGGTTATGCTACTATTCATCCAAGTAAAAGTCCCCCCAAAACGATGGAGGTGTATAGATAGGTAGAAACCAATACAAAACCGCAGGTTGAATTACATATAACCTATTACAATGATTAAATAAGCGCCTGTAGCTCAGTGGATAGAGCAACGGACTTCTAATCCGTAGGCCGCAGGTTCGAATCCTGCCAGGCGCGCCAAGTAAAATCAATTAGTAGTTAATGATTTGTTGGGCTTTAAGCCCTTTTCTATTTTGATGGTCAGTCGGTAGTTTGTCCCACTCATGTCCCGCCTTTTTACCGCGCGGACGGTCTTTTTGCCTCGGAGTATGGGTTCATGAAGTCCGTCAGGTCCATGCCCGTATAGGCGGCAGGTCGGGAATATCCCCCCTTTCATTAGGGCGGCGGCCCATACGGTATCCATAGAACAGCATACACTTGATAGACCCTTCAGGATCAAAGTCCGATGTAGTCAGTTCCCACCCCGGCCTTTCCGATAAACAGTCAATATGAATCTTTTCGTCCGCGTTCTATGTAAAGGGTGCTAAGGCCGACAAGCCTGCCTTCCCCCTCGAATAAGCCCCCGCCAATCGAACCTCTGAGTCAGAATAAGAATCATCTGGGGCCTTTCAATTAAAAAGAGCCTCCGGGATTCGAGAGAAAAGCCCTCGATTTTTTGCTGGTAACTGTTACCGGATTTTGCCCGGATGCGTTCGGTAATCCCTTCCGTTTTCAAAACCGGAAGCAGGTACTCAAGATGGCTGGTTTGGATCATCTCCAGGTTTCCGACACCTGGACTGTATGTGAAAGCCTTCTCAATCCTTACAGCAACAGATCTCTCAAAAGTAAAACATCAAGTAATCTAAATAGATTAATTGAATATAAGTCCTTTGGCATGCTCCTTGCCTGTAGTAGGTGAAAATACAACTATGATCGAGGGTTTTTGAGTACCGGGTTCCGCTCAGAAGCAAGAACCTCGGCAGGAGGCATTGCTATGTTCATTACACGCGCCCTACGGGCGCGCAATTATTCCCGAAGATTAGTCCAGTCTTTTCAATTGTTTACCATGTTACTGGGTATGACCCTGATCGTACCCGCGGGTACCGGGCATTCAGCCCAGGTGAGTCTTGCCTGGGACGCCAACACAGAGCCGAACCTGGCAGGCTATAAGGTCTACTATGGTACGGCCTCCCAAAATTACGGCTGGGTCCTTGACGTTGGAAAGGTTACGACGTTCACGGTAACCGGTCTTACCGATGGGCTGACCTATTATTTTGCCGCCACTGCCTATAACACCTCGAACCTTGAGAGCGCCTATTCCGGCGAGGTGAGCACGGGCACCTGTATTTACTCCATTTCCCCTTCAAGCCAGAGCTTTACCGCATCCGGGGGGACGGGCACCGTAAGCGTGACCACTCAATCAACGTGCCCCTGGACCGCCGGCAGCGGTGCTTCCTGGATGACCATCACTTCAGGAAGCAATGGCACTGGAAATGGGACGGTCCGCTATTCTATGTCCGCCAATACCAGTTCATCCTCCAGAACAGCGAGCTCCACCATGGCGGGAAAGATTTTCACCGTCACCCAGGCGGGAACTTCCGGTTCGACGTTCACCATCGCCGCCTCAGCCGGGACCGGTGGATCGATCTCCCCTTCGGGTGCGGTCTCCGTCAGTTATGGCGCCGGCAAGACCTTTAGCATCACACCAAACTCAGGCTACCGCGTGGCCAGAGTATTGGTCGATGGAAAATCCGTGGGAGCGGTGACCACCTACTCTTTCGGCAACTTGAACACAAATCACACGATTGCGGCCAGCTTTGCACGGAGGTGGTATTGGTGATCGAAGCAAGGATGCGACCATTAGGACTCCTGGCGGAGCTATCCAGGACGGAAAGAACCTCCTTGTCAAAGGAAATACGGTTTAACAAATCCTGCATAGCCGTCCTCCCAGGATATCATTTGCAAAAATGGAGGGATTGATATTTTTTTGACATTTGAACTAAAGTATGATTAACATCCGGTTCGAATTAGAAATGAACCTGCGGTTTAACCGTCAACCTTTTCGCGGAATGAAAGGATTGCCAGTGACCTGACCCGTCTCCGCCCCGTTTTGACAAAGTCAATACGGGGTTTTTTATTTTTCTCCCCAGACGTCATTTCAATAATCGGATAAATATCCAAGGCCTTAACGGGAGCCGTAGAAAAACCATTCGCTCTTAAATTATTGTCCCCTGTTTTTATTGTTTTTGGATTTAACCCCTAACCTATAAAAAAGGAGGAACGGTATGGCTTTTGAAACCAAAGGTTTGAAGGGGCGAAGGATCGGAGTTATCAGTCGTCGTCAGTTTATCAAAACCGGACTGGCCGGGGCGGCGTTGGTCGGGGCCGGTGACCTGGTTTTTCCGCGTTATGGCGCGGCCCAGAAAAAAAAGTTAACCATCCTCCAATGGGTGCATTTCGTCCCCGGGTACGACGAATGGTTCAAAAATAAGTACACCAAGGAATGGGGGGCCAAGAACGACACCGAAGTGATCGTCGACACCATCGGTCTGACCCAACTGAATGCCCGGGCCGCCGCCGAAGTTTCCGCCAAGAAAGGCCATGACCTCTTCATGTTCCTCTGGCCCAAACCGGACATGGAAGACCAGGTCATCGACCACAAGGAGATTTACGAGGAAGTAGGTCGGAAGTACGGCAAGCCCATCGACCTGGCTGTTAAGAGCACCTACAATCCCAAGACCAAGAAGTATTACGGCTTTTCCGACAGCTTTGTCCCCGATCCGATCAACTACCGCAAGGACCTCTGGGACGACGTGGGCGTGTTTCCGGACAGTTGGGAGGACATCCGCAAGGGCGGGGCCTTGATCAAGAAAAAACACAACATCCCGGTGGGCATCGGCCTGGCCTCGGAGCTAGACACCAGCATGGCCATGCGGGCCATCATGTACTCCTTCGGCGCCTCCGTCCAGGATGCCAACGGTCACCTGGTCCTCAACTCCAAGCAGACCCTGGAGGCGGTTAAATTCGTCATGGCTTTATTCAAGGAGACCATGACCGATGAGGTCTTTACCTGGGACCCCTCCTCCAACAATCGCATGATCCTGGCCGGCAAGGGATCCTTGGTCCTGAACGCCATTTCCGTCACCCGGACGGCGGAAAAGGAAAATCCGGAGATGTCTAAAAAAATCCAGATCGCCAAGGCCGCCAAAGGTCCGGTGCGCCGAATCGGCCTGGAGCACGTCATGGACGTCTACTGTATCTGGAAGTTCGCCGAAAACATCGCGGGTGCCAAAAAATTCCTGGTCGACTACATCTTCAACTTCCGAGAGGCCTTCCTGGCCAGCGAATTCTATAACTTTCCCTGCTTCGCCAAGACCGTCCCGGACCTCAAGAAATTGATTGCCTATGATAAGAATGGCCAACCGCCCGAGAAATACAAGGTCCTGGAGGACGTGCTGGATTGGGCCACCAACGTGGGCTACCCCGGGTATGCCACGGCAGCCATAGACGAGATCTTCAGCACCTGGGTCATCCCCACCATGTTCGCCAAGGCGGCCGTCGGTCAGATGAAACCGGAGGAAGCCATCAAGGCCGCCGACGTGCGCTGCCAGGCCATTTTTAAGAAATGGAAGGATAAAGGGGTCATTTAGGAGGTTTTGCCTTGGCTATTGTCGAAACACGGGGTTTGGAAAAACACTTCAATGAAGTGAAGGCGGTGGACGGGATCGACCTCCTGAGCCGAGAGGGAGAATTCCTGGTCCTGCTGGGCCCCTCGGGCTGCGGCAAGACCACGCTGCTGCGGATGATCGCCGGGCTGGAAAAACCCACCCAAGGGGGATATCCTGATCGGGGGGCAGGTGGTGACCCACCTGCCCCCGCGGGCCCGCGGCATCGCCATGGTTTTTCAAAGCTACGCCCTCTACCCTCACCTGACCATCTACAACAACATCGCCTTCCCTTTGAAGTCCGCCAAGATGGACAAAGAGGAAATCCGGCGGAAAGTGGAATGGGCGGCCTCCCTGTTCAAAATCTACCATCTGGCCCATCGGAAACCCCGGGAACTTTCCGGGGGCGAGCGCCAGCGGGTGGCCCTGGCCCGGGCACTGGTTCGGGAACCCAATGTCTTCCTGCTGGACGAACCCCTCTCCAACCTGGACGCCAAACTGCGGGCCTCGGCCCGGGAGGAACTTTACCGTTTCCAAAAGGATGTGGGCATCACCACCATTTATGTCACCCACGACCAGGTGGAAGCCATGGGCATGGGGGACCGCATCGCGGTTATCGACCACGGGAAGATGTGCCAATTGGGGACACCGGACGAGGTCTACAACGACCCCGCCGATATCTTCGTGGCTGGCTTTCTGGGCTCCCCGCCCATGAATCTGGTAGAGTTCAACCAGCATATCCTCGGCTTCCGGCCGGAAAATTTTCTGCCCCGGGAACTCTACAGCCATTGCGAATCGTTGCCCTTGGAATTCGAGGTGACCCGGGTGGAAGACCTGGGCGCCGGCCGTCTGATTTACGGCAAGATGGACGACAAATTCAACCGGGCACCGGTGGTGGCCAACCTGCCGACCAGCTTTACCCAATATCCGATAGAAACCGGCAGCACCTATAATTTCGCTGTGCCCCAGGGACTGGTTAGATTTTTCGACGCCCGGACCGGGGGGCGCACCGCGCCTCTGCCCCTTTAAGGAGACCCGATGGCTTCCCTCGTCAACGCCCCGGTCAACGGGATCCGCCCCCAGGGCCGACAATGGACTTATGTCCTGGACAACGAAAAGGTGCTGGGCTTGGTGATGATCTCCCCGGCTATCCTCTACGTGCTGGCCCTGGTGGGCTACCCTCTGGTCCTGGCCATCCTGTACAGTCTGAGCGATATCACCATCGGCAGCGCCCAGTATCATTTCGTGGGACTGCAGAAATTCAAAACGCTGATCGGCACCCCGGAATTCCGAACGGCCTTAAAGAACACCTTACTGTTCACCTTGGTCTCCCAGGTGATCGTCATGGTGCTGGCCAATATCCTGGCCCAGTTGCTGCTCAGGGACTTCAAGGGCAAATTTTATATCCGGGCCCTGATCCTTATGCCCTACGTGGCCCCCATCTCCCTGGGGGTCATCGGCTGGCTCTGGATGCTCGATTCCATTTACAGCCCCATCAACTGGGTGTTGCAGCACTCGGGACTTTTCGGCAAGGATTTCTGGCCCATGTGGCTGGGCAAACCCTCCCTGGCCATGATCTCCATTATCACGGTTCACGTCTGGCGGATGCTCCCCCTGGCTACGGTCATTATCCTGGCCGGACTGTCTTCCATCCCTCTGGATATTAAGGATGCGGCCCTGGTGGACGGGGCCGGCTATTTTCGCACCTTGTTTCAGATCACGCTTCCCATGATGCTGCCCATCATGCTTGGTGGCCGTCCTGTTCGGCATCGTCTTTTCGTCTACAGATATCATCATCATCCTGGTCCTGACCCGGGGCGGTCCCTTCGACTCCACCCAGGTCCTGGTCAGCCAGGCCTTTTTTACGGGCATCGACGCCGGCGACCTGGCCGGGGGGGCCGCCTACGCCCTCTTCCTTTTTCCCCTTCTGGTGGCCGTGGCCATTTTTATGCTGCAGATCGCCCGACGTTCGGAGGTAGCCTGAGATGGAATACGACGAGAAAAGGCTTAAACGGAGGGCCTTGAGAGTCGGCCACGTCCTTAGCCTGTCCGTTTTCGCCCTCTTTGCCAGCCTGCCTTTCCTCTGGATGCTGATCACGACCTTCAAGCAAAACGCGGATCTCTATAACCGGACCAATAACCCTTTCATCTTCAACATGGCCCCGACCCTGACTCACATCAAAACCCTCTTTTTTGAGACCCTCTTCTACCGTTGGCTGTTAAACACCGCCTTAGTGGGGACCCTGGTGGTGACCATCACCCTGCTTCTGGCCATTCCGGCGGGCTACAGCCTGGTTCGCCTCAGCGGCCGCACGGGGGAACGGTTGGGGATCGGCATCTTCCTGACCTATCTGGTGGCCCCCACCATCCTGTTCATCCCCATGTCCCGGATGGTGGCCAACCTGGGACTCCAGGACTCCCTCTGGTCTTTGGTCGTCGTCTTCCCTTCCTTCACCGTTCCCTTTGCCATCTGGCTGCTGATGGGTTTTTTTAAGGCCATCCCCAAAGACCTGGAGGAGGCGGCCATGATCGACGGCTGCAGCCGACTGGGGGCCTTTATACGCATGGTCATCCCCATCTCGGTCCCGGGAATATTGACCGTGGTGATCTTCAGCTTCACCCTGGTGGTGCAGGAGTACATCTACACCCTGACCTTCGTGACCTCCGCCTCTCAGTACACCATCAGCGTCGGGGTGCCCACCTTCCTGGTCCACGGGGACGTCTACAACTGGGGGGCACTGATGGCGGGCTGCCTGATCGCCTCCCTGCCGGTGGCCATCGTCTACAATTTTTTTCTGGACCGATTTATCAGCGGACTGACCCTCGGGGCGGTGAAGGGCTAGCGGGGGCGAATTTCACCTTACTCGTGTAATTTGAGCTCTGATAGTTTTTCATTTTTTGCCTCCCGGTTTGAAATTTGGACGGAGATGGCGCAACCCAGATCCTCCGGAGTCAGGACCAGGGTCCAGCCGTATTTCCGGGCTATGGCCTGGGCCTGGCAATGAGCCAGTTTGACCTGCAGATCCCGGCCCGGGGACCGGGCATCCTCGGGCAATTCCTCCGCTTCCTGCAAGAATTTTATCGCCAGGGGGAAGGTTCCCGGATTCACATACCGTCGTAAGGCCTTTCCCATTTTTCGCCACGCTTCCATTCGCCGCCCTCCTTCCGTTAACCCCTAGGGAATTCCCTAATTATTAACAATTAACAATTGATTATTCATTTATTTTCAGACCTCGGGGGGCCAGTCCCGGCCAGGGGGGTTAGAATGAAAAAACCTTGGCCTCCACCGCCAAGTCAATCAGGGTGACGCCCGTCCCGATTTTGCAGCCGGGGGGAAGATCATCCTCGCCGATCAGGCGGGTTTCCGCGCAGGGCTTGCAGACGATGATGGCCGCCTTATTTTCCACCAGGAACTTCCAGTAAGTAATCAGCTCATCGCCCGTCGGGGCCTTGATCCGTTCCGTAAGGGAGAGGTTGGTGAAATAGACGGCGTCATCGATGAGGAAGATCGTAACCTCATGCCCTTTGTCGGCGGCGATCTTGGCCAACTGGAAACAGCGGGTGGCTCGGGTCGGATCTTCAGGTCCCCGGGTCAAGACAAATAGAAATTTAGCCATGGGCTATTCCTCCTGGTTCATTTTATTGACAGTCCCCGGCGACAGGGCGCAGGGGTAATCCTGCTTTTCTAATATCATAAAAAGCGCCGAATGTTGATTTTAAAAACTTGACGAAATCTTTGGGAAGGGTACTCTTGGAAGATAAATCCAAAATCACGACCTTCGAATGCGGAATTCCCAGGAGCCGGATCTCTATGTTATCCTCTTTAACCTATCGGACTCACCGACCGTCCCCGCCACCTATGTTGCCTCTGAACCCCTTTCCCCAGTGCTCGGATTGCCTCAGCGGTTTAGCCCGGGAAGCCTCCCGGATGGCGGCGGGTCCGGACGAGCACCTGCGATGTCGGACCGAGGCCGAAGCCCTGAAGACCCTGGAGGCGATTCTCCCCACCGGGTTGTCCTCCCCGGAGGTGGCCAACCGGGTCTACCAGGTAATTCGCCAAGTATCCGGGAATGAAGACCCCTACCGGGAGGCGAAAAAACACGAAATGCAACTGGCCCGGGAGGCCAGCGTTTATTTCCTGCAGAGGCCGCCGCGGGATTTGAAGGAATGCGTCTCCCTGGCGGCTTTAGGCAATTCCTTTGATTTTTTTAAGGAACCGGAGGAAGCCTTGTC
>CAVUPH010000035.1:0-44956 GCA_963743305.1 uncultured delta proteobacterium
ACATGGTGGTGCTGGAACTGAAGTCCTTCAAGGCCTTCGGCAGATACAGGCGATCCTTTTTCGCCTTCCTTCTTGATCTCTTCCTTCAGCTCCGCCTTCTCTGCCTGGGCCTGTTTACGGGCCTCTTTCATCAGCCCGTCCGCCTCTTCCTGGGTCAGGACGCCTTTTTGCTTCAGCAGATTAATCAGATGCAACGCATCGATCTCGCCCGCCTGGACGCTAAAGCCGCTCCCCAGGACTATCAAAAAACACATTGCCCATACCGCCGTCCATAATCTTTTCATCTCTTCCTTTCTCCTTTCTCCTTTTACCTCGATTTCAGATTGCTCCCTCAGGGGGAGGCCAATCCGCTTGGGAGACCACACTACGGAGAGAAGGTTACAAACCGGTGAAGGGCGGATTAAATAATGTTTACAATGAATTCTCGAAGTTGTCACCTGACCATCATCATGCTGTTACCGAATCGGGCTATCCTCAATCGAAAAACCAACCCGAAGAAAGGAAAGGCATGCTTCCCACCGTCAAAATTCTGCTCTTAAACCCCGACCTGGAAATTGTCTACCTGGTGACTGGAAAAGGCTTCCGCATCCGGTCTCAAATCCCCGGAGAAACCGCTTTAAAGTTGCTGGAAGGAAAAAACATCGATCTTATCCTGCTCCAATCGGCCGTTCCAGCGCCAACCGACGAAGAGGATGAGGCTTTGGAGCAAGCCGCCTGATCTTTGAAGCCCGGGGATGTGGAAGGAGGTGACGACCGGCAAAAGTAATCGGCTCTTAACTCTGCTGTAACAGAACGGTAACAAACAAGAACTATCTTATAACCTAATTATTGAAATAGCTGAGGAGGACAAAAAATGAGGAAAATAGTGGTTTCGCTTTTAATGACAATATTTTCAGGGGTTTCGATCTTTTCCGGACCGGTAGTGGCCAAAACTTTCTTGCAGGTCAAAGGTTCGGACACGGAAGTGAATCTGGTTCAGCGTCTGGCGGAAAATTATATGAAGAAAGACTCCAATACGAGCATCGCCGTAACGGGCGGGGGATCGGGTGTCGGAATTGCCGCCATTATCAACAAGACGACCGATCTTTGCAACGCCTCCCGCCCCATGAAGGACTCGGAAATCGCCCAAGCCAAGGCCAACGGCGTCAATCCTGTCGGGGTGGCCTTTGCCGTGGACGGCCTCTCGGTAATCATCAACGCCAAGAATCCCCTCAAACACCTGACGACTGACTTGATCGGGCAGATTTACCGGGGGGAGGTTTCCAATTGGAAACAGGTTGGAGGCCCGGATGCGGCGATCACCCTCTACGGACGCCAGCCGAATTCCGGGACCTTTGTCTTCTTTCGAGAACATATCGTCAAAAGCGATTATTCCAACAGGATGGACCAGATGAACGGTAATGCCCAGATCCTGGAAGCGGTCAAGAAAGACGCCGGCGGAATCGGCTATGTGGGGATCGGCTACGTGGTGGATGACGCCGGAAAAGTCGTGGCCGGCATCAACGTCCTGGAGGTGGCCAAGGATAGCCGCAGCACTCCGGCTTCCCCCTTAAAGCTGGAAAATATTCTCAGCGGCGCCTACCCTTATCACCCGGCCGCTGTATCAGTATTTTGACAAAAACAATCAGGCCAAGGTCCAAGGGTTCATCAAGTACGAGCTCAGCCCGGAAGGCCTGGCCATCACTAAGAAGGATGGCTTTTATCCCCTAACCGAGCAATGGAAGAAATACAATGCCCAGTTCGGCTTCTAACGGCGATACGCTGGAAATGCCCGGAATGAACAGGAACTGGCGGCAATTCCAGGATGCCTCCATCCACCGTTTTTTTCAGTTCAACGGGGTGCTGTCCATCCTGATCCTTCTGGGCATCTTCTTCATCTTGTTCAAGGACGGGCTGCCGGCCCTGCGTGATTTGGGGTTCGGCAGCTTCATTCGCATGACCTGGAACCCCACCTCTTTTGTGCTGGGAAACCTACGGCCTGGGGGCCATGATTATCAGCACCCTGATGGTTACCTTTCTGGCCCTCCTCTTTGCTGTCCCGGTCGGCCTGGGCTGCGCCGCCTATCTTTCGGAGGTGGCCCCGAACTGGGTCCGTGAAATTCGAAGCCGGTCATCGAAGTCCTTGCCGGGATTCCTTCCGTGGCTCTGGGGTTTCTGGGGATCGTGATCATCGGGCCTTGGATCGCCAGGCTCTTCGGCATACCGAACGGCCTGAACGCTCTGAACGGATCCGTCCTGCTCGCGATCATGTCGCTTGCCCACCATCGTCAGCATCTCGGAAGACGCCATCGTTTCGGTGCCGCAGGAATTGCAAGAACGCCTCCCTCGCGCTCGGGGGCGACGCTCGCTGGCAGACTCTTGTTCCGCGCGTGACCCTTCCCGCGGCGTCATCGGGCATCATCGCCTCGATCATGCTCGGCATGGGCCGGGCGATCGGCGAAACCATGACCGTGCTCATGGCCATGGGAAATGCGCCCGCAACCCCGCACGGGTATTCTCGATGCGGTGCGGACCATGACCTCCACCATCGCCATCGAATTAGGGGAGGTCGGTTCGGGTCGGAGTCCATTATCACGCGCTCTTCGTCATCGCCTTCGTTTTGTTCACGATGACGTTTGCAGTGAACCTCGTCTCCGACATGGTCCTGGCCAAATACCAGGAAGTGGAACGATAGTGCACCTGAATAAAAAAGCAATTACGGAAAAAATCGGTTTTGCCGTGCTGGGGATCTGCGGTCTGCTGGTGGTTCTCACCCTTTTCGGAATCCTCTGGGATATCGTTTACCACGGCGGATCGGTGATCAACTGGGAGTTTCTGTCCCAACCGCCCCGCGAAGGCATGACCCAGGGGGGCATTTTTCCGGCCCTTCTGGGAACCTTGCTGGTGAGCCTGATTACGGTACTCTTCGCCGTTCCCCTGGGCATGTTCAGTGCCATCTATCTCAACGAATATGCCCACCAGGGTAAGCTGGTCCGCATGATCCGGCTGTCAATTCGGAATCTTTCGGGCGTGCCCTCGATCGTCTATGGGCTCTTCGGAGTGGCGCTGTTTGTCCGGGTTTTACATTTCGGGGCCAGCATCCTCTCCGCCGGGATGACCCTGGGGCTATTGACGCTCCCTTGGACGATCACGGCCAGCGAAGAGGCGTTGAAGACCGTGCCCAAACCCTACCGTGACGGGGCCCTGGCCCTGGGGGCCACCAAATGGCAGGCCATCCGCACCAATGTGCTGCCCTACTCCATCCCGGGCATGTTGACCGGGGCCATCCTGGGCCTGGCCCGAGCGGCCGGGGAAACCGCTCCCATCCTATTTACCGGGGCCGCCTTCTTCATCCCCGACCTGCCCAAGTCGCTGTTCGATCAGTTCATGGCCCTGCCCTACCACCTCTACATCTTATCGACCCAACATCAGGACATCGCCCGGGTCAGACCGATTGCCTACGGCACCGCCCTGGTTTTGATCGCCCTCGTCCTTTGCCTGAACATGGTGGCGGTGTTGATCCGCTATCATTTCCGAAAGAAAGCGCGACTGGGTCAATGATGGTAAACATCGAATGATCGAAAAACAACCAGGGGATGGCGGGGGATCCAATGGCCACACGATTAAAATCAGCGTCAAAGATCTTGATTTTTATTACGGTTCTCAAAAAGCCCTGGAAAATATCAACATGGACATTCCTGCCCATCGGGTCACGGCCTTTATCGGTCCCTCCGGTTGCGGCAAGAGCACCTTTCTGCGCTGTTTCAACCGGATGAATGAAACCATCCTGGGGACCCGAATCGAGGGAACGATTCTGCTGGACGGGGAAAACCTCTATGGCCGCGATCTGGATGTGGTGGACGTCCGTCGGCGGGTGGGCATGGTCTTTCAGAAGTCCAATCCTTTTCCCAAGAGTATCTTCGACAACGTGGCTTACGGCTTGCGCATCAACGGGATGAAGGACAAACGGGAAATCGCCGAGATCGTGGAAAAAAGCCTGGTCGATTCCGCCATTTGGGATGAAGTCAAGGACCGGTTGTATGAGTCGGCCCTGGGTCTGTCCGGCGGCCAGCAGCAGCGCCTGTGCATCGCCCGGGCCCTGGCCGTCCAGCCGGAAGTGATCCTGATGGACGAACCGGCCTCGGCCCTGGACCCGATCGCCACGCAGAAGATCGAGGACCTGATTCAGAAGTTGAAAAAAAAATATACGATCGTCATTGTCACCCACAACATGCAGCAGGCCGCCCGGGTCTCGGATATCACCGCCTTCTTTTATTTGGGCAAACTGATCGAAATAAATGATACCGCCACGCTCTTCACCCGCCCCGAGCTGAGACAGACCGAGGACTACATAACCGGACGATTCGGATAATCGCCCGTGATGCAGCCCAGACGCCCTCGTCCGTGTTCTTATCGGGCGGGAGAATCCCCGGGTTAAACTACTTTCACGCTTCCCAAGTGTCCTGCTGAGAATGGGGGTTTAATGCGGCGTTGCCCCCGGCCCGAAGCTTGCGGGGCCGAAGGCCCGTGCCCAAAAGGACTTTAGGGGTCCAATGGCCTTGTTGGGCGACGCCAACCGGGACATGGACCCACTGGGGTCAAACGCCAGCGTCAGCCAGAGGCGGAGCGCCGTTTCCCGCCGATTGGCTGGACGCATTTGTTAGAGCGAATCATGCGAAGAACTAGCCCTTGTCGGTCTTGTTAGCCTGAGCGGCCTTTTCAGTGCTGCCGCTATTGGCCTTATTATCCCTTCTTTGGCGGGACAGCTTAACCTTCTCAGGCATGATGAACATATAGAGAAGAAACTTCGACATGAAGTCATGTGCTTCAGCGACGTCACCACTATCGACATCTTTCAAACTGTCCTCGTCCGGATGAGCCCCCCAATTGCCAAATATCCGAATCTGGTGCGCCCAATCTTTGATGTCTTTTGGCAAGTTGGCCAACGACTCAATTTGCTGGATCAGGGCAAGTTTTGGATCCGCGCCAAGTTTTACGAGAGCGCCCTGCAGAGACCTCCGAAACATCGCGCAGCCAGCTCGGTGGGCTGCGATCGCTTTGCATTTCAACGCTTCTTGATAGTCCAAAAGAATTTCGCTCGGAATGAATTCTTTTTCCTCTTTGCCGAGCTGGTCGTCTAGGGACGTTGGAAACATCTCATCCCAGCCCTTGATTTCTAGATTCTCGTCGCTGCTATATGGATTCTGCCTGAGGTAAAACGTCTTCAGGATTAGTTTACGGCACGGCCTGCATCGAAACATGACGTAGAACTCCACGTCATTGTTCCGAAGTTTATGGCACTCGTTCCACAAGGCTTCGATGTGTGCCTTAGCGCCGCAGTGCGGGCACAGTTCGATCAAGTCCTTGACGTGGGTGTTAATCGCCTCGCGCGCTTCTTTTAGTTTCATACGGTAGGTCTCGCTCGGCTAGGGTTCGCTCTAACTCCGCTAATCAGCCGCGCGACTTCTTGCGTCGGCTGCATTAGCCTGGTTATGGGCTCCGACTGCTTTCTTCAAAATGTCCGTTTCCGACTCCGATTTATATTGTCGTTTGCTCAAATCTATGCCAGATGATTTGAAGATGTCAGATGCCCGCCGGAACAATGAAAGCGCCTGATCATCATCGAGCAGTGCTTCTTTAAATTCCTCGCATTGTTTTTCTATTATGTTGCTATTCAGCGGACTGCTCTCGCTGCCCATATTAAGCATCTTGACCATCATCATTAAGTGAAATCTTGCCTTTTTATTATCAGCAGATAGTTCTACACTTCTGAAAAATTGCTCAATTCGGAAATAGCAGAGAGCACTGACAAAGTAAGGTAGGAATTTGTGATCGGTGGCAAATATTTGGCCTTTGAATCTATTAACTATTGTTCCATAGTACCCTGAAACAAGATGGGGTGATTGCAAAAACATTGAAGCGAATGACTTTATCTGTATTGGTATAGTTATTATCTGAGTCCGTCTAATGCCGGGAAGTGAGTTATATTGTTGCGATCTTCTCTCGTAGTACAGTCTAATTCCACTCTTTTCTGCGTTGTAGTAAAGCTCGAGGCGCTTTTGGAAAACTCCGAGAGCCTCAAGTTGTTCGGTCTTTACTTCAGTTTGGCGGTTAGTCGCGATCGTGATTTCTGATTTTATGTCGTCGCTTTCTGTAACAATTATTTTAACAGGGACATTCACTCCATCAATGCCAGAAATTCTCTGGCACTCGTGTAAAACATTGCTGGTTTGACAACCATTAACGATTTGGTAGTCACGAAGCGTGAATCGATTTCCCGCTGGGGTCAGTGATGATGCGACAACCGTAACCCCGTTGTTGAGCACACAGAAGAGATGTGATTGATCACCCTAATGGCGCCACCGATGATCGGGTTAAAGGAGCCACTGCAAAAGGGCCATTTTGGGTCTCAGACAGGGCCTCAGTTTAGGGTTTTTCACCTCCTTTCGCAATAGTGTTTTTTGGTTTTTCGGGGAAGGGCCGGGGTGCCCGGTAGCTTTCCCCGTCCAGGACCACCCGGTAGGCCCCGTGGCGGAGACGATCCAGGGTGGCGGCACCTAAGAGGCGGTTGGGGAAGGCCTCGCCCCATTCCGAAAAGTCAAGATTGCTGGTGATGATCGAAGCCCGCCGTTCGTAGCGATCGGCGATGAGATCGTGAAAGTCCTCATCCTGGGGGGCCCGAATGGGCTTGAGGCCAAAATCATCGATGATCAAAAGATCGGTTTGGGCCAGGGACTGAAACCGGCGCTCGAAGGTGTTGGTGGCCCGGGCGGCCTGGAGCAGCCCCAGCAGTTTGCTTTGGGTGGTAAACAGAACGTCGTAGCCCTGGCGGATGGCGCAGTGGCCGAGGGCCTGGGCGATATGGCTTTTCCCGGTACCGGTGGGCCCGGCGATCAATACCGCGACCTTCTCCTCGAGGTAGCGGCCGGTGGCCAGATCCAGGATCAGTCCCCTATTCAGCGAGGGATTGAAGGCGAAGTCAAAATCCTCCAGGGTCTTCTGGTTGCGGAAGTTGGCCCGGCGGATCCGGACGGTCAGCTTTTTTTGGGAGCGCCGGGCGACCTCATCCTGGAGCAACAGGGCCAAAAAATCGGTATAGGCCAGTTTGTTTTCGATGGCCTGGCGGTTGCGGGCCTCCAGGGAATCGAGGATTCCCGAGAGACGGATCTCTTTCAACATGGGGGTCAAAGCAGGCATGGGATTCATCGGTACACCTCCTATCAATGCGCCAAGAGCGATCCGGCGTGGCGGCAGAATCGTCCTTGACCGGTATAGGTTTCGGAAAGCAGGTCGAAGGCCTGATCGGCTTGAGGCAGTTGATCGAGGCCTTTCTTCAGGATCTGTTTGACCGTGCCGTATTGGGGCGTTTCAAAGGCTATGGCTCGTTGGCAGGCCCGTTCCAGGCGGAGATCGCCGTAACGCTTTCGGAAGCCGATGATCCCCTGGGCGGCGCGGAGATGATCCAGCACCCGATCGGCAAAGAGGGTTTCCATCAGGGTCAGGCAATAGGGACCCACGGCCGCGGCCTCCTTCAGGCACCACTGCGGGTCTTGCATCTTGTACGCCAGGGCATCGGGGGGCAGGTGTTCCGGGATCGTGGAGCGCTGGCCCGGGCGCCGCAAGCGGGGGTGGATGGCCACCAGGTCCAGGTCGCGATAGATCTTGACGGTCTGCTCAGCGGCCCGCAGCCATAACTCCCGATGGACCAACCGATAAGGAGCGGAGTAGAAGGCCTTCTCGAACTGGACATGGCAGTTGCCATGAAGCTTTAACTTGGCCCAGAAGCTCAGCTCCGGGGGATTAGCCGGGAGCGGCTGGAGCAGCAACCTTTCCGTGGCAAAACGATCCAGGGGGCGCTGCTGGGTGGTCCCGTGGATTCGGTTGCCGGCTGGTCCCAGGATCCAGGCCAGCAACTGGCGATTGCCGTCGGGCACACTGCGGAAGTCGCGCAGGGGCATGAAGCGTTTTTTAAGATATTTAACCCCCGCCTCCACGATACCTTTTTTCTTGGGATCCCCCGGTGGACAGGGGGAGATGAGAAAATTATAGGCTTCGGCGGCATCCGCATAAGAACGCTGGGTCACCGGGTCATAAAAACAGGCCTTGGTGATGGCACATTTCGTATGATCGATAATCGTTTTACGGGGTACCCCCCCGAAGAACTCAAAGGCCCGACGGTGACAGCCCAGCCAGGTTTCGATCTTCTGGTTGGTGACGATCTCGGCGTACTGATGACGGCTCCAGGCCAAGGTCATGACAAAAAACCAGGTCGGGATCACTTGGCCGGTATACACGTCGATGATCCGGGGACCGGTCCCGAAGTCCACCTGGGCGGCTTCTCCGGGCTCAAAATCCAAGATCACGCTGGCCTTGGGCTGATGATCCGGAAGACGTTGGATGAAGCGGCGAACGGCGGAGTAACTGCCGATAAAACCGTAATCCCGAGCCAGGGCCTCGTGGATAGTCGTCCCCTGGACGCCCTGCTGATGCCATCGCTGGATGTCTTGGGCATAGGGTAAAACCAGGGAACCTTGGGCCGGTTCTTCGGTCTTACGGGTAAAAGCGGCGGCCAGGACGGCCTCTTCGGGAATGGGGGTTTCTGGGTTGAGCCAGCCCTGAGCCACAGCAACTTCTCGGACCTGGCCGGCTTTCTTCCGCCCCATCAGCCCGGCTCGGGAAATGGAACGGTCGGTTTCGCCCATACGCATACGGGCAAGGATCTGTCGATACTGGTGCATCTCGAACCTCCGATTACTCATGGGCGTCCCTCCTGGCTAAATTTTTCCAAGAAGGATACACCCGGATTAATGGAAAGTCCGAGACCCTTTTTTGCTCTAACTGGCTCCTTTAGGGCGATCCTGGGGTGGCGCCATTAGGCCGATCGGATGGCGCCATAGGTGATCACGGGGTGGCGCCATTAACCCGATCACGCTGTTGGCTCCATATGGGTGATCATTAACAGGCCATCGCGGCAGTCTGGACGGCACTGCCCAATGATACCCCGGACCAGATCAATACCAGGGTGATTAACAATCGTGACAGGTAATGTCTCATCTTTAAATCTCCTGCTCTTCAGCCTTCCAACAAAAGGCCGGTTGATATTCATTTCCTTTCCTGCGCCAATCCTTTTCAGGTTACGCTGAAATATGAAAACTCCAGGGTTTAGTATGAAATAAAATAGCCCCAGCAAAGACGTCATTGCGAGCAGAGCGAAGCAATCCCCATCCACAGCTTAGAGAGATCCGGAAGCCATCTGGGGGATTGCTTCGTCGCTCCACTCCTCGCAATGACTGGAGACCTATTATTTCCTGCTTCGGGGTGCCTTCCCCGGGCATGGGCGTCTAATACGAAATTAGCTTTCCAGGCTCACCAGAGCTCAGACCGACTCGGTCTGCCAAACCGAGTCGGTCTGAACCTTGGGGCCTACCCCTGAGCAGTTTCATGCTTCGCGGGTGTCACGCCGCGATATGGCAGTTTAATATGAATATCCTTTGAAGTAAGCCGAGTATAGAATAGGCCGAGAGGGTGGTCAAGGAGAAAAACGGAGAAAAAACAAAGTGACATAAAGGAGTTAAGGGTTTTCGGGCGGGTCAGCCGGCTGGTATAGAGGCCGGATTTATTCCGCGGCCCGGGTCCGGTTGAGAATGATGTTAGCATCAGCTCCCGGAGTGGGGTCGAAATTCACCGGGAACACCTTTAGCTTTCTCCTTAAATCGGGTCGGGAAGAATCTCTGATTTGAAACTTCATGGAATACTGAACGATTTCCTTGCCTCGAAAAAAATTTGAATAAAATCGAGTAATAAGTTAAATTAATCAATTGAGCCGAGAGGGATGAGGCCGTCCATCTACTATCCCGGTGGCCTTTAAGAGAATAGGTATGTCCTTAACCGAAAAAATTTATACCGTCTCCGAGCTGACCCGGGAGATCAAGGAAATCCTGGAGGAGGAGTTCCCCTTCATCTGGGTGGAAGGGGAGATCTCCAATTTCCGGGTGCCGCCGAGCGGCCATTTTTATTTCACCCTGAAGGACGCCGCCAGCCAACTGCGGGCGGTTTTCTTTCGGTCCGGCCAGGGGAGCCTCAATTTCGTCCCGGAAGACGGTCTCCAGGTGTTGTGCCTGGGACGGGTCAGTGTCTATGCCGGGCGAGGGGAATATCAGGTCATCTTGGAACGGATGGAGCTTAAGGGCTGGGGCGCCCTGCAGTTGGCCTTTGAGCGGCTCAAGGAAAAGCTGCAAAAGGAAGGACTTTTCGATGCGGAGCGGAAGAAGCCCCTGCCGGTCCTGCCCCGAAAGGTGGCCGTGGTCACTTCACCCACGGGGGCGGCGGTCCGGGATTTCCTGAGGATTCTTTACCGACGGTTTGAAAACATCCAGACCTTTATTTTTCCTGTTCTGGTCCAGGGGGAAAAGGCCTCGAATGAAATTGCCGAGGCGATAGCCAAAATAAATGACTCCGACCTGGGAATTGAAGTCATTGTCCTAGCCAGGGGAGGGGGATCGATCGAGGATTTGTGGGCCTTTAATGAAGAGCGGGTGGCCCGGGCCATGGCCGCCTCGGGCATCCCGATCATCTCCGCCGTGGGGCATGAGGTGGATTTTACCATCGCCGATTTTGTAGCCGACCTGCGGGCCTCCACGCCCTCGGCGGCGGCGGAAATCCTGGTCCGGCCTCAGGGGGAGCTGGAAACGGAACTGGATGATTTTCAGGCCCGTCTGGAATGGCTGTTGGCCCAAAAAGTGAGTCGTCTGCAGGAAAAACTGTTTCATCTGCGGAAACGCCTGGCTGACCCCCGCCGCCGCTGGCTGGAGGTAGCTCAACGTTTGGATGATGGCGCGGTCCGTCTGCGGCTGGCCCTGATGGGCGGTCTTCAGCAAAAAGCCAACCGCTTGGGGTGGACCGGGGAGCGGTTGTTCGGCCTCAGCCCCAGGGAAACCATAAATTTACGCGGGGCCCAATTGGCCACCATGCTGTTCAAGCTCCAGGGGCACTCCCGGCAACTGGTCCACCGCTGGGAATTGGAAATGAAACGGGCCGAAAATACGCTCCGGGCCTTGAGCCCTTGGGCCGTCCTTTCCCGGGGCTACGCCCTGGCCCGAACCCTGCCGGAGCTGCGGGTTATTCGGGAAGTGGAGCACCTCCGGCCGGGACAGGCCATCCGGGTCCAGGTGGCCCGGGGGGCAGTGGATTGCCGGGTCGAGGAAGTACTAACCAAAAAGGAGAAAACCGTTGGCCAAAGAGACGTTTGAAGATTCCTTTAAAAAATTAGAGAAAATCATCGCTAAGATGGAGGGCGGGGACCTCCCCTTGGAGGAGACCCTCAGACTGTATGAAGAGGGGATGCGTCTTTACACCCATTGTTCCCAGAAATTGACCGAGGTCCAGAAAAAAGTGGAACTGCTCAGCCAGACCTCGGAGGGCAAGCTGGAGGGAAAGCCTTTTTCGATGGATGAAGGAGAAAATAGTCGGAATGAGTGAATAGTGGGTAGCTGATTATCGGGGATTGCTTCGTCGCTTCTCTCCTCGCAATGACAGACGGGGGACACCAGGCGAGATCATCAGGGGTAATAAATTCTAAGACCGGGTAAAGATAGAATCTCTAATGGATATTAACGGAAAAACATTTAAGTTAAGCCCGGCAGTGAGTCGATTGCTGGACGACTACCGGGAGCGGATAAACCTGGCCCTCCGGAGAAATTTGACGGACCCGAATCGCTTCACCCACCGGGTTTTTAAGGCCACGGAGTACAGCTTGTTTTCCGGCGGAAAACGGCTGCGGCCCATCCTCTGCCTGCTGGCCTGCCGGCTGGTGAAAGGCCGGACGGTCCAGGCCCTGCCGTTCGCCTGTGCCCTGGAATATATCCACACCTATTCCCTGATCCATGATGATCTCCCGGCCCTGGATAACGACGATTTCCGTCGCGGGCGGCCCAGTTGCCATAGGAAGTTCGGGGAGGCCACGGCCATCCTGGCCGGAGATGCTTTACTGACCGAGGCCTTTTCCCTGCTGAGCAGCCCCCGCCATTTGAAGGCCGTCTCCCCCGAAATCCGGCTGCAGTTGATCCGGGAAATTGCCCTGGCCTCCGGGCTGTCCGGTATGATCGGCGGACAGGAAGCCGATTTGGCCGGGGAGAAGAAAAAAGTTTCTCTGGCCTACCTGCAGGACCTGCACCAGAAAAAAACCGGGGCACTGATAACGGCCTCCCTGGTTGGCGGCGGGCTGATCGGCGGGGCAGACTCGGAGACGCTGAAGCGGTTGCGCCAATTCGGCCTGAGAATTGGCCTGGCTTTTCAAATCCGGGACGACCTTTTAAACGTGGAAGGCCTATTCCAGGTTACCGGTAAAGTCTCGGGAACCGACGCCCAGCGGAATAAAGCGACCTACCCGGCGAAGGTCGGGGTAGGGGTCTCCAGGGAGACGGCCCGAAGCCTGGTGGAGCAGGCGGTGGAAACCCTCCGGCCTTTTGGTCGAAAGGCTCGACCCTTGGCAGAAATAGGCTATTATATAATCTCCAGAAACCGATAGAACCGATGGAAACGAACCATAGCGCAAACCAACCGCTACTGCCCTCCGGGGTATTAGCCACCCTCGCCGGTCCGGAGGACCTGAAACGGTTTTCTTTGACCCAATTGAAGGAACTGGCCGAAGAAATCAGGACGGTGATTATTCAAACCGTGGCCCGCAACGGCGGGCATCTGGCGCCCAATTTGGGGGTGGTGGAATTGACCCTGGCCCTTCATTATGTCTTCAACAGTCCGCGGGATAAGATCATCTGGGACGTTGGGCATCAATGTTATACTCATAAGCTGTTGACCGGTCGGGCCGGTGTTTTTTCGACTTTGAGGACCTGCGGGGGTCTCAGCGGCTTCCCCAAAAGGGAGGAAAGTCCCCATGATGCCTTTAATACCGGTCACAGCGGGACTTCCATTTCCGCGGCCCTGGGGATTGCCACCGCCAAGGACTTAAAGCGCGAGGCCGCCAAAGTGGTGGCTGTTATCGGGGACGGTTCCCTGACCGCCGGGGAAGCCTTTGAAGGCTTGAATCAGGCCGGGCACTTAAATAAGGACCTGATCGTGGTCCTCAATGATAATGAGATGTCCATTTCCAATAATGTGGGCGCCCTTTCTTCCTTCCTGAGTAAACGCTTGACCGGCAAAGGTTTCGTTCAGTTCAAACGGGAAATGGAATCGTTTTTCAAGTCTCTGCCGGGGATTGGAGAATCGATCCTCCAGTGGGCCAAAAAAAGTGAGGATTCCCTCACCGGGTTTTTTACGCCGGGGATGCTTTTTTCGGCCCTCCATTTCGATTACGTGGGGCCGGTCAGGGGGCACCGACTGGAAGCCCTCATCGAGACCTTCGAAAATATCCGCCATTTGGAAGCCCCGGTATTGGTTCATGTTCTGACCACTAAAGGGAAGGGCTATCCTCCGGCGGAAAAGGACCCCACCCGGTTCCATGGGGTCGGCCCTTTTGACATTGAGAGCGGGGAGCCTCTCGGGCCGAAAAACGGCGCCCCGGTCACCTATACCCGGGTTTTCGGGGATACGGTAACGGCTCTGGCTGAGAAGGACCTCCGGGTGGTAGCCGTTACCGCCGCCATGACCGAAGGTACGGGGTTGGATGAATTTTCCCGGCGCTTTCCCCGGCGATTTTTTGACGTAGGGATCGCCGAGCAGCATGCCGTCACCTTTGCCGCCGGGTTGGCTTCCGAAGGATTGAGGCCCATCGTGGCCATTTACTCGACCTTTATGCAGCGGGCCTACGACCAGATCCTGCATGATGTCTGCCTGCCCGACTTGCCGGTTATATTGGCCCTGGACCGGAGTGGGATTGTGGGAGAGGATGGTCCGACCCACCAGGGACTGTTTGACCTTTCCTACCTTCGCCCGCTCCCCAACCTGACGGTGATGGCCCCCAAGGACGAAAGGGAACTGCGGAACCTGTTGGCCTCGGCCCTGACCTATGATACTCCGGCGGCTATCCGCTACCCGCGGGGGGGAGGTCTGGGAGTCCCACTGGAAGGAGACCCGGACATGATTCCCCGGGGGCAATGGGAGTGGCTGGAAGCCGGGGAGCAGACCGTGATCCTGGCCGTGGGAAATATGGTCACCCCGGCCCTGCAGGCGTCTCGCCTGTTGAAGGAAGAGGGAATTTCCGCGGCCGTGATCAATGCGCGTTTCATCAAACCCCTGGATGAGGCCCTGCTTCAGGAACTGGCCGCACGGTTCCCGCGGCTATTTACGGTGGAGGAAAATGTCCTGCTCGGAGGGTTTGGGAGTGCCGTGCTGGAGGCCCTGCAGCGTTTGGGAAAAACGGGGAACCGGGTCCGGTCCCTGGGGGTCCCCGATCGCTTTATCACGCACGGCAGTCCCCGGGAACTACGACGACTCTGCGGTTTGGACACTGAGGGGATCATTCAAGCCATCCGGGAGGAATGGAGTGGCCCCTCCCGCGGCTAAACGGCGATTGGACCACCTGCTGTTGGAGAGGGGGCTGGCCACTTCCCTGGAAAAAGCCAAGGCCTTGATTTATGCCGGGGCGGTCTGGATAGACCGGACCCCGTCGGTCAAGCCCGGCCGAGCGGTATCCCTGGACGTCACTCTGGAGGTCAAGGAGCCGGAACACCCCTATGTAAGCCGCGGCGGGGTCAAATTAGCCGGGGCACTAGATCACTTTAACCTGCCCGTGGGAGGAAAAATCGCCCTGGATGTAGGGGCCTCCACCGGAGGGTTCACCCATTGTTTACTCCTGCGAGGGGCCGTCCGGGTCCATGCCGTGGATGTCGGGTACGGTCAGTTGGCCTGGACGCTGAGACAGGACCCTCGGGTCCGGGTCCTGGAACGCCGCAATGCCAGGTACCTGAGCCTGGAGGATATCGGCGAAAAAGTCGATCTAATCGTGATCGACGCCTCATTTATTTCCCTGAGAATCATCATCCCTCCCCTGCTGGCCATCGTCAAGCCGGGAGGAGATATTGTGCCTTTGGTCAAGCCCCAATTCGAAGTCGGCAAGGGCAAGGTGGGGAAGGGAGGGGTGGTTCGTAATCCGGAAGATCGGAAAGAGGTGCTCCAAGCCTTGAACGACCACTTTGAAGAATTAGGTCTCAGGGTGGAGGGACCCCTGGAGTCCCCCATTTTAGGGGCTAAAGGAAATCAGGAGTATTTTTTTCATTTGAAGAAAGAAATTGACGGACTCGCAAAAAGTCCGTCAGCAACCCGAGCGCGATTAAGCGCCGGGCTGGGGTAGGGGTGGAACCATTTGAATTCACTTCAAATGGCGGGGGAGGGAAAGCCCCCCCGCCGAGCAGAAAGTCGCTTTTTGACTTTTTGCGAGGTCATCAGGATTGAATCGTGGTGAAATTGGCCGAAAGGGTTTCCCGTATCAAACCCTCATTAACTACCGCCGTGGATACCAAGGCCAAGGCCATGGAAAAAGCCGGTCGGGATGTGGTCAACTTCGGGGTCGGCGAACCTGATTTTGACACTCCTGAACGCATTAAGGAAGCCGCGATTCAGGCTATTAATGAGGGGTTTACCAAATATACGCCGGTGGGAGGCATCGACGAACTCAAAGAGGCGATTCGAACCCGGTTTCAGGAAGACCTGGGTTTATCTTATCAGTTGAATGAAGTAGTCATATCCTGCGGCGGGAAGCACTCCTTGTATAATATTGCCCAGGTCCTTTGGGGCCCTGGGGACGAGGTTATTGTCCCGGCCCCCTACTGGGTCTCTTATCCCCCCATGATTCTTTTAGCGGGGGCCACTCCGGTGATCCTGCCTACTAAGGAAGAAAACGGTTTTAAGGCTACCCCGGAAGAATTGGCCTCGGTGGTCACCAGGAAGAGCCGGGCCATCATCATTAATAGCCCGTCCAATCCCACGGGTTCCGTCTATAATCGGGGAGAATTGGAAGCCTTGGGGCGCATCATTCTGGAAAAAGACCTCACCGTGGTCAGCGACGACCTTTATGACAAGATTATATTTAACGGCCGTTCTTTCGTAAATCTGGCCATGCTGGGGGAGGAATATAGGACCCGAACCCTCATCGTCAATGGGGTATCCAAGGCCTACGCCATGACCGGCTGGCGAATCGGATATGTCGCCGGTCCAAAGGAAGTGATTGCCGCCATTAACAAAATCCAAAGCCACAGTACTTCCAATCCGACCTCTATCGCTCAGATAGCGGCACTGGCGGCGCTGGGGGGACCCCAGGATTTCGTTCAACATCTGCGGCAGGAATTCGACCGCCGCCGGACCTACATCGCGGAGCGATTAGCCGCTCTGCCGGAGGTCCGAACCTCCCTGCCGGACGGCGCTTTCTATATTTTCCCTAATTTTTCCGCTTATTATCACAAAAAAATAAGTGGGAAAACTATTAAAGATTCCCTTGAGTTGGCCGATTATCTCTTAGAGAAGGCCCGGATCGCCGTGGTCCCCGGGGTGGCCTTTGGAGAGGACCAATGTCTCCGTTTTTCATACGCCACTTCCCTGGCCTTGATTGAAAAGGGAATGGATCGGCTGGAAAAGGCCTTAAAGGGATGACCCCTAAGAAAAATCTTATTAAATTTGGACAGCGGAGCCTTCTTGGGACCCAAGAAGGCTCCGGACCTCAGGGAAAAGGGTAAGGAATCCTAACGAGTGCTGCGTTTGGAGGCCTTCAAGGGATTAATCTTTTGAGCAGGTTTAGTCGGGGCCTTAGGCTTTATGTGGGTGGCCAGATTGCAGTTGCCGAATTTCCACTTTTGAGCCGGATCGGGGCAGGAGATGCAAAATTTGCCGCTGGGAAAGTCTTTCGCCCGATCACAGCCGTCGCATTGTTCACTAATCGTCAGGCAGCCGCCTCCGGTAAAGGAGCAACCTTTGGTATTCATGAAAGTGCAGGCCGTCCCGGCCTTTAAGGTTGTACAGTCCATGGGTTTCACCCCCCTTCTTACTAAAATTTATCAATTTATAATATTTATTTTATAAATGTCAACATTTTTTTTAATTATTAATAACCATGTTTAAAAGTCGCCGCATCGGGGAACTGTTACTCCGGGAAAACAAGATCACTGCGCAACAACTGCAGGAGGCCCTGGAAGATCAGAAAAGACAAGGGGGGCAAGAAAAAATCGGAGCCATCTTGGTCAAAAAGGGATTTGTCACCGAAGAAACGCTGACTTTCTTTTTGTCCAAGCACTTTGGTCTTCCTCAGATTCAATTGGAGGGGTTGGTTTTGGATCCGGCGTTGACCGGGGTTATCCCGGCCCAGGTGGCGCGAAAATATGAAATCTTGCCGATTGGCCGGGAGGGGGCCAATTTAAAAATAGCCATCTCCGATCCCTCCAACATTTTTGCCCTGGATGACCTGAAATTTCTAACCGGAAGCAACATCCAGCTTTTTTTGGTGTCCGATCAAAGCCTCAAGGAGGCCCTCGACAAATATTACACCATCACCGATACCATCTCCGATGTCCTGGAAGACATCAAAAACCTGGAGGTGGATGTCATTAAGCCCGAAGAGGACCAGGACGATCTGAGCCTGGAAATGGCCGCCGCGGAAGCCCCGGTGGTCAAACTGGCCAATTTGATCCTCATGGATGCCATCAAACGGGGGGCCAGCGATATCCACTTTGAGACCTACGATAAGGCCTTCCGGGTTCGTTACCGTATTGATGGCGTTCTTTATGAGGTAATGAATCCTCCCCTAAAATTGAAAAACGCGATTATCTCCCGGTTGAAAATCATGTCCAATCTCAATATCGCCGAAAGAAGGCTCCCGCAGGACGGACGACTGAAGTTAGGGTTCGGCCAGGGCAGAGAGATGGACTTCCGGGTCTCAACGCTGCCGACCCTTTTTGGTGAAAAAGTGGTCCTCCGGCTGATGGATAACCGTGACTCTCGTTTCGACTTAAACCTTCTGGGATTTGAGCCGGAGGCCTTGAAAGAGTTCCAATCGGCCATCCATAAGCCTCATGGCATGGTACTGGTCACCGGACCGACGGGCAGCGGCAAAAGCACCACCCTTTACTCGGCCCTGAGAGAATTAAACCAGACCACCCAAAATATATCTACCGCTGAAGATCCGGTGGAAATGAATATTATGGGCATCAACCAGGTTCAGATCCACGAAGAGATAGGACTGACTTTCTCCCATACCTTAAGATCCTTCCTCCGTCAAGACCCGGATATCATTATGGTCGGTGAAATCCGGGATCGGGATACCGCCGAGATCGCTATCAAAGCGGCCCTCACCGGGCATTTGGTCCTGAGCACCCTGCATACCAACGATGCCCCTAATACCGTGACTCGCCTTTTGGATATGGGCGTCGAGCCTTTTTTGGTGTCCTCCTCCCTGAACCTGGTGGTGGCCCAACGTTTAATTCGAACACTCTGTACCAAATGTAAACAGCGGATCGAAGCACCGGAAGAATTGTTTCGAGAATTTAATCTGGATCCCGCGACCGTGAGCTTATTCGGGGGCGCCGGTTGTCCGGAATGCAATTTTTCAGGATATCGGGGTCGGATTGCTATCTACGAAGTGCTGCCTTTCCGCGATGAATTGAAAGAACTGATCTTCGAACGATCCTCGGCGGCTGAAATCCGGAAAAAGGCTAGAACCTTAGGAATGATGACTCTTCGGGAAACCGGGATCAACAAGGTGATTGCCGGAGTGACCACCTTGGAAGAAGTATTACGAATAACTGAAAGGGAGTAGCTATGCGGACCTATAGCTGGGAAGGAAAATTGAAAACAGGAGAAGTAAAAAAGGGCGAGCTGGTGGCCGAAACCATTTCCATCGCCCGCATTCAATTGCGCAAGCTGCGCATTACCCCCATTCGGATTCGGGAGAAAAAAGACCAGACCACGGCCGGCTTTTCCATCCGCCGTCGAATTCCCGAAAAGAACATCGTCGTTTTCACCCGCCAGTTTGCCACGATGATTAATGCCGGCCTGCCTTTGGTCCAATGTTTAAGCATCCTGGCCTCCCAGGAGGAAAACCCGGCCTTTTTAAAGGTCATCTCCCAGGTGAAAGGCGATGTGGAAGGCGGGCAGTCGTTGGCCGAAGCCCTCAAGAAATTCCCAAAGGTTTTCAATGACTTGTATGTTAATCTGGTGGAGGCCGGGGAAGCAGGTGGAATCTTGGATGTTATTCTCAATCGACTGTCTGAGTACATTGAGAAGGTGCAAAAGTTGAAAAAAAAGGTCAAGGGGGCGATGGTCTATCCGGCCGTCGTGGTGAGCGTGGCCATCCTGGTCGTGACCGTCATTTTAATTTTTGTCATTCCGGTTTTTGAAAAAATGTTCTCCGAGTCCGGCCAGGCCCTCCCGCTTCCAACTCAGATAGTCATTGAACTGAGCCGGTTCGTTAAAAAGAACATTCTCTTCCTGGGCATCGGGTTCGGATTTATCCTGTTCCTGCTCAAAAGATTTCATCGTACCTCGGCCGGAAAATACCTGATGGACGATTTCTCTCTGCGCATGCCGATTTTCGGGCCTCTGCTGCGCAAGGTGGCCGTTGCCAAATTTGCCCGGACCTTCGGGACCATGGTCAGCAGCGGTGTGCCCATCCTGGAGGCGTTGGAAATCGTCGCCCGCTCGGCGGGAAACAAGGTCATTGAGAAGGCCATTATCAAAGCCCGCGGCAGCATCAGTCAGGGGAAGACCATTGCCGAGCCGTTGACGGAAAGCAAGGTTTTTCCGCCCATGGTCACCCAGATGATTCAGGTGGGGGAATCCTCGGGCGAGCTGGATACCATGCTCGGAAAGATCGCGGACTTTTACGATGATGAAGTCGACTGCGGCCGTGAGCACCTTGACCGCCATGCTGGAACCTCTAATGATGGTTCTTCTGGGAGGACTGGTTGGCGGTTTAGTGGTGGCTATGTATCTGCCTATCTTTAAAATGGCGGCGGTCATTTCCGGATAAGAAATGGAAGGGGATTCCTCTCTGAATCAATGGCTACAGGCTAAGTCGGACCTGCTCAGGAAAACCCAATGGCTGATCCTTTGGCGGTTGGTCTTCAGTTCCTTTATGCTGCTGATGACCATCTTTTTTCACGAAAATAGAGACTTCCCCGGAGCCTTCCCCCCGGGGCCGCTTTACTTTTTGATCGCCCTGCAATTCTGTTTTTCCCTGGTCTATATCCTGGCCCTCCTCCGTCTCCAGGCTGTAAGACCCATTGCCGTAGCGCAGCTATTCATCGACGGATTAATCGTTTCGGGCGTGGTGCTGGTCACCGGGGGCCTGGAAAGCCTTTGGTTCTACCTCTATTTTTTAGTGATTTTAACCTCCGGAATCCTCTTTTATCGCCGGGGAGGCGCTCTGATGGCCGCGTACCTCAGTTTATTGTACGGGCTCCTGCTTCTTTTCCAGTACCAGGGCATCCTGGCCGAATATCTGCCCGGGTATGAAGGGTTATCCTCCTACCGCTGGGGAACTTTCGTTTATCGGTGGGGAATGGCCACCGCCGGTTTTTTTTTGGTCGGCTATTTGGGCAGTTTTTTCCCGGAGCAATCCTATCGCCAACGAATCGAGTTGGTTGCGCAACGTAAAAATATCGATCGGTTGGCGGAGTTTAACCACCTGATCCTTCACCATTTGGATATGGGCTTGATCACCTTGGATTCCGGGGAGCACATCTTGAGCATCAATCCGGCCGGGGAGGCGATTCTGGGGCAGGAGACTTCCCGATTAAAAGCTCAACCGGTGCTGGAAATCCTCCCCGGACTTCAGCATATTCCCGGATGGCCCAATCTCCTCCAGGGGGAACGATTTGAAGTAGACTACCGGCGCCCTGACGGCCAAACCCTCTATCTTGGTTTTTCGTTAACCTATCCCAGAGAAGGACAATCCACCGGCCTGGAAAAAATTATCACTTTTAAAGATTTGACCCAAATTCACGAGATGGAAGATCATCTTCGCCAAATGGACCGGTTGGCCATGATGGGGCAGATGGCCGCCGGGATCGTCCATGAGATTAAAAACCCGCTGGCCTCGATCAGCGGATCCATTCAAATGATCCGAGAGGAGCTGAAAGAGGACGGGCCGGGCGACCGACTAATCAATCTGGTTTCCCGGGAAGTCGAGAAACTGGATGCCTTGCTCAATGATTTTATCACCTTTGCCCGCCCCTCTCAAACTTCCGAAAAAGGAGTGGATTTAGATGAAGTGATCCCTGGAACGATTGAATTGATCCAGAAAAACAAAGGGGTGGCCGGGACGATTCAGTGGGAGCTCAATCTGGAACCGAACCTGGTTTTGAAAATCCCGCCCAATGAACTTTCCCAAATACTCTGGAATCTGCTGACCAATGCCCTTCAGGCGGTTTCGGAAAGGGGGCATATTCGACTGGTCGGACGACGGCTCAAGGAAGGCCGTTTTCGGGACGGGGTGGAGATCCGGATCCGAGATGACGGCCCCGGTATCACGGAGGATCAAGGCAAACGAATTTTTGAACCTTTTTTCACCACCAAAGAAAAAGGCCTGGGCTTGGGATTAAGTATTGTTCAAAAACTAGTTTCCCAGCATCAGGGAATCATCAAAGTGAGTAGTCCCGCGGAAGGAGGGACCGAATTTATCCTGATTTTTCCCCCTGGGCGGGAAAAATCGTTGACATTGTCCGAATAACTGCGTTATGGGAAATAAGGCTAACCCCCTTTCCGGAGGTTGGTTCGAAAATAGTCCCCAGCCCTGGTCATTGCGAGCGGAGCGAAGCAATCCCCATCGATAGATTAGAGGTACCCGGAAGTCCGTAGGGGGATTGCTTCGTCGCTTCTCTCCTCGCAATGACGTCTTTGCTGGCCAGTCCAGGTATTTTTATGCTTCGTAGGTGGCCGTAGGCGCTCTGGGGCTTAATCTGAGTACTGATCTCTTCCGAATTTGAACTATAAATTCAACTAGTTTTGTTTATATTTGAAGCGAGGGTAACCTTGATGACCGGGCCTGAAAATTTTTTCAATACCTCCGAATGGGCCTTTCAAGATCTGCTGGCCGGACTGGACCACGTTTGGGAAGTCCTGCCGAAGATCAAAAATTATATCCGAGAAACGATCCATCCCAATCTGAAACCGCTTTTCCAAAAAGGCTCTTTCCTGGCCAAAACCGTAGTCCTCTATCAGGGGGATATATTGGAAGATGGATTTACGCTGCTTCCCGGCGATGCTACTAAAGGGAATTTTCAGGTCAAATTTGGAGGGATGATTCTAGCCGGGGCCACGGTCATTTACGGCGGCGTAACCCTGGCGGGGGAAGAAATCTCCATCGGAGAAGGGTCCGTGGTGGAATCCGGGGCCTTTATTCAGGGCCCGACCTTGATCGGCCGGCGAACGGAGGTACGGCAGGGGGCCTATATCCGCGGAGCCTGCTTAATCGGAGACGGCTGTGTCGTGGGCCATGTCACCGAAATGAAAAATTCGATTATGCTGGACGGGGCCAAGGCCGGGCATTTCGCCTATATTGGGGACAGCATTCTGGGAAAGCAGTGCAATCTGGGCGCCGGGACCAAATGCGCCAATTTAAAAATGGTCAAAACCCCCATCACGATAAGGTGCGACCAAAAAATCTATGAGACGGGGCTGAGGAAATTCGGTGTGGTTATGGGCGACCGGACAGAGACCGGCTGCAACGCCGTGACCAGCCCGGGGACGCTCCTCGGACCCGGATGTCTGGTGGCCCCCAACGTGACGGTCAAAGGCGGCTACTACCCTCCCAAATCCGTTATTCGCTGAGGTTTTCCGGTATGGGCGGACCGCGCATTGCTTTCAGTCATCGTTTTAAAGCCTGTCCCGACGTAGTCTTTATTCCCCCCCGTCCCAATTTTTCGGACTTTTCCCCGCGAGAAAAAGACCTGATTCGAACCGCTGAGAAGATTTATTATCCGAACTCGCTCTATGTGGACGTCTTTCTGACCCTGGGGAAAATGATTTTTCCCAGCCGGGAGACGTACGTTTATTCAGGGGATAAAATCAAACAGACCGTCCTTTTTCAACTCTTACGGATTCCCCATCCCCAAACCCGATTTTATTTTGGACGTCAAAAAGACCGAGTCCCCGGAGAATTCCCCTTTCCCTTTGTCGCGAAGATCCCTCGGGGGTCTTCCATGGGAGAGGGGGTTTATTTGATCACAAATGAAACCGAATTAAAGCACTATCAGGACAGAAACCCGGTGGCCTACATTCAGGAATACCTCCCTCTGGAAAGAGACCTGCGGGTTGTTCTGATCAATTACCAGGTGATCCTGGCCTATTGGAAGAAAGGCCGGCCGGGTGAATTTCGCCACAACCTGGCCCAGGGAGGCGAGCTGGATTTTGAAGAGATTCCTGGCGAGGCCGTGCGATTCGCCCAAGAGGTTGCCCGGGCCTGCAATTTTAATGACGTGGGTTTGGATTTATGCCATACTAAAAAAGACGGCTGGATGGTCATGGAAGCCAATATGAACTACGGCCGGCAGGGCTTGGCCAGCCGGGGACTCATACTGTCGGAGGTCTACCGCGCTCTGGTGGAGGGGGGCGCCATCTAGTTTGCCAGAGACCATGTCCTCCCGTTAACAATTAATAATTAACAATTGATTATTGATTATTATTTATGATCGTCATCGACTTGAAATGTTCTCAAGACCACTGCTTTGAGGGCTGGTTTGCCGGTCTTGAGGTTTTTTATCAGCAGCAGAAGGACGGGGAAATTCAATGCCCCATTTGTGACGACCATCAAATTTTGCGGATCCTCTCCCCGGTAGCCATTCGCCGGCATGGGGATGCGCCGCCCCAAACCGTTCCGGAAGTCAAGCCGGGTGCCGCCCTGACCAAGCAATGGCAGGAGTTTAAAACGTACCTTCAAGAGCATTTCGAGGAGGTGGGAACGGATTTTGCCAAAGAGGCTTTGAAAATGCACTACGGGGCTACGGAAAAACGAAATATCAAGGGATCCTCTACCGCCCAGGAGGAAGAAGTGCTTCAAAAAGAAGGGGTAGAATTCTTCAAAATCCCGGTGCTCAAAGAAGGAAACTGACCTTTTTTTGTATAAAAATTAGGCGAAAGGCATGGATAAATTTATTTTTACCCTTCGGGAAAGCCGGGGAGGCCTCATCTCCTTTGTTCTCCAGGGCTCGCAGTATAAGGTATACCGCTTCTCCCTGGACGCCTCGGATCTGCGGCCTCCGCGACTTTTGCAAAAATAAGGTCCGCGGATGGCCCTTAGTCGGCCGAAGCAAATTCAAATTTCCCTGGCCTCCAATCTGGCCTACGTCCTCTGTAAACTCTGGTTTTCCACCTGCCGCGTTAAAATTCTTCAGCCGGAAATTCATCAACAATGGGCGTTGGGACCGCGGCCCTACATCGGCGCCACCTGGCACCGAGGGGCCATCTTCTATTGCTACTACTACGGCCCGCAGCATCACCAGGTCATGTTCAGCCAAAGCGAGGATGGAGAATATCTGGCCCGCTTCGCCCAAAAATGCGGCATGATTCCGGTGCGGGGCTCTTCCACCCGGGGCGGGGAGCGGGCGCTGGTCGAAATGATCCGGCATCTGCGCCGGGGTCGGGGGCACTGCGCCACGGTCCTGGATGGGCCCCAGGGGCCGCGCTTCGTCGCCAAAAAGGGGTTGCTGGTCCTGGCCAAAAACACCGGGGCCCCGCTTCTGCCCGGTAACTGGTCCGCCGACCGGGCCATCACCCTGGAAAAAACCTGGGACCGGACCATGGTCCCGGCCCCGTTCAGCCGGATTGCCATCGCCTACGGAGAGCCCTTGTTCATTCCCCGGGATTGTTCCGAGGATGATCTGGAAGGGTTCCGCCTGGAGCTGGAAACCCGCATGAATAACGCCATGCGGGAAGCGGATGATCATTGCGGTTACCGGACCCGCTGGCCCGAACCTTCGGATCGAGGGATCCTTGAGAACTAAAAAGGTTCAGGGGACTGACAACATCTTTGAATGCAGTCTGAGCATGTCCATCCGGATGACCCGGGAGTATGAAGGGGACTCGATATTATTACGCGTTGTCGGGAATCATGATGAGGTGCTTAGCAATCCATAGTCGGAAGAATCATCCGCAGAGTATAAGCATTACCCTTAATCCTGCCAGCCGTGATCGCCGATCAGGCTGACGAAACGCACCCCGCCCAAATCTTCCCGAATGACTCCCTGCTCCGTTTTGCTGATGCGTAACAGGTTTTGGGAAAAACGGTCCCCCACCGGGATCACCAGGCGGCCGTGAGGAGCCAACTGCTGGAGATAGGCTTCCGGCACCCGGGGGGCCGCGGCGGTGACGATGATCCCGTCGAAGGGGCTTTCCTCCGGCCAGCCGTAGGTGCCGTCAAAGACCTTGATCTGCACATTGTGATAGTGAAGCTGGTCCAGGATCTTTCGGGCCCTGATCACCAGGGGACGGACCCGTTCGATGGAATAGACCTTTTGGCAGGTTTCGGCCAGGACGGCGGTCTGGTATCCTGAACCTGTCCCGATTTCCAGGATGTTTTCCTGACCGGTGAGCCCTAAGGATTGGGTCATGAGGGCCACGATATAGGGCTGGGAGATGGTCTGATGTTCACCGATCGGCAGGGGATAATCGTTGTAGGCTTCTCCCCAGAGGGCTTCCTCGATGAAGAGGTGACGAGGCACCCGGCCCATGGCCTTCAAGACCCCCGGGTCGGTAATTCCCCGGGGAATAAGCTGTTCTTTGACCATCCGTTCCCGGGCTTTTTGAAAGTCCTGTGTCGGCTTCATTCCTCGCCTGCGGCGTTCAAACCATTTTATTTTTAAGAAGGTTTATGCTATATAAAGCGGAATAGCTGGAACTGTCAATGGGATTTTTGTTCTTCCAGAGGTTAAAAAATATGAATCCAAGGTTCAAACGGATCGGGAAGAAACTGGGGATTCTCCTGGCCGGGATGGTTATTTTTTTGGCAGTTACTATGTGGCTCAAGGGAATGGAGTTCAAATTCCGGGTTTTCATGGCCATCTTTGCCGGTTTGTCGGCCTGGATGGGATTAATCACCCTGGTGATCTGGCTGTGGCGGGACGGCGCGGCAGAGGAGGAAAAGGAGGTCCCGGGAGGAAAAAAATTTTCTTGAAAAAGCCGGCTACCTTTTTTTGATTTTTCTTTGACCATCTCTTTTATTTTGTTAACAAAATCAGCCAACTCTTCCTCGGATAACTGACTGCTCAATGGAGATTCCAACAAGGATTCCATCACTTCGAGATTCGTGATTTTTTCATCCATGGCTTAATTAATTTATCCGCTCCTTTATAGAATAGCAGCGCTTAAAAAAAATAGCTATCCTATAGCCCGGTATTATTAAGAAATCAAGCATTTTATTCGGGTGACGAAACAGAATTATTTCCGAAGTGCTGGAGGATATTATCCACTCCTGGTGGAAGCCGGCCGGGAGTGGGCCCAGAAGTAAAGGTATGTAATCAAGACCTCCAGAAAACCCGGGATTCTATGGGGGAAAAGTAGATCTCCGATGAATGATTAAGAACCCGTCAAGAAATAAGCTGTACAATACCGCTAATATCTCCGTTTATGCTGAGCCTGTCGAAGCATTGCCGTATCGTTCACCCTTCGACTGCTCGACAGGCTCGCAGCTCAGGGCGAACGGTTGTAGGGTCGTTTGTCAAGGTTATTTGTTTACAGATCCTAAGCATTCACGAGGGTGATTTTATTGGGGGGACTTTAACCTGTTGGTCGGGACCCAGGGCTTTTTTTAGTCGATAGACAAAGTCGGAGATCCGGCTAATTCTATCCTTACGGCCTTCGCATTCAAAAATCATCCGCACTAGGGCGCTGCCGACTACAACGCCATCGGCCAGGGAAGCCACGGCCTTAATCTGTTCCGCATTGGAAAGGCCGAATCCGACTACTAAAGGGAGATTGGTGAATTTTCGAAGGTTCGCCATTCCTGATCGGAGGGTGGTAAATTCTGGACCGGCCGTGCCGGTGAGGCCGATAATCGAGATATAGTAGAGAAATCCTCGGGCCTGGGCGGCAATCTCCCGTCCGCGCTCGTCCCCCGTGGTAGGGGCCAGGAGATAGATAAAGTCCAATCCCGATGGGTCGGTATACTGCCTCAATTCCCCGGCTTCTTCCCGGGGCAGATCCACCACCAGGACCCCATCCACTCCGGCGGTTTTGGCGGTCCGGGCAAACTGTTCGGGCCCATAGACCCAGATAGGGTTGTAATAGCTGAATAGAACCACCGGGATCTCGGAACGCCGACGTAATTGGGCGATCATATCGAGGACTCCGGAGAGATTGGTCCCCTTTTCCAATGCCCGCCGGGAAGCGGTCTGAATGACCGGCCCGTCCGCGGTCGGGTCCGAGAAGGGGACCCCGATCTCCAAGAGGTCGGCCCCGGCGGCTTCCAGTGCCGGGATCAGCTCCAGGGTCTTTTCGAGAGAAGGGTCACCCGCGGTGAGGTATAATATGAGGGCCTTTTCCCCTCGATCGCCGAGATCATGGAACCGACGACTGATCCTGGTCACCCCCGGACTCCTTTCCGTACCGAGGCCACCAGATGGACATCCTTATCCCCTCTGCCCGACAGGTTGACTACCAGGATTTTCTCCTGGGAGAGGGACGGCGCCAGTTTAAGGACAAAGGCCAGGGCGTGGGCGCTCTCCAGGGCCGGGATGATTCCCTCTTCCCGGGTCAGGACGTGAAATGCCCGCAGGGCCTCTTGGTCCTTGACCGTTACATAACGGGCCCTGCCGGTCTGATGAAAAAAAGCATGTTCGGGACCGACGCCCGGATAGTCCAGGCCGGCGGCGATTGAATACGCGTCCCGCACCTGGCCCTGGGCATCCTGAAGGAGATAGGTCTTATTCCCATGCAAGACGCCCACCGACCCGGCCGAGATACTGGCCGCGTGTTCACCGGACTTCAGTCCTCGCCCGGCGGCCTCCACGCCGATCATTTCCACCTCGGATTGATCCTTAAAGGGATAAAATAGTCCCAGGGCATTGCTCCCTCCGCCCACGCAGGCAATCAGGTAATCAGGCAGCCTTCCCTCTTTACGGAGTATTTGTCTTTTAACCTCCCGGCCGATCACGCTTTGGAAATCGCGGACCATCATGGGGTAGGGGTGAGGGCCGGCAGTGGAGCCGATGACATAATATGTATCCCGCACCCGGCTCACCCAATTGCGGATGGCCTCGTTCATGGCATCTTTGAGCGTAGCCGTCCCTGAAACGACCGAGATGATTTCGGCCCCCAGGGCCGTCATCCGGTCCACATTGGGAGACTGACGCCGGATGTCTTCCGCTCCCATGAAGATCCGGCAGGGCAGGCCGAAAAGGGCGGCTACTGTGGCCGTGGCCACTCCATGTTGACCGGCTCCGGTCTCGGCGATCAGCCGCCGCTTGCCCATACGCCGGGCCAGCAAAGCCTGGCCCAGGGTGTTATTTATTTTATGGGAGCCGGTATGATTCAGGTCCTCCCGCTTCAAATAGATTTTCGAGCCCTTGAACTTTCGAGTCAGATTTGAAGCCAGGTACAGAGGCGTTTCGCGCCCGGCATAATCTTTGAGGAGCCCGGTCAATTCCCGTTTGAAGGCCGGCTCCTTTCGAGCTCGGAGGTAGGCCCTCTCCAATTCCAGAAGGGCGGGCATCAGCGTTTCGGCTACGTAACGACCGCCAAAAGGACCAAAATGGCCGTTGGCATCGGGGTATTTATTCATGTCCAACCTCGAGAGTAGCAGTTTAAATTTATACGTCATTGCGAGGAGTGAAGCGACGAAGCAATCCCCCAGTTGGCTTACGACACTCCCCAAACTCAATCGAAGGGCTCACCGAAGTCCCCTCCCCTACAGTCACCCCTTTGCACCTTGTTATAGGTTATTATTTTATTAATCTGGCCGAAAAAGGATTTTGCCTCACCCTCCCGATTCGCCGGCTGAAAGCTGTGAATGAGGTCCAGCACTCTCTTAATTTTGCACGGATCTTTTCTTCCTGGACTTGATTCCAGGCCCGAATTCAAGTCCAGTGCCCGGGGAGAAACGGACCGGATCGCTTCGGCTACGTTATCTTCTCCCAACCCGCCGGCTAATATCAAGGGCCGGGTTTCCCCCGCTTTCCGGGCCAGGGTCCAATCGGCCCGCTCTCCGGTTCCCCCGAATGCCCCGGGGCGCCGGGCGTCGATCAGGATTCCGCGTACCCGGAAGGCCTTCAGCGGTTCCAAGTCTCCGGCCCCATGGGGAGCGAAGGCCTTGATTAACCGGCAGGGGTCAAATTGTCGACAGAAGGCGGGGGATTCATCGCCGTGGAGCTGGATCAGGTGGAGGCCGCAGAAACCGGCAATGGTCCGAATTTCTTCGGCCGGTTGATTGACAAAGACCCCCACCCGGATCAGGCTGACGGGCAACTGCTCCATGATTTCCTTCGCCCTCCATGGGGGAACATAGCGGGGGCTCCGCGAATAGAAAATAAACCCCAGGGCGTCCACCCCGAAATCGACGGCGATGCGGGCATCGGCAGGATTGGTAATCCCGCAGATTTTTACCTCAATCATGGTCTTTGTCCGGCGGAAGCCAGGTCCGCTGGCCATCCGGAGCGGATCGGGACTGGCGCAAAATGGCTGTTCCCACCAATATGGCCTGAACACCCTTTGCTTTCAGCAGGCGAACGTCTTCGGGAGTGGAGATCCCGCTTTCGCTGACGACCGTCGTTCCTTCAGGGATCGCGGACAAGAGATCCAGAGTTGTCCGGAGATGGACCTCAAAGGTTCGCAGGTCCCGGTTGTTAATGCCGATGAGGTCCGCCCCGTTATCCAGCGCCTTGAACAATTCCGGCTTGGAATGAACTTCGGTCAAGGCCGCCATTCCCCGATCCCGGCAAAGATCGAGCATCCGTCGCATTTTATTTGCGGATAAACAGCGGGCGATGAGCAGCAGGGCGTCCGCGCCGTGTTGAAATGATTCCTCTATCTGGATTTCATCGATAATGAAATCCTTGCGAAGCAGGGGGATCGGAACGGCCTTCTTTAATGGAAGGAGGTCCCCCAGGTTTCCTCCGAAGAAACGCTTATCCGTAACCAGGGATATGGCCCGCGCCCCGGCCGCCGCATACCACCCGCCGAGAGTGCGAGGGTCCTCCCTTTCTCGGATCACCCCGACCGAAGGCGAGGCGAACTTGATTTCGGCGATGAGGGACGTTTCACCCGGGACGGAAAGAGCGCCCTTGAAATCCCGAATCGGCAGCGGTGCATTCGTTGTCCAATTAAGGCGGCCGTGTCTTTTCAGCGCTACCACTTCTTTTTTTTTCACGGCCAGAATTTCAGCCAAACGAGAGGCCACGATTTTCTCCTCTTATATGGCCTTTCGCAGGAAAGGCCGGCATTCCTGAGAAAAGGAGATCAACTGATCGAGTTTGTTTCTGGCCTGGCCGGAATCGATGGACTGCTCTCCCCGCCGGAGGCCTTCACTGAAATTTTTATCCAGCCCGGCAGCCATAAAAGCGGCCGCGGCATTCATTAAGACCATCTCCCGCTTCGGTCCCTGTTCCCCTTCCAGGATGGACCGGATGATCCGGGCGTTGGCGGCGGCGTCCCCGCCCCGGATCGCCTCCAGGTCGGCCCGTTGGAATCCCAATTCCTCGGGTGTCAGCTCAAAGGTCCTGACCTGATTATTCTGTAAGATGGGAAACCCGGGTCGGTCCGCAGATGCTGATTTCATCCAGGGACCCTTCACCGCAGACCACGAAGGCTTCCCGGGATCCCAGCCTTTGGAGGACCTGGGCCAGTTTTTCAGTCAACTCCGGAGCATAAACCCCCATCACCTGGGCCGAGGCCCCGGCCGGGTTGGTCAAGGGTCCGAGGAGGTTGAAGATGGTCCGCAGGCCGATCTCCTGCCGAGGCCCGGCCGCGTGTTTCATGGCACTGTGAAAAAGAGGGGCGTACAGAAAACCGATCCCGCATTCCCTCAGGCAGCGTTCCACATCGGACCGGGTCAGGTCCAGATTGACCCCCAACTGTTCCAGGACGTCGGCACTGCCGCACTGGCTGGAGACGGCCCGGTTACCGTGTTTGGCTACCTTGACCCCGGCGCCGGCGGCTACCAAGGCGGTGGCGGTGGAAACGTTGAAGGTCCGGGTCCCGTCTCCGCCGGTGCCGCAGGTATCCAGGATGGTTTCTTCCTCAATGTTGATCTCGTCCCGGTCCAGGTTGATCGAATGATTGCTCAGGTTTAACCTGGCGGCTCGGGCCCGCAAGGCCCGGGCCGCGCCGGTGATTTCTTCGACCGTTTCTCCCTTGATACGCAGGGCCGTGATGAAGGCCCCGATTTGGGCCGGCGTGGTCTGCCCGCTGATGATTTCGTCCATGGCCCGTTCCATTTCCTCTTCACCCAGGTCCTCGCCGTGGACCGCTTTGGAAATAGCGTTTTTAATTTCCATTTTTTCTTCCTCCTCGATTACTTTGAATGGCGTTAAAAAAGTTTTTTATCAACTGGTTTCCTTGTTCCGTCAGGATGGATTCCGGGTGGAACTGCACCCCTTCCACCGGATGGTCCCGATGGCGGAGCCCCATGATCTCTCCCTGATCACTCCAGGCGCTAATCTCCAGACAGTCGGGTAAGGTGTCCCGGTCCACTATCAGGGAATGATAGCGAATGGCCTCAAAGGGGTTGGGCAGTCCCTGATAAAGGGTTCGTCCATCATGAAAAATCGGGCAGGTTTTCCCGTGCATGATCCGTTTGGCCCGGACAACACGGCCTCCAAAGGCGTAAGCGATGGTCTGGTGGCCCAGGCAGACCCCTAGGATCGGTAGGGTCTCATGGCATTTTCGGATGACCTCCGGGGTCTGGCCGGTCTCCCGGGGGGAGCAGGGTCCGGGTGACAGGAAAATCGCTTCCCAGCGGCTGGCCTGAATTTCTTCCAGGGTGATCTCGTCCTTTCGCCGGACTAAGACCCGACGATCCTGCCCGGAGATTAATTGTACCAGGTTGAAGGTAAATGAGTCGTAGTGGTCGATCATTAAGTTCATGGGTCCAATCCTTTGAAGGCCATCGACAGGGCCTCCATCGGCCCTCGGGCTTTGTTCAGGGTTTCCTGGAACTCGGACAGCGGGTCGGAGTCAGCCACGATGCCCGCTCCGGCCTGGATGGCTAGGGTCTGGCCGTGAATCACGATGGTCCGAATGGTGATGCAGAAATCCATATTTCCGTCAAAACTGAAATAGCCAACGGCCCCTCCGTAGGGGCCCCGCGGCCCCGGTTCCAATTCATGAATGATCTCCATGGCCCGGATCTTGGGGGCGCCGGTCAGGGTCCCGGCCGGGAATGCCGCCCGGAAGACGTCGAAGCAGTCCTTCCCTTCGGCCACTTCAGCGCGGATATGGGAAACCAGGTGCATGACATGGGAATAGCGTTCCACGATCATCAATTCACGGACCTGGACCGTCCCGGTCCGGGCGATCCTTCCCAGGTCGTTCCTACCCAGATCCACGAGCATAATGTGTTCGGCCCGTTCCTTGGGATCTTCGAGGAGTTCTTGGGCCAGCTTTCTGTCTTCCGCCTCTCCGGCACCTCTCTTTCTGGTTCCGGCGATGGGCCGTACTTCCGCTATGTTTCCCTCCTGGCGGACCAACACCTCCGGGGATGAACCGATCAAGACCAGATCACCCATTTTTAGATAGAAAAGATAAGGTGAAGGATTGATACGACGCAGAGCCCGATAAAGCCTCCAGGGATCCTGTGGGGCCGGACCTTGGAAAGACTGGGAAAGAACCACTTGAATGACGTCTCCGGAAACGATGTACTCCTTGGCCCGCTGCACCAGGTCCTGGAAACATTCAGGGGTCACCTGGGCTTCAAGGGCGGGGGGCACGGCCTGGGCGACGACGGGGTTATCCTGTTCCAACGGGGTTCGAATGCGGTCAACCAGGAGATCAATCTTCCGGACCTGTTCCTCATAAAGCGTTTTGAGATCCCTTCTTCCTTCCGTATAGGCACAGGCCACGATCTGGATCGTCTGCCGGAGATGATCGAAAATCAATCAAAGTGTCGGTGATCAGGAAGATGGCCTCCTCTTTCCAGGGTCCTTCGTTTTTTCGGGGTGGCAGTCTTTCCAGGAATCCGGCCAGCTCGTAGGCGAAGAAACCCACGGCCCCGCCAGAAAAACGGGGCAAACCCGGAACGGGGACCGGGCGGTAACGGCCTAACAAACCCTTCAGACAGCCCAGGGGGTCTCCCTGATGGGGATCGTCGATGGACCGTATCCCTTTTCCTGAATCAGGATCTCCTCCCCCCGGACCGTAAAGATCGTCTCGGGGTCGGTTCCCAGGAAAGAGTAGCGACCCCATTTTTCCCCTCCTTCCAGGCTTTCCAGGAGGAAATAATAAGGGGAGCCGCCCAATTTCCGGAGGAGGGCCACCGGGGTTTCCAGGTCGCCGAGGATCTCGCGGTAGATGGGGATCAGGTTTCCCTGTGCGGAAAGTTTCTCAAAAGTTGTAAAATCCGGTGTAAACATCAACTGTTTTCCTTCCGAAATAAAAAAAGGCCGTGAGCGTTCACGGCCTTTTTTTATAGATACAAATAAAAAAAGCCGTGGAGAACCGGAGCGGCTCTCCACGGCTTTTTAGTTATTGGCTTTGACTTAGCGGTGGACGAACCCCTCCCTCGAATTCTGCCACCACCACCAGTTGTTGTTTAAAGTTAAATAGGATTGCATAAATTCCCCTTAGAAAAATTGGAATAAAGTTTACCAGACCTACCTATCCGTGTCAAACATTTTTTTGACGACGAAAAAAATGCTTGACACGGATAGGAGTACCGTTTATAAAAAAAGAAAATTTATTTGAGGATTCAAAAAGACGTAACCACCATGATCAGCCTTCAGTCCCAACAAGATTTTTATTACTTTTATTACTGGCCGGGGACCCGTCTGCTCATGGATTGATTTCTTTTTTTTCGAAATTAAAAAGCCGTGGGCGGACTAAAGCTCACGGCTTTTTTTTTGGTCTAAAATGGCTGGATGCTGAAGAAGAATGAATATTGTCTTAATCGGATATCGATGCTCGGGGAAAACCACGGTGGGAAGGCTTTTAGCCGCCAGGACCGGAAAGGACTTTCGAGATACGGACAGTCTGGTTGAGGAAACTGCAGGGATTTCCATTGAAGACCTGGTTTCCAGGGGAGGCTGGGACCCCTTTAGGACCCTGGAGAAACAGGCGGTCCAGGCGGTTTCCGCGCAAGACAACCAGGTGATCGCTGTCGGCGGCGGGGCGGTCCTGGAACAAGAAAACGTTCGGAATCTGGTCCGAGGGGGCTTTGTCGTCTGGCTCGATGGAACAGCGGAAATGTTACGGGGGCGCATGGAAGGGGAGCAGCGGTTAGGCAGGATTCGACCTTCCCTTACCGGTGAGGACCCTTTGACTGAGATTCGGCAGGTTCTGAAAACCCGTCGGCCCGTTTATGAAAAGGTCTCCGCTTTGCGGGTGGATACCTCCGCCCTTGGACCGGAAGAAACGGCCACCGTTATTATCGAGGCCCTGTCGGAGAAAGGGGAGAAGCGAGTTCATGGCGGGTAATTCCATCGGAGAACTGTTCAGGGTGACCACCTTCGGGGAATCACATGGGGAAGGGATTGGAGCGGTGATCGACGGTTGTCCTTCGCGGATCGCTTTGTCTCCGGAAGATTTCGTTCCGGCCATGGCCCGTCGCCGCCCCGGGCGGAACACCCTCGATACGCCGCGTCGGGAAGAGGACCGGGTGGAAATCCTCTCCGGGGTTTTCGAAGGCGAGACCACCGGCACCCCTATAGCCCTTTTCATTCGCAACCGGGATGTCGACAGCCGGCCCTATGAAGTCCTGCGAAACGCCTTTCGGCCCGGCCACGCCGACTACAGCTATTATCGGAAGTACGGCCACTTCGATTTCCGGGGCGGCGGCAGGTCGTCGGCCCGGGAAACGGCGGCCCGGGTGGCGGCCGGCGTGGTGGCCCAAAAGATCCTGGAGCCGGCAGGGATTCAGGTGGCCGCCTGGACCCTGGAATTAGGCGGTATTCGGGCCCGAAAAATTATTCCCGAGGCCGTCGAAAATAACCCTTTTTTCTGCCCTGATCCCGATGTGGTGCCGGAGGTGGAAGCGGTTCTAAAAAAAGCCCGGCAGGAAGACGACTCCCTGGGGGGGATTGTGGAGGTCCGGGTCCTGGGCTGTCCCCCCGGATTGGGAGAGCCGGTATTCGACAAACTGGATGCTGAACTGGCCCGGGCCGTCATGTCGGTGGGCGCAGTCAAGGGGGTTGAAATCGGGGCCGGTTTTGCGGCTGCCCGGCTTAGGGGGTCGGAAAACAACGATCCCCTGACCCCCGCGGGCTTCCGGACGAACCGGGCCGGCGGTATTCTGGGGGGGATTTCCAACGGTGACGAAATCATCCTGCGGGCGGCGATCAAGCCCATTCCTTCCATCAAACGGGAGCAGGATACCATCACCAGGGAAGGGGCGGCCGTTAAACTCCATCTGGAAGGCCGGTACGATATTTCGGCTGTCCCCCGCGTGGTCCCGGTCCTGGAAGCGATGATCCGGATCGTCCTGGCGGATCACCTGCTTCGCTTCCGGGCCGTCACAGGGGAAGAGTCTTTCTTGGACCGCAGACCAATGCGGACAACTGACGACCGAGGATAAAACGATGAGTAATTTTTGTGATAGCCGCCGGTATTACTGGTATTACTTTTCTAACTGGACAGGTCCGCCCCGGCAAACTGCTTTGATTTTCAAAGGCCGTGGGGGGATCGAAACCCACGGCCTTTCTTATTTCAAAAGGAGAAAAAATCATGGATAACCTGAAACTCAGCATTAAAAACGGTAACCCGGACAAGCGTACGATCGTCACCGTCGGCTCGGTTCGAGTCGGAGAAGACTTTGTCGTCATCGCCGGACCCTGCAGCGTGGAAAGCGAAGAACAAGCCCTTCAAACCGCCCGGGCGGTAAAAAAGGCGGGGGCCAACATGCTTCGCGGCGGGGCCTTCAAACCGCGGACCTCTCCGTATGATTTCCAGGGATTGGGGCTCAAGGGTTTGAAGATTTTGGAAAAGGCCAGGAAGGAAACCGGTCTGCCGGTGGTTACCGAAGTGACCGACCCTCGGGATGTTTCCTGGGTCAGCGAATATGCGGACGTCCTCCAGATCGGAACCCGTAACATGCAGAATTTTTCATTGCTTAAGGAGGTAGGCAAGATGAACAAACCGGTGCTCCTGAAAAGAGGCATGTACTCCACCCTGAAGGAATGGCTGAGTTGCGCCGAGTATATCCTGGCGGGTGGGAACTCCCAGGTCATTCTCTGTGAACGTGGGATCCGGACCTTCGAAACCTATACCCGCAACACGCTGGATCTGAGCATTGTTCCGGCGGTCAAAGAGATTTCCCACCTGCCCATCATCGTCGACCCGTCCCACGGGACCGGCCGATTGAGCCTGATCGAACCCATGAGCCTGGCGGCCCTGGCCGCGGGGGCAGACGGGATCATCGTGGAAGTGCATTACAGGCCGGCCGAGGCCTTGTGTGACAAGGACCAGGCCATGTCGCCTGTCCTGTTTACCGGGATGATGAACAAACTGCGAGGTCTGAAAGAGGCCCTGGGGGACAGAGACCCTCTGACTGCGGTAGTGGAAGTGGGGCCGCTGCCCCTGGCCGTGGCGGGCCGCTAAGGGAAGCCGATGCCGGTATTAACGATCCAGGGCCGGATGGGGGATTCAACCCTGGTGGTCGGGGAAAGCCTTCAGAACCTCTCCCGTTATCTCCCTGCCGGGAAAACCGTTATTATCACCGATGCCAATGTCAGGGAAGCCTACGAGCGGCTTTTCCCCCCGGCGGAGATCATCGAGATCGGCACGGGCGAGGGGATAAAGAACCTCGAGACGGTAGGCCGGGTTTACGAAGCCTTGGTCCGCTACGAAGCCGATCGGGCTTCTTTCCTGGTGGGTATCGGCGGCGGGATTGTCTGTGACGTAACCGGCTATGCCGCTTCGACCTATCTGCGGGGCCTGAAATTCGGCTTCGTGGCCACCACATTGTTGGCCCAGGTCGATGCCGCCGTGGGCGGGAAAAACGGTGTCAATTGGGAGGGCTATAAAAATATGATCGGGGTGTTCAGCCAACCCGATTTTGTGATTTGTGATCCGGTCCTGCTGCAGAACCCTCCCCCGAAGAGAGGTCCTTTCCGGGATGGCGGAGGTCATTAAACACGCGCTGATCGCCGATGTCGATCTATTTTTCTATCTGGAAGAAAACGGCCCGGCGGTGTTGGATCTCAGGCCGGAGGTGGTGGAAAGGTTGGTGGAAGATTCCGTAGGGATTAAATCCTCCATTGTCAACCGGGATGAGCGGGAGCAGGGGGAAAGGCGGGTGCTGAATTTCGGGCATACCTTTGGTCATGCCCTGGAAAGGGCCGTCGGGGTTTCCCATGGAGAGGCCGTCAGTGCCGGTATGGTCTTGGCGGCGGCGATTTCCGAACAAAAAGGCTATCTGCCTGGCTATGATCGGGAAAGGATTGAGAGGCTGCTTTCCTCCCTGGGGCTGCCGCGGCAACTTCCCTGCCCGAGAGAGCGGCTGCTGGAGGCCTTGCGAAAAGATAAAAAACGGGAAGGGGAGAGGCTACATTTTGTGTTGTTGAAGGCCCTGGGCCGGGCCGTGGTGGAAGAGATGTCTCTCAAGGAATTGGAAGAGCATCTTTCTTGGGCTTAAGGGGTGCAGCGATTCATACGAAGATAAACTCGCTCTCACTGAAAAGTTGAGCATCGAACATCGAACTTCCAACATCGAATGTTGAATACGAAACAAGGAAACCGATTATGACCCTAGAAGAGATCAGAAAGAATATCGACCGTCTGGATACCCGAATATTGAAACTCCTGAACGACCGGATGGAGCAGGCTCTGATGGTCCGAAAGTTAAAGCAGCGGATCGAGGATCCGGAAAGGGAACAGCAAGTCCTGGAGCAGATCCGGCGCAACGCCACGGAATTGATCCATCCGGAATTTATCGAGCGGATCTATTTGGAGATCATTCAGGAGAGCAAGACGCTGCAGCAAAAAAACCGGGAGCTGATCGCCTTCCAGGGCGAACATGGGGCCTACAGCGAGGTCGCCGGCCGGGCCTGGGATCCGAATCTGGTCCCGATCCCCTGTCCGGAGTTTACCGATCTCTTTGAGGGGGTGGAGAGCGGTCTTTTCGATTACGGCCTGGTCCCGGTAGAGAATACCCTGGGGGGGATGGTCGGACCGGTAAACGATCTGCTTATCGCAACGGAACTTAAGGTGGTGGGGGCGGTGGAATTGCCTGTCCATCACTGCCTGCTGGCCCCGCCGGAAATGGACCACCGGGAAATCCGATCGGTTTTTTCCCACCCCCAGGCTCTGGCCCAATGCCGCCGTTTCCTGGAGCGGAATAAACTGGATCCGGTTCGCTACCACGATACAGCCGGCGCGGCCCGGATGGTAGCGGATAAAAGGCCGACCGGAGCGGCCGCCATCGCCAGCGCGATTTGCGCCAAGCTGTATGACCTGGAAATCATCAAGGAGGGGGTTGAAGATCATGAGAGAAACCTGACCCGGTTCCTGGTCCTTTCCAAAAGGGAGGCCCGGGAGGAGGGAGATAAATGCTCGGCCCTCTTCTCCACCGCCCACAAAGCCGGGACCCTCTTCCGGGTCTTGGAGGTATTCGCCCGGGAGGGTCTCAATCTAACCCGGATCGAATCGGTTCCCGAAGAGCCGGGTGCGTATGCCTTTTTCCTGGATTTTATGGGGTCGATCCGGGATCCGCAGGTCCGGAAAGCCATTGAAGAAATCAAAGGGATAACGACCCGTTTCAAACTAATGGGCTGTTACCTGGAAAAGAGGGGTTCATGAAGATAATTGTCATCGGGGCCGGAAGGATGGGAACCTGGTTGGTGGAAGCGCTCAGCCCGAATCACGAGGTGTCGGTTTATGATCAGAATCCCCGGAAATTGCAGTATTTTTTTCAGGCGAAGAAATTATCCGCCCTGTCGGAGCTTCAGGATCAGGCGCCCGATCTGATGATCAACGCCGTCGATCTGGTTCACACCCGGCAGGCCTTCGAAGAGGTCCTCTCCTATTTGCCGGAGGACTGTCTGCTGGCCGATATTGCTTCGGTCAAGACCGGCTTGGCGGACCTCTACCGGACCCTGGGGAAACGGTTTGTCTCCACCCATCCCATGTTCGGGCCGACCTTTGCCGACGTGCGCGACCTCAAGGGTGAGCATGCCATCCTGATCGGAGAATCCGATCCGGTCGGGAAGGAATTTTTTCGTGATTTTTATCAGGGTCTCCACCTCACGGTCCATGAATATTCCTTTGAAGAGCATGATCGAACCATCGCTTATTCCTTGTCGGTCCCCTTTGTTTCGACCCTGGTCTTTGCCGCTTGCATGAAAAAACAGGAGGCCCCCGGGACGACCTTTCGCAAGCATATGGACATCGCCCGGGGATTGTTCTCCGAGGACGATCAATTGTTGACCGAAGTCCTGTTCAATCCGGCCACCATCCGCCAGATCGAGCGGATCAATTCGCGGCTATCTTTCTTAACCCATATCATCCGGGAACGGGATGCCGAGGAAATGCAGAAATTCTTGGGCCAATTAAGAAGGAATATCGATTGAAGATCTGCATACCCATCGGCGCATCCAGTACCGAAGTGGCGACCGAAAAGATCATTCGGGCTAATGACCTGGCGGACTTGCTGGAATTCCGCCTGGATCTATTGGATCTCACCCGTCTGGAAGAATTGCGGCGGGCTGCCGTCAGACCGGTGATCGCCACCTGCCGATCCAAAAAGCAGGGGGGGCAGGGGCCGGACGACGGCGAGATACAAGCTCGGGCTTTACGCCGGGCCAGGGAAGCCGGGGCCGATTTGATGGACCTGGAGTACGATCTGGCCCCTCGAATTCGGGAGGACTTGCTGAGGGTCTTTGGATCGGAGCGGGTTGTTCTTTCCAACCATCTGCTCACCGGGACCCCGTCCTGGAGATCCCTGCAGGACCTGCTGAAACGAATGGCGGCTGTCGGGTCCTCCCTGGTCAAGATCGTCACCCGGGCGGAAACGATTGAAGACAATCTCCGGGTGCTCCGATTGATTCCTGAGGCCTTAGGGATGGGCCTGGGGATTATCGCCTTCTGCCTTGGCCCCCTGGGACGAATCAGCCGGATCGCCTCTCCGTTGCTGGGAGGCTATCTGACCTTCGCCTCCCTGGAAACCGGGGAGGAATCCGCCCCGGGTCAGATTCCGGCCGGGGAGATGAGAAGGGTGCTAACATTATTGAGTTCAGAATGATTTCAAAGTTCTCTGAAACTATACAAGAGGTAGAAGCGTTATGCAGGTAGCTCCCATGATTGACCGAAAAACACAAATCTATGGCATCATCGGATACCCCTTGGGACATACCTTGAGTCCGGCAATGCACAATGCCGCCTTCAGAGCCACCGGCCTCAACGCCGTTTACCTTTCCTTTGAGACCCGGGACCTTTCCGGGGCCCTGGCCGGGGTGCGAGCTCTGGGAATTCAGGGAATGAGCGTTACCCTTCCCCATAAAACAGCCGTAATTTCTTTGCTGGACGGGGTGGATGACCTGGCCAAAAAGATCGGGGCCGTCAATACCATCATCAATAAAGAAGGACGGCTGATCGGAACCAACACGGATGCCTTGGGCGCTTTCAGGGCCTTGGAAGAAAAAACGAAACTCAACGGGAAGACCGGTATTCTTGTCGGCGCCGGCGGCGCGGCCCGGGCCATCGGTTATCTGTTAAAGGAACAGGGGGTGCGCCTGACCCTTTCCAACCGTTCCCGGGAGAGGGGAGAGGCATTGGCCGATTTCTTGAATTGCCCTTTTCTGCCCCTGGAGGAAATTGGAAAAGCGGAGTCCGACCTGCTGGTTCAGACCACACCGGTCGGGATGGCTCCCCATGAGGATCGATGCCTTTTAGAACCCGAAAACCTGAAAAAAGGGATGATCGTCATGGATGTGATTTACAACCCCCTGGAGACCCGCCTTATCCGAATGGCCCGGGAGAGGGGCAGTACGCCCATCAACGGATTAAGCATGTTTATCCATCAGGGTGCGGAGCAGTTCCGGCAATGGACCGGTCTTCATCCCCCACTTTCGGAAATGACCGAAGCGGTTAAAGCGGGCCTGAGGGAATTCCTGTGAAAGAAGTTAAACCCCGAGAGACCATCGCTGCCACTGTATCCATCCCCGGGTCCAAGAGCCTCAGCCACCGGGCCTTGATCGCCGCCGCCCTGGCGTCCGGCGAGAGTCGGCTCACCAACTTGCTGGAATGTGAGGATACGGTCTATACTCTCAAGGCTTTGCAGGGTTTGGGAATAGATATACTAAACGACAACAGAATGACGATCATCGCTGGAAAGGCAGGGCGGTTCCCTGTTCAATCCGGAAGCAGAACGTTGCATCTGGGAAATTCGGGGACTTCCCTGCGTCTTTTGCTTTCTACGGCGGCCCTGGCCCGGGGCGAGACGATCCTGACCGGCTCTTCGCGCCTGCAGGAAAGGCCTGTCGGTGAGCTGGTCAAGGCCTTGCGCGAGCTGGGAGTGGAAGACATCTCGGCCGGTGGAGACGAATTCCCGCCGGTACGCGTCCGTTCCGTAGGAATCAAGGGGGGGAAGACCCGGTTGACCGGCCGGGAAAGCAGTCAGTATCTTTCCTCGCTGCTGCTGGCGGCCCCCTACGCCGAAGAGGACGTGGAGATCGAGGTGGACGGGTCGATCGTTTCCAGTCCCTACGTGGACCTGACCGTGGAAGTGATGGGCCGTTTTGGGGTGGAGGTCCGTCGGGAGGGGTATAGCCGATTTGAGGTCTCGGCGGGACCGGGCTACCAGCCCGTAGACTACCAAGTGGAAGGGGATGCCTCCAGCGCTTCGTATTTCTGGTCGGCCGCCGCCGTCACCGGCGGCACCGTGGCTACGGAAAACGTATTCCCACAAAGCTCCCGGCAGGGTGATATGTCCTTTCTGGATCTTCTGGAAAAAATGGGGGCTGTCGTCAGGAAGGAAGCCCGCCGGGCGGTCGTCAAGGGGCGGGCGCTGGCGGGCATCGAAGCGGATATGAGCGCCCTGCCGGACATGGTGCCGACACTGGCCGCCCTGGCCTTGTTCGCCCAGGGGAAGACGATTATTCGCAACGTGGCGCATCTGCGGCTCAAGGAGAGCGACCGTCTTCATGGCCTCTGGGAGGAATGGACTCGTCTGGGGGCTCGGATCGAAGAGCTGCCCGACGGATTGACTATTGAAGGTTCCGTACCGCTAACCGGCACGCTGTGCGACCCCCACAACGACCATCGCCTGGCCATGAGCCTGGCCGTCATCGGCTTGCGGGTCCCGGGGATCCGGATCCGTCAGGCCGAATGCGTCAACAAATCTTTTCCTTTGTTTTGGGATTATTGGGATCGGTTATAATTCCGATAAAAACATCGGAAGAGAATATGGAGGTTGATGAAGCGACGGTTAGAAAGAGAGTTGGAAAATGATTTGTTTGAAGCTCGATTTTGACTTCACCTACTACTCTTCCAAGACAATGGCATTGGAAACCATTGATTAGCGATTGAAATCTTGGGATTAGAGGCTCAATTTATTATTATCGCCTCCGCACTTTGAACTGACAGTAGCTGCGCATTACCACGGTAGGCCGTCTACGTAGCACCGCACCGGAAAATTGTTAAAAATAGCTGCAAAGCATTTGTTACAAGAGATGCAAGAGGCTTTTTCGACCTTGCCTTTCCGCAGGCGTTTGACTAAAAAAGGTTCTCGTATCAACGGGCGTGACATGGAAATAAAATCTGCCTCCCCATTACTTACAACCTCCTCCATCTCTTTCAAATTTCGGACCGCCCCCACAAGCATTAACGGGACATCCCCCAGAAAGGGCTTAATAATACTTGCTGCAGGTAAATGGTACAATGGCTGAAAGCGGCAGGGATCAATTTGCTTTTTGAAGACTATTTTAGCCACGGGCCTCATCCACATCGGTAGACCCCGGGCCAGATCGTTTATAGGGATCCCTCCTCGAACCGTATGAAAAGTGTACCAAGTCCCGCTTGATATTTCTAGAGCCGAGATCCCCAGTTCTTTTAACCAGCCGGCATAGCGGGCGGCAAGCTCTGGGGTGATGCCCGGCTTAGGAGTGAAGTCAGAGGTGTTTAGCTTGACCAGGATAGGAAATTCCCCCCCCACTTCGGCTTTGATGGCCAGGATGATCTCCTTAACAATTCGGAACATTTTTTCCGGTGATCCACCCCACTGGTCCTGGCGACGGTTGAAAAAGGGGGATAGGAACTCGTTGAGAAGATAACCGTGAGCGCAATGAATCTGGAGCCCATCCGCACCTGCCTCCAATACACGTCGAGCGGCTCGTGCAAAGGCCCTAATGATCTCTTGGATGTCCTCCTCTGAGGCTGCCTTGGCCTTGTTCATGCTTACCGGGTCGCGGCCAAAAGAACTGGGGGCCAGTGGCGGTTGGCCAATAACCTTCTTGGGGCTCTGACGGCCTCCGTGGGCCAACTGAAAGGCGATGCGCCCGCCTTCCTCGTGAACCACCTCGACGATTTTCCTTAATCCGGGCACCAACTTGTCATGGTGTATTCCGGTCTGTCTTCCGATGGCCTTGCCTCTGGGGTGAATGTATAGATAACCGGGGATGATTAGGCCCACTTCGCCTCTAGCCAGATTGCGGTAGCGGTTGACAAGTTCGTCCGTGACTTCCCCATCGGTTCCGGCCATGCACTCGTAAGTGGCCGAATGTACAAAGCGGTTTCTTACTTCTATCGGTCCTATGCGGTAAGGTTCAAAGAGCAGGGACATAATCGCAGCTCCTCTATGTTTCCAATATTTTGGCCTTATAAGTGATGTCACCTACTACTCTTGTATTGGAACTTGACTAGAGGTGAATGATTACGGGTTGAAAGTTATTAATGCGGCGTCGACCCGTGGCCCGTAGCTCGCGGGGGCCGAAGGCCCATGCGAGCAAGAGACATCGGTGTCCAATGGCCTGGTTGGCGCAGCCGTAGGCGGAGCCAGCCGGGCCATGGACCCGGTAGGGACAACGCCGCATTGGCGATGCCGTAGGCGGCGCCAACGTCGCAAATAAGGCGCTGGGCCTTCCACGTTACATAAACCGCAGAGTTATAACCCCGTCGCCTTGATTTGATTGTTATGTGATTTTGTCATGGATACAACTGATAGATGGTTCATCCTTCATCACCTGTAATGGGAATGCCTCTTGTTGCCTCAAGACGTAGAACTCCCATTCCTTCTTGAATCCGTCACCAGTTGGGGGAGACTTGTACACCTCGTTGAAGTCGGAAGCCATAAGATCTAAGTAATCTATGCCTGCCGTTTGATAATACTGGGTAGCCGTTGCTAGCCGCGTAGAGTCAGAACCTTCTGGAACGGCAAAGGCAACAAAGTATTTGGCGGAGATCGGACCCAAATAGCCTTGGTGGTTCAGGTGTGATGACCGATAAAGGACGATCTTTTGAATAAGCGCCTCCGGATATTTTGTGAGCCATCGCCTGGCATGGAGCTTTAGTGGATTGATGTCAAGACTCTTAAAGATCTCCGAATTACCTTCACTAATGATTTCAGACGACGATGGCATGGTGGGCTGTGCACATGTTTTCGGTAGTTGGCCTTTCAATGATTCAATTCGCTCCTTCAACGAGGAATTTTCAGAGGTAAGCGCCTCAATCGTCCTTTTTGAATACCACCGTGCCAAAAGGTAACCGAAACCTCCTACGACAACAGCACAGATCGCAAATGAAAAAGGTGCGCCTGAAATGAGTCCCCACTCCTTCTCAAATTGACTTATGACTGAGACTGGATCGAAGCCACTCATTCCCACCCTCCCCAGGTGTTCCGCATTTTGAAGTAGAGGGAAGCCGGTGCGGATACGTTTTTAGGGAGCTGCCCTATCCCCCATGCCCGATGTTCAGAGACACATAACGTGCTCTTCAGCAGGAGCCCGCGGCTTTTTGCGGTCTACTAGAC
>CAVUPH010000036.1:0-63856 GCA_963743305.1 uncultured delta proteobacterium
GAGCCCCTCGCCTGTCACCATTCTGGCCCTTGGCCTGCTGTCATCCTGAGTCCCGTTGCAGGCGGGATATACTCCGCGAAGGATCTCGGATCTCGGCTCAGGGTAAGCTCGGCGAATCAACTCATCACGAAGGAGAAGCCCTCATGGGGGAAAAATTGGAAGTAGTGATCATCGGCGGGTCGGCGGCCGGACCCACGGCGGCCAGCAGCGCCCGGCGGAAAGCGTCCGAGGCTAATATTACCATGCTGGAAAAGGGAGCCTTTGTCTCCGTCGGCTCCTGAGAGCTGCCCTATTACATCGGTGATGTAATCAAGGACCACACGGAACTGATCGCCCGCACCCCGGAGGAATTTCGGAGCAAGCAGCGGATCGACGTCCGGCTGAACCACCAGGCCCTATCCATTGATCGGGCCAACGGCCGGGTTCAGGTTCGGAATCAAGCCAGCGGACAGGAAATCACCCTGCCCTACGACCGGCTGATCATCGCCACCGGCGCCCGTTCCCGGAAATTGGGGATCCCCGGCGAGGAGGCGGAAAATATCTTCACGCTCAAGGAGTTGGCCGACGGGATCCGAATCCGTCGTTTTATCGACCGGCAGCGGCCCGGACGGGCAGTCATCATCGGGGCCGGCTACATCTCCCTGGAAGTGGCCGAAGCCCTGCGGGAGCGTGGGGTGGAAACCACCATCCTCTACCGCGGCGACTACCCCTACAGCGGCCTGGAGCCGGAACTGGGACCGATCATCGTGGATGAACTGCAAGCCCGGGGGGTGGCCTTCCTGGGTCGGGTCAACCCGCAGGCCTTTGAGACCCGAGGTGATCAGGCCGTGCAGGTACTAACCGACCAGGGTTCTTTTCCGGCCGACCTTTTTTTTGTCGGCATCGGGGTTCAGCCAAACAGTGAAATCGCCCGCCAGGCCGGGATCGTCCTGGGAGAGACCGGCGGCATCCAGGTCAACGACCGTATGCTGACCAACGACCCGCTCATTTTTTCAGCCGGTGACTGCTGCGAAAAATTTCACCGGGTTACCGGAAAGCCGGTCTTAGTCCCCCTGGGGGATATTGCCAACAAGGAAGGACGCGTAGCCGGGGAAAATGCCGTGGGCGGCCGGTCGCAATTTCACGGCATCGTGGGCGCCGCCTGCGTCAAGGTTTTCAACCTGGAGATCGGCCTGGCGGGAATATCGGAAGCCCAGGCTAAAAAGTTGGGCTATCCCTGCTATCAGTCAGGTGGTGGAAACCGGTTCCCGGGTGGGTATCTACCCCGGGGTTCAGCATTCCTTGCTCAAGATCGTGGCGGATTCCTCTACGGGAAAAATCCTGGGAGGGAATTGGATCGGCCGGGACGGCGAAGCCCGCAAGATCAATACCCTGGCCGTGGCCCTTTATAATGAAATGACCCTGGAGGAGATCTCCCGGCTGGACCTGGCTTATGCCCCGCCCTTCAGCCCGGTCTGGGATCCCCTGCTGATCGCCGCCAATCTACTGAAAAGAAAGGTGAAAAATTAGAATCGGATCTAAACTCCCTCCTAACAGATCGATCTCCCCTACTCTTCCCTCAGGGAGAATTCAGAAAAGGCTGGGAGTCATCGGCAGGGAAGATTAATAGCCAAATTACAGCTAGTAGGCTATAGTTATTTTACCCTAAAGACGATCTTAGGTAGACATCGGGAAAACGACGTTATTACCCTGTTGGCCGACAATATTTCCGCGGGACACCGTTTTCCGGGCGGTCTCAGCCCGTTTTGCCGATATTCGCCAAACCGAAACCATCCCACCTTATTCTGGTCCACTGATGAAAGCGAGCATTCTTCCGGGGCCTCGTCCCTTGAATAAAAAAATGCTGGCCTATGCCGGCATCTTTTTAATTGCCCTGGCGGCCCGAGGGATCCCCTTGCTGACCGCGGAGTTAGGGGGCGATGAATCGGTCATCGGGATCATGAGCCTGCGGGTCCTGGCCGGTGAATTCCCGGTTTTTTTTTATGGGCAGAATTTCATGGGGTCCCTGGAGGCCTATTTGAGCGCTGTTCTGGTTCTCGGCCTCGGTCCCCAGGCCTGGGTCCTGGAGCTGCTCCCGGTTATGCTTTCTTTCCTTTTTCTCTTTTTGATCCGGCAACTGGGACGGACCTTTTTTTCCGAAAAGGTGGTGCTGCTGGCCCTCCTTTACCTGGCCCTTCCGCCCTACTTCTATCTGGATTGGACTCATGAAGCCCGATCTCATTATCCGCTGACCCTGATCTTCGGCAGCCTGCTGTTAGTGCTGGTTTCCAGAATTATTTATCAGAAATCAAAGCCGGAAGAACGCTCCCGGCAACTGATCTTCCTGGGACTGATGGCCGGGCTGGGCTGGTGGACTAATCATCTCATCGTTTGTTATCTTTTGCCGGCTTTCTTTTTTCTCTGGCTCTTCGATAAAAAACTTCCCCTGCGCCCTTCTTTTTTCTTCGTGATCATCTTTTTTCTTCTGGGAGGTCTACCCCAGTTTCTTTATCAGGCGCGGCACCCGGATTCCGGCCTCCAGATTCTCCGGCTGATTGTCTGGCCTGACTGGAAAATTATCGCTGTTGACTTTTTTGGTAATGCGCTGCCGATACTGGGAGGAATTCCGTATCCCTTCACTTCGGAACCCGGCAAGATTATTCCTTTCGTCGTCTTCCTGACCCTCCTGGGCCTGGCTTTGGCCTCCAGCCTGATGAATAGAGGAGACGGACTGGCCGGGCTTTTTGGACCTCCCAATCGAAAGTCCCAGGGGACGGCCTTACTGCTGTTGACCCTGCTCGCTACGATCGCCATTAATCTGCTGACGGTTTTCAACGTCCGACTCAGCGATTATGACCCCAAATATTTCCTTCCCTATTACACCAGCATTCCCTTCTTTTTGGCTCTTTTTATCGATAAAACCACCTCTAAATCTCTGCTGGGCGGATTGGTTCTCCTGGGTCTACTCCTCGGGGTTAATTGTTGGGGGTCCCTTATAAAGCCGAGCTGGCCCTTCCTGGTCCCGGAACAACGCCAGGCCGTGGCCCAGAGGAAGAATGCCGATTCGGCTTTAATCCGGGCCATCACGGAAAAGGGGATCCAAAGAATTTACAGTCCCTATTATCCTAACCGACTCACCTTTCTCTCCGGGGAAAAAATGATCGCCGTTGATCCCTACCAGGCCGTTTATCTACGCTATGCCCAGTGGGTAGACAGCACGGACCGACCGGCCTATTTATACCCCCGACCTGATACCCTCTGGGCGGATAACCTGAAAGCCTTGGGCGGCGGCTGCCAAAAATCGACGCCTATCCCCGGTTTTGACCTTTTTACGGATTTTATTCCTCCCCCCGGTCCTTTTCTCCCTTTAAGCAGGCGCGGGTGGTCGGCCACGGCCAACCGGGAGAACCGCCTGACGCGGGCCGCCATCGACGGAGATATGGAGAGCGCCTGGTTCAGCCCTCAGGAAGCGGGAGTTTTTTTTCTGTTAGATTTAGGCCGGACAGAAACAATAAATAAAGTCAGTTGGTGGTCGGGCAGTTATCGCCATATTCCGGCCGGCTATCAAATCGAGGTGTCGGCGACTGGAAAAAAATGGCAGGTCGTAACCCGGGTGGCGGACTATGTCGGTCCTTTTTTCTGGTCCGGACCCGGTCCCATGATCAAGATCCGGCGGGGTCGGGTGGAGGCCACCTTTGATCCCGTCCCCGCCCGTTTCCTGAAGATAACCTTAACCAAGGGCCGACCGGATTATTATTGGTCCATCCGCGAACTCCTGGTGTACCGCACCGCCGGGGCGAATAAAAGAATCGCCGTCGGGAAAGGACCCCTTCAGGGTTTGGTGGCTTTCCTCAAAGAGCAGGGAGTTAACCAGGCCTATGGAGACCACTGGCTATCCGCCGTAATCCAGGTTGAGAGCAGAGGGACCATTTCGACCGTGGGGTCCAATCACTTCTTGGGAGATAACGGGGAGGTGGTTCCCCCTCCGGATTTTATCGATTCTCTGGAACTCACCCCCACCACGGCGGTGGTTATCGATCAAACCGAAATGCCTGAGATTGAAGAAATGCTCGCCGAGTACGGGGTCACCTTCCAACAGAAATTTTTCGGACCCTATCGCGTTTGCTATCATTTTATGAAAGCCCCCGAGGTTCCCTTGGATCGGTCGAGGTGGCGGGCCTCGGCGAATGCCAACCCGCGGGAGGCCTCCCTGGCCCTGGACGGAAATCCCCGAACGCGCTGGACTTCCCTTAAACCCCAGACTCCCGGCTTGTATTTCCAGTTGGATCTGGGCCGAAGGGAAACCATACGGAGGATGACGCTGCGGCTGGAAGATTCCCTTAAGGATTACCCCCGGGATTTGAAGCTGTGGGTATCATCCGACGGGACGAACTGGCGAAACATGGAAACCCAGTGGGTCTCTGCTCTGTATTGGGCCGGGAACCGTTTTTTCAATAAACGGGGGGATCGGATTACCTATTTCTTTGCTTCGGTTTCCTGCCGTTATGTGCGGCTGGAACAACAGGGGTCCGATCCAACCTACTATTGGTCGATCCATGAATTCGACCTGATCGGGCCGACAGCCCGCCGGACACCTTGACCTTGAATTCAATCCATTCAAAAAAGACCCTCGAGAACACCAATAGCTCCGGGCGGCCGGCGTCCTCCGGATCGCGAGGTTCCTTGGTCTTAAGAGCCTTCCGACACCGGAATTTCCGGCTTTTTTTCGGAGGACAGTTCATTTCGCTTACCGGCACCTGGATGCAGTGGATAGCACAATCCTGGCTGGTCTACCGATTAACCGATTCGGCGGCCTGGTTGGGTTTCGTCGGTTTTGCCGGTCAAATTCCGGTTCTTCTGCTCGCTCCCGTCGGCGGTGCGGTGGCCGATAGACATAACCGCCATCGCATTCTGGTGATGACGCAAGCGGCCTCCATGCTCTTAGCCTTTTTCCTGGCGGCGTTGAGCCTGACTCAAAGAGTGCAGGTCTGGGAGGTATTTATGATCGCCTCCTTGCTCGGCGTGGTGAATGCCTTTGACATACCCACCCGACAGGCTTTTCTGATGGATATGGTGGGGCGAGAAGACCTGCTGAACGCCATTGCCTTGAACTCTTCGATGTTTAATGGGGCACGCATTGTCGGTCCGGCCGTAGGAGGCCTGTTAGTGGCTGGTATTGGTGAAGGGTGGTGTTTTTTCGCCAATGCCGTCAGCTACCTGGCGGTCATTACCGGACTGCTGCTGATGAAGATCGATTTCCCGACCCGGGTTCCCCAGACCGACTCGGCGCTGCACAGCATCATCGACGGTTTTCGCTATGTCGGAAGGACGGGGCCGATTCGGGCCTTGTTGATCTTACTCGGACTGATCAGTCTCCTGGGAATGCCGTATGTCGTCCTCATGCCGATCTTCGCCGCTCGCATCCTGCACGGCGGGGCTCGAGGGCTAGGACTGTTGATGGGAGCCTCCGGGGTGGGCGCCCTGATATCCGCGTTGCTTCTCGCGGCGCGGCGGGAGGTGCGTGGTCTGGGACGCTGGGTCAGTTTTTCGGCCACCGGTTTTGGAGTCAGCCTCATCCTGTTTTCCCTGTCCCGATGGTTCTGGCTTTCCGCGGCCCTTCTTTTGCCGGTGGGTTTCTGCCTGATGGCGGAAATGGCCGCCTCTAACACCCTCATTCAATCCATGGTCCCGGACAAGTTGCGCGGACGGGTCATGTCCGTCTATTCGATGATGTTCATGGGCATGGCCCCCTTCGGAGCGCTCCTGGCCGGGGCCATGGCCCACCATCTAGGGGCTCCGATCACCGTAGCTCTCGGCGGAGTCGTAGGCGTCATGGCTGGCCTGGGGTTTGGATACCGGTTGCCGGGTCTTAGACAGGAAGCCCGGGGAATGATCAGCACCCGGCCACCGAAGGGCGGGACCGTCGCTGAAACAACCGAAGTAGAAAGAACCTTCCCCCCAAAAAACCAAGGCCTTGATTAGAACCACCACCCGAGACCGCTTCCCTGCAAAAACCAACAAAAAGGGACAAGGGAAAAGAACAAATAAAATACCCTTGCCCCTTTTTTCATTTTAAAGCAGCCGCCGGTCTATGAGCCTCCACTTTTAAACCGGCTATGGAACGGATTCCGACTTGCATTTGCTCGGGAGAAAGGTTCAACTGCTCCATAACGGTCTGCCCCAGCGGGTCGCCCTGAAAGAGCTCCCCGAGACCGGGGTTTCACCGACCACGCGCACCTCCTCAAACCCGGCGGCTTGAATGGCGGCCAGATACTCCTCCCGCCTGACCGCTCCGGATAAACAGGCCACATAAGCCCCGGCCGACTCCCGGATGGCCTGGGGGATTTCCTGAAGCCAGACAATATCGGAAATCATCAACCGTCCTCCAGGCTTCAGGACCCGCAGGGCCTCTTGAAATACCTGATTTTTATCCGGTGCGAGATTGATGACGCAATTGGAGATGATTAAGTCCACCGACTTGTCCGCCGCCGGCAGGTGTTCTATCTCGCCCAGACGAAACTCCACATTTTGAAAGCCGCCTTTCCGGGCGTTTTCCCGGGCTTTAGCGATCATCTCGGGCGTCATGTCCACCCCGATTACCTTTCCGTGCTCACCGACCTGACGGGCCGCGAGGAAACAGTCAAAGCCGGCGCCGGAGCCGAGGTCCAAGACCACTTCCCCCGCCTTTATCGCTGCCAGCGCCAGGGGATTGCCGCAACCCAGGCCAAGATTGGCCCCCTCCGGGACCGATTGGATTTCCTCCGCGGAATAGCCGACCTGGCGGCTGATCGTTTCGGCCGTGGGTGTGCTCCCGCAACAGGAAATCGTGGGGAAACAACAGGCTCCTTCTTGGGTGGCGATCCGGCCGTAGCCTTCCCGAACTGCTTTCTTGATTTCTTCTTCTCTCATCAGGATATCCTCCTCTCATTACTCTTTGTTTTTTACAAAATCACGGGCCAGAGGGCCCAGGAAATCCCGAGCCATCCCGGCCAGCTCTTCGGCCTTGACCAAAAACAGACAGCAGACCTTTCCCTCTTTCTCCCAGGTGATCACCGCCAGTTTGTCCCCGGCTCGGATCCCGGCCTTTTCCCGGATTTCTTTGGGCAACACCGTCTGGCCCCGTTCGTCCACGGTGATCAATGACTCCACCCGGGTGCGCCCCGACTCCCCCCCGGAGGAGAGTCCGCAGCATTGATTCTTCTGTTTTTCTTTCATTCACAATTCCTCCCCTCTGCTCGCTAGAAATCAACTAAATCAGAATTTACTGATTTTTCTGATAAAATAATTCCAGCAAATCGGGGTTGTCAATGAATTTTTGAAATAGAGGTCAAATTTTTTTGTTAAAGTTGGAATTAAAAAAAATCGATAAGTTAGGCAATTAGTCCCATCAGGTAGGCTTGAAGAAGGGAGAGCGTCATGAGAATTAAAACGAAACTTTCCTTAAATGCCGCCGTAGTCTTGGTCGCCATAGCCATTATCATCATTTCAGCCCTCATCAGCGCCAGGATAGTCAACCAGAACATTCAGGAACTGACCCAAAAAACAACGCCTTACCAATTAAGGGCCCTGAATCAACAACGGGCGCTTCAGGCCCATACCACCAATCTGGTTCATCTTTCGTCCACCAAGACCCTGGAGGAGTATAAAACTTCGGTGACGAGCGCTTCGGAATCCCTGGCCCAGCTCAACAAGACTACCGCCGAACTCAACAAGATTAAGGCCGTTTCCGGCAGTGAGGACAAAACCATTTCCAATATTACCAAGGATATTCAGAATAATACCGAACGGAAGCTGAACGCCTGGGGAAAAGCCCTCGCGGACTCCAAACCCATTCAAGAGAAGCTCAAGGAGGCCTTGAATCAATTGGACAACCTCCTGCGAGGCTTGCAGAAGAGCAGTTCCAGCACCGTGGTTAAAGGGGTGGACAATTTGCTGGCCTCGAACCAGCAGCTCAATAGTTTTCTCGTCGTTAGGGATAGTCTGAAAGATCTGAACCTACTCATCGCCAAGATTCCGGCAACCGCGGATAAGCGCTCCGTGGCCGTCATGAGGGATAATGCAACCGGAATCATTAAGAACGCCGTCCAGGCAGTAAAAAGCGTCAAGGGAATGGATCAGCGGGTTAACGAGATTTCCCAGAAAATGGCCGCCTTTAATGAAAAGATAGCCGGGAACAAAGGACTGGCCTCATTGCAGCTCAGGAATATCAGTGACGAGGACGATAAGCAGAAAGAGAAAATCGAGGGTATGGCCAAGGAAATAGGTTACGAGATATCCTATTTATTGCCGGCCGTCGAAAAAGAAATCAATAATGGCAACGCCCAACTGAAGAGCAATACCGACGAGATGTCCAGAGAACCTTGACTCGTTGGGAAATACCAACCAGGTTTTATCCTTGTCCTCGGGATTGTCCCTGTTGAACGCCTCCCTGGTGACCTATCTCAACAATTGCCTGCACGCCAAAGACATGAATGATTTCAGTCAGCAGGTAGCCGTTGTTTCCAACTTGTTCCAGGAAGCCAATAATTCCGGGCAGAAACTGAGCGCGCTGCTCAAGAAAGGAAATCACCCCAACGAGTTAAAAATAGTTGCGGCCTATAACAACACCTTGTCCAGCGTCAAGGCCTCTTTTGTAGGTTCGGAAGGGGTTGCCGAAAAAGTAAAAGCCGCCATTCAGAGCACGGAAGAACTTGAGAAGCTGAACGGCCAGGTGCGTGGGATTGTGGCCAAACAGATTGAAGAAAGCAAGAAGGAAGTTTCACTGGCCGGGGTGAACCAGGAAAATGTGGTCCTGTCCCTGAACCGGGCGGCTCAGAGAAACCTGACCATGGTCATCGTCATCGGAGTGCTGATCGGCGCCGTGGCCCTGCTGATGAGCCTGGGTATCAGCCGCTCCATCACCCGGCCGATCACCAGGGTCATCGAGGGGCTTACCGAGGGTGCGGAACGGATGTCCTCGGCCTCGGCGCAGGTCTTATCGGAGAGCCGGTCGTTGGCCGAAGGCGCCTCCGCCCAGGCGGCGGGCATTGAAGAAACCTCTTCTTCTATGGAGGAAATGGCCTCGATGACCAAACAGAATGCCGATTCCGCTCATCAAGCCAACAGCCTGATGAAGGAAACCGCCAAGGTCGTGGAGGAAGCCAATGTCTCCATGAATGAACTGACCCGGTCGATGGACGAAATTACGCTAGCCAACCAGGAGACGGGAAAGATCATTAAAACGATCGATGACATTGCTTTTCAAACCAATCTGCTGGCTCTGAACGCCGCCGTCGAGGCGGCCCGGGCCGGGGAGGCGGGGGCCGGGTTCGCCGTGGTGGCCAATGAGGTCCGCAACCTGGCCCTCAGGGCGGCAGATGCCGCCAAAAGCACGGCCGGTCTGATCGAAGAAACCGTCCTCAAGATTAAGAACGGTTCGGAAATCGTCCATCAAACCAATGAAGACTTTGGACGAGTAGCCCAGAAGGCCCAACAGGTGAGCAATGGGGTGAACGATATCGCCCAGGCCTCTTCCGAACAGACTCAGGGTATCGAGCAGATCAACAAGGCGGTAGCGGAAATGGACCGGGTGGTTCAGAAGAATGCCCTCAGTGCCCAACAGTCCGCCGAAGCGGCCGAGGAAATGAATTCCCAAGCGAAAACAATGAAAGAGTTCGTGAACGATCTTTTTGTCCTGGTCGGCAAAAAAAACGGCCGAGGATCGGCGGCTAATCTGAAAGCCATCCCCGCTGCGGCTAGGAAACCTTTGCTGATCGCGAAAGGTCATCCCGGCAGTAAAAACGCGGCCAGCCGGCCCGAGAAAAAGAAAAACAAATCCGGCTCGTTCGAGGTCAACCCCTCACAGGTTATCCCTTTTGAGGAAAAGGATCTGCTTAAAGTCTAAGTCCAAAGCCAGAAATCAGGACCAACCAAAAATGGATTGGCAGCCCCAATCCATTCAAAGGAGGGAACCATGGAAAAAAAACAAGCCCTGAGTGTTTTTGTGGTCATGCTTTTCTTCGGCCTTATGGCTCTGGTTTTGAACCCGGTCTCATCCAGTGCAGCGGCCGATGACGGCATAGTCATTGGTCTGAATTATCCCGAAACCGGCCCCTACGCCAAACAGGGACTGGACCAGCGCCGGGCGGCGGATATGGCCCTGGAAGAAATCAACGCGGCCGGAGGAATTTTGGGGAAAAAAGTTAAACTGGTCTACCGGGACACGAAAAGCAATGCCAAGGTGGCCAAAGAAAACGCCGCGGAGCTTTTTGATAAGGAAGGCGCCCAAATGTTGTTTGGGGGCTCTTCCAGCGCCGTGGCGATTGCCTCGGGAAAAGTGGCCAAAGACAAAAAGAAGATATTCTTCGGCACCTTGACCTATTCCACCGAGACTACGGGGGAGGAAGGGCACAAATATCTCTTCCGGGAATGTTACGACTCCCGGATGGCCGCTAAGGTGACATCGACCTATTTGAAAAAGAATTTCGGAGGAAAGAAGTTCTTCTACATAACCTCCGATTATACCTGGGGTTGGACCACTGAAGAGGTTTTCCGCCAGTATACCGAGACCGCGGATAAGGACAAGCACAAGGGTATTTTGACGAAACTGGGGACCAGTGATTTCACTAACGTCCTGAACCTGGTCAAAGAAGCCAACCCGGATGTGCTCATCCTGGTGTTATTCGGGAAGGACATGGAAATTTGCGCCAAGCAGGCGTACGACATGGGATTGAAGAAAAAGATCCAGTTGGTGGTGCCGAACATGACGATCGATATGGCCGAAGGGGCAGGCCCGGAAGCCATGGAGGGGGTAATCAGCGCCACCCCTTGGTATTGGAAGATCCCGATTCAGGAAAACTATCCCAAGGGGGTGGCCTTTGTAAATAAGTTTGAGGAAAAATTCAAGCGTTATCCTTCCACCTCGGGCGCTTCGGCTTACGTCATCATGTACCAGTATAAGGAGGCGGTGGAGCGGGCCAAAAGTTTTGATACCGCGGCGGTGATCAAAGCCCTGGAGGGCCACAAATATATCGGCTTAAAGGACGAGCAATTCTGGCGTCCCTGGGACCATCAGTCCATCCAGACGGTTTATGCGATCAAGTGCAAGCCGGCGGCCGAAGTCAAAAAGGATAAACATCAACTCGACTATTACGAAATCATCGATAAAATGAAAGGCGAAGACGCCGCCATCACCCAGGCCGAATGGACGGCCCTACGAACCAAAGTAGGGGCGACGGCCATGTTGGAGGAATAAGGCAATCCAGTCGGGCAACTCCTGGTCCCTCTTTTGCTTTTGAATTTTATGGCGCGTTACGTCCGTTTGCGCTTCAGCGCAACCGTTCCCAAACCAGGCTGACATCCCCCTGGACGCCGTTGAGGACCAAGGGGCCCTTCAACGTCAGAACCTTCCCGTCGAATTCAAAGTAGCGCCGCTGATCCGTCCCCACCCAATTGGGGAGGAGGGCGGCCTCGATATGGTGCACGATGGTCTGTTCCTCCGGAGTGACTGAATAGGTCCCGTAGTAGGCGGTATATCCGCCGAATGCCGCCCGCACTTCAGCCTCGGACGTGACCAGGGGGTCGCCCGACGTAAACCCGGGACGGTCGGGGTCCATAATCTGGACGGCCATGCGCCCATCCGCTTCATAGATGAGCCTTCCCCGGGCATCCTGACCGAAGGGATAAGTCTTTTGTCCGCTAGAATCCTGAGAGTAGAAGGATACCAGCTTCCAGGAACCGACCAGTTGGGGCATAATTTCTCCACTCAGGCTGCGAACGCTTCTCTCTGCCGCTTCCGTTTTCCTTTCTCCCGGGCCGGTGCTCATACCGACGCAGCCGCTGATAAAGAGTACCATAAGCAAGCTCAACAGATGGAGGTTTTTCATTTCGGATTTCCTATTCCCTAAATCGGCTTTTTTATTCAAGAGGGGGAACGGCCATGACCGCTCCTTGATCACGGGGAGTTCTGCCACTATTGTAGATATAGAGGCGTGCATTTATTAGGACTTCCGTGATACTAACCTTTCCTTTGGGCTTCGTCAAAAGGTAATCATTATCGAGTTGGCAGGAGACTTAAACAATTATTAAGGGTTTCATAATTGTCTGTACATACTACCGACCGTCATCCCCGAGTGTCTTTGTCGGGGATCCAGAATCGTACCAGACCGGGGCTGGATTCCCGCCCAGAAGCGCTGCGGGAATGACGATAAGAGAACCTGGAGATAGTCGGTTCTATTATGAGACCGTTAATAACTGATTAAATCAAGGGTGAATATCTGAATCGACTCGCTCTTTCCTTTTACCCGGGTTGCGGGAAGCTCTTTCAGGGGAAAATCTCCATTCACTCTCGCCTTGATATCGCCGCTGAGGATGATCTCCGTACAGTGACCTCCTTGAGTTCCCCTTCCAGAGAGACCTTTCCGGCCAGGATCTCGTCTCGGATCTCCTGGGTCACGTATTTGCCGAAGATGTCCTTAATGAAGTCCCTTTCTCTCAAGCCTTCGCTCATCTCGTTGATCAGGTCTCCCGTGTACCCGATCTCGCCATTGGACGTGACCCGGACCTTTTCGTCAAACCTCCCCTCTCTCACCTCTCGCAGAACCTTAATGATCTGCAGCAGGGGCCGGGTCAGGTTACTGCTCACGAGATAGGTAACCCAAAGACCCACAACGATAAAGATAAGTGCCTGGTCAAGGAGGGCCGCCCTCAACTCCTGCAGGATGACCACGGTCTCTCTGCCGGATCGATTGGCCTGCCAGTGGCATACGCCGGGGCGAAGCCCCCTCGCTGGCGACCGTAAGGGTCGCGAGGCGACCTTTGCGTAATTCGGCCGGTATGGGGGAGAGACGGGAGGGACTTTCAAGGCACATTGCAGCGCGTGCTCACGAGTGACGACGGACGCGTTGTCGGCATTCATCACAACACCGCGATGTTGTAGGTGCTATACGTATCGAAGACTAGTAAACACTGAGTGGGCCCCCAAAGAACATCAATAATCAGTTTTTTGTCTGATAGGAATCAGGCTTTTGGAAATGGGGCCATTGGTATTTCGCGGAATTTAAGGCACTCAGGCGAGCGCTACGCCGGCCGGATCCATTGAGGCAAGTCCTTTTCACGGACTGCGGATGAACGATAGCGCCATCTACCCGGCCTACGTCGCCTTCAACCACTTCGCAGACCGGGTATTTCCAAACTAAACCTGGGGTTCACCCTTTTCCCCCATCAAATCCAAGGCCGGGACGACCCGATCAACCGCAACCGCAGGCGCCGGTTTCGCCGCAGACGCTTACCAGGGGTTTTTCCGTTCTTTCCTCTTCCTTCGATCCGGAAGACAACCTTGCTTCGATCTCCTAGTCGGAAAACTTCATCGCCTGGTCTCGGACCAGCCGGGCGATGGAAAAGTTACACTATCTAAATGGGTCTAAAAAATAGTAGAATAGATCTTAGAGCAACCTCCGGCCGAACCGGACCGGCAAGTCCCCCGCGGGAACCCAATAAGGCAAAAGAAACAACTTTAAGTTCAGGAGGTTTTTATGGCTGAAAAAAAAGTCCCCATCAAACATTATCAGGAGCTGGTAAAAAACTTTCCCGGAGTCATCGCCGCGGTGGAAAACTTGGGTTCGGCCATTCGCCAGGCCGGCCCGATCCCGGAAAAGACGGCTGAACTCATCCAATTGGCCGGGGCCGCAGCCGCCCAGTTAGAGGGCTCGGTTCATTCCCACACCCGGAGGGCGGTCAAGGCCGGGGCCACCCGGGAGGAGATCTATCAAACCCTGCTGTTGCTCATCTCGACGATCGGATTTCCTAAAGTCTCGGCGGCCATTATGTGGGCCCAGGATATTTTAAATCGAGGGAAAAGGAAGAATTAGGATTTGACGGTTTCTCAATCGAAAAGGGATCGGCTCGGCCCTCAAAAGCGGAATTCTGGCGGCGGAGGCTGTCCGGCAGTCCGCGGCAGCGGACCGCGAGGCCGCCGGCTGTTACCTAAGCCTGCTCCAACCGGTCCTGCAGGTCATTGAAACGCTCCTGACCTGCCAGGCAAACCTCGTCAAGGCCAACCCGCCGACTCGCCCGGAACCACAGTTCTTAGCCCGTACGCTCAAGGACGTTTACGAAAAAACCTTAAAAATAGCCTAACCGGATGCGGATTAAAATTTAACCGGAGAGGAGGCATTCTTTGCCATGATTTTTTCAGGACTGATTAATAATATCACCCTCATCATTTCCTTGAGCATTTTATATAGTTTTATCATTCGTAGATGGAAATATGGGTCGCGCATCGGCCAAGCGATCTCCGGTTTTCTATTTGGCGCGGTTGCCGTTGTCGGCATGATGAATCCCCTCACTATTTCACCGGGCCTTATTTTTGACGGCCGCTCCATTATCATCAGTATGGCGGGTTTCATCGGTGGCTGGGTCACCGCCTTGATTGCCGCCCTAATAGGCATAATCTATCGAGCTTGGCTTGGCGGACCGGGGGAAATCATGGGGGTTTCCGTTATTGCTTCGTCTGCCGCGATCGGTATTGCCTATCATTACCTCCGTCGCCGCAGACCTCACGTGGTCAAGCCCTTATACCTGATCGGATTCGGGATCATCGTCCACATCTGCATGTTGGCCCTGACCATGACCCTGCCATCCAGCATGAGGTACGAAGTTTTATCTAACATAGCCATGCCGGTCATCCTCATATACCCGCTCGGGACGCTCCTCGTCGGCGCTGTATTCCTCGATCTGGAGTCACGCCTGCGGGCTGAAGAGTCCTTGCAGGAGAGCGAGGTCCGATATCGGGAACTATTTGAGAACGCCGGCGAGGCGATTTTTGTGGCTCAGGACGGCAAGCTGGTTTTCCATAATCAGAGGACCGTGAAGGTGCTCGGTTATTCCGGTGAAGAACTCCTGTCAAAACCGTTTGTTGAATTTATCCAAGCGGAGGACCGGGGTCTGTTTCTCGACTGGGAACTTCGACGAAAAAAGGATGAGGAGCTTCCCCGCACCCGCACTTTGCGGATAATTCGCGGGGACGGTAACGTCAGGTGGACAGAACTCAATACCGTCGGTTTGAACTGGAAGGGGACACCCGCCACGTTGAATTTTCTAAGTGACGTCACTGACCGCAAGCAGGCGGAGGAAAAACTGCGGCAGAGCGAGAAAAGGTATCGCGAGCTGTATGATTTTTTGCCCATCCCAGTCTATGAAATGGATCTGGAAGCGAATATTACTTCCGCTAACCGCGCTATTTATAAAATGTTTAGAGGTACAGCCGAGGATTTAAAAAAGGGTATTAAAGCCTGGCAGTTGCTTTCACCTGAAGAGATCGAAAGATCCAACCAAAACATTCAAAAGGTGTTAAAAGGGGAGCAAGTCAAGGATACGGAATATACTTTAAGGAGGTTGGATGAGTCGGTCTTTCCTGCCCTGGTCATCTCCAGTGTCATTTATAGTGATGGCCAACGTGTGGGGCTCAGAGGAGCTATCATAGATATTAGCGAACGCCAGCGGGCGGAGGAGGAAAAACGAAGTCTGGAAGAACGTCTGCAACGGGCGGAAAAGATGGAAGCGTTGGGATTACTCGCCGGCGGGGTGGCTCATGATTTAAACAATGTGCTGGGTATCGTGGTCGGTTATGCGGAGCTGCTCCTGGATGACCTGGATGAATTCAGCCCGATGAGAGACAACCTGCTTAACATTATGGATGGAGGCCAGCGGGCGGCGGCCATCGTCCAGGATCTGCTGACCCTCACCCGAAGAGGCGTCGCGGGCCGAAAAATCCTGAATCTCAACCGGCTGATCCTCAATTTTAAGAAATCAGCGGAGTGGGAGAAGCTGCTTTCCTCTCATCCCGCAGTGCAAATCAAGACCGATCTGGAACCCGATCTGTTGAACATCTCCGGATCTTCCCTCCATCTGGAGAAAACGTTGTTCAATCTGGTTTCCAATGCCTGCGAGGCCATGCCGAAGGGCGGCGACCTGATCATCAAAACCAGCAATCAGTATCTGGACCAGACTATTCAGGGCTATGACCATACCCGCGAGGGCGATTATGTGGTGCTTTCCGTAGCCGATACGGGGGAAGGCATCCCGGCTGCCGACCTGAAGCGCATCTTTGAGCCGTTTTATACGAAGAAGATTATGGGCCGAAGCGGGACAGGTTTAGGACTGGCGGTGGTCTGGGGAACCGTGAAGGATCATAACGGAACCATTGATGTTCAGAGCGAAGAAGGAAAGGGGACCCTTTTTACCCTTTATTTTCCGGTGGCGAGGGAGGAAATCACGGCGGAAGCCTCTTCAGTATTAGTGGCTGAATACCTGGGCCGGGGAGAATCCATTCTGGTAGTGGATGACGTCAAGGGTCAGCGAGACCTGGCGGCGGCCATGCTGAAGAAGCTGAATTACCGCGTGGCAAGTGTTTCCAGCGGTGAGGCGGCCATCGAATATTTAAAGGAGCAGGAAGTGGATTTACTGGTGCTGGATATGATTATGGAGCCCGGTATGGACGGACTGGACACGTATAAGCGAGTTCTGGAAATCCATCCCCAACAGAAGGCGATCATTGTCAGCGGCTTTTCGGAGTCGGATCGGGTGACGGCCGCCCAGGACTTGGGCGCGGGCGAATATGTGAAAAAGCCTTATGTCATTGAGAAGCTGGGGCTGGCCGTGAGGAAAGAGTTGGATAATAGAGGGTTGGATCAACTGTTCTGAAAATTCAATTCCGAATTTGTATTTAAATTCATACAAAATAGCTCATCAAAAGGGAAAACGCGGAATAGATTTTTACATTATTCCTTATTTCTCCATAAGTTACCCTATCTGGCCTCTTGCTTGCATTTATATAGGTTCAACCTCAAACAATCTTTCCTTTCCCACTTTCAGAACCCCCAACCACACCTTGCCGAAAGAATTTGACCCAGGTGTTTCAGGGGGAGAAAGGATTAAATGAACTATGCCAAAAAAAATAGCTCTTTTCCTGCTGCCGTTGCTGTTGATATTCTTTTTTGCCGGACCCTCCACGGTCTTCGGGGCCATCGGCCCGATGAACGCGGCGAATTTCCCTGTTCCCCCCGGTCGCGGGGAGGAAATTTCCATGATCCTCAAGGTCCTGGAGCACAAAATGGGGAATCAGAAAATCCCGCAAAAAGCCCTGAATAAATTGCTCAGCCTAAATGAGGAGCAGATCGGTCTGATCGCTTCCCTTTCCCAACGGATAGCGGACAACACCCAAACCGTCGGGGCCGATGTGGCCTTTCTAATGATCACCGCCATTTTGGTATGGTCCTGAACTGTCCCGTCTTTGGTCCGTTGCCTCTGGCGGGATGAATGGCATCGTGATGAATAGACTTCTGAAACTGGCTGAAAGAGTCATGGGCCGCCTTAAGGGCACGGCACACCTTTTTTACCATATCGTCATCATCGCCCTCAGCGCGGGAATAGTATTTTCTCTGCATCATTGGGTTCCCTTGATCGCTCAATATTTTTTAACCGTCTGGTCCTTCATCGCCGACGAAAAAATATTCCTTACTTCCATTGAAATCGTTCTGGCCGTACTGCTCATCCTCTTTTTTAACTACCTGGGCCGGATGTGGTCCGATAGGAAGTTGGCCCGGATGTCCCGGAATGCCGGCATGGTCCACCTGTTTCCTGCCCGCGGCTTCCTGGCCCGACGGCGGATCAGGAAATTAAAAGAGAAAACGGGTTATGCTCGGGAGGTCTTGGGGATCTTTTCCAGCGGTTTTCAGACGCTGGTGGAACCCACCGGTGACATGCACGGCGTCATCCAGAACTGCCGCGAGGCCAAGATCATGCTCCAAAATCCGGAAGGCAAAGCAGTCACAGCCCGGTCCAAAATTTTACTCGATCCGGAGATCCCCCCCGAAAGGACCCGGGAACAACTGGCCAAAACCATCGACTTTCTCCGGGGGCTCAAATCACTTCATAAAAGCGTCCGACTGAAACTCTACCCGGAGGCCCCTTTTCTCAAATTGGCCGTCCTGGGAGACACCCTCTGGCTGAGGCATTACTATCCCCGTTTCGACATGCCAAATATGCCGGAATACGTCTTTTGCAACAATCAGAACAACGGCAGTCTTTTTATGACCTTCTACCAGTATTTTCTTTTACGCTGGAACGACCCGGCCATACCTGAATTTGACTTTGAAACCGCTGAGCTGGTTTTCCGGGACGAATCCGGAAATACGACCAGGAGGGAAACCTTTAGGTAAACTCGAATTTCGAGATCGATGGGATCTGAACAGCGCGGCATGCCTCCTCCGGGCGTTTAGGGATCAGAGCACCACTTCCACCCCTTTCCCGAAGGCCACATAATTCCTGATTTGTCGGGCCGCTTCTTTAGGATCAGGATAATACCAGGCGGCATCCGGGTTAATCTCTCCCGCCACCACCAGATCGTAATAGCCGGCCTCCCCTTTCCACGGGCAGATGGTTCGGGTACTGCTTTCCCGCAGAAAATCCTTTTTCACCGAATGGGGAGGGAAGTAGTGCCTCCCCTCAACGACCAGCGTTTCCTGGCTCTCGGCCAGCAGGGTATTTTTCCATTGGGCCTTCATCACTTAACGGGCACCTCTTTCCTTTCGATCCATAATGGCAGTTGTCGAGGCGGCGGTCAAAGCCGCCTTATTTGGGTTAGAACCAATTGTATCAGAAGCTAAGGTTTACAACCAGGACGATGAGACTTTGGGTTCTAGTTCGCTCCTCCTGTCCCCCCATCCTTTGAAGGATGAGGCCAGACCGTTTGACCTGCATCTGTTTTTTCTCCTTGCCCCCTTCTTCCGCCTATTCTATACTCCCCTCATCTAAGGGGAAACGACGTTCTGACGTGTCTGGCTGATCAATCAATCTATGGGAAAGGAAACCGAATTATGAGCGCAGAATTGGGACGCAGAGAGTTTCTCAAATTTTCCATGGCCACCGGCGCATTGCTTGCGACCGGGGAGGCCTTGAAAGGAGGCCCCATGGCCCAGGAGACCGGGAAAATGACCGAGGTGGACAAACTGACGATCTGGGTACTGACCGACAACTATTTCGACACGCTGCGGCCGGACAGCAAAATTACCAAACGCTACCGGGTGGTGCCCGGAAAGTCGATCCACGCCGAACACGGCTTGGCCTATTACCTGGAGACGGTCGTCGATGGAAAGGCCAACGCCTGCATGTTCGATTACGGACTCGACCCGATCGGGGTGATGAACAACATTTCGCTTCTTGGGCTGGATGTGGGAAAAACCCGGGCCTTCGGGCTGAGCCACGGCCATTTCGATCATTTCATGGCCGCCGTCGAAATCCTAAAACGCAACCAGACACGGATCGCCAAAGGGACTCCCTTTTATGTGGGCGATGAAGCCTTTTACCGAAGATATTCACTGCGGCCCGGAGGAGGCGAGGCAATGGATATCGGCCAATTAAAAAAAGAGGACATTGAAGCCCTGGGACTCAAGGTGGTGGAGGTCAAGTCCTCGACCCAGATTATTCCGGGGGCTTATTTCACCGGCAACATCGAACGGGTCACGGACTATGAAAAGGTTCCACCGAGTCTGCTGATCAAACGGGCTGAAAAACCGGAACCCGACGACTTCCGAGGAGAACAGGCTTTCTTCTTCAAACTGAAGGGAAAAGGGCTGGTGGTCCTTTCCGGTTGCGCCCATGCCGGCATCGTCAACACGGTCAAACACGCCCAGAAAATCTCCGGCAGCGAAAAAATCCACGCCGTCCTGGGAGGGTTTCACCTCATTAACGCCAAGCCGGAAATCATTCAAAGGACCGTGGCCGACATCAAGGCCCTGAAACCGGACTATGTGGTACCCACCCACTGCACGGGCTTTGAAGCCATCGTGGCTTTCAAACAGGAAATGCCCGAGGAGTTTATTATCAACACGGCCGGGACGCAATATTCTTTCGTGGCCTAAGCAGAATCTTCGGGACCAAAGCCCAAAGGATTCTGATTTAAGTTCTCGGCGGCGGCGTTCAGAAAAGAAGTCTCTCGGCAGCTTGCATCCACACCTTCGCGACCGGGCGTTGTGGGCTTCGATAGCAGGTCGCTCAAAAGAAAGGAGAAAGAAATTGCCGGCTCAGACCACCAGACTCATCGCGTCGCTGGTCCTGGTGCTTTTCTGCCTGACGTCGATCGGTTCCGGCGAAGGGTCGGCGCAGTGCACGGACGGCCAGTACACCTATACCTTCACCAATTCCTGCCCCTATCCGATCTGGATCGGGCAGTCGGCAAAAACGGGGAACCCCCGGTCCTACCCGCCTCAGGTCGGTGATTGGCTGCTGGCCAAAAGCTGCACATCCGACAGTCAGTGCCTTTCCAACCATTGTGACCCGAGCACGGCCCAGTGCACCTGCAACACGTCCAGCGATTGCGAGGGGGGGCCGCGTGCCAGCCGAACGGCTTGTGCCGCAGGACCGCCACCTTCTGCATGCCGCAGGATTGGATATCCGGCACGTTCTGGCCGCGCACGGGCTGCACTCGGGTCGGCACGGGGGGCCTCAACTGCGACACCGGCCAGTGCACGCCCACGGGAACGACCGACGGCCTGCTGGACTGCGGTGTGGGCATCACGTCGCCCTTGCCGCCCGCGACGCAGTTCGAGGTCACATCGGCTTTTAATCCAACGACCATGAAGGGCTCTGCCAACTACGACGTCAGCCTCGTGGCCGGCGGGAACGTGGAGATGAAGGTCACACCGGTCGGCGGCTATTTCGGGGTACCCGGCATAGGCGTCCCGGACAACCAGGTCGCCTGCTATAACGCCGGTTGCACCGCGGCCCTCAATGCGCCAACCTGCCCGGTCAGCTTGCGGCCGCAACCTCCCGGGAACACGGCCATTGGCTGCCTCGATCCCTGCACCCAGTGCCAGCGCACGGCGCCGGGCGGCAGTACGCCCAATGAGGCGATCTACGCCTCGCTGAAGTGCAACCTGCCCATCACCACGGACATCTCGGGAAACGCACCCGCAACAACGGTTCCTTGCGGCGTCACCGGCGGCGGACCGCCGACTTATCTCGACATGTACTGCGCGGCGAATTTCAGCGATACGGGAAAACCGGCGCAGGCATCCGCCAACCAAGGTTCTCACACCGCTTTTGCACAGAGCGACTGTTTCCCAGGCAGGACCTATGTCGTACCCACCTTCGCCTCCGGCTACCAGGGGCCTGCGGGTGCCGGGGTGTGCCTCTGGGCGTCCTCACCGCAAAACGGGATTCCCGACATCAACGACTATGGCTGGGCCGACGCCGCGAGCCAGACGACGTTACAGTGCAGCAACCTGTCGGACGGGACACCGTGCGGCGGCTATCTGACGGGCGTGCCCTACCCCCTCGGACTTGGCTACACCTGTCAAACGGCGACTTACACCGATAACCAGAATACGGTACGCACGGCGCACCTATGCATGCCGCCAACCACCAGCGGCCTTGGCACGTGTACAAAGGATTCGCAGGGATTGAACCCCCTGTACACAGGCGTGGGCGGGGTCTACAACGCCTCGTGGCTGACCGCCGGGTTACAGGCGGGCGGGGGCACGGTGCCGTATTATCAGACCTTCAAGGCGGTATGCGGCGCGTCCTACACGTGGCAATACGATGACACTGCCAGCGGCTTCGAGTGCGACACCCCCCCGGCCCCCGGCAGGGGCCTGCTGCCCTTCAGCGGCTTCAACGTTACGTTCTGCCACTGGGGGGATGGACCGCTCTCGCCAAGGCTCTTTCTGCCTTTAATCTTAAAATAATTGGCATAAAAATCCGTTGTCAAGAATCGCGGAAGGAGAATCAAAATGGCCAAAGATCCAGGGATCGGATATCGAGTAGTAGCTACCATCACCGGGGTGAAGGGAAAATGCAATGCGGCCCATCAGGTGGGAGAGAACTTTGAGATCAGTTGTTACCAGCCCGGCGGGTTGTGCGGCTTCTTCTACCATGACCTCTTTCCCAACCTGATGACCTTTCAGTTTGGGGGGAATCTCCCCTGGTGGGAAGGCGACACCATAGAAGTGCAATGCCCCGATCCTTACAACCTCGTGACCATGAAGCTGGAACGATCAAAGCGAGCCTGATAACCAATTCATAAGGAGCCGGCAATGGATAGAAAGCCCCTGGGGGCCGGTAAAAGCAGTTTTGATCTGATCGACCCCGAAATACTGTTCTCTGCTTTAGGCCTCAAGGAAGATGCCGTTTTTCTTGATGCCGCCTGCGGCCGCGGCGCCTACTCGCTGGCGGCCGCGCCATATATTGGGCCGGCGGGCCGGATCTACGCCTTCGATCTTTGGGAGGAAGGAATCGAAGCGTTACAAAAGGAAACCCTCTTAAAAGCAAACACCCCTATTGTCGCCCAAGTAGTCGACGTCAGCCGACAGATCCCGCTGGAAGAACAATCCGTTGATGTCTGCCTGCTGGCCACGGTCTTACATGATCTTATTCAAGACCGGACGGAAACGGGCGCCATCAGAGAGATCGGGCGCGTATTAAAACCAGGGGGGATCTTGGCTATCGTCGAGTTCAAAAAAATCGAAGGACCGCCCGGGCCGCCGATCCGAATTCGGATCGGTCCGGATGAGCTGGAAGAACGGCTTCAGCCCTATCCTTTCAGGCTTCTCCGGGTAATGGACCTCGGCCCGTTCAACTACCTGGCTCTTTTTGAAATGAAAAGCAGTTAAGGCCCATACCAGAGCGGGGATTACCGCTGTAATTGGATTTAGCTTACTCAATCCGACCCCTTGGTCTCCGGCGCTGGGCATAAAGACATCATTATCCGTTGGGGGGAGTGGTTTATTTTGGCTTGGTGTTTGCTTCGTCTGCCAGTGATGCCCAGACAGAAAATACCAGGCCAAAGAAAGTGTTGACATTTTTCTCTCAGTCCTATTTATTAATCGATAATTTTTCGTTCCTGCCTTTCGCACGAATTATCCGAGGTTATCTTAACTGAAGCTTCCGGGACATCTTTAGGGCCTAACTCGCCCTACTATCTAATATTCGGAAGTTAAAAAGGGATGAATAGAGGAGCCCGCCTCCTTTTTCATAACCCGAGAATAAATCCGCAACCGCAATGGTGAAAGGAGATTGAGTTCATGAGGTTCCTGTTTCCCCCCCGCGTTCTGCTTCTCCCATTTTTATTATTTTTTTTAGTGGTCAGGTTATACGGCCCGGATGGAACCATGCTCTGTCAGGCATTTTCCAGCAGCGGCGGAATGGCCGAGATCAATGACTGCCCTCTCCCGTCCAACGGGACCTATACCATTCTTTCTGCCGATTACAACTATTCGGAGACCGGGAATTATGGATTATATCTGCAAAGGCTGAATAACCCGGAAAGCTCTACGGTTCTGGGTTACGGTCAAAACATTGGCGGCGAAATTTCATTTGCTGCCGAAATGGACACCTATACTTTTTCCGGAGTAGCCGGGGAATGGGTATTGATCAACCTGGCCGTAACCCTGGGCACACTGGACCCTCAAATCCGGCTGTACCGTCCGGACGGCACATTGTTGTGCAATGCATCTAACAGCAATGGCGGATTCGCGGAAATCACCAATTGCCAGCTTTCCGACACGGGCACCTATACGCTTCTGGTCAACGATTACGGAGATATCGATCCGGGGAATTACCGTCTCTATCTCCAGAGGCTGACCGACGCCGTGAATACGACCCCCCTGTCCTTTGGGGTCCCTTTAGCCGCCGATATAGCCCTCGCCTCCGAGATCGATACCTACACGTTCAACGCGACCGCCGGTGACCGGGTGTTGATCGATATGGCCGTCTCCTCCGGTCTATTGGATCCCCAAATCCGCCTTTTCGGGCCGAACGGCACCCAGGTTTGCCAAGATTACAAAACCAGCGGCGGAGCGGCTGAAATCGCTGACTGCCAGTTACCGGCTACCGGGACCTACCAGATTTTGGCCGGAGATTATGGAAGCACCGAAACCGGGAATTACGGGATTTTTCTCCAGCGGTTGAACCAACCTGGTAATTCCACAGTCGTCACCTATGGGCAAAACATTACCCGAGACATCATCCTGACCGCCGAAATGGACACCTTCACCTTTGTCGGGACCGCCAATGACTGGGTGGTGATTGACATGGCCGTCACCCTGGGGGGTCTGGATCCTCAAATTCGCTTATTCCGTCCCGATGGTACCCAATTCTGAGCTATAACGGGGATCAATAAATAGGGATTATCCACCCCTGTTGCGAGGAGAAATTAAAAGCCGTCGCCCGGATCGTCAATGTATCGGTCTTGGCCTATAAGTGGGTGATCCCGAAAGATTGCTCATTTTTCTCCTTGACATCCCTGATATCGATTTCCTAAAATACGCTTCAACTCTAACGAGAAAAATTCCATTTTTAAGATCCCCTTCACACGGCACAGGGTGAGACGGCGCGTCGTGTTGTTGGATCACCCCATCGGCAATCTGGAGCGCTGCCGAGAATGCAACGCCGAATGCTGCCGCTCGTTTCCCGCCGTAAACATTACCTGGACTGAATACAACAAACTGAGGGACCTGGGCGCCAACCGCCTTTACTTTTCCTTGTCCGGCCGCTGCAAGCTAATTATTGAAAACGGCTGCGAATTTCTTTTGAACGCCCGGTGTTCCATTTATGAAAATCGGCCGGATATCTGCAGACGCTTCCTCTGCGCCGATTATCTGCCCGGAGAGAAAAGGCCCTTTTTCCCGCACTGGCGAATACATCACCGGGTACCCAAACCTTTTGCTCCCTGATTTTATCATAGACAATTTCCCATTTCCAATCGAAGGGGACGTCTGCCGGTGTAAACCGCAAAGTTCGGGTCAGACCCGTTCCCGGAAAGAATTTGGAACAACAACAGTAGCATTCAACCTTCCCTTTCCAGAAATTGGAAGCCTTTTAGGGGACAGGGCTCTTTAAATTATGAATTTTGGAAAATGGGGGTGCTGATAAAAGCCATTATAAATATAACTAATTGCAATTGCATATAAAAATTTTTGGCACGATAAATGCTGACATAAGTCTATATCTCTACATTATGTAGAGAAAGATTTGAAAGTCTTTTTACAGAAATTATAAGTAGGGAGGTGAACTTAAATGAAAAAGATCATCGTTTGGACTATGGCTTTGGTATTTGCCCTGTCTGTTTCTATGGCTTTTGCCGCTGATGAAAAGGCTACTCCTGCCGAAAAAAAGGCCGCGCAAAAAGTTGAAAAGGCTGGGACAAAGGCTGCCGAAAAGGTTGACATGACTGCAGTTCCGGCTGCCGAAAAGGTTCAAAAGGCTGAAGAAAAGGCTGTCGAAAAGGTTGATAAGGCCGCCGTAACAGCCAAAAAGAAGGTAAAGAAAGCCAAGAAAGCAGCGGTAAAGAAGGTGCAAGAAAAGAAAGACGAGATGAAAGAAGAAAAGAAATAATCTTCTTATCTTACTGCCCGATAAAAAGGGGTGAAATCGGGTTATCCGGTTTCACCTTTTTTATTTATACCCCTCATTATGACGAGTAATCATAGCTGTGTTGAAGCGGTTTCCTTGTTGTAACCGCACCGGCGCGGGATCCTTTTTGGTTGAATGAGGGGAGAGGATCGTTTCCGTATCCTGCCGCTCCCGTTTCACCTTCCCTAATCAACGCCGAATGATCGATCCTTCTTATTTGTCGAGCACCTCTTCTATCTGGTCAATATGCATCCGGCGATGATCGGATCGATAGAGTCTGAACTTCTCACCGAGGCCTTCGACGGCCATAATCAGCTCCGGAGGGGCTTCTTCCAGTTCACGATCTATGGCCTCCGCGGATGAAACCGTTCTTTTTCGCTGAAGACGCAGCCGCAGTAGGGCTGTCGGTAAAGGCCCAGGGCCTTGGACTCCTTGACCCCCTCGTTCCAGCCGCTCCGAAAATCCTGGTAATAAAAAGGGATCTCATAGCGGTTGCTGATTTCCTCCCCCACTTCCCGGATCCAGTCATGTCTTTGATAGCGGCTGTAAAGCAGGGTGGTGGTGAAGGCCTCGAAGGATTGCGCCCGGGCTTCCTTCGCGGCAGCCGTGAGCCGCATCCGGTAGCAGACCCGGCAGCGGTCCGGCCCCCAGGGGCGGGTTTGGGATAGAAATTCCTCAAGGTCGTAACTCGGATCAAAATGAACTTTCAGGTCCGCCTCTTGGGCGTACTCCTCCAGCGTGGCTTTTCGCCTGATAAATTCGCGGTAGGGATGGATGTTGGGATTGTAGAAAAATCCGGCGACCCGGTGGTTCTGTTCCCGCAGGACCTTCAGCGGGTGGATGGTGCAGGGGGCGCAACAGATGTGCAGGAGTAGTTTCATACGGCTAGAAAATCCGGAAAAGACTATTCGTTTTTATTTACCCCATCAACTCCTTGACGGCCTCTCCCACTTTGGTCAGGTCCACCACTACCCGGATGCCGGCAGCCTTCAGCACGGCCATTTTTTCCTGGGCGGTTCCTGATTTCCCGGAGATGATGGCCCCGGCGTGGCCCATGCGGCGCCCGGGGGGGGCCGTCTGGCCGGCGATGAAGGTCACCACCGGTTTGGGGAAATGCTCCTTAATGAAAGCGGCGGCCTCTTCTTCGGCGGTCCCGCCGATCTCGCCGATCAGGACCACCCCACTGGTCTGACCATCCTCGGCAAACAACTTTAATAGATCGATAAAGTTCAACCCGATAATCGGATCCCCGCCGATCCCCAGGCAGGTGGACTGGCCCAGACCCTGTTTGCTGATCTGATCCACCACCTCGTAGGTCAGAGTGCCGCTGCGGGAGATGACGCCGACAGATCCCGGCTGAAAGATATACCCCGGCATGATCCCCAGCTTGCAGGCCCCGGGGGTGATGATCCCCGGGCAGTTGGGCCCGATCAGGACCGACGAGCGGCCTTTCAAATAATGCTTCACCCGGACCATATCCAGGGTGGGCAACCCTTCGGTGATACAGGCAATAACCCCGATCCCCGCGGCCGCGGCCTCCATAATGGTATCGGGAGCAAAAGCGGGAGGCACGAAGATGATGGAAACGTTGGCCCCCTGTTCAGCCACCGCGTCCGCCACCGTATGGTAAACCGGCACCCCTTCCAGTTTCTGGCCGCCCTTGCCCGGCGTCACCCCGGCCACCACTTGAGTGCCGTATTCCAGCATTTGTCTGGTGTGGAAGCTCCCTTCCTTTCCGGTGACCCCTTGAACCACAACCCGGCTTTTCTTGTCGACCAAAATGCTCACGACAACCTCCTCATCAATTCCGTTGGACCAGTTGGCCGACCTTTTTCGCGGCCTCGGCCATGGTGGGGGAAACAATAAAATCCAGACCGGATTGATTCAACAGCTCCCGACCCCGGTCCACATTGGTCCCCTCCAGGCGGATAATCAGGGGGACCTGAAGGACCACCTTCCGGGCTGCTTCGATCAGCCCCTCGGCCAGGACATCGCACCGGAGGATGCCCCCGAAAATGTTGACCAGCACGGCCTTGACCCGTTCATCGGAAAGGATGATCCGGAAGCCGTTGGCAATCGTCTCCGCGCTGGCCCCTCCGCCCACATCCAGGAAATTGGCCGGCTCCCCGCCGTAGAGCTTGATTAAGTCCATGGTAGCCATGGCCAGGCCGGCGCCGTTGACCATTACCCCGATGTTGCCGTTCAGACGGATATAATTCAGATTGTATTTGTTCGCCTCCAGCTCCAGGGGGTCCTCTTCACTGGGGTCCCTCAGCTCCAGCAATTCTTTATGGCGGAAAAGGGCGTTGTCGTCGAAATTTACCTTGCCGTCCAGAGCCATCAGTCGGTCGTCCCGGGTAACCACCAGTGGGTTGATCTCCACCAGGGAACAATCGAGTTGTTCAAAGAGCTTTACTAAGTTGGTAATCAGGGCTATCCCGGATTTAACCGACCCGGCGGGCAATCCCAGGCTGTAAATGATATTCCGGGCCTGGAAGGCCTGGAACCCGACGGCCGGATCGATCCACTCCCGGTGGATCAGGTGGGGCGTCTTTTGGGCCACCTCCTCAATATCCATGCCCCCTGACCGGCTGGCCATGATCGCCGGACAGGCCCTGGCCCGGTCCACGACGATCCCCAGGTACAACTCCTGGGCGATCGGCACCCCCTCTTCGATCAGCACTTTAAGCACTTGTTTTCCTTCCGGGCCGGTCTGATGGGTAACCAGGGTCATGCCCAATATTTCGCTCACCCGGCTTCGGAATTCATCCAAGGTCTGGGCTACCTTGACCCCGCCGCCCTTTCCTCGACCCCCGGCGTGAATCTGGGCCTTAACCACATAAGGTGGCGCCCCCAAGACCTGAGCGGCCTCCAGGGCTTCCGGGGAGGAAAACACCGCCTGTCCCTTGGGAATGGGAATCCCGTACTGGGCAAAAAGGGCCTTGGCCTGGTATTCGTGAATCTTCATGGATGCGCCCCCTGTTCAGGAATTTTCTCAACTTACCCAAAGGGTTTTTAGGTGTCAATTAAAATTGACGGGTTCTTTCGAAGCCGTTATAAACCAAAACCCCCTCACCTTTCCTCTACCCCGATCAGGAGGAGAGATAAGGATGAGGGGGCAGTAGCCGCTCAAAATATAACTGGATTAATTTTTACTTACTTTTGGCGTTCGTCGATGACTCTCTTGGCCTTACCCTCGCTGCGGGTGATGGTCCCGGGGGCCACCAAACGCACCCGGATGCCGATACCGATCATCCCTTTGATGTGATTCTCTATTTTTTGCTCGGCTCCTTTAATCGTTTCCGCCCCGGCTTCGTAGATCGCCGGTTTGGCCTCCACATGTACTTCCAGGGTGTCCAGATAGCCCTTTTTCTTCACGATAATGACGTATTGGGGCTCCACCTCTTTCTGGTCCAACAGCAGGCTTTCGATCTGGGAAGGGAAAATATTGACCCCGCTGATGATCAACATGTCATCGCTACGCCCGTAGACCTTTTCCATTTTTATCAGGGTGCGGCCGCAGGCACATTTTTCCCGTTTGATAGAGGTGATATCCCGGGTACGGTAGCGTAAGAGCGGCATGGCCTGGCGCTGGATGGCCGTAAAAACCAGCTCCCCTTTTTGACCCAGGGGCAGGACCTCCCCGGTGACGGGATCGATGATTTCAATCAGGATATGGTCTTCGTTGACGTGCAGGTAGCCATCCTGGACTTCGCAGTCGAAGGCCACCCCCGGCCCCCCCAATTCGGTCAGTCCATAAGCCTCATGGGCCTTGATGCCCATCCGTTCCTCGATTTCCTTGCGCATCTCCTGGGTCCAGGGCTCGGCCCCGAAGACCCCCACTCGGAGAGGCAGGGATTTCATATCCACACCCATCTGAGCGGCCTTTTCGGCAATCGTCAGGGCATAGGAGGGGGTGGAGAAAAGAACGGTGCTTCGAAAATCCTGCATGATGGTAATCTGCCGTTCCGTCTGGCCGGACGAGGTGGGGACTACCGTGGCCCCGATTTTGGTGGCTCCCTGGTGGAAGCCGAGTCCGCCGGTGAACAATCCATAACCGTAGGCGTTCTGAATGATGTCATTGGACCGTACCCCGGCCGCCGTCATATTTCGGGCCATGCAATCGGTCCATTGTTCCAGATCGTCCGCCGTATAAGGACCGGTGATGGGTTTGCCGGTTGTGCCGGAGGAGGCATGGACTCGGACCAGGTCTTGGACGGGAATGGCGCAGAGGCCAAAAGGATAATTGTCCCGCAGGTCGTTTTTGACGGTGAAGGGCAGTTTGGCCAAGTCAGTCAATGATTGGATATCCGCAGGTTTTACCCCCAGGTCCTCCAGCTTGTTTTTATAAAAAGGGATTTTCTCATAAACCCATTGGACCGTTTTCTTCAACTGATTGAGCTGGAAATCCTGCATGGCTTCCACCGACATGGTCTCGAACTTTTCGTCCCAGTACTTCATAACGCCCTCCTTAAAATGATATTAGCTCCACAGATGCCCGCCGCTGGCCAGGGGGTACTCCGTAACTACGATGTGATTATAATATGGTTAAAACACGGTTATCAAGGAACCATAGACCTGTCAAGCGATTTCTTGACCGGATCCGGTCGGCGGTTTAATCCTTTTTGGGGAGAGTTTTTTTGACCTCTTCGAGATGGGCTTCAAATTCGGGGAACAGATCGGAAAGGAAACGGACTCCTTGTTTGGTGAAGCCGGTATAGGTGTCGGAAACCACGTACTTGCGAAGGTCTATATAGTTCTTGCCCTTATATTCCTTCACCGAAAACAAGAGGTAATCGGTGGGGTTCAGTTGCATTCGGGCGATCTCTCCGTCTTCTTTTTCCATGGAAACCCTTTCTCAATAGTGAAATGTCCTTCAGGTCTTTACTTCTATTCTCTGCTCTTCCTCTCTGTCAAGGGAAAAATGGAGGGAATCCCATACTTTTCAAGGCCATAGAAAGCCCTAAAAATTCTTGACATCAATTAGTCGGTATGATAGAAGCGGTTGGACTCTGTAAAAATATTCACAAGTCATCAAACACATTCCATTTTTTAGAATTGAACAGGAACAAAATAAAGGGATTGTCCTAAATTGCGTAAAAAGGAGGTGGGGGCCGGGAACCGCGCGGGGATTCACGTAACGCCACTGATTTTCTAGTATTTTCAACCTTAAGGAGGAGAGGAGAGAACGTTTATGAACATTATAGGATTTGCGCTTATCTGCGGCGCTGCCGGGGTGTTGTACGCCCTCGTGACCGCGGCCTGGGTGAACAAGCAGGACGCCGGGTCCAAACGTATGCAGGATATCTCGAATGCGGTCAAGGAAGGGGCTTATGCCTTTCTGGCCCGGGAGTATAAGACCGTGGCCATAGTGGCCGTAATTCTGCTGATCATTATTGCCCTGGTCCCGGCCCTCGGCCCCTGGACGGCCCTCGGTTTCATTATCGGGACAGCCGGCTCGGCCTTTGCCGGCTTTGTCGGCATGTGGGTGACGGTTCGGGCCAACGTCCGGACGACCCAGGCGGCCACTAAGGGGATCCAGGCCGCGCTCACCCTGTCATTCAAGGGCGGTTCGGTCACCGGCATCATGGTGGTGGGTCTCGGCATCATCGGGCTGGCGGGATATTTCGCGATTGCCAGGGCCTATGCCGGAGAGGCGGCTTTCCATGCCCTCATCGGCCTCGGCTTCGGCTGCTCTCTGATGAGCGTTTTTGCCCGGATTGCCGGCGGTATCTACACCAAGGCGGCCGACGTGGGCGCCGACCTGGTCGGTAAGGTGGAAGCCGGCATCCCGGAAGACGACCCCCGCAACCCGGCGGTTATCGCCGACAACGTGGGCGACAACGTAGGCGACTGCGCCGGCATGGCGGCCGACCTCTATGAAACCTATACGGTAACGCTGGTAGCCGCCATGCTGCTGGCCAAGTCGGTTTTCGGCGCCGATAGTCCCTGGGTCGAATTCCCGCTGCTCCTGGGCGGCGTTTCGATCATTGCCTCGATCATCGGCACCTATTTCGTAAAGCTCGGCGCCAAGCAGTACATCATGGGCGCGTTGTATAAGGGGCTGGCCGTCTCGGGGGTGCTCGCGGCCATCGCCTTTTATGCGGTAACCGTCTGGTTCATGGGAGGCCTCGGCGAAAACACCGGCGGCTTCACCCCCGCGAGCATCTTCGGCACGGCCCTAATCGGCCTGATCCTGACCGGCCTCATCGTCGTGATTACGGAGTACTATACCGCCAATCAGTACCGGCCGGTAAAGACCATCGCCAAAGCCAGTCTGACCGGCCACGGCACCAATGTCATCGCCGGCCTGGCCATGAGTATGGAAGCGACGGCGTTGCCGGCGCTGGTTATCGTGGGCGCCATTCTTGGTTCGTATGCCCTCGGCGGCGGGATTCAGCGGAAATGCGAGCAGCGGTCTCTTCGCCATCGCCCTTTCCGCGGTCTCCATGCTCTCCATGACCGGCATCGTAGTGGCCATTGACTCCTATGGACCGATCACGGACAACGCCGGAGGGATCGCCGAGATGGCCGAACTTCCTCCGGAAGTGCGGGCCATTACCGATCCGCTCGACGCGGTCGGTAATACCACCAAGGCGGTCACTAAAGGCTATGCCATCGGATCAGCCGGGTTGGCCGCACTGGTTCTGTTTGCCGAGTATGCACGGGAACTGGAAAAAATCGCCCAAAAGGTCGGGGGAGCAATTAAATTTGATCTTTCCGATCCCATGGTCATAGCCGGCCTTTTTATCGGCGGCTTGATCCCTTACTACTACGGCGGCCGGCTGATGCTGGCGGTCGGCCGGGCGGCGGGCGGGGTCGTCGAAGAGGTCCGGAGGCAGTTCCGGGAGATCAAAGGCATCATGGAAGGCACCGCCAAACCGGAGTACGGCAAGTGTGTGGATATCGTCACCAAGTCCGCCATCAAGGAAATGATGATCCCGGCCCTGATCCCGGTCGCAGCTCCGATTATTGTCGGCTTTGTTTTGGGACCGAAGGCTCTCGGCGGTCTGCTGATCGGATGCATTCTGACCGGTCTCTTTCAGGCCATCGCCATGACCTCCGGCGGCGGCGCTTGGGATAACGCCAAGAAATCCTTTGAAGACGGCGTCACGGACGATAAGGGCGTCGTTCACAAGAAGGGCAGCGAAGGCCACAAGGCCTCCGTCACCGGCGATACCGTCGGCGACCCCTATAAGGATACCGCCGGACCGGCCATCAACCCGATGATCAAGGTCATCAACATTGTGGCTTTGCTGATCGTACCTTTACTCTAATAACCAAACTAACACGCACGTTTGATCGTTTTATTTAAAGAGGGGACAGGGTACAACCCTGTCCCCTCTTTCCTCTCTATTCGAACCGCCCCCCCCACGACCGAATAAATAAGGCTTGACAGAAAACCTTCCCTGTGGTTTAAATAAAGTTTAACCTCATTAAGGAGCGGTTATTCCATGAAAAGAACATTTCAGCCCAGCAATATTAAACGCGCCCGGACCCACGGTTTCCTGGTACGCATGAGTACCCGGGCCGGGAGGAACGTCATTAACCGTCGCCGGGCCAAGGGACGAAAACGATTAGCGGTCTAACAGCCGCTTTCCATTGCGAGGGATTCAGTATTGGAGGTTGCGGTAACCCAAACCTTTCGACCGGAAGATCGGGTCCGAAAACATCGCGATTTTGTACAACGATCGCCGCAAACCCAAAAACTGCGCCTGGCCCACTTTTTAATCGTAATTAAACCGAACACCTGGGAACACCCTCGGTTGGGATTGTCCGTAGGAAAAGAACGGGGAGGGGCCGTCGAACGCAACCGGATCAAACGGCGGTTGCGGGAATTTTTTCGCCGGAATAAAGGCCGTCTCCCGCCTTCGCGGGACATCATCATTATCGCCTTAAAAGGATCGAGCCCATTAACATACCATCAGGTTGTCGAAGAGTTGACCCCCCTATTGGTTTGAGCCGGTTAGGGTACGGCCTCCTTAGAAGCTTTTTTTTAATAGGGATCCGAGGGTATCAGTGGGTGATTTCACCCTTGTTCCCCTCCTCCTGCCGTTTTTATCCCACCTGTTCGGAATACGCTATCCAGGCCATTCAAACCTATGGTCTCTGCCGAGGGATAGTCCTGTCTTTGAAAAGGATAGGACGCTGCCACCCCTTCTCACCCGGTGGGTTTGACCCCATCCGCTAAGGGCCGGTAAATCGACATTGACCCGGAGCCGATCGATATTATGATGGATAAAAAAGTAATCTTGGCCTTTGCCCTGTCTGTGGCGGTTTTTGTGCTGTACTCTTTTTTTCTCGGACCCCAAGAACCGGTTAAACCGCCAACTTCCAAGCCCGGACAGCCGTCCGGCACGCCCATCGCTGACTCCCAGACCGTTGCGCCTCCCGTGACGGCCGCTGCGGACACTTCCCCGAAATCCTTGACCCCTTCCTCCGCCAAGCCGGCTAAAGACATCACCGTTAAAACCAAATGGTATGAGGCCGTCTTTTCCGAACGGGGAGGGAGCCTGAAAAGTTTTAAATTAACCGCCTACAAAGAACGGTTGGGGGATAAAGCCCTCAAGGAATTGATCGAGGTCCGGGAGGCCGACCAGTATCCCCTGCAACTGGAATGGATTAAGACAACCCAGCCCCCTCTAAACCAGGCCTTCTTTCAGGCCGATCGCCCCTCTCTGGAATTGACCCCCCAGCAACCTCAGGGTGTCCTGAACTTTCGTTTCGTCTCCGATCAGGGAATTAGCGTAATCAAGACCTTTACCTTTTCTTATGATTCCTACCGCATCGGCCTGGGGTTGAAGGTCATCAACGGCGCTTCAAAACCCCTGGATGACAATTTAGCCATCTTGTTCGAAAATAGATTTCCGAAAACCGACGCCGCCGCTGCCGCCTTCCAGGGTCAACTGACTTTGATCAATGGCAAGTTTGAAGAAAAAAATATCAGCAAGTTCGATAAGGAATCGGTTCTGACCGGAAAAATCGAGTGGGGGGCGCTCTCCGACACCTATTTTATGGGCGCCCTCGCGCCCGTGGATAGCGGGGGGATCGTCAGCCTGAAGACCAGCCGCCCCGACCCGGAGCGGTTGATGACGACTTTTATCCTGCCTCCGATCAACCTGCCGGCCGGTGCGGAAAAAACCTTTCAGTATGCCCTCTATTTCGGCCCGCGGGATCTCAACATCTTGACACCTCTGAACCTGCAATTGGAAAAGGCCGTCAATTTCGGGTTCTTCGACATTGTCTCCAAGCCCTTGCTTTGGGTACTGAATTTCTTTTACGGGTATCTCCACAATTATGGCTGGGCCATTATCCTGTTGACCATTCTGGTAAAAATCGTCTTCTGGCCTTTGACCCATAAAAGCTACAAGTCCATGAAGGACATGCAAAAACTGCAGCCCAAAATGGCCAAGATCCGGGAAAAACATAAAGACAACAAAGAACAAATGAACCAGGAAATGATGGCCTTGTATAAAACCTACAAGGTCAATCCCATGGGGGGCTGTCTGCCCATGGTGATCCAGATACCGGTATTTTTCGCCCTTTACAGCCTCTTGGGGTACGCTATCGAACTCCGGCACGCCCCATTTTTGCTTTGGATCACCGACCTGGCGGCGCCCGATCGCCTGCCGATCGGATTCCCGATTCCCTATGTCGGCGAAGGGATTCCGGTATTGACCTTGCTCATGGGGGTCTCCATGTTCATTCAACAAAAAATGACTCCGACCACGGGCGATCCGACTCAGGCCAAAATCATGCTCTTCCTGCCGGTGGTTTTCACTTTCATGTTTATCAATTTTGCGGCGGGATTGGTTTTGTACTGGCTGGTCAATAACGTCCTATCCATAGGTCAACAATACTATATCAACAAGTATGTGAATTGATTCAGGCTACGGGGGGGTACCTATGGCTCTGCTTGAGGTTGAAGGAAAAACGGTCGAAGAGGCCATTGAAATCGCCTGCCGGGAACTCAAGGTTTCCCGGGATAAACTGGAAATAGAGGTCCTCTCCGCCGGTTCCACCGGCATATTTGGTATTGTGGGCACTAAAAAGGCGAAAATCAAAGCCTTCCTGGCGGAAGAAAAGACCGAACCGGCTTTGGAGGAGGAATCCACCCCCGTTGCTATCCCCGAGCGGAGGGAGCAGGCCGACCTGGCCAGGGAGATGGAGACCATCGCCGGGAAAATCCTGGAGTTGATGGAACTGGAAGCTCAGGTGAAGGTGAAAACCGAGGGTAATACCATTACCCTTGTCGTGGAGGGCGAAAAAAGCGGCTTGTTGATCGGCCGCCAGGGCCAAACGATCGATGCCCTGCAATATATTTTAAGCCGGATCCTCTCCCGCCTGACCCCGGATAAAATCAAACTGGTCCTGGACAGCGGCGGGTACCGGGAGCGGCGGAAAAAGTATTTATCCACCCTGGCCTTACGACTGGCCGAAAAATCCAAAAAAACCGGGAAACCGGTGGTGATGAGCCCCTTGAACGCCCACGACCGGAGGATCGTCCACGTGGCCCTGGAAAAAGATAAATCGCTGAAAACCATCAGTCGGGGTGAAGGGGCGATGAAGAAAATCATTATCTCCTCGACCAACAAAAAACCCCCGGCGGCGGAGACCCCTCCCCCGGAAGAATAGTCAAAGGACAACCTCGCAGAAAGTCGCCAGGACAGTCCTGGCGACTTTCTGCGATACCATCAATACTAGCTCCCCACCTAATTTAATGGAGAATCGTGAAACCATCGCGGCCGTTTCCACACCCTTGGGGATCGGGGGGATTGGAATTATCCGTTTAAGCGGTCCCCGGGCCTGGTCCATCGCTCGAAAATTGTTTATTCCTCACCGGCCTGCTTCCGGAATAAAAACCCATCATCTGTACCTGGGTCGGATTTTAGACCCCGCCACCCACCAGTCTTTGGACGAGGTTTTCCTGAGCTACCTGGCCGCTCCGAAGACCTATACCCGCGAAGACCTGGTGGAAATCAACTGTCACAGCGGTTCCCTGGTCCTGAAAAAGATCCTGAATCTGGTCTTGAGCCAGGGAGCCCGTCTGGCCGAACCCGGCGAATTTACCCTTCGGGCCTTCCTGAACGGCCGCATCGATCTGACCCAGGCCGAAGGGGTCATTGAACTGCTCCAGGCCCAAAGTGATCAGGCCCTTTTTCAGGCTAACAAGCTGCTGAAAGGTGAACTCCAGAAAACCATAGTCGCCCTTCAAGACGAGCTGCTTTCTCTGCTGGCTCAACTGGAGGCCGCCATCGATTTCCCCGAAGAGGAATTGGAAATCATCAACCCTAAGGACTGGAAGCAACAACTGGCTCAACAGGTCATACAACCCCTGGAAATTTTAATTCAAGCCTACGAAGACGGACAAATCTATCGGGAGGGGATTACCCTGGTCATCGTGGGTAAACCGAATGTGGGCAAGTCCAGCCTCCTCAACCGCCTCCTGCAGGAAGAACGGGCTATCGTTACCTCCGTTCCCGGGACTACCCGGGACACGATTGAGGAACCCCTGACGATCCAAGGGATACCCTTCCGACTGATTGATACGGCCGGAATCCATCAGGCCCGGGAAGAAGTCGAACAGGCCGGTATTGCCCGAAGCCGCCAAAAAATGAATGAGGCCCACCTGGTCCTGTTTATGGTGGATCGTTCCTCCCCCCTTGATGGAAAAGACCTGGACCTTTATGAGGAGATCAAGGACCGGCCGCATTTTATCATCCTCAACAAAATGGATTTGCCCGCCGGGTTGAAGGAAGAGGAACTCTTCAGGACTTTCCCCGACGACCGACGACTGACCCTCTCCGCCAGGACCGGAGAAGGGCTGGAGGATTTGAAAAAGCAGGTGGTGGTATGGTTTCTCCAGGACCATCCCCTGGAAACCGCCCCGGCCCTGGTCCCTACCCTCCGTCAGAAGATCATTTTGGAGAAAACGCGGGAGGTCCTTCTTGAAGCGTACCGCGAAATAAGTCGCCGGGTATCTCCGGAATTCATCGCCGTTCCCGTTCAGGAGGCCCTGAACGAGTTGGGGTCCCTGGTGGGAAAGACGACCAGCGAGGACGTACTGGAAAAAATTTTCAGCCGGTTCTGTGTTGGGAAGTGAATCAGAAAGCTGTGTACATAAAGAAACGTCCCATGAATAAACCACCCAACAAAAATTTGGACCAGAATCTCGATCCGGCTGAAGCCCGCAATCTACTGGAGCTCGGTACCCGGGCACTGGACCTGAATCTCGCCCCGGAACAGATAAACCAGTTCCTGGCCTACCTGGATCTGCTGCTCAAATGGAATAGGAAAATGAACCTGACCGCTCTGCGTTCGCCGCGGGAAATCATCATTCATCATTTTCTGGATTCCCTTCTCCTCTTGCCCTATCTGCCGGATACCGGAAACCTGCTCGACTTGGGTTCCGGCGCCGGTTTCCCCGGGCTTCCGCTAAAGATCGCCCGCCCCGGCCTGACCGTCGATTTAGCGGAGGCCACCGCCAAAAAAGTCAGTTTTTTGAAGGAAGCCCTCCGTCGCCTGGGATTGTCCGCTATGAACGTTATTCCCGTCTATCTGGGGAAAGAACCGGTGTCTCTCCCGCTGGAAGTATCCTGGGACTTCTTTGTCAGTCGGGGAGTGCAATTGGAGGCCGTCCTGAAGGCGGTAAACCCTTTTTGGGGTCCGGCACAGCGCCTGCTGCTGATGAAGGGACCGGACTGGCGCGAAGAAATTGAACGACTGGAAGCCTCGCTCAAAAAACAGCAGGTAGGGGTGGAAAGGACCATCCCTTTAGCCAACCCCTTGTCCACGAAACGATGGGTGCTGGTGATTTTAGGTAAGACCGGCCGGCTCGGGTAATTCACGATGTCCATTGATTCCTCATCGAGGCTTTGAAAGAACCTGGCCGTCGATCAATCCCAGGCCTCGAAGATATTTTTTGCCGGTTATCTCTTGACCAGCAAATGAACGGAGAAGTCCTATAGCTCTTTGATTTACTATTCGAAAGGGGATCATGTCATGTCCAAACCAATAGGCGATGGGAAAGATAGTGTGCAGCAGGTTGCAGAACGTCCGGTTAAGAACGGCGGGGGAGTGAAATCATCGAAACCGGTGTCTGGCCGAAGCGCCGGGAAGCCGGATGCGGCGTCACCTGCCCTTGGGAAGAAAGCCAAAAAGGAGCTGATGATTCGGCTTCCTCTCGGTATTGCGCTATTACGGGATCCGGCCTTTAATAAAGGCTCGGCCTTCAGCGAAGCGGAACGGGATGCTTTAGGCATTCGAGGCCTGTTGCCCCCCCGGATTCAAACCATGGAGGGTCAGCTCATCCGGGTTCTCGGAAACGTAAGGAGAAAGCCCACCAACCTTGATCGGTATATCTTTCTCGCGGGCCTTCAAGACCGGAACATGACCCTGTTTTACCGGCTGATTTTGGAGAATATTGAAGAGCTGATGCCCATTGTCTACACCCCTACGGTCGGACAGGCCTGCCTGGAATACAGCTATATTATGCGAAGACCTCATGGTGTATTCATTACAGCGAAGGACAAGGGGAATATCCTTGATCTGCTACGGCACGCACGCATCCAAGATATTCGGATCATTGTGGTCACCGACGGGGAGCGCATCCTCGGCCTGGGAGACATCGGGGCGCACGGCATGGGCATTCCCTCAGGGAAGCTTGCCCTCTATACCGCCTGCGGAGGGATTCATCCCTTTCACGGTCTTCCGGTAACCATTGATGTAGGCACGGAGAACGAAGACCTGCTCAATGATCCGCTCTATATCGGCCTCCGACAACGACGGCTGCGTGGAGAGGCGTATGACGAACTGCTCGAAGAGTTTATTGTGGCGGCGCAGAAGATGTTTCCCGGCGTCCTCATCCAGTTCGAAGATTTTGCCAATCGCAATGCCTTTCGCCTCTTACAGAAATATCGGACGCGGGTTTGCTGCTTCAATGACGACATTCAGGGCACGGCTTCCGTAACGCTGGCCGGCATTTATGCCGCCACGCACATCACCGGAGGGAAGCTCAAAGACCAGAAGATCCTCTTTCTTGGCGCGGGTGAGGCGGGAATCGGCACCAGCAATCTGATGGTTACGGCTTTGGTGGATGAGGGGCTCACCGAAGAAGAGGCCCGGGAGCGATGCTGGTTTGTAGATTCCAAGGGCCTGGTCGTGAAGTCCCGTACCGACCTGCGCGGGGGCAAACTTTCCTATGCCCATGATTATGCGTTCATCCCGGACTTTCTCGGGTGCGTTGAAGCCCTCAAGCCCACGGCTATCATCGGGGTCGCGGGAAAACCCCGCCTCTTCACACAACCGGTGCTGGAAGCCATGAGCCGGATCAACGAAAGGCCTATCGTCTTCTCCCTTTCCAATCCAACTTCCAAGACCGAGTGCACGGCGCACGACGCTTACACCTGGACGAAAGGCCGCGTCATCTTTGCCAGCGGCAGCCCTTTTGATCCGGTCACGGTCAACAACCAAACATTCGTTCCTGCTCAAGGGAATAACGTTTACATCTTTCCGGGTGTGGGGTTGGGTGTCATCGCCTCCGGTGCCGCGTACGTCACGGACGAAATGTTCCTGGTGGCCGCCCGGACCCTGGCACGACATGTATCTTACGCTGATCTGGCCCAGGGAAGTCTCTACCCTCCTTTGCCGAAGATCAGGGACGTCTCCAAAGCGATCGCCGTCGAGGTGGCCGAAACGGCATACCAGCGGGGGCTGGCGCGCGGGCCGCGACCTGACGATTTGGCGTCCTACATCAAGTCACTCATGTATTATCCGGAATACCAACGTTTTGCCTGACACTCCGGCTTCAGCCTTCTTCGGAATCGAATAGACCGGAATCAAGGGCCTGGCTTTCTCAAGATAAATCTCCATCCGCCTTTCATTCCGGCCGAGTCGCCTCCTTTTCTTGCCGTTGTTTCTCCAGGGCTTTCCAATGGTGATGGTCTCGGTGTCGACGGATAGCGGCCTCCAGCCTGGGGCGCAGGAAAAAAGCCCCACCTAGAACCAGAAGGGAGATCCCGATCATGATCCCCAGACCCAGGTAATTTTTTTCCCGGGCCAGATGACCCTGGAAGCTCAAGAAAGCCGTTCCCAAAAATCGCCCGACCGTGGAGATAATCAAAAAGGTTTTTAAATCCATATGGCCCAGCCCGAGGAGGTAACAGAGATAATCTTTGGGAAATCCGGGAATTAAAAAAAGGAGAAAGGCGATCCAGGTCCCTTTGTGGGCCATCAGATAATCATAGCGCTCCATGGTTTTAGGATTGATGATTCGTTCGACCAGCGGGCGGCCGACCCAGCGGGCAAAAATAAAGGCCAGCCAGGAACCAATGCCCAGCCCGATGGTAGAATACAGGAGACCGAAAAAGTTTCCGTAGATGAACCCGCCCAGAAACCCGGTAACCTCTCCGGGAATGGGGGCGAAAAGGACTTGAAAAACTTGAAGGGCAATGAAGATGAGCGGGGAGACACTACCGAAAGATTTAATAAAGCGGGCTAACCGCTGGCGGTCAAAAAAAAAGGAATAGAATTCGCTCTGGTTAACGATCAAATAGAGCAGGATGGAAAAAAGGACCAGCAGTCCCAGGCTGATTCCGATGGTCTTCTTCATTTTCGGGGAAGTTGTTGGACGATGAGCTGATGGAGTTCGGCCAGCTCCTCCAGGAGGGTGGCGGCCAGGGAGGATTGTTCCTGGTGAGCTTGAACCAGCGGCCCATACTGTTGATAAACCTGCCTGGCCTGACCGGCCAACCCATCCACCAGTTGTTTTTGTTCTTCCAGGGTCTGGTTCATCCTTTTAGCCGTACCATCGATTTTTCCGGCCGCCTCCTGCAGGCGGATCTGCCGCCGGCCTTGGGTCGGCAGGAGGCGTTCCAAATTCTCCCAGAAGGCCCGCAAGCCCTCCATCTCTTTCACCAGTTGTTCTCCCTTGGTTCCCTGGATTAATAATTCATGACCCTGAGAATCGATGAATTCCCGCATCTCTTCCAATTGACTCGAAAGGGTCCGAAAGCCTCCCAGCCCGGCCTCCTGAAAAATCTTGCGCAGGGGCCTGACCTGTGACCAGGCGTTTTGCAGGTTTTGGTTTAATTCCTGCAATTGGATCCCCTGAAGTTCGGCCGTCTTTTGCAGCCGTCGGGCAAGCGGTGGCCTGGCCGAAGTGGCCCGAGGGAATGGGCCCACCGTCCAAGCCTGATCCTGAAACAGGAACATCAATCCCTGGCATTGGGTCAGGATCCGGGTGAGGTCATCCAGCAGTTTTTCCCCCAGCCCTTTCCGTTCCGCCAGTACGCCTTTCCAGCGGTCGATGGCCGGCCAGACCGACTCCAGGACCGTCAACAGGTTACTCCATTCCTGCAGAGCGGACTCCCAGGGGGATTCCTTAGCCTTTTCGAGGCTTTGGTCGGCGGCCACGGCGCTCTCCGTCGACGGTGACCCAGCAGGGGGGTTCCGGCCTTCCGCCAGGGGAACAAGAATTTGATTCACCTGGGCGCTGAGACCGCGAATTTCTTCCATCACCTTGATCAGGTCCTCGGGTTTTTTCCCCTTATGAAAAGTATTGAGCGAGGCCCTTAAGGCCAGAAGGGTGATCTTTTCATTCAACGCCTGCAGGGATTCCCAGGGAGCGTTCGACATCGAATTTCCCACGGATCCGGGTCCCGCTGAACCAACGGTTTCCTCTCGTCTTTTCAGCTTTTGTTTAAGCTCCTCCAGGGTTCGCCGGCCGGGAGCTATCGCCGCGGCCACCTGATTCCATGCTTCCACCTCCTGTCCGGAGTTCAGGGATCGGAGTTCCTGATGGATGCGAGATAAGTCCTGAGCGGTTTCCCGAGCTGCTTCGGAAAGATTTTGGAGATACCCGGGTACACGTTTATACACCCCCTCCCGATTTTCGGCGGTTCCGGTCTCCGGGGATTGGCTTCGACCCAATTCTCCCAGCAGACGGATCAGGTCTTCTTGGGTCTTGAGGAGTTCCTTCATTTGTTCCAAGTGACGGTCTCCGGAAAAAACCCCGGGTTTCATCTGTTCCAGAGCCGCCAGCAACTCCTGCTCCTTAGTTTCCATCGTCCGCAGCGCCTCCCGCATAGTCCCGGACAGCGACTCCTGACGGCGTTTAAGATTCTGGGTGCGGGCCGCTATTTCCCTGGTCAACCCGGACACCCGGGAAAGGGTCGCTTTTTTCATCTGGAGCGTATCTTCTGCCGCCAGCGTCAGGGCATTAATCTCCTCCGTCAGCTCTTTTAAAGCCCCGTAGGAGCTGGCCAGTTGGCGTTCCTGACCGGCCAGGGCATCGGCCTGGCCGTCCAATTCGGACAACGATCGGGATAGGTCTTCCGCCACCTGGGAAAAACCCTTAATCCGGCGCGCGGATTCCGGATAACTCCCCAGGTCTTCCGAAGGGTACGTTTCCAGCTCTTTCCAATAATTACCGGGAACGTCCGCTCCCAGCCAAAGTTCGACGAACCCCCGCAGGGCGACGGCTTGCCGAACCAACTCATCGGCACGAAGCCGGAGGGTGGCCAGTCTTTTCTCAAAATCATCCTGGAAAGGAAACCGCGGTTCTTCCATAGCTGCTCCTTCATCCTCACTTCAGGCAAGCGATGATTTTTTCCACATCCCACACATAGAGAAAGCGATCTTTCACTTGGATCAACCGATCCCGAAAAGGCTTCCGCTTTAGCGCCGGGTCGGAGGGCAGCGGATAGCCATCGGCAGCGACGGAAGTCGTCAACTCGCCGATCGCGTCGACCAGCAACCCGGCGGCCGCCCCCTTGGTTTCCACCAGGATCAAGCGTCCGGGTTCACCGGCAGGCATTTTTTCCAACTTTCCCCAAAGCCTTAAATCGATTATCGGTACCCGACGCTGATCGATGTCGGACAGCCCTACGAGGGGTTGATACTCCCGGGGCAATTGGATCAGAGGGGCTTGATCTTCGACGCTCAAGACCTGATCCGCGGGAAGGGCGTAGCATTCCTTATGGATTTCAAAAAGGAGATAATAGACGGCCGCCCCTGGATATGGCCCCAAGAACTTCCGGACTTTTAAAGTCGGATCCTGTTGGCCGGGGGCGCTATCTTTTTCCTCGCCCTCCAGACAGTGCTGCAGGTAAAGATAATGAGCCTCAAGGGTCGTCAGCCCTTCCCGCAGCTTCTCTATGATTTCAGGCATTCTCTGAACCGCGGGTGACCGGTCGGCCTTTCCCGAAGCTGATTGGGATGGCTCAAAAACAGGGGATTCCATCTTCATTCTGCGCGGTTCGGAGGGTTCTTCAGCGGACCGGACGGATTTGGGTCCCCCGGACCAAAATCCTCCGGCCGAAGACTGATCACTGGGGGGAATAAAATCCTTCGCGTCACGACCACCCGGTGAATTCGGTTGGTGCGGTCTTTTTGACTCTTCCTGGGCTATGAGGTAATCGATTGATGAAAAAATTTTTTGCCCGAATTCGGACTTGGAGATAAATCCTTCGGCGCCCGCTTCCTTAGCGGCCAGACGGTATTCGGGGTAATCCTGAGGGCTGAGCATTATAACCTTGGGCGGGTTTGGCTGCTCGCTGATCCGACGGCTGATATCCAAACCGTTTACACCGGACAGGCACCAATTGATCAACACCAGTTCCGGACACAGCGCCTGGGCCCGATCAACCGCTTCCTCTCCGGAACTTAGGCAGCCGACGACTTCCAGGTGAGGAGCCAGCGAAAGAAGGCGTTCGGCCGCCGTCAGGAATTCCGGATTGTCGTCCACCAGGAGAACGCGCATGGATTAATGGACCCTATCTAGCCCGAAAAATTTAGCAATGATTTTTCCCACAGACAACCGAGGGTGCGGGATAATCCCTATCAGTGAATCTCCGCTCCCGTCGGCTCAGCCCGCATTAAACCCCAAATAACAATAAAAAACAATCCCCTAGTTGTCTGGACCGGGTTCAAAGGATAAATTCGAATGCTTAGGCCCGGCGATAAATACCGGCAGACTGGATGACCTCCCCGGAGCGAACCAGGCGTTCCAGTTGCTTTTCCAAATGGATCTGTTCAAACCAGCGGATCAGAAATTGGGGTTCCGGGTAATGGGGATAGAAAAAGTTTTTGCCCAAAAAAAAATCCAGGGGTTGGGGTTCGGATAATTCCCGCAGCAACAGCCGGTCCCGCTGGTAAATCACCTCTTCAAAAGCCAAAAGACGTTCCGCCGATTGATCGAAAAAGGGACCGGCGTGCCCGGTGGCCAGCCGTTTGGCCGGCACCTTTCTCAAGGAGCGGATGGACTGAATAAAGTCATCGATATCGGCAAAATCATGCCCGTAAAAGGGGCCGAAGGGGGTTAGATCAATATCCGCGGTAAAAAGAAACTCGGCCTCGGGAACAAAAAAAGCCAGGTGTCCGGGGGTGTGCCCGGGTGTGGGCAACATCTCCAAAGTCAGCCCGCCCAGGTCCAATTGCTCCCGGGTTTCGATTTTTTTTTGGACCTTGATTACGGGAACCTCGATGCCCGGGAAGATCTTCTCCAGATTGAAACCTCCCCGGTCGAAACCGACCGACTTCCGAAAATAGGGCAGATCTTCCAGATAAGTAGCTTCCTTTTCATGGGCCCAGACCGGGACTTCGGGGATTGAAGCCGCGGATAGGCGGTGGTCAATATGGCAGTGGCTTAGAATCAGTAAGTCCAGTCCTTCCCGACGGCAGGCCCGAACGGCCGACTTCCCCATGCCGGCATCGATCAGGACCCGCAGCTTCTTACCCCGCAAATAAAGACCGTTACAATAGGGGAAGCGGGCCCTGTTTTTCCCGGGGATTAAAAAAACGCGTCGGCCAAGTTCGATCATTTTTTATTATAGCAGCGCTGCCGGACGTACGGCTTGGGAGCCGAATTTTTCCTGAATGACGTCCAAGGCCTGGTTGAGATTAATGCCGGGTGCCGGGCGGTCTTCGGAATTAAAAATGGAAAGCTGCTGACTTTGATAGGGGTGGTCCGGGTGGGAAACGGATATTCCCAATAGACGGATGGGCCGACGGCCGGCTTCGGTTTTGGACAGCAACCCACAAACCTGTCGATAAACGGTCCGTCCGTCGTTGGTGGTTTCCGGCAAGGTCAGGGACCGGGTGATTTGCCGGAAATCCTGGTACTTCACTTTCAGCGTAATGGTTCGGCCGGCAAAACCGCAGCGGCGCATCCGCCGGGTCACTCGCTGGGCCAAAGATAAGAGGGCTTTTTTTAAAACGTCCAGCTCCAGCAAGTCCAGGTCGAAGGTCTCTTCCTGGCCCACGGATTTAATCTCGTGGTCCGTTTGAACCTCCCGGTCATCAATTCCCCGAGCCAGTTCATACAGATGGCGGCCGTGTTCCCCGAATTTTTTCTCCAACAGGGATAGGGGCAAACGGCTCAGGTCTCCGATGGTCATCACGTTAAACAAGGCCAAGACGTTTCGGGTGGCCTCTCCCACCCCCCAGAGCCTGCCGATCGGCAAGGGGTCCAAGAACGCCCGGACCCCCTCAGGGGGTACCACGGTCAGGCCGTCCGGTTTGTGGAGAGCTGAGGCGATTTTGGCCAGGAACATGTTCGGGGCCACTCCGGCCGAAAGGCTCAGACCGGTATTCTCTCGGATTAACGCTTTAATCTTTCGGGCCATTTCTTCCGGAGGCCCAAAAAGCCGGGTGGAGGCGGTGATGTCCAGAAAGGCCTCATCAATGGACAACGGTTCGACCAGGGGAGTGAAAAAACGAAAAAGGGAAAAGATTTGCTTAGAGATTTCCTGGTAGCGGGTCATGCGGACCGGAAGAAATACCCCCCGGGGGCAGAGGCGACGGGCAGTGGCTATGGGCTGCGCCGAATGGACACCAAAGGCCCGGGCCTCATAGGAGGCCGCCGAAACCACGCCCCTCCGATAATCCCCCCCCACAATTACCGGCCTCCCTTTTAGCGAAGGATCGTCCAGCATCTCCACGGAGGCATAGAAGGCGTCCATATCCATGTGGACAATTCGGCGACTTTTGGCGGCGACTTCCTGAAGCACGATTACGCTGGCCTTTCGAAGAAGAAATCAAAACGGGCTGCCGTTATTTTTTATCGGGTATCAGAAAAACCCGAAAATCGGAAGTGCGAAAAAGGTCCCGGATTGTTTTTTCCAGAAGATTATTCAAGACCCGCTGGCTGCTAGGTGAAAAGGTGTCCGGACTGAAGGGGATACGCTCCTCCCGATGCCCGATTTTCTTGCTCCAGATCGTATCTCCGGTGGAGGGCCGGATAATAAAGGCCTCGATCTCCACATCGGCCACAAAACGTACTTTTTGATGGACAAAAAAATGGGAAACCGCCCCCCCGACTAAATAATCCACCTGAGTATAAGGTATTTTTTTTAAGAGCGTCCGAATATCCTGGCGGCCGATCTGGATAGTATAGATCTCATCGCTGCTGAGTTCATAGCCGCCGGCCTCGATCTCTTTTTTTACCGATCGGGTAACCAATTGCGAAATACTGGCGCCCCCTACCAGCTTCTCCCCGTATAAGCTGGCCTGCCCCACCCACTGGTTATCTTCCTGTCCGTTCCAGGTAGTATCTTCAAAGGGCAGCACCGCCACCCGGACCGGTTTACTCGGCTTCGGCGAAGCCTTTCCCGGGAGGTACTCCAGTTCCACCGTCCGGGTCATGATGCAGCCGACCAACAACAAAGGCAATAAACTCCACCAGGGAAAACGGCGGCTCTTCATCTAAACCTCCTTTGGGGACTGTTCCTCCCAGGCCTTATCGGCTAACAGGGCATAGGCCTCGGCAAAACGATCCATGGCCGGGGCCAGGTCGGTAAACAGGGCCTCGGCTCCGGGATGGGTAAAATGGGCGCCGGTCTCCAAGGCCAGGCGGCGGCCCAATTCGGGTTTGTCCACCAGCAGACAGGGACGGAGCAAATTTTCATGCACGGGCTGTTCGGAACGAATGCCTTTAAACAGGGGAGAGTTCAAGGCCACCTTTAAAGACGTCTCCTTGATATTGTGCGTGGCGAAATGGCAGAAGACGCAGGGCTCCACATCCCCATTGGCATTTATGTGAAAATATTTGCGGCCCCCGGAAATACAGCCGCCAACCACCGGGCCATCGTTCCAGAAATCACCGACCAGAATCGGCTTAGCGGCCCGAACCCGGGTCAACCAGCTCCTCAGGCCATCCCGCTGGTCGGGGCTGGGCATTAACTCGACCTGCGGCTCCCGGCCGACCGGAACGTACATGAAATACCAGCCCAACAGGCATCCCTGTTCGATCAGGAAATCGATAAAGGCCTCGCTGGTCAGGGTTTCATGATTCCTGCTGGTTTGAGTGGCGGAAAATCCGAAAATAATCCCGGCCTCCTTCAAATACCGCATGGCCCGCACGACCCGGTCGAAATGACCCGGTCCCCGACGTCGGTCGGTATCTTCCTGAAAACCTTCGAGGCTGATGGCCGGGATGATATTCCCGCACCGGGCGATCCGCTCCGCCAAGGCCTGGTCTATCAATCCACCGTGGGTATAGATGTGAAAAATCATATCCCGGTGTCGTTCAAAAATATCAAAAATATCCTTCTTGAAAAAAGGTTCTCCCCCCGAAACCACGCAAAAATACATGCCCATTTCCTTGGCCTCGTCCAGGGCTCGATGAATGGTCTCCAGGGACAATTCCGCCTCCCGGGTGTAGCTGCCGGCATAACACCCGAAACAGCGGAGATTGCATTGCATGGTCGGGCTGATGACCAAAAAAGCGGGAGGATAGAATCCGCCCTCCTGCTCGGAAAAGGCCTTGCGCCGGTTGGTCCCGACCAGTAACTGGTTGATGATCAAGGTCTGGATGATGGTTTTTCGGTGGTGGGGATTGGTCCGGTAGAGAATTTTCTTGGTAACTTCCAGGGACGGGTGATCCTGGTCGAATAGATCCTGGATCCATTGGATCTTGGACACATAATAATCTTTGCGGGCCAACAGGGTGGCCAGTCGAGCGATCTGGGTGTAGGTCCAGCGGAATTTTTTTTCATCCCTGGTGTGCGCCAGGGCCGCCAGCAGTAAATTAATACTGTTGGCCAGGGCCTGATTTCTCAAGGACATCGGTTGCTCCCTTTAATCAAGGCCATAAGCGACCGAGGGTTTCTCCCAGTCCCAACAACAGGAGACAGCCGGCCACCGAACCGCCGATCAGGATCGGGTAAGAGGCCCGTTTAGGAATTTTCAGCGAAAAAGCCATCAGGACGCCGCTCCACATCCCCCCGCCCTTGACCGGCACCAGGGTGATGAGGAATACCCCCAAACCCTTCCAGGCCGACCAGATCCGCCAGATCCTGGACTGTTGGACGCCCTCCCGGCGCCGCTCCAACCAGGGTTTGACCCGATGAAGAAAAGACAGCCGCAGGAGTCCCTCGTAGGCCAGATAAAACAAGGGAATTTGCGCGATATCCAGGAGTACTACCAGGGGAAAGAAGAAAAGCAGGCTCTGACCTAACCACTGAGCGCTCAATAGGGCAGCCGTCCGTCCTCCAAAGATATAAAGGACAAAGAAATTAACAAAATAATACTCCTTAAGCCAGTCCACCCATCCCATGCTTGCTATGCTGCACCCCCAGCCGGTTCTTCATCTTAGTAGAATGAAGCGCTTATTGCAATAAGATTTGCTGACTCTTCGCCCTTTTGGGTGTGTGGCCGCAATATAGGGCAGATTAACTTACAATCGGCCCTCCTTGGCCTCCGGGTCTCCGAGAAAGGGTTTTCCATATTGCTTAATAGGTTCTAACCCGGCCCCCGTGTTTTCAACTCTTTCTGGAGGCAGGGCCAGCCGGGGAGGCATCAAAATACTCTGAGTATGGGCCTGCTACAAATTAAATTAGCGACTTAGGCCCGGATTCGAAGTCGGGAGTCCCTTTGGAAAACCCTTTCTCGGAGACCCGGTGGCCATACCAGATAGGCGAGAATACCCATCCAAAAGGGCGAACAACCTAATTTGTTAATAACGAGTTCGATCTCTCAGCAGCCGTTTCATATCCCGATCATAGAGCAGGGTGAAGAGGGTCATCACCCGGCCCAGGGCCGGTCCGGGATCGGACCAGGAAAAAAAATCATGGGCCGTATTTTTGTCGAAAAAACGAAAAAAAGAAGGCGTCATCTGAAATCGCCTGGGATTCTTGAAAAAATGGAGGAGGTCTCCCGGGAGTATCCAGCGGCAGCGTTTTCCCAGGGGATACTTCTGGGTCTCGGGGATCGGCCAATCCCTGGCCAGGCAATAGAGCCAGTACGGGAAATCCACGCCGGCGTAGACCGCCAGGGGCAGAGAGCCCCAAAACCGGGGATTGATTTCCATCAGCTTGGGCAACCCGTCCCGGGGGTCGTAGCGGAACTCCACCATGGCCACCCCGAACCAATCCAGGGCCCGAAGGAGAATTTCCGCCATTTTTTCGACCTGCGGGTCGGCAATGCTCTCCCGTAAGGTACTCGGCCCTCCGCTGATCGGATACTCCCGAATTCTTTGGTGGGTAAAGCGGGCTAAGGGCTCATGGTCCTTACTGAAAAGGAAGGAAACCCCCACCGCGGCCCCTCCCGGGGGAATGTACTCCTGAATCAAAGGCCAGGGATAATGGCCATGGACCCGCTGAAAGGCGGGCCAAAGGTCCTTTCGTTCGCGGACATAAGTAACCCCGGTGGAACCCGATCCCAGGCGAGGTTTGATAACTGCCGGACAGGGTAATTCCGGCAGCATTTCCTGCACTTCTTCCCATTGCCTGGGGAAGTAGGTCCGCGGTGTAGGGATCCCCAGCTTCCCGGCTAATTTCAAGACTTCATCCTTCCGCCGAGCCCGGTCCAGAAAGGCCTCCTCGTGCACCGGCAGGCGGGTATATTTTTCCACCTCTTTCCTGTTTCGGGCCAACAACAACATGGTCCGTTCTTCCATGGGGATCAGCGCCTCATAGGTCCGTCGCCGAAGTTCGCGAACCACCTCTTCCAGAAAAGCCTCGGGTTGGAAATAGGGCGATGGATACACCCAGCGACGATCACAAAAACGGGAGAAAAACGTAGTGGCGATCCAGGTACTTTCCCCCACGGTCACCCGAAGCCCTTTTTTTCCCAAGGATCGAGCCGCGGCCAGGGTCTTGGCCCAATGGCCGTCGGTCAGCAACACCCGGGGGGAGAGCCTTTTCCGGGTCAGAAAAGAGGTCTTATTGGGGCTTGAAGGAATCCGCATAATATGTTAAACAATTTATTGTTGCTTCGCCCTGTTGGGTGAGTACCCTGAATTGCTGGTTTGGCCGCCTGGGTCTCTTGGAAAGGGTTTTCCAAGGGCCATCCGGACTTCGAATCCTGTTCTAAGCTATCAACGTTACATTACTAAAAATACGCGCTAAGGGGTACCATTAATTGGACCGGGGGCTCTCGGAGACGCTCTTCCCTTATTTCCAGTCCGGTGAATTCCGACAGCGGGCCGCCCTGGTGACGGGCGGTTCCCGGGGAATCGGCCGAGCCATCGCACGGGGTTTGGCGTTGCTGGGCGCGGATTTGGTCGTGGGCTACCATCAGGATCGGCCTTCGGCCCTGGTCCTGCAAAAAGAGATCTTGGAACAGGGGGGGCATTGCCTTTTGGTTCAAGGCGATGTCTCAAACCAATCGACCCTGAAGGAAATGGCCGGGCAGGCCCTGGATCACTTCGGACGAATCGATATCTTGATCAACAACGCCGGACTGTTGCGGGATAAGTTGTTTCTCTTCCTCAAGGAAGAGGACTGGGATCGGGTGCTGAACGTGAATCTGAAAGGGGTCTATTGGGGCTGCCAGGCCGTAGTGAAAACCATGATCGGGCAGCGCTTCGGCCGGATCATCAACCTGACCTCCCCGAGCGCCTTGCTAGGACGGGCCGCGCAGACCAATTACGCCGCCGCCAAGGGAGGCGTAGTCAGTTTCACCCGCTCCCTGGCCCGTGAGTTAGCCCATAGCCGCATCACGGTTAACGCCCTTCTACCGGGAGTCATTCAAACCGAAATGTTCGCGGGTTTACCGAAGAAGGTGCAAGAGGAACTGGAGCATCACATCCCTATGGGGCGACCGGGGAGCCCCGAAGAAGTGGTCGGAACGGCGCTTTTTCTGGCCTCTCCCCGGTCCGGGTACATTACCGGTCAAATCATGGCCGTAGACGGAGGATTAACCTGAAAATAATTATGGAAAAATATTCTTTGGAAGATATACCAGACACTCCGCGATTGATGGACTTCCTGCGCCGGATGATCATCGAGTCCTTAAAATTGGAAGACCTGGATCCGGCCGAGATCCAAGAGGACGAACCCTTGTTTGGCGAAGGACTGGGACTCGATTCTCTGGACGCCCTGGAATTGGTGGTGGCCATCGAAAAACTCTTCGGGGTGGTCATTGAAAACGAGGATCAGGGGAAGGAGGCCTTTGTCTCCCTGAGGGCGCTGGCCCTTTATATCCAGCAAGAGGTCGGCCGACCTTGAGACAATGGATTGACGCCGAGGTCATAGTCCGATTCGAGGAGGTGGATCCCTGGCAGATCGTCTGGTATGGACGCTACCTCTCTTATTTTGAGGTGGCCCGGACGGTCCTGATGGAGAAATTCGACCTCCTGGCGGATCGCATTGTCTTCCTGGGCTATCGGACCCCGATCGTGTCCCTGCACTGCCAATTCAAGGCCCCGGCCCGCTTCAACGACCGCCTTCAGGTCCGCGCCACCGTTAAGGTCCCGGAAACGGCCTCCCTGACCTTCCTGTTTGAAATCCATCGTCCACAGGACAAAGCGCTGATTGCCGTGGGAGAGACGACCCATGTGCTCCTGTCGGAGAAAGGGCAGATGATCTACAAGATCTCCGGGCCGCTTCGGGAACGGATCGACCGGATGGTGGCCTTTTGTAATCCCTCCTCCTGAAAGGTGTCCGGTGCGTTCTTTTTTTGCTTTCCTGCGTCTCTCCGCCCTCCAACTGCGGTATTATAAAACACGCTATCTGATCATGGGTCTGCTGCTGGTCCTGGGCTCCGGCTTCTTATTCATCTCTTTAGCCTATTTGCATTCCATTGAAAAATCCCTGGAGCAAGGGCTCATTACCCGGCTTTCCGGTCACCTGCAGGTCTATCCCCCGCAGGTCAAGGAGATCTCCTTTTATCAGGACCCGACCGGTCAAACCCCCTGGATTCAGGATCCTCGGCCTCTGGAAAAGGGCCTTCAGTCCCTGCCCGGCTTATTGGGTTCTACCCGGAGGATCCTGACCGGGGGATTGGTTCAAAAAGGGGAAAAATCCATGGGGGTCCTGATCGCCGGTATGGAAATGGGGAAAGAACAGGCCTTGCGAAACCGGGTGTCGCCCCGCCTGCCCACGGGCTTCGTCCCTTTATCCGACCAGGAAGTCTTAGTGGGCCGCGGGGTGGCCAAAGTCCTGAAGATCATCCCGGGCGATCGGATACCCCTGCTGGTGCCCAACGAATCCGGTTTTATCAGCGGTCGACGGTTTCTGGTTAAAGGCCTTTTTAGCACCCCCGGGCTCGACCCCATCGCCGAGTTATTTATCTACCTCAATCTATCCGCCCTTCAGCCTTTGCTCGGATTGGACCAAGAAATCGGTCATCTGGTCCTGTTCACCTCGGAGGGAATGGATCTGGACCTTTTCAAAGAACAGGTGGCCCGGAAGTTCAAGTCCTTGGGGTTGACGGCCAGTCTGTTCACCTGGGAGGAGGTGGGACGTCCATTCCTGGGGATCTTGAGCCTCAGTCGAATCTTTCTGGGCCTGACCAACCTCTTAATCATCCTCATCATTTCCTTGTCCATTACCAATTCCACTTTGATGAGCCTCTTTGACCGGACGCCGGAATTGGGAACGCTGCTCATTCTGGGGACCCGGCGCGGGGCACTCTTTCAGCTCCTGTGGGGAGAATTGCTGCTTTTCGGCCTGATCGCCTTGTCTCTGGGTCTATTGTTGGGCTGGGTCCTGACTTCCATCCTGGGGCGGGTGGGGATCCCGGCTTTAAACCCGGCCATGGCCATGGCCTTCGGTCAGGAACGTCTTTATTTCTCAACCGACGGCCGGACCTGGATTCTGGCTTTTTCCATTTCTTTGATCACCCTCTTCCTGGCCTCCCTCTGGCCTATCCTCCGGACCTGCCGGATGAACCCGGCTCAGGTCCTGAAAGAGCGCTAGGCGGAAGGTGATCGATGATGAAATTTCTGCTTTTTTTTCAATTGGCTTTTAAAAATCTCCGACGCTTTCGCCGGCGGACCCTCCTGGTGGGTTCAACGGTTATCCTCTGCGCCGCTGTCCTGGTCTTTAACAATTCCCTGGGCAACGGGATCGAAGACCAACTGCTGAAAAACCTGATAGCCCTGCAAACCGGGCACCTCCAGTTAACCCCTTTACCGACCGAGACTTCCGGGGCCGCCCCGATCTATTGGCAATCCGTTCCGCCGGCGCTCCTGGAATTTCTCACTAATCATCCGGACCGGTTAGCCTTTCATCCGCGCCTGGAAACGGCGGTGATGATTCAAGCCCGGGGACATACCATTACCCGGGCTTATCTGATGGGTCTGGAACCGGTCAAGGAATCTCCCTTCCTGGACTCCCTCCTCCCTATCCGGGAAGGCCGCCCTTTCTCGGCCCTGAAGGCCGGGGCCATTGTGCTGAGTGAAGAATATGCCCGCCGCTTAAACGTTTCCCCCGGGGAAACCGTAACGGTGACCGTTCATACCCCTTCGAGCGGAACCCGGATATTGGACCTTCGACTTTCCGGCATTTTCAAAAAAGCCAGCCCCTGGCAGGAATTTTTTCTGTTCGCCTCTCTCTCCTCGGTACAGGAACTCATGGAGGCCCCCGGCCAGGTCAGCTCCCTCAGGGTGGTGTTGAAAGACCCGGGGCGGATAGACCGGATGAAGGCCGCGCTGCAGAAAGTAATCGACCGTCATCGGCTTTCCTGGGGGGTGAAGGATTTTCGGGAAACAGGCGGTTTTTCGCTGGGCATTATCCAGGCCAACCATTTTTCCATTTTGCTGATGGATACCCTGCTGCTGGCCGTTACCGCCATTGGGATCAGCCTGCTGATCCTTTTGTCGCTCCAGTTGCGACTGCCCGAGTTGCGGATCTTAAGCCTCCTGGGCACTTCACCGGGTTGGATCCGCATCCTGGTGCTTCAGGAGGCGCTGCTTTTGGGTCTGATCTTCGGATTCACCGGCGCCTTACTGGGCCTGGGCTTTTCCGCCTATTTTCATTCCCAGGGGATTACGGTCCATTCCCTGCCCCTCACCTATCTCCTGGGAAGCAGCCAACTGATCCCGGCGATTCGGCCCTTCGGGATTGCCCGAATGTTGCTCCTGATCTTAGGCTTATGCGTCCTTTCCGCCTTGATCCCCATCTGGAGCATCCAACGCTACAATCTGGGAAACAGGAGGCGTTATGCCTGAGGGTTTTATTAAAACCCAACAGATTATTTTCTGGCTCTTCTGGGCCCTGCTCTCTGTGACGGGAATCCCGGCGGCCTCCGCCCAGGAAGGGACATTGAATCCCGAAGCCCTGATCCTCAAATACAAGCCGGTCCTGGCTCCGGAGACCTTCATCGCCCACCTTAAGCTGGAACTGGAACGATCGGGCCGGCCGGCGAAGCATTATCAAGTTGCCCTGTGGCAGAAAAATCCGGGGCTGGTCAGGCTCCTTTTTGAAGCCCCGCCTTCCGAGAAAGGCAAAATCTTGCTCAAGAAAAAGGATAAATATTTTCTGGCCCTCCCTGATTTGGGAGAAGTGATCCCGCTCCCCCCCTCCCGGATAAGTGACTGGGGCTTTTTCTACGCGGAGAACCTCTTTCCCTTTTATTTTCATAAGGACTTGGATTGGGGCCCGGTTCAGCCTAAGGCCGATCAGTGGACCCTCTCGATTAAACGAAAATCCGATTCAGCCCCCTGGATATCCTGCACGTTGGCCGGCCCGGAAGGACCCTTAACCCGGGTGTCCCTATTCGATCCTTCGGGGAAAAAGGTTAGAACCATCTCCATCGACTGGGAAGGGACCCCGCCCCATGAACGTCCGAAGCGCATGGTAGTCGAAAATTTCTTCCCGGAGCCTTATCGGGCCTGGATCCGTATCGAGGACCTGCGACTCAAACCGACCTTCCCGGCCCGGGCCTTTGAAATCGATCTCCCCGGGCCGACTGAAAAATAAGCATGGACATCCTGCGGCTGGAAAAAGCCACCAAAGAGTACCTGCTGAAAGGGGAAACCATCCGGGTCCTGCGGGCCATTGATCTGGTTCTGGAGGCGGGTGAATTCGTGGCCCTCATGGGGCCCTCGGGAAGCGGGAAAACGACCTTGCTGCACTTGATGGGGGGGATCGATCCCCCCACCTCGGGAAAAATTTTTCTGGGCGACCGGGAAATCTCCGGCCTGTCCCCGGGAGAATTGTCTCAGGTCCGCTTGTACCGGTTAGGCTTTATCTTCCAGGCCTATAACCTCCTGCCGGCCATGACCGTCCTGGATAATTGCGCCTACCCGCTGATCCTGCAGGGAATTCCCGGCGGAGAACGGAGGAGCAGGACCGAGGAAATGCTGGCCAGGGTGGGGATGAGCCACCGTCTCCGACATCACCCGGAGGATCTCTCCGGGGGGGAGCAGCAGCGGGTGGCCATTGCCCGGGCCTTGATCACTCGGCCTTTGCTGGTCCTGGCCGATGAACCCACCGCCCACCTGGACGCTGAAACCGGCCGGGAAATCATTGAGCTCATGCACCGACTCAACCAGGAGGAAGGCACCACTTTTTTATTCGCCACCCACGACCCGGCCCTCATCCGACAAACCCAGCGTATCCTGCGCCTGCAAGGGGGCCGTATCGTCGAGAACGAACCTTTAGCCTCTTAGTATGTAAATACCCCCAGCCTCGGTCATTGCGAGCGGAGCGAAGCAATCCCCATCGACAGCTTAGAGGAACCCGGGAGCCAATTGGGGGATTGCTTCGTCGTTCCACTTCTCGCAATGACGTCTTTGCTGGCAAGTCCTTGTATTTTCATACTTCGCGGGTGCCCCGAGCGGCCTGGCGGTTTAGTACGAAAACAGGTTTTACCTGCCGTAATACTCCCTCCCCCATAGTTGGTAAGTTATTTTTGAGTGGAGAGGCACTGAAAGATTAAACTCCGAACGCCCAACATCGAATGTTTAATGGGTTGTTTTTCATTCGAGGTTGGATGTTGGATGTTCAATGTTCGATGTTCATTTTCTTTCCTCGGGGTGCCTGCCCCGGCCAAGGAGATCAATTCCCGCAAATAGGCGCCTGTTCATGGAAGACCCAGATGCGGGTATTCCAGCCGGGGATGTGCTGGGCCCGGCCGTACTTTTGTCGATACTCGGGATTCTTGGTCAACCCCAGGGCGTGGTTGGAGTACTTCTTGTTATAGTGCCCCAGGTTTTCCAGGGCCAAATAATGCCCGCCCCGGCCGTTGGGATGTGCCTCGTAATCCACGTTCCAAGCTTCTTCCCATTGAATATACTTCGGACTCAACCCCGGCGGGGCATGGTTGTCGATCCCGTCCGGCGGGTAGCAGCCGCCATGGTCCCGGGCATAGGCTTCCAGGGCCTGGCTGATCCGGGTCGCCTGGGAGGCGAATTCCTTAAAAGGGGCCTCCCGGCTTCTGATGGTCTGGACAATGGCCAAGACGGTGATAACCACCATCAAGACCCCGATGATCCACCAATCCCCGGAAGACATTCCCAGATACGATTTTCGAGTTTCCATGGCCCGAAGATACTAAACGCGGATGATTTAAAAAGTCAAGCGGGCTCTTGGCCTCCTGGATTGTGACCCGCACCACCATCAAGAGATTAATTGACATTTTGAATGATTTAAGTAGGATATGATTAATTCGGGAGGCGGTCCGGGAATGACGATAAAGAACTGTTATTGCATGGGACCCTTGCCCGCACCGGGTTGCTGGTTGAACTCCCGTCCCGCGAGCTGCTCATCGAAAAACTGCACCGAGCGGTAAAATTGGCACGGGTGCGGTTGGGCGGGGGAATAGATGAACCGGCTGCAGCGAATCGGCCATAAGGAATTTGCCGATTTCCTGCAGTCGCCCGAGGGACAGGAAATTTTCCTGAAATGGGGTTGGATGAAACCTTAGACGGCGACGCTTCGTTCATTTTAAGAAAGGATTCATTGCTATTTTCGTCGGATATATGATTTTGGCAAGAGCTACACGGTCATGAGAACAACGGTGGACATAGAAGACGGCTTGTTTGAAAGGGCATCCGAATTGACCGGCATTAAGGAAAAAGCAATGTTGGTGAAACTTGGACTGGAGGCCCTGATAGCCAAAGAGAGCGCCCGGCGGCTGGCGAAACTCGGCGGAACGGAGAGGCAATTGAAGGCCACGTTGATGAGAAAATTAGCGGACCGATGAAGATGGTTCATGTAAATCCCTAGGGACCCAAGGATTTCAGCTTTGGGAAGGTGCTGCCTATTATGAAGCTGTTCTTGGGGCCGAAAAAGGCGAATTAGGGATTAATAATGCCTATTTCCGGTACGTTAGAATAGAACAACCAACAAGTTTGCGTGGCCCGATCCTCCAAGAAACGCAGGCACTCGGTCAAGCGTGGTATTAGACGGCACGGCCATCAACCGGAGAAAAGAAGGGTTCCAATTGAAATTGAAACGTAGAAAGCCTTTCCATGGTATCTGCCTGGCCCTCTTGCTGAGCTTGTTTCTGGCGGTTGGCGCGAGTTCCGTCTGGGCCTTTGCCGAAGAGGAGTTAGGGTTCAGGGACCGGGATGGCACCTATTACCCGCCCAGTGGAGATTTTCCCGATAATCGGATCAGCACGATTCACGATGACCTCACCTTTGCCCTGGCCATTGCCGCCGGTTTCACCGTAGCCGACAGTCAGACCTTAAGGATTTGGGATCAGTTGGTAGATTCGGAGAACCTGCCGAGTACGCCGGTCTCCTATACCTACGGCAATGCGGGATTTGATACCCCGCCGAATCCCGCTTTAGCTTGCCTTGGCAAGAATCACGCCCGGCAAATCTGGCCTACCGACAAGTTTGATCCAAATATCTCGGCAGTCACCTCTCGGTTCGGTCCCTACTCGCCCTTTTTCCACTTTCCTCACCTGACCGGCTCGGACCTGCAAGCGTTGCATGATTGGGCCTGGGGACTGACTGACTCACTGCAAGGGTACGAAGCTTACGCTTGGGGCCGGCTGACGGACCTGACCCTGATGCAGGCCGTGCAAAATGGCGGCTGCCTCATCACCCGCACGGCAACGATCGACATGCCCGTAGCGCCCGGCTCGTTCGAGGCCTTTGCCACCTATCTCCACTCTCTGGACGATGCCTACTCCCACGCGGATTGCCTGGGCGCACTGGCAACCCAAACGCCGCCTGCACCCTGGGGCACCCACACCGTGCCGATCGTTGGGGACACCAGTGTCTATGCCTGTGATTACAATCCCTCCCACCCCAAGAATGACGATGCCCATGGCCGGGAATTTGGAAGCCTCTACGCTGACACCCAGCGGACGATCGCGGCCGCGCGCGCGGTTTACGCCGAGTTGTCGGCGCGCAGCCTTTCGCGTGAAGGGGTATATGCGCCCCTGCCATTGACGACGACTCTGACAATAAACGGCACGGAAACGACCCTCGACGGCGCCATCAGCCATTTCGTCACCGATTGGAATTATGACGAACCGGCTTTTCGGCGCGAATATGCGGACAGTCTTGTACAGGCTTTGCTTTCAGCGCCACGAACGATGTTCACCCGAGTGTATCTGCCCCTGGTGCTGCGTCCGTGAGCGAACCATCGGATTGACCGGCATGAAGCGAAGAACGAAGTGGGTAAAACTGGGACTTTTGACCCTATAAACGGTACCCGTCCAAGCCGCTCTAAGGAAGCCTCCCAGGTTCTTTTCGTTTCGAAAAACCACCGGATTTCGATTCCACTGCCCGTCTTGTGGAATAAGGCCCCGAGGGGCCTCCAGGCCGGTTGCTCGGGACCTTTCTCCTTTCTTTGGTTCTTTTAGCTACCGCATTGCTCTCTAAATTCTGAAACTAATGTGCAGTTTTAATCAATTAATTGTATAAGTTATATGCTTTATAAAATAAAGATTCCCCAATTTCATACCAACTCGACTCAATGACCCCCAATGTTCCCAACAGATTTGTTTTTTTACTTGACATTCCATTTTTAAATAATTATTGTTGAAAACAGATTTGTTGCCAACAAATTTGTTTTTTTCGTATGGAGGTAGTTATAATGAAAAAGCTTATGCAGGCAAATGGTAATTGGGTTGAGGGAGATCGTTTTTGGGACAGGGAAAATGATATCGAGCTTCTGATAGAGAAGCTTGATGAAGGGGCTCATATTCTCCTGGTTGCCCAGAGACGAATGGGTAAAACGAGCCTCATGAAAGAAATCAAAAGACAACTGAATGATCGTTATACCTGCCTGTTTGTGGACCTACAAAAAGCCTCCTCTGCAGAAGACGCCATAGTCGAAATAAGTCTTGCCCTCAAACCTTACGATTCTCTCTGGAACAAGACAAAAGATCTGTTTTCAAATGCGTTGACAAGCTTGCCGGAAGGATAGAGGAACTGAACCTTGGAGAAATCGGCATCAAACTGCGGGCTGGACTCACCTCCGGAAACTGGGGCGAAAAGGGAGATTCCCTCTTTTCAATTCTTGCCGGTTCGGAAAGGCCTGTTTTGCTGCTGATTGATGAAGTCCCTCTCATGGTAAACCGTATGCTCAAGGGGGAAGATTTCAGGATTACTGCTGAAAGAAAAGCCAGGGTGGATGAATTCATGTCCTGGCTTCGAAAAAACAGCCTTGCGCATCAGGGGAAAATAAGGATTGTTCTTTCGGGCAGCATCGGGTTTGAGCCGATACTCCGTCAGGCCGGTCTCAGCGCGACGATTAACAATTTTCATCCTTTCGATCTGAAGCCCTGGGACGAGACAACCGCCATCGGATGCTTCAGGCTCTTGCCGCAGAATACGGCATTCAGTTCAAAAACGATGCGGAAGCGGCAATGGTAAAGAGGCTGGGGTGCTGCATTCCCCATCATGTCCAGATGTTTTTCGCCCATGTATACGACAGGTGTAAACGAAGAAAGAGGATGGAGTTTTATTCCGACGAAGTGAACGACATCTACGAAAGCGAAATGCTCGGCATACGGGGCCATGCGGAACTCACCCATTATGAAGACCGGTTGAAGCTCGTTCTCGGTCCGGAACTTTTTACGCTAGCGCTCGAAATGCTTACCGAGACCGCAGTGAAGGGATGTCTTACACGGGAGTCACTTTCGGCCCTTCAAAAGGGTTATGAGTTTGACGGAGAGAAGTGTTGTGAACGCCTCGGAGGAAATCCTGCGGGTGCTTGAACATGATGGATATATCAAGGCAGGCAAAGAAGGATATATTTTTGAATCGTATCTTCTAAGGATTGGTGGGAAAAAAGATACGGCTTCTTTTATGTGCCTGTCATTGAAAGGGGGATTTAAGCAATGGCAAAACGGTTCATGAAATATAATCCGTCCTTTCTTACCGAGGAAGAACTTATCGAAAGTTTTGTGGTCCGCCATGCCGATCTGGAATTGATCATCAGGATAATAAGCGACAATGTGACAGACTCAAACCAGCACGTGCTGGTCATAGGCCCGCGAGGCAGCGGTAAAACGACTCTTGTGCTTCGAGTCGCAGCCGAAATCGAAAGGAATAAAGAACTGAGCAACCGTTGGTATCCCTTGATCTTCTCGGAAGAAAGCTATGAAGTGGTATCAGCCGGTGAGTTCTGGCTTGAAGCGTTGTTTCATCTGTCGGAACAGACGGAGATGAAAAATGGAAACGGACTTATGCTGAACTTCAAAAATCAATCGATGACAAAGGCTTGGAGAACGTGCACTTGGCAGATTCTGGACTTTGCTGACAGTCAGGGCAAGAGGATTCTTTTGATTGTCGAAAATCTCAATATGCTGTTCAGCGACCTGACAAGCGAAGACGAAGCGTGGAAGATGCGGCATACACTGATCAATGAACCGAGACTGATGCTGCTGGCCACAGCCACAAGCGCAGTTGAGGACATGGAAAACCCTTCGCATGCGATGTTCGAGATGTTCAAGATGCAGGAACTAAAACCCCTTGATGACGATGAATGCAATACTGTTTGGGAATTGATTACAGGACAAAAACTTATCGGTGAACAGATCAGACCGATAAGGATATTGACCGGCGGCAATCCCCGCCTGATTACCATTATCGCCAAGTTTGGATCACATCGCTCATTCAGACAACTTCTTGATGACCTTGTGGACTTGATTGACGATCACACGGACTATTTCAAGAGCCATCTCGACAATCTGCCGGCAATCGAAAGAAAGGTTTACCTGGCCCTTTCCGGATTGTGGACTCCTTCAACTGCACGTGACATAGCCAGGGCCGCCAGATTGGATGTCAACAAGACGAGTTCCTTGCTGAACAGGCTTACGAGGCGGGGGGATGTAGTTGTCGAGTCACAGGGCAAGAAGACCAAATGGTACAGGATTGCGGAACGGATGTACAACATCTACTACCTTATGCGGCGGCGCGGCAAGCCAGCCGACCGTGTCAAGGCTGCGGTGAAATTCATGGTCAGCATGTATGATCCCGAATCGCCGCTGGCTGATAACCGAGGAGGCATGCCGGCCTTTCGCCGGAACTCTGCCGTGACCATTACCTTGCCTATGAAGAGACGATAAAAGAAGTCCCGGATCGTCAACTCCTTGAGAGAATCATTGCTTCCACGCCGAAGAGTTTTTTTGAATCGCCCTATCTTAGTGAAGCATTGAGAAACTTCATGACAGTTGACAAAAGAACGGTGACGAACGAGGAATGCGAACGATGAAGGAGATATCGAACTTAAGGAAGCAAGAGAATTAAACGAGAAAGGTGTCAAGCTCGGATTGAATGGAAATCACGAGCAAGCATTCAAAATATTTGATGAGCTAATTACAAAATTCGAAAGCTCAGATAAAACAGAACTTATAGTTGAGGTGGCGATCGCCATGGTCTACAAAGGAGCTAGTCTCGTCGAACTCAACCGCACGGAAGAGGCGATTCAGGTATACGATGAAGTCGCAGCCATATACAAAGACCGGTCCGAACCTCAGATCGCTGAACAGGTGGCGATGGCCATGTTCTACAAAGGAGTTAGTCTCGGTCGCACTCAACCGCACGGAAGAGGCGATTCAGGTTTACGATGAAGTGGTAGCCAGATACAAAGACCGGCCCGAACTCAGATCGCTGAACAGGTGGCAATGGCCTGGTCAACAAAGGAGTTAGTCTCGGCGCCTCAACCGTACGGAAGAGGCGATTCAGGTTTACGATGAAGTGGTGGCCAGATACAAAGACCGGCCCGAACCTCAGATCGCTGAACAGGTGGTAAGGGCCATGGTCAACAAAGGAGTTAGTCTCGGCGCACTCAACCGCTGGAAGAGGCGATTCAGGTTTACGATGAAGTGGCGGCCATGTACAAAGATCGGCCCGAACCTCAGATCGCTGAAAAGGTAGCAGCGCAATGTCAACAAAGGAGTTAGTCTCGGCGAACTAACCGTCGGAAGAGGCGATTCAGGTTTACGATGAAGTTGCGGCCATACAAAGACCGGACCGAACCTCAGATCGCTGAACAGGTGGCACTGGCATGTTCTCCAAAGGACGTATCTCGGCGACTCAACCGTATGAAGAGGCGATTCAGGTTTACGATGAACTGGCAGCAATACAAAGATCGGCCCGAACCTCAGATCGCTGAACAGGTGGCAGAGGCCATGGTCAACAAAGGAGTTAGTCTCGGCGCCCTCAACCGCTCGGATGAGGCGATTCAGGTTTACGATGAAGTGGTGGCCAGATACAAAGACCGGCCCGAACCTCAGATCGCTGAAAAGGTAGCAATGGCCATGGTCAACAAAGGAGTTATTCTTGAAATGCTTGAAAGATATGAAGAAGCTGAAAAAGCTCTACTTAAGGCAATTGAATTAAGGCCTGACTTAACTGTGGCTTACTTACATTGATAGAATTGTTGCTAAAGATGCCGGAAAGGCGGGAGGACGCCCTGCAAACAGCCGAAGAAATTGTCCGCAGAAAACCGGAAGACTCAAAATTACTGAACTGTGTTTCGTGGACATTTTATAAACAGAGTGATTTGTCACTGTTGCGGAAGGCTGAAGAATGGGCGCGGCAGGCGGTTTCCATATCGCCGGATAATTCAAACATTCACCATACATTAGCCTGCATATTGAGCGTTCTCGGCAACGGAGGCGAAGCTCTGGAGTCGGCCAAAAGATATATTCAGGATACAGCTTTGGTCGAAGAATCAATCGAAGATGCAATAGAGCTTTTTGTGGAACTTGCAGCATCAGGGCATGCAAAGGAAGCGCTTGGCATACTCGTCAATTCGGCTGCCGAAAAGCATCTCGAACCTCTCGTAGTCGGGCTAAAGCTGTATATAGGGGAAGATGTGAAGACAGCTGTCGAAATATTGGAAGTTGCGAAAGA
>CAVUPH010000037.1:0-79176 GCA_963743305.1 uncultured delta proteobacterium
GTGCAGGGCGGCCGGTACGCCCCAGGAATCAGCCACCAGGCCCAGGAGCGTAACCCCCAGACCGCCGGTTCCGATGGCAAATCCCACCATCAGGCCGGAGGCCATCCCTAACCGGCCCGGCAGGAGGTCCTGGGCCATGACCACGGTGACCGAAAAACTGGAAACCAGCACAAATCCCGCCAAACCCAGTACCAGAAAAGTCCCCCAACCTTGCACCTGGAAAAACAAGACCATCAATGGGATCATGACCACCCAGGTGGCCGTTAAGAACCGCTGGTGCCCCCAGCGGTCCGCCAGGGGGGCTCCCAGCAGGGTCCCCAGGGTCCCGGAAATCAGGAAGGTGGTCACCATCTTGCCGGCCAGCAGCGGGTCGCCTTTCAGATAGTTGATGTAATAAAAGGGGATGTAACTGACCAGGCCCATCTGGATCCAGGATCGCATGGTGACCACCAGGATAAGGAGAGTCAGTATCCCGTAGGAAGAACCGCCGTTTCGGGCAGACGGTTTGGCCCGGCTTTTCTCGTGGGGTTCGGTATATCGGAAAGTGGAAAGAAAAAAAATCGTGGCGGCCACCATGAGTAGTCCGGGAAGAAGGTAAAACAAGGTCCCTTTCAGGGAAAAATGGGTAACCAGGAAGAGCAGCGTAAAGGGGCCCAGGGCGAAACCGAGGTTTCCCCCCACGGCAAAGAGGGACATGCCCGTGGCCTTTTTGGTCCCGATAAAAAAATGCGCGGTTTTGAACCCTTCCGGATGAAAGGCCGCCACGCCCAGCCCGCAGAAAACCACCAGCGCCAGGAGCGTGAGATAATTGGGGGATAGGCCGGAAAGGCTGATCCCCACGGCGGCCATCAGGATTCCCAAAGGGATGAGGAGCGGCTTGGGCCGGCGGTCGGAAACCAGGCCGAAAAGAGGCTGAATAATCGATGAAGTCAGGTTGGAAACCAAAAGGACGAGGCCGGCGGCGGTGTAGGAGAGGCCCAGGGACTCCTTGAGAAAGGGGAGCAAGGCCGGCAGAGCCCCTTGGCTGATATCGGTGACCAGATGACCTAAACTCAATAAAATCAGTATCTTGAAGTTCAAACCCGACCCTTTCCCTTCCCCGGCCCCCTGAGGCTTTATCCTTGACTATTATTTGATAATCTATTACAAAAGATAGTTTATATAATTTCCGGCCAAATTCTGAGCGTCCAAAAGGGCCGACGTCGATTCAGTCCCCGGTTTTGGGTTCAGATGGCCGTACCAAGACATTTCAGGACTATAAGAGGGGAAAAGGTTTTCGTCAATGGAAGACAGCAATCTTCTGCGTCAGCAGCGGTTAAAAAAGATTCAGGAACTCCGGGAAGCCGGGATCGATCCTTACCCCAGCTTCAACCAGGTGAAGCATAAGGTTGCTGACATCCACAGCCGCTATCAATCCCAGGCTGAATTCCCTCAGGACGGGGAGCCGCTGATTCAGACGGCCGGGAGATTGATGACCATCCGGGATTTCGGCAAAAGCGTTTTTTTCCATTTTCAGGACGGCACCGGCCGCATGCAGGGCTACCTGAAGAAGGAATTAGCCGGTCCGGAGGCTTTCGGGTTGTTCAAAAAGGTGGATCTGGGGGATTTTTTAAGCCTGGAAGGGACCTTGTTCCGGACAAAAACCGGGGAATTGACCCTGCTGGTCCGGAAATGCAGCCTGCTGGCCAAGGCCCTGCTCCCCCTGCCGGAAAAATTTCATGGTTTGACCGATGTGGAGCATCGTTATCGGCAGCGCTATTTGGATCTGCTGGTTAATCCGCAAGTCCGGAGCATATTTGAAACCCGCTCCCGCCTGATCTCCATGCTCCGGACCGTGATGAACCAGCGCGGCTTCCTGGAAGTGGAAACTCCCATGATGCAGCCGATCCCCGGCGGGGCGACGGCCAAGCCCTTTCGCACGTTTCACAACGCCCTGAACCTGCCTCTTTTCCTCAGGATCGCCCCGGAGCTCTATTTGAAGCGCCTGGTCATCGGGGGGCTGGAACGTGTGTATGAGATCAACCGCAATTTCAGGAACGAAGGTCTGTCCATCCAGCATAATCCCGAATTTACCATGATGGAATTTTACCAAGCGTATGCCACCTATCAGGATTTGATGTCCTTTACCGAGGAGTTGGTGGCCCTGTTGGCCGAGGAAATAAAAGGGGGCTTAACCTTAACCTATCAGGGGGAGTCTATCGATTTAACCCCTCCCTGGAAAAGAATTCCCTTTCTGGAGGCCATCCGGACCTTGGGAGGAGTCGACCCTCAGGTGTTGACGAATCCGGCCAAGGCCATGGCTTTGGCCAAGGAGCAGGGCGCCCAGCTTCAGGCCGGGGATGGTCCGGGAAAGGCACTGACCAAGATTTTTGAGCAGCTCGTGGAACCCCGGCTGCGTCAGCCCACGTTTATCACCGGCTATCCGGTGGAAGTGTCGCCTTTGGCCAAGCGAAGCCCGGACAATCCGGAACTCACCGACCGTTTTGAACTTTTTATTTCCGGCCGGGAGATTGCGAACGGATTCACCGAACTGAATGACCCTCAGGACCAGCGGGACCGTTTTCTGGACCAGGTGAGGGCCAAGGAAGCCGGCGATGAGGAGGCCCAGGCCATGGATAAGGATTATATCCAGGCCCTGGAGTACGGCATGCCTCCCACGGCCGGTGAAGGGATAGGGATCGACCGACTGGTCATGCTCTTTACCGATGCCCCTTCTATCCGGGAGGTGATATTATTTCCCCAACTTCGTCCTGAAAGTTAAGGGGTAGAGGAAGTTCTAACCCATATGTCCTTTGAGTTTTTCGTCAGCCTTCGTTATTTGAAAGCCAAACGGAAGCAGACCTTTATTTCCATCATCACCTTTATTTCCATCGGCGGGGTGACTCTGGGCGTTATGGCTTTGATTGTCGTCCTGGCCGTTATGAGCGGCTTTGAAAATGATTTAAAGAATAAAATCCTTGGCCTTAATGCCCATGTGCTGGTCTTGAGCTGGGACAATCAGGTAGCGCATTATGCCCAGCTCGCCGGCCAGGTGGAAAAAGTGCCCGGGGTTACCGGGGCGACTCCTTTTATCCTGACGCAGGTTCTTTTGAATACCCCGCAGAAGGTGACCGGGGCCGTCCTCCGAGGGTTGGAGGTCGACAGTGCCCGAAAGGTGATCATCCTGGACCGGATCATCCGGACCGGCTCCTGGAAGGCCCTGGAGGCCCCGGCCGGGGAAAATTCAGAGACCGGCGCATCGTTGCCGGGGATCATTCTGGGTCAGGAATTAGCCAAGCAGTTGGGATTGTCTTTAGGCGATCCGGTTTCGGTGGTCTCCCCCCTGGGAGAGGTTTCGCCGTTGGGTCGGGTCCCCAAAATGAGGCCCTTCCGGCTGGCCGGGACCTTTGAATCCGGCATGTTTGAGTATGATTCCACCATCGCCTTTATTTCCCTGGCCCAGGCCCAGTCTTTCTTAGCCATGCCCGGGCGCGTCACCGGCCTGGAGGTTAAGACCCGGGATATCTACGAGGCGGATCGGATCGCCAAAGAGATCAAAGCCCGGTTGGGGTTCCCTTACTGGACCAAGGACTGGATGCGCATGAACAAGAACCTCTTTTCGGCCCTGAAGCTCGAAAAGCTGGTCATGTTTATTATCTTAGCCTTGATCATTTTGGTAGCCGCCTTCAATATCGTCTCGTCGCTGATCATGGTGGTCATGGAAAAGACCAAGGATATTGCCGTCCTGAAATCCATGGGGGCCACGGCCGGCAGCATAATGAAAATTTTCGTTTTGGAAGGTCTGATTATCGGGGTGGTGGGAACGACCTTGGGCCTCATCGGAGGAATCGGGTTATGTGAAATCCTGAAGAAATATCAGTTTATCCATTTGCCCAGCGATGTCTATTACATTTCCTCCTTGCCGGTTTTGATGAAAGGGCCCGATATTCTGCTGATTGTGGTCGCCGCCATTGGAATCACCTTTGTGGCCACCTTGTACCCGGCCTGGCAGGCTTCCCGGCTCGACCCGGTTGAGGCCCTGCGGTATGAATAACGTACTCGCCGGAAATTCGTCAGCGAGGGTATTATGATGGACGGGGACCAGGAAGCCGATTGGACCGCTCAACCCTTGCTGGCCGTAAAAAACCTGGATCGGAGCTATGAAATCGGCGGTCAGCGGATAGACGTGTTGAAAGGGCTGGCCTTGTCGGTTTCCAAACAGGATACCATTGCCGTGGTGGGCGCCTCGGGAGTGGGGAAGTCGACTTTGTTGCATATCCTCGGGACCTTGGATCACCCCACCCGGGGCGAAGTACTTTTCGAGGGTCGGGATATTTTTCACCTGGGTCCCGCGGAGTTGGCCCGGTTTCGCAACCGGATGATCGGTTTTGTATTTCAGTTCCATCGCCTCTTGCCGGAATTCAATGCGCTGGAAAATACGATGATGCCGGTTCTGATCAACCGGGGGGGCAAGGCCGAGGCTCGGACCCGGGCCGAGGAGATCCTAACCCGGGTAGGGCTTCAGGATCGAATGACCCATCGGATCGGAGAGCTCTCCGGCGGAGAACAACAGCGGGTGGCGATCGCCCGGGCGCTGATTCAAGCGCCGAAGCTGGTGCTGGCCGACGAACCGACGGGGAACCTGGACCGAAAAACGGGTGAGCAGATTCTGAGGCTCTTTATGGATTTGAATCGGGAGCAGGGCATCACCTTGATTATGGTGACCCATAATTTGGAACTGGCCGGACGGTTCCAGCGGGTGATTGAAATCAGGGACGGGCAGGTCAGGGAATCGGCCGAGGGTTGAAAAGGAACGCCGCCGGGGACTGCTGGGGTTCTCCGGGGATAAGAAACGTTTTGGCAAACTGCAAAAACTTTTTTAGGGGGGAAGGCGTTATGAAGGGGAAGAGCTGGGGAACGATTCTGGGAGTAGTCTTCGGTTTCCTGTTGTCGGGGGCATCAGCCCAGGCGGCCGCCGCCGAACGGGTAGCGGTATTGCCGCTGGTTATTTACAGCCAGGAAGATTTGGCCTACTTAAAGAAAAACGTGCTGGAGACCCTCTACGCCAACCTCAGTCAGCAGAAGATAACCCTGGTACCGCTGGCTGAGCTGGAGCCCTGGCTGAATAAAGCCATCCCCTCCGCCTGGGATGAACTCCGGACCGTAGGTAAAAACCTGGGGGCCGATAAAATCATTTTCGGGAGTCTAACCAAAATTGGGCAGCGGCTGACCCTCTCCGGAAATCTCCTCGAGGTCCACAGCGATCGACCGCCGCTGACTTTTTCGCTTTCCGAAGAAGGGCTGGAAAACATCTTAAAGCTGACCGAGCGGTTTTCCAAAGAATTGACTTTGAAACTCTCGGGCCTCCAAAAGATCGTCTCCCTTCAGATTAAAGGAAATCAACGCATTGAAGCCCAGGCCATAGAACGGGAGATAAAATCCAAACCCGGTGACGCCTACCAGGCAGAAGCCCTGGACCAGGATCTCCGGGCCATTTTTAAGATGGGCTTTTTTTCCGATGTGCGTCTGGAAACCGAGGAGGTACCGGAGGGGCGGCGGGTGGTTTTCGTCGTTACGGAACGTCCCTTCGTGAAGAAAATCGAATTCCAAGGCAACAAAGAACTGAAGGTGGAGGATCTCAAGGACCAGTTGACCCTCAAGCCCTTCGCCATAATGAATTTGAATACCGTGAACGAGAGTCTGGAAAAACTGAACACCTTCTACCAGTCCAAAGGCTATTACAACGCCCAGATCAACTATACCGTTCAATCGGAGGACAAGCAGTCCGTGGTGGTCACTTTCAATATTAACGAGGGAAAGAAAGTCTATATCAAGACCATTACCTTCCAAGGCCTAAAGGCCTTTAAAGAAAAAGAATTGAAAAAAATCATGGAAACCAACGAGAAGGATTTTCTCTCTTGGATCACCTCTTCGGGGCTCTATAAAAAAGAACTGTTGGAAAAAGACGTGGAGAAAATTTCCGCCTTTTATTACAACCATGGCTATCTGAAAGCCAAGGTGGGGGATCCGGAAGTAAAGCACGAGGGGGACTGGCTGTATATCACTATTCCGATAGAGGAAGGCGTCCAGTATCGGATGGGAACCGTAGATATCCGGGGAGACCTGTTGCTGCCCAAAGAGAAAATGTTGGCCGATTTGGCCATTCGCAAGGAAAAATTCTATAACCGGGAAGTCATCCGGCAGGATATTCTCCACCTGTCTGAAAGGTATTCCCTGGATGGGTTTGCCTTCGCCGAGATCGTCCCCCAGATCACGGAAGAGCCTGCGGAACCCAAGGTGGATTTGGTTTATGATATCAAGAAAGGCCCCAAGGTTTATTTTGAACGGATCGATATCGTCGGCAACACCAAAACCAGGGACAAAGTGATCCGCCGGGAATTCAAGGTGGCCGAACAGGGCTTGTTCGACGCCGCCGCCCTGCGGCGCAGCAACGAGAATTTAAACCGTTTGGATTACTTCGAGGAAATCAATATCTCCACCACTCCCGGCAGTCAGGAGGATCGGATGAATCTGAAGGTGGAGGTGAAGGAAAAAATGACCGGCTCTTTTTCCGTGGGGGCGGGCTACAGCGCCGTGGATCAATTTACGGTGATGGGGTCGATCGCCCAGCGGAATCTTTTCGGGCGGGGACAGCGTTTGAGTTTAGATGCCTATCTAAGCGGCAACACCAATCGCTACAGCCTGAATTTTACCGAGCCCTGGTTGTTCGATATCCCGCTCTCCTTGGGGGCCACGGTGTACAACTGGATCCGCCAATATGACTCCTACAATAAGGACAGCTTAGGGGGTTCCCTCGATCTCGGCTATTTGCTCTTTGGGGAGTATACCCGGGGATACGTCACCTACACTTATGACGATGCCAATGTGACCAACGTCCAAGCCAACGCGCCCAGTCAGATCCAGAACAGCGCCGGAAGGAATACCACCAGCAGCGTCCGCCTGACCTTGCGCCGGGATTCCCGGGATGTCCTCTTCAATACCAGCAAGGGGTCGTTGAACAGCGCTTCCGTGGAATATGCCGGCGGCCCGCTGGGCGGCACCAGTCAATTCACCCGCTACCTGGCCAGTTCCGGCTGGTATTTTCCCCTTTTCTGGGGGACCACGTTTTTTATCAACGGCAAGGCCGGATACATTGCGGAAAACGGCAAGGTGCCGGACTATGAAAAGTTTTACCTGGGGGGCATCAATTCCATCCGCGGTTTTAAATATAATACCATCGGGGTAATCGATCCGAAAACCGGTCAAAATGAGGGCGGGGATCAAATGGTCCAGTTCAACCTGGAATACATTTTCCCGCTTTTCCCCTCGTTCGGGTTCAAGGGGGTACTCTTTTTTGACACCGGTAACGTCTATAACCAAGGCGATACCATTGACGCCGGGAAATTCAAAAAAACCGCGGGCCTGGGGGTGCGTTGGTATTCCCCCATGGGACCCTTGCGCCTGGAATGGGGTTGGAACCTTGATCCCAAACCGGGAGAAGACAGCAATAACTGGGAATTCAGTATTGGCACCTTTTTTTAATATCACAGCAGGAGGGATTTCATGTTCAACGTTTTAGTGAGGGGAATGTTAACGGGGCTGTTGGTTTTCGGACTCTGGGGGACCGTTCCGGTCCTGGCCAGTGAACCGGTAAAAATCGGCATTTTGGATCTTCAAAAATGCCTGGATCAATCCGAGGCCGGGAAAAAGGCAAAAAAAATCCTCCAGGACAAGTCGGAGCGCATCAAAAAAGACCTGAGCCTGAAAAGGGATGAGTTGAAGAAAACGCGGGAAGAGTTTGCCAAAAAGAGCAGCGTGCTTAATGCGGAGGTCCGGCGCGACAGGGAAAAAGAAATGGTTCGGAAAGAGGAGGATTTCCGTGACCAGGTCCAGCAGAAAGAAGAGGAAATGCGTAAGGACGAGTACAATTCCATGCAGCCCCTGTTGAACGATTTATTTGAAGTGACCTCCAAGGTGGCCAAGGACGATGGGTATACCTTGATCCTGGAGGCCAAAAGCGGGGTCGTCTTTTTCAGTAAAACCATCGAAATTACGGATAAGGTGATCAAGCTTTTTAACGAAGGTAAAATAAAGAAAGAAAAAAAATAAGCGTATGCCGTCGCCGTCCGCCAAAACCCCGGGGGTCCCTCTTTCCCGTTTAGCCGAGATCGTGGGGGGAGAAATCAGAGGTCCTTCCACGGGCTTGATTTCAGGGATTAACAGCCTGCGCGAGGCTGGCCCGGAAGAGATCAGTTTCCTGGTGAATCCCCGTTATGCCCCGGAATTGGAAAAGACCCGGGCTGCGGCTATTATTGTGGGCCCCCAGGCCCCGGAGACTTCCAAACCCGTCCTCATCACTCCCAATCCGTATTTGGCCTACGCCCGGATCGCGGCGTATTTCGCCCCCCCAGCGGATCATCCGGAGGGGGTCAGCTCCTTGGCCCGGGTGGGGGAAGATTGTCAATTGGGCGAGGGCGTAACCGTCTATCCCTTCGTGTATATCGGAAACCGGGTTACCTTGGCGGAGGGCGTTTGTCTTTATCCGGGGGTTTACCTGGGAGATGAGACCCGGATCGGGCGGGAGACGATCATCTATCCTAATGTCTCCATCCTGTCCGGGACCGTGGTCGGCGCTCGGGTGATCATCCACAGCGGGACGGTTATCGGCAGCGACGGCTACGGGTTTGCCCGTGATGGGGAACGCCACATTAAGATTCCGCAGGTCGGAACGGTCCAGATTGATGATGACTGCGAAATCGGAGCCAACAATACTATTGACCGGGCGGCTTTGGGCAGAACCTGGATTCGTTCCGGGGTTAAGACCGACAATCAGGTCCACATCGCCCATAACGTGGTGGTGGGGGAGAATTCTCTGCTGATCGCCCAGGTGGGGATTTCCGGCAGCGCCGTCATCGGTCGAAATGTGATTCTGGCCGGACAGGCGGGGGTGGCCGGCCATATCACCATTGGAGACGGCGTCATGGTGGGCGGCAAGTCGGGGGTGGCCAAATCGATTCCCGCCGGCCAGATCGTTTCCGGCAACCCCACCATGCCCCATCAAACCTACTTGCGCACCCGAATGCTGATCCAACGGCTGCCGGAAATGCAGCAGCAAATCCGGGCACTGGAAGACCGGATTCGAAGCCTGGAAGCTATACTTGAAAAGGGAAGGAGTACCCAGCATGGAGATTAGTCATGAAGAAATCTTAACCCTCCTGCCTCACCGCTACCCGTTTTTGCTGGTCGACCGGGTCCTGGATTGGGTGGCCAATGAAAAAATTATCGGGTTGAAGAACGTGACCTTTAATGAACCTTTTTTCCCGGGCCATTTTCCGGGAAAACCCGTCATGCCCGGGGTGCTGATTATCGAATCCATGGCTCAGGTGGGCGGCCTGTTGGCCTACAAATCGCTTCCCCGACTTAAGGGAAAATTAATTTTTTTTATGTCCATGGACAAGGTAAAATTCCGCAAACCGGTAGTGCCGGGGGATCAATTAATTTTGGAATTAACGGCCTTGCGTAGCGGGCAGCGGGTTTGGAAAATGCAAGGGAAAGCCCTGGTCAAAAACACGCTGGTGGCCGAAGCCGAATTGACGGCGGCCATTGCCGATGAAAAAGAAAATCCCGTCTTGGAGGAGGCTTAACGTTTTATGTCCACTATTCACCCCACGGCCATTATTCACCCGACAGCCGAACTGCATGAAACCGTCTCGGTCGGTCCCTACAGCATCATCGAGGGCGGCGTGGTGATCGATTCCGGGACGCGGATCGGATCTCACGTGGTTATCGATCAATATACCCGCATCGGCAAAGACTGTCAGATTTTTCCATTTACCTCCATCGGGACGGCACCTCAGGACAAGAAATTCAAAGGGGAGAAAACGGAATTGGTCATCGGTGACGACAACGTGATCCGAGAATACGCCACCATTAACCGGGGGACTCCGGACGGAGGGGGCGTCACCCGCATTGGAAATCAGAACTTGCTTTTGGCCTACATCCATATCGCGCATGATTGCCACTTGGGAAACGGGATCACCATGGTCAATGTCGCCACTTTAGGCGGCCATGTGACCCTGGAGGATTATTCCGTCATCGGAGGCCTGGCGGCCGTTCATCAGTTTGTCCGCATCGGGGTCCATGCCTATGTGGGAGGAAAAACCGGGGTTTCCCAGGATATCCCTCCTTTTGTGCTGGCCTCCGGTGAGCGGGCCAAACTGTTCGGTTTGAATATTGTAGGGCTGAAACGCCATAATTTTTCCAATGAGGTCATCCAGGCCCTGAAAAAAGCCTATCAGACAGTGATTCGATCCCATCTGACTATTCAGGAATTCCCATTTGACTATTCAGGAGGCCATGGCCCGGGTGGAAAAAGATATTCCGGTTTATCCCGAAGTACAACAATTCCTGGATTTCGTGCGTAATTCCAAGCGAGGCATCCCACGTCGATGAAGGAGACCCCGCCCATCGGCCTCATCGCGGGGAATGGGACCTTCCCGATTCTTATCGCTCAGGCCGCCCGGCAGGCGGGAAAAAGAATGATCGCCGTGGCCCACTTGGGGGAAACCAAGCCGGAGCTGGAACCCTGGGTGGAGAGCCTGCACTGGATTCGGTTGGGAGAATTCGGCAAGCTGGTTAAAATCTTTCAAAAAGAAGCGGTCAGTCAGGTTATCCTGGCCGGAGGAATCGACAAGAAAAAGATGTTTTCCAGGGTCCGCCCCGACCTGAAAGGTCTCTTGCTGATGGCCAAAATGGGGCAGCGGAAGGACGACTTGATTCTCAGGACCGTGGCCCGGGAACTGGCTAAAGAAGGCCTGGAAGTGCTGCCCTCCACCACGCTCCTGCCTTCCCTGTTGGCCCCCCCCGGGGTATTAACCCGGCGTCGGCCCACGGATGAGGAGCAAAAGGATATCGATTTTGGCTGGCCCTTGGCCAAAGAAATGGGGAAATTGGATATCGGACAATGCCTGGTGGTCCGGAAGGGAGCGGTGGTGGCTGTAGAGGCCATAGAAGGAACCGACGAAACCATCCGGCGGGGAGGACGGTTGGCCAAGGAAAAAGCGGTGGTAATCAAGGTGACCAAGCCGATTCAGGACCTGCGCTTTGATTTGCCGGCCATCGGGGAGCAGACTATCCGCACCATGCAGGAGGTAAAGGCCTCGGTCTTGGCCATTGAAGCCCGGAAGACCTTAATCTTCGATCAGGAGGCCACTATCCGTTTGGCCGACCGTTACCGGATGGTTATCGTTTCGAGATAAACCCGTTCTTTTTTTGTCCGAACCCATTCCCCCCGGCCTCTTTCGATAGCGATAGTTAATTCTGAACTCAGTGACTTTAGATGCCCCCAGGCTGGCCCTGCCTCCTGGAAGATTTGATAACCCGGGGGCCGGGTTAGAACCTAAAAAGGCCCGCCTGAGGCGGGCTGGAAAGCCCTTTCGCCGAGACCCGGCGGCCAGTCCAGATATGGAGGGGGCCACCCAAAAGGGCGAAACGTTAGTATGAAAAGGAACGTTCCCGGTTGAAAAAAATAAAGGTGGGCATTATCGGTATGGGGTACCTGGGGCGGTTTCACCTGGAAAAATACGCCCGGATGGCGGAGGTGGAAATAGGCGGGGTAGCGGAGGTCCGTCCGGACTGTTTGCAGGAAATCACCGATCGATTCCAGATCCCCGGTTACCTGGATTACCGGGACCTGCTTCCTCAGGTGGAGGCGGTCAGTATTGTCGTGCCCACCCAAGACCATAGTTCCATTGCCAAGGACTGTCTGGAGGCCGGAGTTTCGATACTGATTGAAAAACCCATTACCTCCACCCTGGCTGAGGCCGAGGAACTGATTGTCTTAGCCGAGCAAAAGGGCTGCCTGATCCAGGTCGGCCATTTGGAGCGGTTTAATCCGGCCTATTTGAAGGTCCGGCACCTCATCCACCATCCGCTATTTATTGAGACCCATCGTCTATCACCCTTTAAAGAACGGGGGATCGATGTAAACGTGGTCCTGGACCTGATGATCCATGATTTGGATTTGATCCTTCATCTCACCGATTCCCCTCCGGAAAATGTCCAGGCCGTCGGGGTACCGGTGGTTTCCAACCAGGTGGATATCGCCAACGCCCGCATCCAATTTCAAAACGGCGGTGTGGCCAATATCACGGCCAGCCGGATATCCATCACGGCCATGCGCAAGCTGCGGATATTTCAACCGGGGGCCTACCTCTCTTTGGACTTGGGGGCCAAGGCTTATCGATTGGTGCGGTTGGAAAAAGGGCCGGAGAAAGTACCGACCGGAATGCCCTTTGTTTTTGAAGAAGGGTCCTTCCCGGAACAGGACGCCTTGGAATTGGAACTGCGATCGTTTATCCAGTCCATTCGGGAAGGAACTCCGCCCTTGGTTTCCGGAGAAGACGGCCGGAGGGCCTTGGCCCTGGCTTTGGAAGTTAACCGGGAAATAGAGAAGAATTGTTCCCTGGGCAGTGCCACCTGGATACCGGAGAATCTGCCGGAATTAGAGGCCTTCCAATCCTGGCTCGGTTCGGGAACGAACGGCTTCCAACCCTAAACTTAGTGAAACCAATTAAAAAAATTTGTATTATCGCGGGCGAGGCCTCCGGTGATCTGCACGGGGCCGCCCTGGTCAAGGCCTTAAAGGAATTGGGGGGATCCCTCGTTTTTTTCGGACTGGGGGGGCCGCGATTGAGGGAGGCCGGGGTGGAGATGGTCTATCCCCCACCGCTGAACGTGGTCGGCTTTACCGAGGTGGTGGCCAAGATCGCTCATATTTTTCGGGCTTTTCAAAAGGTAAAGCGAACCTTGGTGGATCGGGCCGCCGATCTGCTGGTGTTGATCGATTATCCCGAACTCAATTTGCGCCTGGCCCGTTTCGCCCACCGGCGGAAGATCCCCGTCCTTTTTTATATCAGTCCCCAGGTCTGGGCCTGGCGCGCCGGTCGGGTCAAAACCATTGCCCGGGTAGTGGACCGCATGGCCGTCATCCTTCCTTTTGAAGAGGAATTTTACCGGGGCCGCGGGATGACGGTGGAATTTGTGGGTCATCCCCTGGTGGACGTTCTGGAAGAGACCCGGCCGCTGAAAGCCGACCCCGATCTTCCCGGGGTCGGACCGGAAAGTACCGTCATCGGACTGTTGCCGGGAAGCCGTCCGACAGAAGTCAGTCAACTCCTGCCGGTCCTGCTGGATACCGCCTGGGCCTTGAAGCAACGATTCGCGGGCCCGTTGGTTTTTTGGCTGCCCATAGCACCTTCGCTCGATCCCTTGGTCATCCGGGAGAAGGCCGCCCCTTATCAGGAGCGGGGGCTTTCCCTTCGGCTTATCTCCGGGGTTTCCCCGGCGGCCCTGAAACGTTCTGATCTGGTCCTGGTGACTTCGGGAACGGCCACCCTGGAGGCGGCTATCTTTGGGGTCCCCATGATCATTGTCTACAAGGTTTCAGCGGTCAACTATTGGATTGCCAAGCGATTGATCAAAGTGCCTTATATCGGACTGGTGAACTGGATTGCCGGAGAAAAAATTATTTCCGAATATGTCCAGGATCAGGCCCAGCCGCAGGCCCTGACCGAAGAGGCCTGGCGCTTGCTGAACGACCCGGCCCAACGAGAGAACCTGCGGACGAAAATGGCCCTGGTCAGACAAAAATTGGGAGGGCCGGGAGCTTCCCGTCGGGTAGCCCGAATGGCCCTGGAGATGCTAGGCGGATGATGACGGAACGGCTCCTCTCTTTAGTCAAACCCTATTGGTTCCGCCTGGCCCTGGCCATGGTCTGCATGGCCGTGGTAGCCGGAGTCACCGCCCTGATGGCCTATCTGGTCAAACCGGTGCTGGACGATATTTTTTTCCAGAAGAATATGGCGACCCTTTCCCTGTTGCCGCCCTTTATTATCCTGCTCTACATCGTCAAGGGAGGGTTCGGTTACGGCCAGTCCTACCTGATGAGCTTCGTGGGCCAGCGGATTGTGGCCAACCTCCGGGAAAACCTGTACAGCCACCTGCAGCGGTTGTCCCTTTCTTATTTTGATCGGACCTCCACCGGGCTGTTGATGTCCCGGATCATCAACGATGTCAACCTGATTCAGGGGGCGGTTTCCAGTGCCGTCACCGGGATACTGAAAGACCTGTTCACCATTATCGGTCTGGTGGCGGTCATTTTCTACCGGGATTGGCAATTGGCCGGCTTAGCCATTTTGGTGTTGCCGATCGCGGTGCTGCCGATCGTTAAATTCGGGCGCAAGCTCCGGAAGATCAGCACCCAGAGTCAAAAAACCATGGCGGCCATCTCCATCCATCTCCACGAAACCTTGTCCGGAAACCGGATCGTCAAGGCCTTTGGAATGGAGGACCGGGAAGTGGAACGCTTCCGGGAGAGCAATCAACGATTTTTCGATTTGACCATGAAAGACGTTTCGGTCAAATCCATGTCTTCCCCCATCATGGAATTTTTAGGAGGTATCGGGATTGCCGCCATTATCTGGTATGGCGGCTATAATGTCATCCAGGGAACCTCCACCCCCGGGACTTTTTTTTCCTTTCTTACGGCCCTGTTGATGCTCTACGAACCGATTAAACACCTAAGCGGGGTCAACAACACCATTCAGCAGGGCCTGGCGGCCGCCGTTCGGGTTTTCGAGGTCCTGGATCTGAAGCCGGAGATTGAGGATCAGGCCGGGGCCGCGTTGCTCCGGGAAGTGCGGCAGGGCATCGTCTTTAAAGACGTTTCCTTCCGTTACGACCGGGATTGGGTCCTCCGGCACATCAATCTGGAAGTCCGCTCCGGAGAAGTCATCGCCCTGGTCGGGACCAGCGGCGGTGGGAAAACGACTCTGGTGAACCTTATTCCGCGTTTTTACGAGAGGACGGAAGGGGAAATCCTGATAGACGGCCGGCCGATCCAGTCGTTTACCCAGGCCTCCCTGCGCCGACAGATCGGCATTGTGACCCAACAAACCATCCTCTTCAACGATACGGTTCGCAGCAATATTCGTTATGGATCGCCCCAAAAAAGCGAGGAAGAGATCCTCCAGGCGGCCCGAGCTGCTTATGCCTATGACTTCATCGACCGGCTCCCGGATAAAATGGAAACCCTCATCGGCGAACAGGGGATCCGTTTGTCCGGCGGCGAGCGCCAGCGGATTTCCATTGCCCGGGCGTTACTGAAGGACGCCCCCATCCTGATCCTGGATGAAGCCACTTCGGCCCTGGATTCCGATTCGGAGGCCGAGGTTCAGCGGGCACTGGAAAACCTGATGACCGGGCGGACAACCCTGGTCATCGCCCATCGCTTTTCCACCATCCGCAAGGCCGATCGGATTATCGTCATCGCCGACGGCCGGATCGTGGAGCAGGGAAGACACGAGGAGCTGTGGCAATTGAATGGGGAATACCGGAGGATCTATGAGATTCAGTTCCGGAACAAGGGCGACGAGGATTAACCGGTGGATTGGAGATGGCTGTCGGCCGGGGAGGGGGAAACGGCCTGGGATCAAGGGCTGGAGCAGTTTGCGGAGGCCCCCTATTCCTTGCTCTATGGCTGGCGCCGGGTCTATGAGGAATCGCTGGGTCTCAAGACCCATTATCTCCTGGTCGAAGACCGGGGCCGGGTTCGAGGCCTCTGCCCTTTGGTCCTGATGAAGAGCCCCTGGATCGGCGGCGGCCGGCATCTCATTTCCCTGCCCTACCAGACCCGGGCCGGTTTATGGACCCTCGACCCGGCGCTGCGGGAGGGGATGCTGGCGGCCGTCAACGCCCAAGCGGAGACCTTGAAGGCTGATACGGTGGAATTGCGGGAATTAGAGGCCCTCCAGGACCCCGAGATCCCGGCCAATCAAGAGCATCTGGAAATGATTCTGGAACTGCCGGGTGACTGGAAGGTCTTTGAAAAACAGGTCGGCCCCCGGCTGCGCCAGGCCAGGAAAGCCCGAGAGTCGGGCCTGGTGGTGCGCCAGGGTGCGGGAAAAGACCTGATCGAGGATTTTTATCGGGTTTTTTCAATCAGGATGCGGGAACTGTTTTTTCCGGTTTATCCGTTGAGGTTTTTTCAAAAGATCCTGCAGGTGTTTCCTGACCGCTGCCGGCTGCTTGTGGTCTATAAAGGGACGGTTCCGGTGGCCGGGATGCTTCTCTTCCGTTACCGGGCCAGTGTCAGCGCCCCTTATGTGGCCAGTTTGACGGCCCATCAAAACGAACATCCGAACCAGTTGTTGTACCAGACCGCCCTCCGGGACACCTGGGAGTCGGGGGCGTCCTATTTTAGTTTTTGCCGCAGCCAGTCGGGTTCGGGGACCTACCAATTTAAACGCCAGTGGAAGGCCCAGCCCCGCCCCTTGCGCTACCTCTACCCTCGGGACAAAAACGGCGGGAGAGTCCACTCGATAGGGGAAGCCCGGCAGTCCCTCACTTACCACCTGGCGGCAACGTTCTGGCCTCGACTTCCTTTGTCCTGGACCCAATGGCTGGGGAGCCGCTTAATCCGCCGGTTGGTTATCGCCTGATGGAAAACCAGCGCTTGGCCAAGGTCCTCATTATTATCCCGGCCTATCAGGAGGAAGACAATATCTCCCGGGTGCTGGAAGACATCCGCGCCCACCTCCCCGAGCCGGATATTCTGGTCATCAATGACGGCTCCAGCGATCAGACCGCCGCCCGGGCCAGAGAGGCGGGGGTCAGAGTGATTGATCTGCCTTTCAACCTGGGGATTGGCGCGGCGGTGCAGACCGGGTTTCAATATGCCGCGGCCCACCACTACACCGCCGCTATCCAGATCGACGCGGATTATCAACATCCGGCCGAGGAGGCTCCCCGGCTCTTGAAAACCCTGGAAGATGAAAGAGCGGACCTGGTGATCGGTTCCCGTTTCATCACCCCGACCGGCTACCGCGGGTCCTGGATGCGCCGTCTGGGCAACCTGATTTTTCAGGGGGCCAACGCCTTGATCGTGGGTCAGCGGATCGTGGACAATACTTCCGGATTCCGGGCCTATTCGGAAAGGGCCATCGCGATCCTGGCCCAAAATTATCTGGGTGAATATCCGGAACCGGAATCGATCAGTTACCTGGATGCCAGCGGCTGCCGCCTGGTGGAGATACCGGTCAGGATGCGCACCCGTCCGGCCGGAGTTTCTTCCATCACCCCGATAAAAAGCGTTTATTACATGGTTCGGGTCTTGATCTCCATCCTTTCCTTCAAAAGACGTCGGCGGAGGTAACCCATGAATTTTGTTCTGTTGAAAATCAGCACCCTGCTGCTTTCCTTGTTTCTCTTCTTTTGGATTTTTTCCCTGATCCGGCGGAGAAGGCTGATGGAAGAATATTCTTTTTTGTGGATTATGATCGCCGGCGTGTTTTTAGGGTTGTCGTTTTTCCATCCCCTGATCGACCGGGTCGCCCATTGGCTGGGGATTGACTACGGCCCGACTGCGTTGTTCCTTTTCTTCAATGTCGTCACCATTTTTATTCTAATTCATTTTTCCATCCAGCTTTCGGACTTTAAGACCAAAAAACGCATCCTGGCCCAGGAAGTGGCTCTGCTGAGGGACCGGGTGGACACGCTTTCCCGGCGGGATGGGGATCCGGACCTATAATCGCAAAGTTATATCTGTTCCGGATGGATGGCGGCAGGATTAACTAAAAAAATGAACATCGAACATCGAACGTCCAGCATCGAATGAAAAACAAATATCCACTTCTGGTATTTGAAAGCGGCTCAACGATCAATAGGATTCTGACCGAAAGCTTGATCAGACTCTCTACCAGATCAAGTCTGTTTCTTCATCTTTTTTCATTTAACCTTCGATGTTCGATGTTCAATGCTGCTAACATCCTGAACGGCATAAATTAGGCGGTAATGAACCTCCTCACCTTTGACATCGAAGACTGGTATCATATCAACTATCCGCGCACCGATTTTGAGCGCTTCGACCGGCAAGAGGACCAGCACTCGCTGGTGGATCGTCTTCAAGGGATTTTAGCGCTCTGCCGCAGGCACCAGGCCAGGGGGACCTTCTTTGTCCTGGGGCGCTTATTGGAGAAGCGCCCCAGGATCGGTGAACTGATCTTGGAGGCCGGACAGGAATTGGCCCTCCACGGGTATGAGCATCATCTCTTGCGGGATCGGGGACCCGAGGGGTTTCGCCGGGACCTGGAAGGCTCGCTCAAGGTTTTCCGGGACCTGACCGGAAAGCCGCCCTTAGGCTTCCGCGCCCCTTCCTGGTCCATCGGGCCGGACACCCTCTGGGCCCTGGAAATCCTCGAATCCTTTGGCCTGGCCTACGACGCTTCCATTTTCCCGATCAAGAATTTTTTATACGGTATTCCCACCGCCCCGTTGCGCCCTTTTTACCCCCGGGTCCAAGGCCGCTCCCTTAAACTCCTGGAGATCCCGGCATCGGTCTATGCCTGGGGAACCCGGCGGGTCCCGTATTCGGGGGGACTTTATTTTAATCTCTGGCCCTGGGCGGTTATTCGTTTTTTTGCCCAGCGGGTCCTTCAGCAGGGCCGGTATAATTTGTTTTATTTCCACCCCTGGGATCTTTGGCCCCGGCCGAAGCGGTTGATCCGGGAATTAAGGGCCCGCTGGCTGCACCTGCACCTGGGAAATCCTCGGAAAAAATTTGAAACCTTGCTGAATCGGTTTCGGCTGCAATCCCTATCCGACGTATTACCGGCCCTGAAACAGGCGGCCGGGCCGGCGGATCCGCTGGGAGGCGAATGATTTCCAAAAACGATCGACCGTATCAATGGGGCTTTTACGCGCTGCTGGCCGGCCATCTGCTCCTTTGGCTGTCTCTGGGAATGCTGCTGGACCTGCACCCGGATGAAGCCGACCACTGGGTCTGGTCGCGTTTCCTGTCCTGGGGCTACTACGAACATCCGCCCATGGTCGCTTGGGCGATCCGGTTGTGCACCACCCTGCTAGGGAATAATCAATGGGCTCTGGAAATCGGGTCCCAGGTTCTGACCTTGTTGGTTTTTATCCTGATCTTTCAATTGGCCCGGAGGCAGTTCGGCGTTCGCGCGGCTTTTTTTAGCGTCCTGCTGCTGGAGGCGGCTCCCTTGTACGCCGTGGGCAGTATCATCTTTATCATCGATACGCCCCTGATGGTTTTTTACAGTTGGGCGGCCCTGGAGTTCTGGCGGGCTTGGGCCTCAAAGAGCAACGCGGCCTATTATCGGGCCGGAATCGCCTGGGGACTGGCCCTCCTTTCCAAGTTCACCGCCGTCCTGTTTTTGGGAGCCGCCTTTTTGTTTTTGGTGTCTGCGCCGGAAAGACGAAAGGCCTTCCGCAATCCGCACCTCTGGGCCGCCCTGGTTTTAGGGCTCCTTTTGTTTTCCCCCTTTCTCTACTGGAACTATCTGAACGGCTGGATTTCTCTGGGATCGCAGTTGGAAAAAGGCTTGACCGGGGGGAAGTTCGGAATTCAGGCCCTGGCTTTCGCGTTCGGGCAACCCCTGATTCTAGGACCGGTGTTGTTTTTCCTCCTGGCCGGGGCCTGGACCCGGACCTGCCGCGGGGGCGGCTGGCGGGATGACCCTTCGGCCTATCTGCTTTTTTTGACCGGGGTGCCGCTGCTGGTTTTCACCCTGGCGGCCTTTAAAGGAAAGTACACCGATCCCAGTTGGGGGAACGTCGCCTGGCTTTTCGGGGCGGTCCTTTTGGGAAAGAGCCTGGCGGAAAAGTGGCCCCGGATATCCAGGGTCCGAAAGTGGGTAGTGGGAGGGGCGGTGTTTTTGACCGGTTGGTTTCCGGTGATGCTGATCGCCGTCCATATCTTCTTCCCTTACCTGCCGGTCGCCGCCCACCAGGACCGGACCCTGGAAATGAGGGGTTGGAGGGAATTGGGGCAGGGTTTAGGGCGGGAATACGCCCGGGTCTTTCCGAATCAGGAAAAGGTGTTCGTGGTCGCCGACGATTACCAACTGGCCGGGGTCATTTCCTTTTACACGCCCCAGCATCCCTGGCCCTATTCTTTCGGCAAATCGGCGCGCAATATCTGGATTTCGCTGCCCGAGCTGAAAAATCAGGGGGCCCTGCTGGTCTGTTATCAGGATCATTGTCCCCAGGACCGGGAAAAAGCCCGGGTTCTTTTTTCAAAAATCGATAAACTCCGGGAGATCCAGATCTTCCGCAAAGAAGAAGTGGTCAAGACCTTCGAAGTTTATTATGTTGGAAACCGATGAGAATCATCACCAAATACATCCTCAAGGAAATTCTGACCCCTTTCGGGGTAACCTTGACCGTGTTCACCTTGATTTTTATTTTAGGGAACCTGATGCAGCTCATCGAGATGATCGTTCAAAAGGGGGTCGGAGTCTTCAATATCCTCCGCCTGCTGGGCTATACGCTTCCTTTTTTGATGGTCTATATTATACCCATGTCATTTTTTATCTCGATCCTCTTAGGTTTTTTGCGCCTGGCCAGCGATAACGAGGTCACGGCCTTGAAGGGCTCGGGATTAAGTTTCTTTCAGCTTTTGCCGCCGGTTTTGATTTTGAGCCTCTCCGGAACTATCCTTACCGGGTTTGCGGCCATGGTTGCCCAGCCCTGGGGGGAGCACTCGCTGAAAAATCTACTGTTTCAGGTCGCCGTAGTGCAGGCCAAGGTCAGTTTGAAAGAACGGGTTTTTTATAACGAATTTAAAGAGCTGGTTTTTTATATTCAAAGGGTGCACGGGGACGGTTTATTGGAAGATGTCTTTATCTTTGACCAACGGGAAAAAGACCTTCCTCAGACGATTATCGCCAAACGGGGGTGGCTGATCCCTAATCCCAAAGAGCGTTCCTTGAACCTGCGACTGGAAAACGGACATATTTATAACGTTTCTTTGAAATCCAAAAGCGCCCAGACTGTTTTCTTTAAGAGCTATGATCTATTCCTGCCTCTGGAGCAGATCGTCTCGGACCAGGAAAAGAGGGAAAAAAGCGAAACCGAAATGTATCTCCCGGAATTAAGAGAAAGAATCCGCATAACCTCGCCCACTGAAAAAAGGTATTATAATTACCAGATCGAATATTACAAAAAGTTCAGCCTCCCTTTTGCCTGCCTGGTTTTGGGCATGATCGCCTTGCCCCTGGGCCTGCAGTCCAAGGTAGCCGGTCGTCCCTGGGCCATTATCCTGGGAGGAGCGGTCTTCTTCATTTACTATTTATTTTTATCCCTGGCCTTCAGCTTAGGGGAGCGGGGGGCGCTGCCGCCGGTTATCGGTCTGTGGTTGCCCAACATTATCGTTGGTCTTATCGGCATTTACCTCTTCCGCCTGGCCTATCTGGAAAAAGAGCTCACCTGGCTGATTCGCTTAAGACAGGCGGCGGCCTGGCTAATAAAAAAGGTAAGACGATCCTAACCGGCTGGTTCAAATTACTGTTAACCCCGCTGGGGGGCCTGGCCTCGGGAATCTATGGACTGGGTGTGTTTTTACGCCTCTCCCTTTACCGAAGGGGACTGTTGCCGGTTCACCGATTGCCCCTGAGCGTCATCAGTATCGGGAACCTGGTCGTCGGGGGAACCGGCAAGACCCCCCATACGGCTTTAATTGCCGATCATTTCAGACGACAGGGAAGAAAGGTGGTCATCCTCAGCCGGGGGTACGGAGGAGATAAAAGCGCAAAAGGGGCGGTCATTTCCAGTCCGGAAGGAATAATCGGAACCCTTTCGGAGGGGGGAGAAGAGCCCTTCTGGCTGGCAGAACAATTGCCGGGGGTGGCCGTGGTGATCGGGAAAAACCGCTATCAGTCCGGCTTACTCTCTCGGGAACGCTGGGGAGTGGATCTGGCCATCTTGGACGATGGATTCCAGCACGTCGGTCTGGAGCGAAATGTCGATATACTACTCATTCCAGCCCACGAACCTTTTGGGACCGGGGGACTGCTCCCTCGGGGCACCCTCCGAGAACCCCGAAATCAGCTCAGCAGGGCCGATGTGGTCATCATCAGCCACACGGAAATGATCGCTGCCCGGGATCTGTCCGCCCTGGAAGGACAGATCAAAGCCCTCGATCCCGGGATGCCCGTTTTTTTTTCCCGCCATGTTCCCCAAAGGCTCTGGAAATATCCGGAGGGTGAATCCCAACCCTTGTCCTGGTTAAAAGGAAAGCGGGTGCTGGCCTTTTGCGGGCTCGGTCAGCCGGAGTCCTTTCGCCACAGCTTGAAAAGCCTGGAGGTGGAATTGGTGGGCCTGAAGTCCTTTCAGGGATCATCAGGTCTACCAGGAAAAAGACAAACGACCGTCTTCTGGAGGAGGCGGCCTCCTTAAAAGCGGAGGTGCTGCTGACCACCGAAAAGGATGCGCTGAAACTTGGGAACTGGCCTGACGGGCAGGCGGAGTTGCTGGTACTGGCCATTGGGGTAGAGATACCCGAATAAGAATTTCTGGGAAGTGTTGGAAAGCAAGATTTAACCAAAAATTTGACTATTTTTGGTTGAAAATCTTCGAAATCCGAAATCCGAAACTCGAAACAAATCCAAATGACCAAATTTCGAAGAATTCGAAACGTTTTTGTTTTGGATCATTTGGATTTTGGACCTTCGTGCTTGTTTCGGAATTTCGTGCTTCGAATTTCGGATTTAGAGATCATAACTTATTCATCAGAGTGTTAGGGATAAATCTTCCAGATAAAAAGGTATCAGATTCGTCCTCATGGCCGATCCTTTTCGTAAAATTTTAATTCGCTCTACCAACTGGCTGGGAGATGCCTTATTGACCACCCCGGCCATTCATAGTATAAAAACCCATTTTCCCGAGGCTGAATTAGCGGTCCTGGCTCGGCCGGGAGTGGCCCCGGTCTTTGAAACGAATCCCGATGTCCGGCAGGTGATTATTTATGAAAATAAAGGCCGCCATCGAGGGATTCGTGGTAAGTGGCTCCTGGCGAAGGCCCTGAAACCGTTGAATTTTGAAGTCGTCGTGCATTTTCCCCATTCCTTTGAGTCGGCCTGGATTTCCTTCTTAAGCGGTATTCCGGTCCGGGTGGGGTATGCCACGGAAGGACGGGGACGGCTGTTGACCCAGACCAAACCCCTTCCTTTGAGATTCAATGACCAGCACCAGGTACTCTCCTTTATGCAGCTTCTGGAGGGCTTGGGGATTCGCGAAATTCCAGACCCGGAGAGACACCCCCTGCGGTTGAGGGTGGCTGAAAATTGGAAAGAGGAGGCCGGCCGGCGACTCGCCTCCTTTGGTGTCAGACCCGATGATCCGGTGATCGGTTTGGCTCCGGGCGCCCAGTACGGACCGGCCAAGTGTTGGCCGTTTTCGGCATATGAAAAATTGGCGGAACGAATCCAGCACCAAAGAGGCGCTCGGGTTATCCTCTTGGGTGCCGCCGGAGATGCGCTGGGCACTGCACCGGGCGGGAAGGAAATCCCCCAGGGGCCCTTTATTAATTTAATGGGCCAAACTTCCCTGGGAGAAGCCCTGGCCCTGGTGGAGCGCTGCCAGGCGGTGGTCAGTAATGATTCCGGATTGATGCACGTGGCGGCGGCTTTGAACAGGCCCCTGGTGGCCCTGTTCGGTTCGACCAGCCCGGAAAGGACCGGGCCCTGGGGGAAGACCTCCCGGGTGATCCGGAAGCCGTTTCCCTGCAGTCCCTGTTTTCGAAAAGAATGCCGAGAGGCTCGCTTTTGCCTGGAAGCCATCGGCGTGGATGAGGTCTGGGAAGCCCTGAAAGACCTGACCCAAGACTCAATAGCCGGGGCGGGCACCGCGAAGCCTGAAAACAAGGCTTCTTCATAAGAGTTTGATTTTAAAATTAATATATTTATTACTTTTAATTATTGAAATAGCAAACTTAACGGAAGTCTATTTAAATACTAAGATGAGCCTATTTAGGAGACTGCCCCTGCCTCCCCCTAAGGGCGAAATCAAACGCATCCTCCTGGTTCAGCCGAGCCGGATCGGGGATATTGTTTTCAGTTTGCCCACCCTGTCCGCTCTGCGCCGGACGTATCCTAGGGCCAGGATAACCTGGCTGGTAGATGACCGCTGCCGGGACCTGGTTGAAGGACACCCGGACCTGGATGAAGTGCTGGTGGCTCCCTTCAAGGCGATGGAGGAGGCCCTTAAAAAGAAAGCCTGGAAAGCGATGGGGCAAACCTTCAGCCGGTTAAAAAGGGAGCTGCGCTCCCGATCTTTTGACCTGTCCATCGATTTGCATGGTTTGGCCAAGTCGGCCCTGCTGGTGTGGATGGCCGGGGCCCGCTGGCGGATAGGTTCGGCCAATACCACCGGGATGAAAGAATTGTCCGGGTTTTTCTCTCGGGAGATTTCCCCCCGCCCCCATGATCGGCATACCGTGGAAAGAAACCTCTCAGTCATTGATTTTCTGGGAGGACCGACCCACGAGATCCAATTTCAATGGGCGATTTCCGAGACCGCCCAAAATCAGGTTCGCGAAATCCTGGTCTCGGCCGGCCGCCGGGAGCAGGAAAGGCTGGTGGTCATTCATCCGGGAGCCGGTTGGCTCTCCCGCCGTTGGCCGGCGGACCGCTTTGCCGAATTGATCAATACCCTGGGATTGACCCCCGGCCTGCGGTTGGCCGTGATCGGGGGTGCCGCGGGCGGCAGCCAGGAGGGCCGTCTGTTCGAAGCGCTTTTTTCCCTGATCCGAGTGCCGGTGATTGATCTGGTTAATCGGCTGAGTCTCAAACAGTTGATCGCCCTGCTTAAGGAAACCGACCTTTTCATCGGCAACGAGGCCGGTCCCATGCACCTGGCCGCGGCCCTGGATCGGCCCGTGGTGGCCATTATCGGGCCGACCCGACCGGAGTTGACCGGACCTTTCGGCCACAAAGCCCGAATCATCCGAAAACCGGTTTCCTGCAGTCCCTGCCGGGACCGGAATTGTTCGGAGTTAACCTGCATGAAAGCCATCGAGGTCAGGGATGTTCTGGAAACGGTCCGGTCAGTTGACGGGTTTCATTGACCCTCAAGGGGACCAACGGATCCTGTTGATCAAGTTGACCTCTCTGGGAGACGTGATCCATGCCTTGCCGGTGGCCTCTCGCCTGAAAACGAGTTTTCCCCGGATTAAGTTATATTGGGTGGTGGAGGACCGCTGCGCCCCGATTCTGGAAGCCCATCCCCTGTTGGAGGGGGTCGTGGTCTATCCCCGGAAAAAGATTCAAGCCCTTCTGGCCCGGAAGTCCTGGGGCGAGGCCTGGAGCGAGTTGGTTCGCTTGCGCCGGGCCTTAAGGGATCTGCGGATTGACCTGTCCATCGATCTGCAGGGGTTGGCCAAATCGGGGCTGATGGCCCTTCTGGCCGGGGCCCCCCGCCGATTGGGCTGCACCGGCTTGAAGGAATTCAGTTATTGGGTTTCCCGGCAGATCCCGGAAGGGGAGGGCTTACACGCCGTGGACCGCAATCTGAAAGTGGCTGAATTCCTGGGGTGCCCTCCGGGACCCCCGGATTTCCAACTGGGCCTTCGCTCGGAAGAGAGGACCTGGGCCGACCATTTTCTCCAGACCCAAGGGGTGAGGGAAGGCGAAAAAATCATCGGTCTGCAGGTGGGGGCCTCCCTGCCCCAAAAATGCTGGCCCCTTAATCAATGGGGCGCTCTACTGGAGCGCCTTTCCCTTTTGGAAGGGGTTCAGGTGGTTCTGCTGGGGGACGCGCAGGATCGGCAGCGGTTTCTGGGTCAAGTCCCGATTTCCGGCCGGGGAGTCATCGACGGCTTGGGCCGGCTCTCCCTGCGGCACTTGGCGGCCGTGATGGAAAGATGCCGGCTAGTGGTGGGATCCGACACCGGACCCCTCCATCTGGCGGTGGCCTTGGGCCTGCCGGTGGTGGGGCTTTACGGACCCGACGACCCACGCTTTACCGGACCTTACGGGAAGGGCAACAGAATTCATTATAAAAAATTGGCGTGCAGCCCCTGTTATAAAAATCCTACTTGCCAGGGACGGTTCGACTGCTTGCGGGCCATCGAGGCCCCGGAAGTCTTTGAATCCCTCCGGGAACTTTTGGAGATCGGCGACCGTGTATAGACTGCTTTATCTTTTGGTCATCCTGCTTTCCCTTATCCCCAGGAAGATCGGGTTGTTTTTGGGCGAAGGATTGGGGAGCGGATTATTTTACCTGTTAAAAAGAAGAAGGCAGATCGCTTTTCAGAATGTTACGACGGCTTTTGGGGATCAAAAATCAGAAGCCGAGCGCTGGAACCTGGTGAAACAATGCTTCCAGGGAATCGGCCGACACTTTTTCGAGGCCGTGTATCTGTTCCGCTACAGTGCCGAGCGCGTCAAAAAATACGTCCGCTTCACGGGGATCGAACACTACCAGGCGGCCAAGGCCCAGGGGAAGGGGATCGCTTTTCTAACGGGCCATTTCGGGTGCTGGGAACTGATGCCGATCAGCTTCGGGTACTTTTTTGAGCCGACCTACGTGATCGTCAAGCCGCTGGATTTCGAACCGGCGGAAAAACTTTCCCGGGCACTGCGGGAGGTCAGCGGCAACCGAGTGGTATCCAAAGAGCGGTCCATGCGGGTCTTGATTAAACTGCTAAGGGAGAAAAAAAACCTGGGCATCTTGATGGACCAGAACATCGACTGGAAGGACGGAGTCTTTGTCGATTTTTTTGGGCGACGGGCCTGCACCAACAAGGGCCTGGCCTTGTTGGTCCTAAGCACGGGGGCTCCGGTGGTGCCGGGTTTCATGGTCTACGAGGGAAACGGGCACTATCGGTTGGAACTCCAACCCCCAGTGCCCTGGCTGGATTTCGGCGACCGGACCAAAAACATCGAGGAAAACACGGCCCAGTATAATCGGGTTATCGAGGCCATGGCCCGACGCTACCCGGACCACTACTTCTGGGTCCACCAGCGTTGGAAGACCCGTCCCTATCAGCCCTGGCCGAGGGAGGAGGGGAAGCGCTGAGCGCCGGGCGTGGAGCGAAAAGAAGATGGGAGAGGGAAGAGGGAAGCGATAAGAAGAGAGAAGGGGGAAGAGAGAAGAGAGCAAAAGAGGAAAAGAACTGGGAAGAGTGCAGCGCAGCCGCCCTCTATCAATTGATTATTGATTATTCGTTTTGCCTTTATCAGAAACCGTGATGGAAAAAGGGACAGATAAAAAATTTAGGATTCTCCATACCGAATGGTCGGAAGGCTGGGGCGGGCAGGAAATCCGCATCTTGCTGGAAATGAGGGAACATCGACGGCAAGGTCATCAGGTCCGGATCCTCTGCCCTCCCCGAACGAAACTGGCGGAAGAGGCCGGGAAGATGGGGATCGAGGTCATTCCCCACAAGATTAGAACCGCCTGGGAGCCCGGGGCTGTCCTGCGGATAAAAAATCTGATTCGGGAATTAAAGATCGACGTGCTGCACACCCATAGTTCGGTGGACAGTTGGGCCGGGGGCCTGGCCGGGCGCTGGGCCAAAGTTCCGGTGTTGGTTCGCACCCGTCATATTTCGGTGCGGGTGAGACGGCCCTGGTTGAACCGGGTCTATTATTTGCCCGATGCCATCATTACTACGGGGGAGCATATCCGCCGGGAATTGCTCCAAACCCACAAGATCCCAACCGAACGGATCGTTTCCATCCCCACTGGGGCGGATACGGGCCGATTTCAAGCCCGGCCCCCGGACCTGGACTTAAAGAAGAGGATGGGGCTGCCGCATCGACAGCCCGGTCGTCACCCTGGTGGCCGTTTTGAGGGCCCAGAAACGCCATGAACTGGTGATCGCCGCCGCCGCCGAGCTGATCAAGGTTTTTCCCCAGGCCCGGTTTCTTTTTGTGGGGGACGGTCCCGGCCGTGATCGAGTGGAACAGGAAATAAGAAAAGCTCAACTGGAGGATCGAATCCTCATGACCGGCTATCGAGAGGATATTCCGGAAATCCTGTCTTTTACCGATTTAGGAATTATTTCTTCGGTGGCGGAAGGGGTCCCCCAGTTTCTTTTCCAGATTATGGCCATGGGTAAACCGGTCATTGCCACCGCTGTGGGCGGGATCCCGGATATCATCACCTCCGGGGTAACCGGAATATTGATCCCGCCGGAAGACCCAGCGGCTCTGGTTAAGGCCATGGTTCAGGCGCTACGAGATCCGGAATCGGCCGGGCGCCTGGGCGAGGAAGGCCGCCGGCTGGTGGAACAGGAATATACGGTGGAAAAAATGGCCGAAAAGGTTTATAGGGTTTATCAGCAGGTTTATGAGCGGAAACAAGGAAACTCACTGGAGATTCAGGACAATCGATAAGAAATCCCTCCCAACCTCCCTTTCCAAAAGGGAGGAGTCATAAGGAAAAAGGGTTCCCCCCTTTGGAAAGGGGGGAGGGGGGATTTCTCGGAAGGAGTAAAATAGATGAGAATATTGATAACCGGGGCCGCCGGATTCATTGGCTCCCACCTGGCCGAGGCGCTGCTGGGCCTAGGGCATCAGGTAATCGGGATCGATAACTTTTTGGATTATTATCCTCGCTGGATGAAGGAAAAGAATCTGGAAAAGGTTCGTACCCAATCGGAGTTTGAATTCATTGAAGCGGATCTCCTGGATACCGATTTGGTCGGTCTGGTAAAGCCCCTGGAGGGTATCATTCATCTGGCCGCCCAGGCCGGGGTCCGAGCCAGTTGGGGAGAGAACTTCCGTACTTATTCAGACAACAACATCCTGGCCACCCAACGATTATTGGAAGCCTGCCGGGGAGAAGGGATCAAGAAATTCATCTATGCTTCTTCGTCCTCGCTTTACGGAGATACGGATGACTTACCGATGCGGGAAGAGTCCATCCTGCGGCCGGTGTCCCCTTACGGGGTATCCAAGGCGGCGGGGGAATATCTGGCCTATCTGTATTATAGAAACTTCGGACTGCCGACCGTTGCCCTGCGGTTTTTCACCGTCTATGGTCCCCGGCAGCGGCCCGACATGGCCTTCCATCGCTTTTTTAAGGCCGGGCTGGAGGGGAAACCGCTGGTGGTCTGGGGGGATGGGGAACAGTCCCGGGATTTTACCTTTATCGATGATATCGTCCAGGGCTGTCGGCGGGCGCTGGAGGCCGGACGAGACGGGTCCGTCTACAACATCGGGGGAGGGAGCCGCCGGACCTTGAACGAGATTCTGGAAGCCATGCGCCGGATTACTGGAAACCCCCTGGAAGTACAAGTACCAGCCGGTTCAAAAGGGGGACGTGCGCCATACCGGGGCCAGCCTGGAGAAAATCAAGAAGGATCTGGGCTACCAGCCCCAGGTTTCCATGATGGAAGGTCTGGAGCGGGAATGGGAGTGGATGCAAGCACTTTTATAAAAAAGGTAATGTGATAGATTTATCCGTAACCAAACAACCCAAATAACCCAATCAAGGAAATGAACCAATACTGGAGGTGTTATGGCGGTCAGTAAAGAACTGCTGGATATTTTAGCCTGCCCGAAATGCAAGGGCGATCTTCGCCTGAATGAGGCGGGGGACGGATTAATCTGTGAGGCCTGCAAACTGATCTACGAGATCAAGGACGACATCCCGATCATGCTCATCGAGGAGGCCAAGCCCTGCGAGGGCTGAAGCGGCCGGCCAACCCTTTCTTGCTGGCGCCGGCGGGCTCTGAGCGGGGTTGATTACCCGTTTTCGATTTTTTGGACTCCCCTAGATTTTTGTAACGGCCGGCATTTCTAACAAAAAGAATCGGGCCGCGGCAAACTGCCCTTTGAACTCGCTTCCACCTACTAATGTTCAACACTTTAAGGTTGGGGAAAAAGGATTACCAATTGAAAGTGAGTGGTTACATTCCAGGTTACCGGTGGGCTTTTGAGCCATCAGCGAGATAGCTCGTCCGGGGTTTCAGAAGCAAAGGATTTTTTTATTTTAAGACCATCGGCAGATACAAATAATAACTACGGTTGACATAATTGAAGATCACTCGTGAACCGCTGTCCGGGTCGGCAAATGTCCTGTTCAGTCCGGCCGCAAGGAAGCTCGCATCTTGTGATTGCCCGTAAACCCGGAGGACGTCGACCGTGACGTTCCGGCTATAGAGCATCTGGAACGAGGAGTTGGTGCCATAGATGCGGGTGAGGGCGGTCAGCGCCCTGAAGTCTGCGCTGCCAAATGTATTGTCGAAGATGATTTTGCCGCCTTCGTTGGCCAGATTGTTTAAAACGCTGTCGGTGATGAGGCCGTTGTTTGTGATCTGGATATTCCCCAGGGTGCCGTTGGCGGTGAGGTTTAAAGTGGTGGGGGCGGAGATAGTTCCGTTGTTTAAAATGTAGGTTTTATTGTACTGGTCAAGAACGTTCAGGGTTCCGGAGAACTGGCCGTTGTTCTGGAGATTGGTCCAGGCCCCGTCAGTCTCGAAGTTGAGTGTACCGTTGAACGTGCTGTTGCTCAGAAAATTAATAGTTCCCCAGCAGGCGTTAGTGACATTAAACCCTCCGCTTAGGTAATTGTCGGATTTGAAGTTGAATATCCCCCCGCAATTATTAATGTTCCCGGAGCCGTGGATCCCAGCCGTATTTAAGAAATCAACCGTTAAACCCTCGCCAATGCGGATCGTGCCGCCGCCCCAGGTGACCGGCTGCGAAATAAGGAACTGCGTGTTCTCGGTAATCGTCAGTGTATCCCCCTGGCCAGGCAAGTCAGCGCCTGTCAGAGTGATTGCATGAGATGTCAGCGGAGACAGGACCAGAACCAGGACCAGGACGAATAGAAGTATCGGTTGCATGATTTGTTTCCTCCTTTAATAGGGGCCGCTGGGGCTTCGAAGCTTACAAATGGATAGCAACGGCAAAAAATAACAAATTCTCTTAGATTGGGTGTGGTTTCTACTACTTACAATTTAACTCCCTGTGCGACATCTTTGAGTCGAGCAGTCCGGGTCTTCCGATCCTATTAGGTTGAGTTAAGTTGAGGTTTGTTTTCTCGGTTAGCCACCTGGTTTTCCGGCGGGTCCCAATAATTCACCAAACATGCGTTTGTCCCGACCCCTCTCAGAGCCGGACTTGAAGATTAACTGCCGAACAAAAAACCCCACCTTTCTTATGAAAAATGGGGTCTAATATTTTTTCCATTGACACTCCTTGGTTTAAGGCGGCCAAAAAGAAGAGTTTATCACGTAACTCAATAATGCCTACTCTTTCATGCCCATAAAGTCAATAAACTTCAATCGTCTATTCGTTGGTTAGCGATTATAATCTGCCACTTTTTTCAGAATAGAAATTTGAGGATTTCAGGAAGTACTCCGACCAGGCCAGGACTGGTAATCCCCAACCACTCAGGCACCCCATCCCCGCCGGGCGTCATGTTCTCATGCAAGTCCATCTAATATCTATTGGGTCGCAAAGGAGCCGGAGATAGGGAAGGGTTTCCCGTCTGGAGACGAAACCATCTAGATCTGGAGATATAAGCATTGATTATTTATATAATTTTTTCTATTATGGACCTATGCTTTCCGTAACCATTATCACTTTAAATGAGGAGCGAAACCTCCGGGATTGCCTGGAAAGCGTGCGGTTCGCCGATGAAATCATCGTGGTGGATTCGGGGAGCCGGGATTTGACCCGGGCCATTGCGAGAGAATACCAAGCTCAGGTTTTTCAGGAACCCTGGAAGGGTTTCGCCGGGCAAAAAAATAGCGCTCAGGAAAAGGCCAAAGGGCACTGGATCTTGAATATCGATGCCGATGAACGGGTAACGGAAGGATTGCGATTGGAAATTCAAAAGGTCCTTAGGGAGGGCCCTCCGGCGGCCGGTTTTCGGATGCCGCGGAAGAACTTTTTTTGCGGGCAATGGGTCCGGCACGGCGGGTGGTATCCCAACTACCAGTTGCGGCTCTATAGAAAGGATGCCGGGAAATTCGCTTCCCGGGAGGTCCATGAACAGGTGGAGGTCAAAGGACCGGTGGAGAACCTAACCTCACCCCTGGAACATTATACCTACCAATCTATCTCGGATTATATCCAAAGAATGGACCGCTATTCGGAGTTGTCCGCCCGTCAATATCTGAAGGAGGGCCGGCGGGTATCCTGGCCGGAAATTCTTTTCCGGTCCTGGTTCACCTTCATTCAGATGTGGGTTCTGAAAAGGGGCTTCCTGGATGGGGCCAACGGGCTGATATTGGCCGCACTCTACAGTCAGTACACTTTTATTAAATATTCCAAGCTTAAAAAACTATAAAGTAAAATATTCAAAATGAATATTTTAATAATTAAATTAAGGCATTTAGGTGATGTACTCATCACTACTCCGGTTTTGTCGGCTTTAAGGGAGGCCTATCCCCAGGCTAAGATCAGTATGGTGGTCAATCCGGGAACCGAGGATATGGTCCGGGGTCATCCGGACCTGGCCGAGGTCATCACCCTTCCCCGGGCACAGGACCCTAACTTTAGAAAAGAGCTGCCCTCTCAGTTAAAGTTTATTAAAGATCTTCGTAATAAACATTTTGATATTTCAATAGATTTTACTATTGGAGACCGGGGGGCGATCCTCTCATTCCTGTCGGGGGCGCCTAAGCGATTAGGGTTTTCTCCCAGAAGAGGGAAACAATGGTGGTGGAGGCTGGCGTATACCCAGACCTGGCCGCAACCTGAGCCCAACAAACCCATTGTCGAATCCCACCTGGAAATGCTGCGTCTTCTCGGCCTAAGGCCGAATAAGAAAAAGTTACAATTTGCCTGGTCCCCGGAGGATGAAGCCGGTCTGAAAACCGCCTTGTCCCGGCAGGGAGGGAACAACGAGAATCCTTATGTGGTGGTTCACCCCACCTCCCGCTGGATGTTCAAGACCTGGCGTTTGGACGGGTATGCCCGGGTCATCGACCACCTTGAGGAGGTTTGCGGCCTCAAGGTCATGGTCACCGGGGGTCCGGAGGACAAGGAACTAGCGGCCATTCAAGCCATCCTCTCCCAGTGCCGGACGCACCCTCTGGATCTGTCCGGCCGGTTGACTTTGAAACAACTGGGGTGTTTGATCGGCGGGGCACGGCTCTTTTTCGGAGTGGACAGCGCCCCCATGCATATGGCCGCGGCCGTGGAAACGCCGGTCCTGGCCCTCTTCGGTCCGTCCGGGGATATCATGTGGGGACCCTGGGGGAAAGGACACCGGGTGATCAAAAAGAATTGGCCCTGTCGGCCCTGCGGCCGGGATGGCTGTGAGGGCAGCAAGGTCAGCCGCTGTCTGGAGGAAATCACCGCCGAGGAGGCGATCTCCGGAATTGAATCTTTGCTGGGCAGGATTACTGTAAGGCCGATCAGGCACAAGGAAAACAAAAGAGGATTTCTGATCAGGAGACTGTTATTGATATGAAGATCGCTTTGATTCGGCGCCGCTATTCGCCCCACGGCGGGGCTGAGAAGTATGTGGACCGACTGGCTCAAAAACTGCTGTCCCTGGGCCATGAAGTCCATCTGTTTAGCGCGGGATGGCCCCAGAGACCGGGTTTGGTTCTCCATCCCCTTCCCCTTTACCGCGGGCCCGGGCTGAGTAAGCTGTTCCTTTTTAACCGGAAGGTGGAAAAGGCCGTGGATCGGAAAGCCTTTGACGTGGTTCAGAGTTTTGAGAAAACCGCCTGTCAGGACATCTATCGGGCCGGGGAAGGCTGCCATCGGGAGTGGCTGAAGCAACGGGGGAAATACGAATCCTTTCCTGAAAGAATAGGGGCGGCCATCAACCCCTTTCACTGGCTGACTTTGGCCCTGGAAAGAAGGCTTTTTGAACGGAGTGACACTCGGTTTTTTATCGCCAATTCTCAGAGGGGTAGACAGGAGATCCTGACTCACTACCGGACGGCGCCGGAGAAAATCAAGGTCATTTACAATGCCGTGGAGCTATCTCCCGAATCGACCGCACCGGCAGTGACGGGTCGTCGGGTCGGCGAAGAGAAAATCCTCCTTTTTGTCGGTTCGGGATTCCGGCGCAAGGGGCTTCATTTTCTCATCAGGGCCCTACCAGACATTCTAAAGGAAGTCGAGGCCCGGCTGATCGTGGTCGGGGAGGGGAATCAGGGGAAGGCCGCGCGCCTGGCCGCCTCCCTGGGGGTTGGCCGCCAGATTTCTTTCATCGGACCGGTAAAGGACCCCGGTCCCTACTATCAAGGAGCAGATGTGTTTGTACTGCCGAGCCTCTACGAACCCTTCAGCAACGCCTGTCTGGAAGCGATGTCCCGGGGCTTGCCGGTGGTCACCACCGAAATGAACGGGGCCTCGGAAGCCCTCGTGTCCGGGGAAAATGGGGTGGTGGTTCGGGATCCGGCAGACTTGAAGGATTTGGCGCCGGCGGTTATTCGGGCCTTGAGGTTGAAACGAGAGGATCTCGATCCGATTCACCGGCGGATTCTGGCCCGGCATACCTGGGAGAAACACTTAGAGGAATTGTTGAAACTTTATATGCAAGTTATTGAAAAAAATAATTTAAACAAGATTACTTCTCTCTACTCCGGGAAGGACTCATCATGAGATCCGTCCCGGTTTTCATGTACCACCATATTAACCGCTACGCAGACGATCTGGTAACGCTTACCCCGGAAGGCTTCGAGAACCATCTTCGTTTTATTTCGGAAAAGGGGCTGCAAACGATTTTTTTGGATGATCTCCTGAAATATCTTCGGGGAGGGAAGCCTATTGCTCGGCCTGCGGTAGCCCTGACTTTTGATGACGGCCATCTGGACAACTGGGTTTACGCCTTCCCCCTGCTGAAGAAATACGGAGTGAAGGCCACCATTTTTGTGGTTACTTCCTGGATGAGCGAAGGCGCCCCGCGAGCGCAATGGGATCCCGATGAAAGGCAGGAACAGGATTTGCCCCGGATCCCCAGCCACCGGGAGGCCAAGGAAATGGCCGCTGCCGGTGATTATGAGGGAGGGCTGCGCTGGGAAGAGGCGCGAAGGATGGAGGAATCGGGGCTGATCGACATCCAATCCCATACCCATCTCCACCAGGATTATTTTTTGGGAAACAACCAGAGCCTGCGGCTCGATCCCTTAAAAAAGGATTCGCTGGGCCCGGATCTGGAAAAATCGAAAAAGCTGATCGAGGCCCTTCTCCATAAGCCCTGCCGCTTTCTTTCCTGGCCTTGGGGAAAGTATGATTTCCAGGCCGTTGAACTGGCGAAGAGATTGGGCTTTGAGGCCTTGGCGACGACCGAGAAAGGGGTGAACTTCCCCGGTTCGGACGAATGGACCATCAAACGGGTGGTGGCGGCCTCCGGGGAGCGGAAATGGTTTTCCCAGCGGGCTAAAATATATTCCCACCGCCGGATCGGTCAACTATACAGCCGGGTTCGGGGGATTTTGTGAAGGCGGCCGTACGGGTTCCGATCCTGTATTATCACCGCGTGGAGGATCATCTTCCCCCGGCCAAGGGGGTCTCCCCGCAGGCCTTCGCCGCCCAAATGGAGTACCTTCGTAAAAATACCTATCAAAGCATATCGTTCGAGCAGTTGGCCGATTATTTTATTAAGGGACGGCCTCTGCCTTCGCGGCCGGTGATCATTTCCTTTGACGACGGGTACCTGGATAATTTCACCCGGGCAGCTCCCATCCTGAAAAGAAACGGATTTCAGGCCACGATCTTCCTGGTCTCCGATTATATCGGCCAAAGGAGTGAGTGGGCCGGATGTGTGGGAGCGGATGTGGTCCCCCTCATGTCCAGAGAACAGCTCCTGATCTTGATCCAGGAGGGATTCGAACCGGGGGGCCATACCCGCCGCCATTCGGACTTGACCGCCATCCCTCCCGAAGAGGCCCGACAGGAACTGGAGGGGGGAAAGAAGGACCTGGAAAACATGCTTCAGAGGCCGGTCCTGTCTTTTGCCTATCCCTTTGGGACTTTCAATCCGGGAGTAATCGAAGGGGTCCGGAAGGCCGGGTTCACCACCGCGCGGACGGTCCATACCGACAACACCCACCGTCTGGAGGACCTGCTGACCCTGCGCTGTGTAAAATTGAACGGAGGGACTCCCTGGCTCAAATTTAAATACTATCTAACCGCCCTGTATCACTGGGAGACCCGTTGGCATGAACGACGAAAATCACGCCGCGGATAATCGGGTGAAGGTGCTTTATGTCTTCGCGGCCCTTCCGGTGGGCGGGGCCGAGGAAGTTTTGATCACCGAGGTGGAAGGTCTCGACAAAACCCGGTTTGCTCCTTTCGTCTGTGTCCTCTCGGAGAAAGGTCCCGTGGGGGAACAAATCGAAAACCGGGGATTTCCGGTGGTGGCCCTGCACCGCATGAAAAGCCATCGCTTTGATCCGCGGATCGTCCGGGACCTTTACCGGCTGATCAAAACTGAAAAGGCAGACGTGGTCCACACCCATCTCTATGACGGCAACAAATACGGCCGCCTGGCCGCCGGTCTAGCCCGGGTTCCCGCGATCATCTCCCATTACCATAACGTCTACCCCCGCCGGAGAATCAAGTATCATCTGATTAATCGGGTGCTCGCGAATCTAAACGATCGAATCCTGGCGGTTTCCCAGGCGGTCAAGGAGAGCGTGGTCCGGTTCGACCGGATTTCGCCCGAGATGATCGAAGTACTGTACAACGGAATAGATCCCTTAAATTTTAGCGGGGAATTTGAGGATTCAGGGGTGCGGCAGCGATTTGGAGTAAAGCCGGAGGATTTTCTGATCGGAGTCGTCGCTCGCCTGGAGGAGCAGAAGGGGCATATTTATCTGTTCAGGGCTTTGAGGCAGCTCATCCCGGATTTCCCGCAGATCAAAGTCCTGGTCGTCGGCGACGGAACCCTTCGCCCTGTCTTGGAAGCCAAGGTGTTGGAAATGGAACTGTCGGATAAGGTCTTATTTGTGGGAACCCGGAAAAATATCCCTGAAATTCTGGCCGCCCTGGATCTGTTTATCCTGCCCTCTCTCTGGGAGGGGTTCAGTCTGGCAATTCTGGAGGCCCTGGCCATGGGCACACCCGTAATTGCCTCGGCCGTAGGGGGAGCCCCTGAGGTGATTCGTTCCGGCCACAACGGGCTGCTGATTCCTCCCGGGGAGGAGTCCGACCTGGTGACCGGGGTGAGGGAGGCTATCCTGGATCCGCGGAAATACAAGCAGATGGGTCGCCAGGGAAAGGAGACCGTCGACCGTAAATTTACCTTAGCCCGGCACCTGACTCGGCTGCAGGATATCTATCTGGAAGTCCTGGCTCAGAAGGGGCGGCGTTCCGTCGGGAGCCGGACATGAAAAAAGTGGCCCTGATCGGTCCCGAGCTTTACCCCATTCCGCCCATCCGGGGCGGGGCCGCCGAACTATGGATTGAAAAGACCTCCCGGGAGCTGAAAAAATACCGACCGGTGATCTTTTCCCCGGCCGATCCGGAACTTCCTTCTAAGGGAGCAAAACGGTGGGGTTGAATATATCCGGATTCCTTTGCGTCGATTCAAACGAACCCTTTACGGCTGGTTCAAGGCTTTCCCGAAGGACTACGAAAAACAAGTCGCCGCGTTCCTGAAAAAAATCGATCCGGACCTTATTCATATCCATAATCGTCCTTTGTTGGTCTCCTATTTCCGGGAGCGCTTTCCCCGGAAAAAAATCATTCTCCACATGCATAACCTCTATAATTACCTGGGAAAGCTGGAAAGACCCTCCGGCTCTTTCAACAACGAGGCGGATTTATTTCTGGGATGCAGCCGCTTCGTGGTCGCGGCCGAAATAAATCGCCTGGCCGTTGGAACGCCTGTCCAGGAGGTACTCTATAATGGGGTGGATACCCGTGACTTCCGGCCTCCTTGGCTGAACCCGGAGGATACCCGGAAGGCTCGGGAGCGTCTGGGATTGGCCGGGAAAAAAGTGGTGCTGTACACAGGGAAGATACGAGAATCCAAGGGGGTGGGGGTCCTGGCCCGCGCCATGAGGGAGGTCTTCCCTCAGGAGCCTGAGGCCGTCTGGGTCCTGGCCGGGGGGACCGGTTTCGGGTACCGGCGGGAGAATAAAAAAACAGACTTCTCGGAGCGCCTGCGAAAGGAATTGGCTCCCTGGCAGGATCGGGTCCGGTTTCTGAGTTTCATTCGGCCCCAGGAGATGCCTTCCATTTATCTTTTGGGAGACGTCTTTGTCGCTCCTTCACAGTTGGAGGAAGGTTTGGGCCTGGTTTTTCTGGAGGCCTCGGCGAGCGGCTTGCCCATAATCAGCACTCGCCAAGGCGGGATTCCGGAGGTGGTGGTTCATGAAAAGACCGGTCTGCTGCTGGCCGGAAAAGAGGATGTTTCGGAATTGACCGAAAAAATCCTGGTCCTTTTGCGCGAGCCGAAGGTTAGACGACAACTGGGCGAGGAGGGAAGACGGCGTATGGAAGATCATTTTTCCTGGACCCGGATTGCCGAAGCGACGGAGAGGCTGTATGATTCCCTGGGGTAAACCCGAGCCAAAAATATCTTAATCTTGGGTTCTGTTTTTTAATATTTAGTTACTAACCCCCTGGTCGAGGCGGGCACTCTGAAGCGTGAAAATAACAGACCCTCAGTCATTGCGAGCCGCGAAGTCCGAAGCAATCCCCCAAGCAGCTTACAAACCCTTGCCGAGCCAAGCGGGGGATTGCTTCGCTTCGCTCGCAATGACACCTGTGTTTGGGCTTATTTCCGTATTAAACCCCCTGGCCCAGGGGCCCCCACGAAGCATGAAAATGCTAAAGGGGAATGCCCAGGGAAGACCGCAGGTGAGACGAGTCGCAGCGCTTTAATTTTTCATATTAACCAAACCGATGATCCATCATCTTCGAGACCAGATCCTCCAAATGCTGATGCAGCGTTGGGCCGGCAAAAGACCGGCCCAGCCTTTTGCTCTTTCGGACATGGAAGGGGTCCGGCGGATTTTGCTGATGACCACCACGGCCATCGGGGATACCCTTTTTTCCACGCCAGCCATTCGGGCCGTGAAGGAGACCTATCCCGAGAAGGAAGTGCATGTGCTCTGTCACCAGCGCAACGCCCTCCTGCTCAAAGAAAACCCCTATGTAGACCGGCTCTTCTTTTACCGAGGGAAGGCCAGAGGCCTGCTTTCCCTGGTCCGAAGCCTGCGGGAGCAGCAGTACGACCTGGTCATCATCCTCCATAGCAACGATCCGGAGGCCGTTCCCCTCGCCTGGGCCACCCGGGCCCCGTATCTTGTCGGCAGCGGGACCAGTCGATTTGCCCCTTTCCTTTCTCAAGGCATTGTTTGCCGAGATGAAAATCGACATGCCATCGAACAGCGACTGGATCTGGTTCGGGCGATCGGCGCCGAGACAGCCGACCGGAGAATGGATTTTTTTCTTCCCGCCGGATGGGAGCCGAAGGTCCGGAGGATGCTCAACGATTTTTGGGGCGGCGGGGTTCAGCCGGTCATCGGACTCCATCCCACCGGCTCCGGAAGGTACAAATGGTGGCCCGCCGATTATTTTGTTGACCTGGGGAACCGACTGTTCGACCGTTACGGCTGCCGGTTCGTCCTTTTTTCCTCCAAGTCGGAGGCGTCCGCCGCTCAGGCCATCGCCTCCCGGATGAAAGCCCCGGTCCTGAACACGGAGGGCCGTTTTGATCTGGCGATCACCGGGGGCCTGATCCGAAGCTGTTCCCTCTTCATCGCCAACGACAGCGGCCCTTTGCATATGGCCCTGGCTTTAAGGGTCCCGACGCTGGCCCTGATCGGTGCGGACAGTCCTCTGCGTATTGGCCCCTACCAGTCCGAGAATTCGGTCAGCCTCTATAAAAAAGAGGAGGTCTGCGACCTGCCCCGCTGCCTGAATGAAAAGTGCCAGGACAACCGTTGTCTGAAACAGATTCGGCCCGAGGAAGTGCTCCGGGTGATTGGGGAGCAGTTTGAGGGGAATTTATTGAGCCAGGACAAGGGAACGTCTTAAGATCGTTTATCAAAATATCGAGTATGCTGGTCATTGCGAGGAGTCAGCTTAGGCGTGACGACGAAGCAATGCCCCCGGTTGGCTTACAACGTTCTCCCCGTTCGACCGGGGAATTGCTTCGCTTCGCTCGCAATGGCAGAGGCGTTCGCTTTTCAATTTAAACCAGTGGGGGGGCCTTATAAATCCCCCGCCATTAGGCGAAGGTGTGGAGGCTTTGGGCAGTAGAAGGCCGATGGGGTAAGTGCTTGACTCCGGGATTCCCTGGGGATAGTATTCAAAACGAAAAAATAAAACCGGCCTGACCGGCTGGGGTTGAGGAGTCGATTTTTGAAGACTAAGTTGAACTCAGAAAACCGATCCGCTGCTGAAGGCCCTGGAGGTCTTCCCCGACCGCCGTATCCTGGTGGTGGGGGATGTGATGATGGACCAGTTCATCTGGGGGGAGGTTTCCCGGATATCCCCGGAAGCTCCGGTCCCGGTGGTGAAGGTGAAGGAGGAAAGTTACCTGTTGGGCGGGGCGGCCAATGTGGTGAACAACCTTTTGGGCTTGGGTGCCCAGGTAATCCTGGCCGGGGTCATTGGACCGGACGGGATGGGAAAGCGCCTCCTCAGACAACTCAAGGGACGGGGAGTCAACACCGACAGTCTGATTATCGATGATTCCCGCCCTACGGCCGTAAAGACTCGGGTCATCGCCCATCAGCAGCAGGTGGTGCGAGTGGATAAAGAAAACAACCATCCTTTGGCCCCCCAAATCCAGGAGTTGTTGATCCGGGGAATCGAGCGGAACGCCGAGGGACTGGGCGGGATTATTGTTTCCGATTACGACAAAGGGGTCATTTCCCTGCGGTTGATGGCGGCCTTGAAAAGGATCAGCAAAAAGAGGGGCATCCCGCTGGCCGTCGATCCTAAGCCGCTGCACCTGGACTGGTACCGGGGCGTCACCCTGATTACCGCCCAATCATCTCGAAGCGGGTCTGGCCGCGGGCCGGAAGATTGAATCCGAGAGCGACCTGCGTTGGGTCGGGCAATGGCTGTTAAAAAGGCTGCTCTGCGATTCCGTGTTGATCACCCGCGGCCGGGAGGGAATGGCCTTGTTTTCCCAAAACAGCAGGGTCACCCTGATACCCACCGTGGCCCGCAAGGTCTTCGACGTTACCGGGGCCGGGGATACGGTGATCGCCACCCTGACGCTGGCCCTGGCCTCCGGGTTGAGTCTGATTCAATCCTGTCGGACCGCCAATGTGGCGGCCGGCCTGGTAGTGGCGGAAGTGGGCACCGCTGCCATTCAGGCGGCAGCTTTGAATAAAGCGTTGCTGGAAGCCGGAACGGAAGAATAGCCAGTGAAAAAGGATTTCGTCTCTCCCGCCTTCCCCGCGAAAGCTCTCCTTCAGCGGGAGCGATGGCCAGCGCTCGCCGACCGGGGCCTGGTCCTTTCCTTAGCGCTCTTTCTCTTCGCTCTTCCCCTGGCGTCCATCACGGCGGTCCGGGAAATTCTTTTGGGGGCGGCCGCCTTTTTCTGGCTGGCGGCCATGGTGATTGGGCGGCGACTCTTGATTCCCCGGACCCCGCTGGACCTGCCCCTGCTCTGTTTGGTGGCGGTTTCATTCATTTCCCTGATCTGGGCCGTTGATCCGGCCTACAGTTTCAAGGAGATCAAAGGCGAACTGCTTAAGGGGTGCCTGGTCTTTTATCTGGCCGCCTATTCCGCCGGGAGGCTGGAACGACTTCCCGCAATCTGGCTTATCCTGGTCTGCGGGAATCTGTTGATGGTTGCCTATGGCCTCTGGGATTTCTGGCAGGCCGGAGGGCATTTAGCCGGTTATTATATCCGGGCGGGTTCCCTGGATGCCGGCTATGGAGAATTCGGGACCTATCTGATCATCGTGTTTCCTTTCCTGCTGAACCTTGCCCTGGAGCGGCAATTCCTGTCAAAAAAGAACCTGGCAGGACTCCTGGCCCTGCTGGCCTTAAACCTGTTGGGAATTTACATTACCTTCGGACGGGCAATGTGGATGGCGGCGGCCGCGGAATTTTTTTTGATCGGCTGGATCGGGAACAGGAAAAAAATTCTACTGGGAGCCACGGCGAGCCTCCTGCTCTTTCTGGTCTTCATTCCCAGATCCGTATGCCTTCACGGCGAAAGGCTTTCGTTCTCCGCTCCGGGGGTGAACACCGCCGTAGGCGGGACGGCCGGAGATCTCTTGGATATCTGGAAACTGGCTTTTCATTATATTCAAGAGCGGCCTTTTCAAGGCATCGGTTTTGGCCGGAGTAGTTTCTCCGAGGCCTTTCCGGAATTTCGGGCTCAACATCAGCCGATGCTTTGGCACGCGCACAACACCCTGCTGGATTTCACCTTCCAAACGGGAATTCAGGGGCTCTTGGCGCTCCTTTGGGTTATGGGCGCGGCCGGGTTTCATTGCTTCCGCCGGAGAGGGCCGGGGATCGATCCCTGGGTCCGAAATTTTTCCCTGGCCACCGGGGTGATGGTGGTAGGCTTCCTGATTCGAAATTTTTTTGATGATTTTTTCGTGGACGATAACGCCCTGATGTTCTGGTTTCTCATCGGGACGGCCCTGGGGAGTTCAAAAATCCAAAGCTGGGAAACTTTTTCGCCGAGACCCGGTGGCCGCGAAGGCGCGATTTCAGATTCGCCCCGCCTCCCGGGGGCAGGTACCCACGAAGCATGAAAATAGCATATTCCCAGTCATTGCGAGGAGAGAAGCGACGAAGCAATCCCCCAGGCAGCGTACAGCCCTTTCCAAGCCTGACCGGGGGATTGCTTCGCTCCGCTCGCAATGACATAGGTGTTTAACCTTATTTTCGTATTGATCTACTATTATTTTGGCCACCCACATCAAAAGGGCGAAGTAGCAATAATTGCCGTTGCCTTCAAGGGAGGTTTTTGTTATTTTGACATTGAAATTTTGAGATTTGGTCATTCAAGTCTGTTTCGAATTTCTGATTTTGAATCTACAAATAACGCCGGCGGGAGTGAAGGGGAGAGCGGATGAATATCTGTGTTATCGGGGTGGGTTACGTAGGATTGGTCACGGGGGCCTGCTTCGCCGAATTCGGGATTAAGGTGACTTGTGTGGACAACGACTCGGACAAGATCACCGGCCTGCAGCAGGGGAAAATACCCATCTATGAGCCGGGTCTGGAGGAACTGGTCTTAAAAAATGTCCGGGAAAAACGACTGCAGTTTACCGACAACCTGGAGGAGGGCGTTAAACATTCTCTGGTGGTCTTTATCGCCGTAGGCACGCCCTCCGACAAAAAAGGCCGAGCCGACCTGCGCTATGTGAAGGAGGTGGCGGAAGCCATCGGCCGAACCATGGACGGCTATAAAATCATCGTCACCAAGAGCACGGTCCCGGTGGGCACCGGACAACTGATTTCCCGGATTGTTCGGCAACATCAAAAAAAGAAACAGGCTTTTGATATTGTCTCCAATCCCGAATTCTTGCGCGAAGGGTCGGCCATTGAGGATTTCATGCATCCCAATCGGGTAGTCATCGGGGCTCAGAGCGATCAGGCCGTGGCCATCATGAAAGACCTTTATTCCCCATTGTACCTCATCGAGACCCCCTTCGTTATTACCGGGGTGGAAACCGCCGAAATGATTAAGTATGCCTCCAATGCCTTTTTAGCCACCAAAATCTCGTTCATCAACGAGATGGCCAATATCTGCGAACGAGTGGGGGCGGACGTGCACCAGGTGGCCAGGGGGATGGGGTTGGATCAACGGATCGGACCGAAATTTCTGCATCCGGGACCGGGATTCGGCGGATCCTGCTTTCCGAAGGACACCCAGGCCATAGTGCAACTGGCCCAGTCCCTGGACTATGAATTCGAGATCGTCAAGGCGGTCCTCAAGGTGAATCAACGACAGAAACAAATTATGGTGGACAAGATCGTCAAGGTGGCCGGCCCGCTGAAAGGAAAAACTCTGGGGGTCTTGGGCCTGACTTTTAAACCCAACACCGATGACATCCGGGAAGCCCCGGCGGTGGCCATCATAAAAAAATTGGGTGACTTAGGCGCCCGTATTCAAACCTATGATCCGGCCGGGATGCCCGAAGCCCGAAAGGTATTTAAGAAGGTTGAATTTAAGGAGGACCTCTACGAGGCGGGACAGGGCGCCGACGCCCTGATCCTGATCACCGAATGGAACCAGTTCCGGAACATCGATTGGGGGCGGATGAAAAGTTTGTTGAAACGTCCGGTGGTCATCGACCTGCGGAATATATACGATCCGGTCAAGATGCACAAACAGGGGATAACCTATTACTCTGTAGGCCGACCTACCCTTGAGTAAACCACAACCACCGCTCCCGGGAAAATTGATTTTCGGCTTGATCTACCGGGGATCGACCCCGGCCCGGAGCTGCTGGGAGGAACTGGAACTGCTCTGGGGGCCCTGGGATTATATCTCGGCGGTCACGGCTTTCCACTTTACCGGTTATTATGAAAAGGAAATGGGGACTCCCTTGTTTCGACGCTGGGGATGCAGTCGACGCCTGGTTCCCCAGGACCAATTGGCGGCTATTAAGTTGAAAACCAATGAGCTGGAAACCCGCTGGGAGGTTGAAGGACAACGGCAAGTCAATGTGGATCCGGGAATCCTTTCCGCGGAGCGGCTGGTCCTGGCCACCGGGAAAAACTATATTCATCGGATTTATCTGGGTTCCGGCGTTTATGGGGACTTAACCTTGATTTATTCCAAAGGGGCTTACCGGCCCTTGCCCTGGACTTATCCGGACTACCAGGTTCCGGAGACCATCGCCATGTTCAATATTCTCCGGAAACGGTACCAGATGCAGATACAGATGCGAAATTCGAAATCCGAAATCGGAGATCGAAGGACTAAGACTGGGACCCCGCCTGCCGGCTGGGACAAGATCGGTTCACTTGATCTCCAAGGCAAGCGCTAGGGGGCGGTGATCAAATGCGACTCCGGTTTGGACGGCGGGGTCGTCCGCCCTTACAAAGGAGCTCTGCTGGATTTCCGAGATCCCAAACCTTTTATTTTTGTATTAAGGTAACCTATTATGATGAAAAGCATGACCTCTTTCGCCCAGGAGACGACCAACACCAAAGACCAATCCTTGACCTTGGTGGTCCGGACCTACAACAGCCGCTACCTGGATATTAATCTGCGTCTGGCCGGACCTCTCAGCCCGCTGGAAGACCGGATAAAAAGCTATATTTCATCCCGTATTTCCCGGGGACGGGTGGAAGTGTCTGTGCAATATTCCGGATCGGGGAAAAATCGCAACGGGACCATGTCCATTAATATCCCGCTGGCCCGCAGCTATTGGGATAAACTGAACGAGTTGAAGGCCTCCCTGGGGATTCCCGGGCCCTTAGATTTGAATATCCTGCTCGGCCTAAGGGATGTGCTGACCTATCAGGAGTTGCCTTCCTCCGAGGAATCGCTCTGGCAGCGTATTCATCGCCCGCTAAAGCAAGTCATGGACGGGGTGGATACCATGCGGTCCGCCGAGGGCCGGCATTTGAGCCAGGACTTGCTGTCGCGCATCAGGACCATTGAAAAGGCGGTCGGGATTATTTCCAAAAAGGTGCCCCAGGTGGTTCGGGCCTATCAGTTGCGATTGCAAAAACGAGTCAACGAACTGGCCGGGGAAACCAAAGTGGATCCCCAGCGCCTGGCCCAGGAAGTGGCCATTCTGGCGGATCGATCCGATATTTCCGAGGAGTTGGTTCGGTTGGAAAGCCATCTCAAGCAATTGAAAATCCTGTTCCGGGAAACGCAGCCGGTGGGGCGAAAGCTGGAATTCCTGCTTCAGGAGATCAACCGCGAGATCAATACCATCGGGTCCAAAAGTATGGAGGGGTCCATCTCCCTGCAGGTGGTGGCCGTCAAAGCCGAATTGGAAAAAATGCGGGAACAGATTCAAAACATCGAGTGATTGGAGCGACCTATGGAATCGAAATTGTTGAATATCGGGGGTGGTAGTCTGGTGGTCACCGACCGGATCATTGCCATTGTCTCCCCCAATTCGTCTCCCATGAAGCGGCTGCGGGAGGAGGCCCGGGAGGGTAAGCGCTTGATCGATGCCACTCAGGGTCGAAAGACGCGTTCCATTATTGTCACCGACAGCAACCACGTGATCCTTTCCGCTATTCAGGCCGAGACCAACGCCCAGCGCTTTAATTCGGAGGGCGCTCAAAAATCCGATCTGAACCACAAAGAGGACGATGGTCCCGCGATATTCCAAATAAGAGAAGAGGAAATTTGATCATCCTCTCCGGCCCTTCGGGCGTGGGTAAGACCACGCTGCGGAGAAGGGTGCAGAAGAAAATCGATTCCCTGTCCTTTTCCATCTCCTGGACGACCCGGTCGCCGCGTCCGGGGGAAAAACCGGACCAGGATTATCATTTTGTCTCCCCCGAACAATTTAAAAAGCAGATCCGCCGGGAAGGTTTTTTGGAGTGGGCCCGGGTCCATAACGACTATTACGGGACACCCTCAAAACCGGTGCAGACCTGGCTGCGTCAGGGGCGGGACGTCCTGCTGGATATCGATGTCCAGGGGGCCGGGCAAGTGAAGGGGAAAATGCCGGAGGCGGTGAGCATCTTTATCCTGCCTCCCTCCCGGGAGGAGCTGAAAAGGAGGCTTTCCCAACGCCGGACCGAATCCCCCCAGGCCCTCCGCCTGCGTCTGCGCAACGCCGAAAAAGAGCTGGCCGACTGGCCCCGCTTCGATTACGCGGTGATCAATGCGGAACTCCCTGCCGCGCTCAAGGCCTTATCCGCCATCCTCCAGGCCCAACACTTTCGCGTTCGGTGAGTATGCCCGCCATCATCGAAGCCGCCAATACCGAATGGGTCTGGGGAAAACAGGCCGTTCGGGAACTGCTTCGCACCAACCCCCGGCAGGTGAAACAAGTCTGGCTGGCCCTTTCCTCCAAAGACCCGATTAACCGGGAGATCCAAGAACGCTGTCGCGAGGATAATATCCCCGTAGCCTATAAAGATCGAAAGGCCTGGGAAGAAACCTTTCGCGTGCCGGCCCATCAATCCGTGGCCGCTCAACTTAAATTCGCCTTCCGCTTTACTCCCTTGGAGGAATTGTTGAAGCGGATTAAGGCGGCGGAAGACCCGGCACCGGTCATGGTGATGATCGACCATCTGCAGGATCCTCACAACCTGGGAGCGATCATCCGTACCGCTTACGGGGCCGGGGTCCGGGGAATCATCCTGCCTAAGGACCGGACCTGCCCAATCTCCGGGACGGTTCACAAAACCGCCGCCGGCGCGCTCGAATACTTGCCCCTGGTTCAGGTTACCAACCTGGTCCAAACGATCGAGGTCTTAAAAAGAGAGGGTTTCTGGTTTCTAAGCCTGGAGGCCCAAGGCGCACAGACTATTTATCAATTGGATCTGAGGGTGCCCTTGGTGGTGGTTATCGGCAGCGAAGGGAAAGGAGTCAGCCCCTTAATTTTGAAGAAGTCGGATTGGGTGGCTTCCATTCCCCTGGAAGGCAACCTGACATCCTTAAATGCCTCGGTGGCCTGCGCCGTAAGGCTTTTTGAGATCCGGCGACAAAGAATAATTTTAAACCGCAGGTAGGATAACCCTGGGCGTTTGGCCCGCGATTTCCTTCCCGGTCCGGCGTTCGCGCCGGTCTCTGTAAGCGCCGTTCACCTCCTGCTCTTGAATATATCCTAAAAAAAATGTTGACAATTCTGATAGAGTAATTTAAAGAAACAAACCATCATTATCTAATTATGATTTTCCCGTAAAATAGAATAAATCAGTTGTAAGTTGACTCCTTTCTCGACCGACCGGATTGAAAGTTCAATAAGGTGGAACGGAAGAAGACAATGATATCTGGGAACCCCGTTTCCCCCCCCAAGGGAATGGGGTTTTTTTATTTGTTCTCCGGAAGCTGGAGGACGTTATTAGGGCATTGATATAATTAAATAATAGTTTTATTGCCGGTAGTTAATCGCATGAAGTTGTTTCTCATTTTTGGCTGATTGTGGAGGTCTGAGATGATAATCAAGAAATGGGGTATTTTAGTATCGATTGCGGGTTTTGCCATTCTATCCATGACCGTCATCTCCCCCCCAATCTTTGCCGCTACACCGGTGACAACCTGGGAGTATGATCAGATCAGGCCGGCAATAACCTATAACAGCAAAGTTAACGAATATCTGGCGGTTTGGGAAGATCACCATTGGGGAAACGGGAACGATTGGGACATCTATGGCCAGCGGATCGGATCGGACGGGTTGCCTGTAGGAGGCAGGTTCGGGATTTCCTGGGATAATACCCAACATCGCCAGAACCCGACGGTCGCCGTCAATACCTCCAATGGCGAGTATTTGGTGGTTTGGGAGTATGAATACTCGCCCACCGACCACGATATTCTTGCGCGCCGATTAAGTAGTGACGGGACATTAATTGGGAACGAGTTTGTAATCGCTAACTTGACCAATAACGAAAGCTCTCCGGCCATCACCTTTAATCCTTTTTATAACGAATACTTAGTAGTCTGGAAACAATTCACCGGCTCCGAAGAGTTTTTTCAAGGAGATATCCTTGCCCAGCGTATAAATGCCGATGGAACGAAAAATGGAAGTTCATTCGTTATCACTGATCAGGCATACGACGAAGGAGCCCCGGCCGTTGCCTATAATTCCGTTAACGCAGAATATTTGGTGGTTTGGGAAAGCCAGCCTTTGGACGACTACAATATTACCGGGCAACGGGTTGCGAGCAACGGAGGCCTCTTGGGATCCGATATCCTCATCTCTAACTGGTCGTACAACCAGCGGAGGCCAAAAGCGGCCTATAACAGCCAGGACAATCAATACCTGGTTGTTTGGGAGGACCACCATCTGGGAGGTGCCCCAGAAGGTGACATTTACGGTCAGTTGATTAATAACAATGGGTCCCTGCTTGGGAGTAATTTCCCCATTTCTTGGGACGGGACCAATTCCCGTTTGAACCCGTCCGTTGCCTATAGCAAAACCGGCAACGAATACCTGGTGGTCTGGGAATATGTTTACAGCGTCACCGACCATGACATCTATATCCGTCGGGTGAAAAAAGACGGGTCGCTGATCGAGAATGAGATTTCCTTCTCAGCATCAGGGAGTTACGAAGGTTACCCGGCACTAAGCTCAGATGGGGGCCTAAATTATTTGCTTGTTTGGGAGGATGGCCGGGATGCTGCATCCCAAGGAATAAACCTATACAGCAGTCTGTATACGTTAACCGCCCTTTCGGGAACGGTCTACGTCGGCAATGTAGGCAATGAAACCATTCCTCTGGGAGGAGCAACCGTCCGATTGTACTGTTCAAGTAATGCCAATGAGTTAGGAGTCCTCCTCGCCGATAATGTAACCAATTCTTCTGGTTATTACGCCCTTCCCGTTTCCGGGTCATGTAATTATTATAATATTGTTGAGGTTGATTTGCCGGGATATAGCTCGGCCGGAGATACTTCTATTGATGGGACGGTGGTTGATGCCAATAGAATCAGATATTCTTCGCCCTTATCGGGGAAGACCCTCTCTTCTAATAAGTTCTGGGATCATCCACCCTCCACTACGACCTCCTGTTCTTCTTGTGACGATTGCACAGCCAAACTGAATGGATCCTATGGGACTATTAACCTGGCCAATAATTTAACCGAAATTACCGGGTCCTGTATTGGTTTTAATGCCAGCAATGCCACCTTTGATTGTCAGGGACACACGATTAGTGGGACCGGAGGTGAACAAACTTACGGGATCAAATGGCTGGGGAAGACAAACAATACCATCAAGAATTGCACCATATCCTATTTTGAAACGGGGATCGATTTGCAGGGATCGACCTATGCGGCGTTAAACAATAACACCCTTCAACATAATACCTATAGTGGAATCTATCTAAATGAGTCCAATTCGAATACGATAACCAGCAATTCTTTCACTCGAAACGAAAACGGACTGGCGATCAACCTATCCGATTTAAATACCATAACGAGCAACACCCTATGCAAGCAGAAATCCAGGGATATTTACGGAGTAAATGAGACTACCGGGAATATTCAAACGAATAACAAGTGCGATTCGATTTATAACTGGAACGGGAATGATCAGATTATTTCCTGCGATACGGTCTGTACGCCCAACGTCTCTACGACCTGCTCTTCCGCTACAACCTTACAAAATTCCTTGAACGGGGATTTCAACCACATAACCTTGACGAACGATATTTATGTATCTTCTGGTTTTCGTTTCCACGGCAATCATTTGACTTTGGACTGTAATGGTCACGTCTTAGGGGGATCCGGGACATCGTCCGGATTTATTATTGACAAGCAAATAGGTGTTGAAATCAAGAATTGCACGATAGCCAGTTTCGGCACCGGGATTGAATTAAGGTCGGCGTCTCAAAATTCAATCCATAACAACCAAATCATCTACAATAATACTGGAATCAGTCTATCGAAAACCGATTTGGTATTAGAACCGACTACAAACTCTATTGCCAACAATTCATTGAATGATAACACCAATATTGGCATCCTATTATCAGCCGGGAAAAATAATCTGATAAGTGCAAATACCATCAATAATATAGGGAATTACTCGATATGGGTAACGGGGGAAAGCTGTACCAACACCTTGGCGAATAATATCGGTCCCGGCGGGAAGAACGTCTTCTATTTAAACAATGTCGGATATGTAAATCCTCAATCCATTCCCGTAGGGAATTACGGTGAAATTATTTTATGCAACGTACAAAACGCAATAATCGAAAACTTTGCTTTGAACAATGGAACAGCCAAGAATGACGGCATATTATTAATAAATTCGAGCAATCTCGAATGTTCGGAATAATACCATTCAAAACACGAATGGAATTTCGCTAATCGGTTCGGATAATAATAAAATATATAATAATTCCAACATTGCATTCAGCAAATCCAATGGAATTTATTTATCATTAAGCAAGAATAACCAGATTTATAGCAACACTATTCAGAACAATGATAATGGTGCGGCGGTTTATAATGACAATCAATCCAATTTTACCCAGCTTATTGATAATATTATAAAAACAAATAAAAATGGGATAACGGTTGACAACTCGGACAACGTATCCATGAAAACCAACACCCTGGAGAGTAACGTAAATGACGGGATTTATATCCATGAATCGGATAATAGCCTATTGGAGGGGAATAAGGCCAATCTCAACGGCTCGGGTATATGGTTGGCTCCCCACAGCAACAAGGCCGAATTAAAAAGCAACGTGGCGTGTTACAACAAGAATTCCGATTTCTATAATGAGAATTATAATGAGAGACAACACCAACACCGGACAGTCCAATAAATGTATCAATTCCTGGAATTGGCAGGATTCGGATTTGTACATGGCTTCCGGGTGCAAAACCAAATGTGTCGGCTGGTATCAATACCAATATGGCTACAATTTTAAAAATCCCTCAAAAGAATGGCTATCCTGGGATGAATTCATTGAAACGTTTGGGGTGGAAAGCATTTTTGCAACGGTCGATGTATGTATTGGTTTGGGTGGATGCATTCCATTTTTAGGTTGCCTCTGTGCGGGGTACGTTGCCCATATCCCAACCGGTATCCCAGACCCGATTGCGTTAGGGGTAATGTTTCCGGTATACACGACAACGGCACGACCTGGGAGATGTACGGGAATGAGTAATACAAGTTTGCGGTTTTATTATAATAATAAGAAGCCATCGGATTTTCTTCCTTCCGCAAAAAAGGTTTCCGATCTAAATTTAGAAGGACAAGTCGAATTTGATATCGACTCCTCGCAGGGTGCAATCATATCTAAGGAAATTGCAGAACCATATCTAAATTACCAGTACTTAATAGCTACGCAGGGAAAAACAACGCCAACAATGTATTGGCTCAAGTCAAACAAGGTCTCGAGAGCGGAAACCTCGGGAGTATTGTCATGTCAAACAGTGGGTCAGGTCATACCGTGGTGGCTACGGACGTTCGAGAAGATGGAAATATCGCCCGGATATACATATATGATAATAACCTTCCGCTTTATTCAAACCAGTTTTTGACCAATGAAGAAGATTATCCAAATATTATGATCCATAAAGACACTAATACCTGGTCGTATGACGAGCATCCGGAATTTGATGTGATTTGGTATGCACCTTATTCACTTACCAATGGAAAACATACCCTGCCAAATTCCACAGATCTAAATATCGGCGGTACTCTTTTCGATATTGTCACCAGTTGGGGTTCTGCAGATACTCAAGTAGAAGACGAGGCGGGCAATAAGTTAGGATGGAGGGATGGACAATTCAAATTGGAAATACCCCGTGGAGCACCCATGCCCCTTATAGGAGGTTCAGGTTATTCGAATGTTCAAACTTTGTTTATACCTGCGAATCACTATAAAGTGAATCTAACCGGAAAAGAAACAGGGACGTATAATTTTGCGTTGATGTTAAACAAGGCCTTTTTGCAATTAGAGGAAGTGCCGACCCAGTTGGCTACTCAGGATATATTGACTTTCAATCGCCCAAATGTGGAATTGCCACTCGGAACATATATTTTGGAGACATCGGACCTTAGTAAGACTTACTCCCTGACCTTAGGGGCTAAATTTAGTATATCCAATACGTTGCGGACCTATTCCATACGAAAGGCAACCATTAAGAAAGGCGCTAAAGCCTTATTTAGGATTAGTTCTGATTTTAATTCAATCATTTTTACTAACCAGGGCCCTGACCCCGTGGTGTTCGATGTGGAATTTGGAAACACTATGGTTTCAAATAAGAACCAAATTGGCGATACTATTCCCAAGGGAGGTCGTGCGAACTTAACCATCAATCCCTTTACCACACTGGTATTGACCCCTATAGACTGGCTTAATTTAAATCAAAACCAAATAAGACTAACTGAAGAAGAATGTGGAAATCAGATATGTGGAAATGGGGAAGATGCGAATAATTGTTCGGTGGACTGTCCAATAATTAATTCTCAAGGGCCCTACGATAACATGCACATTACGGAATCGACCACACTAGCTACCGGCACTTACCCAATAAGTGATCCGGGAGGGGATGGAGTGCTGATTATTGAAAGGGATGGAGTAACCTTGGATTGTAACGGTGCCAAATTGCAGGGAAACGGAACCGGGACAGGTATTGTAAGCAACGGGAAAAGTAACGTCACTATTAAGAATTGTCTAATTGAAAATTACGGAGTTGGAATTAAATTCGACAACAATTCAAAGATAAAAATCATAAATTCCGCAGTGACAGCTAACAAACAGTCAGGGATCCAAGCTAGTAGTTCCAGTAATTCGGAAATATCACAAAATTATCTGAATGACAATGGGAATGGAATGGAATTGATGGGATCAAACGACTCAAAAGTGACCCAAAATATCATCTGCGGGAATTCAAATTTGGATATTAATTCATCCTCAAGCAGTAACAATGTGGGGACAGGTAATATTTGCAGGAATGTTAACGATTGGGAAGAACAGGGGGTAATGGGATGTACTTATGTGTGTGGGGAATTTAAGAATTTGATCTATCTTCCAATTATATTGAAGGATTAAAATTTACTCATTGTTAGAGACAAATTTTTGGAACAAGGGATGTAGGAATTTAATGGCCCAATTGTGGTCTGTTGGTATCCTTCAAGAGTTCTTCCGGCGTCTTCAAAACAGAAAAAATTGCAAAAAGCAGAACGGGAAAGAGTTGCAGGAAGAGGCGGTCCAGTGTGGTATCCAGATAAAAGGTCAGATTTTGGGGGAAAAGGAGGAAGACCAGAAAAAAAACGGCGGTTTGCAGCGAGATCAAAATAAAGGGGAAAAGGTCCTTTTTTAAAGCTTGATCAGAAAGGCGCGCGAAGAAAGCGTATAGAATCAAAACCGGCAGTAGGGGAAAGGTCCATTGCCCAAAAAACAAAGCACTTTTGAAAAACCGAACCAGAATGGTCCCATATCGGCCAAGGTCGGTCAGATGGGCCGCCAATGGTTCCGGCCGGTTTAAGGCATAAAAACTATTGGCCGGGGCTAAAAGGAGTTTATGGTAAAGGATCAACACCAGGACTGGCGCCAACCCGATGAGGAAGAATAAACAGGGTTTCCAGTGGATGCTTCCAGCGATGGGTTAGGGCCCCTACAAACAACAGGGAAAGAGGTATTAGGGCCGCCAAGACCTGCCCCTCGTTTTTAGTCCAGGCGGAGAAACCGATCAGTAGGCCGGCCAAAATAGAGGCGCCGTAGTTATTTGCAGGCCTGCGGTCGGATAAGGATAAAAGGGCAATTCCCGAAAGTAAGTAAAAGGCTAAAGGGATATCCGCATATTGGGAGGCCCCATGGATCAAGAAGAAAGGGGTCCCCAAAAGGAGTATCCCCGCCAGGTATCCCTGACTGCTGCTTTTTATCGGGCTTAAGGAAGAAACCAGTATCCCGGTAGTGCTGAGGGTGAATAGTAAGGCCAGAGCCGAGGGTACCCAAGGCGTTTCCTCTCCCAGGTAAAACCAGCCGCGCGCTATAGCTAAAGGCAACAGCAAGGGATAATCCGGATGAGACCAGCCCAGAAGAGGGCTAAAGCCATCCTGCCAGTTTTCGGCCCCTCTAAAAATGAAACGGGCCCGGTTATTCCAAATGGCCCAAGCATCCCAATTTCCATGGGGATACAAAATGGAGATTAGTATCAAGACCAAAGTTCCGCTGATTAATAAAAGATAAAAACCAGAAGCGGTGATAGCGCTGAATCGAGAGGAAGACGGCTGGGAACCCCGCGGTTCAATATTTTTTGGACGCCTCTTTTTATTGACTGCCGAGTGCATCACCAAGAATAAGCAGAGTAGTAATTCCAAGCAGTATATAGCTTTTATGAAACCGGCCAATCAGTAAAAGCCAAAGAAATAGGAGGGCGGAAGAAAACCCCCATCCCACCCCCAGGCCGAGGAAGAGGCGGAAGATTAAGGGATGTTTTTCCTCCGGACCGGAGAGCAACCGATCGACCAAGGCCGAACCCGTAAGGAAAGAAATCACTAGGGAAAAAAAGAAGGCCATCAACGAGGGGCACGTTCCAGGAGTATCAGGCCGTTTTCAAAAACCCGGACGACTTGCATTCTATGTTGCGTTGCTATTTTTTCAAGGTTGGAAGGATCATAAAAGATCCCGATGGCCGGGGAAATCGCGGGATCTCTGGAGATCAAGAGGGGAGAGAGGGCGTACTGGGTTTGATAAAAATCAGCCACTTCCTTACGGTCGGAGACAAAACCGATTGTTCCGCGGGCGGGCAGATACGGTTTTAGCTTTCTCAGTTGATTCTCCCGAACGGATACCGGGTCGGTAAAGGCAGAAAAGCCTTCCCGGGGGAATAGTTTCTTTATCAGTTGAACCTGCGAGGATAACCCCAGGCCAACCCAAAAGACCAAAAAAGCGGTCCACAACCAGAATTTTATCTTCACCAAGAAATCCCTCGTAGGAAAGGGCGTTGCCCGGTTGATTGACCATCCCCGCTCTGGGAACCTGCCTGCCCTCCGGTACCGCTACGGTCGGCGATGGCCTTCTCACCTACCGGACAGCCTGCCCCGCCAGCGGTTGTAATCGCTCTTTCACCAAAGGACCAAAAATCTATTTTCCGGCGTAAATCTTTTTCATCTCCAATTTTATTCGGTCAATGGGAACGCCCAGATCGTTGAGTAAAAAAGCGTGCATTGTTTGTGCATCGCAGACGTTGCAGTTGGCCGCATGGTCATCAAATTTACCAAGGGTCCCCTTTTTGAGAAAGCAATAAGAAAGGTTTTTGTGACCCATCTCTTCGCAAAAACAGTAGCAGTGAAAATTGGGCCAATAAACGTGTTTCCTTGACCGCGATCTTGTAAGACACCAGAACAGAATCATTGATGTAGACGAATTTTGGAAAATTATAGCTTTTCCAAGTTTCTCCGGGATATTTTTTGGCTACCAGGGGCATTGCCCTGGCTGTGAGTTCCTGGAGATTCATTTTGGCCAGGGCCTGTATTTCTTTTTCCTGATTGGATGACCAGACGAGATTATTCATAAAAAAAACCAGCAGCGCAACCAAGATGCTTTTCGCGAAAATTTTCATGGTCGTTTCTCCTTCCCTCTATTGTTTACCAAGGAAACTTAAAAAGCCAATTTTTCACCCGGAACCAATGACCGACAACGATAGCCGCCGTTTGACTCAAAATAATAAAAGCGAAAACCAGGTTAAGGATCAGCCTTTCCTTAACAAACCATTTGCCGCCCGGTAGTATTGAGCGATCGAGTACCGGGCAGAGGACTAAGAACAGGCCGATAAATAAAGGCACCACAATGCCGCCGACCAAGGCCGAATGACTTACCATTTCCTGGATACCCACCAGATACCAGGGTGCTTTGGCCGGGTTGGGCGGATGCAGAGGATCGGCCCTTCCCGACAGCGGAGCTTCGATGAAAAGCGCTAGGACGAGCAGAAGGGAAAGGGTCAGGAGGCCGACAGCCAATTCCGCTTTAAAGAGTATCGGCGAAGAGGCAATTTTCTCAGAATCCGGACCCTCGAAGGTAGCCAGCCCCCCGGCTTTCCGGATACGCCAAAGATGCAGCGCAACCAGGAACACCCACAGGGAGGGCAGGAAGGCCACGTGCAGAGCAAAGGACCGGATTAGGGTATCGGGGCCTATTTCCTGACCACCCAGGAGAAACCTGCGGATGGAGGGGCCGGCGAAAGGGAAGTACGAGGCCAGATTAGAACCTACTTTGATTGCCCAAAAAGACGTCTGGTCCCAAGGAAGGAGGTACCCCGTATAATTGCTCGCCAAAGTCAGTGTCAAGAGGCCCAGCCCGTAGACCCAATTCAGATAACGCCCCTGATAGCTTCCGGTGAAATAAACCCTGGTCAGGTGCAGGAAACCCGCGATCAACAGAACATTGGCAGCCAAGTAATGGAGGTTTCGCACCAACCCGCCATATCGCAGTGTAGTCATGATATGAATTATCCGGTCATAAGCCACCTCCTCGTAAGGAACGTAATAGAGCAGGAGTGTCACCCCGGTCAAAACAAGTAAAATAAGACAGGATAGGCAGATGACGCCCAGACCGAGGGTTGTGAGTGGTTGCAGGGTCTTCACCTGGATTAGCGGTGGATGGAGGTGTTTCAGAAAATTTATTTTCATGCTTTACTTCAGGTCCTATCCCTTACGATCAGGGACTGGTTCTCTTAGCGCCAACCAGCTCGGCTTCGTCAATTTTTCTCCGATATGCACCCATAGTCTGCCACCTCGCTCCATTACTTCGTGCCAAGGAAGCGGATCAGTGGCCGGACCTGAATAGACTTGGCCCAGCGGGACCGAATTCGCTGCCATGGCAGGGACAAAAAAAACCCTGGTCGACCACATTGAGAAGACAGCCCAAATGGGTGCATTCCAAGCTGATGGCCCCGATCCTCCGGGAAGACCGGATGACGACTATCTTGTGCTCGGGGAAAGGGGTCAGTGTACCGGGTGCAAACCGGTCCAGGGAAGAAATTTGGACCCAACTACCGGAAGAAAACCGGGAGGCTGCCGTCCAGACGTTGCCGAAGATCCAGGCAAAGGCCGTTCCTACAGCCCCCAAGCCGCCAATCACCAGCCATCTGAATAGAAATTCCCGCCGGCTAACGCGTTTCGTCATCGGCTCCTCGCTCTCCGGAAAATTTTCGGACCAGACCAACCAGGCCCCAGATTGATTCCGGTCGGAGATTGTCGGCAAAGGGCCGCATGGCGGTCCCTGGAATCCCGTAAGTTATGGCGGTTGCAATTCGTTCATCGGGGAAAGACCTGAAGTAGGGAACATTGGTGAGGTCTCTCGGTCTGGGCAGATATTTCAGGTAGGCGGGTCCCTTTCCCTTCCCTTGATAACCGTGGCAGAGGGAGCATTTTTTCCTAAAGGTGGAGAGGGTCTCTTCAGAAGACGGTAAGGTCCTAGGTCTGGGCGGAGGAGTATTCATCATCTTAACCGTCCTTTCTGTTTTGATGAATACCTGAAAGAGAAGGTCTACCAGGGAATTGATGGTTTCTTGCCCCAACAACTCCCCATAGGGCGGCATCGAGGTGCCTGGAATCCCCTTGGTTAGGCTTCCCGTGATTCTTGAATCGGGGATAGCCTTGAAAAACAACGCGTTGTGACGGAAGGCCCGGGGAAAGGTCGCCACGTTCGGCTCGATGATCCCAAACCCATCGCCCTGGGCGGCGTGGCACCGTTGGCAGAGCATCATGTACGCATTTCTGGGAGTCCCCTGGTGAAAGTGGGCCCTTTGCTTCTGTTGAAGGAGGGAAAGAAGTCCGTCTTCTTCTCCCGTGCCCATGGGGATTCTCGGCATAATGGCGCCAGGGATTTCGATTCCCGGCCGATGCAGGAAATTCCTGATATAATCCCTTGGCCTCATAAAGGCCATATAAGAAAGGTCCGGTCCAATCTGGCCGTCGGATTCCCCGAACTTGTGGCAGGCCAGACATTTCTTTTCCTTGAGCAGCTCCATTCCCATTGGGACCCGTTGGGTGAGCCCTATTCTCTCCAGCCGTTCCTGCTCCCGTTCCCTTGATAGGCGGATCATCGGCGTTTCATAGTACGGCTCTTTCACCCGACTCTTCAGAAAATAGGAGAGGGCGTTCACTTCTTCAGGAGAAAGTCCGAATTTCGGCATGATCGAGTTCTCAAGGATTGTCCTGGGATTCCCGATAGCCATTTTAATTTGTTTCAACCCCAGGTACGAGCCGACCTCGCTTAGATCCGGGCCATAGCTGGAACCTTTCTCCCCGCTTCTCGTGTGGCAGGTATCACAGGCGGTTTCGGAAAACAACCGGCTCCCTTGCCAGGCTTTTTCCGCTCCCCGGAGTGGTTTCAATTCATGGCATTGGTAACAACTGGCCTGCAGGTCTTCCCCGGCCAGGACCTTTCGCGCTTCATTCCCTGTTCGGCCATGGGATATCTTGAGATCGGCAGCCATTCCTTCACCTAAATGGCAGGCCGTGCATCCCAGGTCAGACATGGAATGGGGAGCGATGTTCGGATGGTCGCGCCCGGGCAGAGAATGATCGATCCGCACGGCGGCCCTCCCCTCGGGGTGACACGTCCGGCAGTGTTCTTGTTTCGGTGTTCCGCCAAGGTTGACGGTTATGTTGGCGATGTGGTGGGAGCCAGTCCTTCCATAGCGATAGTAACGACCCGACTGCTCTTCCCACCCCTGATAGCTCCAAAAAACGAGCAGACCCAGGGTTAGAACCAAGGCGGTCAGGAGAAAGACATCGATCAACAACGCTACACGTCTCTTTGGCATCTGTCTCAGTTGATCCGAGAGGGTACGCTCAATGATCGCTCAGAAACATAACCCTTCGCTCTTCCTATTTCCGCTCGGTCGGATAGTTTGCCTGATCCCACTCATTCCACCCGCCTTTGAGGACGGATACCTTCTTAAATCCCCGCTTGATAAGTTCCTGTGCCACCCGGGCACTGGTCGCCTCATCTTGTCAGGCTCAGTAAAGGACAATGGTTTTTGCCTTGGAATACTTTTTGGCCCAGGATTTCACAGCGCCAGGATCTTCCCGAACCGCCCCTTTGATTTGCTTCAAACTCATTTTCCGGTCCCATAAAGTCCGGACATCAATAACCACCACCTCCGGTTTCCCCAGCATGGCTTTGAGTTCCTCTTTGCTGATTCGGGGAATCTCCGAGGAAATGGCCGTAAATACCCAGATCCCCAAGAGTATAAAGACCATTGCCATACCGGCTATTGCTTTCCTTACCATTTTTTCCACACTCCTTTCTTGATCGCATAGGGACCCTCCGGCAACTTGAGCATTAAGTGCCTGGGTTCCTTCTAATAATATTGCTTCCTTGATCCCTTCCTTATATATTTTAAGATTATATTAGTATTAAGACAAGTCCCTAAATGGCCGGAATCCATCCTCCCCTGGTCCCTATCAAAATGCATTCTCCATTTTTTGGTATATCCTTAGCGTACGGGCCCAACCTTTGTTGGCTTGGCTCTTTTTTTCCGCTTGGGAGGGAGGCTCACTTCCTGCGATAAAATAAGACGCGGGAGAGTTCCATCGACGCCCAGAATCGAAACCAAACGTTTGAGTCCTCTATTAATTTCTTTCAGGCCGCTTAGCGGTGTTTTCTCCAACCCAACTACCAGTAAGCCTTGGGCCACTTCCGGAGCGGCTGCGACCAGATCTTTTCCTTTGGGGGTCAATTCTACCCAGACAATTCGGCGGTCTTCCTTGGACCGGGTCTTTTCTATCAGACCATGAGACTCGAGCCGGGTGAGGATTCCGACTACGGTTGCCGGGTGAAGGTACATCCGGCGGGCTAATTCGGAAACCATCACCGGAGCGGCTTCGGCCAGGACCTTAATGGCCCAGAGCTGGGGACTGGTAAGACCGGTAGTATGCTCGACCTTTTTGGAATATTCATGAATGACCTGAAAGACTCTTCTTAAATTATCAATGGTATCAGCTATTAATTTTGATTGGTCCATTTTTTCATCTTAAGAAGTAAAAAAAATTGACATTTTTAAATAGGTTCATAATAATTAATTTGTGTACCAATAAATTGAATAAAAATCAACCCTTTCTTTCATTCCACCCGGATATATCGGATAAAAGGGCCTAATATTATTATTTAAAAATATTGCGCTTCTTTATCGAGAAGGTATCCGGGTGTTCCGGTATTTAGGGAAAGCACCATTCCCAAGATGACATTAGATATTAAAAGAAATCACGACCGGATTAAGATAAAAATAACCGAAGAATCGGTTATTTTTATCAGTATATTGAAATGGTTTATCCTGTCCACGGCCATCGGGGCGATCGTTGGTCTTGCCACCGCCTTCTTTTTAAAGGTCTTGGAATGGACAACCATTTGGACCCATACCTTGCCTTATTATTTTCTTTTCCTGCCGATCGCCTTTTTTTTAAGTGCCTTAATGATTAAATATCTGGCTCCGGGGGCCGAGGGGCACGGGACCGAAAAGGTTATCGAAGCCGTTCATAAACAATCCGGAAGAATTAAACCGATGGTCGTTCCCATAAAACTGTTGGCCACGGTCATCACCATAGCCTTCGGGGGATCGGCTGGAAAAGAAGGCCCTTGTGCGCAGATAGGCGCGGGCCTGGCCTCTATCTTTGCCTCTCTGTTTCGTTTTGATGATTTTGACCGGAAAAAGCTGGTCATCTGCGGGATCAGCGCCGGTTTCGCCAGTGTCTTCGGGACCCCTATAGCTGGGGCCATTTTCGGGGTTGAGGTACTTATGGTAGGTAGTGTCCTTTATGAAGTTCTCTTCCCTTGTTTTATAGCCGGCGTCACCTCATATCAGGTTTCATCGGCCATCGGGATTACCTACTATTATCATCCCATGCATTTGATCTCGGTTTTTAAGGAATTATTTTTCATCAAGGTTGCCTTGGCCGGTATTTTTTTCGGGATCGTTTCCTTTCTTTTAGTTGAATTACTGAAGTTGGGTAAAAAAATGGCGGATCGCCTGCCGATCTGGCCTCCTCTTAAGGGGATAATTGGGGGTCTTCTTTTGGTCGGTCTGACCTTGGCAATTTCAGACCACTATTTGGGGCTGGGATTGTCCACCATTGAGGCCTCCCTTCAAGGCCTCAAGATGGTCTGGTCTGCCTTCCTCTTGAAAATTATTTTTACCAGTTTAACCCTTAATTTTGGAGGTAGCGGAGGAATCGTTACTCCCATCTTTTTCATTGGGGTGACCTCCGGAAGTTTTTTTGCCCAAATCTGGGGCTTGGATATAGCCACTTTTTCAGCCATCGGGATGGTGGCTCTGTTAGCCGGGGCGGCCAATACACCTATCGCCGCCAGCATCATGGCCGTGGAACTTTTTGGTCCCCAAATCGCCCCCTATGCGTCCGTGGCCTGCGTCATCAGCTACCTGATGACCGGACACCGCAGCGTTTATCCCTCTCAAATTTTGTCGGTTACCAAATCACCTTCTTTTGAGTTAGAGATCGGCGACGATATAGATAGCACCCATGTCCACTATAAACCAAGAAAGAAAAGCCTGATCGGGGCTTGTCTGCTGGTCTTTGAATCCCTAAAAAGCGGCATAAAGCGGAAAAAGCGATAGCACCGGGAAATTTTAATCAAGTGAAAGGAAACAGGTTATGAAGTCTTTGGAGGTGGTCTTCAAGATTTTTCTCTGTATGTTTACGGTATTTTTATTCAAAAGAGTTGCCCTGGCCGGTTATGGAGATTTTGGGGGTTGGGGAATGGTACCGGGAATGATGCTTCCCGGCTGGGGAGGACGGAAAGGCTATGGGTGTGGACGCAACTGATCAAGTTCCTGGAACCTAACAAGAGCTATATCTTTCAGTCCAGAAAAGAATGAAGAAAAAGAGCAGTGGGAAGAAAAGGGAAAACCTTTAAGATAAGCCTGGTGCTTGGGGTGATCCTTATCATCAGTCTGCTCCATTACCTAACTCAACGACAGGAAAGATATTATCATCTCTTTTATCGAGAACTCTATTTCCTTCCCGTGATCCTGGCCGGAATTTGGTTCGGTCTGCGAGGTTCAGTCCTTACTTCGTTGTGCATAACTGCATTATATCTCCCGGTAGTATTCAATGAATGGCAGGGGTTTTCAGTAAACGATTTCAGTCGAATATTGGAAATTCTTCTTTTAAATATTATTTCCATTATTTTAGGATTTCTTTCGGACAGGGAGAAGACAGTTCTGAAAACCTTGCAGGAGGCTGAAACTCTGGCGGCCCTGGGAGGCGCCATTTCCAGTATCGTCCATGACATGAAAATACCGCTGGTAGCCATCGGGGGCTATGCCCGATCCATGAAGCGGAAACTTAAGGAAGAGGACCCCAATCATGAAAAATTGGATACCATTGTCAAGGAGACCCACAGGCTGGAAGAGTTGACCCAAGACATATTGGCTTATGCCCGGCCGATTCCTTCGAATCAAGGTCCCGGTGATTTAAATAAAATGGTCATAGAATGTTGCCGGATCGCCAATGAAATGGCCGAACAAAGAGGGGTGAACATAGAAATTCATCCGTCTCCATCGCTTCCAACCATAAATTTTGACCCGGCAGCCATGGAAAGGGCTTTCTTAAACCTGATTAGTAATGCCGTCCAAGCCTCTCCCGAAGGGGGGGTGGTGATGGTCGGGACTATTATGGAAGGGAGAGAGGCAGTCATCACCATAGCCGATGACGGTCCGGGAATCCCTCTTGAGATCAGGGAAGAAATATTTTCTCCTTTCTTTACCACTAAAAAGGAGGGAACGGGCCTGGGCCTACCCATTGTTTTGAAGATCGTCAAAGCCCACAGTGGAAGAATTACGTTAACTGGCAACGGTGAAAAAGGGATGGTATTTAAGGTTTCCTTACCTGCGGGGAAATAAAATAACGGTTGTTCGCCCTTTTCGGTGGGTGGCCACAATATATGGTCTATTAGTCTGAAATCGGATCTCCGTGGCCTCCGGGTCTCGGCGAAAGGGTTTTCCCTATTGCTTTTTAGGTTCTAACCCGGCCCCCAGGTTTCCAAATTTTCCAGGAGGCAGGGCCGGCCTCGGAGGTGTCAACAGACTCTGAGTGTGGGCCTGCTTTAAATAAAATTAGTAACTTAGGCCCGGATTCGAAGTCCGGAGCACCTGTGGAAAGCCCTTTCGCCGAGACCCGGAGGCCATACCAGATATAAGGGGTACCCACCCAAAAGGGCGAAGCGTCAAAATAACTTTTGACCATGCGCTGCCGGAGTTACTACGGATGGGGTGGAATGGAGGCTCATTCCCCGGAAAAGGGAGAACAATTTCAAGCCGGCTAAAGAACGACCGACTTTGCCCCCAAAAAGGGAAAATGAATCTCAATTTACATGTCTTTTTGTGAAAAAATACAGTGAATTCGTTATTTATCTTTGGTCCATTTTCAACAAGAATATGCTTATGAAAGCATGAAGATCATGGTTTTTTTTCAAAAGACTTTAAGCTGTTATGATCAAATCCTATTCCACTGAATATTTTATGAACTTTTTACAGGGCGATCAGAAAGAAAATGTCATGCCGACGACCTTAAAATCCAAGAGTATAGATGAATTACTGGCGGAGGCCGATGAACTTGTCCAGAAATATAATTCCGAATTCCTCGAAGACCTGAAAGGGGAGCTTCGCCTCCAGTTTGAAAAACATGCTCAAAAATTGCAGGAAATCAAGTCTGAAATTCAGGCCAAGACCGAGGAGAAAGGAACAGTAGAATCTTTTTCCACGGCCGAGGGAATGCACCAGGCCGTCCTGGATATTGTCAAGGCCATGAAGGACCCGGCCGGATATTTTTCCTGATTTTCGTCAGAATCGATCGGATGACCTCAGCCGACGAAGTTGTATTCTTGTTTGACGTGGATAACACCCTGCTCGACAACGACTGCGTGCAGGATGATCTCAGGAGCCATCTTGAGCGCGGGTTCGGGGTTGAGATCCGAGATCGGTACTGGGCCATATTGGAAGCGTTACGCTCCGAACTTGGCTACACGGACTACCTGGGCGCTTTACAGCGCTATCGGCTCGAGGACCTGGGCGATCCGCGGCTGCTGCGGATGTCTTCATTCCTCGTTGATTATCCGTTTGCCGACCGGCTCTATCCGGGGGCACTCGATGCGCTTAAATACGCTCGCATCTGGGGAAAGACGGTCATTCTGTCCGATGGAGACGTGGTCTTTCAGCCTCGCAAAGTGGAGAGATCGGGCCTCTGGGCTGCGGTCGAAGGCCGCGTGCTCATCTACATTCACAAAGAGCAGATGCTGGCTGACGTGGAGCGGCACTACCCGGCCGGGCACTATGTGATGATAGACGACAAGCTGCGTATCCTCACGGTGATGAAAAAGATCTGGAGGGATAAGCTCACCACGGTATTTCCGCGCCAGGGACATTACGCGCTTGATTCCAAAACCATCGCCTCCTATCCGACGGCTGACCTCACCATCGAGCGTATCGGCGATCTGCTCAACTATGATTTACCCGCCTTACTCGGCGACACAGAAGCCGACAGCGCACACCAGGAGGTACCATGAAAGCGACCCAACGACTGCACGATCTCGGGCAGAGCCTTTGGCTCGACAATATTACCCGTGGGCTCCTGACCAAAGGGACCCTCCATCATTATATCACCGAACTTTCGGTGACGGGGCTCACCTCGAACCCCACGATCTTCGATCAGGCCATCAAAAATAATGACTTCTACGATGAGACCATCCGCCAAAAGATACGGGAGGGGAAGTCGGGAGAAGCGTTATTCTTCGATCTGGCCCTGGAGGATCTGGCCCAGGCGGCGGATCTCTTTCGGCCGATCTACGAGGCAACCGACGGGGTCGACGGTTGGGTCTCCTTGGAGGTTTCACCGCTTCTCGCCTACGATACGGCGGGCAGCATCCAAGAGGCGGCTGAGCTGCACGGCCGAGCGAAACGACCTAACCTCTTCATCAAGATTCCGGGCACTCCGGAAGGACTTCCGGCCATCGAGGAGACGATCTTTCAAGGAGTGCCGGTGAATGTCACCCTCTTGTTCTCCCGAGAGCAGTATCTCGCCGCGTCCGCCGCCTACCTGCGAGGGATCGAGCGGCGGATCGAAGCCGGTCTCGGCCCGAAAGTCGGCTCCGTGGCCTCCCTCTTCATCAGTCGTTGGGACAAAGCGGTTATGGGAAAAGTTCCGGCGGAACTTCAGAACCGTCTCGGTCCGGCGATCGCCGGAAGGACCTACCGGGCCTACCAAGATCTGCTGACCTCGTCCCGGTGGCGGAAACTTGCCCAAGCCGGAGCGCAGCCGCAGCGCCTCCTGTGGGCCAGCACCGGCACGAAAGATCCTCAGGCTTCCGATGTCCTTTACATTGAGGCGCTCGCGGCCCCAAGGACCATCAACACGATGCCGGAGGAGACGTTGCTCGCCTTCGCCGATCACGGCCAAGTGAATGACGTGTTGCCGGTTGACGGCGGCCAGGCCGAAGAAATACTCGCCCGATTCGCCAAGGTGGGTGTGGACCAGGCGGCTCTGGCTGCTCAACTCCAGAGGGAGGGGACCCAATCGTTCGTCAAGTCCTGGAACGAGCTGATAGATTCCATCGCGTCCAAGAGCAGCGCGCTCGGAAAGCCGACTCAACCGGGAGGGAAACGATGATGACCACGAACGCCACCTCGAAACCACGGTCACTGACGGAGAAGTTGGCCTGGAAGGCCCTGGGAGAGCATTACCAGCGCCTTCGCCAAGTGCATCTGCGGTCGCTTTTCGCCGATGATCCCCGGCGCGGCGAGCGCCTGGCCGCAGAAGGTGCCGGCCTTTACCTGGACTACTCGAAGAATCGCATTACCGCTGAGACGATCGGACTGCTCCTGAATCTGGCCGTGGAGTGCGGATTGCGTCAGCACCTCGAAGCCATGTTCCAGGGCCGGAAGATCAATATTACGGAGGATCGGGCCGTTCTCCACATTGCCTTGCGGGCGCCTAAGGGCGAGCGGATTCTCGTTGACGGAGTCGATGTCGTGTCCGAGGTGTACGCCGTACTCGATAGGATGGCTGCCTTCTCAGACCAGGTTCGCAACGGCCAGTGGCAGGGATACAGCGGAAAGCGCATCCGCAACGTCATCAACATCGGCATCGGTGGGTCCGATCTGGGCCCGGTCATGGCCTACGAGGCGCTAAAACACTACAGTAACCGTGACCTGGCCTTCCGCTTCGTCTCGAACGCGGACAGCACCGACTTCGAAGAGGCCACCCGTGATCTGGATCCCGGAGAAACGCTTTTTATTATCGCTTCGAAGACTTTCCTGACCCTCGAAACGATGACCAACGCCCACACCGCCCGTACCTGGGCGCTGAAAGCGCTGCACCAGGAAGAGGCTGTGGCCAGGCATTTCGTGGCGGTTTCGACGAACGTTGAAGCGGTAGCGAAGTTCGGCATCGATCCCGCGAACATGTTCGGATTCTGGGACTGGGTCGGCGGGCGCTACTCGATGGACTCGGCCATCGGTCTTTCGACCATGATGGCCATCGGCCCCGAAAATTTTCGGGCCCTGCTCGCCGGCTTTCGCTCGATGGACGAGCACTTCCGTACCGCTCCCTTGGAGAAGAACCTGCCCGTGATCCTGGGGTTGCTCTCGATCTGGTATAACAACTTCTTTGGCACGCAGACGGTGGCCGTCCTGCCCTACGCCCACTATCTCAAACGCTTCCCGGCCTATCTCCAGCAGTTGGTCATGGAGAGCAACGGCAAGCACGTCACGGTGGACGGCGCGGTCGTCAACTATCAAACCGGACCCATCTATTGGGGCGAGCCAGGCACCAACGGCCAGCACTCCTTCTACCAGCTCATCCACCAGGGAACCAGACTGACCCCTTGCGATTTCATCGGTTTCTGCCGGACGTTAAACCCGCTCGACCATCATCACGACCTGCTGATGGCTAATCTCTTTGCTCAGACGGAAGCGCTGGCCTTTGGTAAGACCGGGGAGGAGCTCAAGGCCGAGGGAACACCGGACTGGCTGGTGCCGCACCGTATCTGCGAAGGCAATCGTCCGACGAACACTATTCTGGCGGAGCGGCTGACACCGGAGACGCTCGGCCAGTTGGTCGCGCTTTATGAACACGCGGTCTTCACTCAAGGGGTGATCTGGCACATCGATTCGTTTGACCAGTGGGGAGTCGAGCTCGGTAAGGTCCTGGCGAAGCGCATTCTTCCCGAGCTGGAAGGCGGCGGAGAACCGAAACTTCAGCATGACAGTTCGACCAATGCCCTCATCCGACGCTACCGTGGGTTCAATGGAGGCCAAGCATGAAAAAGAGCCCTCTGGCCGGAAAGCCGGCTGAACCGGCCATGCTGGTTAACGTGCCCAAACTGATTACGGCCTATTATACCGACGTACCCGATCCTTCGGTGCCGGAGCAACGGGTGGCCTTCGGCACCTCGGGGCATCGCGGCTCGGCCTTTCAGAAAGCTTTCAACGAACGGCATATTCTCGCCATCAGTCAGGCCATCTGCCAGTATCGCGGGCAGCAGAAGATCGATGGACCGCTGTTTCTTGGTATGGACACGCATGCCCTTTCCGTGCCAGCCCTGGCCAGCGCCCTGGAGGTGCTGGCGGCCAACGGGGTGGAAGTCCTGATTGCCGGAAAAGAAGAATATACGCCAACCCCGGTCATATCCCATGCCATTCTCACCTATAACCACGGTCGCCGGACCGGTTTGGCCGACGGGATTGTAATTACCCCTTCGCATAATCCGCCCCATGATGGCGGCTTCAAGTACAACCCGCCCAACGGCGGACCGGCGGAACGCGCCGTCACCGACTGGATCGAAGCGAAGTCCAACGCCTTTCTTGAGAGCCGCCTGGTGGGTGTGAAGCGAATTTCTTTCGACAACGCCCTGCGCGCCCCCTCTACGCACCGTCACGACTACCTTAATGCCTACGTTAGCGACCTTGGCCAGGTAATCGACCTGAACGCCATTCGCGACGCGAAGATCAGTCTGGGGGTGGATCCGCTCGGCGGCGCCGGGGTTCATTACTGGGCGCCTATCGCCGAACGTTACGGGTTGAACCTCACAGTCGTCAACGAGGCCGTCGACCCGACTTTCCGTTTTATGACGGTGGATTGGGACGGCCAGATCCGCATGGACCCATCCTCGCCTGACGCCATGCAGCGGTTAATCGGTCTGAAGGATCGCTTCGAAATCGCCTTCGCCTGCGATACCGATCACGACCGGCACGGGATTGTCACCCGGAGCGCAGGACTGCTGCCGCCCAACCACTACCTGGCGGCCGCCATCTTCTACCTCTTCCAACACCGACCGAAATGGCCCACAAAAGCGGCGGTCGGCAAGACGGTGGTGAGCAGCCGGATGATCGATCTCGTCGCCGCGAAACTGGGGCGGAAGCTCTATGAGGTGCCGGTGGGCTTCAAGTGGTTCGTGGAGGGTCTGCTCGACGGCTCGCTGGGTTTCGGCGGGGAAGAGAGCGCGGGCGCTTCGTTCGTCCGTCGGGATGGCCACGTCTGGACGACGGACAAAGACGGGATCGTTCCGGCTTTGCTCGCGGCGGAGATCACGGCAAGACTGGGCCGCGACCCCGGCGAAGTCTACCGCGAACTCACCCGCGAGTTCGGTGAACCGGTTTACGAACGAGTGGAGGCCCCGGCCACTCCGGAGCAAAAAGAACTATTGGGGAAACTCTCACCCGAGCAGGTTAAGCTCACCGAACTGGGGGGCGAAAAGATCCAGGCTGTCCTCATCCGGGCGCCGGGCAACGGCGCATCCCTCGGGGGGTTGAAGGTAATAGCGGAAAGCGCCTGGTTCGCGGCCCGTCCGTCAGGGACGGAAGACATCTACAAGATCTACGCGGAGAGCTTCCGGGGAGCGGATCATCTGCGCCGTATCCTCGATGAAGCGCAGACCATCGTTAATGATGCTCTGGCGGTCCCTGCAGCGCCCGGGGATTCCGGGTAAGATAAATTTGAAGGAGAAACCATGAGCAAACAACCACCGGTCAGTAAGCCGATCTACAGTCTTTTACCTACGGATGTCGAAGGATTCGATTCCCTGGCGGAGCTGGCTTTAGATATGCGCTGGTCGTGGAATCATGCGACCGACGACGTCTGGCGCCAGCTGGATCCCGCGCTTTGGGAGTTCACTCAAAACCCTTGGGTCGTCCTCCAGACGGTCTCGAGGGACAAGCTCCGGCGCGTGTCAGCCGATCCCGCCTTCCGCAAAAGGGTCGATGCGCTCGTGCGAGCCAGGCGTCGGGCGGCGAAAGCCCCGGCCTGGTTTCAGCAAGATCATCCCCAGTCACCCCTGACCCGGGTGGCCTATTTCAGTATGGAATTCATGTTGAGCGAAGCCCTGCCCATCTACTCCGGGGGGCTCGGCAATGTGGCCGGCGATCAACTCAAAGCGGCCAGCGATCTGGGCGTGCCGGTAGTCGGCGTGGGGCTGCTTTACCAACAAGGCTATTTTAGGCAGGTGCTCGATAAGGGCGGAGCGCAACAGGCCCTTTTTCCCTACAACGATCCCGGGCAATTGCCCATCACGCCCTTGCGACAGTCGAACGGGGAGTGGTTGCGGCTGGAGCTCGACCTGCCCGGTTATCCGGTCTGGTTGCGCGCCTGGCAGGTCCAGGTCGGCCGAGTGTCGCTTTACCTGCTGGACAGCAACGACCTGGGGAACCTCCCGGCTCACCGAGGCATTACCAGCGAGCTCTACGGGGGCGGGCCGGAATTACGTCTTAATCAAGAGTTGGTACTCGGGATCGGCGGCTGGCGGCTGCTCCAGGCGCTCGGGATAAAACCTGAAGTCTGCCACCTGAATGAAGGGCACGCGGCCCTCGCCGTGTTGGAACGGGCCCGAACCTTCATGGAAGAGACCGGACAACCCTTCGAAGTCGCACTGAGCGCCACCCGATCGGGGAATCTTTTTACCACGCATACACCGGTGGCCGTCGGATTTGATCGTTTCGGTCCGGCCCTCATCGAACAATACCTCGGCGGGTATGCTCAGAACCAACTCGGCATTTCACTTCACGATTTGCTGGCCCTGGGGCGCGCCAACCCGAACGACTCTGCTGAAGCCTTTAATATGGCCTACCTGGCTGTGCGAGGAAGCGGAGCGGTTAACGGGGTGAGCCGCTTGCACGGGAAGGTGAGCCGACGGATTTTTACGCCTCTTTTTCCGCGCTGGCCGAAAGAGGAAGTGCCCATCGGACATGTTACCAACGGAGTCCACATGCCGAGCTGGGACTCGGCTGAATCGGACGATCTGTGGACCAAAGCCTGCGGAAAAGGTCGCTGGCTGGGGACGGTTGAAACCTTGGAACGGGACATTTGCCGCGTTTCAGACACCAGGCTCTGGCAACTTCGCAGCGTCGCCAGCAAATCTCTTGTGGAATACGCCCGCGAACGATTGTCCCGGCAACTGGTCGCCTCAGGCGCGTCGCCCCAGGCGGTTGACGACGCCAAGCACCTGTTTGATCCCAACGCGTTGACGCTGGGCTTTGCGCGTCGTTTCGCGACCTACAAGAGGCCCAACCTGCTGCTCCACGACCCGGAGCGACTGCTTCGCCTGTTAACCAATCGGGAGCGGCCGGTGCAACTCATCCTGGCCGGCAAGGCCCATCCGGCGGACCAGGCGGGGCAGACCTTGATTCAGGAATGGATCCATTTCATTCGGCGCCCCGAGGCCCGTTCCCAGGTGATTTTCCTCAGCGACTACGATATGCTTTTGACCGAGCACCTGGTGCAGGGGGTGGACGTCTGGATCAACACGCCACGGCGACCCTGGGAGGCCTGCGGAACGAGCGGCATGAAGGTGCTGGTCAATGGAGGCATTAATCTCTCGGAATTGGACGGCTGGTGGGCGGAAGCTTTTACGCCTGAAGTGGGGTGGGCGCTGGGGGACGGTCAGGAACATGGCGACGATCCGGCCTGGGACGGCGCCGAAGCCCAGGCGCTCTACGACTTGCTCGAACGTAAGGTGATCCCCGAGTTTTATACCCGCGACAAGAAGGGAATCCCAACTGACTGGGTGGCCCGCATGCGTGAAAGCATGGCGCAATTGACTCCGCAGTTTTCCGCGAACCGCACCGTGCGAGAATACACCGAAAAACACTACATCCCCGCGGCTGAGGCCTACCACCGGCGTGTTGCTGATAAAGGCGCAGTGGGCAGGCAAGTGGTCGATTGGCAGCGTGCTATGGAACAACACTGGTCCAATCTGCATTTTGGCGAGATGAAGGTAGCGACCGACGGGGAGAATCACGTCTTCGAGGTTCAGGTTTACCTCAGCGGTCTTGACCCGAATACTGTGCGCGTAGAACTTTACGCCGACGGAGGGAACGGCGGAGAGCCGGTCCGGCAGGAGATGACGCGCGGTCAGAAACTACCGGACGCAAATGGCTCCGTCTATCGCTATAGCGCGCAGGTGCCCGCAACACGTCCGCTGACGGACTATACAGTGCGAATGATACCGTACCATCCCAGTGCGAAGGTTCCGCTCGAAGCTTCCCGAATCCTATGGCAACGGTGAATCGATTTTGAATATCTTTAGAAAGGAGGTAGTCAACGAGGTTATAGCAATCCGACCCGAGTCGTATCATAACTATTAAAATCACAAATCTAAGGAGGATTTACCATGACAAAGGGAAATGTAGGTATTGCTGTATTTAGTACCCATGTTGAAGCCGAAACTGCTGTGAAGGAATTGCAGAAATCGGGTTTCGATATGAAAAAACTGTCCATCGTGGGGAAAGACTATCACACGGAGGATCAGGTTATCGGCTACTACCATACGGGAGACCGCATGATGTACTGGGGTAAACTGGGCGCTTTTTGGGGCGGTCTGTGGGGTATTTTATTCGGCGCCGCCTTCTTCTTGATTCCCGGAATTGGTCCGCTGGTGGTCGCCGGTCCACTCGTCGCCTCAATCGTTGGGGGACTGGAGGGAGCTGTGGCCGTCGGAGGATTAACGGCCCTTGGCGCAGGGCTTTACAGCCTGGGTATTCCGAAGGACAGCGTTATCAATTATGAAAAATCCATCAAGTCCGACAAGTTTTTGATAGTGGTTCATGGCTCGGGGGATGAGCTGGCCAGGGCCAAGGACATCCTCAAAAGTGCCGGCCACGAGGTGAACGTTCATTCTCAAAGTTAGAAATGACCGGCCTGGTGGTCTGGCTGCTGAGGGGAAGGCGCCACAATATGGCCTTGTAACAACAGACCATTCATTTAATCTATGGCCGGAGCTGTCCAACCTATGGAGAAAAAGCTCCGGCCAACCCGAAAAACGGTTCCTATTCAGGGGACCAACTCACGGGGGTAATCGAAATGAGAAAAAGCAGCTCTTTTGCAGCATTGATCTTCATCGTAATTCTTGGTCTTGGCCTGGGATTGGCATTTGCCATGTTTAGACTTACGGCTAACCTGGAAAGCGCCTGGATTGGATTCGCTGCCTTTCTTATCGCCCTCATTGTTTCTCTCGCCATTAAAATTGCGGATCAGTGGGAAAGGGTGGTGATATTACGGTTAGGCAAGTTTCGCTCCCTCAAGGGACCGGGATTGTTTTTTATTATCCCGGTCATCGATTCGATACCTTACTGGATTGACACCCGCGTGATTACCGCTTCTTTCAAGGCCGAAAAAACCCTTACCAAAGATACGGTGCCGGTGGATGTCGATGCCGTGTTATTTTGGAAAGTTTTGGACACCAAGAAGGCAGCCCTGGATGTAGCCGACTATAAAAGCGCCATAAGTTGGGCCTCCCAAACGGCTCTACGTGATGTCATTGGCAAGACCATGCTTTCGGACATGCTGGAAGGCAGGGAAAAGATCAGTAAGGAACTGCAGAAGATCATTGACGAGCGGACCGAACCATGGGGCATTAATGTGATTTCGGTGGAAGTCAAGGATGTACTGATTCCCTCGGCCTTGGAGGATGCGATGTCAATGCAGGCTCAAGCGGAAAGAGAACGCCAGGCCCGGGTGATTCTGGGAGATTCGGAGCGACAGGTGGCGGAGAAGTTCGGAGAAGCGGCCAAGACTTATACCAACAATCCTATCGCCCTTCATTTGAGGGCTATGAACATGCTTTATGAAGGTTTGAAGCAGAACGCCACGATCGTCATTGTACCCAGTACAGCCGTGGAAACCATGCAACTGGGGAGTATTGCCGGGGTGACCGCCCTGACTATGGGATTGGGCCAGGAGCGCGCCAACAAAGAGAAGGAAAACGAGATCAGAAAACAAGAATGACTTCAATGAACGATAGGGGTTGTCGAGGCTCGAAATCATTTGGCCGCATCCGGCGACCCTCGGAGGCGGCCAAATGATTACGTCTACCGCTAAAAAAAGAACTAAAAGGAGGAAGACAAAATGAGAAGGGCTCTGCTAATCATTCTTTTGGCTATGGTCGGTCTATTTCTTGGGACGAATGGCTTCACTCAAGAGAAAAAAGGGCCGGGGGTCGGAGGACCAGCTAACAAAACGGTCGAAGGTCAGCAAATCAACGCCTTTATGGTGGAGAAAATCATAGGCTCCAAGGTGATTAATCTGAAAGGGGAGACGTTGGGAAAGATTGAGAATTTAGTCGTTGATATCGATACGGGAAGGATTGTGTACGCCGTCCTTGGATCCGGTGGTTTTTTGGACATCGGGGAAAAGCTCTTTCCCGTCCCTTGGAAATCTCTGGCCGCGCTTCCATCAGAAGGCCTGTTCTTCCTCAATCAATCGAAAGAACAAATGAAAAAGGCACCTGCTTTTGACAAGAAAGATTTGCCAAACATGGGGGATAGGCGTTGGGGGGCCAACGTTTTCAAGTACTATGGTGCCCCCCCCGGTTATGCACAAAAAAGGGGGCCACTCGGTGATGATTATAGTGATTATGATTATTATGATTATTATGATTCCAGTTACCCGATCTCTCCTGGTTTAGGGATAAAACCTGTCTCACCGAGAGAAGACCCCTACAAAAAAATCTTTGACTCTAAGACCATTAAGACTATCTCCGGAAAAGTGATAAAAATAGACCAGGTTCCCGAATTTGGATTTGGGTTTCAAATGCAATTGACTGTTTTTATAGCAAAAAATGAGATACTGATCGTTTACCTGGGTCCCGCCTACTACCTTATAGGTCCTTGGCAAGCCAAACATATTAAATTAGGCGATGACGTCACCGTGAGCGGCTCACAGGTCACACTTAGTGGGGAGCCCTTCATGATTGCCACAACTGTCACGCGAGGAAATGAAGTCTTGCGATTGAGAGACAAGGATGGGATTCCAGAATGGATTGGATGGAAAAAAACGAGTGATTGATCGTTACCAAGTCCGATTGGAATCCGCTCGAATCGTATGGCAACGATGATGAAAACGCCCCAACGCGAGTTACACGATTACATTTCGGAGATCTCCGAACGTGCTGACGTTCGGTCGGGCTCTCCTCTGCCTGTGGGAACCCAGGAAAGGGGAGGAGGAGTTAATTTCGCCCTTTTCAGCCGACACGCCAGCCGCGTTCGATTGGAGTTGTTCGACCACCCCGAAGATGCCGTACCCGCCCGGGTAATCGATGAGGGAAACGAACCGGGGCCGACGCTTTGTTTCCGCGGGATGGATAACGCAATCTACTACACGCTGGCGGGCGACAAACGCTACTACAAGGACTACACGGGCACCGGCAACACCATCAACGCTAACCATTGTTCGTGGAACACCACAGCGCCGATGTCTGGGCTCATCCCGGGCTTTTCAAACTGGACGCCGGTGGAAACCCCACCGTGGTCGCAGGAGTTCCTCCCGACTATTTCTCCAAAACAGGACAATTGTGGGGTGCCCCCGTGTATCGCTGGGAGGCGCTTCAAGAGCAGAACTACACCTGGTGGATCGAACGCCTGCGGAAGGCTTTTGGACGGTTCGATGTCAATCGGCTGGATCATTTTATCGGCTTTGTCCGCACCTATGAAGTGCCTGCTAAAGCCAAGACGGCCTTGAACGGGCGGTACCAACCTGGCGGAGGCGTTTCATTTTTCGAGGCCGTCCGTGAAGCCCTGGGGATATTGCCTTTGATCGCGGATGATCTCGGTGCCACAACACCCGAAGTGGTGGCCTTACTGGATCGATTTCAGATCCCGGGCACACGGGTGCTCCAATTCGAGTTCGGCTCAAATCTTGAAACCAATTCAGCTCTACCGGAACAGCATCCCGTGAAGTCAGTGGTCTACACCGGAACTCATGATAACGACACGACCGCAGGCTGGTATCGGAAGTTGCCAAGCACGCAACGCAAAGCCTTGCAAAAACACCTGGGAGCAAACAACCGGGAGGTTACCTGGGCCATGATCCGTGAGGCGTTGGCCTCGCAGGCCGACACCGCCATCGTTCCAGCGCAAGACCTCCTGGAGCTGGGGTCGGAGTCGCGAATGAATTTTCCCGGAATAGCGAAAGGAAACTGGCGATGGCGCCTGAAAGATGGGGCGCTGACCCAGGAGCTCGCGCAACGGCTGCGAAACATAACCATGACGTCTGGGCGTCTGAGGAGTGGTGAGTCCCCGGGGACAGGAAAATGACCCGACGGCATCATGAAACCAACTAACCCACGCATCCTGACGATCAATGGCGGCTCTTCAAGCATCAAGTTCTCGCTGTTCGAGGCCAGAGACTCGCTCCAACGGATTCTGGAGGGCCAAATTACGCGAATTGGACTGTCGGAGTCCACCTTTCAGGTGAAAGGCATGAACCAGGCGGACAACTTTTCGCGTCTGGTGACGGCGCCGGACCACGCGACGGCCGTGGGCCTTCTGATGGATTATATCGAGGAACGCAGCGGGCGTGATGCCTTGACCGCGGTGGGGCATCGCGTGGTGCATGGCGGGCCAAAGTATAGCCAGCCGCAACGAATCAACGCGGAAATGGTGGAGGAGCTACACCGGCTCAGTCCATTCGATCCTGAGCATCTGCCGGAGGAGATCCTGTTGACCGAGGCCTTTCAGCGCCGATTTCCCGACCTGCCCCAAGTGGCGTGTTTCGACACGGCTTTTCACCATGACCTGCCGCGCGTGGCCCGGTTGTTGCCGATCCCGCGCCGCTATGAAGCGCAAGGGGTGCGGCGGTATGGATTTCATGGGTTGTCGTATGCCTTTCTCATGGGGGAACTGGCCCGTCTGGCCGGAACGGAAGCGGCCCAAGGCCGGGTCATCCTCGCCCACCTCGGTAATGGCGCGAGCCTGGCGGCGGTGTCCGGTGGGAAGAGCATCGACACCAGCATGTCCTTCACGCCCGCAGCGGGTCTGGTGATGAGCACCCGCTCCGGTGATTTGGACCCGGGACTGGTGTCGTTCATGGCGCGACGCGAACAGATGACGGCGAACCAATTTGACCGGATGGTTAATCACGAATCGGGGCTGCTCGGAGTTTCGGAGACCAGCTCGGACCTGCGAGACTTGCTCGACCGAGAAACGCTTGACGTCCGAGCGGCGGAAGCGGTCGCGTTGTTTTGTTATCAGGCAAAAAAGTGGATCGGTGCGTTCGCGGCGGCGCTGGGCGGACTGGACACGCTCGTCTTCGCCGGAGGCATCGGCGAAAACGCGCCACTCATCCGCGCGCGCATCTGCGAGGGACTGGGCTTCCTCGGCATCGAACTGAATGAGACGCGCAATGCGGAGGGGGCGGGCGTAATTTCCAGGGAAGCCAGCCGGGCTACGGTTCGGGTCATTCGCACGGACGAAGAACTGATGATTGCGCGCTCGGTGTGCCGCGTTTTGGGACTTGGCCTGAACATTGAAAAAGAGAATTCCGAACAGGCGACGAAATAGATCTCTGGGCTGGATCCGTTTCCGGGAGGCGGTGTCCCCAGAGCGAAGAAAATCGAAAAGAAAAGAATGAAAGGAGTACGGTTATGCTAATCAAAGCCAAAACACTAAAGGGTTACAAATTGAAGAGTCTTGATGGGGAAATAGGGAAGGTCAATGAATTCTACTTCGATGACCATCACTGGACCATTCGCTATCTGGTCGCAGACACGGGGATGAGCTGGCTCTTGGACAAGCAGGTGCTGATTTCCCCTTATGCGCTGGTTGCCGTGGAAAAAGAAGAGCAACGCATCGTCATCAATTTAACCAAAAAGCAGATTGAGGACAGCCCCTCCTTAGACAGTGACAAACCCGTTTCGCGACAATTCGAGGAGGCCTACTACGGGTATTATGGATGGCCGATGTATTGGAGCGGCCCAAACATGTGGGGGTCCTATCCCTACATTGTGCGGGACCCTGAAAAATGGAGAAAATCCACCCAGGGGGAAAAATCGTGGGATCCCCATTTGCGGAGCACTCAAGCTGTGAGTGGCCATTACGTCCAAGCCGTAGATGGCGAGATCGGCCACGTCGAGGATTTTATCATCGATGACGATACCTGGGCGATCCGTTATCTGATCATCGATACCCGGAACTGGTGGCCGGGAAAAAAGGTCCTGGTTTCACCGCAGTGGATCGAGCGCATTAGTTGGCAGGATTCGAAAGTCTTCATCAATCTTAGCCGCGAGATCATCAAGCAGTCACCGGAATACACGGAGGGGTCTCTGCTGACCCGGGATTATGAGACCGATCTGCATCGACATTACAATCGACAAGGATACTGGGTCGATGAACCGGCTGCCGTTAAAAAGGAACCTGATCGTGAAAACCAAAAAGGGATCTGAAAGGAGCGTTGTTATGAAGGTGGAAAGTGGGGTTCAGGGGAACATCGCCGTGGAAACGGAGAAGAGGAAAAAAACGGATAAGCCGTTATCGCCCGATCTGCTGCGAAAGATGAACGCCTACTGGCGCGCCGCCAACTATCTGTCGGTCGGCCAGATTTATCTCTACGACAATCCGCTGCTGAAGCAGCCGCTGAAACTGTCGCACGTGAAGCCGCTGGTGGTCGGACACTGGGGCACGACGCCGGGCCAGAATTTCATCTATGTGCATTTGAACCGGGTCATCAAAAAGTATGATCTTAATATGTTCTATATTGCCGGTCCCGGTCACGGCGGGCCGGCGCTGGTGGGCAATACGTATCTCGAAGGCACCTACAGTGAGATTTATCCGAACGTCACCCAGGACGAAGCCGGGCTGAAAAAGCTGTTCACGCAATTCTCGTTTCCCGGCGGGATTTCCAGCCACGTTGCGCCGACGACGCCGGGCTCGATTCACGAAGGCGGCGAGCTGGGGTACTCGCTCAGTCATGCCTTCGGGGCTGCCTTCGACAATCCCGATCTGATCGTCGCCTGCGTCGTCGGCGACGGCGAAGCGGAAACGGGTCCCTTGGCGACCGCCTGGCAGTCCAACAAGTTCCTCAACCCGATTACCGACGGGGCCGTGCTGCCGATCCTGCACCTCAATGGCTACAAGATCAGCAACCCGACCGTGCTGGCCCGCATCAAGTCTGAGGAGTTGGAGCAATTCCTGCGAGGCTGCGGCTGGACGCCCTACTTTGTGGAAGGCGATGAGCCGGAAAAGATGCATCAACGCATGGCCGCCATCTTGGACAAGGCCATCGAGGAGATCCGGCACATCCAAGGCAAGGCGCGGGACAAAAACGACACCACCCGGCCGCGCTGGCCCATGGTCGTCCTTGAGGTCACCCAAGGGCTGGACGGGACCGAAAGTCGTCGATGGCCTGCAAATCGAAGGCACCTTTCGAGCCCACCAGGTGCCGATCCTGGTGGATTCCGAGCATCCCGATCATCTCCAGCAGCTCGAGAGCTGGATGAAGAGCTACAAGGCGGGAGGAATTATTCGATAAAAATGGCCGACTCAGGCCGGGGCTGTCCGCGCTGGCTCCGGAAGGCAACCGGCGGATGGCACCAATCCCCATGCCAACGGCGGCCTTCTGCTGCGCGACCTGCGAATGCCGGACTTCCA
>CAVUPH010000038.1:0-19536 GCA_963743305.1 uncultured delta proteobacterium
TTGGATTTGTAAATAGGGGTCGGACCCAATGCCGTTAACTTAACAGAAAGAGCCTGTTTTTGCTATCTTTAATGGTTTCGGGAGCCAGGGGCAAGGGCTGGGGAACGGGGTATTTGCGAGGACGTCCCCGGCGACGTTTTTCCAAGCCCCGACTTTTTCGGCGATATTCCTGTCGATCCCGAGTGAACTGACGGCCCGGTTTTATAGACACGCGGTGCCGGGCACAGGCCTTTATAAAGACCTCCCAGAAAGGCCAGAGTAGCTTTTCCGAAGTGGCCAGCAGTAATTTCAGAAACAAACGGGTTTCGGTAAGTGCCCGAGCAAAACTGATCTGACCGACGGAAACGTGGATCAAATCGGGGCAGGACCCAATGCCGTTAACTCAACAAGAAAAGTGAGCGTCCGATCCCAATTGAAACGCAAACCCCAATTTATCAGATGAGGTGTGAACCAGGGTATCAACCCCGTCAACGGCTTCACATGCAGTGACAAATCAGATAAGGAGATAGACGTGAGATTTATTTTACTGTCCCGACATACAGACAACAGCGAAATTCCAGAGATGGATTTACACACGAGGTCTTCCCAGAGATTTCCCTGGAGGAGGCGGCTGGGAGAAAATGAGAAGCGCAGTATATCCAAGGAGATGTTCGCCGGAAGAGGCGAATCGGGGTCTAACCAAACAAACCCATTGAATTTACCTAAATCATGTTGAATCAGGAAGGCGTTTGAAGCCTTAAAATGCCCTTTTTACCCCCAAAAAAGCTTTCTAAGCAGACAAACCCATGCCCAGGGCCAATCGGCATTTCATCTCCGGTCAGATCTGGCACACCACCCACCGCTGCCGCAAGAGGGAATTTTTACTTTCCGGGATGATCGGTGGACGGAAAGCCTGGCGGTTGGGGAGAGGTCTTTTAAAAGAAATTCGGGAGGCTTTAGGGGTAAGGGCCAGCGGCCGTTCAGTCATCTCGGATGAGGAAAATTATGAATGGCGAATGACGATAGCACCAAAATAATTCCCAGAGGAACGCCGGGATCAGCGGCCATGTCGGCAAACATAAAACGAGCGATGGCGATCACCGCCAGCCTCAACCGTTTGACGTACAACGATGCGGGCGAAATCCGCGCCTTGTTCAGCGAGCTCATCGGCAGGAAGGTGGACGACAGCTTTCTATTGATTCCACCGTTCTATACGACTGGCGGGTCCGATATCCGTGTTGGGCGTAATGTTTTCGTAAATCAGAACTGCACTTTTTATGATCTTGGAGGCCTCGACATTGCCGATGATGTGATGATCGGCCCGAACGTGAGCATCATCACGTCCGGCCATCCCATTGAACCTTCTCAGCGGCGCGCCTTTGTAGTCGCCAAGCCCATTGTGATTGAAAGAAACGTCTGGATCGCAGCCGGAGCAACGATCATCGGCGGAGTGACGGTCGGCGAAAACTCTGTTGTTGCGGCAGGCTCCGTAGTCACCAAGGACGTTCCCCCGAATACTCTTGTCGGAGGAAATCCGGCGAGAATCATTCGCTTGATTGGAGACTGAGGAAAGGAACGCCACTCAGCATGGCACTGCAGCCGACCGCCAACCCGCTTCGCGGCCTATTGGCGGCTGAGTTTAGGCCATGGGCCCTGGAGGTACAGAGAGGAGAACACGATGAGCAACGAACAGGCGGCACCCGAGACGAAAGGTGTTACGGTGAAGTTACTGGCAACGGTTGACCTCGGCCCTGAGATCGAGGGCCTGGCAGGGCGCCAACTTCGGATGCGGATGGTGACCATCGAGCCTGGAGGCGTCTTCGGCCCGATTCACGACCATAAAGACAGACCGGGCACCGTCTACATACTGCAAGGAACGATTACGGACCATCGAAATGGAGTCGCTACGGACTATGGCCCGGGTGTAAGCTGGCCCGAGGATAGGAACACCACACACTGACTTGAGAACAGAGGAACGGTTCCGGCGATGGAGATCTCGGTCGATATAGTCAGGCAAGAGTAAGCGCAGGCCCGACATCTACCACGGTCGGCCCTAACACGCGGCTCAACCGGACGCGCTTCAGTCGGCTTGGCCTCCTTTCACGCGCCGGCTAGCCACAACGTTGGGGCTCCTACATTGCAAAGGCATTGGGAGATATTGCGCGCGCGAAGGGCATGTCTCAGGTAGCACGGGATGCAGGCCTGTCCCGCGAAAGTCTTTATAAGGCGCTGTCAGGAGAACGAACTCCAGGTTTTGTTAGGTCTTATATTGCTATTGATTCATAGGGGATAAAAAAGCTTCCCGGTTTCGGCCATCTCCCGGATGAGCCCCGCCGGTTGATAGCGGGGACCATACCGCTTTTCCAGGTCCAACAGTTTTTCATAGACCGGCTTCAATCCCCAAGCGTCGGCGCAGCGCAGGATCCCGCCGCGATAGGCCGGGAAGCCGGTGCCGTTGATCATTGAAAAAGAGGATACTTGGAATTGGATTATTGGGCTTCCGCAGCTCCATCATCCCCCTGAGCTGCGAGGTCCGCCGGAGGCCCAGGATGTAGTTCGTCCCGTTTTTGGCAGTCGCTCCCCCTTTTTTCCGGGAGACCCCCATGGTCCTCCTGCTTTGGACCCAGTTTATCTTCTTGATTTTGATTATATTTGCGTCGATTGGGATTGATCGCGTCTTTGGTTTAGATTTTATCGGTCAACCAGGGACCTGGATAACAAGGGAGTAAATCCGGCTAAGAAGGCATACTAAAGTCACGGGGACTTCGCAATTCATTTTTTACCGCCATCCCCAGTGTTTCGATGGCATAAGGCTTTTTAATATAGGCGCCTGCTCCCAATTCCTGGGCCTTTTTGACGCGGTCAGATTCAGTGAATCCGCTGGCGATGATAGCTTTTTGCCCTGGATGAACATCAATAATTTTTCTGTATGTTTCCAGGCCGTCGATTCCGCCTTCCAGAATCATATCCAGAATCAATAAATCGACAGAATGATTTGTCAGATATTGAATGGCTTCTTCCCCACTTGAAACAGAACTCACTGTGTAATTCAGTTTTTCTAACATGGCTGTGCAGAGTTTCCTTTGCAGTTCTACATCGTCAATAACCAAAATAGATTCCCCGCTTCCGGAATAACCTTCAAGATCCAGTCTGTGCTCTCCGATGAATGCCGCTTCCCTTGTGGCAGGGAAATAAAGGGTGAAAGTCGTACCTTCTCCTTTTACGCTTTGAAGATCAACATAACCTTTGTGGTCTTTTACGGTTCCCCAGACAATTGCCAGCCCGAGTCCGGTCCCGCTTCGGCCCATGGCCTTCTTTGAATAGAAGGGTTCAAAAACCCTATTTAGATCTTCTTCTGCTATGCCTTCCCCGTTATCCGAAATTCTGAGGGCCACGTATTCGCCTTCTACCAGGACGTCATAATTACTTGTGGGTTGATCGATATAGAGATTTGAAGTGGAAATGGTGAGTTGTCCCACGCCCTTCATCGCTTCCATGGCATTGGCAAACAAATTCATAATAGCCTTTGAAAGATGGATTTGCGAACCATGGACATTAAAAAGGTCCGGTTGCAGATCTGTTTCAATCCGCGTGTCGGGATAATCGTCGGCAAGTTTCAGGAACTCGGGAGATTCCAAAATGTCTGCTAAGATATGGTTCAAATTGAGTATTTGAGTAGAAAAAACGCCTCTTCTGGCCAGAGTCAGCAAGTCCTGAACGACCGCTGCAGCCCTTTCACCGGATTTCTGTATGGCGAGGATAGGTTCCCGTAAAGGACTGTCTTCAGGAATATCGAGAAGAATAAGTTCGGGATAAGCCACGATACCTCCCAAAATATTATTGAGATCATGGGCCACGCTTCCGGCAAGGATGCCAACCGCCTCCATCTTTTCGGCCCTCTTGAGACTGGCTTCCAGTTTTTGATTTTCTATGCTGGCCTTCTCCCGTTCCATCATTTCTTGTTTAAGCATTTCGTTGCTCTTCAAGAGCTGCTTCGTGCGATCCTCCACCAATTTTTCCAGCTTCTCCTTATAATGCTGCAATTCCCTTTCGAATCGCTTTCTCTCTTTGAGTTCGTGGTGAAGGCGTTTGGCCAAGTCGCTCATCTTGCCCATTCCTGCAGCAAATATCAGGGTAATGGTATTTGATATTAACCCCATGGGGAAAAAGTCAACAACGGCCTTCCCTGCCATTTTCGCCAGAAAAGCGAGAAGCAAACTATGAAGGATCCAATATAGAATCCCCAGCCGGAATCCTAATAACCATCCGGCAATGAGAGGAAAGATACTGAAAACGAGGAAAGCACCGTCTGCGATCACCGAGAAAAGCGGCAAGAATCCCAATCCCAAAAGAATCAAAAAGCACAAAATGAGTGCATACGGTTTGAAAAGAGACTTTCTTGCCCACAGGGTTTTTAACCCGCCCATTCTTCTTTATCCTTTACTGTACGTGTATGAAAACGGAAACGCATCTTTCCGGGAAAATGTTTCAATCTGACTTACGGGAATAAAAGTTGGTTGTTCGCCCTTTGGGGTGGGTGGCCACAATATATAGTATACTACCTGAAATCGGATCTCCGTGTCCTCCGGGTCTCAGCGAAAGGGTTTTCCATATTGCTTTTTAAGTTCTAACCCGGCCCCCGTGTTTTCAAATCTTCCCGGAGGCAGGGCCGGCCTGGGAGGTGTCAAAGGATTCGGAGTATGGGCCTGCCTTGAATAAAGTTAGTAAATTAGGCCCGGATTCGAAGTCCGGAGTACCTTTGGAAAGCCCTTTCGCCGAGACCCGGAGGACATACCAGATATTGGGGGTACCCACCCAAAAGGGCGAAGCGTCTAAAAGTTTTGCTTTTTCTGGGTGATTAGTAGTGGAAGAATGATGCTGTCTTCTACAGGAAATATAGTGAAATTGGTTTTAAAGATCAAGAAGAATTCTGGGCGGATGTTAAGGACCACCGGCGGACCTCCGCCGGCAAGAAATACGCCGCCCATATTTCATTTGACGAAAATCCGTCTTTCTGGTCCAATAAATCCAGTATTTTCATAGTACCAGAAGGGAGATTAAGAAGTAGGTGTGGCCCGACCCTCGTTTCAAATGATGGAACTAGGAGACATAGGCTTTGATCACTGATTTGAACTGCGGACCAAAGAATTAATTCAGAAGGATCGCGACAGGGCTTGGGTATCGGTAGTTTACCGGGGCTCTTTCCTGGTCATGAATGAACCCTTAAAGGTCTTCGCTTGGTCCGAACCAATCTAACAGGCATTCCAGTAGGACAAGGACTTCGGGAAAGGGAAAAACAACTTTAACCTGGATAAAAGGTCCTCTCGGATTCCGCCATCCCCCGGATCAGGTCGGCCGGTATATAGCGGGGTCCGTAACGCTTTTCCAGGTCCAACAGTTTTTCATAGACCGGTTTCAGCCCCCAAGCGTCGGCGTAGCGCAGGATCCCCCCCCGGTAAGCAGGGAACCCGGTGCCGTTGATCATGGCCAGGTCCATGTCCGCAGGGCGGTCACAGATCGCCTTCCTCGATCATCAGGGCCGCCTCGTTAATGCCCAGGGCCAGGAGGGTGTCGACAATTTCTTGAGGTTCCATATTCCGAGGAGCAATCCCCTTCTCTCGCTGATATTCCCGGATCACTTCCGCCACTTTGGGGTTAGGGACAGGCCTGGCACCCGAATAGTCAAAATAGCCGGCCCCTGTTTTCCGCCCATAGCAACCGGTTTGATAGATCCTTTCCACCAGGGGATGAAGGGTATATTGCTTTCCCAGTCGCCGCGCAAAGGTTCGATTCACATGATAGCCGATATCGATCCCGGTCAGGTCTTCCAAGGCGGCCGGCCCCAGGGGCATCCCGAAGTCCGTAACGGCCCGCTCGATAGCCTCCAGATCCACGCCGTCGGCCAGCAGGTAGGGCAATCCCGGCAAACAGGGCAATGAGTTGCCGGGTAACATAAAAACCAGGGCCATCGTTGACCACCAGCATGAATTTTTTAATGCTCTTGGCGAAGGAGACACCGGTGGCCAGGGTCTGGTCCGAGGTCTTCTCCCCGCAGATAATTTCCAAAAGCGGCATCCGCTCCGCCGGGTTGAAGAAATGGAGACCGATCATTCGTCCTGGATCTTTCAGGACGGAGGCCATCTCGGTGATGGGCAGGGCCGAGGTGTTCGTTCCGAAAATCGTTTCCGGTCTGCAGATCTCTTCCAGTTTTTTCCAGATTTCCTGCTTGACCTCCATATCTTCCAACACGGCCTCGATCACCAGGTCTACATCCTTCAGACCCTCAAGCGAAGTGGTGGTGATGAGTCGGTCTCGGATCAGTCCCTCAAGATCCTCCTCGGTCATTTTCTTCTGTTTGATCGGATAAGCAAAGCTCCGACGGACTGCCTCCAGCCCTTTTTGAAGGGCCGCTCTCGTCGATATCCCAGAGCACGGTCTCAAAACCGTTTTTAATCAGCAGATGGACAATCCCCGAGCCCATGACTCCGCCACCCAGCATGGCCACCTTCTTGATTTTAGCCGGTTCGAGGCCCTTGATCCTCGGGTGCCGTCCGGCCGCTCGGGTGTTCAAAAAAACGCCGATCAAATTTTTGGCGATAGCGGATACAGCGCAATCGCTAAACAGTCCCACGTCCCGGCGGATGTCGATTTCCAGATCGGCAGTCAGCCCTTGCTCCAAGGCCTCCAGGGCCTTGAAGGGGGCCAAGACCCCCCGGAATTTTTTGGCGTTCCGATTTTTGAATTCCTCGATGACGGCCTTTTTCTCTTCTACGTCGGGTAGAAGATCCTTTCGATTCCGGGTTATCCGCTGCCCCCGGTCGAGTTCTCCGGAAATAAACCGACGCGCGGCCTTCAGGGCGGCCTCCTGCAATTCGTCGGGCCCGACCACCTCATCCACCAATCCCAGCGTCCGGGCATCGCCGGCCCTGATCGGCTGCCCGAAGGCGATCATCTCCAAGGCACGAGAAAGACCGATCAGCCGGGGCAGCCGCTGGATCCCGCCCGCCCCGGGGATTACTCCGAGTTGGACCTCCGGCAGACCCAGAAGGGCCTCGGGGACGGCCACCCGGTAATGCCCGGCCAGGGCCGCCTCCAACCCGCCGCCCAAACAGTTGCCGTTGACAGCCATGACCACCGGCTTGGGTGCGCTCTCGATGGCGGTGAACAAGCCGGCGGCGGTCCAACCCAACTGAAAGGCCTCCTCCCGGGTTTTCAAGGATTGCAGTTCGTTGATGTCGGCACCGGCAATGAAGTTCTTTCCGGTTCCCGTCAAGATCAGGGCCTTGACCGCCGGGATCGGCCAGGGCTTCTTGAAGGCGTCCCGCAGGTCCCGGCTCAGTTGAGGGGACATGGGATTGACCGGCGGGTTGTCGATGGTCAGGAGCGGCTATATTCCGTCCTGGAGGGATATTTTGATTGTTTTAAATTCGGTTTGCATTGGAATTAGTCCTTTTTTATTTTCATAGTAACCGCCAAAGCCCAGCGTGGCGCCGGCGCATACATGACAGTTAGAATGGGTCAACGAATTGGTCGTCATTCAGGACGCCGAGCGAAATCCGGAATCCAGGGTAGTTTGAGCCCCAAAGTACTCTGGATCCCGGATCGAGTCCGGGATGACGGACTAGAGCCTTTCAATGATTTTCGTTCGCAAAGCGGCGATGTATTTTGATTGGCGGAGTTCTTCGCCAATTACAAAAATTCTCTTTGCGTCCTTTGCGACTTTGCGGTGAATACTTAAGCCTTTTCGATCAAAATGGCCTGTCCATGGCCGCTACCCCCACACAAGGCGGCCAGCCCCAGCTTCAGGTCCCGCTTTTCCATTTCATGGATCAGGCTGACCACCAGCCGGCAGCCGCTGTTGCCAATGGGATGGCCCAGGGCAATGCCGCCGCCGTTGACGTTGACGATCTCCCGGTTCAGGCCCAGCTCCTTCTCCACTGCCACCGAGGGGGCGGCAAAGGCTTCGTTGATCTCGAACAGCTCGATAGCTTTCAAGGCCACCCCGGTCTGTTGCAATAGCTTCCGGATGGCCGGGATGGGGCCGATGCCCATGATCCGGGGATCCACTCCCACGGCCACCGAACTCACGATGCGCCATCTCCGTTTCATGGCCAATTGATCGGCCAGATCCCGAGAAACGACCAGCACCGCGGACGCCCCGTCGTTGAGCCCGGAAGAATTCCCGGCGGTCACCGTCCCGTCTTTTTTGAAGGCCGGAGGTAACTGGGCTAGCCCTTCCAACGTCGTTTCCGGACGCGGATGTTCATCCGTATCGAAGACGATATCTTTCTTACCCCGCTTGCCGGGGATCACCACCGGCACGATTTCTTCTTTAAACCGTCCTTCTTCCAGGGCCTTCTTAGCCCGTTGCTGGCTGGTATAGGCAAATTCATCCTGGTCCTGACGGGAAACCTTGAATTGCTCGGCCACGTTCTCCGCTGTCATCCCCATGATCAGCTTGGAATATTGGTCGAACAACCCGTCCCAGACGCCGTCTGACAGTTCCTGGTGTTTGAGACGCAACCCCCACCGGGCGTTCTTAATGGAAAAGGGCACATTGCTCATGCTCTCCCCTCCCCCGGCGATAATGGCCTCCCCTTCTCCCAGGCGGATGCGCATCGAGGCGATCCGGATGGCCTCCATGGACGAACAGCAGGCCCGGTTAACGTGCACGGCCGAGACGTGTTCGGGAATCCCGGCCCGCAGGGCGGCGCAGCGGGCCAGGCCGTTTTCGTCGCTCCTGCACCATGACCACGCCCCAATAAATGTCTTCCAGCTTTTCCCGGGGGAAGTCCACCCGCTTACAGACCTCATCCATCACCGTCGTGGCCAGTTTCTCGTGCAGCACGTCCCGCAACGACCCGCCGAAGGAGGCGATGGGCGTCCTAACGGCGGAAACAATGATCGGATCTTTTTTATCCATGGGTTTTGGTTCTCCTTAGTACGAAAAAAAAGATTTGGTTGCCTATTCCGGTTCCTAGGAAATCCCCCTAAATCCCCCTTTGACAAAGGGGGACTTTGCTCCCCCCTTTAGGAAAGGGGGGTGGGGGGGGATTTTCATGCTTTGCGGTGCTCGCCCCGAGCATTGGGGTTTAGTCGGATTTCGGGTTTCGAATTTAGCTAAAACTTTCCCACTATTGTATACCTGGATCATAAGGTTGGCGGAAAAGCCGGCAGGTCGGCATAATCGGGATGGCTTTTTCCGTCGTCGATCCCGGCGGCCCTTTTAGCCGCAGCCTTGTAGCGCCCAAAATCCGCCAACTGCAGAATGGACATCTTCTGGGCCTCCAGCGAGCCTTCGGCGTGGATGGTCAAAACGTCTTCATAGGAAGAGGTCAGGTCCCGGGCCAGCTTCATCATCCGGAAGCGATCTATGGTCGGGATACCGTCCCGGCCGGCCAGGTATTTTTCCACCATGGCCCGGGTCTCAGGATTCAGCAGATCTTTAGCGGAGGGCGCCGTGACCATGATCCCGCCGGCGATGTCCTGCAGGTATTTGGTGGCCGTATGCCAGTTGTCGGCAAACTGATATTTACAGATATTGGCGATCATCGGGTTGGGATAGACCAGGTCCGAACCTTCTTCCTGGATGCAATGTCTCCGCCGCCGCTTTTCCCAGCACCTCGATGGATTCGGTGTACATGACCAGCCAGGTCAGTTTTTCCCGCACGTGGGCGGCCTTTTCGATGCCGTTGTACTCGGCCAGCAGGGCGGCCGCGCCGGTCACCAGCTCCAGTTCCATGGCCTTGTAGGTCTCGGCACTCAAGCGGTGAAAGTTGGCGAACATATACGCCACCTGGCCGGCGAATTCCCATTCCCCCTTGAGAAAGATGCGCTCGTTGGGAATAAAGACGTCCTCGAAGATGATCATGGCGTCGTTGATATAGACGGACCCGGAAATAGGGTGGTCCATCAGATTGAAGCCCTCGTGCACTTCCGGCTGGGCGGAGATAAGGGTCAGCCCCGGGGCGTTCACCGGGACCCCGAAGGCCACGGCATAGGCCCGGTCGTCTTCGCGCATGGCCCGGCAGGGGGCCACCAGGATCTCGTTGCAGGCCGGGGCCTGGCTGATGTGGGCCTTGGCCCCCCGGACGACGATGCCGTCCTGGCGTTCCTCGACGATATGGACGTAAAAATCCGGGTGCTGTTTCTGCTGGGAGGGACGCAGGCTGCGGTCGCCCTTGACGTCGGTTAGACCCATGGCGAAGGCCAGGTCGTTCTTCTGCAAGTGCCGGCGATAGGCGGCCACGTTGGCGGCATAGTGAGTCCCGTATTTCTTATCGATCCGCTCACCGACCACGGTCACCGCGTTCAGGCCGTCCTTGGCCACAAACTTGGCGCCGGAAGGTTTGCCGAAGGTGGCCCGGGCCCACAGTTTGACCATTTCTCGCAGCCGGAGCAGGTCTTCCCGGGTCCGCTGGGGCTGCAGGGCAAAACTGACCCGCTCTCCGTCTCCGTCCAGGTCGGTCAGCAGTTCCTGGTACCGAGGATCATTATTCATGACATAATCCATGGCCACCCATTCGTTGCAGATCTTCAAAATAGGATGTTGGGTAACATCGGGTACCCGCTCCCCGTCGCAGTAAACCACCCGGCCGTCTCTGAGGCTGGCCAGATATTCTTGAGGTGTCTTGATTGCCATTGGTATTCTCCTTTTTTCTTGATCAAAAATTAACAATTAAGATAATTGATTATTGATTGTTGGCCATGCTTCGAGACCCATCTGACGCGCGATGGCGGCATCCCCGAGGCATGTACAATCCCCGCAATACCCTTTGCCGAAGGGGGGAGTCGAAGTCCCCCTTAGCATAGGCGGGATTTAAGGGGATCGGAAGAGCCAGATACGTACCAGCCGAACTTACTATTTTCGTGCTAAAACGTCCGGGAACAGGCGATCGTTTCATGCTCTTTCCCCCGGACGGAGAGGACGGGCACCGGGCAACGGCGAAAGACCTTTTCCGCCGTGGATCCGAACAGGGTATTGGCAATATTGGTTCGGCCTTTGGTCCCCATGACCACTAAATCCACTCCCTGATCCTTGACGATCTCCAGCAGTTCCACCCAGGGAACCCCGACCCGAAAAACCTGGACGACCTTTATTGTCTGACAACCGGTCTCTTTCAACAGTTGATCAGTTCTTGGCGGCTCGGTCCTGCTTTTGATCGGAGATAAATTTTTCCTTTGTTATCCCGACACTTTCCACTTTGCTGATGGCATCCACATCCCGTTGGTTGATAACGTTGACCACCACCAGAGCGGCGTTCAGATGAACCGGCCAAAAAGGCCGCGTAATTAAGGGTAGCCTTGGAATAATCGGAAAAATCGACTGCGGCCATTATTTTATTAATCGGTCCCATCAATACCTCCTCGGTTATTATTAAATTCGGAGCTTCGCCCTCTGGGGGATACACCGGACACCTGCGAAGCATGAAAATACATGGACTTGCCAGCAAAGACGTCATTGCGAGCGGAGCTGGGACTATCTTCGTACTAAGCTATGCCGTGCCACAGGCTCAACTCCTCATCCGTGGAAACGGTGCCGGTCACCCCGGAAGCATCCTGGGCGGCCAGGAAGAGAGCGCATTTGACCATCTTGTCCGCGGAAACCCAGCCCTGGCGCTCTTCCGGTTTGGTCCAGAAGCGCATCCCCTCGGTATCCACCGGTTCTTTGGGCTTCAGGCCGTTGACGGCGATATTGGATTGCCCCACCTCCACGGCCAGACCATAGGTGAAACGGTCCAGCCCGGCCTTGGCCACGCCGTAGGCCACCCCGGTGGGGACGGTACCGGCGTCCCGTTCGTCGGCCGCCAGGGAGGAGATGTTGATGATGCTGCCCCTTTTCTGAGCGATCATGGCGGGCAGTACGGCCCGGGCGCATAAAAAGGCCCCGGTCAAGTTCACCCGCAGGACCGTTTCCCACCGTTTGAGCGGCGTTTCGATAATCGGGTAAAAGAAGGCCACCCCGGCGTTATTGACCAAAATATCGATGGTCCCGAAGGCCGCTATGGCCGCCTGCACCATGGCCTGGACGCTTTCTTCCCGGGTCACGTCGCATTGAACCGGCAGGGCCTGGCCCCCCCCGGCTTCAATCGCGGCAGCGGTTTCCTGGATGCTCCCATCGAGCCCGCCCTCCCGGGGGACAAAGGAACGGGCCGCCAGGATGACTTGCGCACCCTCCCGGGCCAGCCCCAGGGCAATGGCTTTGCCGATGCCCCGGCTGGCTCCGGTGACGACGGCGGTTTTGTCTTTGAGAAGCATGGGTTTCTCCTAATTAAATTTTTCGATAAATCGTTCTTTGACTGAACGGTCAGTTACTCAGCCCCTGGGGTTACCCGTGGAGTTTCTATGATCGGCAACCGGTAACGGCCTTACCTCCTATCCGGCACCCAACAGCTTCCGCGGCAGCCAGGTAGCCAGCTCCGGAAACAGGATGCAGATGATCAGTAGGAGGGCCTGGATACCCACAAAGGGGACGACCGACCGGATAATATCCCCCATGGAAATATTCGACGGCACGATGGCCTTCATGTAGAAAAGATTGAAGCCGAAGGGCGGGGTCAGGTAAGCCATTTCCATGTTGACGATGAAGAGCAACCCGAACCAGACGGGATCGAAGCCCAGGGCCTTGATCACCGGCACGAAGACCGGCGTACAGATCATGATGATCCCTCCCGGGTCCAGCAACATCCCCAGAATGAAGAGCACCGCCTGCATGCCGATCAGGATCATATACTTGGAAACCGGCAGGGTGGCGATCACTTCCTGAATGAACTCCACGGCCCCGATGGCCGTGTAGAGGGAGGTGAAGGCCGTGCCCCCGATGATGATCCAGACCACCATGCTGCTGAGCCGCAGGGTGGAGTAGCTCGATTCCGTGATCACCTTCCAGGTGAGGTTTCGGGACACGGCGGCGCAGATCATAGCCCCCAAAGCGCCCAGGGCCGCCGCCTCGGTCGGAGTGGCTATCCCTTTAAAGATAGACCCCAGGACCAGGGCAATGAGGACCAGGGGCAGGATCACGGCCCGGAGGGATTCGAATTTTTCCTTCCAGGTAGCCCTTTTATCTTTGGGGAGGGCCGGCCCCAGATCCTTCTGAAAAAAACAGCGGATCAGGATATAGAAGATAAACATCAACCCCAGCAGGATCCCCGGGATAATGCCGCTGGCGAAGAGGGCGCCGATGGATTCCCCGGAAAAGAGGCCGTAGAGGATGAAGGGGATGCTGGGCGGGATCAGGACGCCGAGGGCCCCGCCGGCGCTGATGCAGCCGATGGAGATGTCCTTGTCGTAGCCCCGCTGCAGCATGGAGGGCAGGGCAATGAGTCCCATGCTCACGGTGGCCGCCCCGCTGACCCCGACCATGGCGGCGAAGATCATACAGATGATCACCGTCCCCACGGCCAGCCCGCCCCGGACCCCGCCAAACCAGCGGTACATCATTTCGTACAGATCCCGGGCCAGCCCTGACTGTTCGAGAACGACGCCCATGAAGATAAAAAGGGGGATGGCGATGAGGATGAAATTCTGCATGACCCCAAAGGAATTGGACGAGATCTGCATCAATCCCTGCGGCCCCCAGAGCAGGTAGGAAAAAATGACCGCCGCGCCGCCCATGACCATTACCAGGGACGCGCCGGTGGCCAAAAACAGGAGCAGACCGACAAACAAAAGCGTGGTGATCAATCCGAGGTCCATGGGACTACCCCTTTCTACCCGTCGAACGAAGGGTTTGGCAATCGCGTATGAATTTGGCAATGGCCTGCAAGAGGAACAATAAGGCCCCCAGGGGGAGCATGATCCGGAAAGGATAGAGCGGGGGGCCCCATTGCGAGGAATCGTGCTCCAGGGTGGCCAGCGACCGCCAGGCCCCTTCTCCCCCTTTCCAGAGCAGGATGCCCAGAAAGGGGATGGTCAGAATAAAGAAAGTGACGATATCCAGGATGGCCCTGCCCCGCGGGGAAAAACGGCTGTAAAAGATATCCATGTTGACGTGTTTATTTTCCTTGGCCGTGTAGGCCCCGCCCAGGATGATGAAGGTGCCGAATAGCATGGCCGACATTTCCTGTGCCCAGACGGTCGGCGCGCCAAAAAAATAACGCTTGACCACGTCGTAACTGACCATCAGGGCCAGTACCACGATCAATAGACCGGCCATTTTCCCCACCGACTCGCTGAGCCAATCGATGCCGGCCAGCAGGCCGCCCCCGCCCTTTGACGGGCGGGGAGCGGATTGTTCCTCCCGGGTGGCAGAGGGACCGGGATCTTGATTTTCTTCCCTGTTCATGCCTCGCCTCCTGATCAGTGGCCTTTTTCTTTCCGCAATTCCTTCAACAGGTTGACCGCCTTGGCGGACAGGGCGTCCTTCTTGGACATCTCCGCCTCCAGCTCTTCGCCGACCTTATCCATTTTTTGCTGCTCGGCCGCGGGCAGGGTGACGAACTGGACCTTCCATTTCTTGGCCATGTCCTCCTTGGCGGCCTTGGTCAGTGCCCGGGAACTGGTGAAGCCTGCCAGACCGCCCTTCTGCAGGGAAGATTCGAGCGCGGCCCGCTGTTCGGGTTTCAGTTTTTTCCAGAGGTCCAGGTTGATCATGATGTTGTTCCAGGAGCCGATGATCGGTTCCGGTTCCATGTAGTTTTTAAGCACTTCCTGGAATTTCATTTCATACATGGGGCCCGCATCCCCCCAATGGGCGCCATCGACCACGCCGGTGGCCAGGGCGGTATACAATTCCCCGGCGGCGACTACCGTGGTGGAGGCACCCAGCTTGCCGAGGAAATCGGCCATGATCCCCATGGCCCGCAGCTTCATTCCTTTCAGGTCCTCCACCTTGTGGATCGGCTTCTTGGTCATCAGGCCGACCGAAAAGGGTTCATAAGGGATGATATAGACGTTGTGCTTGGCATAGCCTTCGCGCAGGAGGTTGAGGTAGCCCTTCTTGAACATGAATTCCCGGACTTCATCAAAGTTAATAAAGGAATAGGGCACTCCCTGGCCGATTTCGCTGACCGGGATGGCCTTATACCAGAAGCCTTCCGGATACATGGCCAGATCGAGCGTGCCCTTGCCGACGGCGTCCATCATCTCCTTCACCGGGACGATGGCTCCCGCCGGGAAAATGGTGAGCTCCAGGGTCCCCTTGGAGGCCGCGGCCAGGTCCTGGACCAAGGTGGCCGTGACCCGCTTGGTCTGGGTCGGGATCAGGTGGGTCTGCATCCGCAGTTTGAGTTTGGGTTCATCCGCCGCACCGGCCAGCGTGCCGATGACAAACACCATGACCATTCCCAATACCAGTGCCCAAAAAACGTTTCTGTGCTTCATACTTTTTCCTCCTTTGGTAATTAATAAATTAATAATGGGTAATTAAAAATTGATGGTTTCGCAAAAAGTTGAAAAAGCCGTCATTGCGAGCGAAGCGAAGCAATCCCCACCTTGGCAAGTAGCTGAATATTGGAGATTGCTTCGTCGCTTCGCTCCTCGCAATGACAGCCTCGGGGACTTTTTGCGAAACCATCAAAATTGATGATTGATTATTAATTACGCTTTCCTCCGGCATTTTCCGTTTCCTCCTTGACCAGAATTCGTTTCAAAAGCTTCCCGGCCGCGCTTTTCGGCAGTTCTTCTCGAAACTCGACCAGGTGCGGGCGCTTATAGGCCGCCATATTTTCCTTGCACCAGTCCAGGATTTCCTTCTCCGAAATCTTCCCCGCATATTCCGGCTTCAGGATAATGAAGGCCTTGGGCGTCTCACCGCGATAGGGATCGGTGACCCCGATAACCGCTGTTTCTTTAACGGCCGGATGCCGGTAGAGCAGGGCCTCCACCTCGGCCGGAAAGACGCTGTACCCGGAGCACTTGATCAGCTCCCGTTTGCGGCCCAGGAACTTGACGTACCCTTCCTCGTCCATGAGCCCCAGGTCCCCGGTATGGAGCCGGCCGTCGCGGAGGACCTCGGCCGTCTCCTTCGGATTGTTCCAATAGCCGAGCATGACCACCGGCCCTTTGATGGTGATTTCACCCTCCTCGTTCGGCCCCAGTTCGCGCGTCCCGGTCTCCAGGTCGCGGATCTCGATCTCATTGAGCTGGGGAATGCCCAGAAAACCCGGTTTGTAGCGGTGGAGGGGAGTGACAGCTCCGCCGTGGGAGATGGTTTCCGAAAGGCCGTAGCCTTCGCCGATGGCTGCCCGGGGGGCCAGTTCTTTTAATTGATTCTGGAGTTCTACCGAGATAGGGGTCCCGCCGGTCAACAGGACCCGGAAGGAAGAAAAATCGTATTGCCGGACATTGGGCAAACTGAGCAGGGCGATCATCATGGTGGTGGCCCCCACCCAGTAGGTACAGCGGTAATGGGTGATGGCCTGAGCCACCACCTCCGGAATAAACCGGGCGAGGATCACGATCCGCCCGCCGGAAACCAACGGGGTGCAGAGGAGTTGCTGTTGCCCCATGACATGGAAGAAAGGGGTCACCCCGAGGTGCACGTCATCCTCCCGGTGACGAAACCAGAACATAGCCCCTAAATTAGCGCAGCTCAGGGTGTGGTGGCTGATCATGGCCCCTTTGGGCAGTCCCGTGGTCCCCCCGGTATACTGAAGGACGGCCAGTTCCTTCTCCAGGTCCGCTACCCGGCAGATGGGTCGATCGGAGGATCGTTCGAGGAGGTCCTGGAGGTCGATCGTGTCCGGAAAGAGGTGTTTGGGTTCCGTTGCTTCCTTGGGCAGAGGGAGGATGGGTTCGGGCGGGAGGTACTCACTAAGGGAAGTCAATATGACCTGTTTAAGCGGAGTCTCGGCTACGGACCTTTTCCAGCTCGGGATAAAGCGTATCGAGTCCGATCAGGGTTTCCGCCTGGGCGTCGTTCAATTCGTAATCCAGTTCGGCCTGTTTGAACATGGGGTTGACCGGCACCACGACCGCCCCGGCCCTTTGGATGCCGAAATAGGCAATGACGAACTGGGGACAGTTTTCCATGTGGATGGCCACCCGGTCGCCCGGTCTTGATTCCCAGATCCACCAGTCCCCAGGCGCACCGGTCGATCAGACTGTTCAACTCCTGGTAGGTGAAGTCCCGACCATGGAAACTGAGGGCGATGTGGCCGGGGGTCAGGAATGCCCAATCCCGAAGGTACTCGGAAGTCGGCTTTTCGACGGTAATCGTTTTTGGAACCCAGAGGGGCCAGACTTTATGCCAACGACGTTCCATAAACAGCCTCCCTTGAAGCGATGATTCAGTCTATTTTTATTTTGGTCTCTACTGGATTGAATGTTCAGTCCAGAAACGCCCAAAAAAACTATTTCTTTTGCCGGTCGGCCACTCCCTCCAAAATAAACGTACGGACGGTACGGACGAAAGCAGGCATATCCATGGAATCCCCATGCACCAGCCACTGGACCAGCATCCCGGTATGACAGGCAATAATGGCATGGGCATAGAGGGCCGAATCCACTTTCTTTTTCACGGAACCGTCCTTTTTCCCTTCATTCAGCATTTCCTCGATGATGCGGCTGAATTTTTCGTAAACGTTTTTAGCTATTTTTTCCGCTTCGGAGTTGGTGCCCACGATCTCATTCAGGAGGGTATTGAAGGCCAACGACAGGTCCCGGTGATCTCGGGCGAATTCCGTGGAATACTTATGAAAAATACGATACTTGGCCGTGAAATCCCCCCGAACGGACCGGACCGTTTCCGCCAATTTCTCCAACAGTTCCGTGTCAAATTTCCGAAAGATGGTGATCAGAATATCATCTTTACTCTTGAAGTACCAATAAAGGGTCCCACGACCGATGCCCGCCGATTCCGTAATCTCCTTGACCGAGGTCCCCCGGTACCCCTTGGCCAGGAAAAGCCGGGTACTGGCTTCGAGGATCCTTTCCTTGACATCACTTTTCTCGGCCATCTTTCGAAGGTTTCCTTTTCCTGTATCGACCGTTCAGTCTATTGCCGGCTAAATTTTTATTACAACTACAATGCCGATGTCAAGAAAAAAATTTCGAGTGCGCGTTCAGGACGTTAGGAACGCCCAGGAGGATCATTTTTCATGGTTTCGCAAAAAGTCCCCAGCCCTGTCATTGCGAGGAGTGAAGCGACGAAGCAATCCCTAAAAATCAGCTAGTTACCATGGTGGGGATTGCTTCCCCCGGATCAAGTCCGGGGTCGCAATGACAGGTTTTTGGATTTTTTGCGAATCCGTCATTTTTCACGGTTTAAAAACTTTTAGCTTTAAATCCTTGATCGACTTGAAATGTTTGGCATTGGAGGCGAATAATTAAGTGAGCTTGCCCGTCATGTTCCCCTTGCGCTTCCGAGGGACGCACTTTCCGAAGTTGCAACCTCAACCGCGGCGCGCCGCCTCGATTGTTGCAATGTCAATCTTTTTCATCTGCATCATCGCATCGAACGCGCGCTTGGCGGCATCGGCATCCGAATCGTTGACCGCTCTCGTCAGGGTGATCGGCGTAATCTGCCAGGACAATCCCCATTTGTCCTGGCACCAGCCGCACGCGCTCTCCTGACCCCCATTGCCGACGATCGCCTCCCAGTAGCGATCCGTTTCGTCTTGGTCAGCAGTTGCGACCTGAAACGAGAACGCTTCGCTGTGCTTGAACGCGGGTCCGCCATTGAGCCCGAGGCAGGGAATGCCCATCACGGTAAACTCGACCGTCAATACATCCCCTTTCTTCCCGGACGGAAAGTCTCCCGGGGCTCGGTGCACCGCGCCGACGGATGAATCGGGAAAGGTCTTGGCGTAAAACCTCGCCGCGTCCTCGGCGTCGCCATCGTACCAAAGGCAAATCGTGTTCTTTGCTGGCTTCATCATGTCATTTCTCCTTCGTTATGAGCCACCCGAAGCCGGAGTAAACGATGCACTCGCAGTCGAAGGGCATGGGCTCGGCCAATCTCTCCGCGTCAGTCTGCAGCACAATTCGTATCATTATGACCCCTGCTTCAGTGTGCCTCGTTTAGTCGGGATAACGCAGGCATCAGCCGCGCTGTTTTTTGCGTCGGCTGGATGCATTTGTTGGCTCTGGTCTCGTAGGAGCAAGACGGACGATCTTGTGTCCAGAGGTGGTCTGAATGGAACGTAGATCAGCACATATTGCAGAAAGATCGCCTCGAAATTTTTGAGTGTGTTCCATTCGATGCATACGCACTTCTTCAACAATGGGGTCTTTCATTTTTTAAGCCTCCAATAATTCGTCAGGTGAACAGATTTCAGGGCAAATATATCCTTCATTTTCAATGATTCGCCTTATCGCTCTACGAGTGAAGGGGTTGTTCAAATGAGCAAAATTCCATGTGACAACCACATCGATACTGTTCACCGCCGCTATTGCAATATGAAGGGCATCTTCCGGATAATTAGCCGGTATACCCCTCCCCGTAATGATATTTCCCGCAAGAGATATAACCTCGTCGCCAATTTCAAGCATTGGAAAAGGTCTAATGGCTGCTATCCGAATTCTTGGCTTGATCCAAATCGCCTTTGCCGGCCTCTTCGTATACGAGTGCCGAGATATACGTCTCATACTTGGTTGATAATTCAGGCCAAAGATCCC
>CAVUPH010000039.1:0-116912 GCA_963743305.1 uncultured delta proteobacterium
CCATTATCACCACTAACCCAAACCCAGTCCCAGTGATTACCACCCTCAGCCCCAATGCGCGCCAGGCCGGCGGGTCGGCCTTCACCCTGACGGTCAACGGCAGTAACTTTGTGACCGGGGCGGTGGTCCGTTGGAACGGGAACCGACCCGGGTGACGACTTTTGTCAACAATACCCAGTTGACGGCCGCCATAACCCAGGCCGACATCGCTACGGTCGGCACGGCCAACGTCACGCACTCGAACCCAACCCCTCGCGTGGCCGGAGAATTCAACCCCCGGGCCGCCATAATCATCACCGTACACCCGGTGCCGATTCAATTATTCTTACCGTTAATTTCAAACTCATCCCCGCATTTATAAACCATAACTACGGGTAGACCTCAAAAGGGGTTGGGCGGCCGATCGGCCGCCCAACCCCTTTCTCTTTTTTCCCGCCTTTTTGTTACCTTACGATTAGTCTTTTTTGGTAATAGTTCAAACCTCCTGACGGACCTGGCAAAAAGTCGTCACCCCGGTGAAAACAGGGGTCCAGATATTTATAATTAATTGAATTTACTGGATTCCTACTGGAGTTTACCCCGCTATTGAGGCGGGGTCGGAATGACGAAAACGGCCCTTGGGCGACTTTTTGCTAAACCATGGCGCTCCGCTCAACGCCGATTTTGATCCGGATGTCGTCGAGATCCTTGACCAGAGCCTCTGAAACGTCCAGGGTGAGGCGATTTTTTCTTCCTTCCTAAAAATGTTCCACTGCTCATTGCCACGGCAAGGGTCATTGTAGGATGCCCCTCATTTTTCCCAAAACTTTCCCTTGACACCAAGGATTTGTGTGTACAATGGTCTAACATTGATATAAAAGACCGGGAGGTCATTATGGCAACAACTACAATAACGGCAAAAGCAAACCCTTCCCGCAAGCGGGCATCCGCCGTGCGCTCCGGCAGGTTGGGGCTGCGCACGACGCCGGCCCAGGCCGCCCTGATCCAGCGCGCCGCCGAGGCGACGCGGAAGAGCGTCACCGAATTTGTCCTGAGCAGCGTTTGCGAAAAGGCGGAACAAACCCTTTTGGATCAACGGTTTTTCATGGTTGATGAACAGACCTGGCTGGCATTTCAAGACGCCCTCGAAAGACCGGCACAGGCGAAGAAGGGCTTGCAGTCGCTCATTGCAGAACCGGCGATCTGGGAAAAGTAGGATGACCGAAAAGATCCCGGATGCAGCGCCCTATGCGGCACCGGCGCTGCTTTCGGAAGAACATGACTGCGACGGTTTCGATTGCGGCCACGCCCTGCTCAACGATTGGCTGCGACGCTATGCATTTCAGAATCAACGGGCCAATGCCGCCAGGACCTTTGTCGTTTGCCGTGATCAGGAACGCCGGGTTATCGGCTATTACAGCCTGGCGGTGGGGGCGGTGGATCACGCCGCCGCGCCCGCTCGCGTCCGGAAGGGGCTGGCTCGACACCCCATTCCGGTGATGGTCCTGGCCCGACTGGCCGTGGATATCCATCATCAGGGGAAAAAGATCGGTCGGGGTTTGCTGAAAGATGCCGTTCTGCGGACGCTTCAGGCCGCCGAGATCGCCGGTATCCGTGCGATTTTTGTCCACGCAAAGGATGATCGGGCGCGCGGTTTTTATGAGCGCTTTGGCTTCGAACCTTCTCCCATCCATCCCCTGCAGCTTATGCTGCTGATCAAGGATTGCGCTCAAGATGCGATCGAAGTGTGGCGAATTTCCTATCCACCAACCGAGAGGCCCCCTCTGGCCAGACCGTCTCTTAGCCACCCTCCACGGGTTAAACACCGGAAGGTCTCCAGCGTCCGTCAGCACAAATTGCGCATTCCGACTCGGTTTCAGTAGCGGCATCCTTCATATCCTGCTGAAGCCAGGGCGGCATTTTCGTCGTTCCGCATTTTCGGGCCTCGTTGAGTTTGGCCAGTCCTGATTCGGAAAGACGTATAGTCCGAACGATCTCAACTGGTTGCAGGACAACCAGGCCACCTTCTGCCAACTGCAGATCCAAATAACTGCCGATTTCCAAACCGAGCGGCCATCGCATGGCCGTAGACAGATTGATGCTTCCCCTTTTATCGATGGCGATCAGCATTTTTAAGCTCCAAGAGCTTTTCCCTGCTGCACCCTTTCATGAAGCCAGATCTTGATTATAGCGCTCCGGTCGACGCCGATTCTATTCCGGATGTCGTCGAGATCCTTGACCAGAGCCTCTGAAACGTCCAGGGTGAGGCGAACTTTTCTTCCGGGCCGAATGACCGTGGCCTGCGACATATCGACCAGTTCGTGAATATCCTCGCCAGCGTCAAAACGGCTATCAAATTCGTCGTTATTCTTTGCGAATCTGTCTTTCATATAGATCCACCTCCTTTTCCCTGGATCTTCTTGCCGAAATGATACGAATGCCGTGTTTTTCTTTATTGGCTATGCTTTTTGGGGGATCCCACTCAAATAGCATGATTAATTATACATGAGGTGTGTGTATTTGCAACTTTTTTGATAGTAGTTCAAACCGCACCGGCAGACGGCCCACCAATTCCCCGTCCATATCGATAAACACCTCTTCTTCCGATTCCAGGCTGATGGTTTGAGCCCGAAAAGCCTCGACTTTGGGATGGCCGGATAAGGTGCCTCGGTAAAGGCGACGGGTATTGGTTAACACTTCCATCCGGGAGACGTCGCCGACCACCACCACCTCCAAAAACCCGTCATCCATTCGGGCCGGGGGGGCCACCCACATACCGCCCCCGAAATACTGCCCATTGGCAATAACGATGGAACTGGCCTTGACCTCGAAAGGCGGGCGGTCGTCCAGGCCGATCCGAATGCGCTTATTTCGATATTGGAGAAGGGTAGCTAAAAGTCCGCGGAAGAAACTGAGTTTACCTCCCCAGCGTTTGCTGTGACTGTTCACATAGCGGACCAGGTCCCCCCCAAAGCCGACATCCGTAACATTTAAAAAATGCCTCCGGCAAGGATTGCCGTTCAGATCAATAAAGCGAGCCACCCCCACATCGATCTTCCGAAAAACATTTCCGCCGGCCTGTTGGGCTGCCACGGGTAAAGAATGAGAGATGCCCAGCGTCCGGACCAGATCGGCCCCGGTGCCGCAGGGCAGGATAGCCAGGTCCATAGCCTCAAAGCTGGGATGGGCCAATAATCCGTTGAGCACCTCATTGACTGTGCCGTCGCCCCCGTGCACCACCACCGTGAGGTACCCCTGTTCAACCGCCTGGTAGCGCCAGGTCCGTGGCTTGACGGGGGGCGTCCGTGGTCCAAACCGTAAAAGGAGGAAGGAGGCTTCGAAGAAGCGGCTCATTCTTCGACCAATCACGCCCGGTCCGGCCGTCGGCGCTGACCGGATTGACGATTACGACCCAGGAGGGTCGGTCCTTGGGGTCTTGTGCGGATTTGGTCATAGGCGATTATACGAACGTCGAACATCGAACATCGAACGCCCAACCTTAAACGAAAAACAACCCTCCGTAGTCCAAGGCTGTTTGCTTATTAAACCCCCATGCCCGCGGGCGGGCACCCGCAAATCATAAAAATATTTGGGATACGCGTCATTGCGAGGAGAGAAACGACGAAGCAATCCCCCTGTTGGCTTACACCGCCCCCCAAGCTAAACCGGGGGATTGCTTCGCTTCGCTCGCAATGACAATAGGGGGGCAGAATATTCTCATGCTAACAGAGGCCAAGAGAATATGGCGAAAAATATCACCAATAAGCTGACGATTGTCAACACAAAAAGCGTTGCTTTGGCCGGTTGATCTGTTGTACACTTACGCAAGTTGAAAGGGGAAAGAACGATGACAAAAAAATGGTTGCAGGGCTTTCCTTTTTTCTGTCTTCTGGCCTTTTTGGTTCTTCCAGGAAACCTTCTGGGCGCTGACTGGAAGCTATGCTCGGAAAATGAATTCTTAACCCTATACTTTGATGTAAACAGTTTGAACCGAAGGGATGCGGACCGGATTAAGGTCTGGACCAAATATGTTCCCAAGGGGAAAAAAGGGAAGGATTTTTGGGCACATATCCGCACCTTCGATAAGATACCGATCAAGCAATTCCAGCACTATGCCTATAGTGTCGTCCTCTATGAATTCAGTTGCCCGGAAAAGACTTACCAGCTAATATCCGGGCTCGACTTTGACCAGGAAAAAAAGATGCTCAGCGAACTGCAGCCCTCTAAATCCAAACCTATCTTCCCGGAGTCCCTCCCCGAAACCCTTTATCAGGTGGTTTGCCCCAGGGAAAGATGAGGGGATGGCGTAGGGTGTAGGGGAGAAAAGCTGAAGCGCTCCTTATATCGTATCTTCTTTTTCTTCCCTCTTCCCCCTCACCTTCCCCCAACACCCTATCCCCCACACCCTATATCTTCTCGACTAGAATGACCTTATCCCGGCTTTTCTCACCCCGGATGATGCGGATTTCGCTTTTGCGAACGTTCAGGTATTCGGCCAGAATTTTGATCAGGGCTTCGTTGGCCCGGCCTTCAATCGCCGGGGCGGTAAGATAAACCTTGAGTCGGTCTTTCTCGACAACCACCTTGTTTTGTTTGGCTTTGGGTATTACCCGGATGGAATGGCGCATGGTTTAATACGAAAATAGGGCACAGGGTATAAGGTTCAAGGTATAAGGTTTGGAGAATACCATTTTAATGCTTGGTGGGTGCCCCGCGGGGCATGTGGGTTTAGTATGTAAATAAGCCTCTATGACCTGCAATAAGGCCAATAATCAATTGTCAATTTTCAATTGATTATTGATTATTGATATCCTGCGACTAAACAGTTGTCTCGCCCCTTTTATTTTTATGCTACGGGGGTACCCACCAGGGGCCTAGTGTTTAACTCGGGGCTAAAATACCATTTTTCCCCTTGACATTCCACCAGGATCATTTAAATTTTAATATAACAAACATCGCACGAAGCGAGAAAGGGGCCGGTCATGAAGATCCGCAAAGTGGTCAAGGTATCCAAAGGTCTTTGCAAGTGTAAAAAGACCTGCTAAAAGAATTTTACTATTTCAAAAAAAGGCCGATAGTTGATCTGTCGGCCTTTTTTATTCCAAACCCTAAATGAGATGGTTTCGCAATGCCCAAAACCGATTTTCAAAATTATATCTGCCGGCCCTTCTGCGATTTTTTCAAGCCGGAAGTCAAGGAAGAACTGACTTGCCGGGGGGCGCTGCTGGTGGAAGACCTGGTCCGGCGCCGACGTCTCATCCCCGGAGACTTCCAGAGTCTGGAAAAAAGCGAATCGTTATTCCCGGGCCAGGAGGCCGATTTGGAAGCCGCTGTTTGCCGGGGCTGTCCCTTCCAAGCCGAAGATTGTGATTTTATGTCCGCCAATCCGCCGTCCGACTGCCGGCCCTGCGGCGGATTGCTTCTCCTGCGGCAGCTCAAGAAAAAAGGGCTGATCACCATCCCGGACCTATTCCATGACGACGAATGATTGGCAGGAATCCTTCCTCTCCTTGCGTCCCCGGGTTTTTCTCAAACGCCTGGAACAGCCCTATCTTTATCACCTGGACCGGGATGAATTGTACGAAATCGACGAACAGGCCCTTCTTTTCTTAAGCCTTTGTGATGGAACCGCCCCAGGAAAATCCCTGACCGGCGATGCGGAATTCGTTTCTTTTTGTCTGGAGGAAGGGCTCTTGGAAACCCACACCCAACCGATCCTCAAGAACGTTTCCATCGGAGAAGCCCCCGTTCCTTCTCTGCGGTACCTGGAGCTGCAACTGCTCCACCAATGCAATCTACGCTGTCGACATTGCTACCTGGGTCCACCCCGCCCCGGGCGGTTGTCCTTGGAAGAGGCCGTCGCCATCACCCGGGAATTTGCCGCCCGGGGCGGCTTGCGGCTTTTGATATCCGGGGGCGAACCCCTGCTTTATCCCGAACTGCCCTCCTTCCTGGCGCAGACCCAGGGCCTGGGCATCCGTCGTATTCTCTTAACCAATGGGACCCTGCTCACTACGGAAAGCCTCCTCCAACTTCAGGTGGAAGAGATCCAGGTCAGCCTGGACGGCTGGCGCAGGGGTCACGAAGCTATTCGGGGTGTGGGGACCTTTGATCAAACCCTAAAGGGTATCCAGGCCGCCCGGGAAGCCGGACTGCCCATCGCCATCGCCACCATGGTTCATCGGAAGAACCTGGGTGAATTCGATCAACTGGCCCGTCTGGTAAAAGAGATCGGGGCTGTTGAATGGGGAGTGGATGTGCCCTGCCTGGCAGGTTCTTTGAAAGAACATTCCGATCTACTGGTCCCTTACGAAGAGGCCGTCCCCTTTCTAAATTTTTCCTTTGGGGGGGGCTATCACGGCTCCGCGGATGGATATGCCTGTGGACGCCATTTGCTGACGGTGTTACCTGGCGGGCAGGCGGTAAAGTGCGGCTTCTATGAAGAGCAGATCCTGGGAGATGCTCGCCGGGGCCTGATCGAATGTTGGCTGAAGCTTCAACATATCCCGCTGAAAAAACTGGAATGCCGGGGGTGTCCGGCACTCGAGGAGTGCGCCGGGGGATGCCGTTACCGGGCCGATCATCCTTTCGGTCGGGACCCGCTGATGTGCGCCCTGTACGGACAGGCGGAGAATAAACCAACACATTAGGTGCTTACATCTGTCAAATTGACAAGAGGACCCGTAAATCCGAAATCCGAAGCACGAAATCCGAAACAGGCACGAAGATCCAAAATCCAAATGATCAAAACAAAAACGTTTCAAATTTTGAAATTGGATCATTTGAATTTGTTTCGAGTTTCGAAATTCGGATTTCGGATTTGGCCCAAAAAGTCAAATTGTTAAGGTTAGCTATTTAAGGAGGTCTAACCAAGTGGGTAAAATATTAGTCACCGGCGCCACCGGCACCATCGGCAGTCAGTTGGTGCGGCGGCTCAAAGAAAAGAACCTGGAGGTCATTGCCGGGGTCAGCAGCCTTTCCAAGGCCGGACGCTTCTCCAAACAGGGCATCGATACGACCATCCTCAACTTTGCCCAACCCGATTCTCTGGAATCGGCCTTTGAGGGGGTCGATCGTCTATTTCTTTTGCTGCCCCTGGCGAAACCCATATGCAGAACTACCTAAATTTTTTCGGAGGGATGATCAAGGACCAACAGTCCATCTTCCTGCCCCAGGGCCAGGGCCGGATCAGTCTGATCGACGTCCGAGACATCGCCGCCGTGGATGCTGAAATCCTGACCGCCCCCGAAAACCATTGGCAGAAAGCCTATGACCTGACCGGTCCGGAGGCGTTAACCAACGAGGAAATCGCCCGGATCCTCCCCGGGTCATGGGGAAAGCCAATCACCTCTGTGGATATCGACGAGATTAACCGCCCGCCAGGCCATGGCCCAGAGGGGGATACCGGATTGGAATATCCGACTGTTGGAAAGCCTGAACCGCCGTATCAAGCTGGGGATGACGGCTGAAGTCACCAACTGGGTCCGGATGATTGCCGGGAGACAGCCGACAACCTTTGAAGAATTTGCCCGGGATCATGCGGATGCCTGGAAATAAAGGTGAACGTCGAACATCGAACACCCAACATCGAATGTCAAATGGAGGTTTGTTTTTCATTCGATATTGGGCGTTCGATGTTCAAGTTCGATGTGCGTCTTGCACTTCGAATTTCATATTCACCCATTAAGGTTCCTATGATCTCTAGCCGCCACCTTCACCTTTTGTCCTATTGTCTTGCTGTTCTATTGTCTAATCCCTCAATTCTCCTGGGGTTCTACTCCCGACACCTCTTTTTGTACCGCTCCGGAAAACCTATTAGTCCTTCGGCTTTATTATCAATCGCCGAAGAATCTCAAAGCCGTCGCCGCCCAATATGATATCTGGGAGGCCCATCCCGAAGAGGGCTTTGTGGTCATCGGCACCCGCTGCGGGGAATTGGAAAAAATCAGCGGCCAAGGCTGGACGGTGGAAATCGAACCAACCTTGACTCGGGAGACCAGGGCCAGTCTGCTCGGAATTCCTAAATTCCCCTGTTATCGGAGCGTGGAAGAGACCTTCGCGGTCCTTGAAAACCTGGCCGCCGACTATCCGGCCTTAACCGACCTCATCACTATCGGTGAGAGTTGGGATAAGAGCACCTCCGAAGGACCTGCAGGATTCGATTTACAGGCCCTCCGGATAACCAATAAGCAGATACCAGGACCCAAACCGGTTTTTTTCCTGATGGCCGCCATCCATGGCCGTGAATTGACCACCTCGGAAACCGCTCTCCGTTTAGCCGAAACCCTGTTGCAACAGTATGGGGTCAACCCTGAGATCACCCTGCTCCTGGATTATCAGGAAATTCAGGTGGTCCCCCTGATGAACCCCGACGGCCGAAAGTGGGCCGAACAAGGTTATTTTTGGAGGAAAAATACCGATCCCCTCTGGGGGTGTACCTTTCCAAACTATGGGGTCGATCTGAATCGCAACCATTCCTTCCACTGGGGAGGCGCCGGCGCCGCTCCCTGCGATGAAATCTATCAAGGACCGGCGGCGGCTTCGGAACCGGAGACCCAGGCCCTGCAAAATTATGTTCGCCTCCTTTTTCCGGATCAGCGCGGTCCTTTGGATACAGATCCCGCCCCGGTAGACACGGCCGGCATCTTTGTCACCCTCCATTCCTACGGCAAATTGGTTCTTTGGCCCTGGGGCTGGACCGATCAATTCCCGGCTCCCAACGACGCTCAACTCCAGGCGATCGGCGTTAAACTGGCCTCCTTCAATCACTATACCCCCCAGCAATCAAGCCTTCTGTATCCCGCTACCGGGACTTCCGATGACTGGGCCTATGGCGAACTGGGGATAGCCTCTTTTACTTTTGAAATGGGAACCACATTTTTCCAGGAATGTTCGAGTTTTGAAGCCGCTATCTGGCCGGACAATTTGAAAGCCCTGCTTTATGCCTTCAAAATCGCCTCCGCACCCTATCGCCTGACTTACGGCCCGGATGCCTTGTCCCCCCTGGTCAATCCCCCTTCGGGGAAACAGGGGGAACCTCTTGAACTGACCGCTCTGATCTCCGACCAGCAGAATGGAGGTCGTTCCCTCCAGCAGGCGGAATATTTCATCCTCTCCGAACATCAGGCAAATCCCCCCGGCACTCCCGGGACCGGACTACCCCTGACGCCCACCGACGGTCAATGGGATAGCCCGATTGAAACGGTCAGGGCCGTCATTGATACCGCCCATCTGGTCCCCGGGAATTACTTGATCGCCCTGCGGGGCCAGGATGCGGATGGAAATTGGGGCCCGCTCACCGCGACTGCCTTGCGGATTCGCTATGACTACCAGTTATTTTTCCCCATCTTCTTGAATTAGTGTTCCCCTTGACAGATTCTTTTTGGTGCTTAATTTAAAGATCAGTTAATTGAACCCGCCCAAAACAGGGGGCAACGAGCCGGGTTACTTTTAGGGTAAACCCGGTTTTTTTTTGGAGGTCAAGATCTGGCGGGAGGCCACCGAAGAAGAGCGAGTTTTTCTGATTCAAGATTTTTTTAAGGAAGCTTCACATTTTGAAAAACCGGGGCTTTTTGTTTCTAAAGGAAAACCCCGGCCCCCAGGCGACAAATATGCTCACTTGGGCATCGCCAGCGATCCCATTTACGCGGTCTTCGCCGACAAGGTCGGCGGGGATCCAAATCGAAAAAAAAGGAGAATCACCATGTCGACCGTCAACCGCAAGCTCAGTCCGGAAGAGTTAAGAGAAATAGAAAAGGAAGTTAAAAATACCCTTTGCTGCCCTTACTGCGGGGAAAAAATGAAAAAATGGGCCGTTCCCGACAATCCCTTTTCTCAGACCTGGGACAATGATTTCATGTACATCTGCTTCAACGACGCCTGCCCCTATTATGTCCGGGGATGGGATCACATGGCCCGGGAAGTGCAAAAAAGTGTTTCCTATCGACTCATGTACAACCCCGAGCGGGATTATTGTCTGCCCATTCCCGTCCCGACGCCCTTTGCCTTAAAGGAGGGAATTGTCGAATAGTAAAAAAATGATAACCCCGCAAAAAGTCCCCTGGGCCGTCATTGCGAGCGAAGCGAAGCAATCCCCACCATGGCAACTAGCTGATTCTTGGGGATTGCTTCGCTTCGCTCGCAATGACGAGTTTTTCGATTTCTTGCGAATCCATCAAAAATAACCTTGCCTATTAAGGATGAACGTCGAACATCGAACGTCCAACATCGAATATTGAATGCCGGTTTATAGTTAGCTCGAGGTTGGGCGTTCGATGTTCATTTTTCCTTCAACGTCGGGTCCAGGATTTCTACTTTTAGCCTTCTGGCGCAGATTGTCGACATATTCATTAACGGTCTTTTGAAATTTCTCATTTTTCACCTGGGCCTCGACTTGTCGGCGAACTTCCTCCAGAGGAGCCACCCCCGCGGGCTTTTTCCCGTAAACCTGGATTAGATGAAAGCCAAACTGGGTTTCCACTACGGGACTGATCTCCCCTTCCTTTAAAGCCAAGGCCGCCTTTTCAAAAGCCGGGACCATCCGGCCCTTTTCAAAATACCCTAAATCTCCGCCCCGGGACTTACTCGGGTCCTCGGAATACGTTTTGGCTAATTCGGAGAAATCCTTGCCGGACTGGGCCTCCTTAAGCACGGATTCTATTTTTTCCTTGGCCTGCTTCTTTTGTTCCTCGGTGGCCTCCTTGGGCACTCGAATCAATATGTGACGCGCCCCAATAAGTTCTCCATGGCGATATCGCTCCAGATTGGCCTGGTAAGCCGCTTCCAATTCCGCGTCGGAGACTTTCACCAGCGGCTGGATTTTCTGGTTGATGACGGCCCGGACGTAAATGTTCTTTTTAATATTGTCCCTGGCCTGGTCCATCGTCAGCCCCTCTTTGGTCAATTGCTCCTCGAATTTCTCTTTTGAACCGGCCTGTTTTTCAGCCGCAGCCCACATGGCCTCTACTTGCGAGTTCACTTCGGGAAGGTTCAGGGCCTTCCCTTCCTGGTAAAGTAACTCCACGGCTACGAATTGATCCAAGGCCTTGCGGCGAAGCGCTTCCGGACCCTCTTTATCCGCTTCTTTATCTCCAAACTGGCGGCGCATCTCCCGGATGGTCATCTGCAGGTCCCGGTCATAGATTTTCGTGCCCTCAACCACCGCCACCGGTGCATCGGCTTTGGCCGCGACCACTTTTTCCTTGGTGGAGGAAGGAGGCACCTGCGCCCAAACCGAAAAAGCGATCAAGATGCTTAGAATCCAGGATCCAACCCAAACCACGCCTTGTTTTTTTCTTGGCATAACCGATCTCCATTCCATGATTTCTTTGCCGGGCTGTAATTCGCCCGACTGGTTATTATAACCCAAGCCGGCGGCAAAAAAAACCTTATTTACAAAACAGATTCAATTGTGTTATGAGGATCAACAACTTCTAACTGATTGACTGTCGACCCCAATCAAACGGTCACCCAATTAATTTAGTACGAAAATAGAAGATTCGGTGGTTATTCCAGCCCTTTTGAAATCCCCCTAAATCTCCCTTTGCTAAAGGGGGACTTTAACTCCCCCCTTTGGCAAAGGGGGGCGGGGGGGGATTTTCATACTTCGGGGTGCCCGCCCCGGGCAAGAGAGTTTTCTAGACCACGCAGGAGGGCCATGAAAAACCGAGACGTTGGTTACTATGACCCCCAGGGAGAGACCCTGGCCATCAACCTGAAACATGATTTCCAGCGCCGGAAGCTTGGTGAAATCCTTCCTCTGGCCTACAGGGGATCGGCGGCCGTCCGGGAAAATTTTGACCGCCAGGGTTTAAAAGCCGAAGAAATCCAGTCTATCGAGGATCTGGAACGGATCCCGATCACTAAAAAATCAGAATTAATTGCCATTCAGAAAGAGCACCCGCCTTTCGGCGGCCGCCTGACCCTTCCGTTAAACCAGCTTAAACGCATCTATGTTTCCCCGGGACCCATATTCGACCCTTTGGGCCCCGGTCGGGCCGATCCCCGTTGCTGCAAATGCCTATTTGCCGCCGGGATCCGGCCGGGCGATCTGGTCCAGAATACTTTCCTTTATCATTTCACTCCCTTTGGATTATATTTTGATGATGCCCTGGTGGAGATGGGCTGCACCGTGATCCCGGCCGGGGTGGGCAACACCGAACTTCAGGCACAGGTCATGCAGGCCCTGAAGGTGAACGGCTATATCGGGACCCCCAGTTTCCTGAAAGCCGTCCTGGACAAAGTCGAGGAATTGGGATTTAATCCCCGGGAGGATCTGGATTTAAAGGTGGCGGTGGTGGGGGCCGAAATGCTGGCTGAATCCCTCCGGTCCGAGATTGAATCCCGAGTCGGCCTGAAGGTCTGCCAAGCCTACGGCACGGCCGACGTGGGCCTGATCGGCCACGAATGCCCGGAGAAGAATGGGTATCACCTTTTCGATATGGAAATGTACTTTGAGGTGGTGGACCCCTCCACCGGACGGCAAACACCGCCCGGGGAAATCGGAGAGCTGGTGGTCACCAGCTTTAACCCGGTGTATCCCCTGATCCGCTTCGGCACCGGAGATTTGACCGCCAGCGATGATTCCCGCTGCCCCTGCGGCAGGACATCCCCCCGACTAAAAGGGCTTTATGGCCGGGTGGATCAAGTCACTAAAGTCCGGGCCATGTTCATCCACCCCAGCCAGGTGGATCAGGTCATTGGCCGGAATCCGGAAGTTTCCCGGGGCCGAATAGTCGTGACCCAGCAAAACCATCAGGATGAAATGAACTTCCAGATTGAACTGAAGGACGATTTGATAGAAGCGGAGCCGCTGCTTAAAAAAATGCGGGAAGATATCCGGGAAATCATGCGGCTCCGGGGGGAAGTGATAATTGTCCATCGAGGAACCATCCCGGCCGACGCTAAAAGGATTGAAGACCGACGAACCTGGGATTGAAGGCGGGAGGCGCTTGCTGGATGCTGGATTGAAAAAAAATACGAAAACAGAACGGAGAAGAATTTAAAAAAGGAAAGGAACTCAAGTCATGCAATATAGTCTGACCGAAGAACAGCTCATGCTGAAGGATATGATCGGCCGCCTGGCTAAGGGAAAGATCGCCCCCGGGGCGGCGGAACGGGACGAAAAAGGGGAATTCGCCGCGGACATGGTGGAACTGCTTCGGGAAAACGGCCTTTTTGCCGCCGATTTTCCCAAGGAATACGGCGGCGGAGGAAATGGGACTCCTCTCCCTGTGCCTGATTATCGAGGAAGTAGCCAAGGCCTGCGCCTCCACCTCGCTCATCCTGGCCGTCCATGAACTGGGCTCCATGCCCATCTTTTTGGCCGGAAACAAGGAACAGAAGGATAAATACTTCCCCAAATTGGCGACGGGTGAATATCTGGCGGCCTTTGGTCTGACCGAACCGAATGCCGGCTCCGATGTGTCCGGTCTGACCACCAAGGCCGCGCGGGACGGGGAAAATTATGTTCTAAACGGGAGAAAAATTTTTATTTCCCACGGGGACGTGGCCCAGGTGGTTTGTATAGCCGCCAAGACCAATCTGGAAGTTCCCGGCCACAAGGGCATCAGCATGTTTATCGTGGAAAAAGGTACCCCGGGCTTTACCATCGGCAAGCATGAGAATAAAATGGGGATCCGGGGCTCCTCCACGGTGGAGCTCATCCTGGAGGAAGTGCGGGTGCCCAAGGAAAACCTTCTCGGACAGGAAGGAATGGGCTTTAACATCCTGATGAAAACCCTGGATTTCACCCGCATCCCGGTAGCCGCCCAGGCCCTGGGCATCGCCCAGGGGGCCCTGGACTACGCTATCAATTACACCAAGGAGCGCGTCCAGTTCGGAAAACCTGTTTTTGCCAATCAGGGCATTCAATGGATGATCGCCGAAATGGCCGCCAAGCTGGAGGCGGCCCGACAACTCACCTACAAGGCCGCCGCACTTTATCAGACCTTTCCCAAAAATTTAGACCGGATGACGGCCGAAGCCGTTCGTTATTCAGCCATGTGCAAGATGTTGGCCGCCGATACGGCCATGAGTGTGACCACCGATTGCGTCCAGTTGTTGGGCGGCTACGGCTTTATCAAGGAATATCCGGTGGAACGGATGATGCGGGACGCCAAGATCACCCAAATCTACGAAGGCACCTCGCAGGTGCAAAAGATGGTGATCGCCTCCACCCTCTAAGCGCAAAGCGCGGAGCGTAGGGCGCGGAGCGTAGGGCGCAGAGCGTTTTTTTAAATGGGCTCAAAATAGAAACAACGCCCTGAAGCGTCATTCCCGCGACGCTTCTGAGCGGGAATCCAGAATTTTCTTAAGGAACATTGGATCCCCGACAAAGACATTCGGGGATGACGAGAAATTACTTTATATGGAATTGATTCTGCAAATCATTGTCAGCGGCCTGGCCACCGGCGGCGTTTATGGGTTGATCGCCCTGGGTTTTGTGCTGATCTACAAAGCCACCAGTGTCTTGAACCTGGCCATGGGCGATTTTATGACCCTGGGGGCCTTCATCTGTCTGACCGTGCTGGAAAAATTTCAGGCCCCTTTTTATGCGGCCTTTCTGGTCACCCTGCTGTGCGCCTTTGTCATTGGGGTGACCGTAGAACGGGTTATTCTCCGGCCGCTGATCGGGGAACCCGTCATTTCCGTCATCATGGTCACCATCGGTTTGGGGGTGTTTTTGCGGGGGCTCATGTACATGATTTGGACCCCCGTCTTTCGAAATTTCCCGGATATCTTTCCCCCCAGCCACTCAACCTGGGATTTGCCGTTGTCCCCTCCGGTCTGCTCTGGGGGTTTATCTTTGCCGTCATCGCTACTTTCATCTTTCTGTTTATCTTTAAATTTTCCCGGACCGGGGTGGCCATGCGGGCCACGGCCAATGACCAGCAGGCCGCCCAATCCATGGGCATCAGCGTCCGCTGGGTCTTCGCCCTGGCCTGGAGTTTCGGCGCCGTGGCTTCGGTGATCGGCGGGATCGTCATCGGCAATCTCTCCGGTATCAGTGTTTACATGGGCGATATCGGGCTCAAGGTGTTGGCCGTCATTATTTTAGGCGGATTGGACAGCATCGGCGGCGCCATCCTGGGGGGGTTTATTATCGGGGTTCTGGAAAACCTGGCCGGTTTCTACATTGATCCCCTGGTCGGCGGCGGCATAAAAAACGTGGCTCCTTTCTTTATCCTGGTGATCATCCTGATGATCCGCCCTTATGGGCTGTTCGGCAAAAAGCTGATTGAACGGGTTTAGATGCGTTGCGGTGATTTTAAAGAATCGTATATTCAGGACGACGCCATTTTTCAGTCCGGGCCCGTCAAGTTTTTTCTGGCCCTCTTTTTCATTTTCCTCTTGATCTTTCCCTTCGTGGCCAATGCCTATATGCTTTACCTGGCCAACATGATCGGGTTTGCCGTCATCGGGGCCGTGGGGTTAAACCTGCTCACCGGTTTCACCGGACAAATATCGCTGGGCCACTCGGCCTTTATCGGGGTAGGGGCCTATACCTCAGCGATCCTGGTCACCCGTTTAGGCTTCTCTTTCTGGCTGTCCCTGCCCTTCGCCGGCCTGGTTTCAGCCTTGGCCGGTCTGATTATCGGGCTTCCTTCGCTGCGGGTCAAAGGTCTGTATCTGTGCATCGCCACCTTGGCCTCCCAATTCATTCTGGAATTTATTTTTGTGCACTGGGAATCCCTGACCCGGGGAATCACCGGCATCCACATTCCCGCGCCGCAGATCGGCAGTTTTGTTTTTTCCACGGAAAAGAAGTTCTATTGGATTACCCTGTTTTTTGTCATCATCGCCGTGGCCTATGCCCGGAACCTGGTTCGGTCCCGCATGGGCCGGGCCTTTGTGGCCATCCGGGACCGGGATTTATCGGCCGAAATTATCGGCATCGATCTCCTCCGTTATAAATTGAGCGCCTTCGCCATCAGTTCCTTCTATGCCGGTGTAGCCGGTGCCCTTTGGGTGAGTTTTCTGAAGGTGGTCACTCCCGAACATTTCCCCTTTATCCTCAGCATCCAATTCTTGGCCATGGTCATCATCGGAGGCTTGGGCAGCATCCTAGGCTCCATCTTCGGCGCGGTATTCATGACCATTGTCCCTGAATTTTTAGGTTATATGGCCACGGTGGTGAAAACGCTGGCTCCCGGGTATGATCAGTTATTCATTCCGATGAAAGAGGTGATTTTCGGAGGTTTGATCATCGTTTTCCTGATTTTTGAGCCTCATGGACTGGCGGAAATATGGAACCGCGTAAAGAGCGTCTTCCGCCTTTGGCCGTTCTCGTACTAACCAGGATTTGGGGCCCCTGCCCCAAATCCTGAAAATAACAAGTCAATGAACCCGGTAAAAGTTTCCCACTCGCGTCATAGCGGGGAGAAAAGCGACGAAGCAATCCCCCAGGCAGCTTACACCTTTCCCAGGCTCGCCTGGGGATTGCTTCACTTCGCTCGCAATGACATAGGTGTTTGGAATTTATTTTTATACCAAGAAAGGGGGGAATCGCCGGGCATATCATAATAATAGGAGATCCGTTCCGAACCGCGTTCATTCTCTTGGATTTCGCGATTCGGGTTTAAAGGCAAGCGAGCAACCATCAAACAAAAGGGGGGGTTCATAATGAAAAAAGCACTTATAGTTAGTATAATTATGGCGCTGGCCCTGGGCGTCTATCAGGTCAGCCAGGCCCAGCAGACATACACCCTGGGGGCGGTTCATCCTTTTACCGGCCGGTTTGCTTTCGCCGGGATCCAAGGGCAGGACGGCATGAAAGACGCCGTGGATATGACCAATGAGGCCGGGGGCATCAACGGAAAAAAACTGCTGTATTTCTGGAAGGACGGCGAATACAAGGACGACGTGGGCATTGCCGCCTTTAAAAGCCTCTATACCCAGTACAAGCCCCAGATCATGTGGGGCCAGAGCACGGGCATGACCAAGGCCCTGGGACCGGAGATCAAGGACCGTTACAAGGTCCTCTACTCGGCCTACACCTTCGCCGATGTGGCCGCCAATCCCAAGGAAAATCCTTACCTCTTCATTCCCGGCCCGACCTATTCTGAAATGTTCGCCGTGCTGCTCAATTACATCGCCAAACAAAAACCCGGAGCCAATGTGGCTTTTTTCTATAGCGACACCGAGTTCGGCCGGGAGCCCATTGCCTTCGGCCGGGAATATGCCAAAAAATTAGGCTTGAAAGTCGTGGCCGAAGAAGTGACTAAAGTGGGCGGAGTGGACGTAACCACCCAAATCCTGGATATGAAACAGAAGAATACGGAGTTCTGCATCTTCCAGGGCTTTGTTTCCGATCCCATCAAGACGGTTATGAAGCAGGCCAAAGACTATGGGCTTAAATGTCAGTTCATGGGTACCTTCTGGTCCACCGAAAAACATCTGCTGGATGCACTGGGTCCCTTGGCCGACGAATATATCGGCGTGACGGCCTATTCTTATTATTATCAGGACCAATACCCGATGATCAAGAAAATCCGAGAATGGGTCCATAAGCACAATCCCAAGGGCGCCGACTACCGATCCCAGGCCTACATGCAGGTCTTTATGGGCACCACCCTGATGATCGAGGCCCTCAAACGGGCCGATAAAGCAGGCCCGGTGACCGGTGACAGCCTGGTCAAGGCCCTCCAGTCCATCAAGAATTTCGATGTAGGCGGATTGATGCCCCCGGTAACCATCAAAGGCAACAGCATTCCGGTGGGACGCATCGTCCGCGGGAACTCCAAGACCGGGAAATTCGACCCCGTTACGGACTGGATCATTCTGGATCTGTAAGGGTGTAGGGCACAGGGTATAGGGTGTAGGGAACACGGAGGGAAATTCCCCCCAACCCTACCCCCTACACCCCAAACCCTCAATTATGGCGAATATGACTGAACCCATTAAAACCCTACCCGGCCTGCTGAAACGCAATGCCCGGGCATTTGGTCCGGATAAAGTGGCCCTGCGCGAGAAGGAATTCGGGATCTGGCAGTCCGTTTCCTGGCAGGAATATTTCGACCGGATACGCTTCTTGGCCCTCGGTCTGGTGAAACTCGGCTATGAGCCGGGAGACAAACTCTCGGTGATCGGAGACAACCGCCCGGAGTGGCTATATGCGGAATTGGCCATCCAGGCCTTAGGGGGAGCCGTGGTCGGCATCTACCCCGACAGCCACCTGGAGCAGGTCCGTTACATCATCGACCACTCCGATTCCGTGTTCATCATGGTGGAAGACCAGGAACAGACCGACAAGATCCTGAACATGATCGATGAGATCCCCAAGGTCAAGAAAGTCATCGTCGATGACCTGAAAGGGATGCGCCGCTATAACCACCCGCTGCTCATCCCCTTCAAACAGGTGCTGGAAATGGGCCGGGAGGCGGACCGCAAGGATGCCGGGCTTTTCGACCGATTTCTGGATCAGGTCAATGAAGAGGACGTGGCCCTGATCCTTTATACCTCGGGAACGACGGGCCTCCCCAAAGGGGTGATGCTCACCCACCGCAATATGGTCCGGATGATTGAAAATTTCGATCAGGTGGACCCGGCCTTTCCGGCCGACAACCACGTTTCTTTCTTGCCCTTGCCCTGGGTGGGCGAACAGGCCACCGCCGTCGCCTGGAACCTGTACAAGGGCGTGACCATCAATTTTCCGGAAAAAGTGGAGACCGTTTCAGTGGACATTCGGGACATTGGTCCGAACCTCCTCCTGGCGCCTCCCCGCCACTGGGAAAAGATGTGTTCCGACATCCAGGTCAAGATCCAGGATGCGGCCTGGATCAAGCGCTTTCTTTACAAAAGCTGTATGCCTATCGGCTACCGGATGGCTGAATTTCGACTGAAAGGGATCCGACCCGGGGTGCTATACTCCCTGCTGGACAAGGCCTGTTACCTGCTGCTGTTCCGTTCCCTGAAGAATTATCTGGGTCTTACCAATTTGCGGAACGTTTACACCGGCGGGGCGCCCATCGGGCCGGAGGTCTTTAATTTTTTCATGGCCCTGGGCATCAACATCAAACAGCTTTACGGGCAGACCGAGGTCACCGGACTGGCCGTGGGGCATCGCAATGAAAGCGTTAAATTGAATACCGTCGGCTCCCCCATGCCGGAAGTGGAACTGAAGATATCCGATGTGGGGGAAATCCTGATCAATGGGCCCATCGTTTTCAAAGGCTACTACAAGAACGAGGAAGCCACCCGCAAAACCCTGGACGAGGAAGGGTGGGTCCATACCGGCGATGAAGGGCTCTTGGATGAAGACGGCCAACTCATCATGATCGACCGGCAGAAGGACGTTATGCGCCTGGGCGACGGCAGCAAATTTTCTCCTCAACTTATCGAGAACAAGCTGAAGTTCAGCCCCTATATCAATGAAGCCATGGTGGTGGGCAAGGACCGCCCTTACATTGCCGCCCTGATCATCATGGATCTGGGCAACATGAGCAAATGGGCTGAAAACAACAAATTGACCTTTACCACCTTTACCGACCTTTCCCAGAAGCCGGAGATCTATGACCTGATCGCGGAGGAGATCCGACGAATCAACCAGTCCCTGCCCAAGGTCGCCCGGGTCAAGCGGTTCGTGATGCTCTATAAGGAATTGGATGCCGACGACGACGAGATGACCCGAACCCGTAAGCTCCGGCGGGGCTTTGTAGCCGAACGCTACGCCCATCTGATCGAGGCCCTTTACGAAGACCGGGAGGAACTGGCGGTGGAGTCCGAAATCCGCTATCAGGACGGGACCGGGTTTACTATGAAGACCCGGGTTAAAATCAAAGAGGTCCAGATCGACTGATTATGTTTCCGCCAATAATCCTTTATGCCATCCTGGGCCCTTCGCCTCCTGTCATCCTGAGCGAAGCGAAGGATCTCGTCTTTCGGCTCAGGGTAAACTCCGCGAAGGATCTCGCAACTTCTGAAGCCCCGAGATTCTTCGCTTTCGCTCAGAATGACAAAAATCAATTACCGGACTCTTGGCGAGGATACAAATAATTATGACCCCGACAAATAACCCTTATTCTCCCGAGGAATACCAGTTGATCCTGGAGGATATTACCCTAACCTTCGGGGGAATCAACGCCCTTTCCGGGGTCAGTACCGGGGTAAAAAAGGGAGAGATCTTCGCCATTATCGGACCCAATGGGGCCGGGAAAACCTGTATCCTCAACTGCATCAACCGCTTCTATCATCCGGACCCGGGGCGGATCTTTTTTGAGGGCCGGGAGATCACCCGGATCAAGGCCCATAAAATAGCTAAATTGGGAATCGCCCGGACCTTCCAGAATGTGGAGCTTTTCGGCCACATGACCGTTATGGACAATATTAAGCTCGGACGCCATGTCCATCTGAAGTCCGGTTTTCTCTCCGGTGGGATTTATTACGGCAAAACGCGACGGGAAGAGACGGCCCTGCGGAAAGAGATTGAGGAAACGATCATTGATCTTCTGGAAATTGAGGCCATCCGCAAACGGACCGTCCATACCCTGCCTTACGGGCTGCAGAAGCGAGTGGAGCTGGCTCGGGCCTTGGCCATGAAGCCCAAGTTGCTCCTGCTGGACGAACCGGCCACCGGCATGAACCTGGAGGAAACCGAAGACATGGCCCGCTTCATCCTGGACATCAACGATGAATGGGGAGTGACCATTATCCTGATCGAACACGACATGGGCATGGTTATGGACATCAGCGACCGGATCTGCGTCCTCGATTTCGGGCGCAAAATTGCCGAGGGTCCTCCCCTGGAAATCCGGCACCATCCGCAGGTCATTCAGGCTTATCTGGGCGAAGAAACGTTGACCTTTTCGCGGCTGGGCGCGTAAGGCGCAAAGCGCTGGGCGCAGAGCGCCTGGCGCGGAGCGCAAAAAAAAACAGATAAATAATAAATAGCTACATAGCCGATGCCATGAAAACTCAAAAAAGCAAAACAATATCTTTTGGATTTTTTTCTAATGGTTCTTACGCCAAGCGCTCCGCGCTCCGCGTCTTTTAGACTCGTGGAACCTTTACTCGTCGTCAACAACATCGAGGTCATTTACCATAACGTCATCCTGGTCTTGAAGGGGCTTTCCCTGCAAGTCCAGGAAGGTCAGATCGTGACCGTCCTGGGCAGCAACGGGGCCGGGAAGACCACCACCCTCAAGGCCATCTCCGGCTTGCTCAAGTCTGAAGACGGGGCCGTAACCGACGGGAGCATCACCTTCCTGGACCAGCGCATCGACCGTCTCTACCCCGAGCAGATCGTCCGGAGAGGGATTTTCCAGGTCATGGAAGGCCGCCGGGTTTTCGACGAATTGAATATCGAGGAAAACTTGATCGCCGGCGCCCACACCAATAAGAATAAAAAGAAGATGAAAGACGACATCGAGGTCGTTTACCACTACTTCCCCCGGTTAAAGCAGCGCCGCACCGTTCAGGCCGGCTATATCAGCGGCGGGGAGCAGCAGATGCTGGTCATCGGCCGCTGTCTCATGGCCAACCCCAAACTGATGCTGCTCGACGAACCCTCCATGGGCCTGGCCCCCCTGTTGGTGGCCGAGATCTTCGAGATCATCAAGCGGATCAACCGGGAGCGGGGGGTGACCATCCTGCTGGTGGAACAGAATGCCCGTCTGGCCCTCTCCATTGCCCACCACGGGTACGTGATGGAAACCGGGCGGATCGTCCTGGACGATACAGTGGAGAAACTAAAGGAAAACGCCGATATCAAGGAATTTTATCTCGGCCTGACCGAGGTGGGGAAAACCAAAAGTTACCGGGACGTGAAGCATTATAAGCGCCGCAAGCGCTGGCTGGCCTGAATCTGTTGTGATCCGTTTTTATTCCCGCCCCCCCTCCAATACCCATTCGGCCATAACCAGCGCCAGGCTCAGAAAAGGAGCACCCGGCCAGGGTGATCAGGCTGATCATAGGCACCAGAGGGTAAAGCAGTTCCTGGAAAGGGGTATTTTCCTCTGGCGCCTACAGAATGGAAACCAAAAGGAGGAATTTCTCTCATCGGGCGGATCGGGCCGCAGGACATTGTTCCGGTCATGGGAGGCCGTAGCGAATAAAAGAACGAAAAAGAAAAGGGGGCCTCCAGTTGACGCTGAAGGCCCTTCGAAAAGGTGATGAACGGGTTTAGTTGGCGGTTATCATGGCCGGGTTATGTAGTCGCCGGAGAAAGTCCAGGTATAGGTCGTTGAACCGATCACTTTTGCCAGGAAGGAGTGGCGAAGGTCAGGTTGGTCTGGTCCGCCAATTGAGCAACCGCCAGGGCGGCCTGGGGGTCTGTCCGAGTTAATCACGCATTGGGCATAAGACAACGCGGCCGCGACCGCCAGCGCCCCGGTTATCCCGTCCCGGGCTGCCAACTCGGCGCTCTGGCGCAGATCCAGGTACTTGGGGACGGCAATAGCCGCGAGGATCCCGATGATGACGATAACGACGATCAGTTCAATCATGGTAAAACCTTTGTTGTTCTTCAATCCCTTTTTCATTTTTTACTTCCTCCCTTTTTATTTTGTTTTTTTGAATTACGAATTATTGATCAGGATGACGGATCGCTGATCGTGGCCGGAAACGTGTACCCCCAGGTATATACGGTACCGTTAATCGTTGCCTGAAAATTGTCCCCGGTCCGCGTTATGCCTCCCGGAACCTCCAAGGCCTGATATACCGAACTCGCGCTCAGCGCCCCGACGGTGTTATCGACCGCCGCCCGGGCATAAGCCAATGAGGCCGCCGACCGCAGGTTCGAGGTCATCCCGTCCCGAACGGAACGCTGGGCTTGGGCCTGTAAATCCATAAACCGGGGTACGGCTATAGCGGCTAAGATCCCGATAATTACGATCACTACGATCAGTTCGATCATGGTGAACCCCTGATCGGAGCAGCCATTTTTCTGTTTCAAGGCCATTGTTTTCCATAGTGCAAATCAGATACCAAGCTCTTCTTAATCCTTTAGGCCACCCGGCCCCTTCCCTTTGTCCACTTTATCGACCCTTATCCTCATGTTCTTTAGTTTTTTTTTTGATACCTTGGCAAAAAGTCCATCAAAGAGAAATCCTCACTACCTCTTGGCCATTTTGGTCAAATCCCACATGGGCAAGAATATCCCCAAGGCCAGGAACAGGACCATGGCCCCCATGCCGATCACCAAAATGGGTTCGAGCATGGATGTCAAATTCTTGACCCCATAGTCTACTTCCCGGTCGTAATAGTCCGAGACTTTACCCAGGACCCGATCCAAGGCCCCCGAGGACTCCCCGATGGCAAACATATGGTACACCAGGGGGGGGAAGACCTGGGAACGCCGCATCCGCTCCCACATATCCCCACCCTCTTTCACCCCTTCCTTGACCTCATTGACCTTCCCGGTCAAATAAGAGTTACCGAAGGTCTTGGCCGAGATATCCAGGTTCAGGATAACCGGCAGGCCACTGTTATAAAGATTCACGAAGGTCTTGACGAATCGGGACATGTAAATCTTCATGAAAAGCTGGCCGAAGACGGGGAATTGCAGTTTGATTCGATCCCACCAGAGGAGCCCTTTAGGGGTCCTCAACAAAACCTTGAATCCGATCCAGACGCCGACCACCAACAAGGCCACCCAATACCAGTATTCCCGAAAATAAACACTCAGGTTCATTAATATCTTTGTTGGCAGGGGCAGGTCCAGCTTTGAGGACTTGAAGATCCCCATGAACTTGGGAACAATAAAGGTAACCGCCAGCACGAAGGCGCCGGCCATGGCGATAACCACAAATTTGGGATAACGGGTAGCCGACTTGATATCCGCTCGGATTTTAATCTCAAAATCCAATAAATTGGCCAGTCGATCGAAAACAGATTCCAGGTTTCCCGAGGATTCCCCCGACTCAATCAGGCTGACGTAGAGTTCGTCAAAAACCCTGGGAAACTTGGCCATGGCCACGGATAAATTCTTGCCCTCCTTGACCTGTTCGACGATCTCCCGGATAATCTGCTGGAAGTAGGGATTGGTGGTCTGTTCCCCCATAAGGGTGAGGGAGTTTTGGATGGGGACCCCGGCCCCGTAAAGGGTCCCCAATTGACGGGAAAAATAGACCAATTCCTTCAAATTGATGGTATTTTTAAATTGATGTATCTTTCGGGACAACCAGACCATCATCGGGGGGACCCCCTGCTCGGAGACCGGCTGAATCTGAACCGGTATATACCCCAATTCCCCTACTCTATTGGCAATGAAGGCCTTGTCACGCCCCTCCAATTGCCCGGAGATCAGTTTGCCCGAGAGGTCCCGAGCCTTATAGGCAAAAACCGCCATGGTGTGTCCCCTTAACCAGATGATATTAATAATTAATAATCAATTGTTGATTTTAATTATTTAATGAATGCCGGAACGTTTTCGAGTTTATTTTCGAACTACTAAACTCCCAAATATTGCGGCCACCCGCCCAACAAGTCGAATAACCTCTTACTTCGGCAATTCCCGGAGCGTCACCCGGTTCAGTTCTTCAACCGAAGTGATTCCCTTGATAACCTTAGAAACTCCATCCTCCCGCAGCGTCTTCATGCCCTGGGTACGGCGAGCGGTTTCGGCCACCAATGCGGGGGAAGCCTTTTGCAGCATCAATTCCTTGATTTCCTGATCCGCGATCAATAATTCATAGAGCCCCAGACGACCCCGATAACCGGTATTTTTGCAGAGCCGGCAGCCTTTGGGCCGGTGCAGGAGCAATTCCTTATTCGCGGGGAACTTTAAATCCTGCAAGTTTTCCGAGGTGGCCTGATAAGGTTCCTTGCAATCCGGACAGAGCTTCCGGATCAGGCGCTGGGCCAGCACCCCCTCGACGGAGGAGGCGATTAAAAAAGGAGGGATGCCCATCTCCCCTAAACGGATCAACGTGCTGGGAGCATCGTTGGTATGGATGGTGCTGAACACCAGATGTCCGGTCAGTGCCGCCTGTACGGCAATATTGGCGGTTTCCGCGTCCCGGATTTCGCCGACCATCACGATATCGGGATCCTGTCGAAGGATGGACCGCAACCCGCCGGCAAAAGTCAGTCCGGCCTTGGGGTTGACCTGGGCCTGGCGAATACCCTGAAGCCGGTATTCTACCGGGTCCTCCAGGGTGATCACGTTTTTTTGCGGGTCGTTGATGCTGTTCAGGGTTGCGTACAAGGTAGTGGTCTTACCGCTCCCGGTCGGCCCGGTCACCAGCACGAACCCGTAAGGGATATGAATCAGGTAAAGAAATTTCTTGAAATCTTCCGGCAGGAAGCCCAGGTCTTCCAGGGTTAATAGGATGCTGGACTGGTCCAGGAGCCGCAGAACCACATTTTCTCCGTGAATAGTCGGAAAACTGGATACCCGAACGTCAATGTTATGACTATTGGAGGAAAAATGGAATCGGCCGTCCTGGGGACTCCGCCGTTCGGCAATGTCCATCTTGGACATAATTTTTATTCTGGAAGTCACCGGATTGGTGTACTTGCCCTGCAGGGGTGTGGTTGCCCGGAGCATCCCGTCCACCCGATAACGGATACGCAACTGGTTTTCTTCCGGTTCAATATGGATGTCGCTGGCCCGGTCCCGAACCGCCTCGGAAAGGATCAGGTTCACCAGTTGACTGATCGGACCTTCTTCTATTTCTTCTTCGACCTTGCCTGAATCTTCTTCCTCGGCGCCGACGGATTCCACCGAAGATTCGTCCCGGGATAATAACGACTGCCCATACAAATCCTCGATGGCCCGCAGGATCTCTTCTTCCAGTGCGATCACCGGTATAATAGTCAGTTTGGTTCGAATGGACAACTCGTCGATGGCCAAGATGTTGAGCGGGTCGGACATGGCCACGGTGAGCGACCCGCCATCTTCCCGAATCGGGACCAGCAGGTAATTTTCGGCCACGGTCTTCGGAACCAGCAGAATCAGTTTCTTGTCGATGGTCTGGGTGGACAAGTCAATATAAGGAATGCGCAACTGTTGAGAGAGAGTCCGCAGGATATCCTCTTCCGAGACGAATCCCTGTCTAATCAACAGTCGGCCCAATCGTTCCCGGGTGACTTTCTGCAAGGCAATAGCCTCTTCCAACTTGCTCTTATCGATCAAGCCTGCTTCCAGTAAAATGTCGCCCAGGCGCTTCTTAGCAATCATAAACAGACGCTTCCTCTTTTTCCGGACTCCCTATTCAGACCCCTACTGAGCAGCTCAATCTGCAAGATCCATTCCTAAGGTAAAATCTATTAGAAAAATAACCTTAAAAGGCCTGGAGATCCCACTCCATTAATACGAAAAGGTTTAGAGGTTATTCCAGCTCTTTCAAATCCCCCTCAATCCCCCTTTTTAAAAGGGAGGCGGGGGGGATTTTCATGCCTCGGAGTGCCCGCCCCGAGCACCATCTAGCATGGAATATCTGAATATCAATCAACTAATCGGCAGAGAAGGTGCCAACCCTTTACCTCCATCGTTTATTTTTTGTATGGTATCGGTGAAGTTTCATGTTATAGTCAAAACAAATCAATAAGTTCAACGAGGAAGATTCCTTTGAGCAGAAGGACGCGAAAACCCCATAGACCTTTAAAGGCATTGGGAGTCGATTTAGGCGGAACGCGGATAAAAATCGGGGTGGTGGACGAGCGGGGTGGCTTATTTAATATGAAAAAATACGCCACCCGCGTGGACTTAGGCCGAGAAGCCCTGATCCGACGGATAATCCGGTTGATTCAAAGGAGCCTTTCATCTGACCCTGACCTCCAAATCCCCCCGGCAGGCATCGGCCTGGGAGCCGCCGGGATGATCGATATCCGGAAGGGCGTGGTACTCGTCTCCCCCAACTTCCCGGACTGGCATCAAGTCCCCCTGGCCCGATTGATCAGTGAGCAAACCGGGCTTCCTACTTTTTTGGATAACGATGCCAATGCGATTACTTATGGAGAAAAATGGGTGGGCGCGGGCAAAGATATGAACAATTTTGCTTGCTTAACCCTGGGAACCGGAGTGGGCAGCGGGCTTATGCTGAACGGTCGCCTGTGGTATGGAAGCCAGGGAAGCGGGCCGGAAATCGGCCACATGACCATCCAGCCCAAAGGCCGGCGCTGTCTGTGCGGCAATCGGGGATGTCTGGAAACCCTGGCTTCCGCCGGTTGGTTGGTAAAAACGGCTTCTGAGAAAAGAGGGGCTGAATCCCTGACCCTTAATCACCCCCTAAAAGACCGGGCAGCCCTCAGTGCCAAAGACCTTTACCGGGAAGCGCTTCAAGGGGACCCTTTTTGCCGGGGACTTTTTGAAAACCTGGGAGAGGCCCTGGGGATTGCCATCGCCAATTTGATCCATATCCTGAGCCTGGAAGGGGTCGTTTTGGCGGGCGGCCTAAGCCGGGCGTCCACTATTTTCTTGCCTTCTCTGGAGAAAGAATTTAAAAAGCGATTAACGCTGGTCCCTCCCGAAACAATTAAAATCCGCGTATCCCGGTTGCAGGAAAAAAGCGGGGTCTTGGGGGCCGCCGGAATCGCCCTGGAACAATTAAGAAAGGGATAGCTAATGGCTGCTCAAAAAAAATCTATCAGCCGAAAAGAACTGCTGAAGAAACCGGATGAGTTTATTACCACTTCCAATAAGATTGCCAATTGGGTCACTATCCATTATCAGAAGGTAATCTGGGTGGGAGCCGTTATCGTTCTGGTGGCGGGGGCCTTTTTCGGCTACCGGGCCTATGTCGCGCACCAGGAAAAACAGGGCCGGGAGGCATATTTCGCCGCCCTGGAATTGCCGGATATCAACCAAAAGATAAAAAAACTATCGGGTGTCGCCGCAGACTACCCCCGCACTCAGGGCGCCCAAAAAGCCTGGATCTCCCTGGGGAACCTTTATTATCAGCAGAAAGACTACTCTCGGGCGTTGAACGCCTACCGTTCGGCCCTGAGTCAGGGGAAACTCCCCCAGGAATTTCAGTCGTTGGTTAATGAAAGCCTGGCTTACACGCTGGAAGAGAAAGGGGACCTCAAAGGAGCCGCCGATGCTTTCAACCAAATATTAAAAGGCTCCGATCCGCTGCTCAAAGAAACCGCTCATCTGAATCTGGCCAGGGTGTATGTCAAACTGGGCCAAACCAAAGAAGCCAAAAGTACTTATCAGGACTTCCTCAAATCCTTTCCCAATTCCATTTATGCCCCTCTGGTCAGAGATCGGTTGGCCAAGATGTAAAGGAATCGATATTCGGCGTTAGTTTCACAAAAATAGGATGCTTTGCTGGTTGCGGATGCTCGGCTAAAAGGACGAAGCATCATTTTTCCTTGACAAGCTATTTTAAAGAATATAGCGTAGCTATAATATAACTATTTTTTATAAATTTTTTTCGTTTTGAAAAAAAATTTATAGGGAGATCAACATGCACGCACTATTATCGGGAAATGCGGGAGACCAAATGCTATTGCTGGGCAACGAAGCCATTGTCCGGGGGGCGTTGGAGGCCGGGGTGGCCTTCGCCACCGCTTATCCCGGAACGCCTTCTTCGGAAGTGCCTTTGAATTTTTTTCAGATCAGGCAGGAAACAGACCTGTATTTTGAATATTCCACCAATGAAAAGGTAGCGCTGGAAGTGGCCGCCGGAGCCGCCGTCTCCGGACTGCGGACCATGGTCACCATGAAACACGTAGGGGTGAATGTGGCCGCTGACCCCTTGATGACCCTGGCCTACACCGGGGTCAAGGGCGGGATGGTCATTTTGACCGCTGACGACCCCTCTTTGTTCTCCAGTCAGAACGAGCAGGACAACCGTTATTACGCCCGGCTTTCCGGTCTGCCCATGTTAGAGCCCACCACCCCTCAGGAAGCCAAAGACATGACGGTCTATGCCTTTGCCCTCTCCGAACAGTTAAGCCTGCCGGTTTTACTGAGGACCACCACCCGGATCAATCACTCCCGGGGCGTGGTCACCCTGGGAGAGATCACCCCCCGGCAGACGAAGGGGAATTTTGTCAAAGACCCCTTCAGCTACGTCACCGTCCCGGCCGTTTCCCGGAATCTGCATGTGAAACTCCTCAAGAAATACGATCAGGCCCGGGAAGAGGCCGATCGTTCTTCCTTCAACTCTATTATCGGCCAGGGGAAGTCAGGGATCATCACCCAGGGAGTCAGCTTCTGTTATGTCCAGGATGCCCTGGAGGAAATGAAGGTCACCGAGACCTTCTCCGTACTGAAGATCGGCTTTTCCTATCCTTTCCCCGAAAAGTTGGTTGAAAAATTCCTGACCCGTGTGGATAAAGTCCTGGTAGTGGAAGAACTGGAAGGGATCATGGAGGAGGCCGTTCGGGCCGCAGCCCAGAAAATCGGCCGGCAGATTCCCATCGAGGGCAAAGGACAGGGTCTGCTGACCCGTCTTTACGAATATGAGCCGGTCCGGGTTAAAAAATCTATTGCCCAATATTTTGATCTGCCTTACCAGGAAAAAGAACCGTTGGATGTCTCGGATCTCCCCGTCCTGCCCGGCCGGCCGCCCAACCTCTGCCCGGGTTGCCCTCATCGTTCCACTTTTTATGCCGTCAAAAAAGTGGCCGGCGAAGAGGCCATCTACCCCACCGATATCGGCTGCTATACCCTGGGGATCCTGCCCCCCTTGAGTGTGGCCGATTTCGTCATCTGCATGGGATCAAGCGTCAGTTCAGCCGCCGGCTTCTCCCGAGCCACGGACAAACCGGTTATCGCCTTCATCGGCGACTCCACCTTTTTCCACAGCGGGATAACCGGGTTAATCAATGCCTACCATAACAACCATAAGTTCACCCTGATCATCCTGGACAACGGGACGACGGCTATGACCGGTCACCAACCCCATCCGGGGGTGGATTCTTCCCTGCTGGGCCGGCCGAACAACCAGGTATCCATTGAAGCCCTGGTCAAGGGGATCGGGGTGAAGATGGTCACCGTGGTCAACCCCAAAAAGGTGAAAGAGACCATGGAGGCGGTCAAGAAATCGCTGGCTTTCGAAGGGGTATCCGTGATCATTTCCCAGGAAATCTGCCCGCTCTATGCCCGGCGGGTGCTGCCGCCTTCCAAAGCCAAAACTTTTATGGTCAATGAAAGCCGCTGCAAGAATCACCGGGACTGCGTCAATCTTTTTGCTTGTCCGGCTTTTTATATCGAAAAGGATCGGGTCAAAATCAACGAGAACCTGTGTATCGGCTGTGCCGTCTGCGCTCAGGTCTGCCCGGAAAATGCAATCCTGCCCCGGAAATAAGAGGAGAGGTGTTCTTAAATGGAAACTAAAAGAATCGTTTTCGTAGGTGTCGGCGGGCAAGGGAACCTCTTATCTTCCCAAGCCTTGGGGGAAGCCGCCATGCTGGCCGGTTTGCCGGTCAATGTCAGTGAAGTGCACGGCATGGCCCAGCGGGGCGGTGTGGTGGAGTCGGCCGTGGTCATGGGTGGGGCTTTAAGCGCCATCGTCTCCGATGGAGAAGCCGATGTGCTCATGAGTTTTGAGCCCTCGGAAACCCTCCGGGCCTTGGCCAAATGCTCCCCGGCTTCCACGGTGATCACCAATATCGTGCCCCTGGTCCCTTTTACCGTGGCCGTCGGGAAGGGGACTTACCCGGATATCAAGGCCTCCCTGGAGTTGATCCGGAAAAAAGTAAAACGCCTCATCGCCCTGAATGCCAATGCCCTGGCGGAAGAAGCCGGGTCGGCCATGGCGGTCAACATCGTCATGCTGGGCGCTCTGGCGCAGAGCGGCATCCTGCCCCTGACCCGGGACCACTTTCTGGCGGCTTTGAAGAAAACCATAAAAAAGAAATTGCTGGAGGTCAACTTAAAGGCCTTTGATTTGGGCTTCGAGGCGGCGGCCAAAATGGCCTAAGAACGCGGAGCGCTGAGCGCTTGGCGCCTAGCGTAAAAAATGAAAACTAAAAAAGGCTCCTGGCTGTCGCCGGGGGCCTTTTTTTATTGCCTTTTATTTTTCGCTCCGCGCTCAGCGCCTTTCGCCGTGCGTCTTTCTACTCGAAGCGGACCTCAATCGTCTTGGCATGCAGGGGAAGCCCTTCTTTCCGGGCTAACAGGGTAATCGTATCCTTCAGCCCTTGAAGGCCTTTACGGCTCAGGTATTGGAAAGTCGGTTTCTTGATAAAATCATCCACTGAGAGCCCGGAAAACATCCGCGCGCATCCGCCCGTCGGCAAAACATGATTAGTTCCCGAGGCGTAATCGCCCGCCGGGACGGGGGCATAGGCTCCCATGAAGATAGACCCGGCGTGTTTAATCTGGGGAAGGATGATCCAGGGATCTTCCGTGACGATCTGGAGGTGTTCGGCGGCATAGGCATTGGCAAAATCCACTGCTTCTTTCAGATGGGAAGTGACCAGGATCGCCGAATGACGGGTCAAGGCCGCCTCGATAATCTCTTTTCTTTCCAACCTCGGTAATTCCGTATTGATCATCCGGCAGATTTCCGCGGCCAGTTTTTCTGAAGGGGTCACCAGCACCGCCCCGGCATCCGGATCGTGTTCAATTTGAGAGAGAAAATCCCAGACTATCCATTCCGCCTTCGCTGTTTCATCGGCCACGATCAGGGCTTCGCTGGGACCGGCCGGCGAGTCAATGTCCACGATCCCAAAAACCGCCATTTTGGCCGCAGTTACATATTTATTTCCCGGCCCGACGATCTTGTCCACCTTGGGTATGATTCCCGTGCCGTAGGCCAACCCGGCAATCGCCCAGGGGCCGCCGATCTTAAACAAATAATCGGCTCCGGCAATATCGGCGGCCACGATGGTTACCGGATCTACCACCTGGCCCTTCTTGGGCGGAGTGCAGGCTACCACGGTCTTCACCCCGGCCACCTTGGCCGGAATGATGTTCATCAGGACACTGGACGGATAGTTGGCCAGACCTCCCGGCACATAGGCCCCTGCCGAATCCAGGGGGCGGGTAACCCTCCCGGCTAAAATACCCTCCCGGATTTCGACCGCCCACATGTCCCGCTCCAACTGGGCGCGATGAAACTTCTCTATATTTCGGGATGCGGCTTTCAGCGCCTGGACCACTTCCTTCTCAACCTGCTGATAGGCGGTTTTCACCTCTTCCGGTTGAACTTGCAGATCCTGAAGGGTAATCCGGGCTTTATTTTTTTGATAATGTTTTAAAATGGCCTCATCCCCGTCTCTTTGGATAGAGTGAACAATGGCCCTGGTCTCCTCGTAAATGCCGGAGATATCCTCCATGGATCGGGTAATGAGAGCGGCCCGGCGTTCGGGATTAAGGTCTTGCAGTCGTTCCGGTCGAATAAATTCCATAGATAATTCTTCTCCTTGGGAGTTTAGTACGAAAATAGAAAGGCTCGGTGATTATTACGGCTCTCTTAAATCCCCCTGAATCCCCCTTGGCTAAAGGGGGACTTCAACTCCCCCCTTTGACAAAGGGGGACGGGGGGGGATTTAAATATTTCGCCGGCTATGACCGGGGAACCCGTTTGGATATAATGAACCCTCGGGAGGTTGTCAAGTAGAAAAGCGAGCCAGATAATCCCGCAAGGCATCCCTGGTGCTGGAAAAGGCCAAGTTCTCCCAGGGAATTTCGGGGGGATGGAATAGTCCGATCTCCAAGGTTTCGTCCCCGGCTTGAGGCGCGCCGGCCAACCATTCGGCTAAATAGGCCACAATAACCACCAAACTGCCGGGGTAAGAATAAATGTTCAGCAGGGAAGTAAGGCGGACCTCCATCTCGGTTTCTTCCAATGTCTCCCGGATGGCCGCCGATTCCACGGTTTCACCCCGGTCCACAAACCCTCCGGGGATGACCCATTGGCCGTAACCGGGCGAGATGGCGCGCCTAACCAGGACAATTCGATCTTCATAGATAGTCACGGTGCAGGCGGCTATCTTGGGATCCAAATAATAGACAAACCCACAGCGACGGCAGACCAATCGTTCCGGTTCTTTGGGTTTTATCACCCGTTGATCCAAATCGCCGCCGCATAAGGGGCAAAATCGGTAAGGGGGATGCCCCGGGTGGGGATGGACCATTCGGGGTTCTAAATCGACCATATTCAGCTATTCTACGGCAGACCCCCGGGGAAATAAAGACTTTTTTCTTGATTCCTGGGGCCATTCCCGTTAAATATAAAAGTTTATGTAAAGGAATTCAGGGAAGGAGCAGTTTTGGAAAAAGAGAAAACCTCGGGGAACGCCCCGTACAAGAAAAAATCAACAATCCGGGAATATGCCGAATCCATTGCCATTGCCATCCTATTGGCCCTGGTGATTCGGGCCTTTGTGGTCCAGGCCTTTAAAATCCCCTCCGGTTCCATGAAGCCGACCCTTCAAATCGGCGACCATATTCTGGTGAATAAGTTCATCTATGGGGTCAAGCTGCGTATTCCCTTTACCTCCCTCAACTATACCCTGATCCCGATCCGCCAACCCCAACGCAATGACGTCATTGTTTTTATTTACCCGATTGATCCTAGCAAGGACTTTATTAAACGGGTAGTCGGGCTTCCCGGGGATACGGTTCAGGTGTCTGATAAGAAGGTTTTTATCAATAATCAACCCTTTGAGGATGTTCATGGTTTCCACAGCGACCAGAATGTGATTCCTTATTTTGAGCAGCCCCGAGATTTCCTGGGTCCCATCAAAGTTCCCCCCAACAAACTGTTTGTTATGGGGGACAACCGCGACGAAAGCTATGACAGCCGTTATTGGGGCTTCGTGGACCAAAAAGCCATTATCGGCCAGGCCTTTATTATTTACTGGTCCTGGGACCGGCTCAATTTCGGCGTCCGCTGGAACCGCCTGGGGCGCCTGATAAAATAAAGGTTCCTCTCCCCAGGCCATCCGGACCCCGAATTCGGACCTAAGACCTTAATTTTTTTAAAGCAGGCCCAAAACGGCTTGACTATTTTTGATTATTAGTTAATTATTAGATATTTGACCTGATCTGGCTCTTGATGTCCAACTCTCCACCAAAAATAGTTGAATTTTTGGTGGAGCTTCTCCGACGCAAAGGAAATATGATGACCTGGGACATTATCCCGCAACCTTCCACCCCCTCTCCCATCGGGCTTGAGGGGGTTTTTTTTAACCCCCGGGGGTTCCGCCATGCCTTTTAGTCGCCACCACCTAACCGGGATGAAAGGGTTAACCCGGGAAGAGATCGAGACCATTCTGACTACCGCCGAGTCTCTCAAGGAAATTTCCTTCCGGGACATAAAAAAAGTCCCTACGCTAAGGGGGAAAACGGTAGTCAATTTCTTCCATGAGCCCAGCACGCGTACGCGGACTTCCTTTGAAATCGCCGCCAAACGGCTAAGCGCCGATACAGTCAGTTTGTCCGCCGGAACAAGTTCTCTGGTCAAAGGCGAAACGTTGATTGATACGGCTAAAAACCTGGAAGCTATGGCCCCCGATGTTATCGTGATCCGCCATTCCATGGCCGGTGCGCCGCACCTGCTCTCCCGCTCCGTCAAGGCCTCCATCATTAACGCCGGGGACGGGATGCATGAACATCCTACCCAGGCCTTACTGGACCTGATGACCATCCGGGAAAAAAAAGGGACGCTCCGGGGTCTTCAGGTGGCGATTATCGGCGATATCGCCCATAGCCGGGTCGCTCGGTCCAATATCATCGGACTGAAGACCATGGGGGCCAACGTGATGGTCGCCGGCCCTCCGACCATGATCCCTCCCCACCTCGATGCCTTCGGGGTGGAAGTCAGCTTTCAACTTGAAGAAATCATTCCCCGAGCAGATGTGATCATGATGCTGCGGGTCCAGTTGGAAAGGCAACAGCAATTGCTATTCCCCTCTTTAAGGGAATATTCCCGTTTTTTTGGGCTCAATCCCGGAAACATGAAAAAGGCGAAAAAGGATGTCATCCTCATGCACCCCGGCCCGGTCAACCGGGGGGTGGAACTTCATCCCGATTTGGCCGATGGACCGTTTTCGGTAATACTCGACCAGGTAACCAATGGGGTGGCTGTTCGGATGGCCATGCTCTACCTGCTTTTGGGAGGTGAGCGGAAGTGAAATATTTGATCAGGGGGGGGCGTCTCATCGATCCAGCCAATCAGATGGACGACCTCATTGATATCTACATTCATAATGGAAAAATTCAGGACTTGCAACCCGCCGCCCCCAAGAGGACCGACAGAGAGCTGACTGATTATAGGATCATCCCGGCCGAGGGGCTGGTGGTGACTCCCGGCCTGATCGATATGCATACCCATTTGCGGGAACCTGGCCAGGAATATAAAGAAACCATACTCACCGGCGCCCGGGCCGCCGTGGCGGGAGGCTTTGCCGCCGTGGCCTGCATGCCGAACACCCAGCCGGTAAATGACCAGCGTTCGGTTTGTGAATATATAGTGAGCAAGGCCAGAGAAGCCCGATTGGCTAAAATCTTTCCGGTAGGGGCCATCAGCATCGGTCTCCGCGGGGAGGCGCTGGCGGAGTATGGGGACCTCAAGGAAGGCGGAGCGGTGGCCCTTTCCGATGACGGCCGGCCGGTCATGAACGGCCAGTTGATGCGGCGGGCCATGGAATACGCCAAAGCCTTCCGTCTGCCCATCATTTCCCATTGTGAAGACCTCCATTTAAGCCAATCCGGTGTTATGAACGAAGGACCGACCTCCACCTGGCTGGGGCTAAGGGGTATTCCGGCCGCGGCGGAGGAGACCATGGTCCAGCGGGACATCTTGCTCTGCCAGCTTACCGGCCATCCGTTGCATATTGCCCATGTAAGCACCGCCGGATCCGTTCAATTCATTCGAGAAGCCAAAAAAAAAGGGCTCCCGGTTACCGCAGAAACGGCCCCTCATTATTTCACTCTGACGGAAGAGACCTTAGTCGGTTTCGACACCCTGGCCAAGGTCAATCCCCCTTTGCGAAGCCGCGAGGATCTTCAGGCCATACAAAAGGGGTTGAAAGACGGAACTCTTGACGTCATCGCCTCCGACCACGCCCCTCACAGCTCGTTGGAGAAAGAGGTCGAATTTGAGCAGGCCTTAAGCGGCCTCGTCGGCCTGGAAACCGCCCTGCCCCTGACGCTGCAGTTGGTGCACAAGGGGCTCTTAACACTGCCCCAGGCTATCGCCAAGTTCACCACCGGACCGGCACGGGCATTGAATCTGGAAGGATGGGGGCAGCTCCAGCGGAATGGCCCCGCCCACTTGACGATATTGGATCCTACCTTGGAATTTCAGGTCGATGTCCAACAATTCCGGTCAAAGAGCAGGAATTCCCCCTTCAACGGCTTTGAATTGAAGGGCAAGGCCCTTTTAACCATGGTAGAAGGTCGAATCGTCCACAATCTGTTGTTCCAAACCATTGAGGGCTTATGAAATCCATACTGGTTGTCGACGATGAGGCCAGCATCCGGGAAATGCTGGAGATCATGCTGGCCAAAGAGGGATACCAGGTTACCACGGCCGCCAGCGGAACCGAGGCCCTGCAAAGCTTCAAAAAATACCCCGCCGCAGTGGTCCTGACGGACATCCGGATGCGGCCCCTCGACGGGTTGGCCCTGTTAAAAGAAATAAAGAACCTCCACCCCCGGACGGAAGTGATCATGATCTCCGCTTTTGCCGATACGGAAACCGCTGTGGAGGCCATGAACGAAGGGGCCTACGACTACTTCCCGAAACCCTTTGATATCGTCGAGCTGAAAACGGTTATCCATAGCGCCTTTTCCAAGTATGAGGGGCAGCCCGAACAGCCGACACCGGCCGGGACGCCCCTTCAATACCAGACCAAGCCCCTGATCGGTCATAGTCCTCAGATAAAGCGGGTGTCCGAATTGATTCAGCGCTCCTCCCAGGTAGTCAGCAACGTCCTGATCACCGGGGAAAGCGGCACCGGCAAGGAGTTGGTAGCCCACTTGATCCACGAAAACAGCCAGCGCCGCGAATTTCCTTTTGTCACCGTTTCTTGCGCCGGGATCCCGGAAACCTTGATCGAAAGTGAACTTTTCGGTTATCGCAAAGGGGCTTTTACCGGGGCCCAGACCAACAAAATCGGATTGGTGGAAACAGCCCAACGGGGGACCCTTTTCCTGGACGAAATCGGGGAACTTTCACCCACCATGCAGGTGAAACTATTACGCCTTCTCCAGGAAAAAAGCTTCACTCCCCTGGGCGGAACCGATGAGCGCTTGGTGGATATCCGTTTTATTTTGGCCACCAATAGAAACCTGGAAAAGGAGGTTATGGAAGGACGTTTTCGGGAAGATCTCTTTTACCGGATCAACGTGGTTTCCATCCAGCTCCCTTCGCTTCGCGAAAGGCCGGAAGATATTCCCCTCCTGGCCCACCAGTTTCTGGAAAACTATTCCCGCTCCTTAGGTAAAAAGATCAATAAAATCTCCTCCTATGCCCTGAAAGTCTTAAGTCAGTATCCCTTCCCCGGAAACGTCCGGGAACTGGAGAATATTATCGAAAGGTCGGTGGCCATGGAACGTTCCACTATCGTCCTTCCGGAAAGCCTGGCTCTGGCCACTTTCAAAGGAGTGATCGCCTCCACCGGGGAACTCCCGCAGATCACTCTGCCGGGGGAAGGCCTGGATCTCGATCAAACCATGGATAAAATAGAAAAAAATCTTATTATCCAAGCCTTAAAGCGGGCACTGGGCAATAAGCAGCGGACTGCCAATCTATTGAAAATCAACCTTCGCTCGCTGCGCTACCGAATGATCAAACACGGATTGGAACAGGAATAAATATTGGAATCATTCATCAAAAAATATAAGCGCTCGATTACTATCCTCCTCCTCGTCGGACTGGCCTTCGGACTGGGACTTACCTGGCGCTGGCTGGAGGGGACCCCCCAATACGCCTTATATCGGATTGGGGCCAGTTTAAAAAACCGCGATTCTGAAACCTTTTTATTGTATATTGATCTGGATAGCATTCTTAAGCAACAGGTGGCTGATTCTTTTTCCACGCTGTTCAAATCCTCCAATTCAGACAGCCCCCTGGGAAAGTTATTAGGGCCCCTGGGGGAGGTTAGTATCACCTTGATACCCGGGAGTCCAGAGCGGGTTGTCCGCTCTGGCTCGGCAGGAACTGGAAAATTATCTAAAAAACCCGAATAACCCCACCCTGCCCTCGGCTTTTTTGCTGCTTTCCGCAGCTCAATTCACTACCCGGGATGACCTCTCGTTAGTAACCTTGAAAATGGAGGGTGATCAGCTTCGGATGGCCATGCGCAAGACCGGCGGGACTTGGCGGGTGATTGAATTTAATCCCGAGGATACCCAGCGGTTGATCAGGAAGTATCTACTTCATTGAGTCCGAACGTAAAGCCGGCCCTTATTCCTTCGTAACCCTCTATTCTAAGATGCGACCTCTTGCCGAATATATAGAGAATCCTCAGGCGATCATTGCTTTTCTGGAAAAATTACGTAAATCCATCATCCAGATGGCGGTCGTCGTCCTAGGCTTCTCTCTGATCGGGTACGTGTTTTCTAAGGATATCCTGTCCTTTCTCCAGCGGCACACCGGGGTGACCCTGGCTTACTATGCCCTATCCGAGACTTTTTTCGCACTGTTGAGTATCGCCCTGGCCGTCAGCCTGGCGGTCAGCACGCCCTTTATTCTCTTTAAGGTCTTGTCCGCCCTGCACTCCACCTTCGACAATTTCACCAGGACCATGATGTTCAGCTTCTGGCTGGGCTCGGTTTTATTATTTTACCTGGGCGCATCTTTTTGCCTTTGGATTACCTTGCCCTACGGGACTAAATTTCTCTTGGGTTTTCAAAACCAAAACCTGGAAGCCATCATCTCGGTTCAAAAATTTATCTCTTTCTGCCTCACTTTTATCTTCGGCTTCGGAGTCATGTTTGAGTTGCCCTTGGTCATGATCCTCTTGGGCCGAGTCGGATTAGTCAAACGGTCGGTCTTTACCCGCTACCGAAGCTATGCGGTCCTAATCATCGCCATCATTTCGGCCGTTTTAACCCCCACGCCGGATGCCTTCAACATGATGCTGATGGCCGTCCCATTGTATATCCTTTTTGAAATCGGGATTATCGGCATGAGGATCTGGGAGAGAAGTTGACAGGCAGGCCGGCAATATGGTAAACAATCAATATGGAGGGATGGCCGAGGGGTTTAAGGCGGCGGTCTTGAAAACCGCTTTCCTTCCGGGGAACGGGGGTTCGAATCCCTCTCCCTCCGCCATTCGCGCCGGTATCACCCCCCCTTCATGCCCAGGGCGGGCACCCGCGAAGCATGAAAATAAGGGAAGTGGAGGCTTTGGCTTAAGCACTAACTATTACTAAAGGAGAGATGACCGAGTCGGCTGAAGGTGCTCGCCTGCTAAGCGAGTGTAGGGGGAAACCTCTACCGAGGGTTCGAATCCCTCTCTCTCCGCCATCCTTAACTTCCAAAATTTCCAACGATCGCCAATCCTCCGCATATCAAGAAACCATTCTGGCAGTTCTGGCTGAGTCCTAACGGAATCGCCAGGGGTCCGTCAGGATTGACGGTTTCGCAAAAAGTCGCCAGGGCTGTCATTGCGAGGAGTGAAACGACGAAGCAATCCCCAAGAATCAGCTAGTTACCATGGTGGGGATTGCTTCCCCCGGATCAAGTCCGGGGTCGCAATGACAGGTTTTTGGACTTTTTGCGAGGTTGTCAGGATTGACGGTTGATCGTTTTTTTTACTTGAGGCTTTTTACTTTTTCCCGGCAGGCTTGCAGGTAAGATTGCAGTTTAGGTGGGTGGGGAGTCTGGGGATATTTATTAATAATACCCTCGAAACGTCCCAAGGCGGCCCGATAATCACCCTTTTTCAGGTAGAATTCCCCTATATAAAATTCATGGGCCACAATATTCTTTTGGGCCTCCTCTCGGTTAATCTTGGCCTGGGTGACATATTCACTTTGCGCATGGTTTTTGATGAAGCGGTCAAATTCCTGAACGGCTAAGAGGGCCTTTGATTGGTCCCGGTCAATAGTGGGCATCTGTTTAAAATAGCTCATGCCCTGCATGAAGACCACATAGGCGATCACCTCGTTGGTGGGATGCATCCTTTCAAATTCCTTGTAACTGGTGGCCGCCAATTCGTAGTCCTTGTTCAGATAGTAGCTGTCCGCCAATTTCAATTCAGAGAGAACGGCGTATTGACTATAGGGAAACCGGTCTTTTATTTTTTGAAAGGCTTCGGTCGCCCGCTCGTATTTTTTCAACTGATAGGCATCCAGTCCTTCTTGGATCAAGGCATCCGCGCTCTGCTCGGTTTCATCCTTGGTGGAACTGGAAAACCAGCCGCACCCTCCGGCCGACAAAAGAAAAAAACCAACCGCCAGTAAAATGAATCCGCGCCTTCCGCCAAAATAAAAAAGACTCTTTTTCATAAGGAACTCAGATAGTTTTCTACCGCCAGAACCGCCGTGGCCGCATCGCCTACCGCCGTGGAAATCTGCCGAACTAATTTTTGACGCGCATCCCCGGCGGCAAACACCCCGGGAATGGACGTGGCCATAGTCTGATCGGTTGGAATAAACCCTTGGGAATCCAAAGAGATCTCCCCCCGCAACCAATGGGTATTCGGTTGAATCCCCACATAAATGAACGTCCCCTGTACCTTTAGCGTTCGACCGCCGGAACCATCCGCATTCTTGATACGCAGGGCCTCCACCTGATCCACCCCTTCGATCGATTCCACCACGTTTTTCCAGATAGGTTCAATCTTGGGATTGGTCAGGGCCTTTTCCTGCAAGACCCGGATGGCCCGCAGTTGGTCGCGCCGATGAATCAAATAGACCTTGGTGGCGAAGCGAGTCAAATAGGCGGCTTCCTGAACGGCGCTGTCGCCTCCCCCGACTACGGCGATTTCCTGGCCCTGATAAAAAGGCCCGTCACAGGTGGCGCAATAGGAAACCCCCCGGCCGGTCAGCCGCTCCTCCCCGGGGACCCCCAGCCGCTTGTGCATGGCCCCGGAGGCGATAATTACGGACTGGGCCTGATAGTTTTGCTGGGCCCCTTGAATGATTTTTTCCGGGCGGCTGAAATCGACCCTGGTGACTTCATCGGAAACGATCGAGAGGCCGAAACGTTCAGCCTGTTGCCGCATGCGGTCCACCAAGTCAAAACCGGAAATGCCTTCCGGGAAACCGGGGTAATTATCCACCCAATCGGTGGACAAAACCTGCCCGCCGGGGACCAGTTTCTCGATCATCAAGGTTTTTAACTTGGCCCGACAGGCATAGAGACCGGCGGTCATCCCTGCGGGTCCTCCACCAATAATAATAACCTCGTGCATCGAAATCCCCAACCAGGTCAAATTGAAACAGATAAGCGGCTAAACGCCCGGACAGGGGCTACAAAACCTTCTTTATGGCAGTCTCCAAGGTCGTTTTGGATACCGCTCCGGTAATCTGCTCGGCCACGGTACCGTTCTTGAACAGGATCAGCGTGGGGATGGCCCGGATACCGTATTGACCCGGTATTTTCGGATTTTCATCCACATTGCATTTCCCGATCTTAATCTGGCCTTCATATTGGCCGGCCAGTTCCTCGACCACTGGCGCAATAGCGCGGCAAGGACCGCACCAAGCCGCCCAGAAATCCACCAAAGCGGGAACGGCGGCATCTAATATTTCGATTTTGAAATTTTCATCGGTCACTTCGGTAATGTTCTTATCGGCCATACGATCTCCCTCCTTGCCTTTCTAAATTATGTGGACAGTTCAATTGGCGCCCACCAATTGAACTGTCCACATAATTTGAGAATGGTAATCCCCTTTCCCCTATTTGTCAATAGTCCCCTTTTTTCTCTCGAAGAGAATTCGGTTCGGGGTATTCCGCTGGATTAGGGAAAGTTGACAATTCTTGTTGACAAATTTCATGAATATAATATACTTATTTGTTTATGTATCTTAAATTCTAGTAAAAGCGTCAAAAAAAATGACTAATCGTTACCAGGAAGCCGGGGTGGATATCACCCGGGGGAACGCCTTTGTGGACCGGATTAAGCCCCTGATCCGTACAACCTTCACCCCGGGGGTGATTACCGACATCGGCGGGTTCGGTGGACTGTTTCGATTGGAGACCTCGTCTTTTCAAAGGCCGGTACTGGTATCTTCAACCGATGGCGTGGGCACCAAACTAAAGATCGCCCAAGGGCTCAATCAGCATCAGACCATAGGCCTTGACCTGGTAGCCATGTGCGTGAACGATATCATCGTCCAGGGGGCGACCCCTCTTTTTTTCCTGGACTACCTGGCCACGGGAACAATGGATTTGGACACGCTCACGTCCGTTGTCGAGGGCATTGTCGAGGGTTGTCGCCAGGCGGAATGCGCCTTGATCGGAGGAGAAACAGCGGAGATGCCCGGACTCTACGCGCCGGAAGAATACGATTTAGCCGGTTTTGTGGTGGGTATTGTGGACCAGGAACGACTGATCGACGGGAGTCGAATACAGCCTGGGGATCGTCTGATCGGACTGGCCTCCAACGGACTGCACAGCAATGGTTTTTCCCTGGTCCGGAAAGTTTTTTTCACGGATCAGCAGTTCGATCCCCAACAGGTCCTGCCGGAATTAGGCATCCCTTTGGGCGAGGAACTGCTGAAGCCCACCCGAATTTACGTCAAGTCCATCGTCTCGCTGCTAAAAAAATATCCCCTCAACGGTTTGGCCCACATTACCGGGGGCGGAATCATTGAAAATTTGCCCCGAATCTTGCCCGACCACTGCCAGGCCCGGATTCAGGGCGATAGTTGGGACATCCCTCCCATTTTCCCCCTGCTGAAAAAACTGGGGGCGGTTTCGGAGGAGGAGATGTGGCGAGTTTTTAATAACGGGCTGGGGATGATCTTAGTCGCTTCGGCGGAACAGACACTTTCGATCCAAGAGGAATTGTTCCGACTGGGGGAAAAGACCTTCCTGATCGGTGAAATTATCGCCCGCCCCGAATCGGGGCCGGCGGTACTTATTGATTAATCCTATTAAAAATTATTAATAAAAGGAGTTATACAATGGCCAAAGTTTGTGCGGTATGCGGTAAAGGATCACAGATCGGGCATAATGTCAGCCATGCCAATAATAAGACTTTCAAACTCTGGAGTCCGAACCTGCAACGGATTAAGACCGTCTATCAGGGTACGGTCAGGCGAATCCAGGTCTGTACCCGCTGCCTCCGGTCAGGCAGGGTAATTCGGGCCTCGTAACCCTAGCCAAAAATAATTGCAATATTTCTGGCTATACTAATAAACACTGCCACGGATTTAAAGATAGCCCGCCTCGGATCAATGATATAACCCGGGTAACCTGAAGGACCCCTTTGATCTTTTTGATCCCGGAAAGGACCTTTTGCAGGTGCCGGGCATCGACCACCTCAATGGTAAAATTGTAAAAGGCTTTTTTGTCCAGCGTGGTATAGGCCTCGGCTTTTAAGATGTTCGATTCCGCGGAAGTTATCGCCGTGCTCACCTGCGCCAGCATCCCCTTGTCGTCGGTTGAAGAAATTTCCACTTTTACCGGGTAATAGGCCCCCCGGTCTTTTTCCCAAAGTACCTCTACCAACCTTTCAGGATCCTCATGGGTGATCCGCGGGCAGGACCGGCCATGAACCGTTATTCCCCGGCCCCGGGTAATAAAGCCGATGATCGGATCCCCGGGGAGGGGTGCGCAGCAACGGCCGAAGCGGATCAGCACGTCATCCACTCCCCGAATGACTACCCCTCCGGCGGGTTTGGTTTTTTTGGGTTTTTTAGGGAGTTCTAAGGGGATCTGGTCCGGATCCTTTTCAACCTCCGGTCGTGGGGCAATCCGGTTGATGATCTGCTTAATGGAAATCTTGCCAAAACCGATGGCCGCCAGCAGGTCCTCCCCTTGTTGAAAAGAAAATTCACGGGCAATTTGCAACAGGGATTCTTGTTTCATCTGCTGAGAAACGTTCAGGTGCAAACGCCTTAATTCCTTCTCCAGCAAATCTTTCCCGAGAGTGATGCTGCGGGTCCGTTCTTCGTTCTTGACCCACTGCCGAATCTTGGACCTGGCCCGGGAGGTCTTGGCGACCTTGAGCCAGTCCTTGCTCGGTTTACGTTTGGCCGAGGTGATAATTTCCACAATATCGCCGTGCCGCAAGGTGAACCGCAGAGGCACCATCTTGTTGTTGACCCGGGCTCCGGTGCAGCGATGGCCCACATCGGTGTGGATGGCGTAAGCGAAGTCAATGGGGGTGGCCCCTTTGGGCAGGGTCTTAACCTCACCGCGGGGGGTGAAGACGTAGACTTCGTCAGGGAAAAGATCCACACGCAGGGTTTCTAAAAATTCCTTGGCATCCGGATATTCTTTTTGGGATTCCAGCAGTTGGCGGACCCAGGAGAATTTTTTCGCGTCGGTTTCATCCAGGCGGCCCTCTTTATACTGCCAGTGGGAGGCGATGCCCTCCTCGGCCACTCGGTGCATCTCAGCAGTCCGGATCTGAACCTCGATGCGTTCCCCGTAGGGACCAATGACCTTGGTGTGAAGGGATTGATAGTGATTGGCCTTGGGCAGGCTGATATAATCCCGGAATTTTCCGGGAATCGGTTTCCACAAAGCGTGGATGAGACCTAAGGCCTCAAAGCAGGCGGCCACTTCCGGCACGATCACCCGGAAGGCGATCAGGTCATAAAGCTGGTCGATTTCCAGGTTCTGGTTGATCATTTTCTGGTAAATGCTGTAAAAATGTTTGTGTCGCCCCTCCACCCGACACTCGAGGTGGGCTGCCTCCATTTTATCTTGAAGGATGGTTTTGACCTCCCGGATATAAGACTCTCGCTCCTCCCGTTTCTTAGCCACCCCCAGTTTGATTTCCTGATATTTTTCAGGCTCCAGATAATATAAACAGAGGTCCTCCAGTTCCGTTTGGATGCGGCGCATCCCTAAGCGGACGGCAATCGGGGCATAGATTTCCAGGGTTTCTCCAGCGATCTTCCGCTGCTTCTCCTGGCTATGAAAACCCAGGGTGCGCATATTGTGGAGCCGGTCGGCCAGCTTGACTAGGATTACCCGGATATCGTCCGACATGGCTAAGATCATCTTCCTGAAATTTTCCGCCTGCCGTTCTTCCAGGGTCTGAAAATGAAAGCTGCTGATTTTGGTCACTCCGTTGACAATGCGGAGGACCTCCGGTCCGAACTGTTCCTTGATCATCTCGGGGGTCGCCAGGGTGTCCTCCAGGGTGTCGTGCAATAGTCCGGCAGCGATGGTCACCTGATCCATCTTCATTTGAGTCAATATCCAGGCCACTTCCAACGGATGGGAGAGGTAGGACTCCCCGGAAAGACGGACCTGCCCCTCGTGGACCTTGGCGGAAAAAACATAGGCTTTTTCAACGAGTTCAATGTTGGCCTGAGGCCAATAAGAAAGGATCTGATCGATGATGGTGTTGATGCGGATCATGGATTATTAGTAGAATGAACATTGAACATCGAACGCTGAACTTCGATTGAAAAACAAACCTCCGTCATGTTTTTCGTTCAACTTTTCAGCGACCCTTCCAGCGTCCAAGCAGCGCAAAAATGACTTACCGCCTACGAGGGGAAGGGGATGATGAAAGGTCAAGGTTATTTATGTTCTAAACCCCCATGCCCGGGGCGGACACCCCGAAGCATGAAAATCCCCCCCGCATCCCCGGCTCTTGCCCCGCTGCAAGCGGGGTCTAAGGGGGGAGTTGAAGTCCCCCTTTAACAAAGGGGGATTTCCAACGAGCCGAAATAACCCCCAAACCTTTTATTTTCGTATTAACCGGCTAAAGTCGGGGCGACTCCGCGGCGATAATTTTCTGAATCGCCTCCAGGACCTCTTCCACTTTGACCAGTTCCATCTGTTTCGTCCTTCGGGGCCGCAACTCGACTTGGCCTTGTTTCAACCCCTTGGGGCCGACGGTGACCCGTAGGGGAATACCGATCAGGTCCCCGTCTTTAAACTTTATTCCCGGCCTTTCGTCCCGATCATCGAGTAACACCTCGATCCCGGCCTTTTGGAAGGATTCATAAAGGGCCATAATGGTGGCCTGCTCCGCTGACCCCGGTTTCCAATCAATGGGGGTGATCAGGACCTGGAAGGGTGCCAGGGCCAGAGGCCAGACAATCCCGTCCGAATCATGGTTTTGTTCGATGGCCGCGGCCACGGTCCGGCCCACGCCGATCCCGTAGCAACCCATGATCATCAACTGCTCCCTTCCCTGTTCGTCGAGATAGGTGGCCTTCAATGCTCGGGAATACTTGTCCCCCAATTTAAAAACGTGCCCCACCTCAATACCCCGGTAAGAATCCAGCGGAGCCTGGCAGCGGGGACAGGGTTCTCCGGATCTGACTTGACGCAAGTCGGCCCAGGTGACAGGGGGGACATCCACCTCCCAGTTCAGGTCCAGATAGTGCTGGTCAGCCTCATTGGCCCCCATGATGAAATTTTTCAATCCCTGGAGAGTCTGATCCGCCCAGAGAGGGACGGTAAGCCCCACGGCACCCGCAAACCCCACCGGAGCACCCGTTAACTGCTCCACGAGGCGCTCATCCGCCAGGGTGATTTCATCTAAACCCAACGCCCGCAAGACTTTGGTTTCATTCACCTCTTGGTCCCCCCGCACCAGGACGGCCACCGGACCGGCGGAGGTTTGATAAAGAATGGTCTTCACCAGACGATCTGCCGGGACCGACAGAAATCGGGCCACCTCCTCCACCGTTCGCTGCCCCGGGGTGTGCCGCTTCTCCCGGGGACGAACCAGGGCCTGGGGCTCTTCCCGGGGCTGCCAGGCGGAAACGGCCCGTTCCACATTGGCGGCGTAGCGGCAGGCGCTGCAGGCCATGACGGCATCCTCCCCGGTCTCGGCCAAGACCATGAACTCATGAGAAAAGCTCCCGCCGATGGCCCCGCTGTCGGCTTCCACCGCCTTGAAGCGCAGACCGCAACGTTCAAAGATCCGCCGGTAAGCCTCGAACATCTTGGCATAGGAAAGTTCTGCGCCGGCCTCGTCCCGGTCGAAGCTGTACCCGTCCTTCATCCCGAACTCCCGCCCCCGCATCAATCCGAACCGGGGGCGGATTTCATCCCGGAACTTGGTCTGAATCTGATACAGGTTAACGGGCAGTTGGCGGTAGGAACGGATCTCGTGGCGGATTAAATCGGTGACGACCTCCTCGTGGGTAGGTCCCAGACAATAGGCATGATCGTGACGATCCTTCAGGCGGAACAGCTCCTTCCCGTACTTTTCCCATCTTCCGCTTTCCTGCCAGAGCTCCGCCGGCTGCAGGGCCGGCAGGATGACTTCCTGGGCACCGGCCCGCTCCATTTCCTCCCGGATGATGGACTCCATTTTTCTCAGGGAGCGGACTCCCAGGGGAAGATAGCTGTAAATTCCGGAAGAGAGTTTGCGGATCAAGCCCGCCCGAACCATAAGCTGGTGACTGATGACCTCGGCTTCAGCCGGTTTTTCCTTCAGCGTAGGAATATAAAGTTGGGAAAAAAACATGGTTATCCTTTCTCTTGAACCATTTTTTTAATTTCCGTCAGTAGGGTGGCCACCAAATCCGCCTCCTTGACCCTGCGTACCAGCCGGCCCCGGGCAAATAACATTCCCTGGCCTTTTCCCCCGGCAATGCCGATATCCGCTTCCCGGGCCTCACCCGGTCCGTTGACCACGCAGCCCATAATGGCCACTTTGATCGGGGTGGTGACTTTCTGAACGGCCTTTTCCACCTGACGCACCAGGGGGATCAGATCGATTCGGCAGCGGCCGCAGGTAGGGCAGGAGATGATCTCCACTCCTCGTTCCCGGAGTTTAAGGTTCCGCAGAAGCTCAAAGGCCACCCGGATCTCCTCCTTGGGCGGGGCCGTCAAGGAAACCCGCAGGGTGTCACCGATTCCCTGATAAAGGAGCAGGCCTATTCCCAAGGTGGATTTGATCGTCCCCGAAATCAGAGTCCCGGCCTCGGTGACCCCCAGGTGAAAGGGATAGCGCACCTGGGAGGCCAGCCCCTGATAGGCCCGGATAGTCTGCATCACGTCCGAGGCCTTCAGTGATATTTTCAGGTTCGTAAAATGATGCTTTTCAAACAGCTCAATGTGGCGCAAGGCCGAATCGACCATGGCCTCGGCCAAGTGCTCCTCTCCCTGGCCCTGCAGATCTTTTTCCAAGGAACCGGCATTGACCCCGATCCGGATGCAGACCCCGCGATCCCTGGCCTCCTGGATGATCCGGATGACCTTGGCCCGGGACCCGATATTCCCGGGATTAATCCGGATCCCCGCGGCCCCGGCTTTCATGGCTTCCAGGGCCAGGCGGTGGTCAAAATGAATATCGGCGATCACCGGCAACGGGGATCTTTCCACTATGCCCCCTAGAGCCCGAGCAGCCTCGAAATCCGGCACCGCCACCCGGATCAATTCGCAGCCCGATTGGTATAAGTTATTTATTTGCTTTACTGTACTGGCTATAACCCGAGTATCGGTATTCGTCATGGACTGAACCACAACCGGGTGTCCTCGGCCGATCAGGACCCCTCCTACTGAGACCGTATTGGTTTTCCGCCGCGGTCTGGGGCGGAAGGATTTTGAAAAGCAATATGATTCCATTTTAAAAAGAATTGACAACCCCGGTCAAATGGGTTAAAAATTTTATCAGGCTGTTATTTTCTTCTATTACTATTTTTATACCATAAATTATCGTTAGACAAGTGGTTTTGATCCAGTTTCTGGAAACCCCTGCCCTTCCGGATGGAATATTCCCCCGACCATGAATTGAAAGGTCTCATTGAGCTTGTCAGCAATGTGAACGACGCTTTCACCGCCGCTTTGTTTCTCTACAATCCACAGCGGGATCGGCTTTTACTGAGCGCTTACCATACCTTGAGCCTCCAGGTAAACCCTAAAACCACAATCCAGCCGGGAGACAGCCTCATCGGGTGGGTGGCCAAAAACGAACAGCCCGTGAATGTGGCCCAGTTCGATCGAGATAACCGGAATCTGAAACTCTATCTGAGAGATGAGGGCATCAAATCCTTTATGGCCGTCCCGGTGGGGGACGCCGGGGTACTTTGTGTAGACAGCAAACGCAATTATGTCTTTACCGATAAAAATCAGAAAATTCTGCAGGATTTTGCCAGGGTCATCTACCAGGTTCTGCAAAATCAAATTCTCTGCTGTCAGGAATTGAAGCAGCGCCGGCTATTGGATTTTATTTACCGGATTAACACCCTATCCCGAGAAAACCATGACCTGCAGGAGTACTACCAGAAGATACTGAGGGCCTGCCGCATTTTTTCCGGCACCGATGCGGCTTTTTTGGCGTTGCTGCCCCGGAAAGGGGATCGTTATACCATCGTGGCTTCCGAGGGCAAGTTATTCGCCCCCATGAAAAAGAACTCGATCCCCATCGACATGGGCCTAACCGGTTGGGTTATCAAAGAAAAGAAACCCCTGGTCCGACGGGAGATGAAACCCAGAAATCACAAGTCCTATGTTTTTTTTCCGGACGATCCCTGCGGGCAGTTTTGTTCCTATATCGGGTTGCCTCTATATTTTTTTCAGAAATTGTACGGGGTGATGAATTTGGTGGGCTACCAGGAGAACCACTGGGAGGACGAGGAGATCCAGGCCCTCCTGCTGACCGGCCAAACCATTATCACTTCCATTCTCTACCGGATGAACGATTAATAGAGGGCGGACTCGATAGATGTCCGTCAACAGACCGAGGGCGATTAAGCCCCGGTCTGGGGTAGGGGTGGAACCATTTGAATTCACTTCAAATGGCGGGGGAGGGAAAGCCCTCCCCCGCCGAGCAGAAAATCGCTTTTTGACTTTTTGCGAGGTTAATAAGGACTATCGGGTATATGCTGCGCCGCTTATTGGGATTATTTTCAGAAGACCTGGCCATGGACCTGGGCACGGCCAATACTCTGATCTATAAAAAGAAGCAGGGGATCGTCCTCAATGAACCTTCCGTGGTGGCGATAAACAATGAAACCGGACAGGTGCTGGCAGTGGGCAAAGAGGCTAAAGAGTATCTGGGCCGAACCCCGGCCCGAATCTCGGCCATTCGCCCCATGAAGGACGGGGTGATCGCTGATTTCGACGTGACTCGGGAGATGATCAAATACTTTTTATTCAAAGTCCGGGAACGGTCCCGTTTTTTTAGACCGAATTTAGTGATTGGGGTGCCTTCGGGGATCACCATGGTGGAAAAGCGGGCCGTAGTGGAATCCGCCCTGGAAGCCGGAGCCCGGGACATCTTCCTGATCGAAGAACCCATGGCAGCGGCCATCGGGGCGGGCCTGGAAATTCAGAAACCTCAAGGAAACATGGTCGTGGATATCGGCGGCGGCACCACCGAAGTGGCGGTTATTTCCCTTTTCGCCACCGCGTATTGCGAATCGATCCGCGTGGCCGGGGACGAACTGAACGAGGCGCTCATCTACCATCTGCAAAAGAAACACCATCTGCTGATCGGAGAGAATACCGCCGAGCAGATCAAGATAAACTATGCCTCGGCCTATCCGCTGGACGAACCTATTCGGTTTTCCGTTTCGGGAAAGGAAGTTTTTTCCGGCATTCCCAAAACGATTGAATTAACCGACCGGGACCTTCGGGAAGGCATGGCCGAACCCATTTGGGCTATCGTCGATGCCGTCAAAAGGGCCTTGGAAAAAACTCCGCCCGAATTGTCGGGGGATATCAGTCAAAAAGGCATCACCCTGGCCGGGGGCGGGGCCTTATTGAAAGGCTTAGACCGCTTGATCCATAGGGAAACGGGCCTGGAGGTGCATATTGCCGATGATCCCTTAACCTCGGTCGTACTGGGGGCCGGCAAGGCCTTAATTGACACCGACTACTATCTTAAGGTTTTTATTAATTAACCCCACATGAGCGGAGCGGGCGCCCCGAAGCATGAAAAGGCTATTTACCTATTGACTAAAGAGGTCTGGACTTGAATCTGAAAAAAGAATTTAATTTGGCCCTGAAAGCCGTCCTGGGGGCCGGCCGGATACTGCATAGCGGTTTTCAGACTCCTAAAGGGTATCGGCTCAAAGGTGCGATCGATTTGGTGACCGAATGGGATCTAAAGTCACAGCAATGGATTACCTCCCGGATAAGAGCTCAATTCCCCGACCATGATTTCCTGGTCGAGGAGGGCGGACTCGAACGCCGGACCTCCCCTTTTTGCTGGATTCTGGATCCGTTGGATGGAACGACCAATTTCGTGCACGGCTTCCCGGTTTACTGCGTATCCCTGGCCCTGCTTAACGGGCGGGAAATCGTGCTGGGCATCGTCCACAACCCGGAGCTTGAAGAAACCTATTGGGCCATCAAAGGACAAGGGGCATTTTTTAACGGTCGGCCGATCCGGGTTTCCACCGTGCCCCGGATTTCCCAAGCGCTGCTGGCTACCGGTTTCCCTTATAATATTAAGAAAACCCACCGCCGGGTGGTTCGACGTTTTGAAAAGATCATTACTCGTTCCCAAGGAGTCCGACGCCCCGGGTCGGCCGCTCTGGATCTCTGTTGGGTGGCCCGCGGGGTGTACGATGGATTCTGGGAGGAATATTTAAAACCCTGGGACACGGCGGCCGGGATCCTTATGGTAGAAGAAGCCGGCGGCCGGGTTACTGATTTTACCGGCCGTTCCGGCCCGGCCTTCAAAAAGCAAATTTTGGCCACCAACGGGCTGCTCCACCAGGAGTTGCTCGAGTTACTGAATATTGAAGGAGAAGTCGAATGATTTTTAAAATATCCGCCGAACAACTACGGGGACGCTTCGATTGTTTCAGCCAGTTCAAACGGAATGATCTCGTTTGTCTCAGTCATTGCGCCTTAAATATTCGCTGTGCCCTGGCAAAAAGAGAGTGGTTCGATCAGGAAGCCAATGAGGACTGGATCTACCCGCCGTTGCCCTTGGATGGGAACTTTGATCTGGGGCAGGGTTGAGGGTATTATTGTTTGACGGCCGGCACCTAAAGCTGGGTGGCCAATTGCCGCAAACTGTCCACCACAAAATGCTGAAGGAAAATAATTACTAAGATCATCACCAGCGGAGAAAAATCAAATCCCCCCAGGGCTACCGGCAGGCGTCGTCGGATGGGGCGCAGAACCGGTTCGGTTACGGCATAGAGAAACCGGACGATGGGGCTGTAGGGATCAGGACGGACCCAGGAGAGGATCGCCTGGGCAATAATAATCCAGGTGTAGGCCGTCAGCAGGTAATCGATGATGATGGCCACGGCATTGATGAAATTTCCCAAAACAAACATAATTTCCTACCCGACTCCAAAATTCTAGCATTATTATAGACTAATTCAAAAGTATCTGAGAGATCCTTTTCCCGCTCGGGAAAAGAACTTTCACCTCAATTCTGCCATACCATACCCCCTCATAAGTTTCAAGCGGTTTATTATCCCCCGGCAGGTCAAATTCCTTTGAATTTTTTGTATTTTTACGGTAAAAAGAATACACGGTGCGCCCGTAGCTCAGTTGGATAGAGCGTCGGACTTCGAATCCGCAGGCCGCCCGTTCGAGTCGGGCCGGGCGCACCAGTTTTACCGCCCTTTGCCTATCATTACCATCCGTTCGCTGCCCTTCAACTGACCAGTTTATGGTTATTCGCCCTTTGAAGTGGATGGCTACAACCTAATGATAGATTAACCGGGAATTGGGCCTCCGGCCAAGACGACGGAACAACATCAAAATTCATCCTGAATGGCCCCATAAAAATTTGTCGCATCTTCCCGAAACTTATCGATGAACTGATCCTGATGCATATCGTCGTATCGTTAATTGTTTTAAGACGCAACTCCCGACGAGCTTACGCCCCTCGCACCTGCAAGCCAGATTTTTGATCTTTTTTGTTAAGGATTTCCACCCCTTCAAACTCCAGCAATATTCTGATAAAAATATCTTTCCTTTTCTCTTTGAAGTAGGTCATTTTCTCAATACCATAAACTGGACAATACCGAGGAGGAGTTATGCCGAACCGTAATCCCAGTCGCCACCAAGGACGATTTCTGTGTATTTCAGTTTGTCTTGTGTTGCTGTCTTGCATCGTGATCCCCGAAGCGAAGGCTGCCAATTTCCCGGTTACGGTCTTTACGGACAATGCCTCGGGCGGATTGGCCGGTACGGGCGCCGGTGATCCCGGCGACTTGCGTGCGCAGATCCTGGCCGCCAATGCGGCCGGGGGGACCAACACCATTTCATTCACCTGCGGCGCGCCGCCTTGTACGATTTCGCTTGGCGGCCCCCTGCCGGCGATTACCGGCGATCTCTCCATCGACGGTGTTACCATGGGAGATATCGTCATCGACGGAGCCGGCACCTACCGGATTTTCTTCGTTGACACCGGCACGGTGGCTCTTCAACACCTCGTCATCCAGAACGGTCGTGCCCAGGGCGGCGCAGGCGGCACTGGCGATGGTGGCGGCGGCGGCGGTGCCGGTCTGGGCGGCGGTCTGTTTGTCAATCAGGCCTCTGCGGCGGTAACGTTAACCAATGTGCGGTTCATCGGGTGTTCGGCAATCGGCGGCGCCGGCGGGAATTATGTCAGCCAAGCCTTTCCGGGCGGTGGCGGCGGAGGACTGGCGTTTCCGGGCGGCAGCAGCACGGCCAATACCGGTGCTCCGGGCGGCGGGGGAGTTCAAGGCGCGGGTACTGATGTCCCCGCAGGCGCTAATGGCAGTGCCGGCGGTGCCGGCGGCGGTGGTGGTGGTGGACGGCTTGGCGCCGGAACCCCTGGCCTCGGCGGGTCGGGTTACGCCACCAACGGCGGCGGCCAGGATGGAAGCACTGCAAACGGCGGTAACGGCGGTTTCGGCGGCGGCGGTGGTGGTGGGCCTTTAGGCACTGGGGGCACCGGCGGATTTGGGGGCGGTGGCGGCGGTACCGGAACTTCCACCCTGGCCGGCAACGGCGGTGCCGGCGGCGGCGGCGGTGGCAGCGATGGAGGCACAAGAGGAACAGGCGGCTCCCTCGGATCCGGCATCAGTGGCGGTAATGCGGGAACGGGAACCGGTGGCGGTGGCGGTGGGGCGGCGGTCGGCCCGGCGGTTTTTGTGAACGCCGGCACTTTGACCGCAACGAATGCAGTGGCAACAAGCTCGACGGCGACAGCCGGTTCGGGTGGCACGGGTCGGACGGGTGGCGCAAGCATCGGAGCGGACGGCGCGGCGAACTCCACCTCTTTGTTCAACTTCGCTGGAACCGTAAACGGTTCCGGAACGACCGGCCCGCTAACTCTATTGAATCCGCCGCAGACCATCACCTTTGCCACACCAGCTCCCACGCCGGCATTCGCGAAAGGGGGCACGTTCACGGTCAGTGCCGCGGCGACGTCGGGCCTGCCCGTGACCTACAGCAGCCAAACGACGGAGGTCTGCACGACCGGAGGCACGACGACGCCGGCGACGGTGACCATGGTCACGACCGGCACCTGCATCGTGGCCGCGAATCAGTCGGCGACGGCACGTTTCTTCCTGCACCCGAGGCGACACAGACCATCAGCATCACCAGCAAGGTTTTATTACCGTTAATTAGAAAAGGTGAGACTTTGGAGTAAATGGGGATGATTCCGGATGGTTAATTATAGATCGGAATTTCAAAGGCCTATCTAAGAACGACTTCGAATCCACGGGCCGCCCGTTCGAGTCAGGCCGGACGCAGCATCAAATCAAGCTTTTCCTACCTGTAATTTGGTAGCAAGTGACAAAAAATGTTGAGTTCAATCGGAATAGGATGAATTCGGGACGTATTTCTCTCCCCAAACAGGGCCGGCTTTTCCTGTTTTCCGCCTTCTTTTATCTTTTTCCAAATTCCCTAAAATAAATACAACTCCTTATATTAATTATTTATTTTAGCCATCAATCTTTTGGCCTTCCTATCCCCTCCTCCACATCCCCGGCAGGTTGCCGGGGTCCAAAAACCTCCCTGGTATTAAATTTGCTGAGTTTACTCCATATCTAAACAAAATCCCAAAAAGTGCCGATGTAGTCGTTATCAAGAATTTTAAGATTTCAACAATTTTTTCTTTCCAACGATTGGAAAGCAACTTGAAGGGAGGAGCTATGATTGGAGCAAAATTCAAGAAGTCATTTATGGGTGGACTGCTTTTAGGATTATCTTTATTGCTGCTTTTGACTTCACCGGCCCTGGCCGTGGAAACCCATTGGACTGGAATGAACAGCGAGTGATTGGATTGTACCGGAGAATTGGGATCAACGGGGTGCCTGACCAAGGATATGATGTATTTATTGACCTCCCGGGGGCCTATGTTTTTTATCCAGCTTCCGATGTTTCACTTCATAATTCCGGCAACCCAACGCTCAACTCGCTGTTGTTGGATCCCTCTGACCTTCAGGCAGGAGATGTCAGCCTCGAACAAGTCCAGGACATTCTGACTGTCAAAAACACTACGATCGGTAATAACGGCACGGCCAATTACTTCCTTAACGCCGGGACCAACAAAGTCTTGCAGGACCTGACCTTGGGCACCACCGTAAATGGGGAAGGAAACTATATCATGACCGAGGGATCCCTATCGGTCGGTGGGCATGAAACACTGGGCCTGGCCGGATCAGGGATTCATATTTCAATTTCAGAAGCTTTCAAGCACATCGCCTTGGGAAGATCACCTTCTTTGGGATGCACTCCTCATGTGACTCCTCCTCACCATGTCACCCCTCCGCCAGTGACGCTCCTCTGTCAGTGCCATCCATTCAGTGGGCAAAAACCTTTATCTGGGGGTTGAACGCCTCGGCTTTGGCGAATTCGATCTAGCCGACAGCAGCCTGGACGTCGGCGGGTCAATCAGAGTGGGGATAAAGGGGACAGGGGTACTTTGAACCAGACCGATAGCACTGTAAAAATAAAGGGTAACGATACGACTCCCTTGACCAGCGAGGGCATCCTTTCCTCCGCTCCCGTCTTTTCCGCGTTATCCAAGAGTAACCTGAAAAACAATCCACTAGGATGCGTTTCCAGCCGGCAACCGGGATTAATCGTGGGCCTCGAAAACGTGCACAGCGAAACGAAAACATCGACAACTTGGCCAATATAACCTTTCGGGCGGTACCCTCAATGTCAATTATAGTGAGATCATTGGGTTAGATGAAGGCGGAGATGGTACCTTTACTCAGTCAAATGGCGTCCATACCATCAATGGAAATCTCTACCTGGGAATGAACAGCGGCAGCTTCGGAGTTTTTGATCTTTCCGTGAACCCTCTTCCGAGTCCGGACACTCCTACCCCTCCTTCTGTCGGCCTCCTGGACGTCTACGGCTTTGCCTCCGTGGGCTACTTAGGCCAAGGCGATTTTCTCCAGGATGGCGGAACGGTTAAGATCAGGGGTATCGATCAAGAGGTCAACCTGAGAGGGAAGTCGCTCTCCACAACTATAACCAAGGTCGCACCATTAGGCTGCAACCAACCACAACAATATATTGGTTTTACGGTCGGACGTGGGGGAATTGGAACCTATGAGTTGGATGACGGGGAACTTTTGGTGAGCCGCGGCGAGGTTATCGGGATGCTTTCCGGATCCAACGGCACATTTAGTCAGTTCGGCGGCAATCATTTCATCGGCGGAAATATGACCATCGCCCGGGACCCGGGGAGTAACGGCCTCTACACCCTTGGCGATCCTAATGCCGATCCTGATGCCGTTGCCCCCAACGGTACTTTGAAGGTCCAGGGCAGCCTGTTGAATAACGCCGGCGGGACCTTTAATTACTACAGTGGGGAACTTCAGGCCAGCGTAATCAATAAAGGGACTTTCAACGCTTATGGTCCCGGAACCAGGACCTTCCCGAGCCAGTTCTTCAATTATGGGACTTTTGAGCTCCAAGGCCAACCCGCTGGGTACGGCCGCCTTCGCCCAGAAATTCCGGAATTATGGTGTCTATAAAAGCAGTGGGAACCCAGGCGTCGATAACCGGTTCACCTACCTTTATGTTGCCAACCAAGGCTCTATCTATACCGAGTCGACGGATAATTATTATGTCACCAAGGAGTTTACCAATACCAGCACCCAAAATACCGCTTGGAAAACCGATACAGCCAACCTGATCTTCACCGGCCCCGGCCGGAAACCCTTCAAAACCGGCAGCTTGAACCTGGGGCCTTCGGGGTTTACCAACAACTTTGCCTGGGACAGCCTGGGAATCGAAGACAATGCGAGTGTCCAGCTCCTCGGCCATCTTTATGCAGATCAGATTCGAGGGGTTAATGTGAATCCCGTAACCAAAAAAGTCACCAACCTTTTTGGATACTGCGGGATCCATATTTACTATGATACTTCAGATAGTTATAACACATATCTGAATGGCTGGATACTGACTACCCCTTATGGAAAACCGGTGGGACAATTCACTTCCACTGGTTTTGAAGCTTATCGTCTGCCATTAAAAGACTTACAGATTTATCGCTAAGGAGGTCTAATAACTTGATTTAAAATAAAGAACTAGGAGCGAGGAAGGCTTTGCTCCTTCCTACCCTCTCCACCCGGCACATAAGTCATCCAGCTCATGTGCCGGGTTTTTTATTCTCATCGGGTTAACATAAAAAAAAGCAGACATTACGTTTGGTATTTGATTTGGCCTGAATCCCGGACTCGATCCGGGATCCAGGGTAAGAGAAGCTAAAAGGATCCTGGATTCCGGATCGCGCTTCACTTGTCCGGAATGACGAGCTAATTCGGTTCCTTGGAAACCTGCTTTCAGGCTTCGTGGGTACCCGATTCGAGAGCCTTCTGCGGGTTCATCAGGCTATAAACCTCCCCATTATCCCCCTACTTTCTTTTGTTGAAAAATAGGCCCCCATTCGCTATAGTCGATTACGGCTTAGTTTCCGGTTCTATTTGATCCCCTGATAGCCCAGATGAATTCTTTACTAATAAAATTAAGCATTTTCATGCTTTGCGGTGGTCTGCTGGCCGGGTGTTCCCGGGGTCCGGCCAAATCTCAATCCATCACCGTTGCCGGGTCCACTTCTGTTCAGCCCTTTGCGGAAAAGTTGGCCGAAATATACATGGAAGTCAACCCGGAGACCATCGTCAATGTCCAGGGCGGGGGATCCACGGCCGGGATCACCTCCTGCCGGTCGGGAGCCGCTCAGGTCGGCACCTGTTCCCGGGAGTTGCGCGACGAGGAAAAGGATTTGCACCGCATCGTCATTGCCCATGACGGCATCGCTATTATTGTTCATCCCGGAAATTCGATTACCAATCTCTCGATCGAACAGTTGCAAGGAATTTTTACGGGGAGAGTCCGGTCGTGGTCCGAGCTGGGATGGGTAAATAAACCCATTCATTTCGTCACCCGGGAGGAAGGTTCGGGGACCCGGGATGCCTTTGAACATTTGGTCATGGGTAAAAAAGAGATCTCCGACGAGGCCCTGGTCCAGGACTCCAACGGTTCGGTACGGGAGATAATCGCCAATGACCCGCAGGCGATCGGCTACATTTCTTTTGGGCTGGTCAATCATCAGGTAAAAACCCTGTCCGTCAATTCCGTTGTCCCTTCTTTGAAGACGATCAAGGACAAACAATACCAGTTGACCCGGCCCTTTCTCTTTGTAACACAGGGTCAAACCTCGGCGGCCACCAAAAAATTTATTGATTTCGTGCTGGGCGCCGACGGACAGCGGATACTGGAGCATGAGGGCCTCATCGGCATCCATTGATCATGAAAGAAAAAATTATTGAAAAAATCCTCATGATCCTGGCCTTTTCCGCTATCGGGCTGCTTCTGCTGATCACCGTTTTTATTTTCCGGGAGGGGTTTCCAGTCATCCTGAAAGCCGGACTCCAGGATTTTCTTTTCAGCGCCAAGTGGGCCCCTACCAAAGGACATTTCGGAATCCTGGCCATGATCATCTCCTCCCTGGCGGTCACGTTCAACGCCATCCTCCTGGGAGTGCCCCTGGCCTTGGCCTGCGCCATTACCCTGGCGGAGTTTACTCCGCCCCGTTGGGTAGTCGTATTAAAACCCACCATTGAACTCCTGGCCGGGATCCCCTCCGTGGTCTTCGGGTTCCTGGGAGTGATCTTTCTGGTTCCCCTGATCCGAGAATACCTCGGCGGGCCGGGGTTATCCCTTCTGGCCGCCTCCGTCATCCTGGCCATCATGATCCTCCCCACGATTACCAGTATTTCGATTGACGCCCTCCAGGCCGTACCCTTGTTATATAAAGAGGGTGCCCTGGCCATGGGCGCCACCCATTGGCAGGCTATTCGCTACGTGTTGCTTCCGGCCGCCCGTTCCGGTGTGGTCACCGCCATCATCCTGGGCATGGCCCGGGCCATCGGGGAAACCATGGCCGTCATCATGGTGGCCGGGAATGCCCTTAAAATCCCTACCTCGTTCCTGGACCCGGTCCGGACCTTAACCAGCAACATTGCCTTGGAAATGGGCTATTCCACCGGAGATCATCGCCAGGCCCTTTTCGCCACCGGGATCATCCTCTTCGTTTTTATTATGGCCTTGAATATCCTGGCCACCACCCTGATGCGCCGAAAATGAAATTTTTCTCTCCCATCGTCTGGCAGATTATGGTCAAGACCTTGCTCTGGACCCTCACCGGTTTGACCATCGGCATCCTTTTTTTTATCATTTTCGTCGTCTTCGTTAATGGCGTACCGCAAATTTCCTGGGAGTTTTTATCTACTAATCCGGTCGATATGGGCCGGTCCGGCGGCATTCTGGCCACAATTGTCAGCACCTTATACATTATTGTGATTGCCCTCCTTTTTGCCACCCCCCTGGGGCTGGGAACGGCCATTTATCTGACTGAATATACCCGGGAAGGCCCGGTCACCCGGATCATCCGCTTTGGCACGGAATGCCTGGCCGGAATACCCTCGATTATCCTGGGTCTCTTCGGGTTTGCCATCTTCGTCATGGCCTTCGGCTGGGGTTGGAGCCTGCTTTCGGGAGGTCTGACCCTTTCGGTCATGTTGCTGCCGACCATCATCCGGACCTCGGAAGAATCCATTCTGGCCGTTCCCCGGGAATACCGTGAAGTCAGTTTTTCTTTGGGGCTGGGCAAATGGCAGACCATCACCCGCATCGTCCTGCCCAGCGCGCTGCCCGGAATCGCCACCGGGATCGTGCTGAGCATCGCCCGCTCCATAGGAGAGACCGCCGTCATCATCTTCACCGCCGGGTCATCCCTGCGGTTCCCCAAAACCATTTTTGAATCCGGGCGCACACTGGCCGTGCATTTTTATATCCTGGCCCGGGAGGGGATATCCATGCCCATGGCCTACGGCACTGCGGCTGTCCTGATCATCGTTATCCTGGTAATCAATGTCAGCGCTTACGTGATGATGCGCTATTTCTTAAAAAAATATTCATAGAAGCGTCACCCGGATCGCCCCTACCTAATTTCATCATGGCTCCTAAAATCGAAATAAAAAACCTTTCCGTGGCTTATAATAGAGTCTCCGCCCTGCGGGGGATCAATCTCTCGATTTTCGAAAAGGAAATCACCGGGATTATGGGGCCGTCGAACAGCGGGAAAAGCACGCTTCTTCAGAATACTAAACCGGCTCATCGACCTGACCCCCCAGGTGACTATCGAGGGGCAGGTCCTGCTGGATGGAGAGAACATCCTGGATCCCCAATATGATGTCAACCGCCTCCGGACCCGGGTGGGAATCGTTTTTGCCAAACCCATTCCCCTGCCCCGTTCCATTTATGAAAATCTGACCTTCGGACCCCGCCTCCACGGGGTTCGGGACCGCCGTCTTCTCGATGAACGGGTGGAGGCGAGCCTTAAAGCCGCCATCCTCTGGGGCGAAGTCAAGGACCGCCTCCATGAGTCGGGCTTGAAGTTATCCGGAGGCCAGCAGCAGCGGTTGTGCATCGCCCGGACCCTGGCCATGCAATCAGAGGTGATCCTTTTAGACGAGCCCACCTCGGGTCTCGACCCTATCTCCACGGCCAAGATTGAGGAGGCACTGCGGACGCTGAAAAAAGACCATACGGTGGTCATCGTCAGCAATAACACCAAACAGATCGCCCGTATTTCCGACCAGGTGGCTTTTATCCTCCTGGGGGACTTGATCGAATACGGGCCGCCTGACCAGATTTTCACCATGGCCAAGGACAAACGGACCGAAGATTACGTTTCCGGACGCTTCGGCTAATAAAGGAATCTTAGTGCCCGAAATTACCATCAATCATTTGAACCTGCACTACGGGTCCTTCCACGCCCTCAAGGACGTCTCTTCATTTTTCAAAACCCGGACCATTACGGCCCTGATCGGTCCCTCGGGTTGCGGCAAGTCCACGCTCCTGCGCTGTCTGAACCGGATGAACGATTTGATCGCCGGGGTCCGCATCGAGGGAGAGGTGGTGATCGGGGACAAAAACATATACGCCCCGGCAACCAACCTGATTAAACTGCGCCGGGAGGTGGGCATGGTCTTCCAACGTCCCAATCCCTTTCCCCTCCCCATTTCGGAAAATGTCCTTTTCGGGCCTAAAATGCACCAGATCCTGCCCAGGGAAAAAAGCCGGCGCGACGAAATCGTTTTCAATTCCCTTTCGGCTGTGGGGTTGTGGGAAGCGTTAAAAGACCGCTTGGCTCTGTCCGCCCTCACCCTGACCCTGGAACAACAGCAACGCCTCTGCATGGCCCGGATCCTGGCCCTGGAGTCCCGCATCGTTCTAATGGACGAACCCTGCTCGGCCCTGGACCCCATGGCCACGGAAAAGATCGAGAGCCTGATGCTGGAGCTTAAGGAAAAGTACACCATCGTCATCGTCACCCACAATATGCAGCAGGCCGCCCGCATCTCCGATGAATCCGGTTTTATGCTCCTGGGCGAACTGATCGAGTTCGGTACCACCGGCCAGATCTTCACCAAGCCCCGGGATGAAAGAACAAATGATTATATTACCGGGAGATATGGATAACAAAATTGAGGCCTCCCAACCAAAAGGGCGAACAACTCTAAATATCAACCGGCGATCAATTTTAATTTTGTTGCTGGTGTTTGATTACTTTCCCCTCGATCATGTAGATCACGTGTTCGGAGATGTTGGTAGCCAGATCGGCGGTCCGTTCCAGATTGTGGGCGATTTTCAGGAGGTGCAAGGCCCTCTCGATTGTCGACGGGGCGGCTATCATGTAGGTGATCAGTTCTCGCAAAATCTGGGAGGCCAAACCGTCCACCATGTCGTCCCGTTCGCAGACGCTGACCGCCAGGTCCGGATCTTCATGGACAAAGGCATTGACGGCGTCTCGCAGCATGCCGCTAGCCGCCTCAGCCATCCGGGGCAGGTCCAGCAAAGGTTTAACCAAAGGTTGGGTGATAAGGAAAAGGCCGTTTTCGGCGCTGTTGGCGGCGTGATCGGCAATCCTTTCCAGGTCATTGTTGATTTTGAGACTCATCAAGATGGTCCGCAATTCTTTGGCCTTGGGACTGAATTGGGCGATCATCGTCGTACAGAGGTCATCGATCAGGATTTCCGTCTCATTGGCCTTTTTTTCACTTTTTTCGATGACCTGAAGGAACAAATCCCGGTCGCTTCTTAACAGCCCGACGATGCTGTCGTCGATCATTTTTTCCACCAGGAGGGCGTATCCGATCAAGGTCTTCCTGAGCCCGACAATTTCCTTTTCCAACATAGTTCCCCCGATCAACCAAATTTTCCGGTTAAATATTCTTCCGTCCTCTTGTCCTTGGGAACGGTGAACATCGTTTTCGTCAATCCGTGTTCAATCAATTCTCCGAGGTAAATAAAAGCCGTATAATCGGACACCCGGGCCGCCTGGCCCATGTTGTGGGTGACCAGGAGCATGGTGACGGTTTCTTTCAGGTCCGCGATCAAGGCTTCTATATGGGAGGTCGATTTCGGATCCAGGGCGGAAGTCGGTTCATCCAGTAATAGAATTTCCGGATTCATGGCCAGGGCCCGGGCGATACACAGCCTTTGTTGCTGGCCTCCGGACAAAAAGGTCCCCTTGCGATGCAGGAAATCCTTGACCTCGTTCCACAAGGCGGCCTGCTGGAGTGACCGTTCCACGATCTCCTCGGTTTCCTTTCGGCTGAGCCGAATCCCATTCAATTTATAACCGGCAATGACATTTTCATAAATGCTCATGGTGGGAAAGGGGTTCGGTTTTTGGAAGACCATGCCGATTTTTTTGCGGAGCACGATCGGTTCCATGGCGTAAATATCCTTATCCCGCAGATAGATCTTGCCTTGGATGTTAGAACCCGGGATCAACTCGTGCATCCGGTTGATGCAGCGGATGATCGTGGTCTTGCCGCATCCCGAAGGCCCCATCAAGGCGGTGACCTTATTGTCTCCGATGGCTAGGGAAACGTCCTTCAGGACGCGGTTATCTCCATAACCGGCGGAAAAATGTTCAATGCGTAAGACGTTTAGAGTTGGATCTTCCATCTTTTTGAGACTCTCCGGGCGATCAGATTAAACACCAAAACCAGGCTGACCAGGATAAAAGATGCCCCCCAGGCAAATTGGTGAAATTCGGGATAAGGGCTGGTGGCATAATAAAAAATGATATGGGGCAGGGACTCCATGGGTTTAAAGAGGTTCCAGCTTAAAAAGGGATTGCCAAAGGAGGTGAAGAGCAGCGGAGCGGTTTCCCCGGTGATCCGAGCGATACCGAGTAAAATGCCGGTCACGATGCCGCTGAGACCGGACGGTATAATCACCTTTAAAATGGTCCGGTGGTAAGGCACCCCCAGGGCCAGGGAGGCCTCCTTCAGATGATAAGGAATGAGTTTCAGGGTCTCCTCCGTGGACTTGATGATTACGGGAATCATCATCAGGCTCAAGGCGATACCCCCGGAAAAGACCGAGAAGCTCCTGAAGGGACGAACGATCCAGGTATAGGCGATGATGCCGATGACGATCGAGGGGGTGCCTTGCAGGATTTCGACACACAGTTTTACCGTTCGCGAGAGGAAGCCCTCCCGCTTTTCCGAGAGGTAGATTCCCGAGGCTATCCCCACGGGCACGGAGAAAAGGCTGGAGAGTATAATCAGGACAAAAGTGCCCACAATAGCGTTAAAAACCCCGCCCCCGATTTCTCCCGTGGGCCGGGGAACCTCGGTCAGGAAAGCCCAGTTGATGGAACTGATCCCGTTTTTCCCGATATAGAAAAGGATCAGCAGCATGGGCGAGATGGAAAGAAAGGAGAGGAGGATAATAGCCCCTTTGAAGCAATTATTTTTAAATATGCGCCAAGCCGCGTTCGCTTCCATCAGGTGACTTCCCTCTCGGCGGCGATGCTGACCTTCTTGATGATATAGTTGCCGATGAGATTGACCACCAGGGTAACCAGAAACAGCACCAGGGCGATGTTGATCAATGAGGAAACGTAAATCTCCAGGGTGGCCTCGGTAAATTCATTGGCGATGACGCTGGCCATGGTATTGGCCGGATCAAAGATGCTGTGGGGAATGCTGTTCCGGTTGCCGATGAGCATGGTCACGGCCATGGTCTCTCCCAGGGCCCTTCCCAGGGAGAGTAGAATACCGGCGATGATCCCGGAGCGGGCATAGGGCAGGATGATCCGCTTAACGACCTCATAGCGGGTGGCCCCGAGAGAATAGGCGGCTTCCTTGAGATCGGCCGGGGCCAGGGCAATAACTTCCCGACCGATCGAGGCGGCATAGGGGATGACCATGATGGCCAGGATGAGGGAAGAGGATAACAACCCGACGCCCTCGGCCAAGACACCCATCTTGATCTCTAAGGCCCTGACGATGGGAATAAGCACAAACAAGCCCCAAAACCCGTAGATCACCGAGGGGATTCCGGCTAAAACCTCAATGGAACTCTTCAGGAAGGAAGAGAGGGCCCCCTCCTGATAATATTCGCCGAGTAATACAGAGATCGCTATGGAAAAGGGAATCGAGATGAGCAAGGCCAGGAAAGAGGTCGCCAAGGTCCCCACCAAAAAGGGAAGGGCCCCGAATTTGCTGATTACCGGATCCCAGAGACGTCCCGCAAAAAAGGAAAGACCGAAAACCTTAATAGAAGGCCAGGCACTAATCAGCAAGGTGATAAAGATACCCAGGAGCAGGGCAACAATTAAATAGGCAAAAAAGGACAAAAAGTGTGAAAACCGCTGTTCCGATTTATCGATGACCCAGGTGTTGTTTTCCGTTTCTAGCATACCAACCGAATCGCTTTATAAGGATATTTAGAAAAATCCAAAGGGTCAAGGATTCGAGGACACAATCCCGCTGAACCAAGATCGAACCCTGGAACCCTCGACCCCTATTTTCGTACTAAACCCCCTATTTTAAAACCGGTTTGCCGTTAAAGGTCATCGAGTGGACCAGTTTATCTGCTTTGGCAAAGGCATCCTTGGAGAGGGGGGCATAGTGCAAGGCTTCGGCATATTTCTGACCGTCGGTAATGACCCATTTTATTAATTTGGCCAGGGTTTCCGATTTTTCCAGGGTCTTCCCACCATAATTCTGCTCTTTGTAGAAGATCAGGTAGGTGAAACCGGCAATGGGGTAACCATCCTGGGCATCGGTATCCGTCAAAGAGACGTTCATATCCTCCGGCAATTTGGTGTTGGCCGCCAGACTGGTCGACTTAATGGTCGGTTCGATGAATTTCCCGGCCTTATTTTTCAAGGCGGCGGCCGGCATATTGTTTTGCAGGGTGTAGATGAGTTCCACGTAGCCGAGAGAGCCGGGGATCTGCTTGATCAGGCCGGCTACTCCGGGATTGCCTTTGCCCCCCAGTCCGACCGGCCAGTTCAGAGAGGTCCCCATACCGACCTTAGCTTTCCATTCGGGACTGACTTTGCTTAAGTAGTCGCTGAAAATATTGGTCGTGCCGCTCCCGTCGGAACGATGGGCCACGGTTATGGCCAGGTCCGGAAGATGCACCCCCGGATTTAAGGCCGTAACCCGCGGGTCGTTCCATTTCTTGATCTTTCCCAGAAAGATGTCGGCGATCAAATCGGGCGCAAACTTCAATTTAGGATTGTCGGGTAGATTGTAAGAGATGACCACGGACCCGAGACAGGTGGGGACATGAACGATCGGGGCCCCGGCCGCCTTTAACTGGTCCTCGGTCATAAAGGCATCCGTGCCGCCGAAGTCCACCACCTTGCTGCTAAGTTGCTTGATCCCGCCACCGGAGCCGATTCCCTGATAATTGATCTTGACCTTGTACTCCTGGAAGTATTCGTAAAACATTTTTGAATAAAGGGGTTGTGGAAAGGTGGCGCCCGCACCCAATAATTCCATATCGGCCGCCCAGGCGGCAGTCCCCAACCCCAAGATCACCAAACCAACCAATAAAAACAATTTACCAATGAATTTCATTACCTTCCCCTCCTTAAGAATTTTTGATTTTAGATCATGCTCTTTCTCTGTTAAGGAGGTGCAACTGCCAGGTTAATTTTATGTTACATCTCTCTTCGAGGGACGACTTCCCTGGAAGTCGTCTCGTCTTCAAGGGGCAAATTTGATGGACTCGCAAAAAGTCAGAAAACCTGTCATTGCGACCCGGACTTGATCCGGGGGAAGCAATCCACACCATGGTAATTAGCTGATTCTTGGGGATTGCTTCGTCGCTTCACTCCTCGCAATGACAGCGCTGGGGACTTTTTGCGGACACATCAAAATTGGCCATTTACGGGGGTACTTGTTTGAACCGCGGGGTGGATTGTAAGGGGATTATTGGGCGATTTCTAAAGCGTTGCGACCGATTTTTATACAGCCATGAGGCTGAAACTTTGACCGAAGAAGATAGTACCCAACCCAGGTTCTATCGTCAAAACGTTCTTCAGACGCTATCCAACCGGCCTTCCAACCAGCGAATCACTTCTCGGTAGTCCGCGGCCCCGTTGGAGTCTGGGGCATATTGAAAAATTGGCCTTCCGAAAGCCGGCGCTTCGGTAAAGGAAACACTCTCCCGCACCAGGGGGGCCACCTTGCTTGGAAAAAGCGATTCCAATTTCTCCGCTGAATCGCCGGCGGGCCTCCACTAATCCCGGCCCGGAAGGGACCAGATACAATTCGGGCATCACGGTTTCAATCACCGGCAGCGCGCTGGAGGCGGACAAGGCCTGCAATAGCACCTCGCCGTCATTGGAAACCCCCAGAGACAGGCCCGCACTGCCCTGGGGATCATTGTCTATCAACAAAACCCGCTGTCCCTTTTCCGCCCACCCGGCGGCCAGGCTGACCGCGGTGGTCGTCTTGCCTACGCCCCCTTTGTGGTTCATTACGGAAAAGATTAGGGATTTCATACAAGCCTCCTTTTAGACACCCGGGCATAAGGTGGGCACCCACAAAGCACGAGAATAAATACCAGAGCTGTTTAAGCCTCAAATGCTCCGTCATTGCGAGGAGAGAAGCAACGAAGCAATCCCCCAAGCAGCTTACAACCTTTCCCAGAGCCTTGCGGGGGATTGCTTCGCTTCGCTCGCAATGACACAGGTATTTGAACTTATTTACATACGACCTCCCCATGGCCTGCGGACACCCCGAAGCATGAAAATCCCGGGTAGGGTAGGCTTTAGCCTCCCTGTTTGGGCGACTAAAGTCGCCCTTACCCCCTCATCATTCGATGTTCGATGTTCGTTTTGTTGTTCTCGTGTCAGCCCCCCCCGGCTCGATTAACAATGGGATTTCCCCGGTCTGGTTTTTGGCCAAGGAACGATCCAAGAAGGCCCTGGACAACAGGCCGCCCAACCCGACGGCCAGCAGGTCCGCCACCCTGGATAGGAAGCCCATCGATCCTCCCCCCAAACCGGAGAACAAGAAAGAGGTCAGGGAACCGCCTAATCCCAACCACAGGGTGGTGCGCAGCATCCGGTTGGGCGGTCGTTCACCGGTCCCTTCGCCAGCTCGGGTCCGGCAGGCATCAGCGTACAGCAACTGGTTGACCGACAGGCTTTGTTGGAACAGTCGCCCGGCTTCCTGACTTGTTCCGTATCGTAACAGACCGTACGCCCCAGGTCCTCCGGCCCCGACCATCATGGCCAGGCCTTCCGGGATGGTGTTCCCCCATTCCCTTCCGGACAGCAGACCCTTCTCCGGAACGGTGTATTCCCTTTCCATAATCTCCGGATCCGGAGGTTCCATGGCCAGGGAAAGGCAGGCCAGGTTGATCCAGAGCGGCTGCCAGACCCCGATTTCCTGCTCCATCGATCCGCTGCGAGAGAACAGTTCGGAAGCGATATCCACCTGGTTGTTCACCACCAGGAAGCGGATGCTTTTTCTCAAATTCTCGTAAAATGACCGGCCGCCGGCGATAGCCGCCGGCACTTTGCGGATGTCGTCATCCTCAAGAACCAGGTCGGCGGTGTGGCGAGCCAGATCGGCCCCTTCCCTCCCCATAGCCATACCTACATCCGCCACCTTGAGGGCCAGGACATCATTGAAACCGTCTCCCACCATGGCCACTTTCAGTCCGGCGCTCTGGTAGGCCTGAATAATTTCCAGCTTCTGCGTGGGGCTGAGTCGGGCGAAAATATGGGCCCGGGTCGCTACACCCATCAGGCTGGCGCGGTTCAACCCTTTCAGGTTCAAGGCGTCCAGGATAACCAGCGGCTCCTCCCCGCTCAAACCCAGCTCCTGCCCGATATGGTTGGCGGTCAGGCTCTGGTCGCCGGTGATCACGGTGGTGCGTATGCCGGCCCGCTGCAGTTCGGCGATCATTTCCCTCGCCCCGGGCCTGATGGGGTCCGCCAGTCCCACCAGTCCGGACCAGACCAGACTGCCCGATTCCGGATGATCCAACTCACGCTTCTTAACCCGGCCCCAGTAAAAAGCCACCCCCAGGACCCGGAGACCCTGCCCGGCCATCCGGGAATTCTCCAGTTCGATACGCTCCCGGTCCTCCTCCTCCAGGTTCAGCGTATCTCCGTCCTGGAACCGGAAACGGCACCTTTCCAGGACTTCCAGCGGGCTGCCCTTGACCACCGTCAACTTCCGTTCCTCATCCCAACGGTGGATCGTCATCATCAAAGGGGTCTTTTCGCGGCGGTGGCGGATATCCAGCAGCGGGTGCTCACTGCGCAGGGAGGCCACCGGCAGACCGGCGTCCTCCGCCAGGACGATCAAGGCCTTTTCCGTGGACGAACCTTCCAAAGACCGCGGTCCGGCGGTTTCCACCAAGACCTCATTACATAAGGTCGTGCAGGTAATCAGCCAGGAGATATCCGGGTCCCTTAAAAGGACGAATTCCCGCCCGTCGCCATCCCGGAATCTCCCCCGGGAAACCATCACCCGTTTCCCTCCGGCCTGTATTTCGGCCGCGGTCATCCGGTTGCGGGTCAACGTCCCGGTTTTGTCGAAACAGACCACCTGGATCGAGGCCAAGTTGGCCAGCACGCGCAGACGGTGGACCAAAATGCGTTTTTTACGAAGTTCCACGTGCCCCAGGGCAAAAGCGCTCAGGGCCAGGGTGGAGATTCCGGAAGGGATGGTCGCGGCAATCAAAGCCAGGGTGTCTCGCATGATCCGGACAAGACCGAAGCCGCGCAGCAACGAAAGCAGCGCATAGGCGAATGAAGCGCCCAGGGCCAGCCGAAAAAAATGGTAGGTTATTTTTTTGATCTCCCCGGCCGCCACGGTCTCCGGGGGGAACACCGCGCCTAAATACTGCTGCAGGCGTCCCAGGACCGTATGCGTCCCGATGGCCACCACCACGGCCCGCCCACGGCCTTCCGCTACCAGGGTGCCCCGATAAATCATATTCCGCCGCTGGGGAATGGGCCAGTCTCCCCCTTTGAGGGCACTGGGGAACTTGTGCTCCGGGAGGCTTTCCCCGGTCAAGGCGGCCTCGTTCAGGCTCAAATGGTGCGCCTCGATCAGGCGGGCATCGGCCGGGATTCGCGATCCCACCTGAAGATCCAGCAGGTCCCCGGGGACCACTTTTCCGAATTCAATCTCCCGGACCGATCCGTCCCGCACGACCCGGGCCTGGAGCAAAACCCGGTGGCTGACCCGCTTCAGGCTTTTTTCAGCCCGGCTTTCGATGACCGTGCCCACGGCGATGTTGGACAGGGCCACCCCCAGGGTCAGCAGACCGTCGAACACCCGACCGGTGATGATAGAAAAACCGGAAGCCCCGGCGATGAGCAGGATGGGCCAGGACAGGCTCAGCCCTTTGAGGATGTCGAACAGGGTCCTCCGGGACAAAATAGGCAGCTCATTTACCCCATAACGAACGTTCCGGGCCTCCGCTTCTATTGCGGACAATCCCATGGTCTCCGAGGTATCCAGCCGCCGGATGAGCTCTTCGACTCCCAGCAGATGCCAGGAATCCGAACCGGGGTCCGGTTGAATCGGTTCCCCGACCGCTCCGGCATGGCCGGAATCCCGGGAGACGCCCCGGCCCGGTGAATAGCGGCCTATCAGGCGTTCCAGGCTTTCTATCAGGCTCTTTACTGATTGGGGCGATTGGTAGTGAATCAGGGCGGTCCCGGTCAACGGATTGGCGGCCACCCGGATGATCCCAGCCTTTCCCTTGATTCCGGTTTCCAGAAAGCGGGCCAACGCTTCGGACCCCCGGAGGCCGGCGAGCTGAAACCGTATCCTTCCCTTTAGTTGGTGCACCACCCGGATCATTGTCCCCTTGCCTGTTTTCGCAAATAGTCCTATTTTGGTTGGTATTATCCCCCAAAAATAATCAAAAAAGCAACGCCTTCCCGCCCAAGGATTATTTTTTTTCACAGAAATGTAACCTATCGGAAATCAAATCTATTCATAAACTATGCCATACTTTCTGTCGACAACAATGATATCCATATTTAAACGACCTGAACCATAAGGGTAACAGGGGGAGAAAATGAATCTAAAGGAAATGGAACCAACGGACAAAAAGACAAACCACCTGATTTATTCCGGTCCTTCCGGGCCGGCCTACGACTCATCAATCCCTAAAACGGAAGATGCCGCCCTTCATCCGGCCTTCGGCCGGAAAGAAAAGATCTATCGGCACCCTTTCCAGGAGGATGAGGATTTCCGGGAATACTACCGCCTCCGATAACTGCCGAGGTGGGAAAGTGCATTACCTTCGACACTTCGTCCTTTGGGCTCGGTCCCACCCCCATTCCGGTAGGGATGCCGGGAGCCGGGGCCCATGAAGCCCCGATTTTAAACTAAACCTCCATGTCCGGGCGGGCACCCCGAAACATTAAAATTCCGAGGCCCCCCACCCCTCAAACGTTCGACTGAGCTCACGCCGAAGTCCCCTCCCGCGTCGGGGAGGGGAAGTATAAGAACTCAGGCCGTTCATTAGGGCTCCCTCTCCCCCACGCGGGTGGGGGTGTGGGGGATATCCGCAGTTAAATGCTATTTTCGTATTAAACCCTCATGAATATCTACCGTCCCCCGTGAAAAGGGCTTTCAATAATAAATTTTTTCAGCCCCTGTTTTTACCTTAAAATCATTGGATCGACATAATTCCGCCATATTCCCGGGGCTATAATGCCCCCATATGTTGTACCGAGTCAAAACCAGCCCTCAAGTAATAGACAGCTCGGCCTTCAGCCTCTCCCCCGATCTGATTCAACGCATATTAAAATGGGCCAAACCGCTGGGGCACCACTCCCGGCCGGGCGACGCCAACCTGGGATTCGGGTTCCTGTATTACGGTCTGGTCCGGGCCGTGCGTCCCAAACACATCCTGGTCATCGGCTCCGGACACGGCTTCTCCGTGGTCTGCCTGGCCCTGGGTCTGAAGGACAACGGGCAGGGGCGGTTGTCCTTTATCGATCCCTCTTATTCCCTGATGAAGAACGGGCCTTTTCATACGGTCGGCGGCCAGTCGAAATGGAATCACCCGCAAGACGTGAAAGATCATTTCGCCCGGTTCGGGGTGGACGACTGGGTGACCCATTACAAGCTGCGCAGCGATCAATTCTTCCCTGATTATTCCCGGCGGCAACTGCCGCCTATTGATCTGGCCTTTATCGACGGCAATCATGCCTACCAGGCCGTCCGCTACGATTTCCTGCAAACCGCCGGGAGGGCGCGAAAAAACAGCTACCTCTTCCTGCATGACACCAACATCTACGTGCGGGAAATGTTGGGCCATGCCGGGGTCAAACGTTTCCTCCAGGAACTGAAAAACGAGCCCGATTTTTTTGAATGCCTCGACTTTCCTTTTTCATCCGGAGTTGCCCTGATCCGGCTTCTTAAAGAAGAAACCATGGAAATCCGAACCCGGGTCATTATCGGCGCCGCCTTCCTGCTCCTGATTGCGGCCTATCTGTACTGGCGCTATATCTGGTTCTTCCGCAACCCCGGCCGGGCGACGTCAGGGATCAGGGCTAGTCAGCCCGGCCGATGGCCGAGTCGTCTACGTCCAGGAAGTCGGCCCCCGGGAAAAGATCATCGCCATAAAAAAAGGGGCGTCCGCCAGCATCAATGATATCTGCCGTCAGGACCTGGCCTGTCCTAAAATACACATCGGCATCTTTATGAGCCCTTTTAATGTTCACTACAACCGGGCCCCGCTTTCCGGAGAAATCAAATTCATCCACCATTATCCCGCCGACCCGGACAATGTCCAGATGCTGCCCATGCATTGGCGCTCCCTGTTCCGACGGACCGATTACACCCGAAATTCCCTGCACCTGTTGCAAAACGAACGGACCGTGACCTGCATCGAAGGGCTTTACCGGGACCAGCGTCTGCCCTGTTATGTCGTTCAGATAGCCGGAAAGCGGGTCCGGGGCATCGAAAGTCATTTTAAGCCCGAGCAACAAGTGGCGCGCGGAGAGATATTCGGTATGATTCGGATCGGGTCGCAAGTGGATATCGTGGTCCCGCGGGCGACGGGGCTGAAGATCCGGGTTCGAACCGGTGACCGGGTCCGGGCCGGGGAAACCCTGTTAATCGAATAGGCAAGAATTTTTCAAATTCTTAAAGGAGTTGACTGCCATGGAAGCCCAAACCGTAAAAATCGATATGCACCTCCACTCCAAGTACTCCCGCAACCCTTCCACCTGGATCCTGAAAAAAATCGGCTGCCCGGAAAGTTTTTCCGAGCCCCTGCGCCTTTATCAACTGGCCCGGCAACAAGGGCTGACCCATGTCACCATCACCGACCACAATCAACTGGATGGGTCTCTGGATATCGCCCACCTGCCGAACGCCTTTGTCAGCGAGGAAGTCACCACTTATTTTCCGGAAGACCGCTGCAAACTCCATGTCCTGGTTTACCGAATCGATGAGGCCATCCACCGGGAAATACAAACCCTCCGGGAAAATGTCTTTGAGCTGGCGCCCTACCTCCGTTCCCGGGGAATTTTTCACGTGCTGGCCCACCCCCTTTACGGGGTCAATGAACGGCTGACGCTCCGTCATTTCGAACAATGCCTGTTGCTGTTCAATTATTTCGAGCTGAACGGGGCCCGGGACGGGCAACTCAATGTCCTGTTGCGGGACCTCCTTTCCCGCCTCCGCACGGGAGGACCTGGACAAGCTGGCCGATCGGCACCACCTGGCCCCTTACGGAGACCGGCCCTGGGAAAAGCATCTGACCGGGGGCTCCGACGATCACAGCACCCTGTCCCTCGGGCGGCAATATACGGAGGTGCCCGGCGCCCGGACGCTGAATGACTTTTTTCAGGGTCTGGAACAGGGGCGGTCCGTCGTCGCCGGAGAGGCTTCCTCCCCGGCCTCGCTGGCTCGCACCCTCTACAGCATTGCCTACCAATTTTACTGCCACAAGTTCAAGTTGGACAAGTATCTCCATAAAGACCTGCTCCTGCGCCTGTTGCACCGTTTTCTCCATTCACCGCAGCAGGGGGAATCCCGGCTGGTCTCCAAGGTCTACGACCTGTTCCAGGTCCACCTGCGGTCCTCCAAAACCCAGCAAACCCTGCAGTCCCTCCCGGATTACCTGCGTTTCGAAATCTATAAGTTGCTGGCCGGCGACCCGGCCTTGAAACAATTCCTGAAGAATGGCGATGATCAAACCCGGCCGCTGGAGGAAAAGTGGTTTTCCCTGGTCAACCAGATTTCCAACCGCATTCTTTTCCAGATCGGAAACGTCCTCTTGGATAACCTGTCCCAAGGAAACGTCTTCGGCCTTTTCCAAGCCGTAGGTTCCGCCGGTTCGCTGTATTTCCTCCTGGCCCCCTATTTCATCGCCTTTTCCCATTTCGCCCAGGACCGGCAACTGGCCGGAGAGATCAGCCGATCCTGTCCCCTCGGCCCGCCCGACCGCGCCAAACGCCCGGCGCCTGAGGATCGCCCATTTTACCGATACCTTTTATCAGGTCAACGGGGTGGCGCTGACCCTCCAGCAACAGGTGGCCATGGCCAAAAAGAACAACAAGCGGCTCACGGTCGTCACCTGTGACTGGATCGACGAACAGGACACTGAACCGGAAATCAAGAAATTTCGCCCTGTCGGATCCTACGACCTGACCGAGTACCCGGAATTCAAACTTCATTTTCCGCCTTTCCTGGAAATGCTGCAGTACTGTTACCGGGAACAATTCACCGCCATCCACACGGCCACCCCGGGTCCGGTCGGGCTGGCGGCCCTGGCGATCGCCCGCATCCTGAAGCTGCCCTGTTACAGCACCTATCACACCTCGATCCCGCAGTACGCCCGCTACCTGACCGAGGACCCCGATATCGAAGATCTCGCCTGGAAATATATCTGCTGGTATTACGACCAGATGGACCGGGTCTATGTCCCCTCCCAAAGCACCCGGCAGGAATTGATCGGAAAAGGCCTGGCCGCGGACAAGATCCAACTCTTCGCCCGGGGCATCGATACGCAGCGGTTTCATCCGGACAAGCGGAACGGTTATTTTGAGGCCCGTTTCCCCGTCCGGCCGGGGTTCAAGCTCCTCTACGTCGGCCGGGTCTCCAAAGAAAAAAACCTGCGGGTCTTAGGCGAGGCCTATAAGCGGCTCTGGCGCCAGCGAAAAGACCTGCAGCTCATTATTGTGGGGGACGGTCCCTATTTGAAAGAATTTCAAGACTGGATGAGTGATACCCCCTGTCTGTTTACCGGGTATTTAGACGGGGAGGACCTGGCGGCGGCCTATGCCTCGGCCGATCTGTTCATCTTTCCCCAGCAGCACGGATACCTTCGGGAATGTCATTCTGGAGGCCCAGGCCTCGGGATTGCCGGTCATTGTGACCGACCAGGGCGGGCCCAGGAAAACATTCTGTCCGGTGAAACGGGGCTGATCGTCCCCGCGGATGACCCCCAAGCCCTCGGCGACGCCGTGGAAAACCTGTTGGCCGATCCGCTGCGCCTGAAACGCATGGGACAGGCGGCGCGGCAGTTTCTGGAAGACCGTTCCTTCGAAAAGGCTTTCCAGGAAACCTGGGAGATGTACCGCCACCCACTCCAACCCCGGGCAGAGCGTCCTGGCCGAAAGCCGTATGAATCCGGAATGACAGTCCAAGACCAAGGCCAAAAAACCATTTCCTACTGCAAAGGAACCCGCAATGTCCAACCTCTATATTTTAGACACCAATGTCCTGCTGCACGATCCGAACGCCCTATTTGCCTTTCAGGAAAACGAAGTCATCATTCCGCTGGCCGTGGTGGAGGAAATCGACAACCAGAAAAAAAGGCAGGACGAAATCGGCCGCAATGCCCGGGTGGTCTCCCGGAAACTGGATGCCCTGCGGGTCCACGGCAATCTGGCGGAGGGATTACCCCTGCCTACGGGCGGGCGACTGCGCATCGAGTTAAACCACCAGGATTGGCACAGCCTCCCGGCCGCCCTGGATACCCAGAAGTTCGACAATCGCATCCTGGCCGTGGCGCATTATTTCAACCGCCGCCAGGAAGGCGGCACGGTCCTGGTCACCAAGGACTTGAACCTGCGGATCAAAGCCGACGTACTGGGGATTCAGGCTGAGGATTATCAGTCGGAAACGGTCAATTATCAGCGCCTGTATACCGGGGCCGGGGAACGGAACCTGAACGCCGAGGAACTCAACCGCTTCTACCGGGAAGGCCAGGTGCAGGTCTCCGATCCCGGCACCGCCTTGCCCCATCAGTTTTTCATTCTCCGCAGTCAAGACAGCCCCTCCCAGTCCGCCCTGGCCCGGCACTTCCGGGACACCCTCCTGCCCCTGTCCCACGGAGAGACCACCAATTGGGGCGTTAAGGCCCTGAACAAGGAACAAAAATTCGCCCTGGAGCTGTTGTTGCACGATCCGATCAAGGTGGTCACCCTGGTAGGCAAGGCCGGCACCGGCAAGACCCTGCTGGCCCTGGCCGTGGGGTTGGAAAAAGTAATCGAGCAAAATCAATTTACCCGGCTGTTGATTACCCGTCCGGTTATCCCCATGGGACAGGACATCGGCTATCTCCCCGGTTCCAAGGAAGAAAAGCTGCGCCCCTGGATGCAGCCCATTTTCGACAATCTGGAGTTTCTCTCCAATAGCGCCTCACAGCCCTCGGCGGTGGTGGAGGATTTACTGGAACGGGGCCTGATCGAGATGGAGGCGCTGACCTACATCCGCGGCCGCAGCATTCCCCGACAGTTCATCATCTGCGACGAGGCCCAAAACCTTTCCCCCCACATGATCAAGACCCTGATCACCCGGGTCGGCCGGGGGACCAAGATCGTCTTTACCGGGGACCCGGAGCAGATCGATCATCCCTACCTGGACGCCAACAGCAACGGCTTGAGCTACCTGGTGGAAAAGCTGAAAGGCGAGGAGATCACCGGCCACGTGACCTTGATCAAAGGGGAAAGGTCCCAAGTGGCCGAGTTGGGGGCCCGGTTGTTATAACAAATCGTTATCGGAATACCGCTTTACAGGCCCCGGTTCGCCTCCCTCTGGAGCCGACGATGATTCTTCATTTGTTTGCAAGAAATTCACCAATTCACCACTGATTATTAACACAAACCTGCTATATATTCCCTGACTCAAGACCGAAGACCAGGCAGTCGCTCCTGGGTTATGGCTATCAGCCGGATCTGGAGGAAGGTATCATCGCGGAATTTGACCGGGCAATTAGAAACTATGTTGAGCCGGAAGACTTGGGAAAGGGGTCCATCGAGGTGAAAAACTGTTGGGGCGAGATGGAAAAACTCCCGCTGAAAGACCCTATCCGCATTCTTTGCCTGGATACCAGGCAAAAGGCCAGTTATATTATCATTCAACGGGGGATCACCATGCACTCCCGTATAACCTTCCGGAAAGCCGGTGAACTGCTTAGGGCCTTCCCGATCGATCTGATTTTTTCCCAACGGCAAGGCCTGGTCCTCTACCGTGGCCATTTTATCACGGAGATTCCCCAACCTCTCCGGGAAAAAGTCCTGGCTTTTCTGCCGGAAGAAGAACAGCGAGCCGCCTGATATCGAAGAGGGTACGGCTTGGACCATCCCCGCCACCGCTGGTAGGCCCAAACCGTTAGTCCTTCTTCATCCATTTATTTCGGATAACCAATCCCGTTTCCAAGAGTCCGGACCCTAAAAAAAGCAGGGTGCCGGGTTCCAAGGCGGGTGAGGTGGGACCCCCACTATAGACTCGAAATAAGGCTGAACAATCGCCGGCCTTCAGGCCGCGTTGGCGGTCTGAGGGCTTTCGGCCTCTTCCGCCCCGGGAAACCGGCCAAGGACCTCGGCCGGATCGGGGTCTGATGGTGGCTTAGGAAGAAGTCGGCGCCTGCTTTTCCCAGGTATTTTTCCAGCACCACCGGGTTGGTCTTGGCCAGGTCCACCAAAATCAATCCGTCCACCACCCGGCTGAATTGGGCATCGATATTGAAGCCCAACAGCTTACCCCCTAATTTCAAATACTGTTTCAAGAAAATGGGAATGCCTTTCTGATCCGCTTCCAGTTCGGCGATCCAATCCGATACCTCGGCCGCATCCCGGATCATGGAAGCCACCGCCTGGTCCATCCAGCCCTTGCGGAGGTCCTGCCGGTAGGGGCGCTTGGCCTTGACCCAGCGGGCCAGCTCCGGACGATAATTTTGCTCCCGCAAGAATTTTATCAGCAGGGTTTTAGAAACGCGCCGGTAGTCGTCGCTGATGCTCACCGGCCCGAAGAGAAAGCGGTACCGGGGGTAGCGGACCACATACTGCCCGATGCCTTTCCAGAGCAGCATCAGGGTACTGAAGGCCTTTTGGTATTCCCGGCGGATGAAGGATCGCCCCAATTCCAGGGCGGGATGAACCTGCAGGAAAAAGTCGTTGTGAAATTTAAATAGGGAGGTGGTGTAAAGCCCTTTCTTCCCGTAGCGGCTTAAAATCAAATCCGTGGGCCCCAGACGGTAAGACCCCACCACTTCAAGGGTCTTCTTCTGCCAAAGAATCAGGTGGTGATAATGCGAGTCAAAAAGGTCCAGGTCGATGGATTCTCCGGTCCCCTCCCCGGCCTCCCGGAAAGTGATTTCCCGCAACCGGCCCACTTCCCTTAAAACATATGGGATCTGAGAGGCGCGGGCCCAGAAAACCTGCAAAGTCTTCCTGCTCCAGGAGCATCTGAGCATCGGGCAGATTGCGGACTTCTTCCAGCAGGAAATTCTTAACGGTGGGAACGACCAGAGGCTTCCAGGCCCGTCTCCGCTTCACCTGCTGCTTTTCTGCACTCTTTTGATTCAGAGGCAAGACGCTTACCCAGCAGATAGGTTCGCTGCCGGAGATAGTCGATCAGCTCCCGATCGTTTGGAAAACGCTCTATTTTTTTGAAGGGGATCGGCTGACCGATCTTGATTTCAATCCGGGAATCCATTTTGTTCAGCAGCTCATGGGACAGCATGGCCGTCCGGAGCAGCGGGTGGATCAATCCCAGGAGATGAAACCAGGCGCTGTTTCTTCCCTGAAAATAGACCGGAACCACCGAGGCCCTGGTTTTCCTGATCAGGCCGGCCACCAGCTCTCCCCACTCCGGGTCGGTGATGGACCTCTTTTTCAAATGCCAGTGGGAGACTTCACCGGCCGGGAAAATCCCCAGCAGGTTTCCGTTTTTCAGCCAGTCGATGGACTCCCGCAGACCCTTTAAGGTTCTTCCCGGCCGATTCTTTCCGTCCAAAAGGGTCCACGAAAATCAGGTGATCCCGCACTTCCGGGATCCGTTCCAAAAGATAATTGGCCATGATCTTCACATCCGGCCGGACCTTGAGGAGCAGATCGGCCAGGACGAGGCCTTCGATGCCTCCAAAAGGATGGTTGGCGACTACCACGACCGGTCCCCGACGGGGCAGACGGGCCCGGTCAAGCTCGGATATTTGGTAGCCGATGCGCAGTTGGGCCAGCGACCGCTCGAAGAAGGATCGGTCGTCCGATCCCCCGGCCACCTGGTCGTACATCCTGTTCAGGCGGGGAAAGGACAGCGCCCGTTCCAGAGAGGCCTCGATCAGAGGAAAAAATTTGCGGGGCCAGGGGCGATTGAACTGAAAATCTAATTTAAAGGGGAGGACTTCCGACCTTGTTGCTTCCATGACCTACCTCCTTTTTTTAAGGTTTACAGCCAGTTTCTGGAAAAAGGTTTTACCGGAACTGCGTGGCAATTTGATGGTGCGGAGGTGAAAATTAGATAACTTATTAATATTTCGGTATTTTTAAATGAATATTTAACAAAATTGATAGAATTCCTTCATCAAACTGTCACATTCCTACTATATCTTGGGGTCATGGTTGATAAGGACACTACTCCAATTCGATGTCCCCACTGCGAGTCCGAGGCTATCTATCGCTATGGCAAGACCTGGAACAAGAAACAGCGTTACTTCTGCCTGGTCTGCAGCCGGCAATTCGTCCTCGATCCTGAAAGGGTATCGATGAAGGAGAAACCGACCTGCCCGGCATGCGGCCGGCCCATGCACGTCTATCGCCGTTATCCCCGGGTGATCCGGTTCCGTTGTTCCGGCTATCCCGACTGCCGCCACTATCTCAAAATGTTTCTCAAAGGAGGAATGTGCTACAATGAGCTACTACGTCCATCAAGTTCCTGGCCGACTGCGTATCAAATCGCCCTCGATTAAAAACAATCAGACGGAAGCGGTGGTGGTGGAAAATCTTCTGAAGGAAATGGAAGGTATTAAATCCACCTCGGTCAGCACCCTGACCGGCAGCGTGGTAGTAAATTATGACTCTCGGATGGTCAGCGATCAAATGATCATCTCCCGATTGACCGACCTGGGACATTTTAAGCCGGCCCAGGCCAAAACCAACGACGAATATATCCAGGGGGCCTTTTCCACTGCCGGAGAGATCGTCTGGAAGGCCTTCTTCGGTTCTTTTGTGGATGTCGCCCTGGCCGGCACGCCGATATCATTTGTCTCCGTTTTGATGTAATAATCCCCCAAAGCTCTTTTCTTGTCTCAACCCTCCTTCATGCCCCGGTATCCGGGGCATCTTTTTTTGGTAACCTGTTCGGCCCGGATTAGAAGTCCGGAGTACCTTTGGAAAATCCTTCGCCGAGACCCGGCAGCCTCACCAAATTGGTGGGACCTCCCCAAAGGGGAAAACGCCTTTTAAATGAAAGGACGCCTTCCGGATCTTGTTCAATCGGCCCTCTGCCCGCCGGGCAGTCCTTTTTTCTTGAAATAATTATTGGGCTTGGGTCTCCCGGCCTTGGCGGACGCCCACTGGTAAAATACCGGCAGGGGCGGGGACCCAGCCAATTCCTTGATAATCCTGTTCACATCCCGGTCCGATTCTTTCCCGGCGTTGACCTTTAAGATCTGCGGGCAATCACGGCAAACCTCATAACTCAAATCGCGAAGGGCCCTTTCCTGTCGCTTCCGGCAGGTGCCGACTTTCATCGTGGCTTTTAGTCTTTTACAAAACATGGGTGCCTCACCTTCCTGAAATTGGGTACTTACAGTTTCATAACTATTCTCTATGATCTCTGGGTGCTCTGTGAGAGATCGTCTTTGGTCTTTGGTTGTGAATAGGCGGCGTTAATGAATCCGGTCAATATTATTTTGTGACCGCCAATAACCTAAATACGAATTTACCAGGGAAGCGTTACAGGAATATGAAGGAAAGGTTTTTTTTAGGGATTAAACTCGGTGGCCGGACCCGGTTTTCGAGAGGAGAGACGACTGGATAACTGGAATAGGGAACCGGCGGGCAATCACCGGTTCCCTATTATTGGGTTGATTAGTTCAGTCTCTCTTTTGTCAAGTGACCTGTCTTTGACGGCAAGTCGGTCTCCGCTCCATCACGACCAAGATCTCTTTTATTGGGCAAACCGGCTCACGGCAAAATCACCGTTGTGATTGATAACCGCCCAGGCCGTATTGGTTTCCCGATCGAGGCCGTGCGTTCCCAACGGGTATTCGGCTTTCCACGGGCCGGCGACGAATTTTTTGAAGCTGGTTCCTGAATTCAACTCCACGGCATTGACCCACCGGCCCCGTTCATTCTTGGCCACGAGGCCGGAACCGCCCCGACCCACTTTGTTTCGGTCAAAGGTCATCGAAAGGGCGTAGGTGTCGGTCTGATCGCTCCCCAGGTCGGCCATACCCCATCGGAATAGTATTCAAGGGTCAGGCGGGGACCGTCGACGGTGAAGATGTAAAAACCCACGGCGTACCTTTCCCGAGACAGGGAGGTCTGGGCCCTTTTCTGACCGTACCACTTGGGGTCATCCAGGGTCTTGGGCGTATAGAATTTGCTGCTGTTGGAGGCGCAGATCAGTTCCCGGGCTTTGTAGGCCCCGTTCGGACTGACGATGATGGAGCGCTGGTGGATGTGGTCGTGGCCAATGATGTAGTAGGCGGCGTTGTTGAGCTGCAGGCTGGCAAAGAAAGCATCTTGCCAAGCCGGGTGGGCATTCGCGTATCCGGTGAAAGGCGAATCCTGGTGGTTTTCACCCATCAGATTCTGGTGGGAGAAGACGAAAACATGTCCCGGACCGCGGGTGTTTTTATCAAGACGGCTGCTGATCCAGTCCTGCTGGTCGTCGACGGAGTAGCCATACATGTAATAGGGCGAAGGGGTTCACGCTCTTGCTGGGGGTTACCCAGGGGTCGATGATGACGAAGCGGGCGTCATTGCCCGCGGTACCGTAATCGAAAGAGTAACTCATGCCGTCCAGGTCGGCGCTGACCGACGTCGGGCTGTTGAAGTTCGTCGCGCCGAAGGTGTTCCCCCTGCCTCGGGTCTGCGGGAAGCTTTTCCTAAATTGAGTGATGCCGTAATTATTGTTCCCGTTGGGTTTGGCATACGTCTCGTGATTGCCGCGCATGGGGAAGAAGCCGATCTTGGAATCATACAACAGTTGCACGGCGGCGGCACGGGTGGCGATATCCGTGTCGTTGCCGTTTTCGGTTAGGTCGCCGACCTGGATAACGAACTTTACGCCGTGCTTGATGAACTGCTCATTGAGCTGTTCGATAATTGAAACCGGGACCCCGTTGGGATTCTTTCCGGCCGGGTCGGCAGGAGCCGTCCATTGCGTGTCGGCCATGACCCCGAATTTCCAGGGTTCAGCCGATGCGGATCCTATCCCGACCAGCAGCCCGGTGATTAAGACCAACAGGGCGCTTAAACCAAAGATTCTTTTCATCCTTCCCTCTCCTTTCAAAATTCTTAAATCTGCTCTTTTAATTTTAGCGGGCTGTGTTACAGTTTGATGGCCAATTGGGGTCGATTTGAAGTTCTCCCCCCCTCCCTTTTAGACCCTCTCGGGAAATGAATACGAAGGAAAGTTTTTTTAGGCTTCGTTCGCGATGGAGGCGAAGAAACCCACCCACCCGATCATTGCGAGGGGTGAAGCGACAAATCGATCCTCGACAATTGGATGATGGTCAGATAATGGTTTTTTAACCGAATTGTCATACTGGCCGACGTCCTTCGATTTTGCACCCGGCAATCTTTCAGAAAGCCTACCGAAAACTGAATTCCCCTCCTGGAGTTCATTTCCTTCCCTGTAATTGAATCTTTATCAGCCGGTCATCCTCCCGTTACATTCCTCCGGTATGGTACTCCCCAACGTTCGGATCACCGAGGTGATTCGGACTTATTAAAGATGTCATAATTGTCTGTACATACCACCGACCGTCATCCCCGAGTGTTTTTGTCGGGGATCCAGAATCGTAGCAGATAGGGGCTGGATTCCCGCCCAGAAGCACTGCGGGAATGACGATAAGAGAACATCGAGATAGTCGGTTTTATTATGAGACCGTTAATAATCCCCTCGGCTTTAAAATTATCTTCTCAAAACAAAATGATCCGCGTGGAAGCGTGAAGGAGGTGAGGCTTTTCGCGAGACGAACCCAACGAGTAAGACAGGTTTTCCTGTCCAAGGACACTAAATTGTTTACGGGAACGTATAGTAGAACAGACAACATTCTAAAATCTAACAAAAATTTGAAAGGAAAATAAGATGAAAAGAATACTTTGTTCCAAAACATTGTTGGCCCTGCTGCTCGCGATTTTCATCGCGGCAGGGTCGGCATCCGGAGAACCCTGGAAATTCGGCGTCATCTCGGACACCCAGTGGACCATAAAAGACGACGGCAAGAACCCTAATACCTGCGCCGCCGACATCATTAAGCAGGTAGATCAGCAGTTCATCGCCGAGGGTGTTAAACTCGTTGTCCACGTCGGCGACATGGTGAACACAGGCAGCCAAGTCAATGACTACGTACGGGCGCTCTATGCCCAGGACCTGTACAATGCGGGCATCGGCTTTTACCCGCTGCGCGGCAACCACGAGGCAGCCAACGGAATCTATACGGGCTCAGGTGAAGACTATACGTATGCCTACCCGCAGATCGTGCCTGGCCCCAACGCCGGTTTTAATAATAACACCCCGGACAGCATCACGACAGCCCTCATCCCCATCGACGACCTAAACCCCGACACCGGCAATCCCCCGGAGGACAAGACCAAACATAAAATCTTCAAAGTGGGCGGTAAATTCTCCGCACCAGACAGCGTCAATACTTACACCGGCGGAGTGTCGTACGCCTTCGACTACAAAAACGTGACCTTCATGCTGCTCGACCAGTTCAAATCTCCCGATTACTACACCAGCTACATCCCGGATCAGCAGGCCTGGATCGAAAGCACCCTCTCCAGCCGTCCGGCCAACACCCACGCTTTCGCCTTCACCCACAAGAATATCCTGGGCGGCAACCACAAGGACAATATGTTCGGTGGTCCCGCCAGCGGCAACGATCCGGGGGACGGCTACGGGATTGACCCCAGCACCCCGATTTCTACTACCCCGGGGCTTACTGTTGGTGGCAAGCAGTCCGCCATGAAGACCTTCCTTGACTCGATGCAGACCAACAAAGTCAAGTACGTGATCTCAGGCCATGATCACCATCACTATAACTCCGTAGTCACCAGCCTCGATCAACAGAGCAAAGTCCATCAGCTCATCACCGCTTCCGATAGCTCCAAGTTTTACACGCCTGGCACTCCCGTCTCACCCAATGACGCGCCGATTGAGCAGGATCTGGCCCGTATCGGATATTACATCTTCACCGTGGACGGCCCGCGCGTGACCATCGACTACTATGCCGACGACCATGGCAATTGGCAGTCGGACTCTAAATTCCCCAATAACAACGTAGACCTCATCAACTTCCCCCTCGGGACCACCCCTACTCTCAACTTCGTCAAGCGGTCCACCACGGGCTACAGCTTGAACGGTATAGAGAACCTCGTTGCTCAAGGCGCGTCCTATGCCATGACCGACGACACCGACGTTGCCGCCCATATGGAACGCGGGTATGTCGGTACCTCCATGGCCATCCTCGACGGCATTAACGGAAGCACGGCCACGACCAATTACGGCAAAGCGACCGAAAAAGCCGTCAACACCGGCTGGGCGCCTAAGAATAACGGCACCCGGAAGTGCTCTGATGATCCCGAAAGCGATATTCTGACCCTCTGGGGCATGGCCGACCTCGGCACCGAGCAGGCCGATACCTTTGTCCTCTCCATGAGCTACGATCATCACCGCTTGCTCCCGGTTCAATTCGGACACGGCTTGTTAGGCCTGGCCACCCCGGATGAGAAAGGCAACTGGGTCAACGCCGTTGATATGAATTTTGGTGACGGCAGCGTCAAAAAATTTGTCCTCGGCCCCTACAACTCGAGCTATGGTCTCGGCACCTATGGTATCGACCTAAAAAAACACACGGCCTGGGCGGTCATTAACTACGATGGCGATTTCGCCGTAGCCGGTTTTAGACATTTCGGAAAAAGATAATCCGGCCAGGATGGATTGACAGAGATAGCATTCAAAAGTCGGTAAATTGAAGAAACCCGCGGGATCCGTGGGTTTCTTCAATTTTAATACGCGCCTCAGCCGGTAGAGCAAGGGTTTTACCGGATTGATTCGATTGAGGCGGACCGCCTCCTGCTGGAGCTGGGAAATGCCAACCCTTCTGGGAGGAACCCGCCAAATTCGCAAGCGCCATCCTTCCTCCTACCCAGCGCCGCTGCATCGGGGAGGGTGAAGACTACGGGTGCGTATATAAACGGACCGTTTTCTTTCTTTCCCTTCTCTTTGACTTTACCGCTTTAGGGATCTATAATTCCCCGAATTCAACATTGCCCTTGCTTGGGTGGTTAGTATGTAAATAAGGTTCGGTGGCTATCCCAGCTCTTTCAAATCCCCCTAAATCCCCCTTTTGTAAAGGGGGACTTTGACTCCCGCCTTTGAAAAAGGGGGGTCGGGGGGGATTTACGTGCTTCGCGGGTACCCCCCCCGGTAGACTTGCTTTTAAAGATGAGATTGTGGAAAACAGGAGGCTCCAAAATGATCGAGCAATGGCTGGCTGAGGTGAAGAAAAAAGCGGATCCCGAGGGCCTGGGCATGATCCTGGTCCATAACGGGATCGTTCGGGCTACCTCCAAACAGGGCCATCCGGTGCGCGGGATGAACCTTTCCTATGATGAGGAGAAGCTCAAAACCGTCGTCGCCGAACAAAAGAAGAATGACGGCATCTTGGATATCAAGGTCTGGATCAACCGGGGAGACCTGAAGGTGGGGGACGACATCATGCTGCTCCTGGTGGCCGGGCGCTTTCGAACAGACGTGCTCCCGGTTTTTGAATCGCTGCTATCTGCCATCAAACAGGAAATTGTCAGCGAGCGGGAGATTGCCTGAGAATAGGGCTTGACCACCCTTTCAGACAACGGGCCAAGCGTTAAACCAGGACCAAAGACAAAAGACGATCTCTCGCAGAGCGCCAGAGATCGCAGAGAACGTATAATTTTTGATTGCCGCGCCCGCCTTAGTCGGGGCGGCAATCAAAAAAATCTCCCGCTTCGCGGATAAAACCCCGCCGGAGGCTTGATTTCTTTTGAAAAATCGGCTTCTTCGCGATTTTTTAAAAAATAACTTGGTCTTTCTCTGCGCCCTCGGCGAACTCGAGCGAAGCGGGCGAGAGATAAAAAGAACGCCCCGTGTAATCGAATTTTTATTTGCCGGTCATCCTCCCGCCACATTCTTCCTCTATCGTATTCTCAGAATCTGGGTACCGCGGTGATCCGGACATAATCCACTTCGTGAATTGAAAAAAGGCTTCAGGAGGAAAGCGATGGAAAAGAAACATTTTTGATCCGAAAAGGATCGGTATGGTCTTTTGCCCTCGTTGTTACGGCCAAGGCTATATAGAAGATCCGAGGCTTCAATGTTGTCCGGTGTGCCAAGGGTTTGGGTTGATCAAGAACGCTCCTCCTGTCGATCCCCATAGTCCTTTCGCCCCGGCTCGGACTGGATTCCCACCAATTCTCCGGGATAAGGGTATCCGTCTTATTTTACTTGTAATTCCTCGCCGGGTACCCTTCCTAGGTCTACGTCCCTCTTGATATAGGCCTCAAAATTTTTTTTGACCGGGGCGTATCGTTCCTCCATTAAAGGACCTGATTTCAATCTCAAAATCCGGAAATCGATTTTTTCCTCCCCCAACTTCTTTTGGAGCGCCTCCTCGACCAACCTGCCCGTCGTTCCGGTGCAGACGAGCTTGTGCTTTATTAAGGAACGGTAATTGTATTCAAACCATTCGATCAAATCCTTTTTGCGGTTGTCATGCGCCACCAGCGCGATATTCTTGATCTTCTCCATGGAATCTCCTTCGCTGCAAGTCTTTTAACAAAACCATCAAGAAAGACGGGCTCGCAAGAAGTCTCCAAGGTGGTCATTGCGAGGAGAGAAGCGACGAAGCAATCCCCCATAATCAGCTAATTGCCAAGGTGGGGGATTGCTTCGCCTCGCTCGCAATGACGAGCTTTTCGACTCTTTGTGAGGTCATCAAGACTTGGGTCTTGTCTTATCTAGGATAACCAGGCCATGTTACCGTTTGAAGGCGGATTTCAAGCGGTTTGATATAGAACAGCCTATGGGGGATTGCTTAGTCGTTTAACTCCTCGCCATGATAGACTAAAAGATTTTTTTGAGAGGTATCCGGTTTTAAGAAGAGGAGAAATCTTTGTTCAGCAGGACCCTTCCCCAATACATTCTTTTTTGGTAATATATAATTTGCAATATAATAGAATCTCAAGGAGATCATTGATGAGACTGCTGATCATTGGCGGGAGCGATGCCGGGATAAGCGCGGCTATCCGGGCCCGGGAATTGGATCCATCTATTTCAGTCGGGGTAGTACTCCGCGATGCCTATCCCAACTACAGCATTTGCGGCATCCCTTTCTTTATCAGCGGCGAAACGGCCGATTGGACGAATCTGGCCCACCGGTCTCTGGGGGAGCTAGAGGAAACCGGTATCGAGATTAGAAGGAACACCCAGGCCCTGCGACTGAACCCGGAATCCAAAGAAGTACTCGTAGGCGATTCGTCCGGCCGTTCGGAATCGATGAAATACGATCGATTGATCTTGGCTACCGGCGCCCAACCCGTCGTCCCTTCCCTGGAAGGATTGAGTCAACCCGGAGTTTTCCAAATGCGCTGGATGGAGGACGCCCTGGCCCTGGCCCGCTTTATTGACCAAAGAAAGCCCCGTCGGGCGGCCATTGTCGGCGCGGGGTATATCGGTCTCGAAATGGCCGATGCCTTGAGCAAGTTGGGGATTGAAGTTAACCTGATCCAACGTTCCTCGCAGGTCTTGAAAACACTGGACCCGGAGTTGGGTGGATCGGTCAAGAGTGAATTGGAGCGGCACGGGGTTCGTGTTTTGACCGGCCGACCCCCGGAAAGCATTCGGAGAAACGGCGATACATTGCGGGTTCTGGGACCGGAGGGCTTGGCCGTCGAAGCGGACCTGGTGCTGGTGGTGACGGGCGTCCGGCCGCAAGCCGCCCTGGCAGCGGATTCCGGTGCCGCCACCGGAATCCAAAACGCTATAAAGGTTAACCGCCGGATGCGGACCAGCCTGACCGATGTCTTTGCCGCCGGAGATTGCGTCGAAACCTGGCATCGTCTTTTGGAGACCTTTGTTTATCTGCCCCTGGGTACCACTGCCCACAAACAGGGAAGGGTAGCCGGTGAGAATGCCGCGGGCGGGCAGGCGCTGTTTGCCGGCAGTCTGGGGACCCAGGTCGTCAAGGTTTTTGACCTGGTGGCCGCCCGGACCGGTCTCCTGAACCGGGAGGCCCTGGAGGCCGGTTTCCAACCGCTTTCAATAAAAAAAGAGCTCTGGGACCACAAGGCCTATTATCCCGGTGCCAAAAAACTGATCGTCCATCTGACCGGGGACCAGGAAAGCGGACGATTGCTGGGGGCCCAAATTTTGGGGCCTTATGGGGCCGAGATTTCAAAACGGATCGATATCCTGGCCGCGGGGCTCTATGCCGGCCTAAACGTCCAGGATCTGCCGGAGATGGATCTCAGTTATACGCCGCCCCTATCAAGCCCCTGGGATCCGGTCCAAATGGCCGCTCTATCCTGGCTGGATGAAAAGGCCAGGATACAATAATGGTTTGGTTTTTATAGAAAAGGGGGATTGTTTACGCTTTCAGCAACGGGGCCTTGTCGGTCAGTTCCCAGGGTAGCCCGATGTCCATGCGGCCCACATGTCCGTAAGCCGCCAGCTTGCGGTAAAAGCCGCCCTTGACCACGGCCGGCTGGTAGCGGAGGTTGAATTGTTTGATGATCCCGGCCAGACGGAAATCAAAATGGTTCTTGATCAGCCCGGAAATTTCTTTGTCCGGAATGGTGCCGGTGCCGAAGGTCTCCACCTCGATGCTGGCCGGTCGCGGGAGACCGATGGTATAGGTGAGCTGCACTTCACACTCCCGGGCCAGGCCGGCGGCCACCACGTTTTTGGCCGCGTAGCGGGCCGCGTAGGCCCCGATACGGTCGATTCGCAAGGGATCCTTGCCGCTCAGAGCCGCGCCGCTATGCCGGGCGTATTCCCCGTAGGTGTCGATGGCCGTCTTCCGGCCGGTCAACCCGGAATGGACAGCCGGTCCGCCGATCAGGAAAGGCCCGTCGGGATTGATGAAAATGCGGGTTCGGTCGTCCGGCTGGATCTCTTCGTCATGAAAAATCTGGTCCACCACCACTTCCCGGATATCGTCGGTCAACTTTTTCAAATCGGGCCCTCCGGCCTGGGGCGACATTTTCTGGCTGGCAATCACGGTCACACTGTGAATACGGGAGGGGTGCCCGCCACGGTATTCCACGCCCACCTGGGTCTTGCCGTCCGGAGACAGGTAGGGCAGCACTTTTTGCAGACGGGCCGACGTCAGTTTCCTGGCCAGTTTATGGGCCAGCCACAGGGGCAGAGGGATCAGGGCCGCGGTCTGATTACAGGCGAAACCAAAAATGTTCACCTGGTTCTTGATCAGGATGCGGTCCATCTCCTCTTCCGAAATAGTGGCCTCATTAAAAAAAGTCTGGTCTTTGGGCGGCAGCTCCTTCAGGCTGGTGATGATGCTGCAGGTCTTGGCGTTGAAGGCCTGGTGCTCATAACCGATCAGGTTCAAGACCTTCCGGGCCACCCCGGGGAAATCCACCGTGGCGCTGGATTCGAACCGGGCGGCGATAAACAGGATGGCCGTGGCCACGGCGCATTCGGCGATTACCCGGGAAAAAGGATCCTGCTGCAGAAAATGGTCCACAATGGCATCGCTGATCTGGTCGCAGAGTTTGTCGGGATGCCCTTCGGTGACCGACTCGGACATAAAGACAAAATCCTCTTTCATGGGGTCTCCTTATTCATCTTATGCTGTCTATACCATTATTCTTAGGGTGATCTTATTGCACACTTTAGAATCGGAACTTCTCTGCCGCGTTTTTTTCAGCCAAAAATTGATTGATTTTTGGCTGTTTCGTTGATCAGCAGGGGGGCCACGGCCGTCCCGCCGATGACCAGCCCGTCGATGAGCCCGACCGGCGAAAGCTGCATAAGGGACCGCAACCCGGGCACGAACAGGGTCGAGATCTGCAACAGCACGGAAGCGGCCAGGGCCTGGGTCAACAAACGGTTGGGCGGCAGCTTTTCCTTGGAAAAGATACTGATATGGTCGGACCGGCAACTGAAGGCATGGAGCAACTGGCCGATGCTCAGGCTCATGAACGCCAGGGTATTGGCCTGGGGACCCCGGCCGTAGCGGACCAAGCCGTACCCGTAGGCCGACAGGGCACCGGCGGACAGCACCCCGGATTCGATCATGATCTTTTTAAAATCCTGCCGGCGGATGATCGGCTCTTTCGGGTCCCGGGGCGGTTTGGTAAGCACATCCGGCTCCGGCAGTTCCATGGCCAGGGCCAATCCGGGGAAGATGTCCGAGATCAGGTTGATCCAGAGAAGCTGCATGGCGTTCAGCGGCTCGCCCAGGCCGACCGCCAGCGAGCTGAAAACTACGATGATTTCGCTCATGTTGGTAGCCAGCAGGAAATGAATGGCCTTGCGGATATTGTTGTAGATGGTCCGGCCCTGCTTGACGGCGATGATCATGGTTTCGAGGCGGTCATCTTCCAGCACCACGTCGGCCACCTCGCGGGCCACGTCGGTCCCGGATCTTCCCATGGCCACCCCGATGTCGGCCACTTTCAGGGCCGGTCCGTCATTGATCCCGTCCCCGGTCATGGCCACCACCCGGCCGGCCCGCTGCAGGGCCTGGACGATTTGCAACTTGTGGGCCGGGCTGACCCGGGCAAAGACCTGGACCTTTTCCGCCAGGGCCTCCAGCAAGTCCGGTTGCAGACTGTCCAGGTTGCTGGAATCCAGGATCTCCAGGTCCTCGTTGCGGTTCAGAGTCAGTGACCGGCCGATGGCGTAGGCGGTGGCCGACTGGTCGCCGGTGATCATGACCGTATCGATGCCCGCCGTGTGGAACTGGCCGATCAACTCCTTCACCCCTTCCCGGACCGGATCGCCCATGCCGACCAGGCCGAGCCAGGTCAGGCCGCCGACCGCATCGGGGTCTTCCAGAAGATCCGCCCCGTCCGACAGCAGCGCGTACCCCACGGCCAGAACCCGCATGCCTTTTCCGGCCAGGCGCTCATTCTCCATTTCCAGTTCCAGACGGTCCTCTTCCGTGAGCGGTAATCGCTCCCCGTCACGCATCCAGAAATCGCAAAGGGCTACGACCTCCTGGGGGTTCCCCTTGACCGCCGCTACCCGTTGCCCTTCCTCGGCGGTCCGGTGCAGGGTGATCATGTAGTTTCGGGTTTCCGTACGCAGGGCCGTTTTTTCAACCGGGAACTGTTCCCGGAGACTCTGAATGTTGACACCGGCCGTCAAGGCCAGGTGAATGAAGGCGTTCTCCGTGGAAGATCCGCTGACCAGCACATTACCGTCCTGGAAGACCGCGAGCCCCTTGCCCTGGACTTCACGAGTTTTTTGCTGGTACACGTCGGCGTCGGGGATGAGGGAGCTGACTTCGCTTTCATTGCAGAGGACTGAAATATGGATGAGCTGAAGCAACTCCGGCCGGATGTAAGGATTGACGACTTCTTCCCCCTGCTTGAACTGATCTTTTTCCAGGTGGATGCGCCGCATCCCCACATTGAGCATGACCACGGACATCCGGTTCAGCGTCAGGGTCCCGGTCTTGTCCATGCAGATGGTCTGGACCGACCCCAGGGTTTCCACGGCTTCCAGATGCCGGATGAGGACATTGTATTTGCGCATGCGCCGCAAGCCCAGGCCCAACGTGGTGGTGGCCACGGTGGGCAAGCCTTCCGGGACGGCCGCCACGGCCAGGGAAATGGAGCTCTTCAGCATTTGGAGAAATCCGTAACCCCGAAGAAGGCCGATGACGAACACCAGACCGCAGACCGCCCCGGAAATCAAGACCAATTGACTGCCCATGGTATCGAGCTGCCGTTCCATGGGGGTTTCCGGGGTCTGGGATTCCCCCATCAGGGTCTGGATCCGGCCGATTTCGGTAAACCGGCCGGTGCCCACCACCAGAGCCAATCCCTGCCCCCCGGTCACCAGGGTGCCCATATAGGTCATGTTGGTCCGATCCGCCAGCGCCACCTCCATCTGCAGCGACGCCCCGTCGGACGCCTGCCCAAAGACCACCAGGGTCTCCGAGGTTTTGGAGACCGGCAGGCTCTCCCCGGTCAACGCGGATTCATCGATGGTCAGGTTATGGGCCTCGATCAGCCGGGCATCGGCGGTTATATATGTACCCGGACGCAGCACCAGGATATCCCCCGGGACCACCTCTTCGGCCCTGATTTCTTCGGCCTTCCCGTCCCGGACTACAAGGGCGTGGGGCCGCACCAGGGTCTTCAGAGAGTGAATGGTCTTCTCGGACTGGCTTTCGGTGACATAGCCGATGACGGCATTGATCAACACCACCGAGGCGATGACCACGGCATCGGCGATCCCGGCCGTGGCCACGGAAATACCGGCCGCCACCCCCAGCAAGGCTACCGGGAGAGATTTGAACTGGTCGATGAAGATGCTGAAGCCCGAGCGGGGTACCGACTCGGGCAGGACATTGGGGCCGAATTTTTTCAGGCGGGAAAGGGACTCCGACTGGGGCAACCCCAGAGCGGAATGGGAGCCGAGCTGTTCCAGCAGATCATGGGCCGCCAGGAAATGCCAGGGTTGGGCCGTCTGCTCTTCGGAATGGACGACCAGATTCCGGACCTTCCGACGGCTGGAGGCGGTTTTTTGACCGAAAACAGGGGCCAGGGGATGGCGGGATTTCGCCTCGGCCGATTCCGTCCGGCGGTTTCCAGACTGTCTTTCCGGAAAAAAATGGGGATAAAGGCCGGCCTTTCTTTCCCGGCCTTCCTTTATCCCGTTGTTTGGCTGAAAATTAAGGACCAGTGTTCGAAGCAGCGCTCCCAGATCCTCCGGGGTCCGATGACCGTTGAACCGGATGAGTACATGGCCGGTCAGAATATTGGCGGAAAAAGAATATACTTCCCCGTCTTGGTTCAATTGATTGGCCAGATACTGCTTCAATTCCTCCGAACGGTAAAGGCCCTGGACCCGGTACCGGGCTCGGCCCCGGACCACCGTATGGATGGCTTCAACCACGTGCGGCTATTCGTTCTTCTTGCCCCGTCCCCGGGTGATCTCCGGTGCAGAGGGGGTTTCGCCCTCGCTAGAGACGGATCTCGCCCCGCTGCCCTTGGGAAGAAGGGAAGAGGCCACTTCCTTGACTCCCTCCACCACGCCGACCAGCATATCCTTCACTGATCGGACGGCGGTATTGCCGATGGCGCCGGCGGCCTCGATGGCGCCGCCCACGGCCACTTTGGCCACTTCCTCGACGTTGCCCCCCACTTCCTTCGTGGCCTCGATCACGCCGTCCACGGCCCGCCGGGCTACCAGGCCTACGTCGGCCCCGATCTCCGCGGCGCCTTTCACGGCCCCTTTGACTGTCTGGCTGGCCACCGAAACCAAGTCGCCGCCCACGTCGCTGATGCCCATGATCACGCCCTTGGCCACGCTCTTGGTGCTGAGGATCAGGCCCGTGCCGACCTCCTCCGTAGCCTGGATAGTGCCCTTGACCACATCCTTGGCGACGCTCAGGCTTTCCGTGACCACCGCGCCGCCGGCCCGCAGGGTCGTGGAGACCGTGTTGCGCACCAGGCTGACGATCTCGGATTCGATTTCATTGATGCCCTTCAAGCTGCTGACCACGCCTTCCTTGACGGAAGTGCCGGCCTTCCCGATGGTTTCATCCACATTGACGCCTGTCTTCTCCTGTTTTTCAGTCATTACTTTTCTCCCTTAGGTTTCGATTTCAAAAAAATGTTTAAGGCGTACCAGAAGGCCGTGTACCAGGCCGGGGCCATGAAGTTGCCGCGGCTGATTTGGTAAATGCCCATGATCAGCAGGGCCCCGAAAGACAGGGTCCCCGCATCCATTTCCCCGCCGGTAAATTTTTTGATCTTATTTTCTACCTGGTTATATGTTTCAGATACCTGTAGATAAATATTGGAAGAAGGCGAACCGATTTGTTTGGCCTGTCCGGGGAAATAGGTTCGGGCCAGATCTTTCATCATTGCCGGGTCCAGGGAATGCTTGATCAGGATGCTGCCGGTGACGGGATTGGCCGCCACCTCATGGATATTGGGATACTTCCCCGCCAGGTCCTTCAGAGACTGGAAAAAAGCAACGTCCCCTTTTCTCGATGGGATTCTGAGCCGAAACCGCCCGGAGGTGGCGTGGCTGATATAGGCATCAGAAGGCAAATTGTTGAACATGACGGTTCCCTCCCTTAAAGGCCGGACTAATTAATTACCTTTGATCTTCTGCTTCAATGGTACCGTCCACGCCTGTCGCCGCCATGGCTCCGGACCCGGCTTCTTCCAATTCGGCCCTGGTCTCGGCTATTAGGTCCTCCACCACTTCCTGGGCCTCGGCCGCCACTTCCCGGCCTTTCTGGTAAAGCAGAAAACCGCCCTTGATCGCGGCTTTGGCCATGGGCTTGACAACACTGGCCAAAACAGGTATGACCACAGGTGCCAGAATGGAAGAACCGATACCAATGGCCAAACCCGTGACGATATTGCCTTTCAGACCGTTATCGAATAGACCCATATCATCTGCTCCTTTCTCTTTGAAATAAAAATAATAGCTTTTTTCTCTCTACTATAATAACAATTAAATCATTATTTGACTACCCAATAGCAATTTCAGGGAAATTTCATGAAACCGATCCCTTTGACAAAACGAATAATCTTTGCCCTGGACGTTGAAACCCCGGGAGAGGCTCGGGCCTGGGTGGAAAAACTGGAAGACCGGGTGAAGTTTTTTAAAGTCGGGCTTCAGCTTTTTCTGGCCGGAGGGTTCGAAATCGTCGACTGGATTTTGAAGCGCGGCTCGGAGGTGATGCTGGATCTCAAGTTCTTCGATGTGCCCCAGACCGTGGCCTCCGCCGTCAAGCAACTGGCTGGCCGGGGGGTATCTTTTACCACCGTTCATGGCAACGACGCCATCCTCCGGGCCGCGGCCGAAGCCAAACAGGGGGTGAAAATCCTGGCGGTTACTGTTTTGACCAGCCTGGACCAGGGGGACCTGAACGACCTTGGTTTTCAATGCTCCGCGGAAGATCTGGTCCTATCCCGGGCTCGACGGGCCCTGCAGGTCGGCTGCGACGGGGTGGTCTCCTCAGGCCTGGAAGCGCCGAGGTTGCGAAAGGAACTGGGAGAGAATTTCCTGGTAGTGGTGCCGGGGGTCCGGCCCGTTGAAAACCGAGTCGATGACCAGAAACGGATTGTCACCGTCCGGGATGCTTTTTTGAACGGCGCCGACTACGTGGTCATCGGCCGCCCCTTGAAACAAGCCGCCGATCCCCTGGCTCTGGCCGCGGAGATGCAGCAGCAGATCCAAGAAGCCTTAAACGATCCCCATCCGATAAAATAAGTCTTCGCCCAGGCGCTTGGAGCGCCACGAAAAACCGTCATTCCGGACGAGTCACGCGATGTAACGGGATCCGGAATCCCATCCCTCGGTAGAGGGGTTTAAAATATCCCCCCGGCAAACAGGGCCTTCACGAAATCCCCATAGGGCCAGACCTCGACCTTATCAAATGTGTTTATTATTTATACATTATGTTTATTATTTATACATATTATAATATTACTATTTTCAATAAGTTATAATTAAATTAAATCATTTTGTATATTTTCAAAACAACGGCAGTCGGATTAAGGAAGGGGTCTTACTGAACAAAATTATGTTTGTTATTAATTAAATCAATTAGTTATGTTAGCTACCCCTTTCTTGGCACAGCCTTTGCTTATTAAATAGTCAATACAAATCAAAACGGAGGGTCATCATGGCTGAAAAATTAAACTTTGCCCCGGCTGAAAATCGCTGTATTTGGATGGATGCGGGCGTGGTTTCCTTTAAATTGTGCAATAATAATTTCAACTGTCTGAACTGCAACTTCGATAAGGGCATGTACAAGAAGGCCCAGGACGAAAGCTCCGGCAGTGTGCAGGTCAAACAGGACAAGCAACCCACCGAGGTGTGGATGAAAAAATTCTTGTCCCTGCCGGCCTCGCAGCGCAAATGCCGGTATATGCTGAACGGCGCCGTGGCTCATAAAATTTGCCCCAACGCCTTTCAATGCGGCGAATGCACCTATGACCAGATGATGCAGGACCGGATACCGCCGGCCGGCGCCTCCAAAATTCAGGACATCCCCCTCGTGGGCGGTTTTGGACAGCCGGAGGGCTACTACTATCACCGGGGCCATAGCTGGGCGGTCACCGAATTCGGCGGCCGGGTCCGAGTCGGACTGGACGACTTCGCCCAAAGAGTGGTGGGGAACATTGAAGAAATCAACCTCCCCAAGGTCGGACAGAAAGTAAGCCCGGGCGCGCCGGTGTTGTCCCTGAAACGGAAAAAACAGGAGGTTCAGGTCCTGGCCCCGATCGACGGCACGGTGACCCATGTCAACAGTAAGATGGCCGGCCATCCGGAACTGCTCAACCAGGAACCGTACCAGGACGGCTGGTTGTTCGTCGTCGAACCCAACGCCTTGAAGAACGATTTGAAGGGCCTGTTATACGGAAAAGAAGCCAACCAGTGGCTTTTGGAGGAAAAAGACCGTCTCGTCACCCATATCCAGAGCGATATCGGAGCCACTGCCCTGGACGGGGGAATGCCGGCCCAGGACTTCGCCGGTCATCTAAAAGGCAATAAATGGGCCCACTTCGTCCGCCAGTTCCTCTTGTCCTAACCCGTTCCGTTTAGGCAACCTAATCTGACTCTCCATAAGGGCAGGGGTTTTAATCCTCCTGCCCTTTCTTTATAGTTTCTATTTGACTCCCCCCCCTAAAGTGTTTAAAAATTTACCTACAACGCTTTCCCGCCGGACAGGTTGCTTCTTTTTTGGATTTAGGCCTAGCCAAAAAAAATTGAATTTTTTTTGGCTGTAACAAAAACCACTTTCAAAGATTTAAAAACCGTTTTTCATATTAGATTCTTACATCCATTGTTAGAGACAAATTCTCAGAACAATGGATGTAAGAATCTAACCCCAACAAGGTTCCAAGGAGTACGCTATGTCTCAAATCACGCTGGCCATCAATGGACGCACCGTTCATTCCGAATCCGGAAAAACGATTTTGGAAGTCGCCAGAGAGGAAGGGATATTCATTCCGACCTTGTGTCATTTCCCGCTGCTGAAGCCGGAAGAGGCCTGCCGGATCTGCGTGGTCGAAGTCCGGGGTTCGGATCGGCTAATCGCCTCCTGCGCCACACCGGCTTCGGAGGGCCTGTCGGTCCGGACCGACTCGGCAGCCGTGGTCGAGGCCCGACGTCAAATCCTGGAACTCCTGCTGGAACAGCATTACGGAGATTGCCTGGCTCCTTGCCAGTTGACCTGTCCGGCCCGGATCGATATCCAGGGCTACCTGGCCCATATTGCCCGGGGGGACTACCTGGAGGCGGTAAAATTAATCAAGGAAAGGAACCCTTTCCCCCTGGTGGTGGGGCGGGTTTGCCCTCACCCTTGCGAGGACGTCTGCCGGCGGAACCGGGTGGAGGAACCTCTGGCCATCAATCCCCTGAAACGATTTGTCGCCGATTATGCCTGGGCCCAGGGCGTCTATGTGAAACCGGAAATCGCGCCGGCCAGCGGACATAAGGTGGCCGTCATCGGCAGCGGACCGGGGGGGCTCTCGGCGGCTTATTATCTCCGCCGTTCCGGCCACCAGGTGACACTATTTGAATCCAAAGATAAGCCGGGCGGCATGCTGCGCTATTGTATACCGGAATACCGACTGCCCAACGATCTCTTGGATCAGGAAATAAAGGGCGTTACCGATCTAGGGGTCGATCTCCGCTGTAACCAGGCCTTAGGCCAGGATTTCATGCTGGCCCAACTTCGCGGCCAGGGATATGAAGCCGTCTTTCTGGGGATCGGGGCCTGGAAATCCACTCGCCTGGGGCTTCCCGGGGAAGAACTGCCCGGCATCACTACCGGCCTGGATTTCTTGACCCTGACCGCCGCCGGAAAACCACCGGAACTGGGGAAAAAAGTGCTGGTCATCGGCGGCGGGAATGCCGCCATGGACGCGGCCAGGACGGCCGTCCGTCTCGGGGCGGAAACCGTGACCCTTCTTTACCGGCGCTCTCGAAAGGAAATGCCGGCCCACCCGGAAGAGGTGGCGGCGACGGAGGAAGAGGGCACCCGGATGGAATTTCTGGTTTCACCAACCCAACTTTTGATCCGCAACGACCGGGTTAAGGGTCTGGAATTCATACGCAACGAACTCCGGGAAGCGGACGGCAGCGGACGGGCCCGGCCTTTTCCCATACCGGGTTCCGAGACCCAAATCGAAGCCGATACGGTCATCGTGGCCATCGGACAATCGGTGGACCTGTCTTTTATGGAGCATGACCCGGAAATCAAGGGCCTGGCCCTGACCAAGTGGGGAACTCCCCAGGCCGAGGCCACTACCCTGCAAACTTCCCTGCCTTATCTGTTTGTCGGCGGTGATTTTTACCGCGGCCCGCAAACGGTTATTCAGGCCATTGCCGACGGACGCCGAGCCGCCCTTTCCATCCACCAGTACCTTAACGGGCAGACCCTCCAAGCGGAACCCGTGCCTTTCAACATCAGTAAAGGACGGCTGAGGGAGGTGGACCCAGCCAATTTCGAAGGTCTCCCCAGGTCTCCCCGACAAAAAGGCTTTCACCGGCCCTTGGCCGATCGGCATCAAAACTTTCAAGAGGTGGAATTCACCCTGAACGAAAGCCAGGCCCAGGCCGAGGCTGCTCGCTGCCTCTCCTGCGGCTGTTTGGATGCCTTCGACTGCCGCCTGCGCGCCTATGCCCAGCTCTACCGGGTGGAAATCGACAAGCTGCCGATCTGGACCAAACGGATGCACCCTCTTAAAGCAGACCATCCCGAAATCGCCATCGATCCCAACAAGTGCATCACCTGCCGACAGTGCGTCCATGGTTGTTCGGAATACCAGGTCCAGGAAGCGTTTGAACTGAACGAATTGCCCGCCTTGTCCGAGGGGGGCCCCCCGATCTATTCTCCGGCCATCAATGAACGTTGCGTTCATTGCGGACTATGCGTAGCCCACTGTCCGACCGGCGCCCTGGAAGAAAAGGCACCGCCGCCGCCCGGTCCCTGGAAATTGGAAAAAATAAAAACCACTTGCGCCTACTGCGCTGTAGGTTGCCAATTGTTTCTGGAAAAGACCGGAAACCACCTGGTCAAGGTAGATGGGGTAACGGGGATTCCTCCCAGTTTTGGCCATCTTTGCCTTAGGGGACGCTTCGGGTTTGATTTCGTCCAGCACTCCGAAAGGTTAACCCAGCCCCTGATTCGGGAAGCCGATCGCTTCCGGGAGGCCTCCTGGGAAGAGGCCCTGACCCTGGTGGCCCGTCGCTTCACCGAAATCCGCGACCGGCAGGGGCCCAAATCCCTGGCCGCTCTAACCTCCGGCCGGATGACCAATGAAGAAAACTATCTCCTGCAGAAGCTGGTGCGGGTTTTGTTTCGAAACAACGCTATCGACCAGACCACTCGAATGAGACACGGCACTTTCCTGAAGGGATTGGAAACGGCCTTTGGACTGGGCGTTATGACCAACTCCATCGGGGAAATCGAACGGGCCCGGGTCTTACTGGTCATCGGATCCAATCCCACGCGAGAGCATCCGGTGATCGGGGCTGCCATGAAGCGGGCCGTACTCCGGGGTGCCCGTCTCATCCTGGCCGACCCCGGGAAAAATGAACTGGCGAATATGGCCCACCTCCGCTTGAACCCTCGCCCGGGCACCCATATCGCCTGGATCAATGGGCTGATGCGTATCATCCTCGATGAAGGGCTTTACGACCGGGATTATGTCAGGGAACGCACCGAGGGATTTGAGGAATGGGCCGCCTCCCTGACTTCCTTCGCCCCGGCCATTGTCTCCGAGATAAGCGGGATTCCTGAAAAAGACCTGATAACGGCCGCCCGGATGGTCGTCCGAGACAAAGTCGGGATCTTCCTCAGCCGGGAAACCACCCGAAATGCCCGAGGAGAGGATCTGGTCAAAGCCCTGGCCAATCTGGCCCTGCTCACCGGAAGCCTGGGTTTTCCCGGAGCCGGGCTGAATCCCCTGCGCACGGAGAGCAACAGTCAGGGGGCCTGCGACTTGGGCTGCCTGCCCCAGTTCTTTCCCGGCTATCAGCCGGTCGGGAATTTCGAGGCTCGAAAAAAAATGGAAATCACCTGGGGAGTGCGAGGACTTTCCGGAGAAACTGGGCCGTCACCCGAAGAGATGTTGGAAGGGCTTCTAAAAAAGGAAATCCGGGGTTTGTATCTCTTGAGCGGGGATCCCCCCGATTCCGAACCGCCAGAACCTCGACTGCTTGAGGCCTTGAAGTCCCTGGACTTCCTGGTAGTCCAGGATATTTTTCTCAGTGCGGCGGCCCAAGCGGCCCAGGTAGTGTTGCCGGGGGCCTCTTTCGCCGAAAAGGATGGTACCATTACCAATACCGAGCGCCGCGTCCAACGGATACGTCGAGCCCTCCGACCGCAGGGTAAGGCCAAACCCGATTGGCAGGTTATCGGTGATATCGGGACGCGCATGGGCTATCCCCTGTCTTATCCCGACACCCGATCCATCTTTTATGAAATCCGCATGGTGACCCCTATTTATTCCGGAATCACTTACGACCGCCTGGAAAAAGTCGGCCTCCAGTGGCCCTGCCCGACCCTGGATCATCCCGGAACGCCCATCCTGCACCAGGACCAATTTGCCCGGGGCCTGGGAAAGTTTCAGCCGGTATTATAGGTCAGAACAATGGATGGAAGAATCTATTCCGGTTATCTTTTCTTTTTCAAAATCAAATAATTCCTGGTGATCGCCGCCGGAGGCGATCACCACTTTTCGTTCCGAAGTTACCTGACCGATGATTTCAGCCGTGATGTTCCGTTCCCTGAAAGTCGTCAGGACTTCTCCGGTCCGGGATGGGGCCGCCGCCAAAATAAAACTGAAACTCTGGAAGCAGACCAACCAATCCAGTAATTCAATCGCCGGCGGGACGGGGATGGCCGTCAGATCCACTAAGGCCCCTTTTCCCGAATTTTCCATCATGATCGACAGGGTCCCCAGGATTCCGGCATTACTGACATCCTTGGCCGCAAAGGCCAATCCCCTTTCGGCGATCAGCGGCATGGTTTCCAGGCGAAAGAGAAGCTCTTCCGTGCTTTTGCCTGAATTCGCATCCCAGCTCACCACCGAGCGGCAGCCGCGCTGCCCTTTGAGGTCCACCGCCAGGATCAGGTTGTCCCCCGAGGCCGCCAGGTGACTGCGCAAAACCCGACGGCCATAGCCCAGGATGGCCACCGCCAGAGAGGGGACGGCAATCGAGGGATCGGGATGCAGATGCCCTCCCACCATGGGCACCCGGAGTTTCTCGCAGCCGTGACGGATCCCCTCTACCACTTGAGATCGGCCTTTTTCTTCGCCGTGGGACAACACATTGACCAAAGCGATCGGCCGGCCGCCCATGGAATAAATATCGTTGACCGTCACCATAATCGAGGCCTTGCCGGCGGCGTAGGGTTCCTGCATCAAGAGCTGGGGCATGATCCCATCCGCCGCCAAAAGCAGGAACCCGTCGCCCCAGGGGATCACGGCGGCGTCATCCCCGTAGTTAGGCAACTGGGGCCCATAGGGGGTGCCGGCCACCAGTCTTTCAAAAACCGCTTCGATAGGCTGTTTTCGGAGAAGTCCGGGATATTTTCTTATCTCTTGAACCAACTTTGAAACTTCTTGGGAAGATCGGGGATTAGACATGGTCATCCTTTACCGGTAGCAGATGGAGCGCTGCTTATTGTTCGAGGGCAAAAATGTTCAGGAAGTCGGATAGATTTTTCTCGGCCTCGGAGGTGAGGGAAACAAATTCCAAGCCGGTACCCTGGTTGTTTTGGCCCTTATGGGCAATCCTCGCCTCCAGGACAAGAAAGCCGTAACCCGGGAGGTCGATTTTGATAATCACCTGATTTCCCGGAGGTCCTAAATCCACTTGCGACAAGAAGCATCCTTTCAGGGAGAAATTTTCAGACATAACCTTTTGATCTCCGGGAGGGATTAAAACCACCAGACCCAACTGGACGCGGGGATTGTCCCGTTTTTCCCCTTCAGGAGTAAACTTTTCATCGGCCATAATCATCTCTCCTCTAATTCTTGCCGCAGCCAGATGGTCGAAGCCTGGACATTTCCGGTCAAAAGTCGAAAACCGTGGAAGCCTTGGGGGACCATGAATTTGATGCGGAACATCCGCCGATTTGTTTTTTAAAGAAATGCTTGACAGTCCCCCCCCCTGATTCTTTATTATTATAAGAAGGGAATAGGGTTATTCCAAGCTTTTTAAAACGATCTTTCCCCTACTAAGTGGAACATCGAATTATGACACGAAAAATTTTCCTACTTATCATAACCATCTGTTTCTTTTTTATTGGGGGTTGCTCACAGTCTTTTTCTCAAAAACCCACTGGCGATGATTGTCTGGAAAAAGCCCAACCTTCACCTTCCTCTCTGAAAATATTGGACAAATCCGATAAGGAGTGATCCTAAAGGATGCCCTCCGGGAGAGGCGTATCAGTAAGATAATCCCTACACCTCGGATTTACCAATGAATTATTAAATGCTTGACAAACATTTCACTGCTTGGTATATCTTAGTTCAACCTCTGAACATTTTATTTACTCAATCAATACAATTTGTTATGATAAACTGGTATTGTCTTTACACTAAGGCGAAGCAGGAAGATATCGTCACCTTTAAACTATTAAAGCATGATGGTATTCAAGTCTTTAATCCCAAATTGAAATTAAAAAAATTTGTCCGGGGAACCTTGAAAGAAGTTGTGGAAGAACTATTCCCTTGTTATATTTTTTCCCAGTTCGACCCCTTCTTCTATTACCATATGATCAAGTATACTCGGGGGGTTAAACGGATCGTCGGAAATAAGGAAGGATACCCTTTTGTTATCGACGAAGGCCTGCTGGAAGGGCTCCGACTGCGGATGCAGGATGGATATCTTCACCTTGAGCCGGCGGAGTTCCCCGAAGGGGGCCCGGTATTGATCAAAGAGGGTCCCTTTAAGGGCCTCGAAGGGGTCCTGTTAAAAGAAATGAAGGCCAGTGATCGGGTCCTGGTTTTACTCAATACCATTCATTACAGCGCTAAGGTCCAAGTGGACAAGGCTTTTTTGTCTAAACCCTAGGCAAAAATTTCAACAATTTTTGCCTATAATAAAAAACCGCTTTCGCCTCAAAGACAATAAGGGGGCCGTCTTTTTTGCCCTGACCCTCGACTTCCTTTTGGACAACAGCCCGGTCTAGACCGGGGATGGCGGTAGCCTGCCCTTTTCCTGCTCGTTTCTTCGAAAAATTATTTAAGAATCCTTTTTCTCAAGTTAGAATGGACGAAAGCTACTTAAAAACACTCCGGGTTTTAGAGGAGACCCCTTCCCTCTCCCAACGGATGCTGGCCGAAAGGCTCAAACTCAGCCTGGGAAAGGCCAATTACCTGCTGAACGCCTTGATCAATCAAGGATTGGTTAAAGTCGTCCATTTTAAAAACTCCGCCAACAAGCGATCGTATATGTACCATCTGACCCCGGAAGGAATGCAGCGCAAGCTGGAATTGACCTACCAGTTTATCCAGCTTAAATCCAGGGAGTTTGAGCACCTGCAACAAGAAATTGAAACCCTCAAGCTGGAAGTCGAAAATTCCAGGCAATCAGAGCACCTTTCCCAGCCGCGAATCCTGGTTTGAGGTTCCTGATCCCTCCCCTTATTTTTCTTCTAATGCTCGGTCCGGGCTGTAGCAAGAAAACATCGAGTGACCGGCCCCTGCCACCGGAAGGCTTTCAGGCCCAATTAAGCATAGAAAATCAACCGGTCACTTTAAAGACCTACCAGGTTTTTAAAGCCAAGATGGTGATCAAAAATAATAGCCCGGTGAATTGGCCCTCCCAGCGAGGGAAAGAGGGGAACCGCAACTGGATCCGCCTAGCCTATCGCTGGTATGACTTATCCGGGAACTTGGTGAGTACCCCGATTGAACGAACCAACCTGCCTCATGATTTAGAACCTCAGCAACAGGTGGAAGTTGTGGCCAAAGTGGTTCCTCCGGAAAGACCAGGAGATTATTTCCTGGAGATTGATATGGCTCAAGAGGAGGTGGAGTGGTTCAAGAGCAAAATATCTCCGGCCTGTATCTTTAAAGTAAAAGTTGAAGAAAATTAATACAACTAGCTTGCTTTTAATAGGATCCTTTTTCGCTTCCTGGATGACGGAATGGGCTCTCCAGTGGCGCTCGTTTCCCACTGGGGGGGCAACCTTTAGGTTCTTTAGCCCTCTGGAGCAAAGGGGTGCTGCTTTTGGGGCTAGCCTCCATCTATTTCGGCCTTGCCCTAATCATCCGCTGGGCCGGCCGAGATGCTCATCGACTTTACCTGGCCTCCGGCGTTCGCTTAAACCTGGTTTCCATTTCCTGGTACCGCTTCCTGAACCCTTTCGGCCCTCTCTATAGTCTCTATCGCCACTGGGATCTGTTAAGTCAGTTCACCCGGCGAGAGATTGAGGGACGTTACAAAGGCTCTTATCTGGGGATGATTTGGCCAGTAATTATCCCATTGTTATTACTAGGAATTTATACTTTTATCTTTTCGTTGGTTTTTAAGGTGAAGTGGTTGGGCGGCGGAGAGATCAACCAGGGGGAGTTTGCCCTGACCCTATTTGCCGGATTGATCGCCTTTACCATTTTTTCAGAGACCATAACCCGCGCCCCTTCCTTGATTGTTTCCAACCCCAATTATGTCAAAAAGGTAATTTTCCCACTGGAAATCCTGCCGGTGAGCGTTTTGGGGGCCGCGCTTTTTCAAGGGCTGATCAGTGTGGGCATCCTGATAGCCGGTGAGATGTTCTTGCTGGGTACATTCTCGGCCAAGGTATTTCTCCTGCCCTTGTTTATTGTCCCTCTGGCCGGTTTTTCCCTGGGCCTGGCCTGGTTTTTGTCCTCCTTGGGCGTTTATCTCCGAGACATCGGTTATGCCATCGGGCTTGTGGTCCAGATCCTGTTTTTCCTCTCCCCGATATTTTATCCCATTGAGGCCGTCCCGGAAAGATTCCGGATTTTCATCAAGTTGAATCCGTTGACCGGGATACTGGAAGGGTTCCGCCAGGTGCTGGTCTGGAATCAGTGGCCCGACTTCGGGTTCTGGTTTATCCAAACGGCCGGCGCCATCCTGGTTTTTGTCTGCGGATATATGTGGTTTATGAAAACCCGTTCCGGTTTTGCCGATGTCCTGTAATCTCAGTCAAAAAATCCATGTCTGAAATTCCTAAGAACGCCCGAATTTTTGTAGCCGGTCACCGGGGTCTGGTGGGCGCGTCCATCCTCCGCCGTTTGCGGCAGGAGGGTTATACCAACGTACTGACCGCCACCCGCGAACAGCTTGACCTGCGTGATCAGGCCGCGGTTAATTACTGGTTCCGGGCCAACCGGCCCGAGTACGTTTTTCTGGTGGCCGGAACCGTAGGGGGTATCTGGGCTAACGCCACCCGACCCGCCGAATTCATCTACGACAACCTGATGATCCATGCCACCGTGGTTCATGCCGCCCACGTCTTCGAGACCGAAAAACTCCTTTACCTGGGCAGTTCCTGCATCTATCCCCGCGAATGCCCCCAACCCATGGTCGAGGAATATCTTCTGACCGGCGTATTGGAGCCCACCAATGAACCTTATGCCATTGCCAAGATCGCCGGGATCAAGCTCTGCCAGGCCTATCGGAAGCAGTACGGCTCCAACTTCATTTCCGCCATGCCCACCAATCTTTACGGTCCCCACGATAATTTTGATTTGCTGAGTTCTCACGTCCTCCCGGCCCTGATCCGAAAATTTCATCTGGCCAAACTCGCCGAGCAAGAAGACTTGGAGGGGCTTGATCGAGACGAAGCCTTATTTGGTCCCATTCCTCCGGAATTAAAAGGTCCCTTGGGATTCCCTTCAGGCGCAAACAACCAAGTTTTAACGCCGAACGCCGAACGCCGAACGCCGAACGCAGTAACCATTTGGGGCTCCGGTTCACCCCGCCGGGAATTTCTCTTTGTGGATGACCTGGCGGATGCTTGTCTCTATTTAATGGAACATTACTCCGATGACCCCCATATCAACATCGGCGCCGGAGAAGACTGTACTATCCGGGAACTGGCCGAAATAGTGCGGGAGGTAGTCTATCCTGAGGCTACGCTGGTGTTCGACGACACCAAACCGGATGGGACCCCCCAAAAGCTTCTTAATGTCCAGCGACTTCATCGGATGGGATGGAAGCATAAAATCAATCTTAGGGAGGGGATATCCTCCACGTACACCTGGTACCAAAATCAAGGAAAAGGAATCTCAACCCCATGAACCCCGAACAAGACCCCAGACCCCTTTACGAGGACGAAATCAACCTGGCCCCTATCTTTCAAATTCTTTATCGAAGGAGAAAATTTATTCTTTACGGCACCCTTTTGGCGGCCGTTTTGTCCCTACTCATTGCCCTGGTGCTTCCCCGGATCTATCGAAGTGAAGGATTTTATGCCTTTACCGGCCAGCGTATCGTTTCGGAAAGGGATAAGGAAAAGGATAAAGATAAAGATAAGGATAAAGACCGGACCCTTCGGATCTCGACAATGTCGATTCCCGATTTTAAAAAATACCAAAAGCGTTTCACCAACCCCTTGCTTTTCCAAAATTTCATTAAGCGGAAAGGGCTGTTAAATCAGGAAGATCTATCCATGGTTTCCAAATCCATCCAATCTTCCGAGGATCTTAACAAGCTCATTTCCCCGGCGTATGCCTATGCCAAGGAAGACTTAAAAGTGCTGGCCGGCCTCCCTCCCGACATGCAGAATTATGTGATCGGGGTCCAGTTGAACTGGGAAGCAAAAGGTCCGGAGAAAGCCCGGGCACTAGTAATCATTCTGGGGGTTTTTCTCAGGAATACGATCATGTATAACCTCCTCTATGATTACATCAACGGCAATTATACCATTTTCTGCCAATGATATCCGTAAGTTTGAAAACGACAACCTAACCACGAAATTCAATCTGGAACAACTCTCGTTAAAAGCGGACCGCATGAAAACGATTATAAAGCGTTACCCTTTGGCCGGTTCTGCCGAAAATCGCCAGGTTGTTTCGGTTGGCGAGGGGGGATACAATTATTTGTCTCCGGCCACACAGTTGGTGGGCGTGGAATCGCAGGTGGCCGATCTAATGGAAAAATCGGCCAAGCAAACTCGAAACAAGGAAATTTCCCAGGTTAATTACAACTTCTTTAATGAGGCCCGAAAATTTTTTGGGAAAGACGAAAACGGGGATTTGGTTTACAACAATCTGGTCGAACTTCAGAATCAGTTTTTTAAAAACCTGGACTTAAACAAAGACACCAACCGCGAAGTATACAATGCCCTGCTCAATGATATGGAAATAATTCGTTATACCTTTTATGAATCGTATCGCTTCGTTTCTGAACCCAACCTCCCTTTGAAGCCCGTCAAGCCGAAAAAGGCAATGATTGTTATTATCACTACCATTCTGGCGTTCTTTGTTTTTGTATTTTTAGCCTTTATTATCGAATGGTGGAAGAATAATAAATCCTTCATTAAGGAAAATGGCTCTTCGGCTCCTCAACCCGCAAACGCTAAGATTCAGAAGGACCCCGCGGACCATGGCGCTTCATGACCCTCTGGTTTAGTATGTAAATAAGCCTCTATGACCTGCAAAAAGGCCAATAATCAATTGATGGAAGAAAGCTCCAGCCCCCGTCATTGCGAGCGGAGCGAAGCAATCTCCATCGGCAGCTTAGAGGAACCCGGGAGCCAGCGGGGGGATTGCTTCCGCGCTCCGCTTCTCGCAATGACGTCTTTGCTGGCAAGTCCTAATATTTTAACGCTTCGTGGGCGCCCACCCCGGGCATGGGATTGTCCTCTCTGGGAACCAATAATTGAGTGGCGAAGGCCCAACTGGAGATAATGCATGTCGGAGACGGTAAAAAAAGAAGCGGTCTACGACGATCTCCTCGAAATTCCGGAAAATATGATCGGCGAAATCATTGCGAGGGAATTGATCGTTTCTCCCAGACCTTCGCCGAGCCGATGGTCGCTCCTATCCACCCATGCCGACGACGACCAGGTTCGGGCCGAACCCTTTTCGGAGATCGAAATCCCCCTTTCCGAACTCTGGTGGCAATAAGGTCTCAATGGCCGGCTAAGAAATGAATTGTCCGATCATGGCCTATCCAAATACGCTCACGGAAATTAATCGTATACCGGAAATCAAACGGACTTGTTTTCACCCAGCCTAAGCAAAAGTCACGGGGTAAGAAACAGATGGTAGACCAAGCCGCTGATTTTCTCAAAATGATGATCCCGCGTAACCAGTTCGGCCCCATACTCCATGGCCTGCGCTGCCACCCAGATGTCGTTAGAAGGTAATGGCGTCTCTTGCCGTTTAAGCTGCTCGGCGATTCTGGCATAACGGTCAGCGGTAACCTCTCCTATCTGGATCACTTCCACGGCGTCATGGGCAATGAATTGGTTCAGCTCCTCAAAATTTTTCTCGAATCTGGTTCCATTACGAAATCCAAAAATTAATTCTCCCAACACTATGGGAGATAGTAGAATTACGTTTGCTCGAATCAGAAATTCAACAATTTCAGAATTTCCCAATTTGAAACCGGCATAAACGTTAGTATCCAGAAGTAGTTTCATTGCCACATTTCTTCGTCAATCTGGTCAAACGATCCAATAGAATTCAGAAAATCCGAAGCTTCCTGCTCGCTCCAGCCCCCCGCCAATGCCTTCAGGGTGTCTGCCGCGGGCCTACGTTTTCCCGTTCCTAATGTTTGCTGAATGATTTCAGTGAGTACACAATTAATCGACTGATGCCTGTCCTTGGCCATTTGCCGGATTTTTTGTTCGATTTCCGGCTCAAGTCCCCGTACCGTGATCTGGCTCATGACTCCCTCCATAAAGCATTATGCCTCATAATATGAGTCACAAAAAGGCATGTCAAGAAAAAATTACCGAAATCATACGGGGCCATGGCCTTTTATACCCGGCCATCCTGGCGATCTATCTCTTCGGATCTCAAAGCACGGGAAAAGCAAAACCTGACAGTGATCTGGATCTGGCCATTCTCCTCTTTCCCGGTCAAGAAGAAGATTTCCCCCTGCTGGAGTTGGCAGTCTCTTTGGAAAAGGCCTTGGGGCTGAGGGTCGACTTGGTCATCCTCAACCGGGCCGGCGAGCTGTTAAAATACCAGGTTCGCCGGTACGGACGCTTGCTCTACGACCGGGATCCCCGTCTCAGGAAACAATTTGAAGTCCGGGGGAGAAAGGCCTTCGATGATTTTCTTTATCTTCACCGTCGACATCTCAGCCGGGCAATCCACCGGCCGGCATAAAAGGGGTAAGTATTGGTTGATCGCCTGCTGTTGGAAAAGATACTGGGGAATATACGCGCCAACGTCCGCGATTTAGAAAAGGCCAAGGACATAACCTGGGAGGTGTATCAAAGCGATGTCCGATCCCGCCGCTTTGTGGAACGGACCCTTCACATAATGATCGAAGCTTGTATTGACGTTGCCCAACATATTATCTCCGACGAGGGGTTTCGGGAGCCCTCTACCTATCGAGACGCCTTCGTTGTCCTGGCCGAAGAAAGAATCATTTCAGCCGATCTGCTTCCTCGGTTGGAACAGATGGCGGCCTTTCCGAAATTTGATCGTCCATTACTATGAAAAAATCGACGACGCCATCGTTTTTGGGGTATTCCAACGCAACCTTTGCGATTTTTTGGCCTTTGTCGATATTATTTCTGCTTATAATATGGGAATAGACTCCGAACCATGATTAAAACCCGGAGGCATTCTTGCATTTCCGCGCAATTGGAGGGTTTTGATCTTTCTCTTTGGGAAGAATCTATTCGCCGGGAATATGCCGAAAGAGAAAAAGAGCGGTTGGCAACCTTAGGCCGGGTCGAAACCCTGTTGGCCGATTATTTAATAAAGAAAAAGGTCCGCCGTGCTTTCCTGGTAGGCTCTATTCTGGAGAAAGGAGGATTTTATCCCTTTTCGGATATCGATGTGCTCGTGGAAGGACTCCGCGGAGACTATCTCAAAACCGTAACCGAGTTGGAGGGCCTGTTGAACCGAACAGTCGACCTCATCGAGGGAGAGCGGTGTCGATTCCTTTTATCCCTTGAGCAAAAGGGAAGGCGGATTCTATGAAGAAAGAACGGTTGGCCGTCCTTTTGGGTTATTTTGAAAGCCAAATGGAGTTGATTGAGCGAATACGGAAAGAGGTTGAATCCACCCAACCCACGGACAGAGAAAAAACAAGCCACTTGGGCTACCTCCTGCATAACTTTTATTGTGCGTTGGAGGAACTTTTCCAGGAAGTGGCCAAAACCTTTGAAAACCGTATCGAGGACTTATCCCGGTACCACCGGGAACTCCTTCAGCGCATGCGACTGACTATTCCCGGTATTCGAACGAATGTACTGTCCGAAAAGAGTTTTGCGATCCTTGATGAATTAAGGGCCTTCCGACATATCTTTCGGCATGCCTACACTTATGAACTGGACCCTGAACGGGTTCGAACTCTCAAACTCAAGGTGAAACGTCACTGGCTGCTGATCCGCATGGACCTTGACGAGTTCGCTCGCTTTGTAGGGAACGCCATGGAAAAAAACTCACCTTATCAGAAAAACCGGCGGAAGAAATCTTGATGGAGGTTCCAGATCAAGAGGTAGTTAAGCCGCAAGATAATGCCCCGACAACCTCCAGGGGCCGTTACGCTCAGGCTCTGCAGGCGCGCCTGGACGCTATCCGTAATGCGCCGTTGCCACCCGACAACGAGTTGCCGGAATTCACTGAAAAGCAGCGTAGTCGCATCGAAGCTTTCGCCTTTAAAAAATCTTACTGAGGAAGCACGATTATGAAAATGCAGGCTATGTTTTATGAGGACGGCCGTTTGGTTTTAAAGAACCCCTTACAGATGAAAACCTATCCGATTAAGGTCGAACTAATTGTACCGGATGAATACACGGAGCCTTTCTCAGAAAAACCCATAGAAAAAATCTTGATACCGGATATTGATATTAAAAATGAACAACTTATTGATATGATGGATGAAATTCAATCTATGCTTGGACCGCTATACGGATGGGTCGATGATGGAAAAACGGACGCGGAAAAATTCGCATCAGAATTGGAGGCCGCCTACCGATTATCGGAAACCTGTTGACTGATGTAAACGTGACAATAGATAGACATATGCGCCGGCCTGAACCCAGACCTGTCGACTTCATCGACCTCAGGACTCAGCAGGATGCCATCCGCCCTGCCCTGGAAATCGGCATTCATCGCGTACTCGGTCATGGTCAGTACATCATGGGGCCGGAAATAGGGGACTCAAGGATAATAAATTCCCTACAGCAATTTATTATCCCACACCTCTGCATCTGCAGGACGGCCTTCACATCCTTAGGTTATGGGCCTGGCGCGTTCCCGGTAAGTGAAAACACCTCAAACAGGATTTTAAGTATTCCCATGCATCCTTACTTAAACGAGCAATTTCAAGAAGCGGTTGTTAATGCAATGAGCCATGCCCGTTAAACTTATCCTTTGGATATGACAGCAACTTACGAAGATGCAAAGAAAGCGGCCGCATCGATTAGAAAGGCTGTCGCTCCGTGTTCCGTTGTTCTTTTCGGGTCCGTGGCCCGGGAAGGGTCAGGAAATGATCTGGATTTATTGATTTTAATCGATGATCGGGAGAGAAATATTGAAGATGCCGGATCTCTCGTTCAGAATTCTCTTAAGCCGTTCTACAAAAAGTTCTCCATCGACCCCTTTGTCGTTTCTTTGTCCAAGTGGCGGGAATATCAGAAAAAAGGAAGCCCTTTTTTGCACCTCATATCCGAGAGAGGGGAGGATGCTTTTTATGAAGGATATCGTAGACGGAATGGGTAAAACAGGCCAGGGACGAGCTGGATATGGCCGTTTATCTTTTGCAGGGCGGGTATTTCAAAGGCGCCTGCTATCATGCGCAACAATCAGTGGAAAAAGCCATGAAAGCGGGCCTTTTTAAAAAAGGGTGGGACCTGGAAAAGACCCATAGCGCGGCCCGCCTTGCCGCGATTGGGAAAGACCTTCGGGTAAAATTTCCCATTTCTGAAGATGAGATCGTGTTCGTCGACAGTATTTACCGGGGACGCTATCCTGCGGAAGCGGGCCTGCTGCCCCTGGGATCCCCGACACGGGAAGAAGCAGAAAAAGCAGTAAATTTGGCCGATAAATTGATTAAGAGCGTCGCCAGAAAAAGAAAAGCGATATCAGTCTAATATATTCAAAAATGATGGTTTCACAAAAAGTCTCGAACCTGCCGAGGAGCAACAGATAGAACAGGAAATGTTTTCTTTTCCTTCCATCTTCCATCTTGACCAAAAATGGCTACCCCCTCTAGAAGTCGTAGACCTTGACCTGACAATGAAGGGACTGGGGAATGTTTTCAAGCAAATCCCCGGTGGAGGTTTCAGAACGGGGGAAATGGTATAAGCCGCATGGCAAGGCACCCACGGCAACCCTGGGCGGTTACGCCCGGGCTCTAAAGACGCGACTGGATATCCTCCGTAATGAACCGTTGCCGCCCGACGACGAGTTGCCGGAATTAACTGAAAAGCAGCGTAGCCGCATCGAAGCTTTCGCCTGCAAAGGGACCACAGTCGGAGGCTGAGCATCTTTTCTTTTGCTTCCATCTTCCATCTTCCCTCTTCCATCTTGACCTATTATGGCTATCCCCACTGAAGTCATTGACCTCCTTATCTGCTGCGCCGGAGTGGACCCGGAAAAGGGCCCCAAACTGGAGGCGCTGATTTCCAAAGGAGTGGATTGGAATCTGGTCATCGAACAGGGACAGCGCCACGGGATTCTCCCCCTCCTCTACTGGTCCCTCAAGACCCATTGCCCGGATAAAGTCCCTGATCCGATCATGAAGGAGCTGGGGGATTTTTTTCAAGCAAACGCCCGAAAGAACCTCTTTGCCATCAGCGAACTGCTCCGAATCCTCAGCCTTCTAGAAGAGAAAGGTATCAAGGCCATCCCTTTCAAAGGCCCGGTGCTGACTTCAATGCTTTATGGAAATCCGGCCTTAAGGTGTTATGGAGACTTGGATATCCTGATCTCCAAAACGGATTTTCTTTTGGCCAAAGAAATCCTTATGTAAAAACGAATATTTTCCCGACAATACCTTTTGATTCACCCCCACAGAGGCCATGATCTTCCGCGCTAATTGCGAGTATAGTTTCTTCAGATCCTATCCGGAAGTTCACTTGGAGATTCATTGGGGAATTGCCCCTTCTTGGTTTTTTACTTCCCCTGACTACGAACCCTGGTGGGATCAGGTTGAACGGATATCACTGGGGGGTGAAAATATTTCATCGTTTTCCGTTGAAATTTTGCTTATTTTGCTCTGTGTCCATGGCGCCAAGCACCTTTGGTTAAAACTGAAATGGATCAGCGACTTGGCCAGGTTAATTCAAATTCGAAAAATAAATTGGCTCCTATCTAATGGAACAGGCTTCGCGCTTGAAGTGCCAACGCATGATCTACCTCGGACTCCTTTTAGCCAAACAACTTTTAGACGCACCTGTCCCAATCCACGTCATTAACAATATAGAGAAGGACGATTTATCGGTGCGCTTGTCCCGTGAAGTCCAAGAAAGCTATTATTCTAATGATCAGCCTGGGATTATGGTTTCCAGCATCTTTTTAGCAAAAGTTCAAGATGGGTGGCTTAATCGGTTCCGAGTTTGTTTAGGCCTATGCCTAACCCCTACGATGGTTGAACGGGAATCATTCCCTCTTCCAGAATACCTTCATTCTTTTTATTATCTCTACAGGCCAATACGGCTCATAAGAAAATATGCTTGTGAGTCTTTATTAAAAAAGCCCGACTCCCAAGGAAAATCCATTACCGGAACTTGGCGGAAGAGAGCCAGGATTTAGTATACCGGCATCCTTCGAAAGCTGACCTTCAGGGACGGCAGATAAGGCGTGACGCGCGCCCTTCAATCCAAAGGGTTCCTATGGTTGAAAGAAACAAATCAAGGGAAGTTTGAGGATCTAGAATAAGAGGTTCCGACAGAATCCGAAGTTTCGGATAAGCCTTTTCTCAATAAAAAAGAGGTTTCGGAATCATACCGCAAGATCGTCTTGTCTCCAAATACTTCGCTCCACATTCGTCAAGATTTTCACTGACCTTAGCGGTCGCATTAATCTTAACTCTTACTCTCGTCTGGGCGTTTTCTTTACGTCCCCTTCGCCTCAAAATCGGTGAATATTATTACACCCGGGGAAGCATGTATAAGGCACTCAATTGGTATGGAAGAAGTCGTTAGAAAGAACACATTCATTCTTAATCATGATGGACCAGACTATATGAGTCGTAGAGAGGATCTGACCAAACTTCATTCGGTTCTTTCCCTATCATTTGAGACAAATTTCAACAAAATTGTCAATCTTTTTGGGTATGACAAGATTATAAATCCAAGATCCCAAATGATGGACCCGAACTACCTACTAATGGATATAAATCCTTTGGTTGATGATGAAACAAAAGAAAGATTTTATAGATTAAGAGACAATTTGAATACTTTCTCTAATATTTCAAGTTATTATATAGACCTATTTAAAAACGATCCGATTAGCATTAAACTGGACTATCTTAATTTTATGGGCGAATTCCTTACGGCTATAATCAAGGAAGCCGAAAAACATTTTATATCCGCTGATTCAATATATGAAAAGATGGCAATTTCTTATCCGGAAATTTCAATTTCTATAAATAAAAGAAGAAATAGAATTTTACCCATGGTGGTCAACGAATTCTTTGGTCTTTATCCTACTTTCAACAAAATAAATAATGCCCACGTCCTTATTGACAAAGAATTCCCACTTATTATCACAGGTATTACTCCAGGCCCAGGCAATTATTTAGAATACAACAATCAACCTGTCCGAATCGTAAGCCAGAAATATCCAATGCCACAATTTAAGATCCTTGGAGAAGTATTGGGACCGATTAAGACAAGCTGCATTTTACCCCGGGTAGTTTTCTGGGGGAAAAGTGGGTATTTAGGAGAGACCGTGTCCAAATATTCCGTTAATGGCAAGTTTGATATCAATTTCTCATTTTCGATTCCCGATGGAACCATTGATGTAACTCCAAGGATTACGTTTGATGCATCCTGTTTTCGCCAGGGGCAAAGAATTCTAGTAGAAAACTTTTTCTGGTCTTCGCGGAAAAATATTAACTGATGATTGGCACGATGTCGAATGGAATTCATCGGTTAATCCTAAGGTACTCTTGATCGAGGTTAATTGAATTTTAGTAACAAACTGCCCCCCCTATACAGATGGTCATGGACAGCAAACGAATCGTATGGACGTATCGCAGAATCGGATTATTCGCCTCGCGGAGGGAAAGCCAATTGGACGGTTCCGCCTTAAATGCCCACGGAAAACTTCCCCCGGACAAAATGCCGAAAGATTTTTGAATGATAGACAAAATATCTAAATCTCCAACTCTTTCCTTGAACCCCTTTAAGAAAAATATTGCTGCCAATTTTGCCGGAAGTATCTGGCAGGCCCTCATGGGTTTGGTTTTCATCCCTCTCTATATTAATTTCATGGGAATCGAATCTTATGGTTTGTTAGGCATATTTGCTACACTTCAAGTCACATTTGGACTTTTAGACGTAGGATTAGGTAGTACATTAACCCGTGAAATGGCACGGCTTTCAGTCTTGCCGCATAAAGAGCAAGAAATGCGTAATCTTGTCCGCACATTAGAAACGCTTTATTGGAGCGTTGCTGTTTTTGTCGGAATTGCAATGGTTTCATTATCACCATTTATTGCCCATCACTGGATCAAAGCAGGACATTTATCTCCTAAAACTATCCAACATGCTCTCCTAATCATGGGATTCGTAATGGTTTTCCAGATGCCAATCGGGTTTTACTCCGGAGGTTTGATGGGGTTACAAAAACAGGTTCTGGTTAACGTAATCAATGTGTGTATGAGCACATTACGCGGTACTGCGGCTGTCTTGATTTTATGGCTGGTTTCTCCAACCATTCAGGCCTTTTTAATATGGCAAATAGTCATCAGCATTGCAAACGCCTTTTTATTAGCTCTGTTTCTATGGCGCAACCTGCCGCAGAGTGAGAATAAAACAGTTTTCCAAAAGAAACTCCTTAAAGGCATTTGGAGGTTTACTGCTGGCATGAGTGGGATATCTATCCTTGCGGTAATTCTGACTCAGCTTGATAAGATTATATTAAGCAAAATACTCTCCCTTGAGATGTTCGGTTATTACATGCTGGCCAGTTTGGTGGCAATGAGCCTCTCACGCCTTTTTACTCCAGTTTTCTTGAGTATTTATCCCACATTTACTCAGTTAGTCTCTATAAATAATCAGGAGGAATTAATACAAATTTACCATAAAAGCTGTCAATTTATCGCAGTTTTAATCCTCCCTGTTGCAACAATTATCGCTTTTTTTTCTTACGAAGTAATTCTTCTTTGGACACAGAGCCCGACAACTGCTGAAGAAGCCCATGTCATATTAAGCATACTGATTTGTGGTACTGCACTTAACGGCATAATGAAT
>CAVUPH010000040.1:0-53016 GCA_963743305.1 uncultured delta proteobacterium
GTAAGCACCTATCATCGTTTTTTACCATACCTCGCGGCCGTCAGAATAGCAAAGCAAGACATCACCACTTCCTCGGAAACTTTGCTGGTTTATCAGGTGGGAACCTTCCGGATCCGGCAGCGGTTGGATTTCAGGTTCGGAAAACCCGAAACCGGGTCCGGGGACTGGGCTCCGGTGAGCTCATTGGCGTTGGCCTCCTCCCAGCCCTGGGGCAGGTGGACGGTCTCCGGTTGAATGCCCGGAGTGAGCCCCGTTTTCAAGCGGATGGACCCGACCGGTGTTTCCACCTCCGCCAGGTCCCCGTCGGCCAAACCGTATTGGCGGGCGGTGTCGGGGTGGATCTCCAATCGCGGTTCCGGGGCCAGGCGTCGAAGCCGGGGAAGAAAGCGGTACTGCCAGTGTAGATAGGGAAGCAGGTTGGCGCCGGTGCAGAGCAGCAGGGGATAGCCGATCTCCCCCGGGGACTCCCGGGAGGGCATCGCCGGCAGCAGGGTCGGATCGAGACCGGACTCCCGGAGCCGCTCCGGCTCGACCTCCACCCGGCCGCTGGGGGTCCGAAAACCGGCGGACTCGTACTTCCGGTAGCGGCGCTCGGCGTATTCGAACCCCCCGGGGCGTTCCGCCAGATCCTGGTAGGTGAGGCCGAGGTCGCCCAGGAGGTAATCGATGCCGTCCCGGGGAGCGTCCCAGGGGAAATGTTCGCCGTAGCCCATGGCCCGGGCCAGCCGGATCCAGATGGTCTGGTCCGGGAGGCCGTACACCGGTTCGAGCACTTTTTTTCGCAGCAGTATGGTCTGCAGGTTGTGATACAGAGGCACCCGGTGCTCGTCCCGTTCCAGGAAGGTGCAGGCGGGCAGAACGACCTGGGCGGTGCGGGTATCCGGAGAATCGACCACGTCGATGACCAGCAGAAACTCCAGTTTCTCGAGAGCGGCCCGAACCCGCCGGCTGTTCGGCCACTCCAGGGAAGGGTTGCCCCCGGCAATAATCATGGCGCGGATCGGATAGGGCCGGCCTTCCAGAACGGCATCCGGTAGGGCCAGGGCGTGGGCCTCCCGGCGCAGGCGACAGAACAGGGGAAAGGTGTCCGCCCCCAGCGGCGGGGCCGCCGCCGGAGGGAGCGGCTCCGTAATGTCCCGGAGCCCGGGGTTTGAGGAAAACAGGTCTCCGCCCGGCAGGTCCAGGTTTCCGGTGATGGCTTTCAGAACGGCCAGCAGGCGCATGGCGGCGACCCCCTGTCCGTGATGCTCCAGGCCGTTGCCGACCAGTAGACACGCCGGTTTGGTCGAAGCATAGGCCACGGCGACCCGGCGCACCAGCTCCGGGGCTACGCCGGTTAGGCGCTCCCCGGCCTCCGGGGCGTAGCGATCGGCGGCGGCCGGCTGCAGCGCGGCAAAATCAGTGACCCAGGCCTCGGTAAAGGAACGGTCCCAGAGACCCCCCCGCAGAATCACGTGGAGCAGGTTGGCCGCCAGGATTCCGTCGGTCCCGGGACGCAGGGCCAGATGGTAGTCGGCCAGGGCGGCCGTCGGGGTCCGGCGCGGGTCCGCCACGGCCAGGACGGCGCCCCGGCGGGCCAACCGGCGGATTTCTACCGGCGTCACCGGTTCGTTGGACACCAGGGGGTTGCCGCCCCAGATCATCAGGAAACGGGTGTGGGGGATGTCGGGGCGGGTGACCTGCCCCAGCGTGAGGGTGTCCGCCATGGTCCGCGCGGCGTTGCAGATCGATCCGACCCCCATGAAGTTCGGCGTGCCGTAGACGTTGGCAAACCGTTTCATATAGGACTTGATCTCCTGGTGCCCCACCCCCTCCCCGTGATAGATGGCCAGGCTCTGGGGACCGTAGGCCTCCCGGATGCGGTGCAGTTCGCGGGCCGTTCGGTCCAGGGCCTCCTCCCAAGAGGCCCGGCGAAGCCGCCCGTCGTCCTGGCGGATGAGGGGGGTGGTAATTCTCCGGGGCGAAGATAAGAAGTCCAGGGCCGCCAGACCCTTGACGCACAGCCAGCCCCGGCTGTAGGGATGGTGCCGGTCGCCCCGCACCCGCAGCGGCCCGTTCGGCCCCAGGGTCACCTCCAGGCCGCAGCCCTGTTCACACATGCGGCACAGAGTGGTGATTGTCCGTTCACGGCCCCCCGGTTGGGCCAGTCGTTTTTCCTGAGAATTCATTTTCAACATTACAGGCTTGTATTCCTACCGGCAATTCCAAAGATCACTTCGCCCGGTCCGACTCCCCTGCCAGCCCTTCTTTCAAAGCCGCGGAGGCAATCAGCAACAACGCCCCGACGACCAGGAGAGCCCAGCCCCATCGGATTTGAACGGATTGCACCGCCTTATCCGCCAAACCGCGCAAAGGATTGCCGGCCAGGCGCATCGCCATCTTTTCTTGAAGGGCGGCCAATTTAGATTGGATGGATATAAAAGTCAGGGCCACAACCCCGAGACTTAAAAAACCGGTGACCCAAAGACGATTGTATCGCCCGGTCAAGCTTAAGAAGAGGGAGATGACGGCCAGTATTAAGATGATGGGTCCATTCCATTGGGTGTGCTGGAAGGCATTCATGGACCCGATAACCGGATAGCTGATAATCGGGGTGAAGACCCCCAGGAATAGCAGGCTTGAGCCAATGAGTCCGAGGAGTTGCTTCGGTTCTCTGGAAAGCCTAATCGGGGGTTTTGTCTGAAAGCTCTTATAGTTCTCCGGCACTGATTTATTCCGCTTAAAGACCCTTTTTACCGGTCAGGTTTAATATTTTTTTAAAATTCAATCGGTTCGTCTGGTCCGAGGCCAATGCCGTTGACTTAAGGATAATTTCCCTTATCCACAGCGTCACCCCGGTCCCGGCGTCCACGGGATATACTCCAGCCGGGGTCCAGAAAGCCTGAAAAACCTGGATTCCGGCTTTCGCCGGAATGACGGAAAAGACTTAATTTCAGAACGAATTCTGTTAAGTTAACGGCATTGGGTCCGATCCCAATGCCGGTCAAAACCATTCGCCCGATCGTGTTTCAATCGAGCGCAAACGAGCCGGTCTGGAAACTTCCCCCGCGGCGATACACACTGACAATTACGCCCTTGCTCGTGGTGTAGGAGCGGACGAGCGTGAGCATGGCCGGCACGGCCCCAACGCCGAAGAGCCGCTTCCCGGTGCCGAGGACCACCGGAAAGGTCAAAAGCCGGTATTCGTCGATGAGGTCGCCCGCGATCAGCGTTTGGGCCAGGCCGCAACTTCCGTGAACCTGCACCTCGCGGGAAAAACGCCCTTTGAGGTCGGCGACTTCTTTGGTGACCTCCCGAACCGGCGAGGTTTCACTCCAGCTAAACGTGGTCCGCGTCTTCGAAGCCACAAATTTGGGGAGCGAATTGAGTTTGCCGGCGATGAAGTCGTTGGGGTCGACGATCCTCGGCCAATGGGCCGAGAAAATGTCGTACGTGGTCCGGCCCAGCAGGAAGGCATCCGCCTTCGAGAAAATATCGACCATGGTCTTCATCAAGTCCGCATCGAAATGGGGAACGAGCCAGCCGCCGTGAGGAAAGTTCCCACTCGTGTCCTCGTTCGGGCCACCGGGCGCCTGCATGACTCCATCGAGCGTCAGGAAAGTAGTCAAGGTAAGTTCAGCCATGAGGTCCTCCTGTCTGGCGAAATGCCGAATTATACCTTTTGCCTTCCGGGTTGTCGATTCGTTTCAGAAGGTCTGGCAGAAAAATGCCAGCCCGGCGGATCAAAAACTCCTGGAATCCTATCTCTGCCGCTTCGATTTTGAATGTTTTTTTGAAATGGGCCGCCTCTTCAGGGAATGGGCGCAAAACCCGCCGGCTCTCAGTGAAATTTCTCCTGCCGACGGATTCAGGTCCAGTGGTTTCGAGGCTTGAACAACCGCTGCTTTCTATCGCAAGGTTTTGAAGCTCAAGAAAACGGTCGAACAACATTATATATTGGCAATCCTGTCGGTGACATGGCCTCAACTGAACAATCCCACAAGTACCGCGGTCACGATGATCTGTAGTGCAATGATGGCCGTAATCCGGAACGGTCTATGGGCCATAAATCTTTCCGGGCCGGGTAGGGCTTTAATGAAGAAAGAGGCGTTAGCCAGATTGAATACTACGATTATCCAGAACAGAGCCATACCTCCTCGGTATACCCACCAGCAAAAAATCCCATAGATGGTCTCGAACACGAAGGCCACACCCGGATTCTTCTCATAGAGCCCCACGCCGAACTTCCTGCTGCCTGGAATCGGCGATAGGGCAATATCCCGGGCATGGCTGATCAGATCAAGCACCAGGTGAGAACATATCCCCAGCGCCACGGCTATTCCTACATTAAGCGCCCCGAAGCCCAAGGCCAAGAGTATCCCTGCGCCCGCCGCCAAAGCCGCCGTGGAGACCACGGAGTGAGAAAACGGCATGTACTCCAGATGCACGTCACTGACCGATTTTACCCTGTTCTCGGTTGTGGTCTTTTCCACCCCGAGAAAGTTTAAGACAACCCAGAGGATCTCGATGAGCTGGACGGACACCAGGATTAAGGCCATCGGCACATCGGGATATATCTTTTTGATAATCAGGCCGGTGGCCGCGTGATTTATAGCGAACATGATCAGGTCCTCTTTTCCGGCTTCATTTTTTTTGGAATTCGGCTTAGAAGGCTCTTTTTAGGGGGGAAAAGAGCAGGCCAAAATCCTATTTCGGCCATAACTTTCAATTTGGTTCGATTAAAACTCAACCCCTTAGTCTGGTCCGACCCAATGCCGTTAATCCGGCAATAGGGTCATTGGAATCTCTGCCCCTCGGCCCATGGGCCGAGAAAATCTCGACCTTGGTCTTCATCATGTCCGCATCGGCATGGGGAACCAGCCAACAGCCGCCATGAGGTTCTCCTCTCTTGCGAGAAGCCAAATTATAACTTTTGCATTCCAGGTTGTCGATTCGTTTCAGAATAAATTGTTCGCGGTCCTGGTAACTATTTTGGTGGAGGGCGGAAACCGCCAAACGATTTCCGGAGGACAGCAGCCGGACCTTCGATGAATTCACCTATCAGGTCGGGTATGAGACTATTCCCTTTTTCGTAATTTTATTATATAGTGATAGTTAGATGTCGACCAGGCGACCCTCCCTGCCGAGCTGTACAATCCCCTTTCCAGTTACTGGGGGCAACTATTCAGAAGGACGGAAACTTTGGTAAACTGGAATCGTTTTCAACCGAGGGAATTCGAATACGACTTCGATAGTGACAAGCTCTCGGTCCATGGGGTGTCCTTCGAAGAGGCAGTAGAAACCTTTTTCTCCGATTTCGTCGTTCGTCGAAACAGGCAGTTCAAAGACCGCTTTCAATTGATTGGCCGTACATGGGCCGGACGGCCTTTAAAGATCATTTTTCAACTCAAACCCGGCAATGTAGTCCGAATCATCACAGGATGGCCAATATGAACGAGAAAAAAAATCCTAAGACAAAAAAGCAAACCTCACGAGAAATCGATGACCTGGTTATCTCTCAGGCCGAAAATAGCACCGCTTGGGGAGCCCCGGTTGAAGTGCGGCGGAACAAACCTGGTTCGTTCTCCATCCCTCCGGACCTCACTGAAAGGGCAACGTTCCTTGCTCGTATCCACCATGCCCCCGGAGTCGAAGAGTGGCTGGCAAGGGTGATCAAAGAGCGAATCGAGATAGAAGAGGTCGCGTATGCGACTGCGAAGCGCGAATTGAAATCCAAACGAGAACGCCGATCGCCTGTTTAAATCCTATCCTTTTTTCAAGAATTTGATTTATAAAAATCGGGTTTTATTCTAAGGCCTCAATTGTCCGCAAAATCTTTCCACTACCCCCACCACCAAAAAAGTTGCAGGCCATCGCCTGGTGAATGCCGGTCGACCGGATCAACCATCTCGATTTGATCCCGCCTCAGGCGGAAACCCAACTATTTGATGGGATAGTCAGAATTACATTCTCGGGGACGGTTTATGCCGGCCGCTTGCCGATCGACGCGGTCGGCGTGCAAGGACAGGGAAGCACCGGCAATGCCTGTGTGAAAATTGTCCGACCGGGGCCAGGGGGATGGAGGTCGAAAGGGTCAAAAAAATGGCCGGATGGTTAGGCTCTAATTGTTTACGACAGAAGACGGATATATTGTCTAACCGTGTATCCCAATATCAATGGCTTTCTTCAAGGGGGCAAAAACAATCTTAGGATTACTACAGACGTCTAAGGGTATATTACGCCCTGATTCCGACATAATATTCTGGAGATAAATGGATGGAGTGAACAACGCTTTATTTGTTCTTGACAGGGAAGTTGTAGGATGTCTCCCTCTAATTGCGCAAAACTATCTGAGCTTGTCCTGTTCAGCCCGAATATCCTCTTGTTGGGCATCCTCTTGATAACCTTTCGAAATTGCATCAAGCATGCGCGCCATTCTGGGCCACTTCAGGCGAGAGATCTCGGCCCAGCCATGGTATTTGTCTGCCAATGCTCGTTCCTGACCACCCCCCTCGTACAAAGCCTTCGTAACCGTGCCCCGCATATTGTAGCGTTCAATCCTCAGTCCATCTTCGATTTCATCAGCCCCCAGCCTCTCAATTACTCTCCGAATTATCTGATGCGGCCATCCACCGTCCTCGCTGTCCGGCGAGGCATGAGCAAGGATTTTCCCTATGTATTGATCTGCAATTGCAGCACGATCAACGGCAATAGCCTTTTCCCTGACGGCATTAATCCAGTGCAGGAGGGCTTCTTCATCAAGTTGGCCACCTTCGCGTTGGCCGGGAATACTATCCATTGCTTTTAGAAGTCTGTAGCCGGTTTGGGCTCGTGCCTTCACTTCCGGGGTCGGTTCGATATCATTGTTCTTGTCCCGGTGAGCAGGCAGGAAGACATCGCAGAGCACCTCAACAAAGAAATTGGGATCATTGGCCATAAAATCGTGAATCGCGAGCCCGCCTGCATTCATCGTCCCCAGGAGAGGCAGTGCTTGATATTCTTTCCGTGCCAGTTCTTCGCGAGGGAGGTCTACGCGCTTTCGCAAATTATCGAGATAATGACGCATATCATAAGAATTCAGTCCGAGTTTTTTTACATCGTCAGCCGTTTTCGCTTGGACCAGCTCGTTTATGGTAGCGTCAAATAGCCGCAGAAGTGATTCTGTCGGCACACCTTCTTCTTTCATTGCGACCCGATCGAAAGCCTCAGCAGCTCGTCCTGCCTCGATAAGCCGGTCAATCTGGTAGGTTTGGTCCTCCGGGGTTCCTTCAATGTTGAAAACAAACTTCCCTCGCCAGTATTCTGCCGCAACATCTTCCCCTAACGCAAGGGCATCCTCCCAGGTTGGCCTTTCATCTGGCCACAATATCAGGAGAGAGGCGATCACAGTTGGCGACCATGCTCCTTCCTTGGCCAGTTTTATCACCGAGTTACACCATGATTCCCCAAATATCTTTTGTGCCTGCCCTGATATCTGCCCAGCGAGAAATAGGCCCGGCTTTCCTGCCAAAATAGCCATCTTAATTAAACGGTGAATTGACTCAATATCTCCTGTAAGGGATACTACGATGGAAGCGACGAATCCTGGAACTTTGGAGATTGTCCCAAGTCTTACCACTCCTTCTAGACCTCGTGTCTGCAGAATTATCTTTATAGCCTGCTCCCGCAACTCCTTCACCTTTTGCTCCCGCTGTTTATGCTCAGTTTCTCCTGAGGGCAGGTCCGGAAACCACTCGTCAAAAAGCCATCTATTCCGCTCTATGGGATCGTCTGGAGATAGACGCTCAAGAATCATCTCCAACTGGTCGACCAGTCCTTCTGCCAATGCCCAATCTGCATTTCGAAAGGTTCGGTGCTCGTAGGTGAAGTCGCGAAGCATTTCCCAAAACGCTGCTCTAAGCGGAGTCGGCAGGGGTCCTTGTGCGATGTCGTTCAACAACCCCATGGCCCTTTCTTGATGAGCAGAGCTAAATTTCCGCAACGAGCTAAGAATGGCTCGCCATCGACTTGGATCAGTCCCTATACGGGCGAGCGCGCGTTCGACGATTTCTGAAAGATACTGGAATTCACCACGCCTGCTGCGGATATCCGCAGGGATGGCCCCAAAGTCACGCCAGCGCGGCTTTGCAGTCGGATGAGAAATTGAAGAAATCGACTTGGGAAGCAGATTCTCCAATAGCTCCCATCCAACACCAGGTTCGCGGACCAGGATCAAATCAATAACTGCCAAACGCTGCTCAAGGGATGCATTTGTACCTAGATGCCACCAGAGAAAGATCTCCCGTAGGCTGTTGATTGGGCGGTTTGCCATCCGTCCACCAGGATCTAGACTGGCTATCTTCGCCAATAGGAGAGAGACACGAGTTAGGTAATCTGTACTCCATGCCAGGATCTCCAACGCCCAAAGCAGCCCGGTGTGCATTGCACCGCCGCCGAAAATACCTTCCCCCTCGGCAAATAGCCGTCGGAGATCATCAGGTTTGGCCTCGAGCAATTGCTCGAGGCCATCAAGGAAAGGGCCAGGTGATGCCTCCATTAACCTTGGATATTGATCCCTAAGGCTGGCGATGACACGCCAATCATCATTCAAGCCGGGCAAATCGCGTACTACCTCATCTGCAAAGGTGTGAGGCGATTGGATACAGACAAGCCGCGCATCCTGCCCGCGCTCGGCTATCAGTAGAAGGGTTTCCGCCATACCACTCCTCAGCCATCCCGAATGGCCCTGATCTCCTTTAATATCCTGGTAGAGCCACTCGTCCGGTGGAATATCGACCTTTGGATCGATCCTGCTGAATACATCCCCAAAAGCTCTCTTGAAACGCACCAGGCTTTCCGCAGTAAGGCGTCGTGCAATTAACTGGAAAGCGTCTACGGGAGCTGTCAGCGTCCACATCTCGCCAATCTTCTGGAGCGGCGGCTCATCAACATTTAAAAACTCCTGGAGTTGACTTTCAACGCGCTCGTATTCCGAAATGCTAGCCAATCGGCAAAGGATCTCTCGGTCGGCTTCTCTACGGTTGTCCCATCTGCCAGCCAAAAGAGCAGGTAGAAGGCTGGGCACTGATGGTGCATCGGCCCACTGAGGACGAACAAAATTGGCATGAGGACGTTGTCGCTGGAGAATGGTAATGCTGAGCCCACAGGCGCGAGCCACACGTTCCGCTTCGTTCTGCGGAAGTCTCATCCTCTCCAGGGCCTCGGCGAACAGACGGTGCGTGGGTCTCGACAGCACTATCACATTCCGTTCAGAGCGCGCGTCATTACCCTCAGGAATGATTACGTGGCAGCCATGGGATGAGAGGAACCCGGAAACTTGGTTGTGTGCTTGTTTAAGTATAATGATGAGGTTGTTCAAATACCGCAACCCGCCAGCCACTTGTTCGTTGTCGACAATAATGGTTCTGGAATATAGGCTTAGGCGTTCATCTTCCGAATCTATTCGTCGCAAGGCAGCCAAAACAAAACCCCAAGCTTCACTAGGTGAATCACCTCGAACAGTGAAGGTACTGGGAGACGCTGCCAGGCGACGGATCAGCTCTTTCTCCTGTTCGCCGCGTCCGGCTGTCACGAGTTCTTCCGACAATGGCGGGTCCGTACGGTAGCTCCATTCCTCCCACGCCTGATCAGGCGTCTGGAGACCCACCTCAGGGACGATCCCCAGTTCGGCAGCGAACTGCAAATGGACGGATTGCGCAGACTCCAGCCAATCTTGGAGATCTACAGCATCGATGACCATTATGTCTTTCCAGAGCCCCTCGGCGGTCCGCTCAGTGATCCAATCATCTTTGTCCTTCCACACTCGAGGAGTGACGAATACGAAAGTTATCTGAGAGCGATCGAGCCCTTGTTTGGCCTTTGTCCCTCCATCTTCGGCCTTATCTTTGCTACGCTTCTCGTAATCCTTTTTGGCCTTTTCGCGAAAATCATCATTCGTTCCGAGCTCCCACACGGACAAACCATTCGGCACGAACCTATTTTCTTCGCCGCTAGCAACTACCCCGTCGAAACCTGGCACCCAGACCGCGTCGCCGGATGGCATCCGGAGCTTTTCTGGCTGAATGGTTGCGCAAATGAGCTTCTTAACAATATGGGGAAAACGGCTCTCCGCCGGCTTCGAGCCAGCCCAAGTCTTGAGATGGGTTGTTTCGATCAGGCGCATCTTAGAATCGTAAAAAAGGGTTGGACCCAATGCACGGCTTGGTCGACCATTCTTCCCTGTCCGGGGCCATTTTCTGTTCGTCCTTTGGGGATGGCAGGGGATGATGGCTTTGAAGACCGATCGGAATTCACCGGATGGTGATTGGCGGATAGGAAACGTCCCATAGCGGGTAGGCAGGGAGCGAACGCTGGCATTCGTAACTCCCATGGGCGCCGGAAAAGCGGCAAACCTTCTTAGCGGGTCGGGTTAAAAATTAGGAAAAGTTGTTGGACCTTTCTTAGTAAATTCCAGTCACATTTTTTGGAGGTTTGGTAGGAATTTTCTTTCGATTTTAATTCGAAAAAATAGGGTTGTCAAGGATTTTTGCTGTAAATCCAATTGAATAAGGATACTGTCCCGGATGGCCTCAAAGGCCACCTTAAACTGGATATCACATTTTTAATGATCCCAGGAGGTCTTGAAAGATGCTAAGGGTATACTCTCTGAATTGCTCATCGGTCAGTTGGGGAAAGGCGCCTTTCGGACGCTGGTTTAAAACCATGAGGATTCCGTCGGCTGTCAGATCAGAGAAGTTTTTCTGGAGGTTCTTGGTGAAACGTGAAAACCAGGAAGGATACGTCCATTCAAAGACCTTTAGCCCCCCGATGATCCGTTCCTTGAACTCAGGGCAGTTGGCCAGGATGTCGAATAGGTAGTAGAGATCTTTTGCCTTCCTCTGCCTGTCCTTGCGACGTTCAAACACCAATCCTTTATGGAAGATGTAGGCTTCCGGTGAAGGCACTTTGACTCTGAGCGGGCAATATCCTCCCCCGATCCGGAGATCATCAATGGTCACCTCAATAGCATGGATAATCGATATGGATATGAATCTCAAGGCCTCGGCATGAAGCCCTTGCTGGACTTCAATGACGATATCATCCCTGGCCCCTCGCTGATCCGTCAGAAATTCTACTTCGACCTCCTCTCCATCGATTGCCCCCTCATAGTGTACTACTGGGGGGATAGCTGAACTCTTGAAGATTGCCTTGAAGCCCGCCTCCAAAAGCAACGTGTCCACTGATTTCTCTCCAACCATGGGAACTTGAATGTCCACCAGGAGATCAATATCCCTAGTCCTGATCGGCTCTCTGGATTTGTCTCCCAGGAGATAATGATAATACAGGAGAGGCGCCCATCCACCTCCGACAACAATCTCAGGAAGATAGTCCCTGAGAATCCAGAGGGTCTTTAGGAACCCGGATTTGAAATCTTCAGGCATGAAATCTTTCAACCCTCGATGATTTGTTTCAAGCGTTTCTCATAGAGATGCTCTGCTTGCTCCAGGCCCCGGATAGGGTAGTTGTACAGGTCAAGATAGAGCTGGAGATCCGAAACCACCCAAAGGTTTCCGATTTTTTGTTTATCATAAAAGACCGAATGCTTGTAATAAGGCAATAGGAATATAACATTGGCCCCCTCTCCGGCCTCCCTCAATTTCAGTTTTTCCACGAAGGGGTTGATACCGGCTTTGTTTTGGATGTAGATGTGCACCTCATTATAGACGGCATAGGGGGCTATAATACCGGCCCCGGCATGAAGCCCTAGTCCGTACGGAACATCAGGCGGGATTCGAGCGGCGATCAGCTTATCTATCACCTCCTCGGGGCCTTTGGCCAGGCAGAAGTATCGAACTTCCTCGTTCCTCTTGTAGTCGTATTCCCGGACCCAGTCTTCCAGAAGACTTTTAGGATTTCGGAATTTCAGTTTGGAATCGATGCGGGACAGGTAATTCCTTTTTTCAAGCTCCTGTGCCATCCGGGAGACAAAACCGGCATCGACTCCAATCGATTGAGCCAACTCCCGGACACCCCATATTTTTCCAATATCCGAAAAAGCCGCCCTGAGAATAAGCGAGGCCTTGTCGGAAAAAGGACTTCTTCCCTTTCTTATTTCGGGAAAGCGGCTGGGAAAGCCGATGCGTTCTATATGCAAGCCGTCATACTCCAGGAAGACATTACCCGATAGGTCCAAGAAACAGCAACCCTGATCCTGACACTGCTTCCTTTGATCGGGGCTCAGGTATTTCCCCACCACCAGAGGAACTAAGCCTTCACCCTCGCGGGCCTGGGATTTCAGAAGGGATAGTTTTGCCCTGAAGATCGAAGAGCTCTGCTGGGCGATGATTTCCCCGATCAATTTGAATTGCACTTTCTTGTAAGAGACACGGGCCATGAAATCCGGTGCCCATTCTTTACCTTTGGACACTGGGGTCTCAAAGTGGATCCTTAGCCCTCGGAGAGGGAGGAGATCTCCAATGTGATTCTTCAAGTAATCAAGTATCTCCAGCTCGCCCATTGTTGCCTCCAAAATTTAAGTTGTCCATTTGGACAACAGAATAAATAAAAACAACAATAATGTCAAATGAAAACACTTTCTTGGTGAAGCATAACACCGGATGTCCCCCCATTCTATGTGAGAGTCAAGGAACGCGAAAAGGACAAAAAGACCTGAAAATGGAGGAGGAAAAGTCCGGAGGGCAATAGTGTGGGAGAACGTAGGAGAGACTCTTGGTTAGGTTCAACGTCTAGGCGGGGAGAATTGTTCAAGCGGGGGTTGGAGTCGATAGATCCTTTCGCAACGTCGGCCTGCCCGATTCGACCAGCGTTAATTTGGGTTCTTGCTCGATGGCCGCATTAAGCTCACGCATCACGCGGTCGTCGATCTCCGCGGCATTCTGCAGCGCAACCGGAAACCGCACCGTTACCTCAATCCCTGCGGCGGTGAAGTGAAGACTCGTCTTGGGCATCAATTCAATCGTGTGGATTGAGCTCAGGGTCTGTTCCATACGACGCATTTGTCGTTCCATCTCCGGGCGATAGTCTTTCAGTGCGGTATCAATGGCGGTTTCGATCCGTTCATGAACCAGGCGGTAATTACTCTCGGGCGAAAACGTGAGGTTGACCTCATGCCAGACGAAACTGGCGCCCGAAATTTGCTTGAAGACACCGGAGGAGGGCTGAAACACGATGGAGTTCGCGAAAGCCACCACCCGACCGCTGGGTTGGGCATCCGGTCCCGCCGCTGCCGAGTTCGAGCAGATGGAGTCGGACGAGTCCTATGTCGACCACTTCTCCGGTTACCCCGGAGATTTGTACCCGATCGCCAACTCGAATGCCGTATTTTCCGATCAAGAAGAAATAGCCGGCGACTGACAGGATCACGCTCTGCATAGCCACCGCCACTCCGGCGGTGAGGAGACCCGCGAAGGTGGCCACGGATCCCAATTCGGTAGTAAAGGTGAAGGCGATGATTACACCGACTGCCAGCCAGATAAGGATCTTCCCCAGCAACAGGAATTGGTAGCGGCGGCGTGTCTCTTGGATGTAGCGCAAGATGGCCCGCGCCAGGCCTCTCCGGCAATAAATACCAGGGCAATGATGATCACGAGAACAGCCAGCCGTACCAGGAAGCCGCGCAGCTTATCGCCGTACTCTTGGCGCACGGTGACACGCCAACTGGTGAGCGTCCCTTTATAAAGGTTGAGCAGGATATTTTGTTTACGGAGAGGCAAGAGCCCGGCCGAGCCCTGCTTGAACTGGGCCGTGAGCGCATCCAGTTGGTTTTTCTGTTGCGCGAGGACAGTGGGATCCTGGGATGGCGGCTGGTTCGCCAGTTGATCTCCGCTCCGAATCAGGCCTCTGAGATTTTCCAGCAGCGGTTGACGCAATTGCTTGGCGGTTTGCACGAGCTGATCGGTGGATCGGATCTGCTGGTCAATCGTGCGCGTTTTGCGGGACAGCCGCAGCAGGTCGGCGGCCAGTCCCCAGATCCCGGAGGGTTGTGGCCTGGCCGCGAGCGGGGCCGGCCTGGCGGAGGTCTTTCCGGTAGTGTTTTGCTCCGGAGCATTGTCCTCCGCACCGCTGAGGACTTCAGGCACCAAACGCACCAATTCCTCGATCTGGGCCCGCAGTCCGGCGGCGCCCTTGCCCTGATTGCTGGTCTCGGTGGTAAACTTGAGGATCTCGCGCAGGGCTTCGCGACGAGCCTGGCGGAACGCCAGTTCGCTTTGCGTCTCCGCGAATAGAGACTCAAGCGCCGGGCGCATTTTCCGCGGAACGGTCTCCAGCTTTTGTCGAAGCGATTGCAGTTCGTTTTGCGACTGCTCCACCTGTTGATCGGCTTTGGCCACCGCCTGAATCAAGCGTTGATGCGGAGAGGGGGCCTCAGCCTGGTCTGGTGTCTGCTTGCCCTGAGGCGGCTTGGATTCGCTCTGTTCTACCAGACGGGCGAAGTCGAAGGCGAGTTGCACGATCTGCCTGGAAATCCGGCGATTCTCATCCGCAAAGGTCATATCGCCCGGTTCATTGGCAATCTGTTGCTCGACGACCGTTCCCCGATACCAGTTGATGGTTTCCGTCAAATAGGTAATGACGGCGGGGACCTGGGAAGTACTTTCGGGCGGATTTTGGGAGAAGGTCAGACTACTGCCCAGACAGGCGACGAGAACGATTAGGAAACTGACCAGCCTTCGGACGGTCCGTTGACGCGGGAAAGTCATAAAGTACTCGAATGATCCGCAAGATTTTGGCCTTTAAGACTTAAAGCAGAGGCACTACCGAACCTCCTGCCAGACCAGACCGCGGTCAGGAGAGTTTGACTTTATGGCTAAAAAAAGGTGTTGTCAAGGATCTTTGCTGTAAATCCAATTAAATGGGGGATTGCTTGGTAGCCGGTCCCCGGCGTGGCTTCTCGCAATGGCCGTGCCGGGGATCTTATGTGAGAGAATTTCCCCAAACCGATTCGGGGATGACTATCCAACTTTACATATTTGTGGAATTACATTATCCTTTTACTAAAAGAGACAACTCAAAAATGGAGGAGGATATTATGCTGTCAACCTATATACAAAAAGCTCTTGAAAAAGCTCAATATAAACAATTGGATGACGGAACTTGGTTTGCCGAAATCCCTGACTTTCAAGGAGTCTGGGCCAATAAAGCGAATGTCGAGGAATGTCGCCAAGAATTAGTGGAAGTTCTTGAAGAATGGCTGGTCCTGAAAATAAGGGACCGAGATTTTATTCCGACAATCGAAGGAGTGGGGATTGCAATCCGAGAGGTTGCGGCGGCCTAAATGGTACCGAGTCTCCCGCGAAAAGAATTGATAAGAAAGTTTAGGGAGTTGGGTTTCAGTGGCCCCTATTCCGGGGGAAAACATCAATTCATGGTCAAAGGAAGTTTAAAAATCAGGATTCCCAATCCTCATGGAAGCAATATCGGACTTGGCCTTATCCGGGAAATTCTCCGCCAAGCTGGTGTCTCCCCGGAAGACTGGGAGAAAGCCTAAGCGATTCAACCCCACCTTCAGTTCATTATCTTCATTCCTTCGTACCTCTTACTTCCTGGTTGACCTTTCTTCCTTCTTCTTTCATGAGTTTATCCGCCCATTTCGGCACAAGGAAATCAAGACCAACACTTCTCAACAGAAGCCAAACCCAGCGGGTGCGGCCGGATACGAACACGATAATATTTGCTTGAAAGCAAAATAATTTGCTATTTTTTTTGCTTTCAGGCATCCGGGACCTGGCCTCCGTGGAACGGATGGCCGATCTGCTCGCCGAGCGGGTCGGGTCCCTGCTGTCCCTCCAGTCCCTACGCGAAGACCTGGAAGTCAGCCATCGGGCCGTTACCCACTGGCTCGAGATTCTGGAACGGTTGTATTACTGCTTTTACGTCTCACCTTACAGCGCCCGCCCGATCCGTTCTTTGAAAAAGGCCTCCAAATCCTATCTTTGGGACTGGTCGGGCATCACCGGAGAAGGCGCCCGTTTCGATAACCTGACCGCCGGTCATTTACTGAAACTGAAGCATACCCTGGAAGATCAGGAAGGCTATCGCATCGGACTTCATTATTTGCGGGACGTAGATAAACGGGAAGTGGACTTTCTGGTTACCGCCGAGGGGAAGCCCTGGTTTGCCGTGGAGTGCAAAATTTCGGATCGAACGGCTTCGTCCGCCCTGCGTTACTTCGGGGATCGCCTGCAAATCCCCTGGGTGTACCAAATCACCTTGCAGGGGAAGGAAGACGTCCTGGACGGACCGGTTCGGGTCCTGCCGGCGGCGAAATTCCTGGCGGCGTTGCCTTAATTTTTTCAGGCAAACTCCGATCTCTGCCGCCTCAAGGTCACAAGTCCTCTTTAATTGGAAGCTCTAATAGGCGCACATCATCAAGATCAACAGCCCTCCCTGCCGCTTTTTTTGAAGAAATTAAATCGTCTCGGGAGGCGACATAAAAGATCTGTCCTTGATATTCCAGTGTCTGACGACTACTCCAGGCGTCTTGGAAAGTCAAACCCGGGGTCGATGTTTGAACATCGATACGAACGCGATCTTTGAAAATGGTTATTTCGTTAGAAAGGATTTCATCAACAGTGGTGAGGGATGCGGTTCCCAGTCCAGCATCTAAAAGTGCATCGAGGAGGTGTTGGGTATTTTCGGGAGTGGCTTCAATAAGAATATCTAAATCAAATGTCGCTCTTGGGACTCCATAAAGAACGGCAGCAATGCCGTCGATGACAATATATCTAACCTCATGCTTTTGAAAGGATTCGAACACGTCCTTGAGGCGATTGAGCATCTTTTTTTCCTGCTAAGTCAGGGTTGATTTCTAATGCCAAGTCCGTGTAATTGCAAAATATTTCCATCCTTTCCGACATGGGAAGGGCGCGGAACCAGCGAACTTTAGCTTCAATCGATTCGTCGTCCATATCATGAGAAACCTTTTTCATATTGGCAAGTTACCAATTTCCAGCTTTTTTTTCAACTGATATCGGTTGCCAAAAATGTCAGCCCGCATCAGAATAAATGTCTCACTTCTGTCTCCTCAAAGGCTTTTTTACGGCTGGTGACTCCATTTCTCCAGTTTATCCTTTGTCGTGACTTTATCTTCCTGTTTATCGCTTCTTCCAATAGTTCATCTGGACATTTGCCCCAATGAGCCAGGCCCCCCCCGGGGCGCTGAGGCAGGACACGCTGGAGCGCGGCTGCCATCTTTTGGACGTCATCCGACTGGGAGGCCAGCTCTTTGTCCTTTTGATCGATTGGTGTGGGAGTGGCGGGCATGAATGGGCTCGATCTGCCGGCCGCCTAAATCAATGGTCAATCTATCGCCTTCGGCCAAAACGGGGTAGGCCGCCGTCGTTCCTTCCATGTCCTTCCGGGTCAGACCGTAGCCCATGATATTCTTCAGGGTCTCCGAGGGCGCTATCTTCAATCTCAACCGGTTGGCTCTGCAGCCTCTGGTAGTAGAAATTCTGGCCGTAAAGGACACTCACCGGATTATGTCCGGTGACCCGGTCCTTGACCACCAGGGTGGTGACCGGCGCTTCCGAGTATTTGTTGAACAGCATGTCATGACCGACGCAGAGGCCGACGATCACGTTCATGTCGGTTTGGGCCCGGTTCAGGAGTTTGGCCTGGGCCACCGGATTGCAGGCCGGTTCAAAGGTACCCGGCCGGACCTTCTCGGATTCTTTCAGTCCCAGTTCCAGCTTATCGATGCTGCCGGCCTTGCAGCAGACGCTGATCGGGTTGAAACCCTGGGCCTTGAGGATGGCCGCCAGCCGGTTGGTCTCATCGAGCAGACCGATACAAGTCGCAATGCCGATTTTTTCGTAGCCCATGAGTTTGGCAAAGGCGATGGTATCCTCGACCCGGGTCCAACGGGGCTTCAAGGCCTGGCTTCCCGGCACCTGCTGATAGCAGAGGCCTTCCACTTTGGCCGCCACCTGGGCCATTCGGGCGTCCGCGCTGTCGCCTTGGTAGAGGTCAAAACTTTCCTGGATTACTTCCAAATGGTCCTTGGAAGGGCAATTCCCCGGTTGGGGAGGACCGGTTTCCGGATCGTTGCTCCAGCAATGGGTGGTGCCGCTCTTCTGCCAGACTTTGCTGCACTGGCTGCAGGAAAAATTGGTATTCGTCATCGTCTTGGCTGGCCCTTTCATGAGATAAATTATGCTGCCGGTCCCGGCCCGGGTTCTCAATCTTCCAAATCCTACTGATCTCCTTTTAAATGTCAATAAAATCTCGGACGAGAGTTTTTTCATCGATTGAGGGGGCCGAGAGAACGAACGGGGCCGCTTCCGGAAGCGGTCCTTTCATTTTTTTATAAATTTGCTTTTGGTGGGCCTTAATTTCTTGACTCGTTCCGAGTGATCTAATATAAGATACTATGTCAAAAAAGACATAGTATCGGGCCAAGACTGACTGATGGAAAGGCGAACCGATGAACTCGGATAATCCAGGCAAGGAGACCCTACCCCCTAGACGACGACAAAGCGACTCCTGGGTCGGCCGGCAAAGCGAGACGACCGTCAGTGTACAAATCCTTTTGTATTTCAATGATCTGCTTGATGCCAAGGCGAACCTGTTTTCACTGAACGAAAGGGTCCTTGAAGACTTGATCGGGGAACTGGATGAAATGACCCCGATAAAAGACCATGGGTATTGGCTGACCCTGGCCCGGATTAATGAACTGGCCCTGGTTTGCGCCGGAAATTATGCCGATAACTGTGAATTCTCCCTGGTCGGAGACTTGCTGGTGAATCCGAGACTCGTCCTGGTTCACGTTTCCGGATTAACTCAGCCTCTGATGAAAAAACGTCATAGCCCCTTGAGCGAACAGTTTCAACAGGCTGAAAACGATCTTCATCAAGTTCGACAATGGTTGAAAAGGGAAACCCGGGTGGAAGTCAAAACCGAAGCCCTATTGCCCGAACTCCGGAAGAGGCTGGAAAATTCCGGTCATATTCCACTTGAATATCTCGATTCGGTCGAGCAGCGAAAACGGCGCCTGGCGGACCTGATCGGTTTTCTGGCCTCCGCCGGAATTTCCGATAACCTGGCGCTGCATGCCTGGCGGAAAAATGCCAGTCCGGCGGACCGGGAACTCTTGGAATCCGGACTCTGCCGCCTCGATTTTGAAAGTTTTTTTGAAATCGGCCGCCTCTTCAGGGAATGGGCGCAAAACCTGCCGACTTCCAGTGAAATTTTTCTCACCGGCGGATTCAGGTCAAGCGGTTTCTTGGCTTGAGCCTTTTTGGTTCTAACCCTAGCCAAAAATATTTCAAATATTTTTGGCTGTTATAAAAACAACTTAACAGATTTAAAAGTAACGTTCTTTAATTTAGATTCTTACCTCCATTGTTAGAGACAAATTCCCAGAAGAATGGAGGTAAGAATCTAAGATGCCAACATTTTAATCGGGAGGAGGAACGACATGATTAACAAATTGTTTCAGATTAACGGCCTACCCAGAAAAGTGGTGGTGGATCCGGAGGCCTCTCTGGCCGAGGTGATCCGTGGTCAACTGAAGTTGACGGGAACCAAGGTCGGCTGCGGTCAGGGACAATGCGGTTCCTGTTCGGTGATTCTGGACGGCCGCGTGGTGCGATCCTGCGTCACCAAGATGAAGAAAGTCCCGGAGGGGGCTCAAATCCAGACCATTGAAGGGGTGGGGACGCCGGACAACCTGCATCCCCTGCAACTGGCTTGGACGGTCCACGGCGGGTCGCAATGCGGTTTCTGCAGCCCGGCTTTATCGTTTCGGCCAAGGCCCTGCTGGGAGAGAACTCCGATCCGACCCGGGGGGAGGTCAGGGACTGGTTCCAAAAACATCGCAATACCTGTCGCTGCACCGGATACAAGCCCTTGGTGGACGCGGTCCTGGATGCCGCCCGGGTGATTCGCGGTGAAATGACGAATCAGGAACTGGCCTTCAAGCTGCCGGCGGACGGAAGAATCTGGGGCAGTAGTTACCCGCGCCCCTCAGCCGTGGCTAAGGTAACCGGCACACTCGATTACGGGGCCGACTTGTGTCTGAAAATGCCCGAGGGTACCTTACGGCTGGCCCTGGTCCAGGCAAAGGTGTCTCACGCCCGCATCCTCTCCATCGATACTGACGAAGCGGCCCGGATGCCCGGTGTGGCCAAAGTCATTACCCATAAAGATGTCCAGGGTAAGAACCGCATCACCGGGCTGATCACCTTCTCCACGAATAAAGGAGATGGTTGGGACCGTCCTATCCTCTGTGATGAAAAAGTCTTCCAGTTCGGCGATGCCCTGGCCATCGTGGCCGCGGACACGGAAGCCCATGCCCGGGCCGCGGCCGAAAAGGTCAAGGTCGAGTTGGAGGAATTGCCGGCCTATATGAGCGCCCCGGCGGCCATGGCGGAAGATGCCCTGGAAATCCACCCGGGAACCCCTAATGTCTATTACCAGCAAAAGCGGGCTAAAGGCCAGGATACCCAACCGTTGATGGATTCGGCCGCCTATGTGGTAGAAAATGAATACTATCTGCAGCGGCAACCCCATCTGACCATGGAGCCCGATGTGGGCTTCGCGTATTTCGACGAAGCGGGCTGTCTGACCATCCACTCCAAAAGCATCGCCATATTTCTCCACCATGCCATGATCTGTCCCGGGCTGGGAATTGAACCGGAAAAACTGCGCCTGGTCCAGAACCCGGCGGGCGGAACTTTCGGCTATAAGTTCAGCCCGACCATGGAGGCCCTGCTCGGCGTGGCGGCCCTGGCTACCGGAAAGCCGGTGACGCTGTGCTATGATTATTTTCAGCATATCACCTATACCGGCAAGCGGTCCCCCTTCTTTATCAAATTGAAATACGGCGCCGATGAAACGGGCAAGATTATCGCCATGGAAGGAGACTGGACCGTGGACCACGGCCCCTATTCCGAATTCGGGGATCTGCTTACCCTGCGCGGCGCTCAGTTTATCGGGGCCGGGTATGGCATACCGAATATTCGTGGGTTGGGTCAGACGGTCTGCACCAATCATGCTTGGGGATCGGCTTTCCGGGCCTACGGTTCTCCTCAGAGTTTTCTGGCCTCAGAAAGCCTGATGGATGAGCTGGCTTTAAAAATGGGCCAGGATCCCCTGGAGCTGCGCTATCTGAACGTCTACCGTCCCGGGGATACCACCCCGACCGGCCAGACTCCGGATGTTTTCAGCTTACCCGAAATGATCGATAAACTGCGTCCGCTCTACCAGGAGGCCTTGAAGCGGGCTCAAAAAGAATCCACCCCCGATAAGAAAAAAGGGGTCGGCGTCTCGATCGGGATCTATGGCTGCGGCCTGGACGGACCCGATGCTTCCGAAGTGGCCGTGGAGTTGACTCCGGATGGGGTCGTGCTGTCCTCTTCTTGGGAGGACCATGGGCAGGGGGCGGACATGGGCGCCCTGGGTACCTGCCACGAGGCCTTGCGGCCTCTCGGGATTCCCCCCGATCGGATTAAACAGGTGATGAATGACACCGCCGTAGTGCCCAACAGCGGTCCCTCCGGGGGCAGCCGCCAGCAGGTGGTGACGGGCAACGCCATCAAGAACGGCTGCGAGATGCTGTTGCAGGCCCTGCGTAAACCGGACGGCACCTATCGGACGTACGCGGAGATGAAGGCCGAAAACATTCCCCTGAAATATTCCGGTAAATGGACCGCCTCCATGTGCACCCCCTGTGATGAAAACGGGCAGGGCGCCCCTTTCTCGGCGTATATGTACGGCGTCTTTATGGCCGAGGTATCGGTGGACACCGCCAGCGGTAAGACGCAGGTGGATAAATTCACGGTGGTGGCCGATGTGGGCAAAATCAACAACCAACTGGTCGTGGATGGGCAGATTTACGGCGGTGTGGCCCAGGGCATCGGCCTGGCCCTGTCGGAAGATTTCGAGGATCTCTCCAAACATACCAATCTGATCGCCTGCGGGTTGCCGTTCATTAAAGAGGATGCCGCTGATCCGGTACCGGACCGGGGATGTATCCCGCTTTATCCCGGGAAAATGCCCCTGCGGCAGCGTCTTAAAACGCCTGGATAAGGTTTCCCATTCGCTGGACCGAGCGGTTTTCCTCGGGGCCCGGGAACCTTTTAACGATGTCCCAATTGGACGAAGCCCTTTTTTCTCTCCCCGGGGTATTCGATTTTCAGGCTGAAATAACCCGGGAATACAATCAGGATCACTTGAATATTATCCTCCATTTGGCTGAAGGATCGGACTCCAGGCAGGTCATTGCGCGCACCCGGGAAAGGCTGAAGGCCGTCCCCGGCATTGAAACCGCTATCAGACAGGGACCATCTGGTTATTGGAAATATATCCGGCCGCAGCGGATATCGGCCGTTTGCCGGCGGGATAAAACGGGTCATCGCCGATCATCGACCGTCAGGCCCCGAATAAATATTTTCGCCCTGGACATGCTGGCCCGCCGGTTGGGGCGCCGATCCCCTGGAATTCCGCCTGCTGAACACGCTTCAGCCCGGCCAATCGATTTCCACGCTGGGGCCGACCGGCATCGGCGGGCTGATACTCGATCCGGACCTCTATCCCCGGCCGCTTCTTTTCGGAGGAACCGGGGTGGATTCCGCTAGAGCTGACGGTGAAAAGAACGTGTACGAAAAAAGAGTCGAGGGTTCTCCACACGCCTTTTCCTTTCTCCAGGAGGAGGACTTTCCAGGCAACCGTCACGGCAAGGCCTTCCACCGTAATGAGGACGTACCCGTGATGATCGGAATTGGCGTACTCACCCTTCACCCGGACGTTCTCCGGATAAATACCCGACCACGGTACCAAGGAACCTCCGCCCGTGCCTGCAATAATCTGCCGGATCGCGTTACCGGCCTTGTCCGGGATAACGGCCCGGTTGTAAAGATGATCATGCCCGCAGAAATAGACCCGGCCTCCTGCCTGGCCGATGGCATCCCAGAAGGCATCCCGGTCCTCGGGATAGAAGGCCAGGCAGTCTCGGTGTCTCACTTGAAAAGCCGGCTCGTGGCCGAAAACAAAGACGTGGGGCTTCTTATGGGAGGCGAGTTGTCGATCAAACCAGGCCCTGTTGACTTTATGCTGCTGTTCCCCGAACTGATCGAGCCCGACGATAAAGGCATTCTTGTGGGTGAAGCTATAGGTAAGGGCCTCCTCTCCCGGCGGGCCGTTTGTCGTTAGGTACGATTCGGAGAAGGTTTTTCTGAAGGCATCTTTCAGGTGAGCGAGGGCGCCGGGGGGTGGTTCGAGATGCGCAGGAAGGGGCGGCAGGACGATGCGCTCGGGCCCGCTGTCATGATTGCCCCTGACCGGAAAGACCTTGATTCCTGCCCCGTATACGGGTGCCAGGGCTGCTTTCCAATTGGCGTACTGGACAGCGTAATCGGTCCCTCCGTTTTTGAACCACCCGTTGACCAGGTCGCCGGTAACAAGCACGAAGTCGGGGCGTTCCTTCGCAATATCCCCGGCGATTGCCTGCACAACCGGATCATTGATGCAGGATTTCCCGACTTTGTCCTGATTGTTGCCCTGGGTGTCGCTGACAACCGCGAACTTCCAGGCGGTCTCAGCTTCCTGGATGCCGGAATTGTGGGCGCAGGCGATGAGCAGAAGGATCGACAGCAGCCAGAGCCAGGGAACCCTTGGGTTGGTCCGCAAACGCATGACAATTCTCCTTTTCGACGCATTCCAAGTATAACGGCGGGATCCTGGAAAAATCAAGAAGATCTCGGTTTTTTATTCGGCCCTTTTCTGTTCAACTTTATTTCGGAAAAATAGGGTTATCAATTATTTTTGCTGTAAATCCAAGACGAAGGGATTCAGGCCATTTTGGTTATCATGACAAAATGTTCCTGAAAGGCAATGGCGCCGCCGACCGTATCCCAAATATCCAAGCCGCCCTGCATGAATTTGTTATCCGCCAATCCTCGATGGAACGCCCGTTTTTCCACGGGCAAGGTATGCCCGAAACCATGCACCACAAAAACCGCTTCCGGATGGATCAGTTCGGTTACTTTGGCTTTGATAGTTTCCGAATAGTTGTTTTGAGAAACTCTCACGACAGTGCCATCTGAAATGCCTAAGTTTTCGGCGGCCGTGCTGTTAATCCACAAGACGTTTTCAGACATTTGTTCAAAAAGCATGGGGTTATTTACCGTATGTCCCTGGGTATGGAGCGCACACCGACCAAAGGTAAGCCGGAAACAGCCTGGGGGAGGGGCGGATAGCGGCTCATAAGGCCTGAGGGAAGGAATCCCTTGTTTTTCCAATTTTTCCGAAATAATTTCCAGCTTTCCGCTGGAGGTCTTGAACTTGGCTTGCCTTACATCCCGGTACAGAGGCTTTTCTGTCAGGGGGACCATACCCGTGGCGTCAAAATCTTCCATTTTTACAGGCAATAATGCTGTCCCGCTCCAAATACGGAGACAAGGGAAGTATCACATCGGAAAACCAGGCGGTATCCGACCAACTGAAGGTAACGGCAACCAACAGATCCAGCTTGGCAAAAATCTGTTTTAAGCGTTCAGGATCGGGAAATCCCATGAGCGGATCGTGGCGATAGGCGATATAGGCCTTGACCGGATAGGGATCATCGGTATCCATGGCTTTATACAACAAATGGGCCAGACCGGGTCCGGCCGAGATATGCGGATACTTCCAGCCGGCGCCGTCCGCTCGCTTTTCAGCGGGTGGGGGATACAGATCAGCCAAGGCCTGGAGTCCGGTCCGACCTACCTGGGCCGGCTTATTGGCAAATGGCAGCCCGCCTTTGGCGCCGAAAGAACCCAAAAGAGCGTTGATGATATAGATGGAGCGGCAGATATAAAACGAGTGGCGGTAGCGGGCCATCATCCAACCCGGGTGCCAAATCACCGCCGGCTTGGCTTCGGAAAGATCCCGGACCAATTGCCGAAGAGCAGTTGCGAAAATGCCGGTTTCCCTCTCCGCCCATTCCGGCGTATAGGGTTTGACAAAAGCTTCAAGCGAATCCAAATCCTTGATCCAGGACCCGGCGTAGGCTTCATCATAAAGATTATTGGCCAACAGCTCGTGAATCACCGCCAGATTGAATGCGATAATCTGTTCCGGGTCGAATCATAAAAAAGCGATGGGCTTTGGCGGCGGAGATGTTGGCGCGAATGTCAATCACCGTGAGTTTGCAGCCGTTTTCCATGGCATCCAGGAGATTGTTGACTTCCTGAACATCGACCGCCTCAAAAATATTTCTGAACTGCAAGACCACCTGACGGGCATTCTTCGAATCATAGACCACCTCTTTTCGCCCAAGACCGGTTACCGACAGGCAGGCATGGTCCACGTTTCTGGCACAGGAAGCATCATGGTTGGTGTAATTCGGGGATCCCGAGTCCTTGGACGAAGGCTTTATGAAGGTCTTGAAAGGGTCCGCCCCGATCTGAAAAGGAAAGGCTTCTGGCGCCATAAGAAGCGGCAATCTTTTTCAGTTGTTGAGCGGTATAATCAAGCGCTTCATCCCATCCCACCTTGCGCCATTTTCCCTGACCCCGCTCCCCGTCCCGAATTAGAGGATACCGGGGCCGTTCAAAATCTTTTACCAATTCAATCCCGGCCGCGCCCCGAGGACACAATCCGCCTTTCATGGCCGGAACATGAGGATTGCCTTGCAAAAAACAGATTTCGCCGTTGTCCACCTCAGCCATAATAGGACAGCGGACGGAACACATACCGCAAACGCTGAAAGTTTGTTTTCGGCTCATGGTTCTCACAACCTGCAAAAAGATTGGCCTGGGGATCGGGACCCATCCCAATTTGTTTAAAAAGGCCCTACGAATTTAATCCCCGGGATCCGTAATCAAGCGGGATCGAGGAGATGTCCTCACCAGTCGATACCAACCAAGTAGCGACCGCATTTTTCACGGATCTCGGCCTTCTCCTGCTCCGGTCACCTCGCCTGGAGGTCACCCCAAGGGTGCTCGGCCAGAGGCGCGAAGCCCTGCCGACGGGCCTGGAGTGCGAGCGGCAGCATGGTCAGGGCCGCCACGTCCGGGTCCGGGATGTCGACAAGCTCACCGGTGTCCAGGCAGAGCAGAAAGGTGTGGCAGCGGCGACAGGCGTCGGCACGTTCGTGGGGCCGAGCCGGATCGTGCAGCACCACCAGCTCGTCAGGCTCTTCGCAGCCGCAGGTGGGGCAGGACACGCGCTTGTACGGCCACTCCGTGGCGCACGAGGAGCAACGCAGGAAGCGTCGGCCGCCGTGGGACTGGATGTACTCCGACTCGTCCCGGGTGCGGCGCAGGATACTCAGGTTGGGCGAGCCGCCGCACAAAGGGCAGTTCGTCTGCCGCCAGGGGAGGTCCTTCACCAACTGCGCCAGGTCCCGGGCCTGACGCTCCACAAAGGGCCGCACCAGTTCCGCAGCGGCGAAGCCCAGGGTCTGGGCGTTGACCTGAAGGACCGTGATGACCTCACCGAACCCGACTGCGGCCAGGACCTCCGGGGCCAGCGCGCCGCTGTCGATCGCCGCCTTCAGGGCGTTCAACTCCAGGGCCAGGGCGGGGAAGCAGCGCGTCATCAGGGGAAGGAGCCGGCGCGCGGCCCCGGACAGATGCGCGCTCATGTCCTCAAAGCCGGCATCGGCCAGCAAGAACACGCCCTGGCAGAAGCGCTCGGCATCCACCACGGGCGCCGGGCCGGACCAGCCGGGGGCCTCGTGGCGCAGTCGTGTTCGCTCGACCAGCAGCGGGCCGAAGGCCTCCAAAATGGGTGAAAGCGCCGGAAGCTCTACCCTGGCGCGCTCGAGGGCCATCTCGATGGTCCTCAGGTCCGCAGGGAGGTCGTTTTCAGGGAGATACATACCGCACCTTCACAATCTGTTTCTTTGGCGAAGAGGGCCATCCGGATCGACCGGATGGCCCCCGGGTTGTCTGGGGATGGCGACCTTTGTCCGGCTACACCGGAAGCTGTCGCCCGATCTTTCGCAGTGGTTCGGTGAAAAGACCGGTCAGCATCTGTTTACGTGTCATGAGCCCGGAAGGGGGGTCCGCCAAGGCAAACTTATGGTATTTGGCGGGCGCATCGGCGACCAAGAAGATCGCCGCCACGTCCTCCTGGTTCAGGAGTGCGGCCTGGGGGAACTCCTTCTGTACCGTCGCCAGCCGCTCGGCGGCGCGCTTCAGCATGTCGCCGCGCTCGCCGAAGTTCATGGCCCCCATAGCGCAGCTTTTCACGCACATGGGCAGCCGATTGGCCCGAACGCGGTCGAGGCACATATCGCATTTGACCAGACGTTTGGTCACGGGGTCCTGCCGGGGAATGTCGTAGGGACAGGCGCTGCGGATGGTCGCCGGGTTTTCTTGGGCGCTTTTTTCCGTGAAAATGACGGCCCCGGTGGCCTCGTCCCGAATGATGGCCCCGTCCACGCGGGAAGCTTCCTTGCAGGGTGGCTCCAAACAATGGCGGCATTGGTCCGGGAAGAAATACCACTTGACCGTGCCGCCTTCCAGGTGCTCGCTGAAGCGCACCAGCTTGAAGTTGACGTGGGTCAGGTCCGGCGGGTTTTGGTGCGTGCCGCGCTGCCGGGTGGAAATAGAGGACAGGTTTTTCCATTCCTTACAGCTCACCTGGCAGCCCCTGCACGCGGTGCAGCGCGTTGTATCTATGAGGAAGACCTTGGACATGATGTTTCTCCTTCCCTCTTGAAAAGGACGCAGGCTTTCCCCGCGCCCGGTTGGAACGGTTGTTTGGCGGTTAGAGCTCCGTCACCTTGGTGGCCTTCTTCAGGTTCACCAGACAGGCTTTGTACTCCGGAATGGTGCAGTTGGGGTCACCCACCGAGGTGGTCAGCCTGTTCACGGCATCGCCGCACTTGGGCTTGGTCCAGCCGAAGGCGAAGGGCATGCCCACCAGATGCACGGTCTTGCCCATGACGGTGAAGGGCTGGATGCGCACCGTGACCATGGCCACGGCCTCGACCTTGCCGCGCAGGCTTTCCACGACGACCACATCGCCGTTCTTGACGTCCTTTTCCTGAGCCAGTTGCGGGCTCAGCTCCACGTACTGCTGCGGTTCGGCCTCCAGCAGGGCCGGGCTGTTGCGCGTCTCCGAGCCGGAGCACCAGTGCTCGGTCAGGCAGTAGGTGGTGAGTACGATGGGGAAGCGCGGGTCGCCGTTGGCGCAGAGCACGTCGTATTCGCTGCCGCTGACCTTCTTCATGCAGGGATTGTTCATCTGCGGCGAGAAGGGGTTCACGGTGAGCGGGGTCTCCGCCGGCTCGTAGTGCTCGGGCAGCGGCCCGTCCTCGCGGCCGGGGCCGTAGAGCTGGCCGTGGCCGTCCGCGCACATGATGAACGGGTACTTGCCGCCCTTCAGGGCCATGGGCGGCGCGGGGCCGTCGGGCACGTCGCCCACCCACTTGCCGTCCTGCCAGGCGATGACCGCCTTCTCCGGGTTGAAGGGATTGCCGTTTTTGTCCACGCTGGCGCGGTTGTAGAGCACCCGCCGGTTAACGGGCCAGGCCCAGCCGAACTTCGGGTAGAGGTGGATCTTGGCCTGCATGGGTGTCTGGGTCAAGTCGCGGCGCTTGGCCAGGTTGCCCTCGGCCTCGGTATAGCCGCCGCAGTACACCCAGTTCAGGCTGGACGTGGAGCCATCGACCTGGAGGTTCGGGAAGCCGGGAACCAATTGACCCTTCTTGTACTCCTTGTCGCCGATTTTGGTGTCGCGGGTGAAGAAACCGTTGATCTTCTTGCACATCTCCTCGGCGTTGAACGTGGCCGGCAGCTCGTGCTTGAGCACCTGATCCGGCAGCGCACCGCCTTCCTTGGTGTAGAGGGCGCGGACGCGGCCCATGATCTGCACGAACATGTCGCCCATGCTCCTGCACTGGCCGAGGGGCTCGATGGCCTTGTAGTGCCACATGTGCCAGCGGCCGGAGTTGGAGATGGTGCCTTCCTTCTCCGCGCGGTAGGCCGAGGGCAGAAGGAAGATCTCGGTCAGGCATTTCTTCGGGTCGGCGCCGGGCCGCTGGAAGTTGTCCGTGCTCTCGTTGTGGAACACCTCGCCCACCACCAGCCAGTCCAGCTTGTCCCAGGCCTTGCGGACCTTGTTCGAATTAGGGAAGCTTTGACAGGGGTTGTGCCCGAAGAGGAACCCGCCCTTGATCTTGCCCTGGTACATGCGATCGAAGATGTACAGGTGCGAGTAGTCCTGGCCGGGGTCGAGTTTGGGCAGCAGTGCATAGCCGAAGTCGTTTTCCTTGGTGGCGTAGTCGCCGAACCAGCCCTTGAGCAGGCTGACGATGTACTTGGGCCGGTTGCTCCACCAGTTCACGCTCATGGGGTCGGCGGTGACCGGGGTATTGGCCTTCTGGTACTCTTCCAGGGTCTTCCAGGTGGCGATGGGCGTGTTGTGGTAGCCGGGGATGTAGCCGTAGAGCAGGGCGTGGTCGGTGGAGCCCTGCACGTTGGGCTCGCCGCGCAGGGCGTTGATGCCGCCGCCGGCGACGCCGAAGTTACCCAGCAGGAGCTGGATGATGCCCGCCAGGCGGATGTTCTGCACGCCCACGGTGTGCTGGGTCCAGCCGAGCGCATAAAGCATGGTCCCGGCCTTGTCCGGCTTTCCGGTGGCGGCGTAGGCCTCGTACACTTTCAGCAGATTTTCTTTGGATACGCCCGTGACCTGGGAGACGACATCCAGGTTGTAGCGCTCGTAGTGGTTCTTCAGCACGTTGATGACGCATCGGGGATGCTGGAGCGTCTTGTCGCGCTTCACCAGGCCCTTTTCGTCCTTCTCGAAGGCCCAGGCACTCTTGTCGTATTTCTTCTTGGCCGGGTCGAAGCCGGAGAACAGGCCGTCCTTGAAGGAGAACTTCTCGCCCACCAGGAAGCTCGCGTTGGTGTAGTCCAGCACGTAGTCGGAGAAGTACTTCTTGTTGTCCAGGATGTACTTGCACATGCCTCCCAGGAAGGCGATGTCCGTTCCGCTGCGCAGGGGCACGTGGAATGAACTGCGGGCCGAGGTGCGCGAGAATTTCGGGTCCACGTGGATGACCACGGCGCCCTTTTCCTTGGCCTTGAGCACCCAGCGGAAGGAGATGGGATGGTGTTCGGCAGCGTTGCTGCCCATGATTAGGATGGCATCGGCGTTGCCGATGTCCGTGTAGTGATTGGTCATGGCGCCGCGTCCAACCGACTCTGCCAGAGCCGGTACGGTGGGGCTGTGTCAGACTCGGGCCTGGTGGTCCATGTGGACCATGCCCAGGCTGCGCAGGGACTGATGCGCCACGGCGCACTCTTCGTTGGCCATCTGGGAGGAGCCCAGGGAAAACACGCTCTCCAGGCGGTTGACCTCCAGTCCGGCCTCGTTTTTCAACACGAAGTCCTGGTCGCGCTGGTCCTTGACCTTGCGCGCGATGCGGTCCAGCATCCAGTCCCAGTCCTTCTCCACCCATTCGGCGCTGCCGGGGGCGCGGTACAGGGGCTTGGTCAGCCGCTGCTCGTTGACGTGCAGCGAGCGCAGGGCCGCGCCTTTGGCGCACAGACCGCCGCCGCTGATGGGATAATCCGGGTCGCCCTCGATGTTGATGATCTTGCCGTCCTTGACGTGGACCAGGGTGTTGCACCCGACAGAACAAAATGGGCAGATGGAGATGGTCTCCTTGCTGCCCTCGATCTTGAGTCCGGCCGCATACGCCTGCGCCGGCCCCAGATCGATCCCGAGCTGTGACAGCCCCAGGCAGGCCGTGCCCGCCCCAACCACTTTGATGAACCCTCGCCGTGATACGTTCATGCTTCCTCCTTTCGTCAAGCTATAGGTCATTTTTGGCATTATTTAAAAAATATAAGGAAAGTCAATATGTTAGTTTTAACATATTAGATAAGCGGTCCGGAGGGACACGGGTAAGGGACTCGCAAAAAGTCCGTCACCCGCCCGAGCGCGAATGAGTGCCGGAGGCGAGATCCCCCGCCGATTGTGAGGTTATCAAGATCCGAAAGGCTGAAAAAAAAGGGGACACTCAAGGGATCCGGTTTTTGTTGGGGGAGGGGATGAACGGATCCGGATTCCGGGGAAAAGCCTGAATCTTCCAGGGCAGGGTCTGTTGACCGGCTTTCAAGGCTTCCTGTTCCACCCTATCAAACCAAAGGATGAATTTTTCCATGACCTCGCGACCCTTCTCGGTTAAATGAACCCCTTCCCGTTTGCAGGACCCGGGAGTGGTCAGTTTCATTCCCAGGATTTCCTCGGTTTTTTTAATTTTACCCCAGGCGGCCCGGTAGGACATGCCCAGGCTGTCAGCCGCTTTTTGCAGGGAGCCGTATTGGTCGATTTTTGCCAGGAGCAGTGCCCGTCCCAGTCCAAAGTATACCCCCTGACCGGTTTCCAGCCAGAGATGAAGGCGGATGGTGGGGAGGGCGACTTTTCTCTCCGGCAAGCGTGTAGATGGAATATTCATCTTCCCATAGGAAATGGAGGGGAGGTGCTGGGCCGGCAGCCCTGCCCCCGGGATCTCCGTCCCAATTTAGACAGGTCCCAAAGGCCCAGGGCTAAGATAAGGGTTTTGGCCTTGGCAAGCCTTGCAGGCCGCACCGTCCCGAAGCGGGTACGGTTCTCGACAGGCGGGACAAAGGGTAATCCCGCCTCGCGGGTCTTTTCCCAGAAAATGGGGTTGCAGGTGCACCGGTTCCATACCGGAAATGCCGGGGCCGGCATCCCGGATCTCGTTCAACAACTCGTCCGTATCCTGATCGGACTTGTCTTGCAGCTTGAACAGCCAGGTTTTTATCCTGGGCCAGGGTTCCAGCTTTTTCGCATCCAGAAAGACCCGTATCCCGCTCCCATCCTTTTTATCATAGAGGCTCAGGGCAAAACGACCCAGGTCGATGACCCGGAGCCTACCGTTTCCCGTGGTACAGGGGGTCAGCAATTGAATCGCGTCCGGCAGGCAATGGGAGGTTTCGCAAAGGGCTTCGAAGAGGATCCCCGGCGGCAGGTTTCGCAGGGCCAGATCTACCATAAATCCACCCAGGATCAGGCCGGGGGAGGCGAAGCCGTGAAAGGCTTCCGCGTAATTTTTGTATTCTTCAAAGGAAAAAGAACCGATTTTTGGAGCGGGCGGATTTTTTTGCGGTTGGGGCATCCGGTGTTCTATCCTCTAGCTGCTTATTTTTAACCGGCCGACGATCGGATTTTTTCCACCCGGACGGCGCAGGCCTTGTATTCCGCGGTCAGGGAGACCGGGTCGTAGACCGGGTTGGTCAACCAATTGGCATTGGTTTCCCGGAAATGGAAAGACATCCAGACCAGGCCCGCCGGCACTTGATCGGTCACCTTGGCCTTGATTTCCACCTTTCCTCGCCGGGAAATGACGCGGACCGGATCCCCGTCCCGGATCCCCAGCCGGGCGGCATCCGCCGGGGAGAGATCGGCCGTTTCTTCGGACATCAGTTCATTGAGGCCGGGGGCGCGTCCGGTCTGGGTCCGGGTATGGTAATGATACAGGCGCCTTCCGGTGGAGAGCACGAAGGGATAATCCCGGTCCGGGACTTCGGCCGGCGGGGTCCAGTCAAGGGGTTGAAATTGCCCCAGCCCGCAGGTGAAGCAACCGTCCTGGTGGAGGGTGGGCGTTCCCGGGTGGGACAGGTCCGGCACCGGCCACTGCAGTCCGTCGCCTTCCAGACGGGCGTACTGGACGCCGGTTAATTGGGGGGCCAGGCGGGAAATTTCCTGGTCCCAGATCTCTTGGGCACTTTGGGAGGGCCATTCCTGGCCCATCCTTCGGGCCAGTTCCCGGAAGATCCACCAATTGGGTCGGGCCAGGCCCGGCGGTTCGGATACCTTCCGCACCCGGCTGACCCGCCGTTCGGAGTTGGTAAAGGTGCCTTCGTTTTCGCTCCAGGCGGCGGCCGGAAAGACCACGTGGGCAAAACGGGTGGTTTCGTTGGGGAAGATGTCCTGGCAGACGAGGAACTCGGTGGAGGCCAGGCAATGCTCCACGTGCCGGATATCCGGTTCGGTATTGGCCAGGTTCTCACCGAAGACATAGAAGCCCTTAATCGAACCGCTGAGCAGGCCGTCAAACATCTCCGGCATCATCAACCCCGGCTTGTCCGGCAGCGTTACTCCCCAAGCCTCCTCGAACTTCTTCCGGGCGGCCGGGACGGCCACCTTTTGATACCCGGGGAAGACATCGGGCAAGGCCCCCACGTCGCAGGCCCCCTGCACGTTGTTCTGGCCCCGCAGCGGATTGACGCCGCCGCATTCGAAGCCGACGTTGCCCAGCAGCATCTGCAGGTTGGCGCAGCTCATGACGTTGTTCACGCCGCAGGTGTGTTCGGTGATGCCCAGCGTATACATGAGCATGGCCGGCCTGACGGCCGCCAGACGGCGGGCTGCTTCGCGGATCAGTTCGGCGCTGAGGCCCGTGATTTCCGCCGCCCGCTCGGGGGGATATTCCAGGACTTTGGCCTTGAGGGCCTCAAACCCCATGGTGCAGGAATTGACGTATTTTTGATCGTAGAGGTTTTCGGTTACCAGCACCTGCATCAGGCCGTTGAGCAATGCTACGTCCGAACCGACCTTCAAGGGCAGGTGCAGGTTGGCCATTTCCGCCAGGTCGGTGCGACGCGGGTCGACCACGATCAACTGGGCCCCGTTGATCGCGGCTTGTTTGACAAAGGTGGCGGCCACCGGATGGGCCTCGGTCATGTTGGATCCGATAACCAGAATCAGTTTAGCCTTGGCGAAATCGGCAAAAGAGTTGGTCATGGCCCCCGAACCGAACGAGGTCGCCAACCCGGCGACCGTGGGGGCGTGTCAAGTGCGGGCGCAGTGATCGATGTTGTTGGTGCCGATCACCGCCCGGAATAATTTCTGCATGTTGTACGAATCTTCGCTGATGCTCCGGGCGCAACTGACTCCGGCGAGGGCCTCCGGCCCATGGGCGGCTTTGATCTCCTGGAACTTTCGGGCCACCAAATCCAGGGCTTCGTCCCAGGAGGCTTCCCGGAAACCGTCCTTTTCCCGGATAAGCGGGGTCTTCAACCGCTCGGGGGAGTAGATGAAGTCGTATCCGAAACGGCCTTTCACACAGAGACGGCCCCGGTTGGGCTGGGCCTCTTCGACCCCGGTGACCTTGATAATTTTTCCTTTTCGGACATGGAGCCACAGTTGGCAGCCTACCCCGCAGTAAGGGCAAGTGGTCCGAGTCTGCGTAGTCTCCCAGGTCCGTCCCTGCCCCCGCGCTTTTTTGGCCACCAGCGCCCCCACCGGGCAGACCTGGAGGCATTCCCCGCAAAAGACGCAGGTGGACTGACTCAAGGGCCGGTCGCCCGCGGTGATGACCTTGCGGTAAATCCCGCGTTCTCCCATCTGGATCACCCGGTTGACCTGGACCTCGTTGCAGGCCTTGACGCAGCGTCCGCAGGCCAGGCATTTGGAAAAGTCGCGGATGATAAAGGGGTTGTCGGTCTCGGCGGGGATCCCGGAGATTTGGAAAGGGGCGTCACCCCGTTTGATGCCGTACTGATAGGCCAAATCCTGCAGGCGGCAATCGCCGCTGGACTCACAAATCAGGCAATTGTGGTCGCCGCTGTCGATCAGCATCTCCAGGATCTGCCGTCGGGCCTCCTGGACCTTGAAGGAGTCCGTCCGGATAATCATTCCCGGTTCTGCCGGAGTGGCGCAAGCCGCCAACAGCCGGTCGGCCCCTTCCACCTCGACCACGCAGACCCGGCAGGTTTCGGAGGGAGAGACCCCTTCCAGATGACACAAAGTGGGGATGAATACGCCGACGGAACGGGCTACCTCCAAGATCGTCCGACCCGAGTGAAAATCCACCTTTCGATCATTCAACATCAATGTCAGGATAGGCGCCATGAGCTTTCATTCCCCTTGTCTTGAGTGTAGTCTTCAGGTAAATAGGTTGAATCCCAGCGGATCGGTTAGGGAATATATGTCATTTTTGACATAGATAGTCAAGAATAATTGGCGGGCCTCCTAATCCGATCTTCGGATTAAGAAACCTAGTTGCAAAACAATCCTTCCCCATGGTATCCATACATCAACCAAAAATTTTTGAATTCTTGGTTGGAAATTCGAATTTTTACTATTTTCCGGGAGGCGCCATGCCATTCATTGTTTCAGTCGTCGGCTATAAGAAAAGCGGCAAGACGACCTTGGTCGAGCAGTTGATCCCTATATTAAAATCAAAGGGTTACAAACTCGGGGTTTTGAAGCATACCGGGGAGGGGCTGTCGGAAGAAACGGAAGGGAAAGACACCGCCAAGTTCCGGACGGCCGGGGCCGAGACGGTGGGCTTCTGCGGGGAGGATCATTTTTCCCTGTTCAAAGCGGAAGGGCAACCGGCCCTGCCGTTGGACCGGCTGGCGGCCTTCTTTTTCCCCGAGGCGGACCTGGTGCTGACGGAGGGGTTTAAGAAACAATCCTACCCCAAAATTGCCCTGCTCTCGGAGGGTCAGGAGGAAAAACTGTTGGCCGAGGTTCAGGGGGTCATCCTGGCTACCGTGGGCCCCAAGCCTTTTCGGGAAAATCTGCCTCATTTTCAACCGGAGGAGGCCGAGGGGATCGTGGACCTGCTGGAGCAGCGATTTTTGAAGGAGCGTCATGAACCCCGGATTCGGGTTTGGTTGGACGGTAAGCGGATACCGATGAAGGATTTTGTCCAGGATATCATCATCCAGGGGATCATGGGCATGCTGGGGACCTTGAGAGGGTTCGTCCCGGCCGGACGAGTGGACATCACCCTGACTCCCCAGGAGACCTCCGCCGAAGGGAAGGCCAAGAAAAAATGACGGATCCCCAGCCGCTGCGTGTGGCCGTACTCTACGGGGGAAAATCCTCCGAACGGGATGTTTCCCTGGCCAGCGGAAACCAGGTGATGCGATCCCTGGATCCGGTCCGCTACCGGGTAACCGGCTATGACCTGCGCGATGACTTGCCCCGCCTGGTGGCCGAGGCCCCCTCCATCGATGTGGCCCTGATCATACTCCACGGACGGTACGGGGAGGATGGCACGGTTCAGGGTTTATTGGAACTACTGGGGGTACCCTACCAGGGTTCCGGAGTGCTGGGGAGCGCCCTGGCCATGAATAAAAGGCTGACCAAGTTCATGTATTGCCAGGCGGGTCTTCCGGTGGCCCGGGATTGGACGGTATCCCGGGGCCGACCCTTTTCAGTTGAGGCCCTTATTGAAGATCTGGGCTTCCCGCTGGTGATCAAACCCAACCAGGAGGGTTCCAGTTTCGGGGTGACGATTGTCCGGGATAAGGTCCAGTTGGAAGAAGGGGTGAATAAGGCCTTTCTGCTGGACCAGGAGGTCCTGGTAGAAGAATATCTGGCCGGCCGGGAGATAACCTGCGGGGTCCTGGGTAATTCCGAATTGCAGGCCCTACCCTTGGTGGAGATCATTCCCACAGAGAAATATGACTTTTTCGACTACGAAGCCAAATATAAAGATGGGGCCTCCCGGGAGCTCTGTCCGGCCCCGATCAGTCCGGAAATCACCCGCCAGGCCCAGGAATACGGGATCCGGGCCCACCAGGTTCTGGGCCTGCGGGGATACAGCCGTACAGACATGATTGTCCGAGGAGAAAAAATTATACTTTTGGAAACCAATACCATACCGGGAATGACCAGAACCAGCCTTTTCCCCCAGGCCGCCCAGGTCGCAGGATTGACCTTCGGTGCCTTATTGGATCGGTTGATTGAATTGGCCTTAGAGAAATAAAATTCGTCATCTGACCGAAGCGCTCTGTTTCAAGACCCGGAGAATTTTCCAGGCAATGATTTCATAACCGAATTTAAAGATTACCAAACAAAAAAAGGAGATACTTTTTACAGTATCTCCTTTTTAGTTTTTCAAACCAAACCGAAGGGATTATTTTCCGGTAGCAGCCCCATGCAGTTTGACCTCAACTTTTTCAGTCAGACCGGCATAGTATTCTCGGAGAATATCCAGAACCTCCTCGCGACCGAAATGATCGGCAATCGGCGTGCCTTCGGACAGGCCCTTACGCAGTGCCGTACCGCTCAGAAGGACCCGTTCTTTCTTGTCGTGGGGGCAGGTTCTCAAAGAAGCCATGCCGTCGCATTTGTAGCAGTAGAATGTCCAGTCGATCTTCAGCGGGGTGCAAAGCAAGGCTTTTCCGCCAGCCGGCTTGGGAATCTTGTTAAAAATGGTCTGGGCTTCAAACATGCCGTAAAAATCACCAACACCGGCATGGTCACGGCCGATAATCATCCTGGAGCACCCGTAATTTTGACGGAAGGTGGCATGAAGCAGGGCTTCACGGGGGCCGGCATAACGCATATCCAGCGGATAACCGCCCTGAAGGACTTTGTCTTCTACGAAATAATTCTTTACCAGCGCGTCGATACATTTCACGCGAACTTCGGCAGGAATGTCCCCCGGTTTCAGGTTGCCCACCAGAGAGTGAATAAAAACGCCGTCACATACTTCTACAGCGATTTTGCAGAGATATTCGTGAGAACGATGCATGGGGTTACGCAGCTGCAGGGCGGCCACTTCACTCCAGCCTCTTTCTTCAAAAATCTTTCTGGATTCAGCCGGTCTCATATAAACGCCGGCATATTTGGTGGGATATTCGGCTTCACTGAGTACTTTTACCGGGCCGGCCAGATTGACATCTTTTTGGCTCATGACCATCTGAACGCCGGGATGATCATCTTTGGCAATTTTCCAGAAGTCTTCTACGGTCTTGGTCCCCTCGCCCATAAAAGTTTTTTCGCATTCGAACTTTTTGTCGGCCGCGGTCATTTCGTATTTTTCGGTAACCTTCATGGTAGCCATGAATTCCTTACGTTCCGGGTCGAACAGGGCGATCTCTTCACCGATCGCTATCGCTGCGGCTTCTTCCTTGGAAGCGGAAAGCGTAACCGGGATGGGCCAAAACGTTCCGTCAGCCAGAAGATAATTATCCAAAACGCCTTTCCAGTCTGCCTTGGTCATAAAACCGGTCAGGGGGCTGAACCCCCCAATACCCATCATGATCAAATCGCCTTTTTCACGGGGGCTGACATCGATTTTTTTGAATCCTTGAGCTTTTTTCAATTCTGCCGCCAACTCTGCGCCTTCAAGCAAGCAGCAGGTCAAACCTTTTCCGCCATGAGGTGGGAGTAATCCAGACATCTGTTCCTTTCTCCTTTCAATGCTTATTGGGTTCATAAGGTAATTACATGGAACCTTCCATGACCACTTTCCATACGACGTTACGCATTTAATCAAAACCTTGAATTAAGTCAAGTGAAAAAATATACAAAAAGAAGATACCGAAGAGAAGATGAACTATAAAGGGGGGTGAAGGAGGGAAAAAGCCTTCTAATTTGACAGGAAAATATCGAGCAAACCTTTCAATAGAATGAGGGAGTCAGCCGGTGAGTGAACTCCCAGTGATGAATAATTCCTTTCAGTGTCTTGTTAGATCGGCTGATTGAGTTAGCCTTAGAAGGGAAAAAGTCTTTAGATCCCCTCAACTGAGGATCGCCAATTAATTAAGATGTTGTGGGTATCGGAAGACGGTCCACAAGGTTTGGGGTACCTTGTATCATTATTCATTTGTTGAGGCTTTCCGGAACGTGGACAGAGTTCAAGGGCGAAGGCCATCAGCCATTTGCGGTTTCCCTTGAGCTCGTAAGTTATTTTATTAACCGAGCATTTTTTCCCTTGACAAAAAAATTGAATCTGGTATACGTAGGGCTTTCTTGTTCCAATATTCACAAAATTAATAAAAGTATAATTTATTTAGATAGTTAAGTAAATTGGGTAAATCGGCCAACTTTGGGGAACCTCCTGGAAAGGTCTTTTTAAATCAGGAGAGTTGGTTACGGTTTTGAGTCAAACCATCAGACAGATTTTGTGATGGAAAGAATGAAATCTTTGATATGGTTCTATCCCTTACAAATCGATATTTTGGGAGGGCTTTTTTGAAGAAACATGGGGCCTAATTTCAAGGATTTTCGACCGTCCCAGATAGGGAATACATCTGGAAAAGAGATACACCGACACAGAAGGGGGGTGAGAGGGTCGGTCTGACCGACGGGGCGATTTATTACAAAAAACACAAAAGATCCAAATCGCTTTTTGGAACATAAATCAACAGATTATGAGGAGAAAACTATGCCAAGTTTTGTAATTACCGAAAAATGTGATGGCTGTAAAGGGCAAGATAAAACCGCCTGTATGTATATCTGCCCCGTTGACCTGATGTTCCTGGACAAGGACGGCTCTTTGGGTTACGGCGAGATGAAGGGTTTCAACCGCGACCCCTCCCTTTGCTGGGAATGCTACAACTGCGTGAAGATTTGCCCCCAGCAGGCCATTGACGTCCGCGGTTATGCCGACTTCGTTCCCATGGGCGCCAGTGTGGTCCCTCTCCGCGGTTCCGAAGACATTATGTGGACCGTAAAGTTCCGGAATGGCACGGTCAAGCGCTTCAAGTTCCCCATCCGGACTACGGCTGAAGGCACCGCGGTGCCCAATGGCGGATTTGATGAAGGTACCGGCGATCTGAAGAGTCCCTACCTGTTCACCGAGCCCGCTTCCTTAAAAATGGCCACTTTACCTACACCCAAAAAGTAACGAAGGAGGGAAACGATTATGGCAGATTATCCGACCGTAGAAGTAACCACCGATCTTTTGATTCTCGGTGGTGGGATGGCCTCCACAGGCTGCTGCGTGGAAGCCGCCTATTGGGCCAAGAAAAACGGCGTCAAAGTGACGGCGGTGGACAAGGCCGCCTTTACCCGTTCCGGGGCCGTGGCCATGGGCCTTTCGGCCATCAACCAATATATCGGCGTTAATGAAGGCCAGAATACCTGTGAAGATTACGTGCATTACGTTCGCCAGGACCTGATGGGCATCTCCCGTGAGGACCAGGTTTTTAATATCGCCCGCCACGTGGACTCCTCGGTCCATTTGTTTGAAAAATGGGGCCTCCCCATTTGGCTGGACGAAAACGGCCGCTATGTCCACGAAGGCCGGTGGCAGCTTATGATCAACGGTGAATCCTACAAGGTGATCGTGGCCGAGGCCGCTAAAAACGCCATGGACGCCGGTGGTTTTGAGATCTACGAACGCGTCTTCATCGTGGCCCCCATTCTGGACGGCGACCGGATTGCCGGCGCGGTCGGTTTCGGGACCCGCGACGAGAAGTTTTATGTCTTCAAGGCCAAGGCCGTGATCTGTGCCCTGGGCGGCGCCGTGCACGTCTTCCGTCCCCGGTCCACCGGTGAAGGTCAAGGCCGTTCCTGGTATCCGCCGTTCAACTCCGGATCCAGCGCTTTCTTTACCCTGAAGGCCGGCGCCGAGATGACCTGCCAGGAAGTGCGCTTCATCCCGGTGCGGTTCAAGGATGCTTACGGACCGGTCGGCGCTTGGTTCCTGCTCTTCAAATCGCGGGCCACCAGCGCCACGGGCGGCGAGTACATGGTCGTCCGCAAAGAAGAATTGAACAACTGGGCCCCTTATGGATTAGCCAAACCGATCCCGGCCAACCTGCGGAACTACCTGGGCATGTTGGACGTGGAAGCCGGCTTAGGGCCTCTCTATATGGAAACCGCCGAGGCGATTCAGAATATCGCCGCCCAGTACAAGGACGACCAGAAGGCCTTCAAGAAAAAGATGAAGGAACTGGAATCCGAGGCCTGGGAAGACTTCCTGGATATGACCATTTCCCAAGCCATCCTCTGGGCGGCCAGCAACATCATGCCTGAAGCCAGTCGTTCCGAGATCTCGGCTTGCGAGCCTTACTTCATCGGCTCCCATTCCGGCGCTTCCGGGGCCTGGGTCAGCGGTCCGGAAGACCTGGATACCCCTTACAAGTGGGGTTACGGCAATATGTGCACCGTGAAAGGCTTGTTTGCCTGCGGCGACGCCTCTGGCGCCTCCAGCCACAAGTTCTCCTCCGGTTCCCATGCCGAGGGTCGTTTTACCGCCAAGGAAGCCGTCCGCTACTGTGTCGAGAACACCGCCCTGCCCAATGTGGACGCCGCGGCCCTCGAGGCACTGAAGAAAGAGATCCTGCTGCCGCTGGACACCTATGCCGAGAATTGCAAGATGACCACGGCCCCCGAGATCAATCCCAACTACATCAAACCCATGTCCTATATGCATCGTCTCCAGAAGATGATGGATGAATATGCCGGCGGCTGGGGTTCGGGATTTAAGACCAGCAAATCGCTGATCGAAAGAGGTCTGGAGCTCATGGTCATGTTGAAGGAAGACGCGGCCAAATTGGGTGCCAAGAACGTCTACGATCTCGAGCGTTGCTGGGAGAACATCCAACGGACCTGGCAGGCCGAGGCCCATATGCGGACCATCCTCTTCCGGGAAGAGACCCGCTGGCCGGGATACTATTTCCGGGCCGACAAGCCGAAGATGGATGAGACCAATTGGCACGCTTTCGCCAACTGCAAGTGGGATCCCAAAACGGGCGAATGGGAAATGATCAAGCGGGACGTTGTTCCTTTGATTCCCTAACCTAGAATAACTTATTCCTCCAGGCGCCTCCGGGCGCCTGGAGTTTTTTTAAGCTCAAACGATGTTGATCAAAAGGCAGGAGGACGCTCCCTTTGGCTGCCTTTTGATGAGCAACTTTTGCTTCTCTCCCACTGTCTGCGGAAACATCCTGAAAAACCCTATCAACCAACCTGGAGGCTTTGTTAGCCGGGCAAAAACCGAAAACAATACCGTTGAAGGCGATTTTAACCATTTTTTTGTTGTCTAAACGGTTTTTTTTGTATAGAAGGAAAACGTTCCAAGGAGAATAAATCAGAAAAAATATTTCTGGAGGAGAATAATGGGCGACAAAAAGAGTATTTTAGTGGTCGGCGGCGGCATGAGCGGACTGACCGCGGCGATCGAAGCCGCGGAAGTCGGCTATGAGGTCGTCATCGTTGAGAAAAACGCGTATTTGGGTGGGCGGGTAGCCCAGTTGTATCAGTATTTCCCCAAGCTTTGTCCTCCCAGTTGCGGGCTGGAAATCAACTTCAAACGAACCAAAAACAACCCCCGGGTGACGATCTACACCCTGGCCGAAGTGGAAAAGATTGCCGGTCAGGAGGGGAATTACCAGGTAACCATTAAGATCAAACCGCGCTTTGTCAATGATAAATGCACCGGCTGCAACAAATGCGCCGAGGTCTGTCCGGTGGAACGGCCCAACGACTTCAATTACGGATTGGACAAAAACAAGGCCGCCTATTTGCCTCATGACATGGCCTTCCCGATGAAATATGTGATTGACGGATCGGTCTGTCTGGGAAGCAGGTGCGCCAAGTGCGTGGAGGTCTGCGCCTATCAGGCTATCGATCTCGATATGCCTCCAGAGAAAAAGACCCTGGAGATCGGGGCGATCATCTGGGCTGCGGGCTGGAACCCTTACGATGCCGCCAAGTTGGAAAATTATGGCTTTGGTCTCTATCCCAACGTGATCAGCAACGTGATGATGGAAAGACTCTGCGCCGAACGGGGACCGACCCAAGGCAAAATCCTGCGCCCTTCGGACCAGAAAGAGGCCGAGAAGATCGCCTTTATCCAGTGCGCCGGATCCCGGGATGAAAACCATTTGGCCTATTGCTCGGGGATTTGTTGCCTGGCCTCTTTGAAGCAGGCCACCTATGTGCGGGAGAAAAACCCCAACGCCCAGGCGTTCATTTACTTTATCGATATTCGGGCCCAGGGTAAACTGGAAGATTTCTACGTCAAGGTCAAACAGGACGAGAAGCTGTCCCTGGTGAAGTCCAAGATCGCCCTGATCACCGAGGATCCGGCCACCCATAATCTAATCCTGGAAGGGGAAGACACGATGTCGGGGGAGCGGGTCCGCGAGACGGTGGATCTGGTGGTCCTGGCCACCGGCATGGAACCGGCCACGGCCTCCGTGAAGGTACCCGCGGAAGTCACCTATGACGACTACGGGTTTATCGTCGCCGACCAGGAGCAAAAGGGCATTTACGGGGCCGGATGCATCAAGCGGCCTTCGGACGTGGCGGGTGTTGTTCAGGATGCTGCCGGGGCGGCGCTCCGGGCTATTCAATCGGTAAGGAGGTAGACGCGCATGGATAAAAAACTCGGTGTATATATTTGTGCCGGATGCGGGATCGGCGAATCCCTGGATATAGAGGCCCTGAAAAAGGTGGCCACAAAGGAATTCAAAGCCCCGATCTGCAAAAGCCACCCCTGGCTTTGCGGATCCGAAGGCCTGGAATTGATTAAGGCCGATATGACCAATGAAGGGGTTAATACCCTGAGCCTGGTGGCTTGTTCTCCCCGGGTGAAAACGAACGAATTTGATTTCGGCCCGGTACTGTTGGATCGGGTCAACGTCCGGGAACAGGTGGCCTGGGTGCTTCCGGCCGGGGACGAAGACACGCAGATGATGGCCGAAGACCAATTGCGCCTCGGGCTGATCAAACTCCAGAAGTCTACCCCTCCGGAGCCCTTCCAGGCGGAAAACCTTAGTAAAACGGTTCTGGTGGTCGGCGGGGGATTTACGGGGATGAACGCGGCCCTGGGGGCCGCCCAGGCCGGCTACCCGGTGTTTCTGGTGGAACGGGAACCTGTCCTGGGTGGGTTTATGAATAAGATGAACAAGCGCATTCGTCCGCCCTATAAAGAACTGAAACCGGTGGACCTGGAAAACCAGATCAAGGCCATCGAGGCTGAGCCCAACATCAAAGTTTTTACCTCGGCCCAGGTGGAGAAGCTTTCCGGCGGACCGGGGGTCTTCGATGTCACCATTTCCCAGAACGGATCCTCGGTGACCGAACGGGCCGGTGCCGTCGTTATGGCTACCGGCTGGAAGCCCTATGACGCCAACAAACTGGAGCATCTGGGCTACGGAAAATTCCCGGACGTGATCACCAACGTCCAGATGGAAGAGATGGCCAAGAGCGGCAAGATCGTCCGTCCTTCGGACGGAAAAGCGGTTAAAAACGTCCTCTTTGTGCAGTGCGCGGGTTCCCGCGATGAAAATCATCTCCCCTACTGTTCTTCGGTCTGCTGTCTGGTTTCCCTGAAGCAGGCCACCTATGTCCAAGAGCAGGATCCGGAAGCCTCCGTCTTTATCCTCTATAAAGATATCCGCACCCCGCATCAGAGCGAAGATTATTACCGGAAGGTGCAGCGGGACGGGGGCATTTTTATCCGGGGCGAACTGCTGGGGCTTTCGGCCGGGGGAGCGGGACTGACCGCCGAAGCCAATGATGTTTTGTTGAATGAGCAGATCCTGCTGGAGGATCTGGACCTGGTGGTCCTGGCCGTCGGCATGGTGCCCTCCACCCTGGATGAGGTGGCCCTTAATCTGGACTATCGCCAGGGACCCCAATTGCCGCTGAACAAGTACGGGTTTCCGGATTCCAATTTTATCTGTTTCCCCTATGAAACCCAACGGACCGGCATTTATGCCGCCGGCTGTGTCCGGGCGCCCATGGAAACGGCCCTGGCCGGGGAAGACGCCACCGGGGCGGCCCTTAAGGGTATTCAGGCCATTGAAGCCACGGCCGTGGGGGTCGCCACCTTCCCGCGGTCCGGCGATATGACCTATCCGGAATTCTTCATGTCCCGTTGCACCCAATGCAAGCGCTGCACCGAAGAATGTCCTTTCGGGGCCATCAATGAAGATGAGAAAGCCAATCCCATTCCCTTTACTACCCGCTGCCGCCGTTGCGGCACCTGTATGGGGGCTTGTCCGGAGCGCATCATTTCCTTCAAAAATTACTCCGTCGACATGATCGGTTCCATGATCAAGGGGATCGAGGTCCCGGACGCGGATGATGAAAAACCCCGGGTAATCGCCCTGATCTGCGAGAACGATGCCTATCCGGCCCTGGATATGGCCGGCATCAACCGGATTCCGATCGACCCCTTCTTCCGATTTATTCCGGTGCGCTGCCTGGGTTCGATCAACCTGGTCTGGATCGCCGACGCTCTGGCCAAAGGTATTGACGGGGTAATCCTCCTGGGCTGCCGCAAAGGGGACGATTACCAGTGCCACTTCATCAAGGGCAGCGAGTTGGCCAATACCCGGATGGAGAAAATTTCGGAGACCCTGGGGCGCCTGGCCCTGGAACCGGACCGGGTCGCGGTGGAAGAGATCGCCATCACCGATTACGAACGGCTGCCTCAGATCCTGAAGGCCTTTATGGACCGGATCAAGGAGATGGAACCGAATCCCTATAAGGGATTCTAAAGGGTCAAGAATACCGGAGTCAGGAGTCAGCCTTCAGAAGAGGAAATATTCGTCCTTGGCCGTTCTGGATGCTGTCTTCTGAACGCTGAAACCTTTAAGCAGAAGGGAAGGATGACGCCTATGGAACAGGTAGTGGGACCTAAATACGACTCCCAGGGAAATCCCCGGCAGGCCTATGACCAATCCTTCGCCCGGGAAGTGTACCAGAAGGTGGATTCGGGAGCAGAGATCAAGATGTGCATGCAGTGCGGGGTCTGTGCCGCCTCCTGCCCTCTGAAGGACAAGATGGATTTGTCCCCCCGAAAAATATTCACCCTGATCCGGGCCGGACAGCGGGACAAGGTCCTGGGCAGCCAGGCCATCATGCTCTGCACCTCCTGCTACAGTTGCAAGGTGCGCTGTCCCCGGAAGGTGCCGGTGGTGGATGTCATGCACGGGCTGGCCCATTACGCCCTGCGCCACGGCTACACCCCCCGGAAGGAGTCGGCCCTTTTCGGCGATAAGTTCTGGGGCAATATTTACCGGCTGGGCCGGATCGACGAGAAGGACGTGGCCAACCGCTATTTCTTCGGCCACGGCCTCGGCGCGGGGATCAAGATGGCTTTGGACAACAAGGACATGGGCCTGGGCATGCTGCTAAAAAGACGGATGAAGCTCCTGCCCGAGCGGCCGATCAAAAATATCAAGGCGTTGAAGAAGATGCTCGATAAGGCCAAGGCCATGGGGAAAGGAGGGGCGGCATAATGGCGGATTATTTTCTCTACTCCGGTTGTTCCTTGGAGGCCAGCGGGGTGCATTACCTGATTTCCCTGGAGGCCGTGGCGAAACCCCTGGGGATCAATTTGAAGGAGATCCCGGACTGGAACTGCTGCGGCGCCAGCATCTCCTATGTGGGAGGCAACGAACTTTCGGTGGAAGTCCTGGCCGCCCGCAACCTGGCCATTGCCGAGGCCAACGGGGGCCAGGATATCGTCGCCCCCTGCAGTTCCTGTTACATCGTCCTGAACAAGGTCAATCATAAGCTCCAGGAGAAGCCGGCCCTGTTGGCTCAGGTCAACGAGGTCCTGGCCGAGGGGGGCTTGAAATACAGCGGCCGGATCAAAGTCCGGCACCTGCTGGACGTCCTCTTTAATGACGCCGGACCGGAAAAGATCAGGTCCCTGGTCAAGAAACCCTTAACCGGCGTCAAGGTCGGCGGGTACGTGGGCTGCCAGACCGTTCGCCCTTTCGGGGAATACGACAGCGTGGAACAGCCCACCGTCCAGGATCAGCTCATCCAGGCCCTGGGCGCCGAGGCCGTGCATTTTCCGAAGAAGATCCGCTGCTGCGGTTCCGGGTTGTTTCTGACCGAACTGGAATCCTGCTATGAACTGGCCCGGGATATTTTGAAGGACGCCATCGACCACGGCGCCCAGATCATTTCCACGGCCTGCCCCATGTGCCAGATGAACCTGGAGGCCTACCAGAAGAAGATCAACAAGGCCCTGGGCACCAACTTCAATATCCCGGTGGTCTTCATCACCCAGCTCATGGCCGTGGCCTTCGGCCTGGGCAGCAAAGCGGCCGCCCTCGACCGCCTGTTGATTTCGGCCGGTTCGGTACTCAAAGCCGCCTGAGATCCACTGAGAAAATAATCGGGGTTTAACTAAAAGCCCTTCCGGAATACCGGGAGGGCTTTTTTATTAACAGGCTCATACTTGACGATTTCGCAAAATGTCCCCAGCGCTGTCATTGCGAGGAGGAAAGCGACGAAGCAATCCCCAAGAATCAGCTAGTTACCATGGTGGGGATTAGCTTCCCCCGGATCAAGTCCGGGGTCGCCATGACAGGGTTTTGGATTTTTTGCGAGGTCATCATACTTAAAGCAACTTTTTTAACTGTCCACTGAGAAAGTTAAAATATGATTTACTATTGGACGTCCAAAGGTAAAATACAGTTCCCCCCCAGGAGCTTTGGCGGGGAGAAAACCAACCGGGGCCCGCATTTTTTCTCTGCGCTTTGCGTCAGGCGCTTAGCATTTTCATTCTGGTCATTGACAGGAGGCAGTTCTATTTCGCCTATCACGGCCACGAAAAACTCCAACTACTGGTTGGAGAAATCAGTTGGGCCAAGCACCTGGTTATTCCCGGCAAATGCAAGGACCCCCTCGAACGAGAGTTTTAATATTCTATTTCATCTAATTGGCTTGACAAACCACTTATATGAAATACAATGCAAACATGAAATCAGGGTTGGGAAAACAGGAAACTCAGTTCCTGGCCTATCTCCAGATGCGTAAAAGGCAAACCGTAAAGACCGGGGAGCTAACCGGACCTTTGCATTTTTCCCCCGACCAGGAACGCGAGGTGTTTCGAAGAATGTCCCGGGGAGGGTTGATTGCCCGAGTTCGCCCCGGTTTGTATCTCGTTCCGGCTCGACTGCCGTTGGGCGGATCGTGGAGCCCGGATGAAACACTCGCTCTTAATACGCTGATGGATGACCGCCAAGGTCGTTACCAGATCTGCGGCCCCAATGCCTTCAACCGCTACGGATTCGATACCCAGGTGCCAAACCGGGTCTACGTCTACAACAATCGGATTTCGGGTGAAAGGACCATTGGCGCTGTGACCTTGACGCTGATTAAGGTCGCCGATGGCCGGCTCGGTGGGGCGGAGGAAGGGCAGACGGCAGAGGGCCTGATCGCTCGGTATTCGTCCAGAGTAAGGACCCTGGTGGATGCGGTTTATGACTGGTCCCGCTTCAACAGTCTGCCGCAGGCTTACGAGTGGGTAAGGAGCGAACTGTCGGCAGGACGGGTGAAGGTTCCGGAACTGTTGGAAACTACATTGCGGTACGGGGATAAAGGAACCATCCGCCGGATGGGACTGCTGTTGGAGCGGGAAGGAGTCAACCAGGCGGCACTGCAAAAACTGGAACGCGCGTTGCCCCCTTCAAAAGGATTTATTCCGTGGATACCGGGATGGCCGAAGCGGGGAACTATAAATCGACGCTGGGGTATAGTGGATAATGAGCAGGGATGAGGCGTCAATTGATCCCCTGCATGAAGATCCTGAATTATTTCTGGAGGCACTAAATTTTACGGCGGCGACAACGGCCTTTGCTGCCAGGTTGATAGAGAAGGACTATTTCTGCAGCGTTCTGTTAAACCATATCTTTAAAAAATTGGGGGCACTGCTGGTGTTTAAGGGCGGGACCTGCCTGGCAAAGGTGTATGCCGGGTTTTACCGGCTCAGCGAAGACCTGGATTTTATGATCCCCATCTAAGCTCGATGTACCCGGAAATGAACCGATTGATGTAACGGAAAAAAGATTGAAATCACTGCGGTTACAAAAAGAAAGTCATCTAAGGCCGGTCTTAAGAAATCCCGATTATCAGGCCTTTGACTTGGAACGGGTTTTCCCTTTGGTGAAAGAGATGGCCTTCCAGTTGGGAAAACGAAGGACAGAGGCCTCACTCCAGAGAGTATTTGGTTTGCTTCAGAGGTGTCGACCAATGAGAGTGCCAAGAACGACCTAAAGGAATTGTTCGACGGAGAAGCCGTATTTGACACTCCAAAGCCAACGGATCTGGTACAGAAAATGCTGAGAATTGGTGCCGGAGACGGCATCGTATTGGATTTTTTTGCGGGATCGGGAGTTACTGGCCACGCAGTCTGCACTCAGAACGCCAAAAGTGGTAGCCGCCAGCGCTTCATTCTTGTGCAATTGCCAGAACCGCTGAGCACGGATAACAGCGATCAGGCGACAGCCGCGGATTACTGCGTAAGGCTCGGCAAACCGTGCACCATCGCCGAGCTGACCAAAGAACGCCTCCGCCGCGCCGGGAAGAAGATCAAAGACGAGAACCCCATGTTCGCGGGCGACCTCGGCTTCCGCGTCTTCAAGCTCGACTCCAGCAACATCCGCGCGTGGGATCCGGATCGTAACGATCTTGACCAGACGCTGTTTGAATCTATCGAGCACCTGATGCCCGGCCGGACCGATTTGGACATCCTCTACGAGCTACTGCTCAAGCTTGGCCTGGATCTGTGCGTGCCCATGGAGAAGCGGACGTTCGCGGACAAGCAGGTCTACTCCATCGGCGGCGGTGTGCTGCTGGCCTGCCTGGCAGAGAAGATCGCGCGCGACGAGGCCGAGCCTCTGGCGCAGGGCATCGTTGAATGGCACAAGGCTCTGGCCCCGGCCGGGGATACCACCTGCGTCTTTCGCGACAGCGCCTTCGCGGACGATGTCGCCAAGACCAACCTGGCGGCTATCCTCAACCAGCATGGGTTGACCAACGTAAGGTCATTATAGATTTTTGATTTTGGATTGATGATTGGAAGACTGGTATGAATGAAGTGGAGTTGAAAGAGCGGACGAAGCGGTTTGGATTATGCGTGATGACGCTGGTTGATGCGCTTCCCAAAACGGTCTCGGGGCGAGCTATTGCTTCCCAACTCGTTCGCGCAGGGACTTCGGTTGGGGCGAATTACCGGTCGGCATGCCGGGGCCGCTCGAAGGCGGAGTTTGCCTCGAAGCTGGGTATTTGCGTGGAAGAGGCCGACGAGTGTGAGTATTGGTTGGAACTGATAGGGGATGGAAAGTTGATTCCAGAAGCCAAGGCGTTGGAACTTCGTCAGGAGGCCCATGAACTTGCTGCCATCTTCATCGCGTCTACCCGAACGGCGAGAGGACTATCCAAGTGACCTCTGCGCAAAAATCAGCAATCAGCAATTGAAAATCGGCAATCCATTGGAGCCTGTGATGAACCAGATTCTCATCTACCGGAGCGAGGACGGCCGCACGAAGCTCGACGTACGCCTTGAAAACCAGACCGTCTGGCTCAACCAGAAGCAGCTCACAGAGCTGTTCGGTAAGGCCAAAGGAACGATCAGCGAGCACATCAAGCACGTTTTCGAAGACAAGGAACTGGAGGAGGATTCAGTTGTTCGGTTTTTCCGAACAACTGCCGCTGACGGTAAACAGTACGAGGTGGCTTATTACAACCTCGACATGGTCCTGGCCCTGGGTTTCAGGGTGCGTAGCCCGGTGGCCGTGCGCTTCCGCCAGTGGGCCGCGGATAAGCTCAAGGAGTACATCATCAAGGGTTTCGTATTAGATGACGAACGCCTGAAAAACCCGAAGGCAGGAAACGACTACTTCGAGGAGCTCACCCGGCGCATTCAGGACATCCGTACCAGCGAGCGGCGTTTTTACCAGAAAATCACCGACATCTACGCCACGAGCATCGACTACGACAAGGACCACCCGCTCACCCAGGAGTTCTTCGCCACGGTGCAAAACAAGGTGCACTACGCTATTCACGGCCGGACCGCCGCCGAGGTGATCTTGTCCCGTGCTGACAGCAACGCGCCGAACATGGGCCTGACCAATTGGGAGGGGGCGCGTATCCGCAAATCGGACGTTGCCATCGCGAAGAATTATTTGAATGAAAAAGAGCTGCGGGCGCTCAATAATCTCGTCGAGCAGTATCTTATATTCGCCGAGGCCCAGGCCGAGCGGCGGATAGCCATGACGATGGGCGATTGGATCACGAAGCTGGAGGGTTTTTTGACCTTGAATGATCGGGAGATATTGCAGAACGCCGGCCAGGTCTCGGGTGAGCTGGCCAGAACCCACGCGGAACGGGAGTTCGTTGAGTTTCGCAAGCTCGAGGACAGGAACCTCGAATCCGACTTCGACCGTGTTGTCAAGCAGTTGCAGTCGTCAACCAAGAACAAGCCATGAAGCTGAACTTCGAGCCCAACCTCGATTACCAACTTCAAGCCGTCGAAACGGTGTGCGATCTCTTTCGCGGGCAGGAGACCTGCCGCACGGAGTTCACGGTCACCCGCGACCCGGCGGATCCACAGACGCGCATGGGCTTTGCCGAAAGCGACCTCGGCATAGGCAACCGGCTGACTTTGCTCGATGACGAGCTGCTCAGGAATCTGGGCGAGATCCAACTCAAGAACGGCCTGCCGCCCTCCGGCTCCCTCGAATCCGGCGACTTCACCGTCGAGATGGAGACCGGCACCGGCAAGACCTATGTCTACCTGCGCACGGTCTTCGAGCTGAACAAGCGCTACGGATTCACCAAGTTCGTCATCGTCGTGCCGTCGGTGGCGATCAAGGAAGGCGTGTACAAGTCCCTCCAAATCACCGAGGAGCACTTCAAGGGGCTCTACGCGGGCGTGCCCTTCGACTACTTCCTTTACGACTCGTCCAAGCTGGGTCAGGTGCGCAACTTCGCCACCAGCCCGCAGATCCAAGTCATGGTGGTGACGGTCGGCGCCATCAACAAGAAGGACGTCAACAACCTCTATAAGGACAGCGAGAAGACCGGGGGCGAGAAGCCGATCGATCTGATCAAGGCTACGCGGCCCATCGTCATCGTGGACGAGCCCCAAAGTGTGGATGGCGGCCTTTCCGGCGCGGGCAAGACGGCGCTCGAGGCCATGAATCCACTCTGTACCCTGCGCTACTCCGCCACGCATGTGGACAAGCACCACATGGTCTACCGCCTCGACGCGGTGGACGCCTATGAGAAGCGGCTGGTTAAGCAAATTGAAGTTGCCTCGGCCACCGTGGAAGATGCCCACAACAAACCTTTTGTTCGCCTGGTCAAGGTCGAGAACAAGCGCGGCACCATTTCACCGCGCGTTGAGCTGGACATGCAGGTCCCCGGCGGGGTGAAGCGGCAAGAGGTCACCGTACAGGATGGCGACAATCTGGAGCAGACTACCCGGCGCGCGATCTACGCCGATTGCCGTATCGGCGAAATCCGTGTCGGGAAGGGCAACGAGTTCATGGAGTTACGGGTGCCGGGCTGCGAGCAGTTCCTCAAGTCCGGCCAGGCGTGGGGCGACGTGGACGCGCTGGCCGTGCAGCGGGAGATGATCCGCCGCACCATCCGCGAACATCTCGACAAGGAAAAGCGCCTGCGCCCGCAGGGCATCAAGGTGTTGTCGCTGTTTTTCATCGACGTGGTGGAGAAGTACCGCAAGTACGACTCGGACGGCAAGGCCGTGAAGGGCGATTACGCCCGCATCTTCGAGGAGGAGTATCGGCGGGCGGCGAAGCTTCCGGAGTACAACACGCTCTTCAAGGAGGTGGACCTCACCCGCGCCGCCGAGGAGGTGCACAACGGCTACTTTTCCATCGACAAGAAGGGCGGCTGGACCGACACCGCGGAGAACAACGAGGGCAACCGCGATAACGCCGAGCGGGCCTATAACCTGATCATGAAGGAGAAGGAGAAGCTGCTGTCCTTTCAAACGCAGCTCAAGTTCATCTTCTCCACTCTGCCCTGCGCGAAGGTTGGGACAACCCCAACGTCTTTCAGATTTGCACTCTGCGCGATATCCAGACTGAACGGGAGCGGCGGCAGACCATCGGACGAGGGTTACGCCTGTGCGTGAATCAGGACGGCCTGCGGTTGCGCGGGTTCGAGGTGAACACGCTTACGGTGATCGCGTTGGAGAGCTATGAGCAGTTTGCTGGAAACTTGCAAGAAGGAGATCGAGGAAGACACCGGCATCCGCTTCGGGATCGTGGAAGATCACCAGTTTGCAGCCATCACGGTCACTGATTCAGAGGGGAAAACCGCGCCGCTGGGATTCGAGCAGTCGAAGGCACTATGGGAGCATCTAAAGGCGCTGGGGCATATCGACTCCAAGGGCAAGGTGCAGGACGCACTCAAGCAGGCGCTCAAGGCCGGCACTCTCACCATGCCCGAAGTATTTTCGGCCCAGCCCGATCAGATCACCCAGGTGTTGAAGAAACTCGCCGGCCGGCTGGAGATCAAGAACGCCGACGAGCGCCGGCAGGTGCGTACCCGACAGGCGGTGCTGCACAGCCTGGAGTTCAAGGCGCTGTGGGA
>CAVUPH010000041.1:0-31196 GCA_963743305.1 uncultured delta proteobacterium
AGCTGGCTGCTTTATGACTGGATCGGGTTGGAGGCGTCCCCGCAACTCCAATCCATCCCGGTGGCCAACCGCACCTGGATTAAGGCGGTCCAGCCCCTGCCCGTCCTGCAGGAACGGAACGGCCGGTCCTGGCAACGGATCCGCCTTCAGGTCCGGCATTTCGGGAATCCCCTGGAGACCCTCATCCGGGTGGAGGGAAACGAACCCCAACAGGCGCTGTTCCGGAAGGTGTCCGAAACGGTGGAAGTGCCGGTCGCGGCCGTCAAGCGGGAAACGAGTCTGCGGGTGGGTATCGAAGCCGCCGGACGGCTGTTAGCCACGGCCGGGGTGATCCTGAAGCCGGTTCGCCCGCTGACGATTTACCTTCTGCCCCACTCCCATACCGATATCGGCTATACCGCCCTTCAGACCGAGATCGAAGCCCGACAGGTGAACAACCTCCGTCAGGGGATTGAAACCGCGAGGAAAACAGCCTCTTATCCTCCCGGCGCCCGGTTCATCTGGAATGTGGAGGTCCTCTGGGCCGCGGATTTGTATCTCCGCAGGATGAATTCCTCCCAAAAGGCTGCTTTTAGGGAAGCGGTCAGAAAAGGGCAGGTGGCCCTCAACGGGATGTACCTGAACGAATTAACCGGGCTCTGCCGACCGGAGGAACTGCTGCGGCTGTTTCGCTTTTCCACCCAATTGGCCGCCCGCTGCGGCGTTCGGATTGATTCGGCCATGACCAGCGATGTCCCCGGGCAAACCTGGGGAACGGTAACCGCCATGGCTCAGGCCGGCATCAAGTATTTTTCCACGGCCCCCAATTATTTCGACCGTATCGGTAATATTTTGGAGCAGTGGGAAGACCGCCCCTTCTATTGGGTTTCCCCCTCGGGAAAGGATAAGGTCCTGGTCTGGATCCCCTATCAGGGCTATGCCCTATCCCACCTGGAAGAAAAAATGAGCCCGAAATTTGTCGAGAGGTATCTGGCCCACCTGGGGAAAACGGGCTATCCTTATGAACTGGCTTACCTGCGCTGGAGCGGGCTGGGCGATAACGCTCCCCCCGACGCCTCCATCTGCGATTTTGTGAAAGACTGGAATGCCAGAAACACCTGGCCCCGGTTCGTTATCGCCTCGGCCCGCGAGGCCTTTAAGAACTTTGAGCGGCGCTACGGCCACCAAATCCCTCGCCTAGGTGGGGACTGGACCCCCTACTGGGAAGACGGCGCCGGCTCTTCCGCCCTGGAAACGGCTCTGAACCGCAATAGTTCCGACCGCCTCACTCAGGCCGAGGCCTTGTGGGCCCTTTCCCAGCCTCGAGGATATCCGGTCGTTGACTTCGAAGAGGCCTGGCGCCGGGTCTTGCTCTTTTCCGAACACTCCTGGGGCGCCATGGACAGCGTGACCGCTCCGGAGGCCCCCCTGACCCGGGAGCAGTGGAGGATCAAACAATCCTACGCGCGTCAGGCCGACCGACAATCCAGGGACTTGTTGGCGCGAGCCCTGGAAAAGAGGGGAGGTGAAATTCGGCCCAACGACTCGAACAGGCCGCAGTTCGCGGAGAATTCCAAAATGGTCAAGCCGGAAGTCGATGTCTTCAACACCACCTCCTGGCCGCGCACGGAACTGGTTTTCCTGCCCCGGGAAATTTTCTCCGGCGGGGACCGGGTCTCCGATCTCCAGGGACGACCGGTCCCTTCCCAACGGCTAACCAACGGTGATCTGGCCTTTCTCGCCCGCGAGGTGCCGGCCTTCGGGGGAAAACGTTTTCGACTTTCGGCGGGGGCCCCCTTTCGGGATGGAAAGGTCAAGGCGGAGGGGACGGTCCTGGACAATGGAATTTTACGCCTCCGAGTCGATGAGCGAACCGGGGGGATCGTGGATTTGAGGACCCCTTCGATCGAAGGCAACCTGGTCGATACCGCTTCCGGTCAGGCCCTGAACGACTACCTCTATCTAAGAGGAAATAATCTGGCCGACTTGAAGCGTAACGGGTCGGTCAAGATAACGGTCAAGGAACCCGGACCGCTTCTGGCTTCCCTGCTGATCGAATCCGAGGCCCCGGGGTGTAACAGGTCGCTCCGGGAGATACGCTTGAGCGCCGGATCGGATGTTCTGGAGTTGATCAATACGGTGGACAAAAAGCGTCTGGAGGCCAAAAATTATCTGGAACCCCGGGGAAAGGAGAGCGTCAATTTCGCCTTCCCCTTTAACGTTCCCCGGGGGCAGATGCGGATCGATTTGCCTCTGGCCGTCATGAGACCGGAAATCGATCAGTTGCCCGGTTCCTGCAAGAATTGGCTCACCGTGGGCCGGTGGGTGGATATTTCCAATAGTCAATACGGCATCACCTGGGTTACCCGAGACGCACCGCTGATTCAGGTGGGCGGTCTGACCGCGACCTTACTCAACTCCCAGACCAATCCCCGGGTTTGGCGAAAGAAGATCGAGCCTACCCAAAAATTTTACGCCTGGGTGATGAATAATCACTGGGGTACGAATTACCGCGCCTATCAGGAAGGACCGGTGACCTTTCGTTTTCTGCTGCGCCCCCACGGGCCTTCCAATCCGGCCGAGGCCTCCCGTCTGGCCATCGGCTTCAGCCAGCCCCTCCTGGTCACTCTGTCCCGGAGCGATACTCCTCCGGAGCGCACGCCCTTACTCCAGGCGTTCTCCAAGGAAGTGCTGATCACGTCCTTGAAACCGAGCGACGACGGCCGGGCATTGATGGTCCGGCTTTTCGGGGCCGCTGGTCGGACAGTCAGGACGACCCTGGTCTGGGCCCGTGGGGCGCCGGAAAAACTCTGGCGGAGCGATACCAGCGAAAAACCCGAGCGGCGCCTGACCGGCCCGATTGAGGTACCCGCCTATGGTTTAGTAACCCTGCGGGCGGAGTGGCGTCCCCAGCTAAAATAAAACAGGGTCGGTTTCGAATCAACGGGATCATGAGCGAGTTGGGCAATTAGGCAAAGGGCCTAATCTGAGGGGAGGAAATGGGCTAAAGGGAATTTAAAAAAAATAAAGCTAAAGTGAACTAAATTCGGTCGATAGCCGTTTCCTGGACCCCCTTACCTGACCCGGGGTCCGGAAACAACTATTTTAAAATCTTGCGGCACTATAGGGCACGTGCTTGGGTGGAGAATGCCAATACTCAATGAACTCAATATTCATACTGCCATTGGCGGCTATCGTGCAGTCTAATTCACCATCACCCACCCCCGGGATTGGTGAAAGGGCCTATGAAAGTTCCGCCCGTAAATGACCAGACCCCCGAAAAATGGGGAAAAGCCTTATCTGGAATGTCAGCCCAAACGAAAGTATTGTTTGATTCGATAAATAAATAATCGATGTGCACCCGTAGTATCTGAAACCGCCCATGATCCAATGAACTGCTCAGGAGTAACCGGTGGAGGGGGAGGAGCACTGGAGATTAACGGCAGGTAAAGGGTCTGAGGTCCGGCCAGGCAATTGCTGCCCACGACCCCTGCCAGCAGTGAGATGGCCAATACCGCGATCACTAGGGCACTCAGTTTTTTCATCCAATCCGCTCCCTACCTAATTATTTTTACTGCCAATATTTTTCCCGGGGACGCTAAGCCCCCTCTAATTCCGACCTGAATACGAACTGCCTGTTGCTATTACCACATTATAATAAGGCCGGGCAAGAATAAAATAGGCCTGGGAGGAAAAAGTATTCACCACCGGCTGATGGCTTTCCTTTTTTATGAGGTTTCGCCTGACCTTCTTTGGTGCCCATTCGAACAGGAGTGCCATCGGAGGTAAATTTCCCTTTTCTTATGGCCTAACGCGGCGCTGACCCATCCCCGTGATCCCTATTTCAAAAAATAAAAGGGGCTCTTCTCGCAGTAAGGAGAAGAGCCCCTTTTATTTTTTTGGTGGGCGGTGAGAGATTTGAACTCTCGACTTCCACCGTGTGAGGATGGCACTCTAACCGCTGAGTTAACCGCCCGGAAAGAACGCTGAGCGCCGAGAGCTGAGCGCTTAGCGGAAAAGCCGATAGAAAAGTCAATTTAACTAAAACCGTGGAAAAATTCAAGTAAAAAGAGGATCCCCGGTTGGTCCCCATCACCTCGCAAAAAGGCCAAAAGCGGTTTTTCGCTCGGCGGGTGATCGCATCAGGAAGGACTGGGTTTGCCCCCGGCTCGGGAACGGACTTTTGGCGAGTCCGCCATCTGCCGCAATTCCTGAATTTCTTCCTGGGTCAGGGCCCGGATTTTCCCCACCGGAAGCCGGCCCAGTTTCAGGGGCCCCAGAGACACCCGCTTCAAGGTCAGTACCAGGTGACCGACGGCCTCAAACATCTTTTTGATCTGATGCTTTTCTCCTTCCCGAATAGTCACGAACAGCCAGGCTCGGTCCTCGCCGGTCTTGATCAGCTCGACATCGGCGCGGTGTCTTCCCCCTTCCGGGAGTTGAACCCCTTCCCCCAACCGCTCCAAGGCTTCCTGGGTGGGGAGTCCACTCACCTTAACCCGGTAGGTCTTGGGGACCTGAAAACGGGGGTGTTGAAGAATCTGGGCCAGCCGTCCGTCATTGGTCAGCAATATCAGGCCGTCGGCGTCCCAATCGAGCCGACCGACCGGGAAGACCCGCTCCTTGATCCGGGCCCCTTTAAGAAAGTCTTTCAAGGTTGGGCGTCCCTGGGGATCGTGCAGCGTGGACAATACCAGCCGGGGTTTATGCAGCAGATAATAGACCCGGGATTCCCGGAAAGCAAGGGGTTGGCCGTCCACCTCGATCATCTGGAGGTCGGGATCGACCTTGACTCCGAGCTGGGTGACGACCTTTCCGTCAACGGAGACCCGCCCGGCCTGGATCAGGTCCTCCGCTTTGCGACGCGAGGCCAGTCCGGCCTGAGCCAGGACCCGCTGCAGTCGCTGCTCATTCGACTTCGGTTTCGGCTTCGGTTTCATCGGGGTCTTCGCTTAAGCTTTTGATTTCTTCCAAAGAGGGCAGGGCCGACAAGTCTTTGAGCTCGAACAGCTCCAGGAAGCGCTTGGTGGTGCCGTAAAGGATGGGTCGTCCGGGAATTTCCTTGCGCCCCAGAATGCGAATGAGGTTTTTCTCCAACAGGGTGCGCAGGATGCCGTCCACTTCCACCCCTCGCAGCAGGGCGATGTCGCCCTTCACTACCGGCTGCTTGTAGGCAATGATGGCCAGGGTCTCCAGGGACGCCTTGCTCAGGCGGGTGGGGGCGGCTTTTTTCATCAGCTTGATCCACTCACTGTAGCGGGGTTTGGTCCGGAACTGAAGCCCCTCCGCCACTTCTTGTAAATAGAGGCCCCGGTCCGGGGAGTCGTAATCGGCTTTCAAGGTCTGCAGGGCCTCTTCCACGGCCTTGGCGGTGAAGCTTTCCCCTAAAACCTCCTGCACCCTTTTGGGCGTCAGCGGGGTAGGGGAGACAAATATCAGGCATTCCAATAAGGGTTTTAATTCATCCATAGTCTATTAGGAGAGTTGCGCCGGAGGCTCGGCCTTGAAAATGTGGACTTTCTCCCCGTGCACCTGCTGGTAAATTAGAATTTTATGCTGGCGGACCAACTCCAGTAAGGCCAGGAAGACGACGATGATTTCGGCCCGGGTGAAGGGGGAAGGCAGAAGCCCCTCCAACAAGATCTGCCCCGCGGCAGCCAACCGGGCTAAAATCTCCTCCATCTTCATTTCCAGGGGGACCAGCGGGCTGGGGGCCTGGAAGAAGGATTCCTGCTCGACCGTCTGCAGGATCTTCCGGATGGCGTCGATCAATTCAAACAGGCCGACCCGGATCAGGCCCTCTTCCTTGCCTTCCATTTCCGGCGCCAAAAAATCACGGACAAAGACATCCCGATAAAGCAGAGGGCGCTGGCCCAGTTGCAAGGCGGCCTCTTTAAGCTGCAGGTATTCAATCAACGGTCGGGTGATCTCTTCTAAGGGGTCATCCTCCTCGCTTTCTTCCGCAGGGCGGGGAAGCAGCATCTTGGATTTGATATGCACCAACGTGGCGGCCATGACCAGGAAGTTTCCGGCCAGGTTGATATTCAAGTCTTTCATCAAATCCAGATATTCCAGGTATTGTTCGGTAATCACGGCGATGCGGATATCGTAGATATCCATCTCGTTTTTTTTAATCAGGTGCAGGAGGAGGTCCATAGGACCCTCGAAAATATCCAGTTTAACGGTGTAGTCCATCATCGTCGCGAGGCGCAGAAGCGCAGAGCGCCTAGCGCAAAAAAATTATTAAAACGCTTAACGGGTTTCAGAATAACGCTCAGCGCCCAGCGCTCCGCGCTCCGCGTCTTTTTTAGAAGCCGATCAATTCCCGCACGCCGGCCAGGGTTCGCTCGGCAAAGGCCCTGGATTTGCGGTTACCATCCTCCAGAATCTGGCGGACCTCGTCGAGATTTCGGCTCAAGTACTCCCGCTTGGCCCGGACCGGTTCCAGGGCCAGGGTCACCCTATCAATCAGCCGTTTTTTGCAGTCCACGCAACCGATGCCCGCTTTTCGGCATTCCCGGTTGATTTCGGCAATGGTTTCCGGCGGGGAATAAATCTTATGGAAAGGAAACAGGACGCAGACCTCGGGATCACCCGGGTCATTCCGCCTGGCCCGTTGGGGGTCGGTGACCATCTGGGAGAGTTTGCGGCGGACCTCCTCCAAAGAGTCGGAGAGGAAAACGGAATTATTGTAGCTTTTGCTCATTTTCCGGCCGTCGATACCCAGCAGTTTGGGCACCTCGGTGAGCAATAACTCCGGTACCGGGAAGAACTCGCCGTAGAGGAAATTAAAGCGTCGGGCGATTTCCCGGGTCATTTCCACGTGCGGCGCCTGGTCGATGCCCACCGGCACGGCATGGGCCTGGTACATGAGGATATCCGCGGCTTGCAGCACCGGGTAGCCCAGAAAGCCGTAGGTGGCGATGTCTTTACTTTCCAGTTCCTGCTGCTGTTCCTTGTAGGTGGGATTTCGTTCCAGCCAGGCCAGGGGGGTGATCATGGACAGGATCAGGTGGAGTTCCGCGTGTTCCTTAACGGCCGATTGTAGAAAAAAAGTACAGATTTCGGGATCGAGCCCGACGCTGATCCAATCGATGACCATTTCCAGGATATGGGCCTGGATGCCCTTGGGGTCCTTATATTCCGTGGTCAGGGCGTGCCAGTCGGCGATGAAAAAGAAACACTGATATTCATACTGGAGTTCTTTCCAGTTGGCCAGGGCGCCGTGCAGATTGCCCAAATGCAGATTCCCGGTCGGGCGCATACCGCTTAATATTCTCTTTTTAGTGGGTTTTTCCATGAATTTCCTAATGCTCCCTTAATACGAAAATAGAAGTTCGTGTTTGGTCATCCCAGCGATCCGTGAAGGTCCTTCACTGCTGGATCCGGCGTTCGCCGGAATGCGACCAACAATTGAATATAAATATGCTTGGGAGCCGGGCAGGCTTATACACTTGCCCCGGACATTCATCTATTGATAATTCAATTGATTATTAAAGAAAAGAAGTTACCTTGTGTCTCCCCCCCTTACAACAGCATCGAGCTCCCCAGGAATAACCGGGCAAATAAGAAAATGAAGGGCGTAATAACCCAGTCCAGGATATGGGTGAATAACAGCGCCAGGAGAATCAGAAAACCAAAAGGTTCGATCCGGCTGTACTGGTAAGCCGCCCGGGGAGATAAAAGTCCGGCTAAAACCTTGCCGCCATCCAGGGGAGGGATGGGAATCAGGTTAAAAACGGCCAGGGCCACGTTGATGAAAACGCCATATTGGCAGATCAAGATCAGCGGCTTGAAGAGTATCTGGACCGCCTCGACCGGAAGCAGGGGGAGCCCAAATAATAACAATCGAAAGAAAAGCGAGAAGATAAAGGCCAAAAGAAAATTGGCCAAGGCCCCCGAGGCGGCCACCCAGACCATATCCCGTTTGGGGTTCCTTAAGTTGTTAAAGTTGACCGGCACCGGTTTGGCATAACCAAACAAAAAAGGGGCGTGGGACAGGATCAGCAGGCCCGGGAGCAGCAGGGTGCCGATGGGATCGATATGGGCCAGGGGGTTGAGGGTCAGACGCCCGGCCATTTTGGCCGTGGGATCGCCTAAACGGTTAGCTACCCAGCCGTGAGCAACTTCATGGAGGATGATGGCCAGAAGCAAGGGAATGGCCATGATGCTGATTTGTTGAATGGTTTCACTCATGGGTCCGCCAAGGTTGAGGGTTTAAGATAGCGTTCTTTAACATAGGCGATTTCATCGCTGCGGGTCAATACCTTTTCATTGATGCGGGCTTCCAGTAAATCGTTTAAGATAGTCTTAAATAGCGGGCTTGGAGATAAACCCAGTGACTTCAGGTCCTCCCCGCCCACGGAAAGCTTGATTCCTTTGAGCTTAGTGAAGAAAAGGGAGATGGCCTTGCGGGCGGCCTCCTGGTTGGTGCGAGCCATAAAGTACAAGAGGATCTCATTGGGAAAAGGAGAGAGTAAGGCATACACTTCAGACCGGGTTATTTTCTTTTTGCGGTTCAGGGTGATTAGGGCCTTTTCTCCTTCCCCTCGGCACAAGGAGACCAGTTCGACGACTCTCTTGGGCAAACCCAGGCGCTGCCGGATCCGATTCAGGTCGCTTAACGGCTGGGTCAGGGCTAAGAAGAAAACCAGCCAGCGCTGGCAGGATTCGTTCAAGTAAAGCAGATTGAACCAGGACAGGATGCGGCGGATTTCTTCCAGCAGAATTTCGGTTTTGGGGGATAAGACCAGGTCCGGGTCGATGGCCTGGAGGATTTTTAAATCCGCCAGGCGGCGAATGATCGGTAAGGGGTTTTCTTCGTTAAGGATCAGGTAAAACTCGGAAAAAATTCTTTTGGGCGCCAGTTTGTCAATCCCCCCGATCCGGAGGGCGTTTTCGATCAAGTTGGCCGTCAGTTTTCCGATCTTAAAACCGAAACGCTGCTCGAAGCGGACCGCTCGGAAAACCCGGGTCGGATCCTCAACGAAACTCAAGTTATGCAGGACGCGGAGGGTTTTTTCCTTGAGGTCCTTCTGCGCGCCGAAGAAATCAATCAGGATGCCGTAATGGCGGGCATTCAGTTTTACGGCCAGGGTGTTGATGGTGAAATCCCGCCGGTAGAGGTCCATCTTGACCGAACTGATTTCCACCACCGGCAGGGCGGCCGGCGATTCGTAATATTCCAGGCGGGCGGTGGCCACATCCACCTTGAAGCCGTCCGGAAAGATCAAAACGGCCGTTTTGAACTTGCTGTGGGTGCGGACCCGTACTTCAAAATGCTGGGCGAATTCCAGGGCGAATTTGATGCCGTCCCCTTCAATGACTACATCGATATCCAGATTGTCGAATTTCAGGAAGAGATCTCGAACAAAGCCTCCCACCACATAGGCATTGTACCCCAACTGGTCGGCCACCTGCCCCAGAGATTTAAGAATCTCAATAACCCGGGTCTCGAGCCGTTCTTCCAGTAAATAGGCAATGTTTTTCTTCCGGACAAAGTGAGGGGCCTTGCGGGAGTCATAGAGGTACTCCTGCATGGGGGGGCTGGCCATCAAGATGTTGAGCAGGTCGGTCCGAGTGATCACCCCCAGCACTTTTCCGTCCCGAACGACCGGCAGAATCCGCTGCTTATTTTCCACGATGAATTCCTGAATCTGGAACAGGGAAGTTTCCGGATCGACGGTTGAAAATTCGGTGTGCATGTATTCACGGACGGACAGATCCTTAAGCCCATGAAAAATGGCCTTTTCCACTACCTGCCGGGACATCCAGCCCACCATTTTTTCATTTTCCATGACCAGCAGGACGTTGATGTTGTAGCGGGTCAGCAACTCGTTGGCATGCTCGATGGTTTCGCCCGGCAAAATCGACTTAACCGGATAGGTCATCATATCCCGGGCCTTGCGCAGGGGATTGATCCGGCTTTTAAGGTGCAGGAAGAGGGTGTCTTCCACCTGCACCATCGTCTGGTCCTTGACGGTGGCCGAAGCGGCAAAGGGATGCCCTCCGCCCCCGAAGGCCAACAGGATTTCCCCCACGTTGACTTCCCGCAGACGGCTGCGGGCCACGATATAGACGCGGTCCTCCATCCGGGCGATGGCAAACAGGCAGTGGAGATTTTCCATGTCCATCAGCTTATGGACCAGGACCGCGAAATCCCCGACGTAATTGTCCGTGGAGGCCTTGGCGACAACGATTTCCACGTTGTTGATCGTATGTTTGGTGGCCGATTCCAGAAGTTGGTTGAGCAGGGAAACCTGCTCGACGGTCAGTTCCCGGGTCAGCAGGTCGGAGATCAGATTCAGATTTGCACCCTGCTGGAGGAGGTAGGCGGCCGCCTGCAGGTCCTGGGTGGTGGTGGAGCCAAAGGTAAAGGAACCGGTGTCTTCGTAGATGCCCAGGGCCATGAGGGTGGCCTCCTCGGGAGTCAGGGGGATTTCCTTCTCTTCCAGGAGTTGGGTCATGATGGTCATGGTGGATCCGACCGCGCGGATGATTTCCAGGGATCCCTTGATCGCACCGTCTACCAGGGGGTGGTGATCATAAATGTGGATTTCCAACCCCGGGTGATCCAAAATCTCGGCGAATTTTCCGATACGGTCCGGTTGGCGGGTGTCGACCAGAATCAGTCGTTCGATTCGTTCCAGCGGGACCTGTTTCAGTTTGATGAAATTATAGAGGTAAACGGTGGATTGGAGGAAAAAATTGCGCAGGTTCTGCTCCTGGGAACCGGGGAAGACCAGCAGGGCCTCGGGATACAATTTCTTGGCGGCCAGCATGGAAGCCAGTCCGTCAAAGTCGGCGTTCAGGTGGGTGGTAATTACCTGAAGGCCTCCGCTTTCGGGTATTTCGGACAAACCACGAGTCTGCACATCCATGGGTAGTTTACGCTCGGGGATGATAGCGACGATAGACTTCACGCAGGTGTTCGGAAGTTACCGAGGTGTAAATCTGAGTGGTGGAGATGTCCGCGTGACCCAGCAGGGTTTGAATGGACCGTAAATCCGCCCCCCCCTCCAGGAGATGAGTCGCAAAGGAATGCCGCAGGGTATGGGGAGAAATCGAGCGCTGGATACCGGCCTGTCGGCTGTATTGTTTCAAAATTTTCCAGAATCCCTGGCGGGTCAGGCGTCGGCCTCGATGGTTTAAAAAAACATAAGGAGAGGAACGTCCCTGAAGCAGGGGCTTCCTGCCGGAGGCCAAATACTCCCCCAATCGTCGGAGGGCCAGGGAACTGATGGGGATCAGCCGTTCCTTTGACCCTTTTCCCATGGCCCGAATCAATTGGCTTTCCAGCTCCAGTTGGTCCAGGGTCAGGGAAATAATCTCAGAGACCCTCAACCCGGCGGCATAGAGGACTTCCAGCATGGCCGCGTCCCGGAGGCCCCGGGGAGAGGTGCTTCGTGGCTGGTCCAGGAGTTTTTCCACCTCCATCCCGGAAAGGGTTTTGGGCAGGGTTCGCTTAGGTTTTGGGGATTGGAGGGGCAGGAGGGGATTGTCGGTCCGCAGTCCTTCTTCTTGTAAAAATCGATAAAAGGACCGAAGGGCTGAAAGGGCTCGGGCCTGGGAACGGCTGGAAAGGTCTCGGGCCCGAAGTTGTTTCAGATATTCGTACAGGGTATCGGTCTGAGTTTGCAACACGGAAGTGATCCCCTGTGTTTCCAGAAACCGCAGATATCCGATCAGGTCCCGACTATAAGATTCCAGCGTATTGGGAGACAGTCCTTTTTCCACCCGCAGGAAATTGATAAAACGGTCGAGGAGTTCATCAAACATTCAAAATTAATAGCAAATTTAGTCGGCTCTGTCAAGGTCCGATATGGGCTGAGGATTGAAAACCCTTGACAGCTCGAATACTTCCGGTCCATTTTAGAGTAAGTCCCCCTGCCCGGGGCATGGGAACCCGCGAAGCAAGGAAAAGGGGGAAATATAACAGCCTAATTGATATTAATAATTAATAATCAATTGTTAATTATTAATCGTTAATGAATGCCAGAGAGGCACCGAGTTTATTTTCGGTTTAAGGGGTTGCCATGATTGAACCGCACTTGAAATATGCCGTTGAAGGGACCACGGCCCTTATTACCCTGAACCGCCCCGGGGTTAAAAATGCCTTTAGTATGGAAATGTTGACCCTTTGGCGTCAAGCCCTGGAACAGGCCCGGGACGATGACCGGGTTCAGGTTATCATCCTGACCGGCCAGGGGGATGCCTTCTGCGCCGGGGGAGATCTCCAGGACATGGATCGGGGCAAATTTAGGGGCTGGGACATGAAACGCTTCCTCTGGGAAACGGTTTATCCCGTGGCCTTTATTATGGAATCCCTGGACAAACCGGTTATTGCCGCTGTCAATGGGGCGGCGGCCGGGGCTGGGCTGGACATGGCCCTCATGTGCGACTTCCGGATTTGCTCCAATAGTGCCAAGTTTTCGGCTTCCTTTATCAATATCGGGTTACTGGCCGGGGACGGGGGGGCCTATTTTCTTCCCCGCCTGGTCGGCTTGCCCCAGGCCCTGGAAATTCTGCTGACCGGGGATCTGGTTTCGGCGGAGGAGGCCTATCGAATCGGTCTGGTCAACCGGGTGGTTCCCCGGGAACACCTGATGAGGGAGACCCGACAATTGGCCGAAAAGCTGGCCTCCAAGCCGCCTCAGGCGGTCCGGATGATGAAACGATCGGTTTATCAGGGCCTGAACAGCAGCCTACGGGGCCATCTGGATTTCGTCTCCTCCCAACTGGGCCTCTTAACCCAGACCCACGACCATCAAGAGGCGGTTAAGGCCTTCCTGGAAAAAAGAAAACCGGTCTTTACGGGCGATTAGCGACAATATGCAACGTTTTTTAGCCAGTCTGAAGAAAACACCACTGGGTGAGGGGATCGTCCACCATCAGACCATTCCGGCCCGGCCGGCGCATTTCGGTCGACTCTCTTATTCGCTGCCTGGGATTTTGAGCCGGGCCCTGGAGCAAAAGGGTGTTTCCCGCCTTTACAGCCACCAGGTGGAGGCCCTGGAAGCGATCCATCAGGGTCGGCATACCATTGTAGCCACCCCCACGGCCAGCGGCAAGACCCTGATCTATGCCCTGTCCTGCCTGGAACAGCTTCTGGCCGATCCTGACTCCAAGGCTTTGTTCCTTTTCCCGATTAAGGCCCTGGAACAGGACCAGCGTAAGGCCATGGAGGAATGGGCCTCCTTTTTTCCAGACCGTCCCCAGGGGCTATCGGCCATCTACGACGGCGACACTCCCCCGAGTGATCGCAAGAAAATCCGCCAGAAGCCGCCGCCGATCGTGATTTCCAACCCCGATATGCTTCATCTGGGGCTCTTGCCTTTTCACGAGAGTTGGAAGGAATTTTTTAAAAACCTGCGCTGGGTGGTCATCGATGAGGCCCACACCTACAAAGGGATCCTGGGCAGTCACGTGGTCCAGATCATCCGGCGTCTGAAACGGATCTGCCGGCTCTACGGGAGCGATCCCCGCTTTATCCTCTGTTCGGCCACCATCGCCCGTCCGGAGCACTTCTCCCAGGCCCTGGCCGGCATGCCCTTCCAGGTGGTGGCTTCCAGCGGCTTCCCCTCACCGGGCAAACACTTCCTCTTCATCAACCCCGACATCAGTCCGGCCGTGGTCGCTTCCCGGCTATTCAGCCACTGCCTGGCCAAAGGGAAAAAGACCATTCTCTTCAGCCAGGGCCGACGTCAGACGGAATTGATTCACAAATGGGTGGAGCAGATGGCCCCGGCCTTGAAAGGCCGGATCAGCTCGTACCGGGCCGGATTCCTGCCGGAGGAGCGGCGAACGATAGAACGGAAGTTGTCTTCCGGGGAATTGCTGGGGGTGATCTCCACCAGCGCCCTGGAAATGGGTATCGACATCGGCTCCCTGGATGTTTGTATCCTGGTCGGCTATCCGGGCAGCATCATCAACACCTGGCAGCGGGGCGGCCGGGTGGGTCGGTCCCAGCAGGAATCGACAATATTTTTTGTGGCCCAGCCGGACGCCCTGGACCAGTATTTCATCCGCCATCCGGAGAACTTCTTTGAACGGGGCTTTGAAGCGGCCGTAGTGGATCCGGGCAACAGCCCGATCCTCAAAGCTCACCTGACCTGCGCCGCGGCCGAGCTGCCTCTGTCCCGGGAGGACCCCTTTTTTACCGCGGAGCGCTGCGGTCCGGAAATATCCGCCCTGGAGAAGGAGGGCAAGCTGCTGCGGAATGCCGCGGGAGACGGCTGGATCTCGTCCCGTAAAAAGCCGCACCGGGAGGTCAACATCCGCTCCCTGGGCGAGTCCTTTACCATCATGGAAGGGCGGAAGGGAAGGGTCGTCGGGACCCTGGACCGGCTGCGGGCCTTTCGCGAGTGCCACCCCGGGGCCATCTATCTCCACCGGGCCGTTCAGTTTCTGGTGGAGGAACTCGACCTCTTCGAAAAGAATGTCTATGTCAAGCCCAGGGAGGTCACCTATTACACCCGGATCCTGGCCCAGAAGGAAACGGAAATCATCGAGAAGGAAAAGGTCCGACCGGTCGGGAATTTCCTGATTAACTTCGGCCGGGTATTAGTCACCGAAACCTTCACCAGTTATGAAAAGCGGGCTATTTACGGCCAGGAGCTGTTGGGGACCTATCCGCTGGAGTTGCCTTCCCAGACCTTCGAGACCCGCGGTTTGTGGATCGAGGTGGAAGGAGCGCTGCAGGAACAGCTCCTGGCCGGCCATTTCCAGGTTATGGGTAGCCTCCATGCTCTGGAGCATGCGGCCATCAGTATGTTTCCCCTTTATGCCCTCTGCGATCGGGGCGACATCGGCGGAATCTGCTACGTGCATCATCCCCAGGTGGAAAAGGGCGCTATTTTTATCTATGACGGGGTTCCCGGCGGCGTCGGGCTGGCCGAAAGGGGCTTCGAGATCATCGAAGACCTCCTCCAACGGACCATCGATCTGATCGCCGAGTGCGATTGCGAGGAAGGCTGCCCGTCCTGCATTCACTCTCCTCAGTGCGGCTCGGGCAATAAACCCTTGGACAAGCCGGGAGCCCAACATCTGGCCCGCCTGCTGCTGGGACACGTTGCCTTGACGGCGCCTGTGACCCCGGAGAAGGATTTTATCTTGAGCCCTTTGGCTGCGCTGCCGGGCCGGGAACCGGAACCGCCCCGTTTGGGTATCTTTGATCTGGAAACCCAGCGTTTGGCCGACGAGGTGGGCGGCTGGGGAAACACCCATCTGATGCGTTTGTCGGTGGGGGTGGTTTATGACTCCCGGGAAAATCGCTTTTTTGATTATCAGGAAAGTCAAGTGAACGCCCTGATCGAACATTTAAAGCAATGCGATCTTCTGGTCGGCTTCAATGTCAAGCGATTTGACTATGGTGTGCTGAAGGCCTATTCTACCTATGATTTTAAAGGGTTCCCCACGCTGGATCTCCTGGAGGACGTCTATCAGTGTCTCGGGTTTCGGCTGAGTCTGGACCACCTGGCCCAAAAAACCCTGGGGGTTCAGAAGAGCGGGGACGGTCTTCTGGCGGTTCGCTATTTTCGGGAAGGGAAGCTGAAGGAACTGACCAATTATTGCCGGCAGGATGTGGAGATCACCAAATCCCTGTTTGAATTCGGCCGGCGGGAAGGCCATCTGCTGTTTGAAACCCGGGATCGTCAGGCGGTCCGGGTCCCGGTGGACTGGAGCCCGGAGCGAATCAGGAAATTGGCCAAATCCTCTTGACAAAAAGGCCGGCCGTGTTAATAAACAAAAATTCACCGCAAAGGCGCAAAGGACGCAAAGGGGATTTTATTTTTTCAATTACCGCCGTCGGCGGAAATTGAAAGTAATTAATCTTTGCGCCCTTTGCGCCTTTGCGGTGCGCTAATTCTTTTGGAGGTTCGGAATGCCCATATACGAGTACGAATGCGCGGACTGCCGCCGAAAACAATCCTTTCTGATCATGAACCCGACGCGGGAGCTGCCCGAACTGCGTTGCAAGAAGTGCGGCGGTTCCAATCTAAACCGTCTGGTTTCCCGGGTCAATGTAGTCAAGTCCGAAGAAGCCCGGATGGAGAGCCTGGCCGACCCGTCAAAACTGGGCGGACTGGACGAAAACGACCCCAAAAGCATGGCTCGCTGGATGAAAAAAATGGGTAAGGAAATGGGGGAGGAGATGGGGGAGGATTTCGATCAGATGGTGGATGAGGCCATGGATGGGGCTGAAGGGGGGGAAAGCCCAGGCGGCGAGGGCGGAGGCATGGGTGGGTTTGACGACGATCTTTAGGGAACGGCCCTTGCTTCAAGAAAAGAGGGAAGATGGATGAGGGAGGCGAAAAACCTTTTCTAACCTCTTCAACCCCTGCCTCCATGTAGCACAGCCGCCCCCGGCTGTGCCCCCTCTCAGGAATTTTTCAGCATCTATATAAAAACCCGCACCAAGCGGGTGCGGGTTTTTATATCCAGAGTATCTGGATTTCTTTCTCCAGTTGCTTGAACTCTGGATCGCCGGTGACCACCGGGCAATGGTGGATTTTGGCCAGGGCGGCGGCAAAACAATCGGCGTAGGCTAGCCGGTACCGGGCTTTGAAGGAGGCCGCTTGGCGGGTCAAGGGCCAGTCGGCCCCTGTGGTTTTAAACCCCAGTCGTACTATTTCATCCACGGCCTGGTCGGCCGCTTTCTCCGAGCGGGACCGGGCCAGGCTGTACCAGATCTCTCCCAGGTTTATGACAGATATCAGCAAACGACCTCGGGATTCATTGGCCTGAGTGATCAAGTCTTCCACTTTTCCGGCGGATGGTTCATCCTCCAGAAAGGCCAGCAGCGCCCAACTATCGAATACCCTCGGTGCCCCGGAAACTTCAGACATCTCGTTCTTTTTCCCGTTCTTCCCTCAGTATTTTGAGTGCCCCCGACCCTTTGAACAATCCCCGGGCCTTTCGAATGGTCTCACGGGTAACCGGATAAAGGACGATCCGCCCTTTCTCCTCATAGACTTGGATCCGAGTCCCTCCCTGGATATGGTACTTTCGACGCAGGGCGGCCGGAATGACTATCTGTCCTTTGATGGTAGCACGTGTTTCCATAGTATACCTTCAGTATTTTGTATTACTTTACAAAACTATAGATCATTAATAAATGTAAGTCAAAGACAATAATTAATCGCCTGAACCTCGTTATTTCCTTATCAAGCAGAACCAATGGAACATTCTTGACAAGCAAAAATTATTAGCCTACGATTTAATCCATATCCGGATACTCCCCATTCCATGGTAACGCATGAAACCTGGCTTTTTGCCGGTGATCTGTTTATTGAGCTTCGGAGGATAGGGGACATCTTCCATCCAAGGGATGCACGCCTATCAGCCCTGGCGATTGAATAGACGAAAGGATCAAGACCCATGACTCACCAGGCGGAAACCAAAAACATGGCGCTTTTTTGCGACTTCGAGAATATCGCCTTGGGCGTTCGAGACGCCAACTACGCCCAGTTCAGCATTGACCAGGTCATCGAGCGGCTCCTGCTGAAAGGGAATATCGTGGTCAAGAAGGCCTACTGCGACTGGGAGCGCTACAAAGAGTTTAAGAAAGCCATGCATGAAGCCTCCTTTGAGTTGATCGAGATCCCGCACGTGCGCCAGTCGGGCAAGAACTCCGCCGATATTCGCATGGTGGTGGACGCCCTCGACCTCTGTTACACGAAAGGGCACGTGGATACCTTCGTCATCATCAGCGGCGATTCGGATTTTTCCCCCCTGGTCAGCAAACTGCGGGAGAACAATAAAGTCGTCATTGGGGTGGGGGTGAAAAATTCGACTTCGGATCTGTTGATCGCCAATTGCGATGATTTTATCTTCTACGATGATCTGGTGCGTCCTCAGGCGCCCCGCCCGAAAACAGTTGGGAGCGCGACCGGTCGCAAGCCGCCCCGCGGCCCGGCGGTGAAGGCCGTCAAACCCGCCGGGGACAAGAAGCGAGAGGCCTGGGACCTGGTGGTCAAGACCTACGAAGCCTTGGTCGAGGAAAGAGGGGAGGGGGAGAAGATCTGGGGATCCATGATCAAACAGACCTTGAAGCGCCGCAAACCCGGGTTCAGTGAATCCTATTACGGTTTCAGGTCATTCGGTCAACTCTTGGAAGAGGCGGAAACACAGGGGATCCTACAACTGGAGCGGGACGAGAAATCCGGCGGCTTTATCATCCTCAGTTGTCACGCTTAGAATCTGTTTTTCAGCCTTCCCAGGGCTTCGAACAATTTCGAGTCGGCGATGAATCGATTCGGGAGTAACTCCACTTCCCTGGAAAATTTATCACTCGCGGACAGGTAATCATCCTGTAACTTCTTAATGACCGGATTTTTTTCGGCTTCAGGATATTTCTTGAGCAGGGCCGCTTCCGGCCCTATGGCTCCTTTAAGCACCTTAAAACCCTTTTCCATAGCCGCGATGGCCTCATCGATTTTTTTTGCGGCCGCCATCTGGTTGGCGGCCTCATTGACGGCCATGATCTTTTCGCTGTAAAATTTTTCCACTTCAACCCGGCCGGGATCCGATTCACAGGCAAAAAGCCAAAGGGCGGCCGCAATCAGGACCAGCAGCCTGACGATGGAATTTCTCATCTGAATTTTCTCCGTATATATTTCAATTGACGACCGTGCCCGGTTGGGTGATCAGGGTCAGGCCGATGATCGCTTGCTTGCAAAAGTGCTTGAAATCGTTGTAGCTTTCATCGTCCAGGGCCCTGCCGCTTGTTCGGCGGTCGGCATAGATCAGCGCGATGGATTTGTCATGAGCCACTATGGGCATAATAAAGAAGGGGGTTGTACCGATCAGCGAAACCACGTCTTCAGTAATGAGGTGATAGACATCGGTCACGGAATGTTCGTCGATCCACAGGGGTTCTTTCTTCTCCATGACTTCGCTGAAAATATTGTTGGTCAAGGGGAGGGGTTTAAGGGAGGCGTTCAGCGTCGTTTCCTCCCCGTGCCAGCCAAGTTGAAATTTGATCTCCAGCCGGCTTCTATCCGGGGTCCGCAGCGCGAAAAAGACCCGATCCATGCTGACTGCCCGGAAAATTCCCTCCAACACCAGGGTAATGAAGACCCCATAATCAGGCTTCTTCTCCAGCATCAGGCCGGTCAGATCGTGAAGGATTTTTAACTGTAGATTGGGATCCGGTTGAAGCGGGGCTAGGGGTTCATCACGGGTTTCGAGGCCCGGGGTTTCGGAACGGGAGGAATCCGGAGGCACCGGGATGAGTCGGCTGGCCTGAGTGGCTCCAAAACTGACTGCCGTACGCACGGCTTCGGCGGCATTTTTGTGAATTAGGGGAGCAACTGTTTCCGGAGGCAGATTCAGGGAATCGGAGGCCTGATCGATAAGCTGCCTTACCTCGGGTGAGTGCCAACCTTTTTGAACCATTCCGGCCAACTTTTGGCCCCAAAGGATGGCTTGGATCCGGGGATTGGTTGCCTGGTGAGACCCCAAGGCGTCTAAAAGCAACGGGCTCAGATGCCAATCCTTGCTCAAAGCCAAGGTGAGTTGTTCAAAGGAAAACCCCAGGAGATCTTGTTCGGCCCTCATCCGGTTATTCTGCGGCAAGAGCAGAATTTTTTCAAGTTGCCGGGTCAGTTCTTCCCCGGCAAAGCACCAGAAGGCCATTTCTCCAAGCAAGTACAAGAATGCGGCGATAAAAATTTCCTCCGGCGATTCGTCGCGATTTTTTTCGGCCAGCCAGCGAGCTTGGACGGCGGCGTGAAAAGCACAGGCCATTATCTGGGTTACCCGTTCCCGCTGGGTTCCCTGAAGAAGGCTCTCCACCACCGCCTTGGTTTGGCAGATGGCGCGGATGGTATCAAAGCCCAAGATCATTACGGCGCGGGTCACGGTATTCACATTATTGGACCCGCCGCTCAAGGGGCTTCGACGCCCGCCCATATAGAAAGCGCTATTGGCCATCTTTAATACTTTGGAGGTCAATAAGGCATCCTGAAGGATGGCGTTGGCCAGCACGGCGGGAGTACTCTGGTTCATGGAGGAGACCACCGCTATATTTTTAGCCGTTTGGGCAAAAATCGGCATATCCCGGCTGGTCAGACGTTGCACCCAGTTGGACAGACTATTCGACGGGGGGTCTTGTGGTAACGGCATCCGGTGACCTTAAAAACGCTGATCAACAGGGGGATAGATACGTTTTCCTCTTTTCATCGCCCGCTGTCAATTCAGATAACTCATCTTGGCTATAAGCGAACGAATCAGGCCCAACCGGTCTTGGGGGGACAAATCAAAATAAAAGCAACTTTCCATTAAGATGGAGATGACTTCCTTGGCCTGTTCCCGGTGGACACCCAGTAGACTTCCCACAACCTCTCCTTTTATTGAACCTATCGGAAGAAGGCGGTGAAAGGTTTAAGAAGTAGTTTTCGCCGGGGCGGGCGAGGGATACTATTGATCCTCAACAATAGGATGCTTTCCACAATACAGGAAATCAGGCCTTTCCCAAAGCATTTTTTTGGGTGAGTTTCGCGTCCCTGATAGTTTACCTTTGATGAAGGTTTTTCCGAGGGAGGGCCTGAACCAATTTTTCTTCTTGACCCCCCCTTCAGAATAAAACTATAATTCGATAAAATCAAAAGACTATAAAAAATTGAACTAGTTAGTTCGTTCAAATACCCCAGTCTTCCGAGGGTGTGTACGTGAAAATTTTCCAATCCACCCCCCCTCCGTTTGTCGCGCCGGGCCGTTTTTATTGGCGATGCGCAGACCTTTTTCCATTCGTTAACCGTTTCTTTTCCCTTTGATCAAACAAACTTGGAAAGAGGAGGTTTTTATGGACAAAGCCGGCGACCTGGATCGGCTTTTTGATCTAACCCTCGATCTGCTTTGCATTGCCGATACCCATGGCCGTTTTCTCCGGCTGAATAAGGCCTGGGAAGGAGCTATGGGTTATCGTCGGGAGGAGCTGGAAGGCCAAAGTTTCCTGGATTTCGTGCATCCGGCAGACCTTCCGGCTACGGTCGAGGCGACGGCCCGATTGGCCTCCGGAAAGGAGGTCATCGATTATGTCAACCGGTTTCGTTGCCGGGATGGATCCTATCGACGGCTCGAGTGGCGGTCGGCGCCTTATCAAGGCCGTCTCATTTATGCGGTAGCCCGAGATATAACGGACCGTCGGCAGGCTGAAGAAGCCTTACAGGACAGCAGACAACGAATGAATGACGTCATCGCTTCGGCCCCGTTTGGCGCGCATATGTACCGGCTGGAGGCTGACGGCTCTCTAATTTTCATGGGGGCCAATCGGGCGGCCGACGAGTTTTTGCATCTGGATCACAGGCAATTTGTGGGTAAGCCCATCGAAACCGCTTTCCCCGGCTTGGTGGGGACCGAAATACCTGATATCTACCGGGCGGATACAATCTTGCGCGCCAGTGAAAATAGGTATCGGAGTTTTATCGAAAACGCTCCCATCGGGATGTACACGATCAATACCCTAGGGGAGTTTACTTATGCCAATAAGAAACTGTTGTCTTTTACCGGACATTGTTTGGAAGATTGGATGCATAGATCCTTCCATTCCCTGGTCTATCCAGAAGATCTCCCCCTGGTCCTGGACAAAGTTCAGAAAAGGATCTCCGGACAGGGCACGACCGATCCCTTTGAAGTCAGATTTTTCCACGCCTCCGGCCGGGTGCTTTGGGGGAAAATATGGTCGGAATCCGTTTACGAGACCGATGCCGCAGGGCATCATACCTTAGTGGGCATACAGTCTTTTGTCGAGGACATTACGGATCGCAAAGCGGTCGAACAAGCCCTTCAGCAGAGCGAAGATAAATTCAGGCTGGCGTTTGAGTCCAGTCCGGACGCTATCAACATCAACCGCTTGGACGACGGTCTCTATGTAGACATCAATCAAGGATTTAGCACCCTGACCGGTTTCACCCGTGAAGATGTGATCGGCCGGACCTCTCTGGAAATAAACATCTGGCATAATTCCGCCGACCGCGAACGGCTGGTGCAGTGCCTGCGGAGGCGGGGGTATTGCGAAAACCTGGAGGCGCCCTTCCGCAGAAAGGACGGCAGCCTGACCACGGCCCTCATGTCGGCCCGGATGCTTATGCTCGGAGGGGTCCCCCACATCCTATCCGTCACCCGGGATATCTCGGAGCGCAAGCGGGTGGAGCTGGCGCTTCGGGAAAGTGAGGAGAAATACCGAAACATCCTGGAAAGCATTGAGGAAGGATACTTTGAGGTGGACCTGGCCGGAAATCTAACCTTTTTCAATGATGCCGTCTGTAAGCTGCTCGGTTATTCCCGTGATGAGTTGCCGGGCATGAACAACCGTCAATATACCGACGAAAAGAATTCCAAAGAATTGTACCGGATTTACAGCGAGGTCTATAGGACCGGGAAACCGGTCAAAGGCTTCGAATGGTCGGTCTTCCGAAAAGATGGAACAGAGGGATTTGGAGAGACCTCCGTATCGCTCATCAAGGACGCCGATGGGCGACCAGTGGGTTTTCGGGGAATAATCAGAGACGTGACCAATCGCAAGTTGGCGGAAGAGGACAAACAAAAACTCCTGCTCCAGCTTCAGCAGGCCCAAAAGATGGAGGCCATCGGCACTCTGGCCGGTGGAATTGCGCATGATTTTAATAATATTCTCACCGTCATTGTTGGCTGCACGGAACTGGCGCTTTTGGATGTTCGAGACCAAGGTCCCCTACATCAACATCTGACCCAGGTTCGACAGGCGGGCACCCGGGCAACAGAATTGGTGCAACAGATCCTGGCCTTCAGCCGCCAGGCTAGACAGGAACGAAGACCTATCCAGCCGGGAATTATTGTCAAAGAAGCCTTAAAGATGCTGAGGGCTTCTTTACCCAGTACCATCGAGATACAACAGTTTATCCAGAAAGACCAGGGGCTGGTGATGGCCGATCCCACCCAAATCCATCAGATTATGATGAACCTTTGCACCAACGCGGCCCAGGCCATGCGTGCGGTAGGAGGTATTTTAAAGGTCAGCCTGACGAATAGTGAGGTCGTAACCGAAAAGGGTCAACAAGGCCAAGAACTGAGCGCCGGAAGGTATTTCCTGTTGACGGTGAGCGACACCGGTCATGGCATGACGCCGGAAGTCAGGGAGCGGATCTTTGACCCTTATTTTACGACCAAGGCGGTGGGGGAGGGGACCGGTATGGGGTTGGCTGTAGTCTATGGGATAGTCAAAAGCCATAAGGGGGCTGTAACGGTCCGCAGTGACCCGGGAAAGGGAAGCATTTTTGAGGTGTTCCTGCCTCAAATGGACTCCGCTGAAGAGGACTCTAAAAAGGAAGAACCGGGAACTGGTTCCCAAAGGAAATGAAAAAATACTATTGGTGGACGATGAGGAAGCCCTGGTGTATACCGTCCGGCGCCAGTTGGAGAGTCTTGGCTATCAAGTGACGGTCAGAAACGGAAGCCGGGAGGCCCTGGAAGCCTTCCGCGCCGGACCTGACGGATTTGATGTCCTCATTACGGATATGACGATGCCCCACATGACCGGGGTGGAGCTTTCCAGAAGAATCAGGCAAATCCGGCCTGGTCTGCCCATCGTTCTCTGTACCGGATTCAACGAAATGATTGATGAAGAAAAGGCGAAAACGCTGGGTATCCATGCCTTTCTCAACAAACCGGTGGCCAGGCAGGAGATGGCCGAGATGCTCCGGAAGGTCCTGGACCGAAAGGAAGAGGATGAAGGGATTTTCAGGCTTTAGCGGGAGGTGAGAATAATGCCCCGTATTCTGATCATAGATGACGATGAAGGCATCTGTTACCTCCTTTCTACTATAGTGACCAGGGAAGGACATGAGGCGCGCAGCGCCTATAACCTGAAAAAGGGTCTGGAGGAAGCGGTTTCCGGATCTTTTGACGTGGTTTTTCTGGATGTGATGATGCCCGACGGGAGTGGACTGACTATATTGCCCGAAATACTCAAAACCGTCTCTCAACCGGAGGTCATCATCATCACGGCGTTGGGGGATCCGGAGGGGGCTGAACTGGCCCTGAGGAACGGTGCGTGGGACTACCTGCAGAAGCCTTTTTATCAACAGGAAATCAAACTGTTACTTCTGCGCGCGCTCCAATATCGCGAGGCCAGGACGAAAAAGAAGCCCGTCCTTCTCCTGAACAGAGAGGGAATTATCGGAAACAGCCCTCAAATCAGAGGGTGTCTGGATCTGGTTGGTCAGGGGGCGCAAAGCGATACCGGGGTGCTTATCACCGGGGAGTCCGGCACCGGCAAAGAACTCTTCGCCTATGCCATTCATAAAAACAGCCCCCGGCACGAACAAAACTTCATCGTGGTGGATTGTGCGGCCTTGCCGGAGAACCTGGTGGAGAGCGTACTTTTCGGACATGAGAAAGGGGCTTTTACCGGGGCCGATAGGCCTCACGAGGGTCTGATCCGGCAGGCGGACGGCGGGACCCTGTTCCTCGATGAAGTGGGAGAGTTGCGCTCCTCCATCCAGAAAACTTTTCTACGAGTGCTCCAGGAACACCGCTTTCGACCCGTTGGCGGTAAAACAGAAATCGGTAGTGATTTCAGGCTAATTGCGGCTACAAATCGTCATCTTGATCAGATGGTGCAGGCTGGGGAATTCCGCCGTGACCTCTTCCATCGGCTCCAATCCATGGTTATCAGCCTGCCCCCGTTACGGGAACGAAAAAGCGACTTTCGAGAACTGGCCATGTACTTCATGAATCGGTTCTGCGACCGACACAAGATACCGAATCGAGGTTTTTCTCCTGAATTCATCGACGTGCTGGCCGCCTATGACTGGCCGGGGAATGTGCGGGAATTGGAAAATTGCATGAATAGCGTGCTCACCACTGCCGGGGACGACCCCACCTTGTTCCCCAAACATCTGCCCATCCATATCCGGGTAAAAGTGACCCAGGATTCGGTCAAGAAGGAAGAACAGACCCTGCCGCAGCCCGAAAAAGACAAAATACCCTCCCAGGCTTTCTCGAATTATAAGGATTATAAGGAGAAAGCCTGGGCTGCGGCGGAAAAGAATTATTTGCGCGACTTGATGTCCCTGTCCCAGGGAAACGTCAAAGAAGCCTGCCGGCTCTCCGGCCTTTCTCAATCCCGATTGTATGCCCTCTTGAAAAAATACGGATTCTCCAGTACCTCTCAGAAGTAGCCTGGCGCGTACAGGATCTTCCAGGGGATGCGGCCGATCAGTTCCGGAAGGGATTTCGGTTCGATTTCCAGATGCTGCAGGGCGTGGGCTAGTTCACCCGTGCCCATGCGATCCAGGTCGTGGCCCGCATCGAATCGTGAGACAAGCAGGTTGGCTAGATAGACGAGATAGGTGAGTACCTTGTCGTCGGCAGCCTGCGACGGTTCCGAATGGTGGGCGATGACGTTGGCCAACGCCGGCGGGAACGACCAGAGTTCAGCCAGATGTGCCCCGGCCTCTTCGTGTGAGATCCCGAACACTAGCCGCTCGACATTCCGCAGATCGGCTCCTTCGGTAATCACTTCGCGGTAGAACAGTGGAAGGGCCGCCGCGACGTACTGATCCAGCAGTACCTTGCCGATGTCATGCAGGAGCCCGGCCGTATAGGCGAGGTCGCGCGAGGCCTTCCCGGTCAAAGCGGCCAACTGTTCCGAGACGATGGCCGTGGATACCGCGTGATGGTAAAGACCACCCCGGGACATCGAGTAACCCCGCTGAAACGCGCTGAAAAACTTTTCCATCACGGTGGAGAGGATCAACTGACCCACCAGCCGCCCGCCCAGCAGCACCAGCGCGTGATCAATCGATTTGATTTCTTCCCTTGCGCCCAGATAGGCTGAATTGCAGGTCTGGATGACCCTGGCGGTCAGTACCTGGTCGCGCCGGATCTCTTGTGCAATCTGGTACATGCTGTAGTCATCGCTCTGTAGCGTGCGGATGATCTTGAGCGCCACCTGCGGGATGGGCCTGATGCGAGCGGTGGTCCGATCCAACTCGGCGGCGGTGAGAGGGGCCGAACGGACGCCTTCGGCGGCCGTCTGGGCCATGACCATTTCGATGTCACCCGTCAGGGTTTCGAGGTTCAGCAGCAACTTCGATCCGAAGTACCCGCCCGTTTCCGACCGAACCACCCTGATGCCGGCGTCCATCAGCAACCGGTTGACGATGTCTACCGTTCGGCCACCGATGTCCAGGCAGACATCGAGCTTGGATATGCTTCCCACCAGGGCGCCGCCCGCAATCGTCGCTTCCATGGACTCGGGCGAGCAACCGGCGGCGGACAGCGCTTCCACGAAGAGCGGAATGCCGCTCTTGGCGCACACCGCCCCGCCGAGTTTCGGGTCGGATGACATGGTTTCCGGCAGGAGAATGTGCAGCAGGCCGCCCACCCGCGCCTGCCGGTCCGCGATAGCCACACCGACACACGTTCCCAGATACGCGTCGAGGCGTAGCCGCATCGCCTTTGAGACCACAAATTCGCCAGCGGCCACGTAGGTTGATGGCAACTGCTTCAATTAATTACAATTTCCTTTCTTTGGCGAGTAGTATAGGGAAGGCAAAAGAAACAGTCAAGAAGGAAAATTGACACGGGATTGTTTCCCGTGGAGCAGGAATAATTCTTTTTCTTCAGTAATTATTCCCAACCTGCAAGAATAAACAAGAGGTCCTCATGCAACGTCTCTTTCCCCTTTTTCTTTCTAACACATCAAAATTATTTAGATTTAGTTAAATATGCTCTGTCGGGCCACTGCCGGCATGGTTCTTGAGTAGTCAATAGCGGAATGTGAACGACGACGGCAATCTATCATGGAAGGGGCACAGAATAAGTGAATTTATTTCATCATGAAACCAGGCCGGGACCGTTTGTACGGCCCCTCCCTCGATAGCCAAGGTGTGGAGTCTAAGGTGGGTTTAATTGTCTATATTCCCAAAGCGGAAGCATCGGGGCAAAGGCTTCAGCGAATGATCGGCCAACTGATTTGGCAAGATACCATCGAGATCATTTACACCTTTAAACGGCTGGAATTCAGATTACAACATAATATCGGGGAGGAAGATATCGCCCTTCTTTTGGCGGCAACCCTGAATGACCTGAACGAGTTGGTCGCCAATTATCATTTATTAAGCTCGCTGCGCCTCATTCTGATCTTGCCTGACGCAGAAAAGGGCACTGTTGCCAAGGGGCATCTCTTGCGGCCGCGATTTGTGGCCTATGAAGATGGCGATTTCTCAGATGTGGCATTGGTGCTGCAAAAGATGTTAAAGACGGCCATTTCAGATTCTGGAAAGATGATTACAAAAATATAAATTTTGTGAGGAGGGATAGTGAATGGATGAGACTACACGCACCATGGATCAGGCCATAGCGGTCATTCGCAACCGGGAGGGGAAGTACCTGACTTTCAGCTTGGGGAAGGAGGAATACGGTCTGGGGATCCTCAAGGTCAAGGAGATCATCGGTATGATGTCCATCACCACCGTACCCCGAACACCGGCCTTCATCAAAGGAGTCATTAATCTGCGCGGCAAGGTCATTCCGGTGGTGGACCTGCGCCTGAAGTTCGAGATGGAGGAGATCGCTTATACGGAGCGGACCTGTATCATCGTGGTGGAGATCGCCGGGCCGGGCGGGGCTATCCCCATGGGCATCGTGGTGGACTCTGTTTCGGAGGTCCTGAACATCAGACAGGGCGAGATTGAGGACACCCCCGCCTTTGGCAGCCAGATGGACACCCAATACATCTTGGGCCTGGCCAAAACCGGCGGCGGGGTGAAGATCCTGCTGGATATCGATAAAGTGCTCGTCAGGGAAGAAATCCTGGCTTTGGAAAAAGCAGCTTAATAATACAAAATTCCGATAAGGGAGAGATCCGCATGTTTAAGAAAATGAAGTTGGGAACCAAACTAGGATTGGGATTCGGGGTGGTGATCGTGTTGATGATCGGGATCGTGGCTTTTTCGATCACCAGTTTGAGTCAGATAAATTCCAAGATGGATAAGGTGGTCAACGATAGATATCCAAAAACCGTTATGGCCAACGACACTACCGATCAGGTCAACGTCGTGGCCCGTTCGGTTCGAAACATGGTGATCATGACCAAGCAGGCGGATATTGAGAAAGAAGCGGACCGGATTAAAGCGGCAGGAAAGATAATTTCCGACACCCTCGATAAGCTGGGAAAGGTCGTTACCACCGCCAAAGGCAAAGAGCTGATGAAGGCTATTGTGGATAGCCAGACGAACTATTCCGGACCTCGCGATGAGGCCATTAAATTCGCTTTAGAAGGGAAGAAGCAGGAAGCGGCCGAGGTGCTTCTGGGTAAAATGCGGCCCCTGCAATTGGCCTATATGGAGAACCTGGACAAGTTGATCAAATACCAGGATGAATTGATGATTCAGGCCGGCAAAGAGGCCACCGCGACCTATGGTAGTGCCAGAACCTTAATCCTGGTCAGCGCCCTTCTTTCGGTAGTGTTGGCTTGCGGGCTGGCCTTTTTTATCACCCGCAGTATCACCGGGCCCATCAACCGTGTAGTGGAAGGTTTATCGGAAGGAGCCGAGCAGGTAGCCTCGGCCGCCGGTCAGGTATCGAGCGCCAGCCAGTCCCTGGCCGAAGGGGCCTCGGAGCAGGCCGCCGGGCTGGAAGAGACTTCCTCCTCCATGGAGGAGATTTCTTCCATGACTCGGCAGAATGCCAACAACGCCACCCAGGCCAATACCTTGATGATGGAAACCGGCAAGGTGGTCGACGTGGCCAACCAATCCATGGGTGAGTTGACTGGCTCAATGAACGAGATCTCCCAGGCCAGCGAGGAGACCGGCAAGATCATCAAGACCATCGACGAAATCGCCTTCCAGACCAATCTGCTGGCCCTGAATGCCGCCGTGGAAGCGGCCCGGGCCGGTGAGGCCGGAGCCGGCTTCGCCGTGGTGGCCGACGAGGTCCGCAACCTGGCCATGCGGGCCGCCGAGGCGGCCAAAAACACGGCCGGGTTGATCGAAGCCACGGTCAAGAAAGTAAAGAACGGGTCCGAGATCGTGACCCGGACCAACGACGCTTTCTTGAAAGTAGCCAGCGGTTCCAGGAAATCCGGGGAGCTGGTGGGCGAGATCGCCGCCGCCTCTCAGGAACAGGCGCAGGGGATCGAGCAGGTCAGCAAGGCCATCTCCGAGATGGACCGGGTAGTCCAGCAAAACGCCGCCAACGCCGAGGAATCCGCCTCCGCTTCGGAGGAAATGAACGCCCAGGCGGAAAGCATGAAGGAGTACGTCCAGGACCTGGTCGCCATCGTCGGCGGGAGCGCCAGTGGGGCAGGCAATTCGAATGGACACCGCCGCCATATCGCGCTAGCCGGCCCTCTGCCCCAGGGGAAGGTCCTGAAGGCCCTTCCGGGGATGAAGAAAAGAGACCCCGGGAAAGCCGTGGCTCTGCGAAGCAGCCGGGAGGTTCGTCCAGACGAGGTGATTCCGTTGGATGATGATTTTAAGGAGTTTTAGGGAAAGCCGAGACTGGATGAAAGAAGTCCTATGCTGGAGTGCGAAGGATTGCCGTACGCTCACCGCACTGCGGTCATCCTGAACGGCACGCCCACTCCTGTCATCTTGACCAACCGAACGTTTGATTTTAAGCGAACGCTGAACCGGAGTCGAAAATGGGCCTTTTTAAAAAATTGAATGTTCAAACCAGAATAGCCCTGATTTTTTCCTTGGTGATCCTGCTGGTGATCGGCGGGGGAATCGCCACCTTTATGATCCTTTCCAATTTAGCCTGGGCCTTGCCGGGGCTTAAAACAGCGGGAAAAATCGGACCCGAGTTGTCCGGCGCCCTGGCCAGTACCCGGCTCACGTTTACCTATATTATATTCCTGGAAGTCCTTTTATTGTTGCCCCTCGGGATAGGGCTGATACGAACCATCGGTCCCCGGCTGAAAAAGGACGTACAGGAATCCTCTCTTCATAACACCCAAAATCCGGCACCCTGCCAGGTCGATGAACCGATCGCGACCCTGGTTATAGAGGAAATCGGTGTCCTGACTAATCAAGTAACCGAAGCCGCCCGGAAGGCCAACGAGGTGATGGCGCATTCCCAGACGGCCATAAGGAAAGGCATCGCCATGTCCGAGGCCACACTGGAAGCGCTTGAGGAGAATAAGAAATTGACGATTAAGGTAACCCAACTGATAGAAAAAATAGGGGTGGCTTCTGCAGTGCAGCCCGAGTGTCTCCACTGAGCCTTCTCCTCCTCCCTCCAATGGGCGGGGTTTATCCCCGCCCCCCTCTTTCAACTGACTAAAAAAGTCGAGCTTAAGGGGAGTATATCGAAAAACATGGAGATATATTGGTTGGTTGCGGGATCTACAAAAAATAATTTGCGGCCACGGAGGCCCGAATTCAGTCTAAGCTAGCACCTATTGTGGCCACCCACCCGAAAGGGCGAACAACTAAAAGGAGAAACCGATGTTTCAACTCGTCAACCATCTATCCCTCATGAAAAAATTATTGGTCGGACCCCTGGTGGTGGTGTTGCTTTTGATCCTTTTGGCCGGGATGTCCTATCGGGGGATGGTCGGTCAGAAAAATACCCTGTCCACAATTTACCAGGGTGAATTCAAAGATTACCAGGTGCTGGCGAAAGTCCTCCAGGAACTGACTTCCGTTCACGGCAATATCAATAAACTGATGAACTGGATCAACTCCAACACCAATAAAACCCGAGTTGCCGAATTGGCCCAGGCCCAGGGAAAAGCCTTGGCGGCCAATGCGGATCAGTTGGTTAGGTTTTTATCTCGGGCGGACCACAACGGAGACGAGAAGAAGAAGCTGCAAAGCGCCCTGGACCAGTTAAAGGACTATCAGAAGACAGCCGCCAATACTATCGAAATGTCGGAGGCGGATGTTAACACCGCCATGATGCTGGTCAGCAGCGGCTTGGAGGATAAATACCAAATTATCAATAAAAGCCTCCAGGAGATTTTGGCCCTTCAGGACAAGTCGGGCCAGGGTCAATACGAACAGTCGCTGGCCGGTTTTAACCGAACGGTTTGGGTATTTTCCCTGGTTTTGCTGGCGGCTATTATTTTATCGTTGGGGATCAATATCTATCTGGCCCGACTGATTTCCGGACCCGTGCAGCGGGCCAATGAAACCGTACGCCAGATCGCCCAGGGAGACTTGACCCGGGAAATCGAGGTCCTTTCCCGGGATGAGATCGGACAATTGGCCGGGGCCATCGAC
>CAVUPH010000042.1:0-146017 GCA_963743305.1 uncultured delta proteobacterium
GATTCTGGAGCGGGGATTTGACCGCCAGCGGAAATATGAGCACCCTGCTTCGCTGGCCCAGCCGGTTCGGGCCGTAGGGCCATCTTTGACGCTGCCGTTGTTCCAGGGCGGACAGCTTAGCGCCAACCTTGGCCAGCCAGGCACCTCCTACGAGGAAACCGTCGCCCGTTATCGCCAGACCGTGTTGACCGCTTTTGCGGATGTCGAAAACAACCTGGCAGCCGAGCATCTCCTGGCCCGCCAAATGAGGAGGTAATGGCTTCATGAGAGTCCGCGCGCGGCAACTGGAGATCGCCGACAATCGGTACGGCGCTGGCCTGGTGACTTACCTGGAAGTGGCGACGGCCGGAACACCACGCTCGGAATCGACGCTCCGGCATGCGCCTCCGCCGGCAGCAACTGGCGGCGGCGGTCGCTTTAATCAAAGCACACTGGAGGCGGCTGGCAGGTGACGGATACCGGTGGTAGAGAACCTGAGCCTTAATAAGAAGTTGTAAAATTAACTTGACAAGGATTTAATTAGCAGTTATTTTATATAACTATATAGGAATTAACGAGCCGATAGCCGATTGGAATTTTAATCTGTGAAAAGTCAAGTTTTAAGAAAGCTTATTTCGACCGTTTTATTGAGCGTTTTTCTGGTGTTGCCCGTTGCTGACGGGCTGGCCCATGGGGACTGCGGAATCGAAGGTCTCCCTTTTTTGCCAGGAGCCCGGAGGGAACTTTTTTTCGTATCTTATCGATTTCAACCAAACCTATTTATAATGATTGTTGCCCATTGGAAAAAAATGGAGCACGCCACCCATGCGCGTGTCTGTTTATTACATGCCCATGCCCTTGTGAATCATGGTGGCCCGCAAGTTAACCTTTCTTCAACCTCCTTTGAAAATCCTATCATCTCTTCGCTACCGGTTTGAACCCGTTTTTATCATCTACGAACCTCCTAAGGTTGTAGTCTTTTCCTCGAAAAACACCTCTCAGAACTGGTTAAAAATTAATAGAGGGATTCCGTCCTCCCCGGCAAGAAATTATTCCCTGAATCAAGTTCAGGACTAATGCGCAATTTCCTGGAGAGAAGGGGCGTGCTTCCCTTTATCGCGCTCTATCTATTTTATGCAGGAGGAAGGATCATGCTTTATCTGATCACGGCGTTTGTCTTACTCCTTTCCGGCCCTGTCTTCGCTTTCACGATGGAAGAGGCGGTGGCGACCGGGCTGAAGAACAACCCGGAGATGCAGGCCTTCAGGTTCGAGGAGGAGGCGGCCAAGGGGGAGATGCAGAAGGCGAAGCTGCCCCCGTTCTCGAACCCCGTCGTTGAAGGCGGCCTGTCGCGAAGGCCGGCCGCCGGGTGAACCCGGAGGCACATTCAGGAACAACCAGATCAGCCTATCCCAACGCGTCGAGGTGGCGGGTCAACGAGGCTTGCGTATCGATGCGGCCACGAGCAACCTGGAGCGGACGCGGCTCGAGATTCGCGGACCTCGAGCCGGACTGAGGGCCGACATCAGGGACCTCTTTGCGCAGGCGCTCTTTCTGCGCGAGAGGGAGAGGCTCGCCAGGGAGTACATCCAACTCCAGGAGGAGCTTTCCGATCTCGTCTCGGTGAAGTATGAGGCGGGGGACGTCGCCGCACTCGAGGTAAACCTGAGCCAGGTCGAGCTGGCCCGGGCCAGGAGGGACCGGATGGCCGCTTCGACGGACTACAGAAAAGCTCTTCTTTCGCTCGTGACGCTTTTCGGCCTGGCCTCTGGTGCCGCTCTGACCGTCGAGGGCGAGCTGGTGGCAGGACTTCCTCCGTTGCCGGAAAGGGAGACGCTCCTGGCCCGAGTACCCGCGCGACCCGACGTAAGGCGGCCGAGGCCGAGACAAGGAGGTCAGCGGCGGCGCAAGACTTGTCAGGAGGGAGGTGATCCCGAACGTGACTGGAGTGTCTTTCAAGGAAGGGAGGAGCAGCGGGACGAGACGGGGTGCGCTCTGGTTTAGATCCCTCTCTTTGACCGGAAACAGGGCGAGCGTATGGAGGCCAAGGCGAAGGCTTTCCCAGGCGCGCATCCGGAGGCCGGTGTGACTAGGACCGCCCAGAGGGAGATTGAGGGGTCGATGCGGCAGCCGCTTCATCCTTCAGGGAACTCGATCTTTTGAGAGAGGCAATCTTAGGCGCACCACGGAAAACCTCGATCTCCTCCAACTCGCTTTCCGGGAAGGCAAGATAAGCTTCTACGACGTCCGCATCGCCCAGCGGGAGACCATCGAGACGCGCAACTCGTACTTGCATGCGCTGCTTGCCGCGCAACGCGCGTATAATGCCCTTGAAAGGGCGATCGGAGGTGAACTGAGATGAAGGGCTACGGGCTTAGAGGATGAATATCGTGCGATGTTCTGCGTCGTGCTCTTGCCGGCGCTGTGCTCGCGGGCGGATGTTCGAAGAAGGAGAAACGGAGGAACGGGGGTTGCCGGGCGCGCGGAAGGCGGAGCCCGAAAAGAAGGAGGCGCCACCGGAAGGCCGAGTCAAGCCACACCGGAGGGCGTAAAGGCTGCCGGCATAGAGGTGCAGACCGTCGTCGCCACGACACCTTCGGTGCTGATTTCGGCAACGGCGGTGCTGGAGATGAACGGGGACTGGGGTCTCCCGGGTCAATCCGCGGGTGACGGGACGGCTGTCAAGGTCAATGCTTCGCTCGGGGATAGGGTGGGTTTCGGCCAGACGCTCGCCCAGATCGATTCCGTGGAAGTGGACCAGGCGTGGTCCGACTACCTGAAGGCGAGGGCCAGGCTCGATCTCGCGCCGCGGAGAGCGTCAGGCGTGAAGAGACCCTCTTTCAGAAGAAGGTGTCGCCCGAGAAGGATCTGCTTAAGGCGCGCCAGGAGCTCGGGGAGGCCGAGGCCGACATGCTGCTCGCCAGCGAGAAGTTCCGGCTGCTGGGTGTCGACGTGGGCCAGGTCGAATCAAATACGAACGGAACGAAGCACAACCATCCGCTCATCCCCGTCCAGGCCCCCCTGTCAGGGGTTGTTGTCGGAAAGACTCGTGACCCAGGGGGAGATGGTCGGCCCGGAGAAGACACTCTTCACGGTTGCCGATCTCTCGACGCTCTGGCTCATGATCGATATCTACGAGCGGGACATCGGCAGGGTCAAAACCGGCATGCAGACAAAACTTCGATTGCCACCTATCCGGGAAAGGAATTCAGGGGACGCATCTCGTACGTCGGCGACGTTATGTATGAGAAGTCACGGACGGTGAAGGCGCGGGTGACTATCGACAACAGGGACGGTCTGCTGAAGCCGGGAATGTTTGCAGCGGCTTCGATAGACTCCTGTCAAGAGCCCAGGCCGAGAAAAAGTGATCGCCGTCCCCGAAGAGGCAGTCTTTCTCGACGGTTCGGATAGGTACGTCTTTATCCGCGAAGGGGATGGCAGGTTCGTTGCGAGAGAGTCTCCGTCGGCCCTGCATCGGGCGGCAAGATCGAAATCAAGGAGGGGCTTAAAGGAGGGAGACGCGGTGGTCACCAAGGGGGTCTTTACGCTCAAATCGGAACTCAAGAAAGAAACCCTCCACGCTGACGAGCACTGAGGAGCAGAGCCATGTTGGAAAAAATCATCGCCTTGGTGCTCAGACAGAAAGGGACGGTCCTGGTTTTCTCGTTGCTCCTCGTGGCCTTTGGAGTCTATTCCTATATCAAGCTTCCCATCGACGCCTTCCCCGATGTCACCAACATCCAGGTGGAAGTCGTCAGCCACGCCAACGGACTTTCCGCACTGGAGATCGAGCGTTCGGTGACCTATCCCATCGAAATGTCCATGCGCGGGCTTCCGAAGAGTCAAACAGATGCGCTCTGTCACCAAGTTCGGCCTTTCCCTGGTGACCATTGTCTTTGAAGACAGTGTCGATATTTACTTTGCCCGACAGCTTGTCTTTGAGAGACTGGCCGAAGCGAGGGAGAATGTCCCCAAAGGCGTCGAAGTCGCCATGGGACCCATTGCGACCGCCATGGGGGAGATATACCAGTTCACGCTCGACGGCAAGATGCCCGATGATCCCCAGAAGAAAATCGAGTATTTGACGAACTTGAGAACGATTCAGGAATGGATCATCAACCCGCTGCTGAAAAGCGTTCCGGGAGTGAACGAAATAAATTCCTTCGGCGGGTATTTCAAGCAGTATCAGGTGATCGTTTCTCCCGACAGGCTCTTGAAACATAACCTTTCCGTCGACCAGGTATACACGGCGATCGAAAAGAATAATCAGAATGCCGGCGGGAATGTGACTCGAAAAATACTCCGATCAGTATATCGTCCGGGGCGTCGGACTCATCAAGAATACGGCCGACATGGAGAACATCGTTCTCAAATCCTCCGGCGGCACGCCGACTTATCTGAAAGACGTTGCCGAAATACGGATCGGGGAAGCCGTCCGGCAAGGCGCCGCCATGATCAACGGCAAGGACGAGGCGGTCGGCGGCATTGTCATGATGCTTCGGGGAGAGAACAGCCGCGAAGTGGTCGAACGGGTCAAGGAGAAGGTCAAAGAAATAAACGAGAACAACATTCTCGCCAAAGGGAATCAAGATACTACCCTATTACGATCGGTCCGATATCGTGAATGCCAGTGTCGCCACAGTCACCAAGGCGCTGGCTCGAAGGCGCCTTTCTCGTATTGATCGTTCTTTATCTTCTGCTGAGAAGCTTCAGGGCCTCCTTCGTCGTATTGATTGCCCTTCCGCTTTCTTTGCTGTCCACCTTCATCGTCATGAAGATAGTTGGATTAAGCGCCAATCTGATGTCTCTCGGCGGATTGGCGATTTCGATCGGCATGATCATAGACGCGACCATCATTCAGGTGGAAAACGTCCAGAGGCATCTCAGCGAAGACGCGGCATCGGAGCGCAAAAGCTACTACCGTGCTCAAGGCGGTCCTCGAGGTAAGAAAGCCGAGCATCCTCGGCGAGTTGATCATCGCCATCACCTTTATTCCCATTCTGGCCCTGGAAGGGATTGAAGGGAAGATGTTCGGGCCCCTGGCCATGACGGTCGCCATCGCCCTTCTCTCGTCCCTGGTTCTTTCGATCTTCGTCATTCCGGTCTTGTGCGCCCTGATCCTGAAGCCGCAACCGGAAAAAGAGAGCGTCATCATGAGGCCTGTAAAGAAACTCTATCTGCCGGTGCTCAAGTACACCATGAAGAAGAGAAAACCGGTCTTGGCCACGGCCGGTGTCTTTCTTATCCTGTCCCTGGTCATTATTCCACGGCTGGGAACGGAATTCATACCGATCATGGATGAAGGGGCTTTTGATATGGATGTATCTCTTCTGCCCGGCGTTTCACTGGATAAAGCCATGGAGATAAACAAACTCATAGGTGAAAAGCTAAAAACGTTCCCGGAATTGCAAACGGTGGTTTCCCGAACGGGACAAACCGGGGTGGCCCTGGACACGCGGGGTGTGGATAAGACCGGCTACGTCGGGGTGTTGAAGCCGAGAAAGGAATGGAAAAGCGATCTGAACCGGGAGGAATTGACCGGCAAGATGAGAGAGGCCTATAGAGGCCATACCGGGAATAGGATTTGGTTTCAGCCAGCCCATCCAATGCAGAATCGATGAACTGGTGGCCGGAACGCGGGCCCAGCTTATTCTGAGACTTTTTGGCGAGGACATGGAGATATTGAAGATCGAAGGCGGACGAAATAGCGCGGGTCCTCTCCAAAATCGAAGGCGCAACCGATTTGCTTACGGAAAAGGTGACCGGGCAGTCGTATCTCACCATCGAGATAGACCGACCGAAAATCGCCCGCTACGGATTGAATATCAGCGATATCCAAAACCTGGTTGAAATCGCTATTGCCGGCAAATCGGCATCCAGGTTCTATGAGGAGAACAGGAGCTTCGATATTACCGTCCGCCTGCCGGAGGAAAACAGGAACTCGGTGGAGACCATCGGCAATATTCTGGTGCCGACGGCGGGCGGTTCGAATGTTCCCCTCAGTCAGCTGGCGAAGATCTCTCTCTCGGAAGGACCGGCACAGATAAGCAGGGAGGACGGCCTACGGAGAATCGGCATCGAGATGAACATAGACGGAAGAGACATCGGGGGTTTTGTCGCAGGAAGCAAAACAAAAGATAGCGGAAAAGGTGAAACTGCCTTCCGGATACTACCTCACCTGGGGAGGACAGTTTGAAAACCAGCAGCGGGCCATGGCCAAGATGATGATCATCGGACCGGTGGCAATCGGACTGATTCTGCTTCTCCTCTTTGCCACCTTCCGATCGATAAAACCGGCCCTGCTGGTAATCCTCAATCTGCCCTTTGCCTTGATCGGCGGCGTGTTCTCGCTGTGGATTTCCGGTCTATACCTGTCGGTTCCGGCTTCGGTCGGGTTTATCGTGCTCTTCGGGGTCGCGGTGTTGAACGGGGTGGTTCTGGTGTCCCGCATCTCCCAATTGCGCGAGGAAGAGGGGTTGGAGTTGACGGAGGCGATTCTCAAAGGCAGCGCAAGACCGATTGCGTCCGGTGCTGATGACGGCCTCTATCGCCATTTTCAGTCTGATCCCCATGCTTTACGCCGGTGGAGCAGGTTCTGAAATCCAGAAACCGCTGGCCACTGTGGTGGTGGGGGGATTGGTGACCTCCACGCTTCTGACGCTCTTGCTCATCCCTTCCATGTACGGCTGGTTCGAGAAAAAACAACCTGAGGCTGAAATGTAACAGTTCGATGGACCACTGGGCTGGCGCCGGTGTCTTGTTTTGGCGGCGGACAAGCCCGGCATTGGGATTTTGTCGCATCTGGCCGGTGTTATTCTGGGCGGATTGTTGAGTCCCCCCGTGCTCAATAGGATCGTTCTCCCGGCGCTCTTGTTCAATAGGAAAAAGGAGGATTCGAAAAATGAAAAAATTATTATGTTATTTGCTCCTGTTGGTTTTCGTTAGTGCCGCTTTGGGATGCGGCCTGACGGCCCGAGAGATAAAAATCAAATCACAAAGTGAAAGAACGGATATTTTCAGGGAGGTGAGCGAGGAAGGCCCTGCGCCTAAAGGTTTAGTCGATTTGATCATCAAGGCCTCCGTTAAAACCCATGTGGAAGGGTATTACTTCTTCGAACCGGAAAAAACCTTCCATGGCCAACCGGACTATCCGTTCTTAGTCAATATAGACGGCCAAGCGGTTATTTGGAGAGCAGAGCGGAGGAAAGAGACCACCCCGGTGTATGACGACCAAGGGAGGAGGGATCTCGAAGGGGGAGAGGGCATGTCGCTATATCCTGAATAAAAGGCTCAGGCTTTCTCCCGGGCCGCACCATGTAATTTTTGGTCTCCCCGGAGAAGAGTTTTTGAGGGAAGTTAACCTGACCCTAATCGGAGATGAGGTGCAGGTAATAGAATTTAAACCGGTCTACCGAGCCAAGAGAGGGGATGCTGGACGCAGTTTTCTAAACGGGGTCAATGGAGGAAAGATTTTTTTTAACGGGAATCTTTTGTAATCGAGTATTTATATGTCCTGGTGGAGCTAAATCTATGGTGAGGTCGCTTAGCCTTTCTCTCGCCAGGAGGGAAGTTGTTGTCTCGATCCTGGGCCAAAAATGCGGTCTGCTCGGGATCTTTTATGCCGAAATCATTGGCGGTATCGCCCTATTTTTGCCACCCGCCGTTTTCCCCTTTGGTGGATATCTCCACGACTATGGGGTCTTCATTGAGGTGCTCGATATTATTGTGGCCGTATAGGGAGTGCCGATCTCCTGCTCCGGCAGGTGACAGGGGGGATAATGGACCAGGTGGCCCGGCACGGGACGGAAGTCCGTGGCGAGAGCACCCTGGAGTTTAAGGTGACCCAGGTATTCCCCCAGATCATAGGTGTGCTCGGCGACCTGGATTCTTTTTCAGCGGTTTTTTCAGGGTCGATCTTTTCCACCAAACCTTCACCCTTTCAAGTTGTTTGCCGCTTGATCTTTGAGGTAGGTCCGGTACTCCCGCAAGAGGGCATAGGCGTATTCGCGGCGGACCCGGTCCGACGAAGGGATATAGTTCTTTTGGGCTTCCAAGCGGTCGAGTATCTCTTCGGCCGTCGCCTCATTTGCCGGCCGACCTTGCGCGTAAAGGTCGGCCATGATCTCGACCAACCCATTAACCCGGACCTGGGTATCATCGGGAAATTTCAATATTCGCTGACTAACTGTCGGCTTTTCGGGCTCGCCTCAGGTGACTCAACCGATCACTTCAATCGGGACCATATTCCATCTCCTGTATTGTTTCTTTTTCGACCCAGGCCGGTTGGGAGGGTTTGCTCCTTCCCGGAAAAGCGAACTAATGAATCCAGATAATCTTGACCTCTTTTTCCACTTGTTTGAATTCCATATCCCCGGTAACCAACTCTGCCTTATAGTGTTTTGCTGTGGCCGCGGCATAACAATCGGCATAGGACATCTTTTTACAGGATTTGAATTCGGCGGCCTGCCGGGTCAGGTCCAAATCCGCCTGAACAATTTGGATCGGCAGGGTTGAAATCAGATGAGTTACCTCATCTAACCGTTTTCGCCCTGCCTCTCGCAGGGTAATATAATAGACCTCTCCCCAATTCACGGTGGAAAGGAAAAGATTTGCTTTGGAATCTCGGGCATCTTGTATCATTTCAATCACTTTTTCCTTGCCCTGCTCCCCTTCCAGATAAGCAATAAGACTATAAGAGTCTAAGACTCTACTGATCAAACTCACAGCATCTTCTCCTTATCTTTCTCTTCTTTTAAGGCCTTAAGCAATCTTCCCTGAGTGCCCGTGATGCCGGACATGGCTCGAATATATTCATCGGTAATCGGTTTGATAATAAGTTCTCCCTTGCGTTCAAAAAGGGAAAGACGGGTACCCTTCTTAATATTGAATTTTCTCCTATATTTAGCCGGAATCACCACTTGACCTTTTGAGGTCACGATTACGTTATCCATAGCCCCCCCCCCCTTGATTGACTTACAAAATAAAAAAGTACCCCATTATAAAAAGTAAGTCAATCAATTTTTAACCCCTAAACCTGAGTTCGTTTGGAATTATTTGCCACAGACCCACGCGGACAAAGACGGAAATTTTTTAAGCCGAGTCTCGCGGCACGCGGGACTTAAACCCGTCATCGCCGGTGCGAAAAAAATCCCAATATTCATTTCTAACAAGGCTTTCTGGCCTCAATATAGGCTGAAACGACATAATCAGCCGCATTTTTACTTTTTTCCGGCTCCCACTCCCGGATTATTTCCTGGCTTTTGTCGTGAGGGATGACCCTGATTTCCCTGAAACCGGCCTTCCGCAGCATATCTTCGGTATCTTGAATCGTGGCTGCACCCCCGATGCAAGCGCTGAGCAGGGCCAGATTGTTTTTGATGTCCTCCGGCAGGGGAGCTGTCGCCACGACGTCGGAGATGGCCAGCCTCCCTCCCGGCTTCAGTACCCTGAAGGCATCACGATACACCGCTCGTTTTATCCGGCGATAGGTTGATCACGCAATTCGACATGATAATGTCGGCCGTGTTATCGCCGACCGGCAGGTGTTCGATCTCCCCCAGGCGGAATTCGACGTTCGTGTGCTTGAATTTTTTCGGCATTTTTTCTCGCCTTGCTGATCATGTCCGGCGTCATGTCCACACCGATGATGTGTCCCGTTTCCCCTACTTCCTTTGCGGCCAGGAAGCAGTCGAAACCACCGCCGCAGCCCAGATCGACCACCGTCTCTCCGGGTTTAAGGGAGGCCAGCGCCACCGGGTTCCCGCAACCCAGCATCATGTTCGCCCCGTCGGGAGCGCTGTCTAAATCCTTCTGGGAATAGCCAAGGTTCCCCATGTAAGCGGCCATTTTTTCAACGGAAAAATCCACCGCGCCGCAGCAGGATGCCTCTTGCCCGGAAGCGGCATCGGTAGCCCCGCAGCATGACACCAGAGGGAAGAGCGTTCCTTTGAATATCGCTTGTCGAACAACACGACGCGGCAGATCCAGGTTTCGGGTGTGTCGTTCCCTGCCTTGGCGATGCTGCCGTAGCGGTCACGTACGGTTGCCCTTATTTTTTCTTTTTCCATCGTTTCCATTGATTAATCTCCTTTCAATTAAAAAAATTCTTTAAGGCCGCTACGGCCTCGGGATCGATAAAATATTCGATTTTTTGCCCGTTCCGCTTCATTCTGATCAAGCCGGCCTGACGCAATTCCTTGATATGATGAGATAATGTGGAAGGAACGATCCCGAGGTCCTGGCCGAGGTCTCCCACACATGTGCAAACGTCCGGACCGGAATTCGATTTTTCCGGAATGCTCCACACGGTTCCAGGAGAGCAACACGAAATTAGTCGCAGGAAAATCCTCAACCGGTTCGGGTTGGAAAGGGCTTTGAACATTCCGGCAAAACGCTCAATATTTTCATATATTCGACATATTTCGAATAATAATATTTTCTTGAAAATATTTCAAGGGAAAAAAGTAAATCGCGATTGGAGCTCTCCGCTGAAGCCTGACCTTGGGCCAGGGGGAATCGATATCCCTTACCAAGCCGGCGGGCGGGGACGCCCGCCCTACGTTTTTCAAGAATTTTTTAGAAATTATTTGCTACAATAACTGGCGCTACCAAATTTTTCGGGTTGGGAGGAGAAAATGGGAATACCGAAAATACTTTTTCTGTGCACCGGCAATTCCTGCCGCAGTCAAATGGCCGAAGGCTGGACCAAGGGCCTCAAAGGCGATCAACTGGAGGCTTATTCCGCCGGGATCCAACCGAAGGGCGTGGACCCCCGGGCGGTCAAGGTCATGGACGAGGCCGGCATTGATATTTCCGGGCAGAAGTCCAAGGACATCGACTCCCTGGGCAACCTGGAATTTGAATACGTGGTCACCCTCTGCGACAACGCCCGGGAGTCCTGCCCCTTCTTCCCGGCCAAGACGAAGCGGGTCCACATGGGATTTGAGGACCCGCCCCTTTTGGCCGACGGCGCCGCGTCAGAAGAGGAGGCCCTGGTCCCTTACCGGCGGGTGCGGGATGAAATCAGGGCTTTTGTCGAATCGCTTCCGGAAGGCCTCGGTTGAATGGAATCTATCAGATATGCGGGATTCTACTTATTACCCTACCATCACCCAGAAGCCACCCGCGAAGCATGAAAATTTAGGATTAGTTAAATATCAAGGGCACCCATAAATGTTGTGGCAGAAAATCCTAAATGAGGAGGAACGTAAAATGCCGTCAGGAAAGGAAGTCAGACCGGAAAAGTGGGGCGAAGTCTTGGAACTGTACGACGACGGGAATTATTCGGCTATCTGGAGTTCATATGACGCTTTGAAGACCCAGAAGCGCCCCGAGTTCGATTAACCGCGCGCCCAGGTTCCTGGCCGATTCGATAGCCTCCGGGTCATCCGCTATTTCTCCCACCGCAAAAGCCCGGCCATGGACCCCTCGGTTGGCCGGTATCATCTCGTGTTCAGGAAAAAGGCCTGAATCGCCGTTATCGCGCTTTCCGCGCCATCTCTCCGGCCCACCACGACGGCGCCGCCAATCCTATTTCTCAGTTGCCCTTTGATGCACCAGGTGCGATCCATAAATATCTTGAGCTGCCCGGATACATTATTGATGAGGAAATCTCCTCCGGTTACGGATAAGGTTTCTTTCAGCAGGTAATCGGTGTTGCTGTTTTTCCTTGGGCTTCCGGAAATATACAAGACCTTCATACAAGATGCTCTTTCTTAAGCCTTGGCTATCTTAGACAGGGTTATTGGGTCGGTTGACTTCGTCCACTACCCGGCGGACGTCAGCCAGGCATCAGCGACCTTTCGGGTTTTTTGCGGCACAGTCACACCCACCGGCTTTCTTTGCGGCGGAGATCTTTTCCAGAATCAGGGAACGGCCATTCTTGATGAAATCCTGTTCGATATCCCGCCTGGTATGACCGAAACAGTAACAAACAAGATCGGTGGTCTGTTTTTCCTCGGGAATCCGGTCATCGGGACGACCCCAAGCGACCGGTATCGGTGCTGTCGGCACAATTAGATTAATTTCTTTCGCTTTTTTCATAAGGTCGCCGAGTGACGGGAGAGCAGGATTCTTACTTTTTGGCCTCTCGAACCACTCCTCTGGCTATCCCTACTAAAAGCAGGAGGAAAAGTCCATATAACCCATAAAAGGAGGCATACCCAACGGAGGAAATTATTCTCCCTCCGATGGCCGTGCCTACGCCGCCGCCGCCCATGAAGCCGAAAGCCACCAAGGACATGGCGGTACCCCGGGCCATCTTGGCGAATTCCGTCGCGATGGTGATCAGACTGGAATGGGCCAGCATGAATCCAATACCCAATAGGGCGATGGCTATGACCAACAGCACGGGTTGTGTAGTGACCGAGAATAGAAGACCATCGGCGATTACGGCCGAGAGAAGGCCAAGACTCAAGGTATTCAGCCGGCCGATTCGTTGCGCGATTTTTCCCACCAAGCGACCGGTAATCACCGCCCCGGCCCCGAAGGCGGTCAGGATCAAGCCGATAACAAAATAATTATAGCTGAAGAGGTATTCGGTATAGGCCCCCAGAGTAGGAAAAAGAGCCGATGATCAGGATACCTTCGAGGAGAACGACGATATAAACCCAAAGACTCCGCACATTACGCAGCAAGTCAACATAGGGCTTGAAAAAGCGACTGTTCGGGTTTTTCTTGGAGTGGGCCTGACTACCGACGAGGATCAACAGCAGGGTGGAAATAACGGAAAGGGCGGCATAAGTGAAAAAGACCCCCCGCCAACTGACGAAATAGGCAATGGAGCCCCCCACCGCCATGCTCAATCCTTGCCCCAAAAAAGCGATTCCCATAAAGGTGCCGATGGCCTGCTGACGCCGCTCCATCGGAATCACATCCCCGATCAAGGCCAGTGAAATGGGCATGACCGAGGCCGCAAAAACGCCGGTGACGGCCCGGTACAGGGCCAGGTCAAAAAGGCCGAGGCCAAGCCCGCACAAGGCCGTGCCGACGGTGAAGAAGATCATGGAGAAGGTGATCACCGGTCGTTTTCCATAGCGGTCGGCCAGTGGTCCAAAGACCAACTGGAAGAGGCCGAAAGGGATCATATAGGCGCTGATCAACAGTCCGGCCCGAACCGGAGAAACCTGTAAGGACTTGGCAATAGCCGGGAGGATAGGGGACACCACCCAGTTGTCGGCCATGACCACAAAACCGGCCAGGCCCAGATATTAAAATAAGGCGATTTTCATTCATTTCTTTTCCTTTTCCAATGGCTGTTTTTGGAGTGGTAACGGACCCTCCTGTGCGCATAGGTTGCACAAAAGATCCATGGGGGCATAGCCTTCCGTCTCAAACTGCAAAATGGGGTGATCGACTTTAAATCGGCGGTAGAGCAGCTCCCGGACCCGGGCGGCTATTTCATCCACCTTACTCAGTGGCTGGTCGGGTACAATGATATGGGCCGCCAAAGCGATACTTCCTGAGGAAGGGTTCCAGACATGGAGATGGTGCATGCCCTTAATACCTTCTAATGCCTCCACCTCCTGTTGTATGGATTGGAGATTCATGCCCGGAGGGGCGGCATTCATTAATATGAGCAGGGCCTCTTTAATAATTCCCCAGCCGCTATAAAGGATCAAGGCGACGATAGCCCAGGAAATCAGAGGATCGAGCCAGTACCAGGGACGGAAGATCCAAATTACGCCTAAAAGTGCCACGCCGATGGAAGTCAGGGCATCGACGAGCATATGCAGGAAGGCCCCCCGCAGATTCAGATTTTCTTTCGCTCCGGAGTGCAATAGTAAGGTGGACAGGCCGTTGGCCGCAAAAGCGGCCAGGGCCACCCAGATGACGATCGTTCCTTGAATAGGGACAGGATTTTTCAGGCGGCCCCAACCGGCTGCGGCGATATAAAAGGCGGCCCCGAAGAGGAGGGCCACATTGAAGACGGCGGCCATCACCTCCACCCGCCGATAGCCGAAGGTTTGGTTCAGGCTGGGTCCTCGACCGCCGATCTTCAGGGCGGCATAACTGATCATCAAGGAGGTCAGGTCGCTCAGGTTATGCAGGGCATCGCTGATTAAGGCCATGCTGCCCGCTATGATCCCGGCATAGATCTCGATCAAGGGAATGATCAGATTCAGGATCATGGTCAGGATCAAACGCCGGCCCCAGGGGATTTCCGCTTGATTATGATTATGAGACCCTATTTCCAAGGCCGAGCCCTCCATCACGAAAAAAAGAAGGGGTTAATGATAAAATAAATTCCCAGCATTCCGATAAGGACCCCGGCCAGGCGGCGGAACCATTGGCTGCCGGTCTGCCAGGACCGGTTTTCAACCACTTTGCGGACGGCGGCGGTGGAACTCCCGGCAATGACGATGGGCAGGCAATGGCCGACGGCGAACAGCAGGATCAGCAGCAGGCCGAAGGACACTTCCTTCTGCACGGAGATAATGGCCAATATCGGGGCGATAAAACCAAAAGTGCAGGAACCGGAAAGCACCCCGTAGGCCAATCCCAGGATCAGTGCCCCGAAGAGACCTTTCAACTTAAGGCGGTATAACAGACTGCCGGACATGGAAAACTTTTCCACTCCCAGCATGCCCAGGGCCACCCAGATCAGGATCACTCCCACCAGGATCTGCCAATAGTTGCCGATATCGCCCAGTATCCGGCCGAGCAGCACGGAGATGACTCCAATCAGGGCAATGGTAATAAAAAGTCCGGTGGTGAAGATTATGGAATAATAGCCCGCCTGCCGGGGCTGGAGGACCCGCTCCTGTCCTCCCACATAAGCCACGATCAAAGGGATGGAAGCCAGGTGGCAGGGGCTGAAGAGGACGCTGACCATACCCCAGAGAAAAGATCCCCAAAAGGCGATAGCCGTTCCCCCGGCCAGCCATTCGTTGATGGTCAGGAAAATTTGCTCCATCATCGGTTAATTGACCCCTAATTTTTTGAGAACGGCGACGATATCTTTTTCGCTCATGAAGCCTTCGTGGCGATAGACCTCTTTGCCTTTTTTATCGTAAAAAATCTGGGTGGGGATCACCCGGATCTTGAAGGGCTCGGCCCCGTCCGGATTTTTCCAGACATCGACAAACACAACGGCCGCCTTGCCCTGATAGACTTTTTCCAGTTTTTCCAGAATGGGCGCCATCATCTTACAGGGAATGCAGGAGCCGGCGCCCAGGTCCACCAGTGTGACCATTCCTTTGACCGGGATTTCCGGGGAAGGCCCGGCCCAGGAAGGTCCCACTCCCAGTATAACCAAAAATCCGATCAGGAGCACAACCCCAAGTTTTTGATAAGGCAGATTATTCATCTGTAATTTTCCTTCCTTTCAAATCATTCCGGCCATCAATTGGTGAGACCCAATTGGGCAAGTTTTTTTTCGATTTCCACCTCGGGGAAAAAGCCGGAATGGCGGAAAACTTCGGTTCCGGTTTTATCAAAAAAGACCTGCACCGGGACGAACCGGATTCCAAACCGGGTGGCCAAGAACTGTTCTTCTTGAACATGAACGAAAAACACATTTAATTTTCCCTGGTATTTCTTTTTCAGTTTGTCCAATATGGGGGTCATCAGATCACAAGGGCCGCAGCCGGTGGAGCCAAAATCCACCAGGCTCGGTTTCCCGGACAGGCGCAATTTGTCCACCGGATGGTCCCGGGCCAGAAGGGCCTGTTTTTTAATCCAGGACTCGTCCACATAAATCGAGCTTCGCCGGGACAAGGTCTGGATGTAGCTTTCCATCGCTTTTTTCTGTTCCTGCTGGAGAAGGACCATCCTCAATATGCCCCTGACCTCTTCCAGGGGCGCTCCACCGAAAGAGGACTTATTTTCCTCATAGGAGCGGATCAGGTCTTCCTCGGACACCTGGATGTTTTTCACCTTTTCTCCGAGAAAGTCGCGAATCATCTGAGTTTCGTCTTTGGTCTTTTTATGCCCGGCGGCCCGGGCTTCTTGAAGCACAAGAGCATTGGAAGCCAAGTTTTCCAGAAGAAAAACTTCGTTTTTCTTGAGTTGCGCCTGGAGGGGGGCGGGTGCCTTGTTAATGGTTTGCGCCAATTCGGCCGCTTTGATGGTCACTTTATCGACGGTCAGGAGCGTTCCCGGGGGCAATTTGGCCAGGTAGGCCGTTTTTAAAATACCGTCAGCCAATCCGGGATAGGTCGCCTCAACGGTTTTGTGATCCTGGGCCAGGGCATTTTGGAAGAACCCGAGAGTTAAAAACAGGAACGTCGTAAAGACCGCAGGGCCTATTCTCGGGAAGGGCATCTTTTTTCCACCTTTCTGATTTTGTATTTCCGATTTATGGAAGCACCGGCCAGGGTTATCCGGACTGGTGCCTTTGATCTGTCACGTTCTAGCCACAGCAGGACGAACGGGAGGCGTCTGCCAGTGCCAGGGGGAGAATGATCTCCTGGACCTGAGATCGGGGCCAGGGTCAGGTCGGGGCGACGCTGGCCCCGGTCGCTTTGGCGGCCTGATTGGACAACTCGGCCACATTCGAGCCACCCAAATGGGCCGGGATCATGATATTCTCGGAAGGGGCGCAGCAGTTTTCAACCATAACGGCTCTCCTCCAAAATCTATGGTTTAATCCACTTCAAAACTTCTTCTTTTTTCGGGATTTTTCCCATGGATCTAACCTGCCCATCCACCACCACGGCGGGCGTCCCAAAAACCCCGTAGCCGGCTATCTCCTTAATATCGGTCACTTTTTCAATTTCGGCCTGAACCCCGCTAGCGGCTACGGTTTCTCTAACTATCTTTTCCGTCTGCTGGCACCTCGGACAACCCGGCCCCAAAACCTTGATTTTCACGGAATAACCTCCTTGGAGAATGACCACACCGCATGCTTTCTGATGGGGCCATTCGCGAATAAAAATTATATAATAACTATATGCCTATCAAGTTATAATTTCAACAAAAAAATTTATAAATGGGAAAGGATTTCCCGCTGCTCCCGGGCTTGATTTTTGAGCATCAGAGAAACTCCATTGATCAGACCCAGGACTTCTTTGTTTTTAATCCAATAGAACACCCGCAGGCCTTCTTTTCTGGAGTCCAGGATCCCGGATTGCTTAAGGATGGTCAGGTGTTTGGAGACATTCGCCTGTTCCTGGTCGATAGCCGGGAAAATTTCACAGACGCAGCGTTCGCCGTTTTTCAATAAATCCAGGATCTGCAGCCGGGTAGGCTGTCCCAGGGCTTTGAGAAAAACCGCCTGGTTTTCATAGACTTTCTGTTGAATATTTTCCATAATTATATGGTTATATATATTATAATCGGACCCAAGTCAATAGAAAAATGACAGGAAATAAAAAAGGGGTGTGAAACCACCCCTTTTTAGTAAATTAGAAGTAGGGACAGGTTATTCCTGGGGGATGCACTCCTTATAGTAGGATTTGTAATCCACGAATTCCCGGTCGTGGATCGGCCCTTTTTCCTTGAAGGGGTGGCCGTATTCCTCCACCTTGAAACGGCCCATGAAGCGATTCACCAAAGGATGCCCCAGTTTCATCCATTCCACGACGCCGCCTTTGGCCCAATACACGTTCTTGTAGCCATACTTATACATCAGGGCCGTGAAGTAAGCGGAACGGTGAGCGGTTCGGCAAAAGATCCAATATTCGGCGTTGGCATCGGGAAAGCGTTTGGGCAGGGTGTAGACATGGGACAGGGTCACCAGGTTGGTACCCTCGATATGCCCGGCATCGAACTCCGGATGGGTGCGGGCATCGATTAATATGGCCTTGCTCTTCCCGGCCTGGACCTCCAGCCAGACCTTGTTCAGGTCGGCCATTGTTTTAATTTTATCTTTGGGAATGGCCTTTTCCAGATCGGCCTTAAAGGCTTCTTCACCCTTGGTTACATCCTGGGCAGGGGAAAGGCCCGTAAAAGCAAAAAAGACAAACAAGAGACTCAGTACGCTAATTATTTTTTTCATCCATATCCCTCCTGAAAATTAATTCATCCATTTAGAAAATTACCCAATTGCCGCCAATTTTTCAAAACAAAACAATACCACCTCCCTCCAGAGAGAATTTTAAGTTTATCTTAACATCCTTCATCTTTTAAAATCTTAAATCCACCCGGGGCCGGGGCGGGGGCTGGGGTCACCGGTGCCGCCGGCGCCGACGGGGCGGTTACCGCCGGTTTTTTGGGCTCCGCCGGTTTTTTGATTCCGGGGGCCGGGTAAGGCTTTTCTTTGGCGCCCGGTTTTTTTACCTCCGGGGCCGGATACGGCTTTCCCTTCCCGGCGGGGGGAATGGCTTTCCCCTTGAGCATTTTATCGAACAGAGTCGCCCCGTCAACGGCCGGGGCTTTAGGGGACGCCAGTTCTTGGGTCGCTTCCACTGGGGGGGCGCTGGAGAGGACAATTTTCCCATGATTCTTGTACTGCTCCCCTACCGTGTAAAAAAGGCTCAAGTCATAATATGACCAGGCTTTTTGGGAAGTAGGATCGGCCTGTACGGCTTTCCGAAAAAAATCCTTGGCCTCACTATATTTGGACCGGCTGAAGGATTCCTGCCCTTTGCGCAGCATTAAAGCGCAACGTTCCGGATCCACCTGAAGCGTTTGGCCGGTTCCGGAAGTCTGGGCATAAGCCCATTCCAAGCCCCACCCCATGAGCAGGATGATCGCCAACCCCAGTACGAATAATTTCTTTTCAGCCATAAAACGCACCTCCCTACGAATTTTTCCCGGCATTACCACCAGCTAATAACCTTATCATTGGAAAAAATCAATTCAACCAGTCGGTCGTAATCTACCGGCCCGGGGTAGAGGGGAAACCGAACGGCCTCCTGCCCTTCCGAGAGGATGGCGGTCAGTTTTTCCACATCCGGTGTGGGTTCGGACCGGAAAATGTGTAATACTTTCATAAGAATCCTTTTCGTTAAATTCGTTAAAAGGGAATAATGAAGTCCATCTCTTTTAGTCTCTCCCCCAGTTCCCCGATGGTGATGGGCTTAAAACCAAATTTTTCCACATTGGCCGGGATATTGGAATAGTATTCTCCTTCCATGTCAATAAACCAGTCCAGGTTCTCCTGGTAGGCCTCGGTCATCTCCACTTCGTGATCCAGGACCACCATGGTGACGAAATTATTTTCAATGACCAGACCCAGGCTGGAGCGCATCCCTTCCCACAGCTCATCTTTGGTTCGCACCAGAAAGGCTACTTTTTTCATAGTTTCTCCTTCACATCACCAGGTAACGGTCGCAGTCTTCGATCATTTCACCATGTCGGGCTTGAGTGGCGAAACCGGTTTCATCCATACCGGGAACAGTTTTACCCTTGAGCCCCTGGGCTTCAAACCCCACATTGCAGACCGCGTATTTGGCGTGGCCGACCAATTCCTGAAATTCCGGTTCCTGGGTCAACAGAACTCCTTTGTGCGAGAAAAAGAGAGTCACCTCTTTCCCGGCCCGTTCGGCCGCTTTGGTGATCTCAATTACGTGGCGAAGATGCCGGTCGGAGTTTACAAAAATTCCTAATTTTTCAGCCATTTCTTTATCCTTTAATTACTTCTTCTTAACATAAAAACGGACAAATCCTTCGTCCTGCTTTTCTCCCAGAAACTCGTTACCGGTCCGTTTGGTCCAACTGGGGAGATCATTCCGGGTTCCCGGGTCGGTGCTGAGGATTTCCAGGACCTGCCCGGATTTTAAATTGTCCATGGTCTTTTTGGTCTTCAGGACCGGCATGGGACAGCTCAGCCCCCGGGCGTCCAAAGTTTCATCGGCCTTCACTTCTTCCATAAAATTACCTCCTTAGGCTATTCCATTTGGTCTGTCTGGTTTATTTAAAGGATTTATTGGGTCTTAACGCTTTGCGCCAGCCCTTTTTTCTATAATCCAACTGTGAATTTATTGGTTTCTTCGTTCCAGGTAACTAAAAGATACCACAATAAAAGGATCCCTGCAATAAAGAGCAGGCTTCCGCCCCAGCCGAAAACGTCCGGCAGGAATATGGCTCGGCCCAGTTTCTGCCGCCAACCGGTACTCCGTAAAAATGCGGTGCTTAAGGAATTAAAAGTGGCAAAGGTCAGCAGGGCGGCCCATAATTTGAGCTGGCCTTCGCCCACCCGCCAAAGGGTCCCGCTTCCGCACCCGCCGGCAATCACCATGCCTATGCCAAATATCAGCCCTCCGAAGAGGGAACCTCCCCAAAAAGCCGGGATGACATAGGTGCTTTCCGCACGAACGCCAGTCCATTTGAGTACGGCTACGCCTAAGGAACCCAGGATGATGCTCAAGGCGATGGCCTTGGCGATCCCGGCTTCCCCGGTCATGAAGGGATCCCGAAAAGCCCGGACAAAGCAGAAGCGGCACCGTTGCAGGATGATGCCGAAGGCCGCCCCGAAAAGGAGCAGGCCGCCGATTTCCGTGTAGGCCCGACCGGCATACCCATAAGCCCAGAGGATCAACCCCAGGAGTACCAGCACCCCCAGATAGGGCTGAACGGACTTCCAGTCAAAGCTTTTTTTCCCTGGTTTGGCCGGGGGGACAAAGCCGGCTTTGGACGGGAATTTTTCCAGTTCCCAGAGCAGGTACTTGAGCCCGATAAAGGCACCGATCATCAGGCCGATCAGCATGGGGAACGCGCTAGCCGAAAGGTTGATCAGGGGGGTGTAGAAGGCTCCCACGTTGCAGCCGATGGCCAAGGCCGAGCCGACCCCCATCAGGGTTCCACCCGCCAGTCCTTTGATCATTTCCAGAGGCGGGGCCCAGCGAAAGGCAAATTCCTTGGCCATCAGAGCCGATCCGAAGGTGCCCAGGAGGAAGCCGATATCCATCACGGACCCGGAAAACAAGATAGGGTTCTCCGGCCGCGCAGGATAGAGGCCGAGCCCGTAAAAAAGCCAGTCGGCCCAATTTCTAATCCCGCCCACGATACCCCAGGGACGGGACCAGGCCACGATCAAAATACTGAACAACCCCAGGAGCAGGCCCCCGGTGAGGGCCGGCCACTGGGCGTAGAAAACGGCGGCATATCCCTCTTTGAACTTATTTTTTAAAACGTTTTCTTCGGCCATGGCTTCCTTCCTCAATTAACTCAGTGATTCATCATGGATTTTCGGATTTTGGCCTTAAATTTTAAAATTATAATGCTCAAAGCCGCCATTGTCAAATTTTCAAATCTGGTTTACAAGCCTCTCTTTTTTTAGTAAGACGAGACCACTCCCTAATAAAACCTCCGGATTTGCGAGGGCGCTTTGGGGCACGGAAATAAAGTGTGACCAAAATTCGTCATTCCGGACGCAATCCGGAATCCAGCCTCGGATAAGCTCGGGAAGTCCTGGATACCGGATCAAGTCCGGTAAGACTACCCAAAAAAAGGCCTTAAAAAGCGATGTTCGATTTTATTTTCGTACTAAACCCCCATGCCCGGGGCGGGCATCCCGAAGCATGAAAATCCCCCCTCGCCCCCCTTTGCCAAAGGGGGGAGTTAAAGTCCCCCTTTAACAAAGGGGGATTTAGAGGGATTTCAAAAGGGCTGGGATAACCACCGAATCTTCTATTTTCGTATTAAACCTAAATATAAAGGCTTATCACCCCAGTGATCAGACCATAAATGATGACCGGAAAAACGAATATCTACCAGAAAAATCTCAATGCCGCACAACTGGAAGCCGTCCAAGCCCCCGACGGGCCGAGCTTGATTATTGCCGGCGCCGGCAGCGGAAAAACTCGGACCCTGGTTTATCGCGTAGCCTGGTTGGTTGAGCAGGGGATCGATCCAGGACGGATCCTGCTGCTGACCTTTACCCGCAAGGCGGCCCAGGAGATGCTTAACCGGGTGGAGACGATGTTGGGCATCTCCTGCCGGGAAATTTCCGGGGGGACTTTCCATTCCCTGGGCTACCGCATTCTGCGCCGGCAGGGGGGCCTGATCGGGTTGTCCGGCCATCCCACGGTCATGGACCGTTCCGACGCAGTGGAAATCATGGGGCGGCTGATCAAGGCCCAAGGTCTGGACCAGCACTCCGAGGCCCCGGGACGCAAGGACCTGGTGGAACTGGTTAGCCGGATCAACAACCGGGCCCTGGATTTTGAACAAGGGGTTCGGGTGTTTGCCCCTCAATGGGAAAACCTGATCCCCCGGCTCACTCTTTTACGGCAGGCCTTCGAAGATTACAAAAGACAGCATTTCCTCCTGGACTACGACGACTTACTGCTTTACACCCTGAAGCTGTTTGGCGACCACCCGGAAGTGGCTCGAAATCTTTCCGAACACTATCAGTATGTGATGGTGGATGAATACCAGGATACCAATCTGCTGCAGGCCCAAATGGTCCGCGCGCTGATTCAGGCCCACGGGAATCTTATGGTCGTGGGGGATGATTCCCAATCCATCTATGGCTTTAGGGGCGCCCGGGTCAAGAACATCCTCGAGTTCCCCAAGAGCTTTCCCCAGGCCCGGGTTATCAAGCTGGAAGAAAACTACCGCAGTTCCCAGGCCATTCTGACTTTAGCCAATACCGTGATCAGTTTCGCCGCTCAGCGGCACAGTAAATGCCTACGGGCACATAACCCGGCCGGGGACCTCCCTCGGTGCATCGAGTTGCCCCACGAGGAAGGACAATCCCAGTTCATCGTCAGCCAATTGAAGGCTTTGCAAAAACAAGGCCTTCCCTGGTCGGAAACGGCTGTCCTCTTTCGGGCCGGTCATCATTCTTTCAATCTGGAAATCCATCTGCAGAAAAGCGGAATTCCTTTCGTCAAGTACGGCGGCCGCAAGTTGACCGAGGGCGCCCATATCAAGGACCTGCTGGCCTACCTCAAGGTATCCCAAAATCCTCAGGAGGCCTTGTCCTGGGAGCGGATTCTACGACACTTGGAGGGGCTGGGACCCAAAAGGGCAGGACAGATCGTGAGTGGATTATTGGAGATCGAGGAATGGGACTCCCGAATCCGGTTTCTCAGGGAGTACCCGCGGCCCCAACCCCAGCTCGGCCGACTGGGGGAGATGCTGAATCTCTTGAGCCAGGAACCCCTTTCTCCGTCTGCCGCGCTGGAAATAATCTGGGAGTATTACCAGCCTCTGCTTCCCCGGCTTTTTGAAGATCCGGAATACAGGAAAAAGGATATTGAGGAGTTGCTGCGGGTCAGCAATGTCTATACCGAGGTGGACGAATTCTTAGGAGATCTGTTGCTGGAAACCCCTGACCGGGGTGCTGATTCAGGGCAGGAACGGCTGGTGCTCTCCACGGTCCATTCGGCCAAGGGGCTGGAATGGCAGGCAGTTTTCGTCATCTGGCTGACGGAAGGACGTTTTCCTTCCACGCATGCTCGTGAAAGTCAGGAGGAATTGGAGGAGGAACGTCGTTTGCTCTATGTGGCCATCACCCGGGCCAAGGAAAAACTTTTCCTGACCTATCCCTTGCAAGGCTCTGAAAGAGGGGGAGGCTGGCAGCACAATGAAGCCTCTCGGTTTATCGCCCTGCTGCCCGAGGAGATCCTGCGCCGTCAAACCCCGCTGCGGGAAAACGTCCCGCGAGTTTTTCAGGCCGAACCCCCTCGCCGTAAGGTCCGGGAAGACGGCGGCTACCCGGTGGGGCTCAAAGTATACCATCCACTTTTCGGGTCCGGTATCGTCGAAGAATCCCCCCAGGACCGGAAGATTCGGGTCAAATTCCGGAGCTACGGCATCAAGGTGCTGCACTTGGATTTTGCCCGTCTGGAAAAGGCATAATCTATGGATAAGCAGTTTGAACCTCTGTCCCGGGATTCGGTCTACGATCAGGCCTTATCGTATCTGTACGGTCTGCAGAAGTTCGGCATGAAATTCGGTCTTTCCAAGACCGAGAACCTCCTTCAGGCTTTTGGCCGTCCCCAGGACCAATTGAAGCTGATCCATATCGCCGGCACGAACGGTAAGGGTTCGGTGGCAGCTATGGCGGCCTCCATCTTTTCACAGGCCGGTTATCGGGTGGGGCTTTATACTTCCCCCCATCTCGTGGATTTTCGCGAGCGTTTTCAGATCAATGGACGCCTGATCCCCCCCGGGGTGACCCTGGACTTGGTCCGGGAGGTGAAGGAACGGACGAATGCGGAAGAACCGCCCACTTTTTTCGAGATGGTGACGGCCATGGCCCTCATTTATTTCGCCCGGGAAAAGGTGGACCTGGCGTTCATCGAGGTTGGATTGGGGGGGCGTTTGGACGCTACCAATATCATCCGGCCTCGAGTGACGGTTATCACCACGCTGGGTCTGGAGCATCAGGAATATCTGGGGAACACCTTGAGGCGGATTGCCTGGGAAAAGGGGGGGATCATCAAACCCGGTATCCCCCTGGTATCCGGGGTAACCCAGCCGGTAGCCCGGGAAGTCATCGGGCAAATCTGCCGGGAGCAGGGATCCCCCCTGTTTTTAGCCGGCCGGGATTTCCAGACCCGAAAAATCAAGGGCACCCAATTCAATTACACCGGTTTTGGAAAGGTTTATAAGGGCCTGCGAAATAAACTGCTTGGACCCCACCAGATTAGAAACGCCGGGCTGGCCTTAAGCCTGGTCAACCTCTGGCCTCTGGAGGGTAAAACTCTTTCCGAGGATCATATCCGGGAGGGCTTGCTCCGGGTTAATTGGCCGGGCCGGATGGAAGTCTGGGCTGAAAAACCTCGGATTGTATTGGACGGCGCCCACAACCCGGCGGCCATGAAGGTGCTGGCCGAGACCCTGCCCAAGGCCCTGCCCTATCGACGACTGTTGCTGGTGATCGGGATCATGCAAGACAAAGACATCCCGGCCATCTTGGCGCCTATCGTCCCTTTGGCGGATCGGGTCTTTCTAACCCGGGCGGAATACCTTCGGTCGGCGGAGCCGGAAAAACTGCTCTCTTTCATAGACCGGGACCGAAGCAAATGCCGCTTGTTTTCTGCCCTCTCCCTGGCGATTGACCGGGCGGTCAGCGAAGCGGCGGAGAACGACCTGATCTGTATCACCGGCTCGCTGTTCGTGGTCGGCGAGGCCCGGGCCTACCTGGAGAAAAGATACAAAATTTCAAACGGCGCCGCCCCCCCATCGGAATTAACTCCGCAGTGCATTCCAAAAGGTAAGGTGTTATAAAAATTTATTAATTTAGGTTGTAGTTATTATCAATTTATGTTAAAAAAAGCGAAAAAAAATGGAAAGGGTTTGATCAAGCCCATGGGGGCAAATTCGCTACCATCCTGCCGGCAGTTTTTTGCCTGTCTATTCTGGTTTTTCCTATTAGGGGTCCCCTGGGCGGCCGCCCAGGAAACCCTTTTTTCCGCTGGTTCCCCATCCGAAAAAGTCCCCTGGGATATTGAGGCGCGGGAATTAAATTACGACCATGATACGAATATATATACGGCTATCGGGGAAGTGGTCATTAAGAAAGGGGATCGGGTATTAAAGAGTGACTATGCCCGGTTAGACCGAAATACCATGATCGCCGAAGCCCGGGGAAACGTGGTCTACACGGCCGGGGGGGATGAACTGCGGGGCGATCACCTAACGATCGACTTACAAAAGCAGACCGGCGAGGTGGAAAAAGGACGCTTGTTCCTGAAGAAAAATAACTATCACGTCACCGGGACCCGGATCTGGAAAACCGGCGAATCCACCTATCGGATCCTGGAGGGCACCGTCACCTCCTGTGATGGGGATGATCCCCCCTGGATGATCACCGCCAAAGACTTTGACGTAACCGTGGAAGGGTACGGCAAGTTATATCAGGCCTCCCTCCGGGCCCGCGACATCCCCGTCCTGTACACGCCCTATCTGATCTTTCCGGTCAAAACCAAACGACAAAGCGGCCTGTTGTTTCCGGAACCCGGATATTCCCAGCGGGACGGCCTGACGCTCAACGCGCCCTTCTACTGGGCCATAGCGGATAACCTGGACGCCACCTTTTACCAGTATTTCATGAGCAATCGGGGCTACATGCAGGGGGCGGAATTTCGCTATGTCACCGATCCAAACTCCAAAGGGGCGTTCATGGCGGACTATCTCCCTAAGGACCTGCTGGGCGAGGAGGAATTCAAGGCGAAGCGAAACAGTGAAGCCTACAACGAACGATACTGGTTCCGAGGCAAGGCCAACCAGGATCTGCCGAAAGGGTATGTACTTAAAGTGGACCTGGACTTGCTCAGCGACCGGGACTACCTCAGAGAATTCCGAGGAGCGGGCAACGGGCTGGACCGCAATCGACCTTATTTTTTGAGTGAGTTCGGCCGGGATTTCGATGACGAGACGGTCTTGGATCGCCGGAACACGGCTATCGTCACCCGCAGCCTGGGGAATTATAATTTTACCGGCGGGTTTCAATATTTCCAGGAGTTGGACAATAGCGATGATGCTTTGAACCAGCTCCCCTATTTCCGTTATGACAGCACAAAATACGAACTCGGGAAAAATTTCTTTTTCCAGTTGAATTCCGATTACAATCATTACTGGCGGAAAAGCCTGGATCGGGGCCAGTTCATGGAAATTAATCCGATTCTTTCCTACCCCTATAAATTTCTTAACGTTCTCAACACGGAAACCTCTGTCGGGGCCAACCAGGCCTTTTTCCAGGTGGAGAATAAAACCGGTACCGGGGTAGCGGATTGGGGCGCCCGAACCGTGCCGAGTTTAAAGCTGGATTTGTCTACGGATATCCAGCGCGTTTTTGATGTCTCCGATAAAACGCTCCGGAAAATCAAACACAGCATCCGCCCGCAGGTGGTTTATGATTTTACTCCGGACATAACGAATAACAATACCGCCGATTCTTTGCCGACTTTTGTCTCCCCACTGATTAAAACCAATACCATTACCTATTATCTGAATAACACGCTGACCGCCAAAAACTTTATCGGGAAAGGGAAAGAAGGGGAAGATCTTCATTCTTACCTGGATTTTGTCTATTTTAAAATTTACCAGACCTATGACATCAATGAGGCCACTCGGGACGAAAAAACCCCAAGAATTTTAGGAATTACGACCACCGGAACCACCGGAACCGCTCCTGTCACCGGAATCACCGGGACCACCGGAATCGTACCAGTCACCGGAATCGGTGGAACCACCGGAACTACCGGAACCACCAGTTCCCGGAGACCTTTTTCCAATGTGACGGGGGAGCTGGAATTCATCCCCAGTCCGTATATCCGGTTTCGCTCTTATGCCGGCTGGTCGCCTTACGACAACCGGTTCGATACCCAGACCCATACGCTCAGCCTGAACACTCTAGGGGGGAGCTGGGCCTCTGTGGATTATCAAACCATCAACGGGGACCAGTACAGGCAGATTAACACTTCGTTGCTTTGGAAGATCAATCCCACCTGGACAGCCGATTTCCTGAATAGATTCTCCATCGATCAAAATAAGAACTATGAGACCAACTTGGGGCTGGCTTACGCCCATCAATGCTGGGGAATTAAAGCCACTTACACGGATAGCTATGGCGATAAACGATTCCTCCTTTCCCTTAATTTAAAAGGTCTGGGCGAATTTTAGCCCCCTCCCCCCTAAAAAATATTGACAACTTAAATTAATTGGGGTAAATTATCTTTTTTTAACTTTATAGGGGTAGGGTACGATGAAAACATTTCGACCTAAAGCAGGTGAATTTGAGCGGAAATGGTATCTGGTCGATGCCAAAGACCTGGTTCTGGGTCGGTTGGCCTCGGAAATTGCCAGTCGTCTGAGGGGTAAAATGAATCCCCGTTTTGTCCCTTATGCCGACATGGGCGATTTTGTAATCGTAGTCAATGCCGAGCAGATCAAACTGACGGGCAGAAAAATAGACCAAAAGATATATTACCATCATTCGGGATTTATCGGCGGACTGAAATCCATTACCGCGAAAAAATTGATGGAAAAACGACCCGAAGATTTGATTCGTCAGGCGGTTCGAGGCATGTTGCCGAAGAACAGCTTGGGCCGGAAAATTAATAAGAAATTAAAGGTTTATGTGGGCCCGGAACATCCTCATCAAGCCCAGCAACCCATCACCTTAACGCTGTAGAGGTTAACTGAATTATGGCCGAAAAGGAATACTACGCCACAGGAAAAAGAAAATGCGCTATCGCCCGGACCTGGCTGCGGCCGGGAACCGGTCAGATCGTGATTAATGACCGGCCGGTGGATAATTACTTCAGCCGGGAAACCGCCAAGATGGTGGTCCTCCAACCTTTGGAATTGACCGATACGGTCGGAAAATTTGATATTTTGGTCAACGTGCAGGGCGGGGGATTGACCGGCCAGGCCGGGGCCGTTAAACATGGAATCAGTAAGGCTCTGCTGGTCTTTGATCCTAATTTACGGGCCGTATTAAAAAAGGCGGGGTTCTTAACCCGTGATTCCAGGATCAAGGAACGGAAAAAATACGGTCAGAAAGGGGCCAGGGCCCGTTTTCAATATTCGAAGCGTTAATAGGTAACATAAAAAAAATTAAAATTCGAAAGGGAAGGCCCGAGAGGGTACTTCCCTTTTTTTTGGAGGGGATCATGGCAGAATCAAAAACAAAGGCAGTTATAGTAGGAGGATCGGGGTATACCGGTCTGGAGCTCTTGCGTCTATTGCTTCGGCATCCCCGGGTGGAGGTGGTCGGCGTGACCTCCCGGACCCACCAAGGCCAGAAGGTCCAGCAGGTTTTCCCCTCCTTGGGCTATACGGATCTGCTTTTCAGCGACCCGGCGTCCAAGGAGAGCACCCGGGAGGCGCAAGTCGTTTTTACCGCCGTGCCCCATAAAGAGGCCATGGAGATCATCGCCCGAATCTTCCCGGATCAAAGGCTTAAAATTATCGATCTGAGCGCGGATTTTCGGTTTCAGGACCCGGAAATCTATCAGGCCTGGTACGGTCCCCATCAGGCGCCCGACCTGCTGAAACAAGCGGTTTACGGGCTGCCCGAGATCCACACCCCGGCCATTCGGCAGGCCCGACTGATCGGGAATCCCGGCTGCTATCCCACCAGTATTATTTTAGGACTGGCCCCCCTGCTGAAGGAAAAGGTGATTGAACCTCAGGGGCTGGTGGCGGATTCTAAATCCGGCGTCAGCGGTGCCGGACGGTCGGTTCATTTAGGGAGCTTGTACTGCGAGGTGGATGAAGGCTTCAAGGCCTATAAAGTGGGTGGCCAGCACCGCCATACCCCTGAAATTGAACAGGAATTAAGCCGGTTGGCTGAACAGTCGCTGACTATCACCTTCACTCCCCACCTGGTGCCCATGTCCCGGGGGATACTATCCACTCTTTACGCCTATCCTCAAAAGGAAACGACCTGGGAGGACCTCAAGGATCTTTATAGCGACTTTTACCGGGAAGCCCCTTTCGTCCGCTTGCTGGAGAAAGGGGAACTCCCTAATACCCTCAGGGTCCGGGGTTCCAACTACTGCGAAATCGGATGGCGTCTGGATCCCAGGACGGGGCGGGTGATCGTCCTCTCGGCCATCGATAATTTGGTCAAGGGGGCCTCCGGGCAGGCTATCCAAAATATGAATATCCTCCTGGGCTGGGACCAGACCCTGGGCTTGACCCAACTGCCGCTTTATCCGTAATAACGTTGATTTGGTTTATATGGTTTATTTCGTTATCTGGTTTAGCAAGAGAAGACCGTTGCCACCTATTAACCACTTCCGATATTAACCAAACCAACGTAATCAACGAAACAAACCAAACAAACCAAATAAACGAAGATGACTTCCCGTACTATCCGCCTGCTCATCGCTTATGACGGTACCGATTTCCAGGGCTGGCAGCGCCAGCCCCAGGCCCCCACGATTCAGGGAACTCTGGAAGCCGTATTGCAAAAAATTACCCGGGAGCCAATCGCCTTGACGGGGGCCGGCCGAACGGACGCCGGAGTTCACGCTTGGGGTCAGGTGGCCCATTTTAAAACGCCGGCGGCCCTGACTCCGGAAAAATGGCAAAGCGCCCTTAACGCCCTTCTGCCTCCGGATATCCGCATTCGATCGGTTCAGGAAACGCTGCCCGACTTTCATGCCCGATATGACAGCCGCCTGAAGACCTATGATTATTATCTCTTGAATGGAGGCTGGCCGGCGCCTTTTTATCGGCGTTACAGTTGGTGGATCGGTCAACCGCTGGATTTTGGGCTGATGAGCCAGGGGCTTTTGGAGCTCAAAGGGGAGCATGATTTTTCAGCCTACCAGACTGCCGGGAGTGACGTGAAGCAGACGGTCAAGACCCTGTTTCAGGCCGATTTGATTCGTTTACGCCGGGGAGGGGTCCGTTTGCGATTCCAGGGCGACGGGTTTCTCCGGCACATGGTCCGTAATCTGGTCGGGGCTTTGGTTCGTCTGGGGTTGAAAAAGATCACCCTGGGGCAGTGGCAGGATATTTTGGCTTCTCGGGACCGGTCCCAGGCCGGAGCCATGGCCCCGGCCCAGGGGCTGTTTCTACGAAAAGTGATCTATTGATGGTGGTTCGCCCTTTTGGGTGGGTACCCCCTAGATCCGGTATGGCCGTGGGGTCTCGGCGAAAGGGTTTTCCAAAGGTACTCCGGACTTCGAACCCGGGCCTAAATTACTAACTTTATTTAAAGCAGGCCCATACTCCGAGTATTTTGATGTCTCCCCGGCCGGCCCTGCCTTCTGGAAAATTTGATAGTAAGAGGGCCGGGTTAGAACTTAAAAAGCAATATGGAAAACCCTTTCGCCGAGACCCCACGGCCAGGGAGGCCCGATTTCAGGTCAATCTACCCTATATTGCAGCCACCCACCCAAAAGGGCGAAGCGTCCTATTGATTAGGCTTTATTGGTTTGGACTGTTTCTTCCACAGTCCGGTAAATGCCCCGGAAGGCTTCATCGAAGCTGCTGATGGCCAGCCGCCCGATTTCAATGTATTTAATGACGATTTCCTTGGTCACTTTCAGGATCAATTCCTCTTCCGGTTTCATAGTCCAAAACCTCCGCAGAAGGTAATAAGCTAGCCAAAAATATTTGAAATATTTTTGGCTGTAATAAAATCCATTTTAATAGACAAATTCTCAGAACAATGGATGTAAGAAGCTAAAGGCCTCTACTTCAGGAAGAAGGCGTTTTCAGGAAGCAGAGGCCTTTTATTTTAAGAAGAACCTTGGCAGCCCTCCTTGAATTAAGGATACCGCATAAAAGCCATAAAAAGCAAGGTTGAAGTCAGGGTCGAAATTGATGAACCGGGGGATTTCCTTTGGTTGCGGGCAAAGGTTTATGCTATAAAAAGGGCCGGCATCTTTCCCGAATGATCCTATGGAAAACAGAATTAAAATACTCTCCGAAATGCTGATCAACCAGATCGCCGCCGGTGAAGTGGTGGAGCGGCCGGCTTCGGTGGTGAAGGAACTGTTGGAAAACGCGGTAGACGCCGGGGCCACCGAAATCCGGGTGGAAATTCAACAAGCCGGGACCTCCCAAATCCTGGTGACGGATAACGGCCAGGGGATGACGCTGGAAGATCTTTCTCTGTCCGTCGAACGGCACGCCACCAGCAAAATTAAAGGGCTCAACGACCTCTACGGTTTGAAGACCATGGGTTTTCGGGGCGAGGCCTTGCCCAGCATCGCCGCTGTCAGCCGGCTGTCCATCCGTTCCATCCCCCGGGGCGCCGGCAGCGGCCAGCGCCTCGAGATCTGGGGTGGTGAGAAGAAAGGGCTGGTGGAGATCGCCGGGATCTCCGGGACTACCGTGGAGGTAAACGATTTATTCTACCATACCCCGGCGCGCCTGGCCTTTCTAAAGAGCCCTCGGGCCGAATGGAGCCGGATTCAATCGGCCTTTGAGCGGGTGGCCCTGGGGTTCCCGGAGATCCAGATGAGCTTGCACCATAACGGAAAAAAGGTCATTCATCTGCTGCCGACGAAACAGCGTGTCTTTCGACTGGAAGAACTCTGGGGAAAAGAGCGGACTTCGGGATTGATCGGAGTGGAAGGGGAGGAATATAATGTCCGGGTTCAAGGATTTGTTTCTCCGCCCCAGGTTCACCTCAATACCGGCCGCTATGTAGCCTTGATCGTCAACCGCCGCTGGGTTCGGAGCCCTTTAATTTATCCTCTGATTTTGAATTCTTATAAAGGCCTGCTCCCCCAGGGCCGATTCCCCTTGGCCGCCTTGTGGATGGAGGTTCCTCCCGAACTGGTGGACGTAAATATTCATCCCGCCAAGCAGGAGGTCCGTTTCAGCCACGAGGAATGGGTGCTGGAGGTGGGTCGAAAAGCCCTGGGCCGGGCCTTAAAAAACCTGACGCCGCTGGAGGTCAATTCGCGAACGGCCTATTTCCCGCCTTTTCGAGAAACCGCTTCGGACGAGTTGCCCTTGCTTCGCGAACCGCAGGCGGCCTTGGCTTCACCGGCAGCCTTTTCCTCCTTCCGGTCCGGACCTGGATTCCGGCCGGAAGCGGAAAGGGCTTCCGAAGCGGCGCCGACTTTTTCCGGGACAGCGGTTGAGGGGAAAACCGGCCCCTTTTCGGGACTGTTCCTGCTGGGGCAAGTATACCGATCGTACCTTTTGGCCGTGGGAGAATCGGGTCTGCTGGTGGTGGATCAGCACGCCGCCCATGAACGGGTCCTTTATGAAAAATTTCTTCAGGGCCGGCGCCGGGGCGGGGTGGCCTCGCAGCTTTTGTTGACGCCCTTGGTGCTCGAACTCGCGCCGACGGACTCGGAAACGGTCCAGGACCTGGAGAGCAGTCTTCGGGCCTTGGGTTTTGATTGGGCGCCGGGCAGGGGACCCTCGTACCGGATTACGGCCATCCCGCAGGAATTATCGCCGGCCCAGGCGGCGGAAGCCGTGCAGGAAATTTTTTTGACCCTAACGTCCGGGCGGGAAACAAGCGATCACTCCGATCAGGCCGAGAGGCTTCTGAAGAGCCTGGCCTGCCACGGGGCCATTAAAGCCGGTCAATCCTTGACGGAAGCGGAGATGCGGAGTTTGCTGCGCGATTTGGATCAAACCGAACAACCATCACACTGCCCTCACGGTCGGCCCCTGTGGTTCCTACTGTCGCTGGATGAAATCGAGAGGCGGCTGAAAAGGAAATAACCATATTAAAGGAAAACTCGAAATCCGAAAATGGGTAATGAAGCACCTAAAGTGGTAATTATTACCGGTCCGACCGCTGTCGGTAAATCGAGCCTGGGGCATCGCCTGGCCAAAACCCTGGGCGGGGAGATCATCAATGCCGATTCCATGCAGGTTTACCGGCGCCTGGATATCGGAACGGCCAAGCCAAGTCCGGAAGAGCGGAGGGAAGTCCCCTATCACCTGATCGATATTCGTAATCCCGATCAGTCCTTCCAGGCCGCCGATTTCAGAAACCTGGCCCTGGAGGCCATCTCCGGGCTGGCTGTCCGGCAAAAGCCTATTATCGTGATCGGCGGGACAGGCCTTTACTTGCGGGTCCTGCAGCGGGGTCTGTTCCCCTGCCCGGAACCGAAGGCGGAGATTCGGCAGAAATGGGTCGATCAAGCTGCGGGGCGGGAAGAGACATTTCCTCTGGGAATGTTTGAATGACAGGGATCCGGCGGCAGCCGGTCGAATTCATTTCCGGGACCGGGTCCGATTGATCCGTGCCCTGGAAGTGCTGGAACTGACCGGGCGTCGCCTTTCGGAATGGCAGCAGTGGGACCGGAGGCCGGAGGATCCCGGATTTTTTTTTTGGATCGGACTGCGGGAGGACCGGCCCAAACTCTATGAGCGCATCAACCGGAGGGCTGATGAAATGATCCGGCAGGGGTTTCTGGAGGAGGTGGAAGGATTGCTGGCTCAAGGATACGGGCCGGAACTACGTCCACTGAATGCCTTGGGGTACCGCCACTTGATCAAGGTCGTGAAAGGGGAGTGGGAACTGGGTCAGGCGCTGGAACTCCTTAAACGAGACACCCGCCGCTATGCCAAGCGGCAATTCACCTGGCTCTCCAGGGAGCCTGATTTGAACTGGTTTTTCCCGGAAGAGTTTGATACCATCCTCGAAAAGGCAAAAATTTTCCTGAAAGGATGAGGTTGTGAATTCGTTCGCCAATTGGATCACCCTGATCCGGATCATCCTGATCCCCTGGTTTGCCATCCTGCTGATCAACGGGGCACTGAATCAGGCGCTCTGGGTTTTTATGGCGGCGGCCGTGTCTGATGCCCTGGATGGGTTTGTGGCCCGGGTGTTCTCCCAGAAGACCCGCCTGGGTTCGTTCCTGGACCCGATTGCCGATAAGCTCCTGTTGTCCACGGCCTTTATCACGCTGGCCGTCTTGAAACAGATCCCGGGCTGGCTGACCGTGATTGTCATCAGCCGGGATGTGGTGATCGTCGTCGGCGTAGCCATCCTTTTCCTCAACCAGTTGCGGCTGGACATTAAGCCTTCAATCGTCAGCAAACTGACCACCGCCTGCCAGGCCCTGCTGATCGTGATTATTCTGGCTTCCGGATACCTCCAATGGGCACCCTGGGTGAAGCCGGGGATTGTGTACCTGACGCTGGTCCTGACGGTCGTCTCGGGATTGCATTACATCTATTCCGGTCTGCGGACTATTACCTGATAACCTCGCTGGCGAGTCCCTCGTCACTTGAAACCGATTTTTTCTTGACAGCCGCACGGATAATTGATTAGGATCGTAAATGAAAAGAATAGGCACGTAGCTCAGTGGGAGAGCACTACCCTGACACGGTAGGGGTCACGAGTTCAACCCTCGTCGTGCCTACCAGGAGAAACCTGAGGAGTTAATCCGGCCAACCCGGCCTGGATTAACTCCTTTTTTGATTTCAGACTAACCCCCAGGGGGACGCGGCGGAATGCGCCAAGGCAAAAATTGGAAGCAGCGGATCCCTGTTCGCCCTCACAGATATAATAGGATTGTAATCCTAACAAAAAGATACTATAATAATCGATATCAAGGACTTAGACCCATTTGCGGATTAAGTCCTTTTTCGTTTCTGCTACCATTTTGCTACCATCCTTCACAAAAATGGCATTTTCCAGCCGCTGAACGGCCTCTTGATTGGTGGGTTTCAATAGGTGGGTATAGACGTTTAACGTCACCGTCGGGGAAGAGTGCCCCAACTGGGTTTGAATGTATTTGACGTTCTCCCCCTGCTCGATCATCAAAGAAGCGTAGGTATGCCGAAGATCGTGAAACGTTATCGTCGGTAACTTGGCTTTCTTCAAAGCAGGAAGGTAATACCGTCCAACAAGATTGTTCCGGCTCATCATGTTTCCGGTTTCGGTGGGGAATATCGAGCTTATCTACGTCTTTACTGAAAAGAGACTCCAGCCGCCAGCTTTCTTAACTCCCTGACCACAACCGGGGACAAATCAATCCTCCGGTTGGAAGTCGTCGTCTTGGTAGGGAACAACCGGCCATCTCTCCCGGTCCGTTGAATATGGACTTGTTTCTTCTCAAGGTCCAGGTCCCCCCATTGCAGGGAAAAGATTTTCGTCCCTGCCTTGCGCCGGTCATTACCGCAAATAGAAAAAGGGTTCGATACATTCCGGTCGGGGTGTTCTCTAATAACTGGCCAACCTGCTCCGGGGCCAGTATTTGCATTTCCCGGCCTTCGTGCCTTACATCCCTTGGCCGTTCGGTATCCCGGAAGCGGGTTACTGTTCGAAATCACCTGTTCTTCACCGCATAGGCTAGGACTTGCCCCAAAGTGACCAGCACCTTGCGCAGGGTGGCAATGTTCATCTTCTTTGCCTGCCTATCGGTGATATACTTTTCCAAAACCGGAATGGTTATTTGGCTGATCTTCAGAGGGTCCAGGTCGGTAAAGTGTTTCCTGATATGAACATCCAATACCTCCCAATAGGTTTCCCTGACTTTCGGTTTCTTATAAGCCAGCCAATACTTGGCAACCTCGGCAAAGGTCGGTATATCCGCCTTTGGTAAATAGGTTTGGTCCTCTACCTGCTCAAGTATTCGCTTCATCTCCCGTTCAGCGTCGTCCTTCTTCATGCCCTTGCGCAGGGTCTTCCAGCGTCTTGCCCCGGTATGATCCCGAAAGTCAACTACCCATCTTCCGCGCCTTTTTACGATACAGGCCATTTATTTTCACCTCCTTTCGTTTTTGGTTTGGGAGGGTGGCGTCAATTGCCTGGAGTGCCAGGTGCAGGAAAGGCGATATCTTTCTTGTCCCGGCCTCCCATCGGATTACAGTCATGACCGCAACCCCTAAACGGTGGGCAAGTTCACGCTGTAACATCTCCCTTCCGTGTCTCCAGACTTTGAGTTCCTCCCTGGTCATGTTCTATTAATAACCAATGGTTATTTAAATGTTTCAAGCAAAAAATTAAGCTAACATCGCCCATTCATCAAGTCTCGCCATTTCAGGACATCTTTAAGCTTAAATGACAAATATTTTCCGGTTTTGTGGTGGGGGATTGGATTTTTCTTTAAACACGTCTTTCTGTGAATCCATTTAGGGGAAACGTTCAGGAAATCGGCCAACATGTCTAACGTTCATCTGCTCCCGTTTTGACCATTTTTCCACCATCAAGCTTCTCTACGGAGCTGTCCAAAAACATCTAATATCATTGGTCTGACTTTCTTCAAAGATTCTAATAGCCACTTGCTCGGCTAGTTCATCGGAGAAGGATATTTTAGCTTCCATCAAACAACCTTGATTCCCCAAAAAACAACGAGATAAGAATTAATCCTATGAATTGCTTGCCCCTCCCTGTTTTTTTCCTTATGATCACTGGTCATTCTCATAACCGCATCCCCACGCTTTTTTCTTTCTATTACTTATTATAACCCCAGTTCCGGGAATTGGACAAAAACCGAGTGAATAATTTTCAAGAAATTTTTATAGTCAGGGAAATCTTTCGGCCTGATAGCTGATGGGGAGATGGAAGAGGATAACTTGAAGGGGTTTGTTGGATTACGATGAGGATCAACCGGGAGGTGAGGGTTGAATCTTCTGTGACCGAAGCACATTACTGTATATGTCCAACTGCACATAAATTTTTTCCGGTTTTCGAGAATTATCGATTTTGTGGAACTGTACTGGGTGAGGTTCACGGATTTGCTCCCGTTCATAAGTACATTTTAGAGTACCGGGATGCCTTTGACCAAAGTGATCAGAGGACTAATCGGAATTAAATTGTTCAGGGGGTGAGATGTGAAAAAGCTGAGTAAATTTAGTTCAAAAAAAAATAACTGAAGCGTCTTGGCAACGCAGCGAGTTTCAAGTCATAGGAGCGGATGTTATTGCTGGCGATCAAAAGAGTTGGGCGCAACCCCATGAGTACGACAAAGCCATATGCATATAGAATAAGGTGTTTTGTTCATGCACTTATGCTAAGAAGCCCATCATGAGTATCCAGCAATACGTAATGGCCATTTATTGGAAAGTTATTTCCAAGTAAAAATTAGCCGATTGCCTAGGCTTACCAAAAGAATATGTCGGAACGAAAAGATTTTCGATTGAGTTTTTTCGTTATCAAAGCCAAAACTTCAAATTCCTCCCGTCCTGCTATATTATGATCCATCCCAAAGAAAATGTTTCTGCTCAAAGATATAAAGAGTTCCTTCTTTGGGTTTGATGCAAATCTCCGTGGATTGAAGGTTTCAAGAATTGAATATGCTTCGGATCAGTTTTGTCATGGACCATCAGAAGTTGAACGGCTTTTTGACCTGGAGCAAGGGTATCTTTATGTCCCCCATTCAAGAAAATGCAGGTTGGTCGGGGGAGAAGTATGCCAATTTTGGCCAACAAAATCGGAAAGATTTATGTCCACGATAATGGAAAAATAAAGATTTATGAAAGAGGTCCAGAATAGTAAAAAAAATGGGAAGGCATGGGAAAGAAAATTCATAAATAGAGTTCGGTTGGAATATACGGCCAACCATAGAAACAACTTTCTGAAGAATAACGGGTTAGAATATTTAAACCAGTTTATTGCTTCACCTAAATTTCTTCAAATGAATAAAGAACGATTTCGGTTTATGTGTTTTGAAGGTTCAAAAAAACTACCCGCTATATGGGAAGACTACAGTTTGCCAGACTCTTACGGATCAAGGAAGGATCTTTTCTAGGCCCAACATATTAAGTTAAAAAAGAAAATCCTGAATATAGCGGCTTATGTGGCCAAGGTTGAGGAATTTGATCCCCTAATGTCGAGGTTGGAAGCCCTATGGGCAGAATTCGATCAGAAGTGGTAAAATTAATTTTTGGGGTAATCGAACGACAAGGAGTGGGGGGATATATAATACGTACAAACTATAAATTTTTTCTATCTGTAGACCTAAATAGAAATAGCAATTGCCTTAAAAAGGCCTTGAATTAGAATAATTTAAAATGATAGTGGATTATTAGTCTTAACTAATAGATTTTGCTAACCAAATTTAAGGAAAAAGCCACTTTATGATATATGCCATGAAATAAGGTAATACATGTCTAAGTTATTAGTTTAATAACAATTTGATATCATTTAACATTAGTCCATGTTGTGTTTCAGGCTGATATCCAGGGGGGAAGGGGGTCTTTAACGCATGAAAAAGGCTTTAGTGTGGCCTTTCTATTTATGGGCTAAAATGAGGATAGGCTCCCTGAGAGCGTCGATTCTGGGGCATTTTGAAAGGCTTAAAAGGGTATCCTGGGGGGGTGCAATAGCCAACAAAAGACGTTGACAACCCATTAAATTTCTGGTTATCGTCCTACAATAACTTTTAAGAATCTCCGACTATTCCAAAAAAACAGCACTAAGCAGTTATTGACGTTCTAACCCTACCGAACCGGGTTATCCGGTTAATGGACTGGAGGATGGCGATGATGGAAAACGGCCCCGTTTCTGAAAAGAAATGGGGTTTTATTTTCAAATAAGGAGGGATTAACATGAAAAAATTAGTCGTTTCGGTATTAAGCAATATCATCCTAACGGTATTTATTTTAGCGGGAAATGTGGCAGCCGGGGAAATTTATGGTTGTTATGGAAAAATTGGAGGACTGCTAAGAATAGTTGATGGACCAAATAAATGTACCAAATTAGAAAAACCAATTTTCTGGAACTCAATTGGTATACAAGGGCCAGCAGGGCCTAGGGTCTTCCGGGTCCACAAGGCCCTCAAGGAATTCAAGGAATAAAAGGCGATACTGGCCCACAAGGTCCAGCGGGGCCAGCAGGACCAACAATAAAAACCGGGCAAGTTATTTTCTCAAACGGACTATGGCCCCCTTTAATTTTGAATGAACAACCCAATCAAGATATTCCAAGGTCGGAATTGGCTTTAAATTTAGAGCAGGAAAGCACCTTACTAATTATCTTAAATGCTGACATTCAAGTGGAAAATTCCATTGTTTCCGTTTACTTAATGGTTGATAATGCTCCGAATATTCAGGCAATTTTTGCTGGAGCTGGTGGAAATGAAGGAAATGGTGGGGAAAGGGGTACAGTTTCAGAAACTGCTTTGTTTGATTTGCCAGCAGGAGATCATGTCATTAAACTGCATGCGACTTTGCATCAAGGAACTTACGGATTAGTGTGGGGGACTAAATATACTTATATAATTATTCCAAAATAGATAAACAGTTCATGCCTCTTCTAAAGTGCCCTGAATGTTTTAAGGAAATATCAGATAAGGCCAAAGTTTGCCCTAATTGCGGATTTCCATTCACAGTAAGGAATTGGAAATTAATCCGAAAACTATTTATTTGGCTCCTTGTCATTCCGGTATTAATAATTTTGTTAAGTATCTTCTATTATTCTCGACAAATCTTAATTCCTCTTCCAATTTTTGGCCTCATCCCCCTATTTTTACTAATTGGAATATTTGGGATTTCTTTAGCTCAATATAAAATTACCAAATTTAAATTTATAAGGACTCATTATAAATATGTTATTGGTTTTGCCTTGTTAATCGCTTTATCAACCGGGGTATATTACATTTATAATCAATATGATACACCTTCTAAAAACCAAACAAGTCCCGCCACGTTGCCAGATGCCAAAAGAATTACAAGAATATTAAGTGGATGGGAGAAGATGTTAACTGGAAGGGAAGAGAGTGTAAAATCGGAGGATTTTCCGGAAGGACTTAGGAATAAGATTAAAGAAGAGAAAATGGAAGGGAGCAATTTTTGGATACCCGGTTGATTTGAATAAGGACGGTATAAACGAATGGTTTGTAACCGGATCGGGATTCATGGGAAGTCAAGGGATTACTTTTACGGTTTTCTATCAAAGGAATTCCAAATGGGAGGAAATAGATAACAAAGATATGTTCGGTGGCTTAGATGCTATTGGGCCAACAATGACGAAGGGATTTTACGATATTTTTACCAGCACTAAGAATGATGATCAAAAATATAAACATGTTTGGGATGGTAATAAGTACCAGTCGGTATTGATTGAAGACCAATTCTAAAATCAATGATTAACTCCGTGAGAAAAAGCAAAAAGAAGGAAGAATTAGCAAATCGGCCTTGGGAATACATAAAAGTAGTCTACGGCAGCATGGGCAAAAGGGGACCCTATTGTTAACCTGGATATAACAATAGAGAATAAGAGCGAGTATGATGTTAAAGATATAACATTTAACATCCGACTTTATATTCAGAATCTGGAACATTACTAAAGTAGCTATTTGTATACTTTGTATGCTGTCTTGCATAAAGGTGAAAAAAGAACTTTTAATAGATTTAATTATTGGGGTGAGGCATGCAACAAGCCGTTACATCAACGGGTAGGGTTGTTAAAGTGGAAATTATAAATGGGAATTCAAACAAAGAGTTAAATCTAAACAGTGCTCCGGTTCTAAATCCTGCAAGAACCAACGGAAGGTGGATCTTGTATAGCCCATTATTAGGTAACATCTGGGTAGGAACCGAGCTATATCTCAAATCCGATTACAAGTACATAGGGAAAGTAGTTGATATTGAATCTGGTCACTTATTTCCGGATGGGTCCAAACGTGATGGGGTTAAAATAGATTTTGCTGAAGGTGGATTATTCTGGATGCCTAGAGAAACGGTTATAAATATTTACCTGGCGGGTACTGGTAAAAGAAATGGAAAAGATGATAATATAAATTCGGCCATTAAAACCGAATCAAATCCAATTCTACCAATGATGATAGATGAAATTGATACAGGCAAACCGCTGTCATCTAAAATACCATTGGGAACAAGACTTTTTCTTAAGGATGAAGACAAATATAGATACATAGGAAGAGTAATTGCTACTGAAGATGGCCATCTTTTTCCGGATGGATCAATAAGTGATGGTGTAAAAATAGAGATTGCCAGGAAATACATAGTATTGGATGCCCAAAAAAACAGTAATGGATATTTATGTGACGAATGATTGAAATTAATTCACTTTTTAACAAGAAAAACCTGCTACCATTTTGCTACCACTATCTAGCAAAATAGGAGGAAACAAAGGGAACAATAAAACAGACGAAAACGGCTAAAACCGTCATGGTTATTGGCCCTCATCTTTCCTGTTTGTTCCCCTTGTTTCCCCATGTTCCCCTGTTTCGTAACTCTGACACGGTAGGGGTCACGAGTTCAACCCTCGTCGTGCCTACCATGCCTAGCCAGGACCTAGTCCCGCCCTTATAAGCGGGACTAGGTCCTTTTTATCTTCTATGGTCCCAGCGGTCGTATCTGTCCCCGCCATGTCGACGGTGTCCACCACCGTCATCATAATAGGGAATGAAACAGCCCCCCAGGGATGTTAAAACCATCCCGAACATAATCCAAAACATAATAGTTTTTTTCATTTTTCTATCCTCTAAGTTTATTATTTAATCGTTTTACGTTTATCCTTATCGAGCCCGATTGCTCACGACGGCACGGTGTAAGGCGGCGTGAGCAATCGGCGATCGACGGTGAGGATCCCCCTAGCGAATATCGAACGGGAAGGGGAGGAAGATTCTGATGCCCGGCGACGGAGCCGGGACAGCGTAGATCGGTGGACCATAACTCGGTCCCGGACGGTAGTAGCCATGGGGCCGATACGCCCGCCGTCCACGATCGTACTGCCGCCCGCGGTCATCGGCGCCAGTCGCGTTGCTGCGGCCTTTGGACTCTATCGCCATTTCTGCCGAGCGCCGGCCCCGCGGATATACCGCCGATCAGGGAGACAAAGATAAGCGCCATCATGATCTTACCGACTATTGAGATTCTCATAGGTCCCTTCCTTTCTTGACTTGTGGTTGTCAGGCCGGCGATCATTTGCTTCTGCCCTTGCCCTTCCTATGGATTCCACGACGAAACAGGGTATCCGCATCCTTTTTCTGCTCGTCCGACATGCTGGCATAGAGCGCCTCGAAGGCCGGGATGAAATTCTTGAGCCCCTCCGCATGGGCCTGGGCGATTTCGCTATAGGATTTGAGATCTTCGACGGCGGTCAGGTCCTTTGCTTTTTCGACCCTGGCCTGGTAAAGGGTGTCCATCGTTTTGGCATTGTCCCGCATCACCTGGGTGACCTTTTTCCATAGTTCTTCCTGGGCTGGTGTGATTTTGAGCTTGGCCTGAAGGTCTTTGATGCGAGCCTCGGTGCGGTCGACTTTAGAGACCTTAGCCGGGGGCTTCTGGGCCGGTTCGGCCGAAGCCGCCGGGAAAGATTGGCGCTGGCGAACGCGATAGTGACCAAGAAGGCCACCGCCGAAATAACCAGTGCGCGTTGGATTAGTAAACTGATGAGCAATTCGTTTCATGATCGGTCTCCTTTTGAGTGATTAATGGCAAGTTGCCGGGGTTTTGGATCAAATTTCTTGCTTCGGTTCCCAAATTTCCATTTCGAGTGTAACCATCTTTGATGTCTCTTTTCATTTAACTCATATTGCTTTCGATCGTGTGGGAGGGAAAAAGGTTAAAAAAAATAATAAGCGCGGATGGGTCCTTATTATCCCCCATAAAGGGAAGGAGACGCCGAAATTATTTAGCTTATTGCCCCCGAGCGAACTCCAACTACCAGCCCTTAAGCAGGCTAATCTTAAAAATCAAGGAATACCGTTTGTAATGGGGGTCCGCCTTGGCCTATGTTTTATCCAACTCTTTCCTCACGGCCAGCCCCAGCTTCTCGATGACATAAGGCTTTTTCACATATTCGCCCGCACCCCAGGTCTAGGCGGTCGTTACCCGATCCGACTCCGAAAAGCCGCTGACGATGATCGCTTTCTGTTGGGGAAGGATTTCCAAAATACGCTTAAACGTATCCCGTCCGTCCATACCGGGCTCCATAATCATATCCAGCACCAATAAATCCACTTCCTGCCCCCTTAAATATTCGATGGCCGCCTCACCGCTGGGAACACTCGCCACGCGGTAATTCAGCTTCTTCAGCATGGCCGCCGCCAGATCTCGCTGACCCTGGACCTCATCCACTACCAGAATGACTTCTCTCTTACCTTCTATGGTCTCCCTCCTCTCCTTCAGGTCTTCCCGAGGCTGAGAGTGTTGTGGTTGCTGGACCTGCGGTCTTGGCTCTCGTCTTGGCGGCTGTTGAACCCTTTCCCGAGGTTCCTGCCTTGGCTGCTGGACCTGCGGTCTTGGCTCCCGTCTTGGCAGCGGCTGAACCCTTTCCTGAGGTTCCTGTCTTGGCTGCTGGACCCGAGGTGGTCTCTGTGGTTGCTGAACCGAGGTGGTCTCAGTTGCTGATGTCGCTGAACCTCTGGCCTCTGTTGATATTGCTGCTGCCTTTGTTGTCTTAGTTCCTGTATCTGGTGTTGTGGTCGAGGTCGATAGCCCTGGACATCCCAAGTTCTTTGCCTTTCCCAATGTCGATCATTATGCCAGCTCTTCCAGTTCTGTTGAAGTTGGTGGTAAGGAATCCGTTCATAATTCCACCGGTGCCCGTACCAATTATGGTCTCTGTAGTATCCTCTCCAACCTGGGTCTACCTCAAAATAAAAACTTGGAACACTATCATAATAACCCCAGCTCCGGTCATAATAGTGTGAGCGGTACCAGCGACCTTCCCATAGACGCCACCACCAACCATTCCAGAAAAACAGATCGACATCTATAGTAGGCACCACGTAAACATCATGGGTATCGGGTATCACGATCACCTCCGGAGGCGCCTGAAAGACGATGGGTGGAGGCAGAGAAATATCGACGTAAATATTTGCCGCTGCCCTCGTTGAAATTGGAAGGACAATTAGCAGCGCAAAAAGCATTGTTCCCCAAAGCAACTTTTTCAATGTATGGCCTCCTTCCAGTAGGTAGTTTTCCTTTACAGGTCAGCCCATAAGAGCCATTTCTTATTATCTCAAGGTTATATTATATACCCCTGGCCTCCAAGGTCGAGGGATTAAAGCGGGTCCGCTGCTTCTCACGGGGATCTTCATGGAGATGCCGGTGCGGAAGGTCCCGGTTGTGAAGCGGGTGGCCTGGGGGCCGGGACCTGGTTTTTGGAATCCGATGGGACCCGGACTCGACGTTCGGGGACCCATTTTCCGTTTACATAATGCCCCGGTACGGTGAACCATACCCCTTCACTATAAGCCGGTGGGGGTGGGGGGTGGTGTGTAGGTCCGCGTCGGACGGCGGACGACACCGGGGATCTGGTTTCCCTTGGCATACATGCATTGCTGATAGGCTATGTCGTAGCGCCTCTGGAGCTGATACCCGGAAGAAGCGCCGGCGCTGCCTCCGATGGAGGTTCCGCCGAGAAGACCGGCACCGGCTCCGATGGCCGCACCGGCGCCCGCGTTACCCGTGGCCGCACCGACCAAAGCACCCAGACCGGCCCCGACCACCGTTCCAACGGCCGCTCCGGTGGCCAGGTTTTCATTGGCGGTTTGACTTGGCGATGTTCCTCCGATCTGCTGCTGGGCCCACTCTCGGCAGACGCCGTCATCGGCCATGAACACTTCAAAGGGCTTTCCCGGGTTCGGCATCACCGTGACGGTCGGTCCTATCGGCATCGTGGCGCATCCGCTCAGGACCAGGACCGGGAAGAGGACGAGAAGACCTGGTTTCCAATTCATACTATCTCCTTTCTTTTTCCGAAGGGGGAGGAGTCGGAACCACCCTCGTCCACCCACCCGGACAGCTGGTGACGTAGGGGTAATACCCGGGGGGAGCCTGGCAGTAGTACCAATAGGGGTCTGGCTCCGGTTCGGCGTAGACGGGAGGCTGGGTAACCGCATCCGGGTAATAAGGAGATGGATCGGAATAAGGATAGTAATAGGGGTAAGGATAATACTCGTACGGATAGTAGTAGGGGAAGCCAAAGTGTCCGCCGAAAAAGACGCGCGGACCTCCGTAGAAATGGCCTCGGTTATGAAACCCTCCGTGGCCGCCAGAGAACCCTCTGTGGCCACCGCTAAATCCTCCATGACTACCGAAGCCTCCACCCCCACGATCAGCCTCTGCCTGATTCGGTGACACTAGTATGGTCAACAAAAAAAGGAGGCTTAACAAACAGATGATTTTTTTCATATTTTTTTCTCCCCGCTAGATTGAAGCGAGCAACTGGTTTGCTCAGGTTTTTTATTGATAAGACTTTTAAATGGACAAAAAAGTTAAAAACCCCCTTCAAGACTATTTATGGTTTCCTGACTTCGTCTTTTTTAACATAATCATTTTCCGCATTTTACCAGGATAGGCCTTTAAACGAGAGGGGACAACCGGGTTCATTAAGAATTTGATTTCAGCAGCCAGACCCAAGTAAGCTTAACCTTAAAAAGTGATGGCCTTCGCCGGAACCGACTCCCGCAGATCGATTAGAATTGAAAAACCAATATAATTTAGATAATAATAAATATCACCATCCCTTGGTGCAAAATCTTTAAGGAGTTTTCCTTTAAGTTTTTTTCTTTTCTTTCGATAAATCCTATCAGAAGGAGTTTTTTTAACGATGACCAAGGTCAATAGTGGCGTTCTCAATCCTGGGATGGTCCTGGGAGAAGATATCCATCTGCCGGATGGCCGACTGCTGCTGAAAAAGGGGACCATCCTCGATTTTGAGCATTTACGGTCGGTTAGGGTAGGAGGCGTGAAGGAAGTCGATGTTCTGGAGACCCTTAAACCGGGGTCCGGTTCCGGCACAACCGCCCCTGCGGTTCCGGATATCCACCATGGCGGAGAAAAAGCTCCCTGGGAAAAAAGGTTTTCCAAATGCGATCCGGACCACCCGATCATCCAGGAGCTGTATCGGTTGGCCGCTGCAAACCTGGAATTTTCCGATCAAAAAGATTGGTCCGCTCCGGACTCGGAAAGCGGGCCACCCTCCGGTTTGACGACGGAGGAGCCCTCCTCTACCTATCAAGCCTTTCTCGGCGATCCTCGATCCTTGATTGGTCCGGACCTGGAACTGGTCTCCCTACCAGAGATTTTTTACCAGATTGAGGCGGTCATCAACAACCCCCGTAGTTCCGCTTTTCAGATAGCCGAGGTAATCAGCAAGGATCCCAACCTTTCCGCCAAACTGTTGAGGATTGTCAATAGCGCTTTCTATGGGTTTCCCAAGCAGGTGGACACCATCTCCCGAGCGGTAGCCCTGGTGGGCAGCGATCAGTTGCACCTCCTGACTTTGGGGACTTCGGTTATTGCCTTATTTCGGGATATCCCTTCGGCGCTCATGAATATGGGCTGGTTTTGGGAACATAGCTTGGCCTGCGGAATAACCGCCCGCTTGATCGCCAGCTATAAAAATTTTCTTAACATCGAACAACTGTTTATTTCCGGACTGCTTCACGACCTGGGGAAGCTCATTATTTTTAGAAACCATCCCCGGGAGGCCTCGGCTGCCCTAACCCAGGCCGGACGGGCCGAGTCGTTTCATTATCTGATGGAGCAAACGTTTTTGGGCTTTGATCACCTCCAGGTCGGATTGGCCCTGGCGGAAAAATGGAAACTTCCCTTAAGCCTGCAACAGGCCATTGGCGGTCATCACGACCCGTTGAATTATCCTCCTTCGGTGGATGCCGTCGTGGTCAATCTGGCCGATAATTTGGTGAATGCCCTGGGTTATGGAAGCAGCGGAGAGCATCTGGTAAACCCCGGGGTGGTGGATGTCTGTGAATTCCTGAGTCTGCCCGCCGGATTTTTGGGAAAACTGATCCCCCTGATTAATCGCCAAGTGGACGAAACCTTCCATCTTTTCCAGGCCTCTTCCTGAACGTTTCCTGAGAGTTTCCTCCTGGCGCGGAACGGGTGCCCTTCGGGCCCCTGCACGCTCTCCCGGCCCGAGGCGGGAAAAGGGGCAGGCGCCGTTCTGAACAAAAACCAGGAGGGTAAGGGGCCGCCGGAGCTTAGCGCAGCTTTTTGGCGAAGGCCGAGGCCTGGAGTCCGGCCACGCAGCCCTCGCCTACGGCCTTGGCCACCTGCCAGGGAGGGCCGCAGATATCCCCGGCGGCGTAGATCCCGGGGACATTGGTTTCCTGATTTTTGTCGGTCACGATATAACGGAGGGACTCGCTGTCCAAAAGGACCCCCAGCTTGCCGGCCAGTCCAATGGCCCCTTTGGCGCCCAGTTCGATAAAGACACCTTCCACCGGTACCAAAGACCCGTCATCCAGGACGAGCCCTTCCACCCGACCGGCACCTTGAATTTTATTTACGCTCCGGCCCTCGTGCAAATGAATGGCGCTTTTCCGAATTTGGAGGGCCAGCTTTTCAGCGACGTTCAACTGCCGGCAGATGAGGTGAACCTCGGGGCTATAAAACAGGAGGGTTAAGGCGCCGCCGGCCGCCGCGCTTTCCCCGCCCACCACGGCCACCGGCAGATCCCGGTAGAAATTGGCGTCGCATTCCACGCAGTAGCTGACTCCCTTCCCGAGGAGCTCCTTTTCTCCGGGAACGCCCAGTTTGTTCCGGGAAATACCCATGCTGAGGATCAGGGCCTTGGCGCTGAAGATTTCACCGGCCTCGGTTCGGACTTGGAATTCCGGGGTCTGGCCTTCGATGTCCAGTACGTCCTCGTCAAGAAACCGGGCGCCGGAACGCTCGGCCTGCCGATGCCCTTCCAAAAGCAGCGATTCCCCGGTTACCCCTGGCAGGCAACAGTAGTTTTCAATGTGGGCTTTGAACAGGCTGCTTTTCGGCTGCCGGCCCAGGACCAGGACCGAAACTTTGGCTCGGGCCGCATGAATAGCCGCTTGCAGACCGGCCGGTCCGGTTCCCAGGATAATAACCTCAATATGATTTTCGTTCATGGGCTCCTCCGAAAGCGAATGGCTTAAACGGGGATTTTCAGGGTCACGGTAGTGCCTTTCCCCGGATTTCCCTCGATGGTCAATTCCCCTCCAAACAGGATGGCCCGCTCCCGCATGCCCACCAGGCCCAGAGATTTGCTCCTGGAAATTTCCTCCTCCGAAATTCCCCGGCCGTTATCCCGGATGGTCAGCCGTAACCACTTTTTCTCTTCACTCAAGGCCGCTTCGACCCTGGTGGCCTCGGAATGGCGGACTACATTGGTCAAGGTTTCCTGAAAAATACGAAAAACAGCCACCGACCGGTCCGGATCCAGATCGAGTTTCTGAAGAGAGGACCGGAATCGGCAGCGAATGCCGGTTTTTTTTTCAAATTCCCGGGTCTGCCACTCCAGGGCCGCGACCAGTCCGAAGTCATCCAGAATGCGGGGCCTCAGTTCCGTGGAAAGCCGACGGACGGATCGAACGGTCTGATCGATGCGTTTTTCCATGGCCTGCAATTTATCCCTCAGGGCGGTCTGATCCGGGAGGAGATTTTTCTCCACCCAGGCGGAGTCCAGCTTCAGGACGGTCAAAGCCTGCCCCAGATCGTCGTGGATTTCCCGGGCGATCTTGGCCCGTTCTTCTTCCCGGACCGATTGCAGCCGGGCTGAAAGGGCCCGTAATTTTCTTTGAGAGTTCTGGAGTTCCTCCTCCGCCATTTTTCGTTCGGTGATATCGCGGGAGATCCCTAAAATGGACTGGATCCGGTTTTTTTTCTTCTGAAAAGGCACCAGCCAAGTGTTGATCCAGACCTCCCGGGTGCCGAAAACGATTTTATTTTCCACATTGAGAGGGTTTCCGGTCTGGAAAACCTTCTCCAGGCTTTTTCCCTGGGCTTCGGCCACTCCGGCGGGAAAAAGGTTTTTCCGGGGGGTTCCGATTATTTTTTCGACGGGGAGACCCAGTTGGTGCGCCCCGAAGCGGTTGACATAAACCACTTGATCCCGGCGATCAATGACGAAAATAAAATCATTGGCCGCATTCGCCAGCACCCCGTAGGGGTCATCATTCTTCACCCGGGGGGGACTTAGAGGGCGCAGGGGTGGGCGGCTGTTTTCCAAGGAGGCCAGCCGTTTTCGCAGGGTCAGGAGTTCGGCGACAAGCTGCTTTTTGGTTTTTCGATCGTCGACGGTCATATTCCTTATTAGAAACCTTTGGCCCGGCCAAAGTCAACTTGAAAGAGTTCCCCGGCCCCTGGGGGGCCTCTCAAAAGGAAGGAGCCCGGAAAAAGATTGGCGGCTTGATTAGGGACCCGGTTTGGAATATAATCGAGTTTTTCTTTGGAAAGGATCCACGAATAAGATGGTCTATCGACTCCGCGCGCTGAGGTATTATTTTTTGACGTTTCTGGTCCTGTTGTCGTCCGGGCTGGCCCTGGTCGGTAGCGGTTCGGTCCAGGCCCAGGAACCGGTGGTCCGCTATCCCCTGCTTCCTCCCCGGTACAGTTCCATCAAAGTCTTCGACGTCAAAGGGCGCTTTGTCGGGCGGATATTGTCGGAGAAACGCTACTGGGTGCCGATCGAACGAATCCCGGTTTTTCTGCAAAACGCCCTGGTGGCCATCGAAGACGCCCGATTCTATGAACACAGCGGAATCGATTTCAAGGGCATTGCTCGGGCACTGATGAAAGATGTCATTAAGGGCCGAATGGCCGAGGGCGGATCGACCATCACCCAACAGTTGATCAAAAACAAATACCTCTCCCAGGAAAAAACGCTCCAGCGCAAAGTGAAAGAGGGACTGCTGGCCATGGAGTACGAGCGGAAATATTCCAAGAAGAAAATTCTGGAGATGTATTTCAATGAAGTTTTTTTCGGCAACGGGGCCTGGGGCCTTGCCCAGGCGGCGCGCCTGTATTTTGACAAGAATCCCGACGAGTTGAATGAGGCGGAGTGCGCCCTCCTGGCCGGGGTTCCTAAAGCCCCGACCCGCTTCAATCCCTTGGGCGAACCGACCAAGGTGCGGGACCGGCGGAATCTGGTCCTGCGGCGGATGGTGGAGCTGAAGATGATTTCCTCCGCCCTAGGCGGAAGACTGATGGCCAGCCCGGTCAGCATTATCAAGCCGGGGGAGGCCCCCTACTATATGGACCATATCCGTCAGAAACTGGCGGAGCGTTATGGACCGGAAATCCTGGAAGGGGGGGGGGCTGGAGGTCACCGCCTCCCTGGACCTGGACCTCCAGCGTCTGGCCGAACGGGTGATCAGCGAAGGGGTGAAGCGTCTGGCGCCCGGCCTGCAGGGGGCCTTGCTCTGCCTCGACCCGGCTACGGGGGATGTCTTGGCCGTGGTGGGGGGGGTGGATTATAAAAGGAGTCCCTATAACCGGGCGTTCTACGCCAAGCGCCAGCCCGGTTCGGCGATCAAGCCGCTGATCTACGCCGCCGCCTTGGATGCGGGCCAGACCGCCAGCTCCCTGTGGAACGACACCCCGGTAACCTATAACAAAGGAAATGGGGAAAAATGGACGCCCTTGAATTACGAAAGGAAATTATACGGGGAAATCCCCTTGCGCCGGGCCTTGGCTTTTTCCAACAACATCATCACCGTCAAGCTGCTGGAGCGCATCGGAGTCCCCTATTTTTTGGAATACGCTGCCCGGCTTGGCCTTTCCCTGCGTTCTCCCAACGATCTTTCTCTGGCCCTGGGAACGGAGGAGCTTTCCCTAAGCGATCTGGTTTTGGCCTATGATCCGCTGGCCAACCAGGGGGTCCGGGTGGAGCCCCGAATGATCCTCCGTCTCTACGATCGAAACCGGCAGGCCTGGTTGGAAAATCCTCCCCTGTCCATCCCGGCCATTTCTGCGGCCGAGGCTTATGTGATGACCCAAATGCTGAAAGATGTATTACTTTACGGTACCGCCAAATCGATCGCCGGGTTTGCCGGAGAACGTCCGGCAGCGGGCAAGACCGGGACCACGGATGATTACCGGGACGCCTGGTTTGTGGGCTACACCCCCCAATTGATAGCCGGGGTTTGGGTAGGTTACGACCGGCCCCGGCCGGGGGGTCGGGGGTTTACCGGTGGAGCAATCTGCGCTCCCCTCTGGGCCAGGTTCATGCAGGGGGCCTTAAAAGACAAACCGGTGCTGGATTTTACCAGACCTCCCGGGGTGGTCTCGGCCTGGATTGACGTCCAGACCAATGCCCTGGCCAATAGCGGTTGTCCTAAGAGGCAGGAAGAGGTTTATTTGGCCGGGACCGAACCCACGGTCCACTGCCCGCTGCATGGCGGTGAGCCGATCGGTCCGTCGGGTTCCGTCGAGCGGGAGCCGAATAATCGTCCCTCGTTCTGGTAGTTTTAATGGGATCTCGAAAGGACGTCATCGTAGTCGGCGCGGGGCTGGGCGGGCTGGTAGCGGCGGCCCGACTGGTCCAGGCCGGCTGTCAGGTCCTGGTACTGGATCGGAATCCCCATGTAGCCGGGACCGCCTGGGTCTTCAACCGGGCCGGTTTTAGCTTTCCCATGGGACCCCTGGGTTTCAGCGGCTCTCACCTGGTCCAAAAAACGATTTCGGAATTGGTCCCGGGAGCCGAATTGTCTTTGAAGAGGGTCCATTATCGGTTGCGAGCCTTCGGACTGAACCTCCCCCTGTCTCTTTCCCGTCCGGCCCTGCGAGCGGCCTTGAGCCGGATCTTTCCTCAAGAGGCCCAGGGGATAACCCGTTTTTTTGAAAAAGTCGAAAGCCTGTTCAACCTCCTGCGCGAACCGTGTTCCGAAAAAAACCGCATCGCCTTGGAAGCCGCCGCGAACGAGCCCGCCCGGGAATACCTGGATACCTTGATCGGGGATTGGCGTTTGCGGCGGGTGCTGGGCAGCCAGGGCGGTTCGGAAGCCTACGCGGCGCTGCCTCTGCTGGCCGCTATGTGGGGCCTGATGACGGAGGAAGGAATCTGGTACCCAGCAAGGGGGGCTGACGGGTTTGGGCGGCCGGCTGCAAGCGGCGGTCCTTTCTGCGAAGGGCCGGGGCGAGATCCGGCTGGGGTCGGAGGTGGGGGCCATCCGGACTCAAAAGGGACAGGTGACCGGAGTGAGGCTGACTTCCGGGGAAGTACTGGAGGCGCCGGTGGTGGTCTCCAATGGGGATTTTAAGACCACTTTTCTTAGTCTCCTGGAGCAAGACGAAATTCCCGAGATCCTTCGACAGGAAGTGGCCGCGGCCCGGCAGACCGAATCCAATCTTCAGGTGAGCATAGGGCTCAATGAAAGCCAAGTGGATCTGTCGGCCTTTGATCAAGGCAGCCGGATTATTTTCCAGGGTGAAGGGGAGGAAAATCCCCCGGACTGGTCCGCCCCAAGAATCGAGCCCTCCAGACTGGCCGCGGGGCAAATGGAGCTCTGTCTATGGAGCGCCGACGATCCGGCTTTAGCTCCTGCCGGACGGGCCGTGCTGGTGATCCGCACCGCTGCCGACCACGGGCATTTTGCCCGTTTTCGCCCGGCCCGGGGCCGGCGGGTGGCCGGTTACCGGGAGTACAAACTGGCCCTGGGCCGGGCCATGATCCAGGAAGCGGAAAAAATTATTCCCGGCTTGAACGGGGCCATTGAAACCCTGGATCTGGCCACTCCCTTGACCTTTGAAGAGCAGGGCGGGCGGAGCGAGGGAGCGGTGGCCGGCTGGTCCTGGGACTATGAAGACGGCCGTGACGCGAGTCCCCGTGAATTGATTCGCACCCCGATCGGCGGGCTTTTCATGGTGGGCTATCAGGCCTTTTCGGCACTATTTCTGGGGGGCGTACCCACTGCCCTGGAAAGCGGCAACCGTGCCGCAGCCTATATCTTGGAAGGTGCGGGACCGGTGGCGGAGTTTCACCTGCCCGGGAGTTTGAAGAAATAATCAGGTTACGACTCAATCGGGAATACTGCAGAATCACCGGGGAGCTGAACGGGCCAGGGGGACCTCCGGCTGGATCCCTCCCAGCTTGGTCTCTTTGATGTACCGCGCCACCCCCTTAAAAATTCCCTCGACAATCTGCTCCTGGTAGTCCTCCTGCATCAGGCGTTCCCGATCCTGGGAGTTGCTGATAAAAGAGACTTCCACCAGGATGGAAGGCATCTGGGCCCCGATGAGGACGTAAAAGGGGGCCTGCTTGACCCCTAAATTTTTTATCGGCCCAAATTTTTCGTTCAGGGTCTCATACAGGTTTTGCTGGACATGATGGGCCAGCCGGGAAGATTCGTCGATTTTGGTGTTCAACATCAGATCTTTCAGGATTTTTTGCAGGTCACCGATCCGTTTCGTGGAAGTGGCGTTCTCCCTGGCCGCTACCCGCACCGCCTCCTCATCGGAAGCCAGGTTTAAGAAGTAGGTCTCAACTCCCTGGGCCAGCGGGTTGGGGCTGGCGTTGACATGAATGGACAGGAAGAGGTCGGCCTGCTTGGTGTTGGCGATGGCCGTTCGTTCCTCCAGGGGGATAAAACGATCGCCTTCGCGGCTCATAATGGTCTGGATCTTTAATTCCCGGTGGATTTTTTGGGCCAATTTTTTGGCCAATTGCAGGGTCAGGTCTTTTTCATAAAGGGTGCCATCCCCGATGGCCCCCTTGTCCTTCCCGCCGTGTCCGGCATCAACGACCACCCGCTGGACCCCCAGACACAATTGCTGGGCCAGGGATAATTTCTGGTCCTTTGCCGGGGTGCCGGGAAGCGGAGCCGCCACTTGTTTTTCCTTGCCGCTAACGTCGATAATGACTCGAAAAGGGTTTTCCAGGAAAAAAACCTTGTAGCCTTTAATACTTTCAATATCGAGCACCACCCGGACCGTGGAAAAATCATACTGGCCGGCCCGGGCCGAGCGGAGCAATCCGTCTCGGATGACCAGAGGTTCTTTAAGTTCTTTATTTAACCGGGCCGGATAGAGATCCAGATAAAGACGCTCCGGTTTTTCTATGGCGGGATTTTTTTTAAGCAGCCGCTGGCGCAGGGAAACCTTTTCTTCCACATCCACCACGATCCGGGTGTATTCAGGGGTCGTCCAGTAGCGGATGCCGGTGACCTGGGGCAAAGACTTGGCCACGGGTTCGGCGGGCGGAGTCGTATTTTTTTCTTCGAGGGGCAGGATTTCAGCGGGGTTTTCCAGGGGCGGATTCACCGCCGCCGGGGCCTCCTTACCCATTTGGGCCAGTAGATCTTCGGCCTTCTTCCGCATATCCCCCTGGGGGTATTTTTTGATCAGGGTTTGCAGCAGTTCCCGGGCCCGATCCGGATTCATTTTAAAGCGCTGCTGAATTTCCGCCAGCTTGAACAGGGCGTCGTCGGCCAGGGAGCTTTCGGGATAGTGGTTGGTAAAACGAATAAAATAATCCTGGGCCAGGTCCAGGTCGGCCGGCAGCCACGTCTGCTGATAGAGGTTTAGATAAATCCGGGCGAGCATGAACATGGACTTCTCTCCCCAAAGGGATTGGGGCTGCTCCTTATAGAAGTGTTTAAACTGGTCGATCAGGGGCTGCCAGTTATGGCGATACAGGCGCTGGGGGGATTTTTCCAGGGCCAGAAAAGCCTTTCGCGACTCCTGGTAGGCGTCTTCGAGGTTCGGAGCGGAAACGGCCCAGAGTTGCTGAGGGACGAGGAGACTCCAAAAGACCAATCCCCAGAGGAGCAGCGGTAGAGGCGCTTTCCAGGATCCTGAAAAAGACATAGGCTTATTTTTCCTCAATCAAATCCTTTAATTCTTTCAAGGTCACCAAGGCTTGAAAAGGAGTTAAGTGGTCAAGGGAAAGGTTCTTGAGCCGTTCTTCCAGCACCCCGTTCAGGCGGGGAAAAATCTCCATCTGGGCTGATGAGGTTTCACCCGACTGAAGAGAAGACCGGGCCAGCGGGGGCACTCCCCAGAGGTCCAGTTCTCCTTTTTCCAAATTATCGAGGACCTCCCGGGCCCGTTCAATCACCGCGTCGGGGATGCCGGCCAACCGGGCCACTTGAATTCCGTAGCTCCGACTGGTTCCGCCTTCCTTCAGCTTGCGGAGGAAGATGATCTGGTTGTTGAATTCCTTGACCGCCACATGTACATTTTTAACTTTTTTTTTGGTCTGCGTCAAGTCCGTCAATTCGTGATAGTGGGTGGCAAAGAGGGTTTTTACCCCCCGACCCCGCAGATCATGAAGGCCTTCGGCTACCGCCCAGGCGATGCTCAATCCGTCAAAGGTACTGGTTCCCCGGCCGATTTCGTCGAGCAAAACCAAACTCTGGGGGGTGGCCTGGTGCAGAATCTGGGCCGTTTCCTGCATCTCCACCATAAAAGTGCTCTGCCCCTGGGAGAGGTCGTCTGAGGCCCCCACCCGGGTGAAGATCTGGTCCACCAGGCCGATTTCCGCCGCCGCCGCCGGAACGAAGGAGCCCATCTGGGCCATCAAAACGATCAGGGCCGTCTGGCGCAGGACGGTGGATTTGCCGGCCATATTGGGCCCGGTAATGATGATCATTTGCTGGGATTCATTGTCCAGGGTGATGGAATTGGGGACAAAGGCTTGGGCGGGCAGGTGCTTTTCGATCACCGGATGTCGGCCGTCCTGGATCCGGATCGCTTCACCGTTATTGAGGACCGGCCGGCAATAATGATTTTCCTGGGCTATTTGGGCGAGTGCGGCCAGGACGTCCAGGTCGGAAACGATCCGGGCGGTTTGTTGCAGGCGGCCGCTTTCCCGAGCCACCTGCTGACGAATTTCCTGGAAGAGCTGCATTTCCAGTTGCCAGCGTTTTTCTTCGGCTTCGAGGACCAGGGTTTCGTAGTCCTTTAATTCGGGGGTCAGAAAGCGTTCGCCGTTGACCAGGGTTTGCTTGCGCTGGTAATCCTCGGGGACCAGATGCAGATTGGCTTTGGAGACTTCGAGGTAATAACCAAAGACCCGATTGAAGCCCACCTTCAGAGAGCCGATCCCCGATCGTTTCCGTTCCTTGGCTTCCAGGGCCGCGATCCACTCCTTCCCTTCCAGGCTGACGTGCAGGTATTGGTCCAGGGTCGGGTGGTAGCCCCGGCGAATGACCCGGGACTCCTTATCCCGGATAGTCGGGGAGGGTTCATCCAGCAGGGCCTGCTGGAGGGCGTCCGCCATATCGGTTAAGGGATCCAGCCCCTGCCCCAGGGTGCTTAAGGACGCCTGTCGGCTTTGAAGTAATGATTCCCGAAAGGCCGGAAGCTGTTGGAGTGAGATTTTCAGGGCCACCAGGTCACGGGGGGTGGCCTGCTGGAGGCAGGCCTTGGCCACCAGGCGTTCCAGGTCGTAGATGCGTTCCAGGGAGGCCCGCAACCGCTGACGCAGCGGGGGATCTTCGACGAGCGCTTCCACCCGTTCCTGCCTTTCCTGGATGCGCTCTCGTTCCCGCAGGGGATAGGTGATCCAGTGCTTGAGTTTCCGGCTGCCCATGGCCGTCAGGGTCTGGTCCAGAATGGAGAGCAGGGAACCCTGGCGGGTGCCCCGGTAAAGGGTCCGGGTCAGTTCCAGGTGGCGCTGCGTGGATTCGTTCAGGGTCAGGAATTCGGAAAGGTGATAGACTTGCAGGCTGCGTAAATGGGAGAGGTCCCCTTTTTGGGTTTCCTGCAAGTACAAAAAAAGGGCCCCGGCGGCCCGGACGCCCTCCGGTCTATCCGCCAGGCCAAAGCCGGCCAGGGAGTGGACCTGAAAGTGATCTTTCAGCAGGGATTCGGCGCGATTCAATTCGAAGGTCGAGTCCTGTCCAAAGCTCAAGAAATAGGCGCTCAGCTTTTCCCTGAAATCCTGGAGCGCGGGGTTATCCTTTATGGACCGGGGCAGGAGGACCTCCGCCGGACCCAGCCGGGCGATTTCCTCCAAAGTCTGGTTGGGGTTTTGAAAATCCGTAACCCGGAATTCGCCGGTGGAGAGATCGACCACCGCCAGTCCGATGGTCTTCTCCCGCGGGCATAACGAGAGAAGATACCGGTTTCCCTGATTGGAAGGCTCATCCAGAAAGACGCCGGGAGTGATCAAGCGCGTCACTTCCCGGCGCACGATTCCTTTGGCCAGGGCCGGATCTTCCACCTGCTCGCAGAGGGCGACCTTGTACCCTTTTTCAACCAGGCGGGCGATATAGCCGGAAACGGCTTGCACCGGAACGCCGCACATGGGGACGGGATTCGCCGCTCCCTTATTTCGAGAAGTCAGCGTGATCTCCAGGACCCGGGAGGCGACCAGGGCGTCTTCGAAAAACATCTCGTAAAAATCTCCCAGGTGGTACAAAAGGAGATAATCCTGATGCCGGGCTTTAATTTCCAGGTATTGTTCCAGCATGGGAGTGGTTTTATTCATCCGGAACGATGCTCCGCGAAATCAGGAGCCCGGTGGTATCCGGGCGTCGGGAAGGTGAGCAACAAAAAAACATGGGAAGTTTTTATTCCCGGGTGGGTGAAGGAGAGGCTGTTTTGATCCGGGTGGCGGGATCCGACCGATCTTCGAGACGCTGCCGTTCCGTTTCCAGCGTACGATTTATATTTTGCAGAGACTTGATTTCTTTTTTCAAATGATGGGCCTTGAAAAAATACAGCAGCCCGGCCAAGAGAAATCCCATCATAAAAAGAAGGAAGGCCGTCAGGTAGAAGGGCAGGGGAACGGATTCCAGATTGACGAGCCCTAGATTCAAATGCAGCGAATGGTTGGTGGTCAAGGTGGTGTAATTTTGAACTACAAAAACGAGCAACAGCAGCAGTAGGAGGATGTAAAAAAAAAGCCTGAGGTTGGTCATGTCAGCCTTCCCTCACCTCCTGGAAACACCGGACCAGACGTTCATAGGTCTGGTCCAGATGCTCCGGAATGACCCGCAGGTCGCCGACCACGGCCATGAAATTCGTGTCCCCGTTCCAGCGGGGGACGATGTGAAAATGCAGGTGATCAGCCACCCCGGCGCCGGCCACTTTCCCCAGGTTCAATCCCACATTGAATCCTTCCGGGTCGAGGACCTGCTTGAGGATGGCCACCGATCGGCGGACCATGGCCAGCAGGGCCGAAAGTTCTTTATCGGTCAAGGGTTCCAGGTCGGGGACATGCCTGACCGGGGCTACCAGCAGATGACCGTTATTATAGGGAAACTTGTTCATCATCACCAGGGTGGTTTCATCCCAATAAAGGATGTGCCGCTCTTTCATTTCGTCTAAAGAGGTCGGACAAAAAATACAACCGGGTTCTTTTTGGTTATTGAGGATATATTCCATCCGCCAGGGGGCCCATAAAACCTTCACGGTTTTCTCCTAAATTTCGATGATTTCACCTGTTAGTTGTGATCCCAGTTGAAGAATGCCGACCGTCGGCCGGCGGCCGGACCCGGAGGCTGAACCGGGATTGAAAAAAAACTGGTTGCCGCTCCAATGATTGGCCGGGATATGGGAATGCCCGTAAACAATGGCGTCCGCTTCGGGGAACTCCCGGCGGATCCGTTCTTCCAGCCCCAGCGCCGATCCCCAGCCGTGCATCAGGCCGATTCGAAAGCCTCCCAGGTGGAGGGTTTTTTTTACCGGCAATTCCTCCCGGAGCGGCCACTCATCCATGTTCCCCTGCACGGCCTCCAGCGGGAGGGCGGTCAGGTAGCGGTACACCGCGGACCCGACCATATCCCCGGCATGAATCAGGAGATCGACATCCCGGAAACATTCCTCGATGATCTGCTCCAGTTTCGGGGTGACCCGGGTCAGATGGGTATCGGAAAGGACGCCGATGCGCATGATCTCAAGCATAATAAATTGCCGCATTTTGTCAAGTTAAACTTGGATCGGGGGGGACTCCCTTCCCGAATACGGCTTACCCAAAGATCCAGTTCACCAGCCAGACCGAGGTGAGGATTCCAACTACATCGGCTACGATGCCGGCCGGTACGGCCTGTCGGGTCCGGGAGATCCCCACCGAGCCGAAATAGACGGCCAGGACATAAAAAGTGGTTTCACCGCTGCCCATCATGACCGAGACCATTCGGCCGATCAAGGAATCCGGTCCCTGGGCTTTGAGGGTTTCCGCCATGACCCCCAGGGCCCCGCTGCCCGATAGCGGGCGCATCAGGGCCATGGGCAGGGTTTCGGCCGGCATGCCGATCCAGCGGGTCAGCGGCGAAAGGAGCATCGTCAACAGGTCCATGGCCCCGCCGGAGCGAAAAATGCCGATGGCTACCAACATGGCCACCAGGTAGGGGATAATCCGGACCCCTACGTTGAACCCCTCACGGGCGCCTTCCACAAAGGCCTCGTAGATTTTGACCTTTTTGACGGCCCCGTGAATCACGATGACCAGCACCAGCAAAGGGATGGCCAGCAGGGAAAGGACTTCGATGATTTGGGCCAGTAAGTCCACGGTAAGGTTAACCTTTAATTGGTTTTGAAAACAAAAGCAACAAATCCCCCCTGCTCCCCCCTTTTTCTAAGGGGGGAAATCCTTCCGTAAGTCTCCTCCCTTTAATAAAGGGAGGTTGGGAGGGATTTTTGAAAGGATCAATCCAACTGTCTTCTAAAAAAAGACCAGCGGGCCAAGAGTTTAACGGTAAGGATTCCGACCACGGTATTGATCGTCGTGGCCAGGATCACCGGGCCGATGATCTCCGTGGGATTGGCAGACCCGGAGGCGGCCCGGATGGCGATTACCGTGGCCGGGATCAACTGAACGCTGCTGGTATTGATCACCAGGAACGTGCACATGGCATCGGTGGCCGTGCCCGTTTTTGGGTTGAGCCGGTTCAGTTCTTCCATGGCCTTCAGTCCCAGGGGTGTGGCCGCATTGCCCAGTCCCAGCATGTTGGCCGCGATATTCATGATCATGGCTCCCATGGCCGGGTGGTCCGGCGGCACGTCGGGAAAGAGCCGGGTCATGACCGATTTCAGGGAGCAAGCCAGAGCGGAGACCAACCCGGACCGCTCGGCAATTTTCATCAGTCCCAGCCAGAGGGCCATGATGCCGATCAGGCCGATGGCCAATTCTACGGCGATCTGGGCAGAACGCAGGATTCCCTCCCGGGTTACGGCCTGGACCGTGGCAAAACGGACGGGGTCAAAAGAGATCCAGGCCGCACCCTCCGGGGCTCGGGAAGGCTCCCAGCGGACCCGGGCCCAGAGGGCCTCCGGGTCGTTTTGGGCTTTTTGAATTTCTTTCCAGAGCGTCGGGGTTTGGGCATTCGGGATAATCCGCAGTCTTCCTAGTCCGGGACGGAGGGTGCGTGAGCTCGGCCCGTTGCCGCAGGGGACCGCCGCCGGGGAGGGGTCGGCCATAGAATTTCTGGAAAACCTGAGGGTCGATGGAGAAAGTGCCCGGGATGGGAGCGGGTCGGGAGAGCGCCTCGGAAACGGGCGGGCTGAATTCCAGGGAAATGGCCAGTTCCTGCCCGTTCCGGAAACGGTTGACGGCCAGGTCCACCGTGTCTTTTCCGATGGCCAACAAACTGCCCAGGAGAATCAGCGCCATCCAGATATAATTAAGCACAATCGATGCCCTTTCAAACCTCGCAATGACAGAACGGGGGATATCCTGCAAACCACAATCGAGGTCATTGAGGTTTGTTCCGGGTTTTCGCCGGCGGAGACCCGGTCGACGGCGGCGGCTGGAAGGTATAATTCCCCTTAAAAAATTCCTCCACGAACCAGTCGATTTTCCGATCATCGGACAGAACCATGTCCAGCAGGCGTACGGAGCCCATGAGCCGGCCGAGCAGGTCCAGTTTCTCCCGGATCAAATTTTGGTCGTGTTTTTTAAGCTGGCCCCGAAGCCTATCGCCTTTTTGTTCCACCATAAAACCCAGGCGTTTGAGGATCGCGGCCACCAGGATGGCCCGGCGGGTTCGCCGTTCGATATCCGCCGCCCCGCCTTTAAAATAAAAGGTAATGTAATTGTTGTTGATATTCCGGCCGCAATAGGTATCCAAGGTGGCAAAGTGGTAACCCAGGCGGGAACTGAAATTCAGGTATTTGGCCGAGATGACGGCGTAGCTGATTCCCCCCATTTCGCCCTCCTTTTGGGGGTCCCGCAGGATGGATTCCATCAAGATGGAGCCAAAGCCCCCCCAGTCCATCTTATTCTGCCCCAGCCATTCCACCCCTTCATGCGTCATCCCCTGGAGCAAGGCCAGGAAGGGGATGGAAGTAATATTTTCCAGCCTGACCTCCCGGGCCGCCGCATCGGCCGCCAGTCCGCCTCCCAGGTCGACCACATACAAATTCAAGGGTAAGTGCGAGCGGAAGCGGACCGCGATACCGGGGCCCGGTTCCAGGTCTTCGCCGATTTGAAACATTTCCTGCATAGCCATTTCGTGGACGAAGCGGATAAGGTCGTGAATGGTCTCACAGCCGCCGGGGTTGAAATTTTCCTGCTGAGGGTCGACCAGATGCAAGGGGGCGATCTTTTTTAAGACCCGTTCCATAATCCGGTAAGCCGGGCTGCCTCTTAGGGGATTCAAGGCCGGCCGGTTCTGGAGCAGTTCTTCCACCCGACCCTGGTAGACGATCCGGTTGCGGGCGTCCACGGTAATTATCTGCCCCGGAGGAATCCGTTCGGTGGCCTGACCGGTGCCCACCAAGGTGGGGATCCGAAATTCCCTGGCCACCGAGGCCATGTGGCCGGTGACACTGCCGATATCGGTCACGATGGCCCGTACCCGCCCGATGATCGGTACGTAGCGGGGGGAGGTTTGCCGGGCGATTAAAATAACTCCTTCCGGGACGCTGGGAAGGTTATGGTCCGATTTCAGGACATAGGCCGGGCCGCTGGCCACGCCATCGGCCGCCGATGCTCCTCCCCTCAAGAGGACCGGATAATTTTCCAGAACGGGGGCCAGGGCCTCCTCCGTCGGCGGGCTTTCCTGGCGGGTAAAGCCCAGGGGACGGGCCTGCAGCACATAGATTTTACCGTCCGGTTCCAGCGCCCATTCAATATCCAGAGGGAGCCCGTAATGGTTTTCCAGTTTTGATCCGTATTGGACCAGGAGCTGCAATTGCGCGTCGCTCAGGCAGGACCGATCCACCAGGTCGTCTGGCACCCTTTCTTCCTGAAGCCCGGCTCCCGGCCGGGAGCGCAGCCGGGTTGGTTTTCGGGCCAGCTCTCTGATTTCGATTTGCCGGTTCATCTTTTCAACCTGAAAAAAATCCGTAGGCTGTGATCCGTCGACGGCGCTGAGGCCCAAACCCCAGAGGGCGCTGACCATGAAGACCTCATGATTGCGGTTGTTGGGGTCTACGGTGTACATGACCCCGCTGGCCAGCGCTTCAATCATTCGAATACAAGCAACACTCATCAGGACGTCCTGGTCGGAATAGCCTTTGCTGTGCCGGTAGAAGATGGCCCGGGGATTGAAGGTGCTGGCCACCACTTGTTTATAGGCCTGGAGCAGATTCTCGCGGGTGACGTTCAGGACCGTTGAATGCTGCCCGGCAAAACTGACTTCGGAATCCTCGCTGGTGGCGCTGCTCCGAACCGCCAAGCGGACCCCGGAACCGAAACGGCCTTCCAGGGTTTCCTGGGCCGCGAGGATCGCCTCTTCCAACTCCGGAGGCAGGGGGGTCAAAAGGATTTTTTGCTTCACCGTTTCGCTGCGCTTCAGCAAGGTTTCGGTGTCATTGATGTCCAGACCCTGCAGTTGTTCGTCAATCCACTGCCGCAGGTCCTGTTGTTCTAAAAAATATTGACAGGCATAGGCCGATACGGCAAATCCCTCGGGTACGGGCAATCGCACCCGGTTGAGGATCTCCCCTAAGTTAGCCGCCTTGCCGCCCACCGCCGGGACTTCAGCCTTCCCGATTTTTTCCAGCGGGAGGACCAGAGGGGTCGGGTTGATTTTTTTCCGGACATCTAATTCCGGGAGGATCTCTCCCCCCACCCGTTCCAGGGCCTCAAACAGGTCGGGGTACTTCCCCCGGGCCAAGGCGTTCAGGTCCTCGATGATTTCGCAGACCACGTCCAGCAGTTGCCGGGATTGCTCCCGCAGGGTTCCCAGGGTAAAGGGCCGGTCTTCGTAGAATAAATGCTCCAGATCGGTGATGATTTCCAGTGCCCGGTTGTTTCCGGTCAAGACTTGCTTGAAATGATCGTATTTGTGGAGCAGAAAGCCTTTCTCGGCCGAAAAACGGCCGCCGCCTTGGCTCTTTCGGAAAATATCGAGTATTTTAAACATAAATTAAGTTTTCTTTTCCTTTTTTATATTGCTATATTCAACATAGTTTTTATAATTTTTCAAAATTAATTTTGACAAGTTCGAAAAAAATAAAAAAAGACCTTTAGCCGTAAAGGATCCATGATGCCAAATATTCAGGCCCTCATTTTAGCCGCCGGTCGGGTGGATGAGCTTTCCCTCCTGACCCTGGATCGTCCAAAATCCGCAGTCCCCTTTGGGGGACTTTATCGGGTGATCGACTTTGCCCTGAGCAATCTGATGCACTCCCGGATCGGCCGGGTGGGAATCCTCTCCCAGTACCAATCCACCTCGCTCATTACGCACATTGGCAATGGGGAGTCCTGGGATATGGTCGGGCGCCATCGGAAAGTAAGCCTGCTTCCCCCCTCTTCCGGGGGGAAAGGATGCGAATGGTACCGAGGGACGGCGGATGCCGTGGCCCAAAACATGGAATTCATCGTCGAAAATGAACCCGATCTGGTACTTATCCTCTCAGGGGATCATATCTACCAGATGGACTACCAGGAACTGATTCAATTTCACTTGGCTCAAAAAGCGGATCTGACGGTCGGATTCGTTAAAGTTCCCTTGACCGAGGCCCCTCGTTTTGGTTTGGGGTTGATCGAGGCCAAAAGCGGCCATCCTGGAGGCCGGCTGCGGGAATACCGGGAAAAACCCGCCCAACCGATTTCTCCCTGGGCCTCCTTAACCATCTATCTTTTTAAACCGCAGGTCCTCTTCGAGGTCCTCAAAAGTCCTGAGGGTGGAAGTCCCCGGCTGGAGTTCGGGAGGGATATTCTTCCCGAAATGGTTCACCACTTTCGGGTTTTCGGCTATCGTTTTAACGGGTACTGGGGATACACCCGAACGCTGGAAGAATACTGGCAAACGCATATGGACCTGCTGGTCCAGCATCCCAAGATCCGGCTGCCCGAATGGCAAATCCGCACCAACCTGGAGCACGAAAGGATCGCCGAACGGCAACCCGTCCGGGTCGGCCCCCGGGCCCGGCTTTCCCAGGTCATCCTGACCCCGGGATGCGAGGTGGCGGGGCAGGTCCGACGGAGCGTGCTCTTCCCGGGGGTGATCGTTGAGCCGGGAGCCGTGGTGGAGGATTCCATCCTCCTTTACGACACCCGGGTGGAAGCCGGGGCCCGTCTCTATAAAGTGATCACCGATAAGCGGGTGTCCATCGGCGAGGGAAGCCGGGTAGGCGGAAAAGACGATCTGCTTCCCAACCGGATCCATCCCGGGTTGCTTTCTTCGGGCCTGACGCTGATCGGTCATAACACCGATGTCCCGGCCCAGACCACGATCGGGGCCAACTGTCTTCTTTATCCGCATCTGGATCGGAAGGACTTCCCCGGCACCAGCCTATCCTCGGGGGAGGTCCTGCAATGAGCGCTACCTTGGTCATGCTGCTGGCCGGAGGTGTCGGGAGCCGCCTGAGTCTCCTGGTTTCGGCCCGGGCCAAACCGGCGGTACCTTTCGGCGGCAATTACCGGATCATCGATTTCACCTTGAGCAACATCATGAATTCCGGACTGGAACGAGTAGGGGTACTGACCCAGTATAAACCCCTTTCCCTGATGAACCATATCGGTTCCGGGCGCGCCTGGGACCTGACCGGGCGTACCCGGGGAATCACTATCCTCCCACCCCAGACCGGCAAAAAGGATTCCGACTGGTACAAAGGGACGGCGGATGCCTTACGCCAAAATCTGGACTTCCTGAAGCGCTTTGATACCGACCAAGTATTGGTGGTTTCCGGCGATCATATCTACTTTATGGACTATAATCCGATGATCGCCTATCACCGGCGAAATAAGGCCGACGTGACGGTGGCCATGCGGCAGGTCCCCTGGGATCAGGTCATGCACTACGGTATCGGCCAAAAAGACGGGAAGGGCCGGATCGTTCATTGGGAAGAAAAACCCAAGGTGGCCAAGAGCAACTTGGCCTCCACCGGGGTTTACCTTTTCCGGACCGAATATCTCCTGAAGGTCCTCACTGAAACGCAGGCCATTGATTTCGGACACCATGTCGTTCCCCAGGCCATCGGTCAAGACCGGGTGTTCGCCTACCCCTTCTCCGGGTATTGGCGGGATGTGGGAACGCTGGCCTTCTACTTCGAGGCCCATCAGGAGCTCCTGGACCCGGCTTCCGGACTGAACCCCGAGGCTTGGGGTATTCAGACCAACTTGGATGAGGAGGGAAGGAGAGGGGACCGTCCGCCGATCGTTGTTCTCCGAGGGGCCCGGGTCAGTCGGAGTTTTCTCTCCTCCGGGGTGGTCATTGAGGGGCGGGTGGAGGGATCGATCCTGTCTCCCGGGGTGAAAGTGAAGAAGGGGGCGCAGGTTCTCAATTCCATTATCCTGCACGATGGAGAAATCGGCGCCGGAGCGTTGCTGGACCGGGTGATTTTGGACAAAAGGGTGGTCATTGGGGAAAAGGCCCGCATCGATGGCCGATCCGCGGTCCCCAACCGAGAATTTCCGTCCCATTTATCCGAAGGCATTACGCTGATCGGGAAAAAGGCCTTCATCCCCCCGGGTCTGGTGGTCAAAGGCAATTGCCTGCTCTTCCCCGACCTGAAAGAGGAGGATTATTCCGAAGCCGTTATTGAAGAAGGGATGACCGTTCGGCCCAGGGAGGATTGAAATCAGCAGGGCACATTTAACCCCCTGGGGTCACAAAGGGTCTACACAGGCAATTTGAATGCCTTTCATCCGGATTAGGTAAGCCACTAAGGAGCAGCTAATGGTTGGACGATGTTTTTTTGTTCTCAGCGTTTTTATGTCGATACTGGTGGGGAAAACCTCTGCCGGGGCGGAAGAGTGGGATTTGAACTACTGTCTGGAACTGGGATTAAAGCAGAATCCTAAAATCATCGCGGCGGAAAAGGCGGCTGAGGCGGCCAAGGCCCGGGTGGTCCAGTTCCAAGCGGATTATTATCCGAATCTGGCCCTGGAGGGAGATGCCACCCGTTATAACGGCAACTTGAACTCTTCGTCCAGGTCAACGGCCACTTCCGATTATAACCAGTACCTGGTTTCCTTGGGTTTGACGCAAAACATTTATGATTTCGGCCGGCGGGAGTACAAGGTTCAGGCCGCAAAAGAAGACCTGAAAGCCTATGGCTGGGACTTGAAGGATATCCGACTCGGCGTCATCGATGAAATAAGGCAGGGCTACTACGGCGTGCTGCTGGCTGACCGGGGCGAAAAAGTCAGGGAGAAGGAATTGGAGCGCACCCAATTATTTTTGCGTCAGGCCCAGGGGTTCTACCAGGTCGGGCTTAAACCCAGGATCGACGTGACCCAGGCGGAATTGCAGCTTATCCAGGCCCAAAAGGCCCTGCTGAAAGCCAAAAATGATTTATCGGTCAGCCGGGTCAATCTCCAGAAATCCTTAGGTCTAGACTACTCCCGCGACTATACCTTGAAGGATGACTTGGAGGCCGATCGAGTCCAGTGGAATTTGGGGGATTTGAGAAAGGAGGCCTTGGCCGGTCAACCCACCTTGAATCGGTTGCGCGTCCTGATTCAATATTGGGAAGCCCAGGTAAAGGTGGCCGAGCGAGATTATTGGCCCCGGTTGGATGCCTTAGCCAATTGGGGGCGCAACGGCTCGGATTATCCAGGGGGGGGGGTACGACAATTCCTGGAACGTGGGGGTTCAAATGACGGTGCCTATTTTTTCCGGTTTTGCCTCCCGGGCCAAAATTGAAGAGAACCGGGCCGTGCTGAGTCAGGCCAAGGCCAATGCCCGGAACCAGGAATTGCAGATACTCAGCACCGTCGAAAGCGGCTATCTAAATCTCATACTGGCCGGAAAACAGATCGAGGTGGCCCGGGAAGCGCTGCGTACAGCCCGGGAGAACCTGGATTTGGCCGAGGGGAGGTACCAGGCCGGTGTGGGTACCATGCTGGAGGTCACCGATGCCCGGGTCTCTTGGACTCAATCCGAAAATGATTACATTCAGTCCTTTTATGATTACCGGGTTGCCCGCTACAGTTTGGAGAGAACGCTGGGTCGGGATTATAACCTGGGAGGAGCGCAGTAGCTAAAAGATTTCCTTCAGTTGAATTTCCTTCTGATCCCCCACCACCACCAGCAGGAACCTGTCGGGCTGCAGGTATTTACGGGCCGTCCGCAATATTTCCTCTTGGGTAACCCGATTGATAAGCTCCGGGTATTTTTCGGGATAGTCCAATCCTAACCCGTAAAACTCCATGGCGGATAACATTTTAACCATCTTGGCGTTGGTATCCATTCGCAGCGGGAAGCTGCCGGTCAGGTAGGCCTTGGCCTCGGCCAGTTCGGTGGCGGTGACCCCGTTTTCCAGGAATTTTTTTAATTCCTTCATGATCTCGGTAACGGCCTGATTGGTGCTCCGGTTTTTGGTCTCGAGGGAAATTTCGAAAGCGCCGGGAAAGGCCCGGGCATCAAAATGGCTATAAATACCGTAGGTTAAACCAAGATTATCCCGGATCTGATCCATCAGCCGGGAAACAAAACCTCCACCCCCCAAGATATAGTTCATGACCAGCAGGGTGTAATAGTCGGGATTGTCGCGCTTTACTCCCAGATGGCCCCAAAGGATGTTGGCCTGGCTGCTCGAACGGTCGATCTTAACCACTTCCGATCTGGTCAGGCCTTGAGCGGGGGCTAGAGCTGGTTTTTGAATCGGAGCGGCTTGCCAGCCGCCTAAGGCTTTTTCCAGGAAAGCGGCGGCCTCTTCCAGGTTGATCTGCCCCACGATGGTCACCAGGGCATTGTTCGGCCGGTAATAGGATTGAAAGAAACGCTGGATATCGACCCGGGTCAGCCGGTCCAGCGTGGTGACCGACCCTTCCACCGGATGGGCATAGGGATGGTCCCGGAATAGACTCCGGGCAAAGGCCAACTGGGCTATCTGCCGCGGTTCCTCTTCCATCCGTTTCAGCCGGGCCTTCATTTCGGCGATTTTTCGCGCCACCTCCGGTTCCGCGAATCGGGGGTTCAGCAGAATATCGGCCAGTAGGTCCATTCCCAGGGAAAGATCTTTCTTCAGGACCGCCAGTTGGATAGAGGTGAAATCGAGATCGGCGGCGGAGGATAAAGACCCCCCCACCGATTCTATCCGCCTACTGATTCGGACGGCATCCTGGGTGGCCGTCCCCTGCAACAATAATTCCGCGGTCAGGTTGGCCAGGCCTAACTGATTGGCGGTGTCCACGGAGGAACCGGCCCGCAGCAGGACTTGTAGGTGAACGGTGGGGAGCTGGTTCCGTTCCGCCACCACCAGGGTCAAACCGTTGGCCAGGGTGGTTTTCCGGACGATTTCCGCGGAAAAGGAAAAATGAGCCCAGAGGATCTGACTCAGAGCCAGGAGGAGAATTATACCAAGGATTTTTTGGGGCATACCGATTTTCCTTTATTCGCTGGGGAGCAGCACACCTACCGTGAGATTGGCGGGTTGAAAATAAGTCCGGTAGACTCGAAGTAAATCGTCCGGGGTAACGGCCCTGATGCCGGGCAGGAATTTTTGGATGTCCCTCCAACTCCCCAGGGTCTGATTTTTTCCTAAAAGCATCCCCTGATAGAAAATAGAGTCCTGACCAAAAATATAGGAGGCTTCAATCTGGTTTTTAGCCCGCTCAATCTCTTCCGGGGTCGGGGGGATTTTCCCCCAGTCGGTGATTTCCTGGTGAAGCCGGTGTTCGATTTGTTCCGCTGATTTCCCGGGCATGGCCTGGGCCGACACATAAAACAGATGGGGGTCCCGGGAATTGAAGGAGAAATCAGCGCCGGTTTCCAGCGCGAGTTGTTCCTCATAGACCATCTTCCGGTAAAGGCGGGAACTTTTACCTCCGGCCAATATCTGGGACATGACTTTCAGGGGGAAGGCGTCCGGGTGGGGATAAGCCGGGACATGGTAGACCAGCGTGACATAAGGAAGCCGGGCCTCCGGCCTTCGCAAGGTAACCCGTTTTTCAGCCTCCTGGGGCGGCTCCTGAATCTTGATTCGAACGAGGGGCTTCCCCGGGGGAATTTTTCCGAAGGTTTCGCGAATGAGGGGCAGCACCTTTTCTTTTTGAAAATCGCCCACCACCACCACGACGGCGTTGCCGGGCTGATAGAAGCGGCGGTAGAAATCCTGGAAGTCCGAATGGGTCAGGCCCTCCAGGTCTTCCATCCAACCGATGATCGGCCGTTGATAGGGGTGGGATTTGAAGGCCACGGCGCCGATCTCTTCATAGAGAGAGGCCACGGGGTCATCCTTGATCCGCAGCCGGCGTTCTTCCTTGACGACCAGAAGTTCGGTCTGGAATTTTTGCTCATCCACCCTCAAACCGGTCATCCGGTCCGATTCCAGATCCAGGGCAATGGCCAGTCGGTCGGAGGCGATATTTTCAAAATAAGCGGTATAATCACGGCTGGTGAAGGCGTTATCCTGGCCGCCGTTTTTTTGAATGACCCGGGAGAACATCTTGGGGCCGACTTTTTCGGTCCCTCGAAACATGAGGTGTTCCACCAGGTGGGTCAGCCCGGACTGGCCCAGCGGTTCGTCCCGGGACCCGACATTGTACCAGATCTGAGAGGTCACTACCGGGGCCTTGTGGTTTTCCAGCAACAGGACCTTAAGACCGTTGGGCAGCGTTGTTTCCAGAACTTCTTCCGCGGTCAGGGCCTCGGACCGCCCTCCGAAACCCAAGATCAGCAGCCCAACCGCCATAACCAGCCCCAATAAAATAATTCGGTCCATAACCGCGCCTTTGCTTGACAAGGATTTTATTTTAAATTATACCTTAAGGAAATAGGTTCGGCTTGACAAGGTTTTTTTCTAAATATATCTTGTGGTTCTCTTGAGCGGAATCGCCCGCCGAGCAAAAGGTCTTATTTAACCTTTTAGCGAGGTTAGCAAGGAGGAAAAATCGATGCCCCTGGAAAGACAAATTTGGGACGTGATGGATAGTCGCTTCACCAAAGTAACCCCGGAGACCCCTATCAAAGAGGCTTGCGCTATACTGACCGGTCTTCACCGGACCAAGCCCGGAGGACCGGGGCTGGTGGTTATGCGGTCCAATGGGGAATATCTGGGGGTGCTGTCGGTGAACGATATCCTGCGCTACCTGAATTTTATGTATGATCAATCTTTGCGGGAGAAAGAGAACTGGCTGGATAAGTTGATGGACCGCTGCGCGGATGAATCCTTGCTGTCGGTCAACGATGTGATGACCCGTTTCGACGTTTCGATCCGGCCCAATCAGAAGATCATCGAAGCCATCCGGATTATGCTGGAAGAAGACGTGGATCTCCTCCCGGTAGAGGACGCCGGTAAAATCATCGGGGTCATCTACGGGGAGACCATCCTGGGAGATATTGCTCGGCTGGTGAACAAAAATCCAAATTATTAGGGTAAAACCCATTTATGGAACGAGCGCACATCAACACCAAGTATGACGAGGAACTGAGTCTCCTCAAACAGCGAATCCTGCGCATGGGGGAGATGGTGGTCAACAATATCGAGAACGCCATCGTCTCGGTAACCTCCCGGGACCATGATTTAGCCCAGATTATCCTGGACTCCGACCATCAGATCAATGAACTGGAAGTGGATGCCGAGGAAATGTGCTTGCGGATTATCGCCTTGCGGCAACCGGCCGGGCGGGATCTGCGGTTCATTTCCACGGCCATGAAAATCATCACCACCCTGGAGCGCATGGGCGACTTGGCGGTGAACATCAGCAAACGTTCCCTGGAACTGGGGCAGGAACCCCGAACGGGGGTGTGTTTCCATTTACCCATCATGGCCGAAGCCACGGAGGATTTGGTCCGCCGGGCCTTGAATGCCTTTGTGGCCGAGGATGTGGATCAGTCCCTCAAGGTCTGTACGGACGACGAGTATGTGGACCAGACCTATAAGAAACTAATTGGAGAGCTGATGCAGATGATGACGGATAAAATTATCCCCATCCCCCGAGCCATGAAAATCATGCTGGTGGCTAAATACCTGGAACGCATTGCCGACCACGCCGTTCATATCTCCGAGATGGTGGTCTTCATGGTGGTGGGAAAAATCATCCGCCATCAGCAGACCACCCTTGATTACCTGGACGACCAGTTTCATAAACCCCGCCACGGGGACAAGGAAAAATCCCCGGCCAACCCCGTTTCCTAAAGATTTATGGTTGATCGCCCTTTTGGGTGGCTGGCCACAATATTGGGTAGATTAACCTGAAATCGGGTCTCCGTGGCTGTGGGGTCTCGGCGAAAGGGTTTTCCATATTGCATTTTAGGTTCTAACCCGGCCCTCTTATTTTTAAATTCTTCAGGAGGCAGGGCCAGCCGAGGAGACATCAAAATACTCGGAGTATGGGCCTGCTTTAAATAAAGTTAGTAATTTAGGCCCGGATTCGAAGTCCGGAGTACCTTTGGAAAACCCTTTCGCCGAGACCCCACGGCCAGACCAGATCTGGAGGGTATCCACCCAAAAGGGCGAGGCGTCAGATTTATTGAAAAAAAGGGTTGAATCGCCTTTCCTGGCCGATGGTGGTCTCGGGACCATGGCCGGGATAGACTTTAACGTCGTCACCCAGGATAAACAGGCGGTCCCGGACCGAACGGATCAAAGCCCCGTAGTCGCCGCCGGGGAAATCGGTGCGCCCGATGGAGCCGGAGAACAACGTGTCTCCGACAAAGAGATCCTGCGGGGTAAACAGGGAAATGCCGCCCGGGGAGTGTCCGGGAGTGTGAATGACCTTCAGGGTAATCCCGCCGAAAGTTATTTCATCTCCGTCTTCAAGCAGGCGGTCCGGCGGCGGGGAATCGTCGGCCTGCATGCCCCAAGACCGCCGCACTGGCGGAAAGCTGGGCCAGCATGGGGGCATCGCCGGCATGGATCAAAATGGGAGCGCCGGTTTTTTCTTTCAGGGCCTTGTTCCCGCCCACATGATCAAAGTGCCCGTGGGTGTTAATGATGGTTTTCAATTGCAGGTTGTTTTTTTGGAGCCGGGAGAGTATCCGTTGGGCCTCGTCTCCCGGATCGATGACCGCCGCCTCCCGGGTTTCCTCATCCCCTAAAATAAAACAATTGGCCTGGATCGGCCCCACGACTAAAGATTCAATAATCAATTTTTCGCTCCTTTAATTTTGATGAGTTCGCAAAAAGTCTGTCAGAGAGCGTTCGTCTGCGGCTGTTCTCCTCGGACCACGAGATATTTATAAAATTTAATACCTTCCACCTCCAAAAACAAGGGAGCAACAGGATTTTTCGGTCTCACTTAATGATGGCTGGAATCCGAGTGTCCTCCGGCCAGTAAATACACGGCGGGTTGGTCGGTCAGGTTCTCCAGGAAAAGGGTTTCTTCCCCGCTGAGGTGAACGGCCTGCCCCTGTTTCAGGGTTCCTTCGGCCTCACCGCTGAAGCGGAAATCCCCCGTAACCGCCAGGATCATCTCCTCGTGGCCCTTTCCCGGTTTCAGTCGCCGGGTTTTTTCCCGGCTTCTCATCCGGCCGTAGATCAGGTAACAGGCATGACTGCCCGTATCCTCGGCGCCCAGAATCGTTTCGCCCGATTCGCCGACCCTGGAAATCACCTCGAAGATTTTCATGGGCTCTTCAGGTCCTTTCTTGAAAAATTAGCCGAGAATTTAAAGAATTTTTGGCTAATTTTTAAAGGATACCAGAATAGACCGGGAAGGCAAGCGGAACTTGCCGGTTGAGATTCCCGAAGAGTTGTGCTACAAGAATCCCATGACAAAAATTCGAACCCGTTTTCCACCCAGCCCCACCGGCTATCTGCATATCGGCGGGGCCCGTACGGCCCTCTTCAATTGGCTGTTTGCCCGACAGCAGGGAGGGACTTTTGTCCTCCGAATTGAAGATACGGACGTGGCCCGGTCCACCGCAGAAAATACCCAGGTTATTTTGGAGGGGTTGCAGTGGCTGGGCCTGGATTGGGATGAGGGCCCCTTTTTTCAAACCCAACGGCTGGACCTTTACCGCCGCTATGTAAGGGAACTGCTGGACGGCGGGCAGGCCTATTACTGTCACTGTACCCCGGAGCTGCTCGAGCAAAAACGAGAGCAGGCCCGAGCGGAGGGCCGTAAGCCTAAGTACGATGGCACCTGCCGCGAAAAAGGGTTGGGGCCGGCCCCGGGGGCGGCGGTCCGGTTGAAGGCCCCTCAGTCCGGGGTGACCCGTCTGGATGACCTGATCAAAGGGCCGGTCATTTTCCAGAATGAGGAGTTGGACGACCTGATTCTGGCCCGGGGAGACGGCATGCCCACCTACCACCTGGCCGTGGTGGTGGACGACCTGACCATGGACATCACCCACGTCATCCGGGGCGATGATCACGTCAACAATACCCCCAAACAGATTCAGATCTACCAGGCCCTGGGGCGACCGTTACCCCAATATGCCCACGTGCCGATGATCTTGGGCCCGGACAAGACCAAACTCAGCAAGCGGCATGGCGCCGTATCGGTGTTGGCCTACCGGGAGATGGGCATACTGCCGGAGGCCCTGATCAATACCCTGGTTCGTCTGGGCTGGGCCCACGGGGACGAGGAGATCTTTTCCCGGGAGGAGATGGTCGCCAAGTTTTCTCTGGATCAGGTCGGTAAATCGGCCGGGATTTTTAACCAGGAGAAACTGCTCTGGCTGAACAGCCATTACCTCAAAGAATCTCCGAATGAGAAACTGGCCGCCCTGGTCGCCCCGTATATCGAGGCGCGGGGCTTCCCGGCGGAAGATCTTGCTTATTTGGCCCGGGTGGCGGGAACGCTGAAGACCCGCGGCAAAACCCTGGTGGAGATGGCCGAGGCGGCCGACTTTTATTTTCAGGAGGAATTGAGTTATCCGCCGGAGGCGGTTCAGAAATCTTTCACCCTGGAAATGCTGCCCATCCTGGAATTGCTGGTTCAAAGGTTGACGGACCTGCCGGGCTGGGATCATTCCGCCCTGGAGTCGGTTTTCCAGAAGCTGGTCGATCAAACCGACCTGAAAATGAAGCAGATCGCCCCGCCGATCCGGCTGGCCCTGACCGGTAAAAAGGCCAGTCCGGGGCTCTTTGAGGTGATGGAGGCGCTGGGTAAAGCAGGGACGCTGGGCCGCATCCACAGGGCGATTCAAATTATTCGAGAAGGATAGCTTTCGACAAAATCCTTGCTTTTTTAGCAAAAAAGCCCTATTATTATAGGTTAACTGGGGGATCGTTCAACGGTAGGACTGCAGGCTCTGGATCTGCCTATCAAGGTTCGAATCCTTGTCCCCCAGCCATTTTTATTGGTCCCATCGTCTAGTGGCCTAGGACACCGGCCTCTCACGCCGGTAACACGGGTTCGAACCCCGTTGGGACCACCAAATAAAATCAAAGGCCTGGAAGAAATTCCAGGCCTTTTTTATTTATGATTAAAATTTTCCAACCCTATTTCCAGCCCGGGGTGAATTTTCTAGCCCTTTCATGGCCGAATGCTACCATAACCCGTCACTAAAAAAAGGGCCCACCCTCCCAGGCTGGCCCATCTTAGCGGAGGTTACTCTCAGGGTTTTGGAAAAATCTCTTGGAATTACTTAATTACCAACCGGAGTGCGACGCATAAAGGGAAGTAATAGATTGAAAGTCCTTCTTTTGACACCAAACATCCTAAGTTCATTCTGTTGTTTTTGGGCATTTATAAGCATTGTTCTGTCAATATGAGGATTAGATTCTAAAATCTTTTCAACATCTATTTTTATTTTTCCGTTTTTTGTTTTATCTTTTCTCATAGCCCCTCCCGCTTATAACGGAATATATTTATCCTTAACATGGATAATTGCTTTATGCCCTCGTTTTTGCATATAACCTTCAATATCTCAAACCCGATCCGTGACCTTCCTGCCAGAGTGCCCGCAAAGCGACGATCTCTGGAAAGCTCGACCATTATCCCCGAACGCGGATCCGGATCGACGCCCTCCCGCCCGTTCGTTCAAATCCTAAGCCTCCGCAGGACCTAAAACAGGCAAATCACCCATCGAATTTTCTGAATCAACCGTCTTATGCTCATTTATTCAGGACCAAGCTTCACAGCCGCCCCATGGTGATGCGTTCGTCCCGGTGGCCTTACTCTTTTGTATCCCCCAACCGCCAGGGCCACAAAGGACACAGTTCAATCCGGCGGGTATGGGTTTCCCATAATTACTCTCCCCCCTCGCCCTCGAGCATTTCCGGCCGCATATATTTCGGCGCTCGCTTCAATTGGTAAACGTCTCGGCTTACCGCCCGGCGTTCCAGGGCGGCCTTGAACTTCGCTACTAGGCCTGCACAATCCGGTTCTTCCCCTGCATCTTCGCCCGATACATAGCGGCATCGGCCTGAGACAGAAGCTCCCCGGGAGTCAGGGTCCCCTCGATCTCGATTAGGCCGATACTCAAAGTCATAGGGAATACTTTACCGTTCAGTTCAAAAGATTGAGCCTCCACAACCAGACGGAGACGTTCCGCCGCTGAGAGGGCTTCCCCGCCGGTCTTCCCTTCGAGGAGGAGGGCAAATTCATCGCCCCCCAACCGGAAAACAACATCCTCGGTCCGAAGTTCGGCCTTGATGATGTTGGTCAAGAGGATCAGGACTTCATCCCCGGCGGCGTGACCGACCGTATCGTTGACGTCCTTGAAGTTGTCGAGGTCCAAGTACAGGAGAGAACTCTTCTCGCCCCGTTTGGCCTTAGCAATGCTGCGTTTGAGCATGTCCTCCAACGAATGTCGGTTCAAGAGGCCGGTGAGGGCATCGTGGATGGCGAAATATTCCAGGTCCGCCTGGTGGGACTTACGTTCAGTGATATCGCGCAGGACGGCTGTGTAAAATCGGCCCCCGGCGGTCTCCCATTTGGCCAGCGAAAATTCGACGGGAAACTCGGTTCCGTCCTTCCGCAGTCCTTCCAGTTCAACCGTTTTGCCGATGACCTGCGACTCACCGCCGGCTTGGACCCTGTCCCGACCGGCCTGATGCCGGTCTCGGTAACGGTCCGGTATTAGTCGAGTCACGGATTGACCGCTGATCTCGGCCTCGGGGTAGCCGAACATTTTTTCAGCGCCCCGGTTCCAGCTCACAATGGCACCCCCACCGTCGGCCGTGACAATGGCGTCGTGGGCCGAGTTGGTCACCGCCCGGAAATGGGCTTCGCTTTCGCGTAGCGCAGTCACTTTCTCGTCCCGTTCCCTATTGGCCTGGTCTATTTCTCTGCCAAATGATTTCGCTATGATTATCACGATGAGGCCGACGGCCAGGGCGGAGGCTATGGCTAATAGCGCTGAGGTCAGTGCGGGATTAGTCGCCGAAGATAATCCAATCGTATGGATGATATCACTGATCATAACAAAACCAACGGTCACCGGTAGAAATGTCCTTACCAAGCGACTGCGGACAGAAGTCCCTGTAAAAAATAGTATTGGATGAACAGAGGACCCCGAAGCAAACAGTATTCCCAAACCCAAGAAAACAAAGGCCACGGCTGTCGGGAAGGCTACGGGAATTATGCTTCCACCATACAACAGAGGGGTTCCATGTAAATATCCGAGAATTATTATCAGCCCGGCGGCACTAACCATCAGGGCCAAAAACGAAGCCGCGTTTTTAACCAGGTGTTTCCTGTGGGGTGAGAAACAGAGAAGTAATATTCCTGATGAGGCGACCATGAAATTTATGGAGGTAATAGGAGACATACGACCACTATAATTCAGGGGAAGATATTGGATAAACTTGGTCCGAGCGAATCCCAGATGTTCTGCTTGAAGGAAATTTCCTGAAAAGAAATAGATCAGCAACATTAAAGTGATTAATCCAGTGAGGGAAGCGCAGAATAGGGTAATCATCCGCGGAAGAAAGCCGGGAAGGAGAAGGGAAACAAGAAAGGAAGCGCTTAATAGGAAAAAACAGAAAGCCGTGCTGGGAGCGATGGGAATGTACGCTTGTTTTATACTGGTCAGCAGGGTTGACTCAAAAACCCATCCTGCTAAAGATACAGAGCCGATGACGGCCGTGATCATTAAGCTCCCCAGAGACAGGCGTCTTAAGACCTGTTCCAAGCGTTCTTGATCGTTCATGGCCGCTCTTTCTGCTTTCGGTGCTGCCTGGTTTGCGACAGGTGCGCCTTTATTGTCAATAACGTCTAGAATTTCCAAAAAATCTTTGTTGAATCGGGTGGTGCGGAGGAATTTCACCCTCCCGTTCCCACAGGTTCCCACTTTCCACATCTAATTTTTTTGCCACGCGCATCCCTTTTCGGTGGAGGCCTCTACGTCTTCTTCGAATTTAAATAGCTTTTCATCTTTTTTTCGAATGTGAGGCATCTAAAGTCGTTTTCTTCCGCTGCGACGGAAGTGCACACCAAGATCCCGATCAAAACGCCAAACAGTTTATTCATAGCTCCTCCGGTACGGTTTGATGCCTAACCAATTATCGAATTGGGCAATTTTCTGAATAATAGCAGAAAGTTTCAGTATTTTCTATGGGGAATTTTTGCGAGGTTATCAATCCTTTATTTACCCAAAATAACCGATAAACAACCCCGCAAATCGAAAATTAGGGTGTTTTGATTTCAAAAATACCGGGTTTCCATTATTTATTTTTCTTTCTCCCCGGGATATCCTGCGGACCATATTGTAAAAGCAAACATTAAACGGGGCGCCCGGAACGGGGCCCGCGGTTCGAATGAATCGGCGTTTTTGGGTTTCGTAGGTACTTGACGGTAGCTGCGAAGGTAAAATTAAATTTTGTTCCCTCAAATCCCTCACGGTGGGTCACGGCCACAGGAGGGGAGAAAGGAGTAAGAGGATGAACAGGGGCCAATTCGAGGATCTGATGCTCACCGACGAAAAATTTTTTGCCCATTATGCCCGATTATTTATGGACTCCAAGGATGCCCTGGGTCAGAGCCTCACCGATTGGTGTTGGCGGAGATACCTGGACGGAGAACAGCCTAGCCCCATTTCCACCGGTTTCGGTATCGACTTTTTTTCAGACGGCGCTACTGTTTTCCAGGAAATCCGAGTATGAAATTTATGAATGGGCCTAAGCGGCTAATCTATTGGTCGATCATATTCTTTATTAGTTGGGCGCTTCTCGTTACCAGCGCGGCCTATGTTAATTGTGAAAACGTTGTCCCCGATCAATTCTTGGACGTAGCCTTTGGATGTCAAAAGAGTCATCATTTTTTCTTGGCGGTAAGAGAAAAGACCTCTCCAGCCTTTCTCGGTTTCCTGAACACAATCAAACTCAAGAGAAGCGACTTCCTGACCGTAGTCCTTCGCTGTTAGACCCCATTCCTTATAATTTCTCTTTGTTTTCAGGCGCACGCCCTCTGTTTTTGCCAGGCTTTTCGGGAAGGCGACATTCCACCTAGGCACGGAAATTTTCGGTTTCCATGAGGGAGGATTGAAACCATGGACAAGACCATTTCATGCTGCAGCCGAAGCGCAGGAGGCTGGGGACACTGGGCTTTCAGGACCCTGGACGGGGCCGGCCGAAGGGGTCGCCGGCGATCCGCTATTCCTGGAGGGTGTCCTCCCCCGAGAGGAATTTCTAGAACGACTGCACTTTGAAAAACGCCGGGTGGACCGTTCCGGGAAGCCGTTGTCCATGACCCTGTTTTTCCTGAAAGAGGAGCTTCTGGCGGATGCCAGAAAGCTGCGTGAGTTCCTCCTGGCCCTTAAGCGGGATACCCGGGAGACGGACTTGAAGGGTTGGGTGAAGCGGAACGTCCTCGGCCTCCTGATGCTGGATACCGACGGCCTCCAGGCACAAAAGTGCCTGGAACTGCTGGGCAACGACCGAACGAAGACCTCCTGCGATTTCTTGACCGCGGCCTATCCCGACCGCCTCTTCGATGAATTGGCGGAGGAGGTGGAGGCCGTGCCCGGAATTCTTCCCCTGGAATCGCTGGAAATGGCGGGCGCCGACTCGGTCCAGCAAACCCTCAAGCGTGGCTTTGATATCCTGGGGGCACTGATCGGTCTGATCTTTTTCTCTCCGGTCTTGTTGATCACGGCCCTGGCCCTCAAACTGACTTCCCCCGGACCGATTCTTTTTCGCCAGAGGCGTCTGGGACAAAGAGGAAATCCTTTCGACCTTTTAAACTTAAATCCCCTGGCGGCCGCTAACGGCGACCTGGCCAAACCGAGATACCTGTTCAACCCGATCGATGGGCGATATCAGCAGGTCAGCCAGGGGAGACGGGATAATCCCTCGGTTTATGGGGAGAACGACTGCCTTAGCAGCCTGGCGGAGATAATTCGAAAGCTCGGCCTGGATCGACTGCCACAGCTTTTTAACGTGTTAAAGGGGGAAATGAGTCTGGTCGGCCCCCGGCCGATCAGGCCTCAGGAGGCGGATAAATTTAAGTCCTGGCGCCTCCGCCGGATCCTGTCCGTCAGACCGGGCCTCACCGGCCTCTGGCAGGCGGAGGGACGCAGTCCAGCCTCTTTGGAGGAGATGATCCGATCGGACCTCCGCTATGTGCAGAATGGGTCGCTGGGGCTGGATCTTAAAATCCTGGCCAAAACGGTCTTTGAAGTTCTGATGGCCCTGGGGCCGAAGCCCGGGCCTGAACCGAAGGACCTCACTCCGGATGATGCGGGGGGCCGTAAATATGTCCGGAAGACGGCCAAGGTACTCGTCGAGGGCAGCGCGATCGGGTTATGGCTGAATTATTCCTGGCATCATTTTTTGGCGGTATCCCTGGGCTGGGGGGATAGCGCTCCGGATTGGTACTTTCGCCTCCAGGAAATAGTTTTCCTCTTCATCCTGCTCATCGGTATGGTCGGCTGGGCGGTCCTCTATCCCCGGTTAGACGGCTTCTTAACCGGCATAAGGTCTAAAAAGGGCTCTCTCTTGGCTGCCATCTTCTCCGGCAAGGCGTTACCCGCCAAGGGGAAATAACCACCCAAACGAATATCCTTTTTTATCTTTTGGCCGCATTTTCTTGCGGGACGAATGGGCTTATCTTATTGAATTCCTATCTTAAAGTTGGAACACCCGAAAATGATTTCGGAAGAATCCCATCGGGAGTTGAAAAGGTTTTTACCTTTTTTTCGCGTGCCGTAAGAAACCCGCTCCAATCCATCTGGGGGGCATTGTTCGTAATTCAGCGGCGGATTGATCCCGGGGACGAAACCCTGGCCCAGGCCGTTCGCATTCTTCGGGAGGAAATAGGCCAACTCCAGGAACTGGTTCAAGATACCTTGGAATTCCTCCGGCCGGCGGAAGGAAAGTCGGTTATCCCGGTTGATCTCAATTCCCTGCTGGCCTCGCTCCTGGCCGCCCTGACCATTAATCCGGACGGGTCCGACCTCCCGGTTTCCGTGAACAGCTCCTTCGATCCGGCTCTTCCGCAACTGCCGGCCGATTACGAGGAGATTAGGAGGGCCTTCGGGCATCTTCTAAAAAACGGCCACGCGGCCCTGTCGGTTATGGGAGGGAATCTGAGTGTTGAAACCCGTTTCTCCCCGGATCCGGTACCAGGAAATATACGCGTAGATTTAACCGCGGAAGGCCCCGGTGTGAGAGGGAAATATTTTGACCAGGGATTCCCTTCCTTTACTATCTACCCGAACCGGGGAAACGGTTTGGGAGCGGCCATTGCCCAGCGGATTATCACGGAACAGTATCAGGGAGACCTGAAGTGGGAGCGGGACGCCGAAGGAGTCCTGCGCTTGTGGGTGTCCTTGCCGCTTAAAATGACCACCCGGCCGGCGTTGGGAGGCGATCAACCGGCTGAAAACGATCGACCCCGGTTTGATGATACCCAAACCCCACAAGCAGGGATATTTAGGACCACCTTTTAAAAATCGGCCGGCGGCCCTTCATCGACTTCTCCCCCCAGCCCATCCCATTTTTTCTCCATCCGGATTACTTTCAATAAAATGCTTTATGATGGTATTTTGTCTTTGAAAGATGGTAGGCTGGAGTATTTCCATTTCCCGCGGAAGGCTTCTTTTTTTAATTCCCGGTTGGTAGGAATTCATAAGCAGGAGAAGGTATGACCCCGCCCAAGAAGTCCGTTGCAAAAAAAGCGAAACGCGAAGCCCCTGCCCGGCCCCAAGGGGATGATCAAAAACCCCTAACCGAAGCGGGAAGCAGCCGGGCCCCCCTTTATATTGTCGGCATCGGCGGATCGGCCGGGGCTTTGGAGGCCTTGGGGCAGTTTTTTCCCAACCTGCCGCCTAACTCGGGCCTGGGATTCGTCGTCGTGACCCACCTCGATCCCACCCATAAAGGGATCATGCCCGAATTAGTCCAGCGAATGACACCCATGAAGGTCTTTCAGGCCGATGATAATATGAAAGTCGAAGCCGATACGGTGTATGTCATTCCCCCCAACAAGGACCTGGCCATCATGAACGGGGTCCTGCAATTACTGGAACCCTCCGCGCCCCGGGGCCTGAGGCTGCCGATCGATTTTTTCTTCCGGCACCTGGCCGACGACCAGAAGGAACGGAGCATCGGGATCATTTTCTCCGGCATGGGGAGCGACGGGACCCTGGGCCTGCGTTCCATCAAGGAACAGATGGGCATGGTCATGGTCCAGGACCCGCGAACGGCCAAGTACGACTCCATGCCCCGCAGCGCCCTGGAGACGGGCCTGACCGATTTCCTGGCCCCGGCCGATGCGCTTCCCGAAAAACTCATCCAATACGCCGGACATTTCCTTAAAATCAGCCGCACGCGCCCGGCGATAGAAACGAAGTCGTCGAGCGCCCTTCAGAAGACCATGGTCCTGTTAAGGGGTAAAACCGGCAATGATTTCTCTCTCTATAAAGAGAATTCCATCCTCCGCCGCATCAACCGCCGCATGAGCATCCACCAGATCAGCGACCTGTCCCAATATGTCATTTACCTGGAGAAAAATCCCCGGGAGATCGGGCTGCTGTTCAAAGAGATGCTGATCGGAGTCACCAATTTTTTTCGCGATCCGGAGGCCTTCGAACTCCTTAAGGAAAAGGCTGTTATCCCGCTGCTGCAAGGCAAGGAAGAGGGCGGCGTCCTGCGGGTTTGGGTCCCGGCTTGTTCCACCGGGGAGGAAGCCTACAGCCTGGCGATCCTGATAAGGGAATGCCTGGATCAGAGGCCTCTTTCAAACGTCAAGGTCCAGATCTACGCCACCGATATCGACCCGGAGTCCATCACTTTTGCCCGGCATGGCCTTTATCTGACCAATATCGCCGCCGACGTTTCAGAGTTTCGGCTGCAACGGTTTTTCATTAAAGAGGGTACCCATTTCCGGGTCCGTCAGGAAATTCGGGATATGGTGGTATTTGCACCCCAAAACCTGTTGTCCGATCCGCCCTTCACCAAACTGGATCTGCTAAGCTGCCGAAACCTGTTGATTTATTTCAACAGCGCCGCCCAAAAAAAAATCCTGCCTCTTTTTTACTACGCCCTGTTGCGGGGAGGGATACTTTTTCTGGGGCCTTCGGAAACCATCTCGGGCTATAACGATCTTTTTAACCCGGTGGATTCCAGATGGAAGATTTACAGACGTCGAGAATCCCTATCGGCCACGATGGCTCTCCCCGATTTTCCGGTCCGGGTCTTTTCCCGGGAAATGACCAAGGTGCGAAAACCGGAAAAACGACCGTCGAATGTTCCTTTGTCTCTGTCGGAAATTCTTCAGGCGTTTATCGTCAGCCACCTGGCCCCGCCCGTAGTCGTCACCAATGAAAATGGGGACCTTTTATTCTCCACGCAGCGGGTCGGCAGGTACCTCGAACCCCCGGTTGGCCGGGCCAGCCTCAATGTCTTCGACATGGCCCGGGAAGGGTTGAAACTGGAACTTTCGGTGGCGGTCCGGAAAGCCATCACCCAGCAAAGTGAAATTCGGGTGAGGGACATCATCATTAAAACGAACGGGGATCGGGTGAAATTTAATTTGACGGTCAAGCCGCTTCCGGTCCCAGAGGCGCCCTCGGGACTTTTGATTATCGTCTTCGAGGAAGTGCCGTTTAAGCTCCCCAAGAAAAGAACCAAATCCCAGTTGGGAAAAGATGCCGACGGGGACAGCCGGATCAGCGAGTTGGAAGGGGAACTCCGAAATACCAAAGAGAGCCTGCAGACGGCCATCGAGGAGATGGAGACTTCCCAGGAAGAACTGAAGGCGACCAACGAAGAACTGCAGAGCACCAACGAGGAGCTGCAGAGCGCCAATGAGGAACTGCAAAGCTCCAACGAGGAACTGAATACCTCCAAGGAGGAGATGCAGTCCCTTAATGAAGAGCTGATGACGCTCAATGCCGAACTGCAGACGAAAAACGATGAATTTCTGATGGCGAACAATGACCTGCGGAACCTGTTGGACAGCACCCAGATCCCCACGGTCTTTCTGGACCATAACCTGAATATCAAGCGATTTACCCAACAGGCCACCATGATTTTCAAGCTGATCCCCACGGATACCGGGAGGCCGATCACCGACATCGTTTCCAGGCTGCAATACGGGACCCTGGCGCAAGATGTGCGCACCGTGCTGGACAGCCTGGTCCTCGAGGAGAAACAGGTCCAGGCCAACGACGGACGCTGGTATACGATGAGGATCATGCCCTCCCGGACCCTGGAGAATAAGGTTGAAGGAGTGGTCATTACCTTCACCGACATAACCGAAATAAAACAAATGAAAGAGAGCGTCAAACGCGCGAAGGTCGGCGGTTGAAGGTCAACGCTTCACCGGCGACCTCAACCTCCCGGGAGGGGAAGATCATAGCCAGGGTCTTATCTGAAACCTTATGATATGGCTCTATTATGAGACTGTTAATAAATGCGTCCCCAAAAACCTGATCGAGGAAAGCCATGAAGAGCAAAAAAACAATCCCAACCGTGAAGCAGCCTCCCCTCGGCCCGGATTTGCGTCAGCGGGCCGAGGTCCTGATAGAGCAAAAGGGTGGGCTGTCGGCCGGCGAAGATTCCCCCGATTACCGCTTGACGCTTCAAGAGCTGCAGATTCACCAGGTTGAATTGGAACTGCAGAACCAGGAGCTCCATCAGGCCCATCTGGAAGCCGAACTGGCCCGCCGGAAATACTTCGAACTCTATGATCTGGCGCCGATCGGGTATGCCTCCTTTAATGAAAAAGGGGCAATCCTGGAGATCAACCTGGCCGGGGCCCAACTCCTGGATCAGGAGCGGAGGTTCCTGATCGACCGGCGATTTCAATTATTTCTAGCTCCGGAAGCGGTCCCGGCCTTTAACCGGTTCATTCAGGAGGTATTTTCATCCGGCCGGCGACAAATCTGTGAAGTGGCCCTGGTCAAAAACGGGGGCCATCCGACCATGGTGCGCCTGGAAGGGGTCAGAATGGAGTCCGGGGAAGTGAATAAGCCTTTCTGCCAGGCCGCCTTTTTGGATATCACCGAGCAGAAAAAGGCGGAAAGGGCCTTGGTGGATACCGTTGAGCGCTACCAGTCCTTGGTCCAGGCCCTTCCCGGTGTCATTTTTGAGACCGACGCCCTGGGGAATAACACCTTTATCAGCGACCGCTGGACTCAATGGACCGGTATGACCCGGGAGGAAACGGTCGGCCAAGGATGGCGAAAGGCCATTCCTGCCGAGGATGCAGAGGCGGAAGCAAATCGCTGGAGAGAATCGGTGCGCACCGGTCAGCCCCTGAGCTACCAGGCCCGTATTTGCAACACGGACGGCCTATCCCGGTGGGTTTTGCTGCGGGCCATGCCGTCCCGAGACAGCGAAGGAAATATCACCCGTTGGACGGGGACCTTGACCGATATCAACGACCTGATCGAGACCCAGGAGGCCCTGCAGGCCAAAGAGGCCGAACTTTCGCTGATCATGGATGCGGTCCCGGCCCTGATTGCCCATGTCGATGCCGATGGCCGCTATCTCCGGGTCAATCGAAACTACGCCCATTGGTTTGGTTCCACGGTCGAAGAAATTCAGGGAAAGCGGATGAGCGATGTTCTCGGGGAGGACCAATGGAAACAAATCGAACCCTGGGTGCAAAAAGTCCTGTCCGGGGAAACGATCACCTACGAGCGCCAACTGCCGTTTCAGGGAGGTGCTCGCCGCTGGATCCGAGCCAGTTACACTCCCGACGTTAACGAAAGAGGCCGGATCAAGGGCTTTGTGGTCCACGTCATCGATATCGAGGATATCAAAAGGGGCGAGGAGGCATTGGGAATATCCGAAGAAAATTATCGCCGCATCCTGGAGACGGCCAATGAAGGCATTGTCATCGGATCGTTGAGCGGAAGAATGGACTTCATTAACCAGAAATGGGCGGACATGCTGGGTTATTCGAAAGAGGAACTGATCGGCCAAATCGGTCTGGATTTCATGGACGAAGACCAGAAAACTATGGCCTTGGATACGAGAGAAAAATTGTTAAACGGGGAACGGGTCACCCTGGAATACAAATTTCGGCGGAAGGATGGCTCCGAGTTATGGACGCTTTGCAGTGCATCCCTTTTTAAAGACGCAGGAGGGGAACAATTCAGGGTACCTGGGCATGCATGTCGACATTACCGATCGAAAAAAAGCCGAGCAAACGCTTCGCGAAAGCCTGGAGCGACCTGAACCGGGCCCAGGCCGTAGCCCACACGGGGAGCTGGCGGCTGGACATTCAACACAATGAACTGCATTGGACCGAAGAAACTCACCGCATCTTTGGAATTCCCTCGGGGACAGGGCTGACCTATGAGGGTTTTTTGGGGACCATTCATCCGGATGATCGGTCCTATGTGGAGCGGAAGTGGATGGCGGCCCTCGACGGGAAACCCTACGATATCGAACACCGGATTGTGGCCGACGGAAATATAAAATGGGTGCGCGAGCGGGCTGAACTGGAATTTGACGCGGAAGGAGGCCTTCGGGGAGGCTTCGGGACCGTCCAGGACATAACGGAGCGAAAAGAAACCGAGGAGAAGCTAAGGAAAAGTGAAACCCGTTTTCAGTTGCTCGCAGTAACGGCCGGGGCGCTCCTGGCTTCGCCATCACCTCAGCAGGAGGTGGAGGAACTCTGCACCCGGGTGATGGAATATCTGGATTGTCAGGTTTTCTTCAATTTTTTGGTCGACGAACCTCGGGGGCGTCTCTCACCTGAATGCCTACGCCGGAATTCCTGAGGAAGAAGCTCGGAAGATCGAATGGCTCGATTACGGGGTGGCTGTTTGCGGCTGTGTGGCCCGGGACCGAGCAGCGGCTCATAGCCGAAAACATCTTCCAGCAGCCCGATATTCGAACGGACCTGGTCCGGAGCTTTGGCGTTCAGGCCTACGCCTGCCACCCGATTATGGCCGGGGATCGTCTGCTGGGCACCCTGTCTTTCGGGACCAAGACCCGATCCTCTTTCTCACCCCGGGATCTGGAGCTGATGAAAACCGTAACCGATCAGGTTGCGACGGCCATGGAAAAAGTTCGACTGCTGGAGGAGATCCAGGCCGGCCGGGACGAAATGGAGCTGCGGGTCCAGGAAAGGACGGCTGAGTTGTTGGAAGCCAATCAACGCCTGGCGGAGCAATCCCGCATGCTGGAATCGTTTTTTAAGGACACCATTACCCCCCTGATTTTTTTGGACCGGGATTTCAACTACATCCGGGTCAATGAGGCCTACGCCCGGACCTGCCAGCGGGCGGTAACCGATTTCCCCGGACACAACCATTTCGAGTTCTACCCCCACGAGGAAAATGAAGCTATTTTCCGAAAGGTGGTGGAAACGGGGATCCCTTATCAGGCCCTGGCCAAACCCTTTTCATTCCCGGATCATCCGGAGTGGGGAGTAACCTACTGGGATTGGATCCTAACCCCCTTGCCGGACGATCGGGGTGAAACGGCCTTCCTGGTTTTCTCCTTGGAGGAAGTCACCGATCGCCAGGTGGCCGAGGAGGCGTTGCGTCTGTCTGAACGGGAGCTTCGAACCCTGGCCGGTCAGCTTTTATCTGTGCAAGAAAATGAACGCAAGAAGATTGCCCGGGATATGCATGACGGTTTAGGGGCTTCCCTGAGCGCCATCAAATACAAAATGGAGGATCTGATTCATAAGTTACCTGATCAGGATCTGCGGCAAATTGGAGAAACCATGAACTCTCTGATTCCAATCATTCAGGGGATCATCGGGGAATCCAGGAGGATGCAGAATGATTTACGGCCTCCTCTTCTGGATGATCTGGGGATTCTCCCCACCCTAACCTGGTATTCTCGGGAATTTCAAAAGATATATACCGATATAGCGATAGAACAGCGGTTGGAAGTCCGGGAGGAGGACGTGCCGAATACGCTGAGGGTCGTTATTTTTCGGATAACCCAGGAGGCCCTGAATAATATCGGGAAGCACTCCCAAGCCACTCATATCCGGATTTCCCTGACCCGGGAGCGGAACCAACTGAGGCTGGCAGTAGAAGACGACGGGATCGGATTTGATTTTCAGCGAAGCACTATATTGGACTCCCATCCAATGGGGATGGGTCTTTCCAGTATGAAGGAGCGGGCGGAACTATCCGGAGGATCTTTTTCCGTTAAATCGCACCCGGGACAAGGTGCGGTGATCGAAGTCTCCTGGCCGTTGATCAGTGGGCAGGGGACGGCGGAAAAGGCTGAATAATACGTTTTTGGTTGTATTTTTCAACCTTTTGGTTAGAATCTCCACCAATTGGTTTTTGATAATTTTAACCGGTGTAATCCGTGACCCCGAAATTTTTAGCCCGAGGTATTCCATACTGCCTGGAGGGGAATATGTCCACCGATGATAAAAAGGGTATTCTTATCGTTGAAGACCACACCATCCTTCGTGAAGGGTTGCGACTCCTACTTTCCTCCCATCCGGACCTGAATATTCTCGGTGAGGCCAGGGACGGCCGCGAAGCGATTTGGCTTGCGGAGAAGTTTTCCCCGGCCCTGATTCTTATGGACTTGTCCATGCCGCGCATGGGCGGGGTAGAGGCCACCCGGGAAATTAAGAAGCGGTGGCCGGAGATAAAGATCATCGCCCTGACGGTCAATGATTCAGAGGAAGCGGTGCTGGCCGCTCTCAAGAATGGGGCCGACGGGTATATCTTGAAGGATGCCACCCGGGCCGAATTGATCCAGGCCATCGATAGCGTCCTGGCCGGGAAACGGGTGCTCAGTCCAACTATATCGGATAAGGTGATTGAGGGATATCTGGCGGGGAAAAAAGAACAGCCTCTTCAGACCCGTTGGGAAATCTTGACCAACCGGGAAAAGGAGATCTTGAAATTGATCGGCGAGGGGCATACCAGCAAGCAAATGGCCGATGACCTCTGCATCAGCCTCAACACGGTGGAGAAGCATCGGTCGAACCTGATGGAAAAACTGGATTTGCACTCCATTGCCGCTTTGACCTCCTATGCCCAGGAAAAAGGGCTGCTCGTCAAATAAGACAACCTCGCAAAAAGTCCAAAAACCTGTCATTGCGACCCCGGACTGATCCGGGGAAGCAATCCCCGCCATGGCAACTAACTGATTCTTGGGGATTGCTTCGTCGCTTCCCTCCTCGCAATGACAGCACTGGCGACTTTTTGCGAAACCATCAAATAAGATCGAATTCCAAAAACCGTCATCGGTCGCAGGGATGTTCGTCCTGTCTATCTACCTTATAGTACAATATTTTATCGTTACTTCCCTGCCGGGAATGACCGCCGGGGAGACTTTCCATCGAATCCTGCCCGCTAACCGCCTTGGATTTTTTTTTCTACCCGACCGACCGGTCTCAAAGGCCCAGCCGGGCCTCTTTCCAAAAATACTGTTTAATTCAAAGAAAAATTACGGTTTGCCGTAATGGTTTAAAAAAAATCGGTGCTTAGAATTATAGTTATAATAACGCCCGGGAGAATTTGGAAGGATGTTTTCTGAAGGACCCTGCCGAGCGAACAAAATGTCCCTAAAAAAGGAGGAACTGTTATGAACATGCCCTTGATTAAAAGAGAGAGAAGGCCATGGTGGGTTTCGCCATGGGGAGACGAAGCCCTGGGAGACGTTTGGTCGGACCGCCTCTTTCCGATATGGCCCAGGATGAAGGGAGAAGAATGGGTCCCCACCTTTAACTTCTTTGAAAAAGATGGGAACTATCAATTAGAGGCCGAAATTCCGGGAGTCAAGAAAGAAGATATCTCCGTGACGATCGACAGAAACGTCCTGACCGTCAGCGGGAAAAAGGAATCCACGACCGAGGAGAAAGAGGCCAATTATTATTTGAAGGAATCATCCTACGGTTCTTTTTCCAGGAGCATCCGATTGCCCGGTGAAGTCGAAGAAGGGAAAGTGCAGGCCAATTTTCAAAACGGGGTCTTAAAAATGACCCTGCCCCAGAAAAAGGCGATCGAATCGAAACAAATCAAAATCGAGGGTTAGCTTTTGGGAAACCTGCAGATCGTCTCTCAACGCAGCGAGTCCTTTCTCAGTAGGGTGGAGGCCGGACGTCTGCTGGCGCGGGAACTCGATTCCCTGCGGGGCCGGAACGCCGTCGTTCTGGGTATCCCCCGCGGGGGGATTATTGCCGCGGGGGAACTGGCGATAGCGCTGGACGGCGATCTGGAGGAATAGCCGAACCTCAAAGCTCCTCCTCCCAATGGATACAAGAGACGGGGCAGGCCACCATGGCCTCTTCGACACAGCCTTTCGCCCCGCCGCCCTCGGGGGAAATGACCTCCGCCTTCCTTTTCATTTCGTCCATCCGGAAGATCTCCGGGCATAATTCGGCGCAGGTCTCACAGCCGATGCACACGGCTTCGTCGATAAAGACCTTCACGGGTCACCTCGCCCGGAAGGACATTGTTGCCCGGCCCAGGGGTCTTCCCGGCGGCTGGGCCCGACCTGACCTTTTCAGGCCATCCCTGGTGATCACTCCAAAGGGTAAGATCGGACTTGCCCCCAGGGAACCGTTGACATTCCCGGCAGACCAGGAGGCGCTGCTCGCAGCCATTTTATTTTGAGGCGGCGGGGGAATATACTTGCAGGCCCTTGGCATCCTTGATGGCCTTAAAACGGACATAATGCTCATGAATTCGATGCCTGAGGCTTTTCAGCCGCTTCGAATAAGCCTCGGATGAACCCCGGGGCTCACTGATGGAAAATACAAAATTCGACAGGTCGTCCATGACATGTTCAATCGCGACCGCCCATTCACCGGTGACTTGAGAAGACATCTGCTCGGCCTCGGTCAGTTTTTCATCGAGCATCCGGATGGAATTTTCGAGACCGTCCATAAAATTTCCCCAGGCATCATTGACGCAACAAACCAGATCGTTACATTCCATCATTTGAGTCATGAGCTTCCTCCTTGCTCTTTAGGTTAAAATAAATAAAAGGATTATTCTTGACGACCTCGCAAAAAGTCCAAAAACCTGTCATTGAGACCCCGGACTTGATCCGGGGAAGCAATCCCCACCATGGTAACTAGCTGATTCTTGGGGATTGCTTCGTCGCTTCACTCCTCGCAATGACAGCGCTGGGGACTTTTTGCGAAACCATCATTCTTTAGCTTTAAGCAATGGATAACGAATTCGAAGCGGTATTTCAAATTTCCTTCAACAGCAGCAACAGATTGTCCTTTAAGAGATACCTTTCCGGCACGGCGCTGAAATTGCTTTGGTATTCGCTTCGTCTCGGGCCGGGATTCGGCGCCATTTCCGTTATTCCTTCTCCTTCCAAAAAATTCAAGGTCTGGTCATACAACTTTTCTACGTCGCGAACGGCATCCGGTCTCATGGATACTCCTCCTCTCTATATTCTTTGTGGATCAATCCGGGATTTTTTTGTAGCCGGTCCAGCGTTGAAAGCGGCCGATCTCCTTCCCCAATTCCTCGGTCAGGGGAGACCCGTGCGACCGGGCCAGGGTCTTATACAGTTCGATGGCCGGTCCGGCCAGCAGATCCTGGGCCCGGAGAATAAAGACGGGTTCCCGCTCCCCGATTTTAGGGATATCAATTGGGCCGTACTTGCCAGAGATCGCCATGGAAATCCTCCTTGTTCAATTGTTCAACCGGCAGAGCGGGTCCGGATTTAACGGAAGGCGGCTGGTCCTTTAAGATGGCCTTTTGGTGCGGCTCCGAGAGGATCAGATCAAAAGCTTCTGTTTTAAGAAGATTGATAGCCGTCTCCAGGGGAACCGAGCTCCGGATGGTGGACCCCGGACGGTAGACCAAATAGGTTACCTCGTATTCGGGATCGATATGCAGGATTTTAATCGTACGTGACATGATTCGGCCTCCTTTAGCTAAAAGAATACCGAAGCCAGGGCTTGAAGGGAATAGGGGGAAACCGTAGTTTCTTAAAAAAAAAGACAGTATTTTTATGGCCGGGAGACCATTATTCGAGGTCGGGGGTCTGAGGACCGGTTAGCCGGCGCTCACGTTTCGGGAAAGATCGATAATCTCGAGTCGGTTGTTGGCCTCGGGGTATTTGGAGGAGGGACCTTCGGTCAGCAAGGCCAATCGGCCTTCGATCCCCTGGGACTTAAGCCAGGAAGATACATAATGGTTCCAGTTTTCCGGGTGCTTGGCTTCCAGCAGCGGGTAGACCCCGGAAGAAAACTGCAACTGCTGACAGGTGGTTTCCTGGGAGGAAACGGCAATGATCCAGACCGGCGGGCGAAAGCGGGCGATACTTCTGGCCGTGTCTCCGCTGTGGGTGGGGACAAAGACGGCCGCCGGGTCCGCATACTGGAGAACGGCCTCTACCCCCAGTTCGATCAGTTTGGCCGGAGGCATCCGGCCCGGAAGGTCGGCGCCCCGGAAGATTTTTTTTACCTTGAGAGGCACTCGGTAGGGCTCGATAGCCGCGGTGATCTTCGCCAGCATGGCCACCGCCTCCACCGGGAAACCGCCCAGGGCCGACTCACCGGAAAGCATGACGCCGTCCGTTCCGTCCAGAACGGCGTTGGCCACGTCGGTCGCCTCGGCCCGGGTGGGGCGGGGGTTGGTGGTCATGGACTCCAGCATCTGGGTGGCCGTGATCACCGGCCTGGCCTCCAGAAGGGCCTGGCGCATGACCTCTTTCTGGACCACGGCGATCTGCTCGATGGGCAGTTCCACGCCGAGGTCTCCCCGGGCGATCATCAGACCGTCGGCCGTGGCGATGATCCCCTCCAGATGCTGGAGGGCCCTCGCCCGCTCGATCTTGGCGATGATAAAAGGGCGGTAGCCGAGGGCCTCCGCCGACCGGCGCACCGCCTCGATATCCGCCGCCCTTTCCACGAAGGACTGGCTCACCGCATCGACCCCGTTTTCCAAAGCGAATTTCAGGCAGGCCTGATCGTGCGGCGTAAAGGCGCTGATGCCCAGATCGATGCCCGGAAGGTTGAGCCCCTTGTGGGAACGCAGCTCTCCGCCCACGATGACCCGGCAGCGGACGTCGTTGCCCTGAATCCGATCCACCTCGAGTTGAATCAAACCATCGTTCAAATACAGGGTGTTACCCGGTTTCACCGCCTGAGGCAGGCGCGAAAAAGTGACCGAAACCCGGTGGAGGTCTCCGATCACTTCATCCGTGGTCAGGGTGAAGAAGGCCCCCGGCTCCAGGTTTATCGGTTCCCGATCGAAAACCCCGATGCGCATCTTGGGCCCGGGAAGGTCGGCCAGGATAGCCAGACGGGTTCCGACGGTCAGGGCCGCGGCCCGGAGGTTCTCAATCACCTCCCGGTGTTCGGAAAAATCGCCGTGGGAGAAATTGATCCGGGCGATGTTCATGCCGGCCCGTAACATCTTTTCCAGCACTTCCCGGGAGCGGGAAGCCGGGCCGATGGTACAGACGATCTTGGTTTTGTTCGGGGGCAAGGCCATCGCGGGGCTCCCTTAGACGCTTTCCATCTTCGGCGGCTGATCTTTCCGGTGCCATTCCAGGGGGTTGATAAAAGTAAACCCCTGGGCCTCCAGTTTTTTCTTGAGCTGGAGCACGTTGTGGGTGAAGAGATAGGGGAAAAAGGCCCGTTTCCCTTCCTCCCAGTGCCGGGAGACCAGGACGCTTCCGAAGCGTATCTTTTCTTCGGTGATGGCATCGACAATCCGTTTCATCTGCCCCTGTTGATCGTCCGCCAAGATGCCCAGGAGCATCCCCGGTTCGTCGATGCCCAGGACCTCGGTAAAGGCCCGCAGCAGGTCCCGGAGGGAGATAATGCCGGCGACTTTCCCATCCCGATCCACTACCGGCAAAGCCCCTACGTGAATTTTCCGCATCAGCAGCAAGGCATCCTGCAGGGTATTGGCCGGGGAGACGGTCACCGGATCGGCGGTCATGATATCCTTGATTTTCAGTTCGTCGCTGCGCTCTTTCTGGCGAAGGGTTTCCTCTACCGAAAAAAGATCCGAGGGCCAGGCGCTGCGCACATCGCGGTCGGTGACGATTCCGATCAGGGTGCGATCGGCCGAGACCACCGGCAGGGAATGAACCCGGTAGCGACGCATCATCTCTTTGGCCTCCCCTATCCCGGCCTCCGGATCAATGGTGATCACTTTCCTGATCATGGCTTGGTCGATAAACATCAGCTATTTCCTTCCTCACAGGGGTCGCTGTGATTGCCTAACAGTATTTTCATATGGTTTCGGATCAATTCGGGGAGCCGGTTCAAGGAGTACCCCCCTTCCAGGATCGAGATCACCCTCCCCCGGGCGTACTGATCCGCCAGCCGCTTGATGCGCTCCATGATCCAGGAAAAGCCGGCGGTGGAAAGATTGATATTGGACATGTCGTCGTCCGCATGGGCGTCGAATCCGGAGGAGAGTAAGATCACCTCGGGTTGGAAACGCTCGAAGGCCGGGATCAAGTCTCTTTCGATGGCGGTCCGGTATTCCTCGTCCCCGTGCCCGGGCAGCACCGGTGAATTAAGGGTGTAACCATACCCGGCCTCTATCCCCTTCTCGAATTCCCGGCCGGTGCCGGGGTAGGAAAAGGTCGGGTGCTCATGAATCGAATAATAAAAGACCGTGGGGTCCCGTTCGAAAATATGCTGGGTCCCGTTGCCGTGGTGGACGTCGAAGTCAACGATTCCGATGCGCCGGATGCCCCATTCCAACTGCAGGTAGCGGGCGGCAATGGCCACGTTGTTGAAAAAACAAAAACCCAGGGCCCGGTCCACCTCGGCGTGATGTCCGGGAGGCCGGACGGCGCAGAAGGCATTGTCCAGCTTTCGCTCCATGACCTGCCGGGTGACTTCCAGGATTCCCCCCACGGCCAGCAGGGCGGTTTCAAAGGTCTCCTCGCAGATTTGGTTATCGGGGTGATCCAGCTCGCTCTTACCCATGAGGCAGGCCTCTTCAAAACGCCGGATATGTCCGACGCTGTGAACGGCTGCGATCCAGCGCTCTTCCACCGGGCAAGCCGGGATGATCGTCAGTTGGTCGAGGAGGGCATCCTGTTGCAGTCCTCGGTGAATGGCCGTCAGTCGCTCCGGGACCTCCGGGTGATAAGGCCCGGTCTGGTGGCGGAGAAAACGTTCATCAAAAAGAAGACCCGTCTTGTTCATAATCCGGAATTATTATTTTCCGTTGTCTTTTTGTCAACAGCTTTATGCTTCGACCTTGATCTGAGCCGACGTCATTAATAAATTGACTAACCCGGAGGACTTCGCTAAAGATCAATAACTATAATAATCAAGGATTTTTGGATGAACTTCGAAAGGGGTCTCAAAAATTCTACCTGGATCGAATTCACCCCTGGCCTCCGCCCCACTTGTGCTTGGGAGTTTTGACCCTCAATAGTCCAAGAGCACCATGAAACCGTGGAAATTTGCTTTCCTCAGAAAAACGGCCCTGCCGATTCGGCTTCAAAAAGATAGACCGGCGATGAAAAACTCAAAGGAGGAGTCCCCGTTCCCTCAAGGGTCATCCCGGGAAAAGGTTTCTCGAGAATTCATCGTCTTGACGGTACTCCTGCTCTATGCGCTGGTCGTCACCTATCCGCTGATTGTTCATTTATTGGATCGCCTTCCGGGGTGGCCCGGAGACAATCTGTATTTTCAATGGGAACTGTGGTGGTTTAAGCGGGCGATTCTCGACCTTAAGATCAACCCTCTCCATAGCCCGGACCTCTATTATCCCGCGGGGCTGGATCTTTCCCGGGATGAAGTGACGCCGTCCAATACCCTCCTGGGGCTTCCCCTGACGGCCCTCTGGGGCCCGACCGCGGCCTATAATCTCCTGGTCCTGGCTTCATTTGTGCTCACCGGATACGGTATCTACCGAATCGTTTTCGAGGGAACCGGAAATCGCTGGGCCGGATTGCTGGCCGGAGTCGCCGCTTCCATCGCCCCTTACCGGATGACCCATTTGGCCGGGCATCTGAATTTGATGGCTACCCAATGGATCGTGCTGACCCTGCTGTTTTTGGGGCGGTGGTTCAAAGACCAACGCCCCGGCACCATGGTCCTGGCCGGTCTGTTTTTCGCCCTCAACGGCCTGGCCGCCTGGTATTACTTTTATATCGGGACCGTAACCGTCGGCTTCTACCTGCTGCTGAGGTCCTGGCCTTTTGGAGCCTTCTGGAGGCAGCGTCGGGCCTGGTCGGGCTTGCTGATTTTTGGGCTGGTTTCTCTGTTGCTGGTTTTGCCCTTTGCCCTGCCTATCTTCAGATTGAGAGATCAGGGCCTGCTGGAACGGTCGATTTCCGATCTGGAGGCCTATGGGGCCAGTCCCGCGAATTTTCTGCTCCCCAACCCCTGGCATCCGCTCTGGGGAAATTTAGTCTGGAAGGTTTTTCCTGCTCAGTGGGGGGCGGTGGTGGAGCAAAACCTGACCCTGGGCCTGTCGGTTATGCTCTTGGCCGCTCTGGGAACAGTGGCTTATTTTCGGAATCGGGAAGTCCGGTTATGGCTTTGGCTGGCGGTGATCAGCGCGATTTTAGCCATGGGCCCGACGCTCAAGTGGAACAACCACCGTTGGGCATTCCATCTCCCGGCCCTGGCGGTTCAATGGGCCGAACAGACGGGTTTCACCTCTTTCCTGGATCGTTGGGTGGACCCCCAGTACGGTGAGGCCATCCGCGCCGGAAAGGGGTTCGTCCCTCTGCCCCTGATGCTCTTTTATGTCTGGTCCCGCTCACCTCGGCCATGCGGGCTTTGGTGCGTTTTGGCTGGATCACCTTTCTCTCGGTGAGCGTCCTGGCCGGATACGGGATTCATTGGTTCCTCTCGAAAATAACCGGTCGTCGGGTCTTGGTTTGGGGGTCCCTGGCCGTGGGCTTCCTCCTGATCCCCTTGGAACTCTGGACCCAAATTGCGCATTGGACCTCTACCCAACCCCGGCCGGTCGACCGCTGGCTGGCCGCACAGCCCTGGCCGTCGCCCGTGATCGAGTATCCTTTCCTGGATAATATTTCCTCCCGGCTCATGCTGGCTCAAACCGTTCACCAGCAGCCTCTGATCATGGGAGGGTTACCGCCTTCTTTTCATCCGCGGGAGTTATACCAAAGGAGCGAAAAGCTGAGATCTTTTCCCTCCCCGGCCGGAATCGAGGCCCTGCAGGGTTGGCGGACCCGCTATATTCTGGCCACTCCTTCCCACTTTCCCGGCGATCCGTCCTGGCGGGAATTCAGGAATAAACTGACCCGATTCCCGGAGGTCCGACTGGTAAAGGAAATCAACGGCGTTTGGGTTTATGAATTGCAATTGAGCGATTGAATGAATGGTGCGGATGGCAACCGCCCCTACCATTTTTGATCCAGTTCCCCTAAAGGGGAAGGGTCTTCCGATTTTCTCAGGGGAGGCTCGGCCTGCAGCGGCGCAGGGACATCGCTGGTCTCAGGAAGAGGGGGCCCTTCATTTTTCATCTCCGGCACCATGACCTCCTCAAAGGCCGGGATGACGATGCCCCTACGGACCATGATGTTATAAAAGATCCGGGAGCGATGGACCACGTATTTGGATTGGCTCCGCGGGTTGTATTTTCGAGGGTTGGGGAGGACGGCGGCCAGGCGGGCCGATTCTTCCGGACCTAAGGCCGAGGCCGATTTTCCATAGTAATTTCGGGCCGCCGCTTCAATGCCGAAGATTCCCTCTCCCCATTCCACCACGTTTAAGTAAAGTTCCATGATCCGCTTTTTAGGGAGCGCTCTTTCCAGTCGCCAGGTCAGGATGGCCTCCTTGAGTTTTCGGATGGGATTCTTTGCCGGGCTGAGAAATAGATTTTTGGCCAATTGTTGGCTGATGGTGCTGCCGCCGACCTTGAGCTTGCCCTCCTTAAGGTCCTTTTCCATGGCCTTCTGGATCGCTTCAAGATCAAAGCCCTCGTGCTGATAGAATTTATCGTCTTCGGCGATAAGCACGGCCTTGATCAGGTAAGGCGAGATCCGCGACAGGGGAACCCACTGGCGTTTGATTTTTATATTTTTTCCTTCTCGCTGCCACTCTTTCTCCCGGTATTCCATAAAAGCGGTCTTGACGGGATTTTCCTTCTTTAGCTTCCCCACGTTCGGATAAAGGAAAAAGGAACCAAAATAAAGAAAGAGGGCCGCGAAAAACACCAGTGCAATCTTAGTAAGCATAGTTGAAGCACTTTTTCAAAGTTCTTTGCCCGTTCGGACAGGATGTTTGTTTTGAGTCGCCGCCGGATGTTCAACCTTCGACGTTCATTTCATATGGAAATAGAAGGTTCGGTGGTCATTCCAGCTCCGGGCAAATCCCCCTAAATCCCCCTTTGCCCCCGCGTGCCGCGGGGCAGGCGCCGGGGGACTTGGACTCCCCCCTTGGAAAAAGGGGGGCAGGGGGGGATTTTCATGTTTCGCGGGTGCCCGCCTCGAGCATGGGGGTTTAATACGAAAATAGAACCCGGCGCCACTCGGGCAATCATCAATAATTAATAATTAACAATTGATTATTAATTATTAATATCATGAGGTTAAGTTGTTTCCGCGCCCCTATTATTTTCATGCTTCACGGGTACCCCACGAGGCGAAGCGCCTCTTTTATTAAGGGGTTGCCCCGCCTGCCGGATTAGGATAAATTGATATTCCTACCCTTTGACGCCTGTCAAGTCAAGAGGGTTCGATTACCTTGAGGGAGGATTTGAATGGATGCCGAACAAAAACTATTGATGGATCTAACCGCAGAACCCATGATCGCCTATTTTACCATGGAGATCGGGATCAACAGCAATATTCCCACTTACAGCGGCGGACTGGGGGTGCTGGCCGGGGATACGATCAAATCGGGGGCCGACCTGGAACTGCCGATGGTGGCGGTGACCCTGCTTACCCGGAAGGGATTTTTTCGCCAGGAATTGGATGAAAAAGGCCGGCAGATTGAACATCCCTATATTTGGGATCCGGCCACGTATATGACTCGGCTGAGCCGGCAGGTTTCAGTGGAGATCGAGGGCCGGGCGGTGGCAGTCCAAGCCTGGCACTATGTGGTCAAAAGTTTAACCGGAGGTAAGGTTTCGGTTTTTTTCCTGGATACCGAAGTGGAGGGGAACGCCCCGGAAGACCGGGGAATCACGGCCTCGCTTTACGGCGGTGACCAGGCCTACCGGCTTAAACAGGAAATCGTCCTGGGTATCGGGGGCGCCCGCATGCTGAAGACTTTGGGTTTCGAAATCAAGAAATACCACCTCAACGAAGGGCACGCCAGCCTGCTGACCCTGGAGTTGCTGAATAGGTTTAAAAGGCCCATCGAGGACGTCTGGGACGAAAAACTGATCTGGGACGTCCACAGTGTAAAGGATCTCTGCGTCTTTACCACCCACACCCCGGTGGAGGCCGGTCATGATCGTTTTCCGTACGACCTGGTCGAGCGGGTCCTGGGGAGCCTCATCCCCCTGGATATCCTCAAGGGGCTGGCCGGGGCGGACGACCTGAATATGACGGTTTTGGCCCTGAACTTGACGGAATTCGTCAATGGGGTGGCTAAAAAGCATGGGGAAGTATCCCGGAATATGTTCCCGGGATATAAAATCAATGCCATTACCAACGGGGTCCATTCCTATACCTGGACCTGCGACAGCTTTAAAAAACTATACGATAAATACCTGCCGGGCTGGGCCAATGAACCGGAGCTTTTCGTCCGGGTGGGCCGGATACCGGATATCGAAATCTGGGAGGCCCACCAAGCGGCCAAAGGTGTACTACTGGATTACGTTTTTAAGCAGACCGGGGTGGAAATGGATTTGGATGTCCTGACCATCGGGTTCGCTCGACGGGCTACGGCCTACAAACGAGCCGACCTGGTGTTCAGCGACCTGGAGCGGCTGGAAAAGATCGGCAGCGGGAAAATCCAGATCATCTACGCCGGCAAGGCCCATCCTCGGGACACACCGGGCAAAGTCCTGATCGAGAATATTTTTGCTTATAAGGAGCGTTTGGCCGGAAAAATAAAGATGGTTTATTTGAGCAATTACGATATGGACATCGCCCTGAAGATGGTCTCCGGAGTAGATGTTTGGCTGAATACTCCCCAACGGCCCCGGGAGGCCTCCGGCACCAGCGGCATGAAGGCCGCTCATAACGGGGTGATGAATTTCAGCGTCTTGGATGGCTGGTGGATCGAAGGCTATATCGAGGGGGACACCGGCTGGTCGATCGGCCCCAGTCCGGTGGAAACGAACCTGGTGGAGAACCACGACACCCGGGACTCCGATGACTTGTACGCCAAGCTGGAAACGGAAATCATCCCTACCTATTACGACGCCCGGAGCATCTGGGTCTGGATGATGGGGAACACCATCGGTCAGAATGCCTACTATTTCAATACGCACCGGATGATGCGGCGCTACGTCACCGAAGCCTATATTCGCTGAGCGCGGAGCGCCGGGCGCATAGCATAAGGAGTGATGGAGCGCGGAACACGAAGCATTCGCTCCGCGCTCCGCGCTCCGCGACCTTAGAAGCGCCAGGTCAAACCAAATTCATAGCTCATTTCGGTCAGGTTGGATTCCAGGCGAGCAGGCTGGCCGTTAAGGGCCGTGCCATCTTCGCTGATCGATTCCCCGAAACCGTAGGTGTAGCCCACATGGGCGGAAAAACGGTTGGAAAATTCGTACCCAATTCCGAGAGTGACATGGCTTTTGGTGATAGCCGGGAAGCCGATAATCCGGAAGGTTTCATAGTAATAGGCGGGCATGAATTTGCCCTGGACCTGGACCGGGTTGGTTCCCGCGAAACCGTTGTGGCTCTTGACCGGATTGTTGGCATAGTTGTAACCGGCCCGCAGCACCAGTTTATCCGTGGCCTTGTACTGGACTCCAAAGCCCAGAACCCACTGGTCTTCCCAGTCGAAATCCTTGTAACCGGCGGCGTTGGCCCAATTGATCCACTTGCCGTCCATTTCGACCAACAGCTTGCCCGGCAGGATATCGAAGGCCACACCCAGACCCGCCTGTTGCGGTGATTCCAGATCGAGATCATCCTTGGTGCCGTTTCCGTCGAAATCCGCGACTCGCTCGTGTTTCACCTTCTGGGGGGTGACATAGGTGGCGCCCAGGGAGAGTCGATCCATCGGCTTGTAAATCATGCCGAGTTGGGCCCCAAAAGCATAGCCGGCGGAGGTGCCGCTGCCCAAGTCCAGCATGGCGTAATCCATGTGAGCGGCCAGGCCGAAGGAAAATTGGCTGTTCGGCTCAAAGGCGATGGAGGGGGCGAACTTCATGATCGACAACTGGGTGTAGCCGCCGGCGACCAGGGGAAACCCGCCAAAATTGGCATACTGGGGCTGATCCAGGCTGGTATTGCGATAATCCACCCCCAGCCCGGAGACGCCGTAGGCCGCTAAGCCGAAACGCCAGAGGGGCAGGGTCTTGGTAATCGGGGTGGACAGGCCGATGGCCGGGATGGCATAGACATTTTCCTTGCTGTCCGCTTTGATCGTATTGCCCCCCAGCGTCACCTTGGCGTCCACCTTGGGGGTGAAGAGGGTCCCGGCAAAATTGAATTCCGACCCCGGGCAGTAGGGCCCGAAGCACATGGCGGCCGGGTTGGAAAACACGGCGCTGATGGCGTCCTGGGGAGCGGCGATGCCCACGCCGCCCATGGCCCGGGAGGCCGGTCCGATGCCGATTAAATTGTCCCCGTTGGTGGCCAAGGCCAGGGAAGCCCAGAGGACCACCAGTCCCACCAGAACACCCATTTTCAAGATCTTTTTCATGCCTTCATCTCCTTTCTTCCTTTCGATTTTGAATGATTAAAAAAGGTATATGTAGACTCCTCCCCTAGTGAATCAAGGCGTCGGCCACCAGGGAGGAGAGAAATTGAACTTCCACACCCATCTGATAATGGTCGTTTAAATCGCTGAGCTGGGTGTGGCAGTTTTCGCAGGCCGTGGCCAGAATTTTGGCCCCCGTTTTTTTGACCTGGTCCACCTTGACCGTCACCGATTTCATGCGAAAGTCGAGCGTCTCCTCCCCCAGGGCCACCAGACCGCCGCCGCCGCCGCAGCACCAGTTGTAGCGTACATCCGCGGTCATATCGATAAACCGGCTGGTCAACCGGTTAAGGATATACCGCGGTTCATCGATGATTCCGGCGTTGCGGGCCATCTGGCAAGGGTCGTGATAGGTGATCGGGACCTGGAATTTGTCTTTTTCTACCCGGATCCGGCCCTCCCGGAGGTAACGGGCGTGGACTTCGGTAATGGAACTGACTTTGAAAGGCTGTTTCCCGGAAAGCTGCTTCATCACCCGGAAGGCGGTGCCGCATTCGCAGATGCAGACCTCCTTCACTTTCAGCCTTTTGGCTTCATTCAGGATTCGATCCAAGATCAGCTTCGTCTTGGTGGGGTCACCGACAAAGGCCCCAAAGTTGACCGCTTCAAAAAAACTCAAGGTCCAGTTTTCCTTGGCGGCGTTGAAGATGGCGGCCGCCGGGATAATCGAATGGGCTCCGGCCAGGGCCACGTAGAGCAGATCGGCCCCCTCCACATCCACAGGAATGGGCGTTTGCCCGGCTTCCCCCCGCCATTTTTCAACGACCTGGGCCTCCAGGTTTTTGATTCCGGTCAAGAAATCCCTCTTTGAAGAACTCCAGGGACTTTCCTTTTTCAATGGAGGTGTCGGCCAGCATGGAAAGGATCTCCGGCTCGGTACCGGATCCGACCAGGAGCAGTTTGGCGATCGACATCAGCATCTGGGTATCGATGCCATGGGGGCAGTAGACCATGCAGCGCCGGCAGCCGGTGCAGGAGTAGGCGGCTTCCGATAACTCCTGGAGGGCCATTTCGGTCAATTCCTTGCTTTCCCCCCAGGCGGGAAAGGCTTTCCCCTGGCCCTTAAAATATTTCTTATAAATCCGCCGGACGATCTCGTGGCGGTAGGCTGAAATATAGCGGACCTGCCCCATGGACTGGTAGGCATGGCAGGCCTCGGTGCAGGTCCCGCACCGCGAGCAGGTCTCCAGGTAAAAGCGCATGGCTTCATTGAGTTTGGATTGAAAGAGTTTCAGTAAATCGTCGCGTGTTTTTTCATCCATGGCTATCCCCTCCTCAATTTATTCATGGGAATAGTTAAAAAAGAATGCATGATCTTGCTATAAGGAAAGAGCATAATGAACAGGTTAGCAAAGAAGATATGCAGGACCAACATGAAGGAGTGTCCGGTCTGGTAGGCGGCATCCGGGACTTGGGGGCGCAGGAACAACAGGCTGGTGAAATAGGTCTTATAATCGCCGGGCCCCATTTCGCCGTAACCATACCAGCGGCGGGCCCAGTCCATCTGGGCGCCGAAGAGCACGGTCAGAAACAGCAGAATCAGCAGATAATAGTCTTCCGGAATGGAAAGGTCCCTGACCGGCGAGGCGAAACGCCGAAAGAGAAAGAAGAGCAGGGCGAGCGATAAAACCAGTCCGACGAAGCCTTTCCCCAGAAAAATCTCGTGGGGGATGAACTGGAAGACATTGAAGCCCTCGAACATTTCCAGATGGCCGATGATCAACAGCAGCAGGGCGAGGTGGAAGGACATCAGAAAGACCCAGTGCAACGGTTTATGCCGCCGGACCGAGGGCATGAAGAAAGAATCCGCCAGGGCCCAAAACCAGGGGGGATTTTTTTGCGGATAGATCTGCAGGGTGCTGGCCGGATTCTTCGGACTGCCGATGATCTTGGCCAACTTGGTTATTGTCCCCACGATAAAGACCAGGAACGCCAGGTAGACCATGGGTACCAGGATCAGGTAATAAATCGTTTTCATCATTTCCTCCTATTGGATAAAAAGAAGGATCCTCTTTCCCTCAAAAGGATTTTTCGCGTTGCCCCTCTGCCGGAGAAGGGCCCCGCCCCCGGATTCCGGGGACGGGGGTTGGGGAAGTTGAGGAGGTTTACTTAAGGCGTTTGATGTAAATTTTTATGACCCCGTCGCCTTGGTCGGTTTTTAAAATTTCGTTGCCGCTGGTTCGGGCCCAGGCCGGAAAATCCGCGAGCGCCCCGGGGTCCGTGGTCAGGGCTTCGATCACCTGGCCTACCTGAATCTCTTTGATGCCCTTGCTGACCTTAACCACCGGCATGGGGCAGGGAAGTCCTTTCAAGTCCATCACTTTGTCAACGTTGAATGTTTCAGCCATTTTTTTTCTCCTTCTTAAATGTTAAAGAAATAAGGTAACTTTGCTGTTGATGGCATGTTCCAGAAAGGTGGCCACCCCGACGTATTCCACCCCGGGGTAATCGATCATTTCTTCATGCTTGAAACCCATGAGGTCCATGGACATTTCGCAGATGAATATCTTGACTTCCAGTTCGGCGGCCATTTTGATAAACTCTTCCAGAGAGGCCACGTTTTTCTTTTTCATGAGCGATTTCATCATGGCGGTACCCATCCCGCCCATGTTCATCTTGGATAGCTTTACTTTCCCGGCTCCCTTAGGGAGCATGGAGCCGAACATCGTACCCATCAAGTCCTTGCCGCCCACATTCTTGTTCTTATCCCGCAGGATCGGCGTGCCCCAAAAGGTAAAAAACATAATTACTTCCAGACCCATAGCCACGGCCCCGGTAGCGATAATAAAAGCGGCCAGGGCTTTGTCCAGATCCCCGCTGAAAACGATCATGGAGAGTTTTTCCTCCGGTTTGGAGCCGGCCAGGCCGTCCACTTGGGCTTTTAATTCGGCCAGTTGTTTTTCAATGGCTTCCATTTCCATAACATCCCCCTTTCGGTGAATTGGGTTAATTTACCTTGTTATCGTTAATAGGAGTAACAAAACAATCCAACCAGCTAAACCAATTGTTGTTTGATCACCTCCATGGAAGACCTCAGGGTTTCCAAAGAGGCTAAGACGCTTTTGCGGTCGACTTCTTTCAGTTCCTGCAACAACTGGTGGTGGAGGTCTTTTAAAAACAGGTCGAGGGCCTCGACCTGTTTCTGCCCCTCCGGGGTCAGGCCGATTAATATCACGCGGGCATCTTCCGGATCGTCGATCCGCTGAGCCAATCGTTTATGCACTAATCCGTCAATAATCTTGGTAATCCGGCTTTTGGCCACTTCCAGCTTTTGGGCCAGGCCCTTGACCGTCAGGTAGCGCGCTTCCTTGAAGAGTAACAGGCATTTCATCTCCGCCTGGGTCAGACCAAACTTTTGGGCCTGGTAGAGGGTCTTTTCCTGGCAGCACTGGGTAATTTCGGCAATCAGGTCTTGAAGTTTTTGGGCCTGGTAGCGGTTGACCTGTTCTTTAGAAGTGGGGTAAAAGTCGTTCATGGTGTTAACAATCTAAAACCAACCCGAGGCCTTGTCAAGGAAAAAATGGGGGTCAAACGATTTTTTTGAGATCCGGTCCGTCGGCTGTCTGCTTACCTAAGTAGTATGAAGATAAAGGTTGGTGATTATTCCAGCCACCTTGAAATCCCCCTAAATCCCCCTTTGCCCCCGCGTGCCGCGGGGCAGGCGCCGGGGGACTTGGACTCCCCCCTTAGAAAAAGGGGGGTTAGAGGGGGATTTTCAGGGTTCGCGGGTGTCCCGAGGAGCAGGGGGGTTTAATACGAAAATAGAACCCGGCGCCATTCGGGCATTCATCAATATTTAATGAGGATATAATCTTTCCCCGCTGTCATTGCGAGGGAAACGAAGCAATCCCCGGGCCGAATTCGGGATTAGAATTAGATTGATTTTAAGGGACCGGGAGCTTATTAGTTACCAAAAAGGATCAGTAGCGAACCGAATTCCATGAACGCCTACCGTATTTTAATTCCCTTCCTCCGCCCGGGCCTCCGTTCGCTGGCCGCGGGCATCGGTCTGTTGATCCTGGTGGATTTTCTCCAACTGCTTATCCCCCGTTTTATTAAAGGGGTTGTCGATGCCTTGTCCTCCGGAAGGGCCACGAACGGGACCCTGGTGCACACCCTGGCCCTGATCGTCGGCGTTTCCCTGCTTATTTTCAGCTTTCGGTTTCTTTGGCGGCGCTTGATCTTCGGCCAGGCCCGGCGGATCGAGGAAGCCCTGAGAAATCGATTGGTCGATCAGTTCTTCCTCCTTTCCCCGGCTTTTTTTCAACGCCGGCCGATCGGCGATCTCATGGCCCACGCCACCAATGATATGGAGGCGGTGCGGATGGCCCTGGGGATGGGACTGGTCTCTCTGGTCGATTCGTTTTTCTTGGGCTCCGCGGCCATCGGGTTTATGATTTACATCAGTCCCCGACTGACCGCCGCCGCCCTGCTGCCCATGCCGCTGGTGGCCTACCTGACCTACCGGTTAAGCCGGGTTTTCCATAAAAAATTTGAATCGGTGCAAGTCCTTTTTTCGGGATTGATGGAAACCGTTCGAGAAAGCCTGGTGGGCATTCTGGTAGTCAAAGCCTACAACCTCCAGCCGCGGGAATTGGGCCGTCTTTCCGAACTCAGTGGAAAATACCTGGACAAAAATCTGCAGTTGGCCCGCATTACCGGGACGCTTTTCCCCTTATCCCTGCTCTTGACCAACCTGAGTCTGGCCGTGGTGATCTGGCTGGGCGGGATCCAGGTCTACCAGGGAAAGATCACCACCGGCGATTTCGTGGCCTTCATCAGTTACCTGGGTATGCTGGGATGGCCGGTCATGGCCCTGGGCTGGGTAGTCAACCTGTTGAAACGGGGAGGCGTATCGCTGGAGCGGATCGGACGGCTCCTGGATGAAAAACCGGAAATCGCCGATCGTCCCGGAATAACGTCACCGCCCGCACCCATCCGGAAGATATCAATCCATAATCTTATCTTTTATTATCCGGGAGAGAAACAGCCGGTGCTGAAGGGCCTGAATCTGGAAATTGCCGCCGGGCAACAAATACTTTTTACCGGGCGAACGGGTTCCGGAAAGACCACCCTGGCGCAACTACTGGTCCGGCTCTATGATCCTCCCCAGGGGACCGTTGCCCTGGACGGACGGTCGATCCACAACATACCGCTGGGGTACTTAAGGAGTACCATTTCCTTAGTCCCCCAGGTACCTTTTCTTTTTTCCGATACCCTGCGGGCCAACCTGCGGATGGCCGACCCCAAAGCCGAAGAGGCCCAATTGTGGGAGGCCCTGGCCCTGGCCGCCCTGGATAAGGATGTCAGGGCCTTTTCCGAAGGGCTGGAGACGGTGGTGGGAGAAAAAGGGGTGCTCCTTTCCGGGGGACAGCGTCAACGATTGGCCCTGGCCCGGGCCTTGTTGTTCAATCCGCTTTTTCTGATTCTGGATAACACCCTGGCCTCGGTCGACCTGTCCACCGAACGGCAGATTCTCGAAGCCTTGAAGTCCCGGCGCCAGGGATTAACCACCATATATATTTCTCACCGCCTGGTGGGGCTGGAGGCCGTGGATGGAGTTTTTCTTTTTGAGGCGGGGCGGATCGTCGAATCCGGGCGCCACCAGGCCCTGATGGAGCAAAAGGGTCTCTATTCCCGGCTCTATCAAAGGCAGCGTCTGGAAAAAGAAATCCAGGAGGGCGTTTTTTGACTTTCTGCGAGGTTAGGATCTGTAAACAAATAACCTTAACAAACGGCCCTACAACCGTTCGCCCTGAGCATGTCGAAGGGTGAACGATACGGCAATGCTTCGACAGGCTCAGCATGAACGGAGATATTAGCGGCATTGTACAGCTTATTTCTTGACGGGTTCTTATAGATGGCTCCCAATGATTTCGGTTATTTTGAAGGGGAGCACTTGGGCAAGCCGTACGATTTTGGCCTGCTGAAGAAGGTCCTTCCTTATTTATGGCCCTGGCGATTCCGGTGGCTGCTGGTGATGGTGCTGACTCTGGCCGGGACCGCCCTGGACCTGGTCCCTCCCTACCTGACTAAACTGGCCATCGATCAATATATCCTCAAAGGGCGGGTCCAGGGCCTGGGGTTTTTGGCTTTATTGCTGCTGGTGGCCCTGGTTTTTGGCTATGCGCTCCAATATACCCAGGTAGTGATCATGGAACAATTGGGCCAGCGGGTGATGCATGCCCTGCGCCTGGACCTGGTGGCCCATCTCCTGTCACTGCCGCTGCCCTTCTACCAGCAGCATCCGGTAGGGCGGCTGGTTACCCGGGCCACCAACGATATCGAGAACCTGAATGAGATGGTCAAGTCGCTGCTCTCGACCCTGGTTAAGGATATCCTGCTGTTCCTGGGGATTATGGGGGTCCTTTTCTACCTAAATTTTAAGCTGGCCCTGATCACCTTTGCCGTACTGCCGGTCATTTTTGTGGCCGCCCGGCTTTTCAGCCGGAAGGCCCGGGACGCCTTCCGGGATTTGCGTCGCTGGGTAGCTCACCTGAATTCCTTTATCCAGGAAACCCTTTCCGGCATGACCCTGATCCAGCTCCTGAAAACGGAAGCGCAACGGACCGAGGACTTTCGTGGGGTGAATCACCAGGCCTATCTGGCCGGGATGAAGCAGATTCAGGTGTTCGCTTTGTTCATGCCGCTCATGGAATTGATCTCGGCCGGCGCCGTGGCCCTGTTGATCTGGTACGGCGGCGGTCAGGTCATTCGCCAGACCCTGACGCTGGGCGCCCTGGTGGCCTTCCTGTCGTATATCCAGATGTTTTTTCGTCCCCTGCGGGAGTTGACCGAAAAATACAGCGTCCTGCAATCGGCCATGGCCTCCCTGGAGCGGATCTTCGCCCTGATGGAGGAAAAAGCCGAGGAGGGACCGGAGGAAACCTTATTTCGGCGTCCGGCCCGGGTCCAAGGGGAGATAGCCTTCGACCGGGTCAGCTTTGCTTATCAGGACGAAGAGTGGGTGCTCCAGGACATTTCTTTCACCATCCGGCCAGGAGAAGCTGTAGCCATCGTCGGGATGACCGGAGGAGGGAAGACCACCCTGATTCAACTTGCTGGAGGGTTTTTATACCCCCCAGCAGGGAGAAATCCGGATCGATGGGATTCCCCTTCGATCGTTTTCCAAGAATTTTTTGAGGGCCCTGGTCGGGTTGGTCCCCCAGGAGGTTTTTCTCTTCGCGGGCGACCTGAAAGAAAATATTCTTATTAGCGGATCAGGCAACCCTTTCTTCCGGGGCGACCGGAATAAAATATGGGAGGAAATCCAGCCCCTTTTCCAGGATTTCCAGGGACGAAAGGTCGACACCCTGTCCTCCGGAGAACGGCAGTTGGTGGCCATGGCCCGGGTTTTAGCCCGGGACCCGGCGATCCTGGTGCTGGATGAGGCCACCGCCCACCTGGACGCCCAGACGGAAGAAAAAGTCCAGGCCGTTCTGGGCAGGCTGCTGACCGGGCGGACCTCGCTGGTCATCGCCCATCGGCTCTTTACCCTGCGCCAGGCCTCCCGGATTATGGTCCTGCATCAGGGCCGCCTGGTCGAGGAAGGGACCCACGCGCAGCTCATGGACCGGAAAGGGTACTATTACCGGTTATACCGGTTGCAGTATAATGAGGTTCAAAACGGGGAATGAACGGGAATCTTCCAAACCAAACCCACAAACAGTGCGAGCCACACGGCGGTCCGGAAGGTCATCGCCCGAAGGCTGTCGATCGCCACTGAGCCCCCCGCCGCGTACAGCCAGACAATGGCAACCAGCACGACGAGATTGAGAACGAAGATTACGGCCGCCGCGTACTTGCCCCAGTGGAGGCTGCGCCAGATGACTAGGCCCGCCGCGAGATACGCCACGCCCATGGCCGTGTTGTAGATCAGCAGAGGTCGATAGACGACGTACCCCGGATCTGACCAGCCCGTGAGGACACGCCCGCCCGCCACGATTGTAGCGAGGCCGAACACAGCCGCGACGACCGCCAGGGTTCGTTGCCTGAGTCTGCTGATGAGCGCAGGGTTAGGCAACCGACCCACCCCTGTTGATCAGAAGGACCGCTCGGCTGAAGAAAATGTCGAGAGGTCGGCCTTTCGAGAGCCCGGCTTTTTCGGCGAGGTCCAGGGTCCGATCGAAGGCGGCCTGCCTGACGTGTCCTTTGGGCTCCGCCAGCAGGAATTTCCCGCCGGGCTTGAGCGCCCGGCCGATCTGTTGAAGCAGCGATTCCTGATCCGGCACTTCATGCACCATCCAGAACGCCAGGGCCAGGTCAAATTCCGCTTCAAAAGACAAACCCGAAGGTCCTACCTGATGCAGACGGATTCGGGACAACAATCCGGCTTTCTCGGCGCGACGCCTGACGCCGGCCAGCATCTCCGGCTGCAGGTCCGCGGCCGTAACGGACCCGGAAGGTCCGACGATTCCGGCCAGAGGAATCGTGAAAAAGCCGATCCCGCATCCCAGGTCCAGGCAGGCGTCCCCCGGGCGAACGATATTCTGGAGAATCCGCTCCGGCTTCTGGACCAACCGCCGCAGAGGGTTGTCAAAGGTGTGAATCAGCCACCAGGGACAGACATATGTCTTGGTAGATGCCATTTTCGATGGTTTCCTTGTGTTTAGTCTTTTACCTGTTCGGCTCACTTATCATCTTGTCCAGATCTGCCCAGCAACATCCATGGCTCCATGGATGACAGCCAGAACGTCAATCTGGTCTGCCTTTATGTGGTAGATGATACGGAAGGAACCTTCGATCACTTCGCGAATCTGGTCAACATCATATTCGGGGACTCTACGGCCTGAGAAAGGGAATTCGGCAATTTGTTGAGATCTTCGGGTAAGCCGATCCACCATGCGCTTGGCATATTCGGGCGAATCCTGAGCAATGTAAGCATAGATGGCGTCAAGATGCCCTTCGGCTGTATCGGTCCAGTGGACTTTCATTCCGGTAAACCGTACTTCGCCCGGACCTCTTTCACGTCCTTGGTCCGGCCTGCTTTGCTGTCGGCCAATCCGCGCTCAACCGCCTCCCGGACGTAAATCTCGCGCATGAGATCATCCCATGTGGCGTTTGGTGGCATCCGATCGATGATCCTGTGGGCTTCTTCCTTTTCCATGATTATCGACATAGCATTCTCTCCTTCTTTCTTGTCATAGAATAGCACCAAACTGAACGAACCCCCAGGATGAGGAGCGCGGCTTGGCGCGTCTGCTCAATCCGTTTGATGGGCCGGGGACCAGCAGGCCTAAAAAACTTAATGATGGGGCGCTCCGCAGCCTGGGGGATGGGCCGCCGGCAGGCGGCGCCAAGTTATTCTAAAGTTTTCTTTATAACTTCCCCCCCAAAGGATTTCTTTGGGGATAGGAATAAAGACCATTAGTCTTTTTTGGTCGACTTATGGTTTGCCAACCCCTTCAGATTTTTTGTAACCTATTATAAATGATAAATATTATCTTGAAAAAGATATTTTATTTAATAAAATATAAGTGATGTATATCATCTCAATTAAAAGGATAAACAGAAATAGGAGGATTCTTCATGCTGGCTGTCCCTTCGGCTTTACAGGCCCAATTTGAAGAATATTTGCGAAAAAAATCATTCCCTAACCAACTTCAGGGGGAATCTGTATAAAAAATGGCTGCACTATTACCTGGACTTTTGTGGGAAATATTCTTTCTTTCCCCCCCCATCTATAAAGAAAAGAAAGCCTGCCCAAATTCTCCCAAGAACCTCCAGACCTATAGAGGATGGATGCAATCAATTGAGGCAACGATCGTGGAATGGTTGGCAGCCTAACTGCGGCGTTCAGTCGTTAGTCCTTTACCCATCCCTTCCGCTGTTGATCTCTTGTCCGCAAACGGGCGCGGGTCATCCGCTCGCGCAGACCGCCGTCTTTTAGGAAATTCTTTTCCAGCGCCTTTAGCTGCTGATCCAGCAGTCGCAGCCTTGCTCCCCTCAACGATATTCTGCTTGCCGGAGCGGGCGGCCTGTACCATCTGATCGACCGTGCGGTCACGCTTTCTGAGAAAGCGCTCACAGAACCGGTAGGTTATTTGATAGACCACCTCGGATTTCTGATAAGAAAGAAGGGTTTGGTAGTCGCCCCGAGGGGGTAAAATCAAAGACGGGGAATCATGGGAGGTCTGGGAATTCTGCGAAGCCGTCTTCCCCTTGCGCTCATGATTCCCATTTTTCCCATCACCCGCCTTTTTCACAACAACCACCGAATCGCAACCAGCGCAACATTCCTGTCCGCCTCCTTCTCCCGTTCAAGATGTTCCCGGCCCAGCTTAATCGTATCCTACTTAAATCATTCCAAATGTCAATAAATCTGTTGACAGAGTATTCGTCGCCATTTTATTTAATCCTCTGGATATCATGGTATTTTCAACATACATAGGGAGGCCAGGACATGGATTTAGGTCTGAAGGATCGGGTGGCCCTGGTGTGCGGGGCCAGTAAGGGGTTGGGAAAGGCGGTGGCCCTGGGGCTGGCCCGAGAAGGGGCCAGGCTGGCAATCTGCTCCCGTAGCCTGGAAAATATACAACAGGCGGCCGAGGAGATCCGAAGGGACACCGGGACGGAGGTAGTCCCCCTGACGGCCGATATGTCGTCCTCCGAGGAGGCCAGGCGTTTTTTCCGTGAGGCCTATCAACACTACGGGCATGTGGATATTCTGGTGAACAACGCGGGGGGGCCGCCCTCCCTGCCTTTTCTGGAAATCAGCGAGGATCACTGGCAGGCAGCCTTCCAATTGACCCTGATGAGTGCCGCGACTTTGATGAAAGCGGCGATCCCGGTCATGCAGGCCCGCAAGTTCGGGCGGATCATCAATGTGACCTCGGTGGCCGTCAAACAACCGATCCCGGGCCTGATCCTTTCCAACGCCCTGCGGACCGGCCTGGTGGGCCTGGCCAAGACCCTGGCCACGATTTACGCGCCGGACAACATTCTGATCAATAACGTCTGTCCGGGGTACACGTTGACCGAGCGGGTTCGTGAATTAGCCGAGGTGGTAGCCCGGCGGCAGCAGACCACCCCCGAAGCGGTCATCCAAGGCTGGGAGGCGGAGATACCCATGGGGCGACTGGGAAAGCCGGAAGAATTGGCGGACCTGGTGGTTTTTCTGGCTTCGGAGCGGGCCGGCTACCTTACGGGGGCCACGATACAAGTGGATGGAGGGTATTACCGGGGATTGATGTGAATCCCAAAGGCCATCTCGCCCATGCCGTGGGGATCAAGCGCAGTGGGCCCGCCGGGCGCATGCTTAACCACTTCCTGGCATCCCGGAGAGGGTCAACCGGGAGATCCAAATCAAATTCAGCGCTCCGGTCCTTCTAAATTTGTCCGAAAAGAAACTGTTTTGAATGACCAGCCGCCGGCACGGCCGGCGGCTGGTTTGAGGTTTCCTGGAGGGGATACAAATTAATCCGATTATTAAGAAATCGGTCGATAAAACCCGCAGCCAACCATAATGTCCTCAACGCGCTCGACGTAACTTGACTTAAGTTCCATTTTCTTTGTGGCCGGATTGCTCCATTTGTAATCATACCAGCCTTTTCCCTTCGATTTAGCGATCTCGATCATATCCTTGATCAGGGGCTTGCCGTCCGGATCTTTCAGCCCGATCAAGTCCTTCCCGACCATGCCGGGGTTCGCTCCCTGAGCGACACATTTACCGGTAAAATCGTAGGCGAAGATGAACAAACCCTTGGGGATGTCCGCAAATTTTCCGTTGGGATTGCTGAATTCAGCCAAAGCCTTGGCTTTACCATTGGCTTGGTAATAGGCCACCGCATTTTTCACCAGCATTTCCGCGTCCTTGGCCGTCCCTCGCTCCTCCGCAAAGCAAAACCCGGCCATCAGGAAGATAGCCAATCCCGCAAACAATACTACTTTCTTCATAACATTTTTCCTTTCTGAGACTAATTTTTACAGTTCCTATCGGCATCCCTTTCAAACTCTTTAATGACACCTTTTCCGCAGCGGTCATCAAAGGCTGGGAGGCGGAGATCCCCATGGGGCGCCCGGGGAAACCGGAAGAGTTGGCGGACCTGGTGGTCTTTTTGGCCTCGGAGGGGAGAATCCGCTCTAAATTGTTTTAGAAGATGGTCTTGGTCAAACGCTGCCATTCGTTATCCAGATTTTTCATGAAGCGTCTGAATTGAGTGGACCAGCCGAACTGACAGCCTCGGCAGAGGAAGCCGTCTTTTTTCCCCCAACCGGCGCCGTATAAATAATCGAGCACCTTTTGGGCCTGAGGACCGTTCCAAACTTCTATCAAGGATTTCTCCCGTACGTTGCCCAAAGAAGTTCTGCGACCCATATCTTCGCAGCACAGGACCACCTGGCCGTCGAAAGAAACGACCATGTCTCTCAGGGGTTCACCCTTTTTGCAGCCTTTCAGCCAGGGACCGGGATATTTGAGCGAAAGGCCTTCGGTGGCGGGGACCAGATTGGCCCGGGAATTGGGTATGCCTATGGCCACCGGCACCCCCTGAGTACGCCAATATTTCCTGACTTTATAGGCCTCTCCCCGGGGCCAATGAAAGGCATAGGCGCGGATATTCACTTTAGCGTATTTGCGGGTTAGATATTGGATGTTGGCCAGGGTTTTTTCATAAGGCAGCCCCATAATATTTTCATAAACGGATTTGGTAATTCCGTGAAAGCTGATGTAGATCGGTCCGTCAAAACCGCTCTCCAGAAGACGATCGGTCTTTTCCGGGGTCAGCAGGGCGGCATTGGTTTGCAGGATCATGGTCAGCCCGGCCTTCCGGACATAAGACAGTTTTTCAAAGATCCGGGGATCGATCAGGGCTTCCCCCATATTGCAGAAAATGACGTGCCCGCGGACCGGATGATGGGCCTTAATGTCGGCAAACTCGTCGATCAGGCGGTGGAAAAGGCCATCCTCCATCCAGCCCATGGGTATTTGGTCTTTAACCCGGGGATAAGGACAGATGCGGCAACGGGCATTGCAATAGGAATGAATGTCGATGATTAGATTCTGGGGATAAGCGGTGCGCTCCGTCCTCCAATTAAGAAATGATTCGGGCATGATCAATTTTTCTTTCCTGCCGCCGGCCGGCCGCCGTAGGGTGACCGCATTTTCTCCTGGAAGCAGGAAAGGCCGGCACCGCGGCCTTGGAAACAAGGCCCGCTGGAGATTAACGACTGTGAGGTTAGGTCCCTCCCGGTCCGCCATTCAAGGCACTAGCGGGCCGGGAGGGACTGAGGGGGATCAGCCGGCGTTCACGCCTTTGGCGATGCGGTCGCCGATCTCCTTGTCGATGTTGCGCCAGTATTCGAACGCACGCTGCAGCACGGGCTCGGACACGCCTTTCTTGAGGTGTCCGACGACGTTGGACACCAGCCGGTCGCGCTGCCCGTCGTCCATGACCTTACGCACCAAGGTGCCGGGCTGGCCGAAGTCGTCGTCGTCCTTGCGCAAGGTGTAGGCGGCGCGGATGAACTCGCCGCTGGCCTCCCAGATCGCTGCCTCGGGATAGCGCTTGACCGTCAGCCTGCGGGCCGCCCTTCGAGTTCGGTGCGTACACGGGGTCGGACACGTTCTGGACCCGCATCGCCCCGTCCTTGCTGTAGCTGTGCACCGGCGCCTTTGGCCGGTTGACCGGGATCTGCTTGTAGTTGACCCCCAGGCGGTGCACGATGGGCGTCGGCGTAGGCGAAGAGGCGGGCGAGCAACATCTTGTCCGGGCTGACACCGATCCCCGGCACGAGGTTGTTCGGTTCGAACGCCGCCTGCTCGATCTCGGTGTGGAAGTCGGTCGGGTTGCGGTCCAGCGTCAGCCGGCCGACCTCGTGCAGCGGGTAGTCGCCGTGCGGCCAGACCTTGGTCAGGTCGAAGGGGTTGAACCGGTAGGTCTCGGCTTCCTCGAAGGGCATGATCTGCACCTTCAGCGTCCAGCTGGGGTAATCACCCCGCTTGATCGCCTCGAACAGGTCGCGCCGATGGTAGTCGGCGTCAACACCGGCGATCCGGTCGGCCTCCTCCTGGGTGAGGAAGTCGATGCCCTGGTCGGTCTTGAAGTGGTACTTCACCCAGAAGCGCTCGCCCTTGGCATTGACCCACATGTAGGTGTGGCTCGAGTAGCCGTTCATGTGCCGCCAGGTCTTCGGGATCCCGCGGTCACCCATCAGCCACGGTGACCTGGTGGGCCGACTCGGGCGACAGGGTCCAGAAGTCCCACTGCATGTCGTTATCGCGCAGGCCGTTGTCCGCACGGCGCTTCTGGGAGCGGATGAAGTGCTGGAACTTCATGGGGTCACGTACGAAGAACACCGGCGTGTTGTTCCCCACCATGTCGTAGTTGCCTTCGCTGGTGTAGAACTTCAAGCGCGAAGCCACGCGGGTCACGCCAGGTGTCGGGGCTGCCGCGCTCTCCGGCCACCGTGGAGAACCGGATCAACGTGTCCGTCTTCGTGCCCGGCTGGAACACCGCAGCCTTGGTGTAGGCGCTGACATCCTTGGTCACCTCGAAGTGACCGAAGGCCCCGGAACCCTTGGCGTGGGGCTGGCGCTCCGGAATCCGCTCCCGGTTGAAGTTGGCCATCTGCTCGATGAGGTAGTGGTCCTGCAGCAGGATGGGTCCATCGGGCCCCACGGTGAGCGAGTACTCGTCGCTGGATACGGGGATCCCGGCATCGGTTGTCGTGGGTTTGCGGTCGTCATTTTTCATGGGTAGATCTCCTTTCTGTGGTGGTGGACGACAAGGATCACGCCGGCCATTCCAGTCAGCAAAAGTCGACTCGGAATTCGACCGAGCGGTTGCCTTAAAGGGATTGAATTCAGGTACCTCAATTATACACAATTTTGAGAATAAGAAATAGAGGGATTTTGGCCCCCTTTGGGAGATGAGTAGGTGAAGGGAGGACAGGATTTTCGTCTGAATTCTTCCGGGTTGACCGAAATATCACCAACATGACTTCGGTACTCCTGAACCTGGAAACCCCGGACCGGCGAACGGGAAACCGCCTAAGACTCCGCCGCCTCCAGGTCCACGGTCCCGAACTGATTGGCCCAGGTCACCGAAGCCTGGAAGGCCTCCTTGACGGGACCTTCCTCCAAGCCCAGTTGCCGGACCAGGGCGGCGGCCTCCGCCCAGCGTCCGTCCTCCAGCATCTCCGCCAGCAGGAGGAGCGGAAGGTATTCATTATTGGCCTCCCGCTTGAGGGCCGACTTCAACTTGTCTTCGAGGGGCAGGTACTGGAGGGTCTCCGCCATGGGCAGCCCCAGCATGGCGTCGAGGAGCGAGAAGAGCCCGAGTAATTGGAGACTGTCCGGATCAAAACCCCAATAGTCAAAGGCCATTCCAAGGCGTTCCAGAAACCGCCCCCGCTGGGCGGAGAGGTAGACCAACTCCGGTGAATTCAGGCCGTGGGCCAGGTCATTGATCAAGGCCACGCGCAGCCAGTTCCGGGTTTTCTGCCAGCCCAAAAGGGTGATCGCCTGCCGGATCGATTTAATCTTTTGCCGAAAACCGAAGGCGGCCGAATTGAGCAGGGCCAACAGCCGGAAGCTGATCGAGGCGTCGGACTGGATGACCTCGGCCACTTTGAGGAAGTCGGGGTCTTTCTGCTCGATGAGTTGAAAGAGGCGCAGCCGGGCGATCTCGTTCGAGCTGATCCGCCGGACGGGAACATCCTCCGGCGACTTGAAGTAGCTCCCCTGAAACAGATCGAAACCGAGGGTGGCGCAGGCGCCCAGACAAGCTCGGTCCGCCACTCCGCTGGCCAACAATTTTACCGGAAAGTTCCGGCCGGCCTTGACCAGCCGGGTCAGGCCGGCCGGCTCCAGTGAGACCGCAATGTCCAAAACATCGCCCATTCGATACAGCGGCTCCAATTCGGCGGCGCCCGAAAATTCCCCCACCATCAACAGGTATCCCTCGGTTTTGAGTTGCGTCAGGGTTTCCATCAGGTCCGGATGGACGGCGATCCGCTCCGGGACTTTCAAGGCCGCGAGTGAGGGTTGAAGCGTATAAGGGAGATTCGAAAGCAACGTCCGATCATTGATCCCGACCACGATCCGTTTTCCCCTTTCCGAGACCTGTTGCAAGCCCACATAGGAGCCGGAGGCCATGGAGGAAAGCGACGGCTCCCCGGCCGGCGGAGAGGGGCTCAAGCCGCCCCGATTGGAAACACAAAAAATTTCATAGCCCCAGAGGGCCTGTCGGGCATCAAAAATCGGGTGCCGGGCCAGTGCCCAGTCACCGGAGGGAAAATCGTTTTGATCCATATTCCTATTCCTTAAAGGCCTATCAAAAAAATTTTTATATTAGATTCTTACATCCATTGCTCTGAGAATTTGTCTCTAACAATGGATGTAAGAATCTAATTCCAGGGGGGTCACGTTCCAAATTTCGTCGGCGTATTCCAGGATGGAGCGGTCGCTGGAGAAGAAGCCGGTCCGGGCCGTATTCAGGATCGAACGGCGGGCCCATTCCTCGTGGTCGGCATACACCGCTCCCACCCTTTCCTGGGCTTCCAGGTAAGCGCGGAAGTCGGCCAGGACCAGAAAATAGTCTCCCTGGTCCAGGAGGGCCTGCACCAAGGGCTGGAACAGCCGGGGCTCTTCGGGTGAGAAAAAACCCTCCCGGATAAGATCCAGCGTTCCCCGCAGTTCCGGGTCCGCCTCGTACAGCGCCCGGGGAGCATAGCCTCCGGAACGGAGGAGGACGACTTCTTCGGCGTTCAATCCGAAAATAAAAATGTTGTCTCGTCCGACTTCCTCCATGATCTCGATGTTGGCGCCGTCCAGTGTGCCGATGGTTAAGGCCCCGTTGAGCGCAAACTTCATGTTGCCCGTCCCGGAAGCCTCCATACCGGCCGTGGAAATTTGTTCGGAGAGATCGGCCGCCGGGATCACCTTCTCCGCCTGGGAGATGCAGTAGTTCGGCAGGAAGATGACCCGCAGCCGCCCCCGGATATCCGGATCGTTGTTGACCACCCCGGCCACGGCGTTGACCAGCTTAATGGAGAGTTTGGCCTGGGTGTAGGCGGGCGCGGCTTTGCCGCCGATAAAGACGGTCCGGGCGGGGGCGACATAATCGGGATTTGATTTGATCCGCCGATAGAGCGCTACGGTGTGGAGGATATTGAGGAGCTGTCGTTTGTATTCGTGAATCCGTTTGACCTGCACATCGAAGAGGGTATCCGGATTCACCCCCAGGCCCATTTTGCGGAGCACGTACCGGGCCAGGCGCTTCTTATTCTCCCGTTTGGTCTCCTTCCAGGATTTTCGGAATTCAAGATCTTCCGCCAGGGGTTCGAGCCGGCGCAACCGCTGCAGGTCATTCACCCATTCCGGACCGATGGCCGAGGTGATCAGCTTGGACAGGGCCGGATTGGCCTGAACCAGCCAACGCCGGGGCGTGACCCCGTTGGTCACGTTGCGGAACCGGCCCGGGAAGATCCGGTCGAAGTCTCGAAAGAGCTGCTCCCGGAGGATCCGGGAATGCAGCTTGGCCACGCCGTTGACGGCGTGTCCCCCGACCACGGCCAGATGGGCCATGCGGATTCGCCGCACCGGCCCTTCCTGGATCAGCGAGACCCGGGCCGGCAACTCGTGGTCCCGGGGATAATCGTTTCGGACCTCTTCCAGAAAGCGCTCGTTGATTTCGTAGATGATCTCCAGGTGGCGGGGCAGCAGCCGCCCCAGGACCTCCACCGGCCAGGTCTCCAGAGCTTCGGGTAAGACCGTATGGTTGGTGTAGGCAAAAGTGCGGCGGGAAATGGACCAGGCGTCATCCCAGCCCAGCCCCTCTTCGTCCAGCAGTTGCCGCATCAATTCGGGGATGGCGATGGTGGGATGGGTATCGTTCAATTGAATGGCCACGGCCTCCGGAAAGCCGGTCCATTCCCGGTGCTGTTTCTTGAACTTGCGGAGAATGTCCTGAAGCGTGGCCGAGACGAAAAAATACTGCTGTTTCAGCCGCAGCTCGCGTCCCTGGGCCATTTCGTCGCTGGGATAGAGGACTTTGGAGATGTTCTCACTCAATACCTTGGCTTCGACGGCGCCCACATAGTCGCCCTGGTTAAACTCCTGGAGGTTGAATTCCCGGCTTGATTTCGCCACCCAGAGGCGCATGTTGGTGACGTACTCCCCCCCGTAGCCCGGCACCAGGAAGTCGGAGGCCATGGCCAGTACCGACTCGGTCTCCACCCAGCGCCGGCGAGCCCGGCCTTGGGCATCGCGGTAAGACTCCGAGCGTCCGTAATAGTGAACGGGATACAGCACCTCCGGCCGCTGGATTTCCCAAGGGGTCCCTTCCCGCATCCAATTGTCGGATTGCTCCTGCTGGTAGCCGTTGACGATATGCTGGAAGAAAATCCCGTAATCGTACCGGATTCCGTAGCCGTAGGCCGGGAGCTGCAAGGTGGCCATGGAATCCAGAAAACAGGAGGCCAGTCTACCCAGGCCGCCGTTTCCCAGACCGGCGTCCCATTCCTCCTCCTCGATGTCTTCCAAATCATAACCCAGACTGTGCAGGGCCTCCTGGGCCTCTTCTTCCATTTGGAGACTGGTGAGGTAGTTGCGCAGGAACCGGCCGGGGAGGAACTCCAAGGACAGGTAGTACACCCGCTTGGCCAGCAGCTCGTAGCAGGCCCGCTGGGTCCTTAGCCAGCGCTCGACCAGGCGGTCCCGGACGGCGGAGCAGAGCCCGAGGAAAATCTGACGGCGGTCCGCCAGATCCGGATCATTGCCCTGGGTGAACTGGATATGCTTTTGAATATCTATCCGGATCCGGTTTTGGGCCAGCGAATCGCTCATGGGGGTCCCTCCATTTTCATTAGCGGCCTCGGATGGTTAAAGAGATGGATAAATATAACAGATTCGTATAAGAATAAGAACAGCTATATTAAACTCAGATTTGGTCCCAGCGAGGCAACGCGCGAAAGGTGTCCGATGAAATTCTGTTCATTCCGGTGCCCCCAGGCCGATAACGAAAAAGCCCAGCACGCCGGCTGTCTGGCGGTGAACGGTGTTTTTTGCAGGGTACTGCGGCGGGTGGTTGAAAAGGGGTCGCTCTGCCCGGCCGAAGGCCGTCGGGCTGCTAAGAAATAGAAAAAAGAGAGATGAATTTCTTACGGTTGAAAACCATCAGGGATGACCCAGCCAAAGAAATTCGGTTTCAATCATTCCCGAACTTATCCGAAACAGCGACTGTAGCGTTCGTTGAATTCTTCGGGACTGAACCGGTAATCTTGAGTGCCGTAGCACTCGACCGCGAAGGAAGCGCAGACGCTGCCCCAGCGGGCGGATTGCTCGAGGTCTCGGCCTTGAACCAGGCCGCTGATCAACCCGCCCCGATAGGAATCGCCGGCGCCGGTGGGGTCCTCCACCTTCCGGGGAGGAACCGCCGGGATATGCAGGCTGCCTTCCCCGGTGGCGATTCTTGAACCGTGCTCTCCCAAGGTGGTAATAATAACCCGGGCTTTTTTCAGCAGCGCGTCCTGGTCCAACCCCGTCTTGGCCATGATCAAATCCAGTTCATAGTCATTGGAAATCAGCATTCGGCAACCGTCTAGGGCCTGGACCAACGCCTCGGCCTCCAACATCGGCAAGGATTGCCCGGGATCAAAGATGTAGTCGATCCCCAAGGCCTGGCAGCGGCTCGGATAATGCATCATGTCCTCTAAATTGCCGGGAGAGATGATCATCATCGTCTTTTCCGCTTTGAATCGTTCGAAATCGAGCGCGGAAGAATATTTCATGGCCCCGGGATTGAACCCGGTAATCTGGTTGTCGGCCCGGTCGGTGGTGATGTAGGCGCCGGCCGTGAATTCCTCCTCGATGATTTTGGTGTATTCGGTGGAAAGTCCGATTTTCCCCAGCCATTCAAAGTAGCGGTTAAAATCATGGCCGATGGCCGCGGAGATGATGGGCTTTTCGCCCATCAGGGTGAGGGCATAGGCAATATTCCCGGCCGTGCCGCCGAATTTTTCCTTCAGTCCGTTCACCTGGAAGCAGACGTTCAAAATATGAATTTTTTCGGGAAGGATATGCTCCGCAAAGTATCCCGGAAAATCCATAATCCTGTCGTAAGCCAGTGACCCGGCAACAATAATATTCATTTCCCCGATCCTCTCCAATGATAATCTTGAAAGGGGAGGCTAAAGCCTGCCCCTACCCCGGCAAGGGTCTTTCAAGGGGTTAAATTCTTATAATAAATCAGGTTTAAATGTCAAGCAGGAAAAAGGGGCAGCCCGTAGTCGTAAGGGGGAACTCCCCTGAATCCACCACTTGAAGAAAGCCTTTTCTCATGGTACAAAAGATAAACGACCGCACCGAAATGGAGGTCTGGCATGGATAGCCTTCAGAACTTTGAGGATAAGCGCCCCGCCCGAATTCTTTGGTTGATTTTCGTCATCCTGGCCGCCGGCATCGTCCTGGCCGGCATCCTCAATTATCAGAGCAAGGAAAAACATTTCAAAATGGAGATGGAACATAAACTGGCCGCCATCGCGGACCTGAAAGCCGGCGAGATCGTACGCTGGAAAACCGAGCGTTTAAGGGATGCCGAGGTCTTTTTTCGTAATCCTTTCTTTGCCCTCTTGGTGCGGGATTTCTTCGTCCGTCCCCGGGATTCGAAGCTGAAGAAAAACCTCCGGACTTGGGTGGACCTGATCCAGGAAGGGTATGATTATGACCGGGTACAATTGCTCGATTCCCAAGGCGTTGTGCGGTTGTCGGCTCCCGAAATCGATGAGCCGCTCTCCCCGGCGATAACCCGGAAGGTCGCGGAAACACTGCAATCCGGGCAAATCACCTTCGTGGATTTTTACCGGCAGGAGCACTCCCGGAAAACCTCTTTGGCCTTGCTCGTCCCGATTCCGGATGATCGGGGCGGAGGCCGGCCTCTAGGGGTGCTTTTCCTGAGGATCGACCCGGAGGTCTATCTCTATCCCTTCCTGCAACGCTGGCCGGAGCCCAGTGAGACCGCCGAAACACTGCTTATCCGTCGGGAAGGAAAGGACGCCTTATATCTGAATGAACTCAAGTTTCGCAAAAATACCGCCCTGACGCTCCGCATCCCCTTGAGTAGTCAGGATGTTCCCGCTGTGAAAGCGGTCTTGGGTGGGAAAGGGATAGTGGAGGGGCGTGATTACCGGGACGTCCCGGTGTTGGCCGCGGTGCGCGCGATTCCCGGGTCACCCTGGTTTCTGGTAGCCCGAATGGATGTGGCGGAAGTATACGGACCCATGCGGGAAACCCTGTGGCTGATCATACTGATCGTAGGCGCCCTGCTCGCCGGCGCGGGGGCCGGGGTGGCCCTGATCTGGCGGCAGCAGCGCTATCGCTATTACCGGGAGCGGGCCGGCGCGGCGGAGGCTTTGCGTAGGGCCAATGATGAACTGGAAGGAAGGGTCCAGGAGAGGACAGCGGAAGTTCGTTTCCTGTCCTCGCGCCTCCTGTCGACCCAGGAAGAGGAAAGAAGGAGGATCGCCATCGATCTTCATGACGGGATCGGGGGCTTGTTAAGCGCCATCAAGTACCAGGTCGAGGCCGCCCAAAAGGGCAAAGACCTGGGGGAGACGGTCTCCCTCCTGCAGATGGCCATTGAGGAGTGCCGGAGAATCCAGATGGCCCTCAGGCCTTCCCTGCTGGACGACCTCGGCCTGCTGGCCACCTTTAACTGGCTGATCCGGGAATTCCAGAAAAGGACTCCCGGCCTGATGGTGGAAACGCAATTTGAAGTCGAAGAGCAGGCGATTCCAGCGGCCCTGAAGACGGTGATTTTCCGGATTACCCAGGAGGCCCTAAACAATACCACCAAGCACAGCGGAGCGGATCGGATGCTGCTTTCCCTGCGGAAGACCGGAGGGGCACTGGTGCTGGTCATTCAGGACAATGGTCGGGGGTTCGAGATCGAAAAGGCCCTGACCAGAGAGAGCACCGATCGCGGGCTCGGGCTGGCCAGCATGCGGGAGCGGACCGAGTTGTCGGGCGGGACCTTCTCCCTCGAATCCTCGCCCGGTCAAGGGACGGTCGTGCAGGCTACCTGGCCGGAAAGGGCGGGTGCAAGAGAGGAAATGGACTAAGCAGATGATTTCAATAATCGATTGATTATTGGACAGGTAGCAGGTCAAAGAGGCTATTTTCCTAATAAACCCCCAGGCCCCGGGCGGGCACCCCGAAGCATGAAAATCCCCCCCGCCCCCCTTTGCCAAAGGGGGGAGTTAAAGTCCCCCTTTAGCAAAGGGGGATTTAGGGGGATTTCAAAAGGGCTGGAATAACCACCGAATCTTCTATTTTCGTATTAACTTAAATCTACCCGGGCGGGATGCGATTAAGGATAACCAGGGAATGAGCAATGACGTCAAATCAGGATATTGAGAAACTTCGTCGGCGAATTTTCGAACTCGAGGCGGAGATCGACAGGCTGAAACTACTCCCCAAAGAAAAGGAAGTGACGGGGGCCTTAGAGGACCAGGAGACCCGTTTTCGCGTATTGATCGAGAATATAGAGGATTTGATCTTTACCCTCGATCTCCATCTTCGGACCACCTATATAAGTCCATCGGTGAAGAAAGTCCTGGGGTACAGTCCCGAGGAATGGATGAGTCAACGTCCCGACGAACAGCTTACCCCGAAGTCGCTCGAATTGGCCGTCCAGACGCTGGCCTTGGAACTTGAACGGGAAAAGGATCCCTCAACGCCCCCTGACCGCTCGGTTACCCTGGAACTGGAATTCAATCATCGAGACGGGGCGACTAGGATTTTGGAAACGGTCTTTCGCAGCCTCCGAGACCGGCAGGGGAAGTGGGTTGGAATTTGTGGCCTTTCCCGGGATATCAGCGCGCGAAAAAGGATGGAGGAGATCCTGAGGGAAAGTGAGGAACGCTATCGCGATTTGGTCGAGAATAGTCAGGATTTGATTTGCACCCACGACCTCAAAGGTAAACTACTCTCCGTGAGCGGAGCGGCGGTTAGAGTATTGGGGTATCCCCTTGAAGTGCTGTTGAAAATGAATCCGTTCGATCTGCTCGACCCCGAGATGCGTGACCGCTTCGACGCCTATCTGGCCGAGATCCAGCGTGAGGGCCGGTCCAGCGGCATTATGCGGGTGCTAACCGCCGGCGGTGAAACCCGCTATTGGGAATATAACAACACCCTGCGGACCGAAGGGGTTGCCGTCCCCATCGTGCGCGGCATGGCCCGGGATATCACCGAACGCCGGCAGGCCGAAAGGGCCTTACGCCGGAGCGAGACATTATTGCAAGCCATCCTGGGATCCACCGCTGACGGCCTCTTAACGGTGAGCGCGGAAAACAAGATTCTTTACGCCAACGAACTTTTTTTCGAGATGTGGAAGATCCCCCCCGGGTTGATTGCAGGGGGGGATAACGCCGCTCTGCTTCAGTACGTCCCTGATCAACTGACCGATCCGCAAGGGTTTCTGTGGAAAGTCCGGGAAATATACACTTCGAAGGATGACAGTTTCGATATCCTTGAATTTAAGGATGGCAGGGTGATGGAACGACTATCCCGTCCCCTGATGGAGGGGGAACAAATCCGAGGTAGGGTCTGGTCCTTTCGGGATATCTCCGAACGCAAACGGAAGGAGGAGGCCCTGCGGCAAAGCGAGGAGAGGTATCGGGCCATTTTCGAACAGGCCGTGGAGGGCTTTTTCCAGAGCACTCCGGAGGGGCGGTGGATCAAGGTCAATCAGGCTTTGGCCCGGATGTGCGGTTATGCCTCCCCGGAGGAGATGACGACCTCGATCCGGGATATTGCCGAACAGCATTATACCCAACGGGAAGACCGCGAGGAATTTAATCGACTCCTCCGCGAGCAGGGGGTGGTGGAGAACTTCGAACACCAAACCCGACGAAAGGACGGCAGTTCTTTTTGGACCTCCGTCAGTGCCCGGGCCGTCCGGGACCGGGAAGGCCGGATTCTCTATTACGAAGGGACTCACGAGGATATCGACCAAAGAAAAAAAGCCGAGCGGTTGCTGGTGGATGCCGAAGAACAGTATCGCTCGCTCTTTGAATGCTCTACCAATGCCATTTTGATTCGCAATGCTGAGGACCGGATCACCATGGTGAATCCGGCGGGGGTCGCCTTGTTGGGAGCCGCAAAAGCCGAGGACCTGATCGGCCGGGCTTATCTGGACCTGGTGTACCCGGAAGACCGTCCGGAATCGGCGGAGCGGATCGAAAAAATTTTTCGGGCCGCTGCCGACCAACAGCCAACCGGTGAATTCGATCAAACCGCCGTGCCGCCGAGAGAACACCGGATGGTCACCTTGAGGGGCGAAGTGATTTATGTCGAATCGACCGGAGTGGCTTTTCACCACAAAGGCGAATCTTTCGTCCAGGGGATCTTTCGAGATATCACCGAGCGTAAGCGGGCGGAAGAAGCCCTGAGGCGGAGTGAAGACCAGTACCGCCGTTTGTTCGAGGAATCCAAACGGGCCGAAGAGTTATATCGTTCGCTTCTGAATTCCTCGGCCGACGCCATCGCGATCTACGACCTGGAAGGAAAGGTCCGGTTTATCAATCCTTCTTTTACCCGAACCTTCGGCTGGACCTTGGAAGAACTGGTCGGTAAGCGAATTCCTTTTGTTCCCGATTCTGAAAAAGAAAAAAGCATGGCCGAAATCAGCCGGGGATTGTCCGGAGGCCCTCCCGTGATCTTTGAAACAAAAAGGATCACCCAAGACGGCCGAATCCTCGACATTATACTCAGCGGTTCGCGCTACGATGATCACGAGGGGACGCCGGCCGGGAACCTGTCCATCTTTCATGACATTACCCAGACCAGGGTCCTGGAAGCACAGTTTCGGCAAGCTCAGAAAATGGAGGCCGTCGGCACCCTGGCTGGAGGCATCGCCCACGACTTCAACAATCTCCTGCAGGCCATCGGCGGCTATGCCCAATTGCTTCTTTGGGATAAATCCGCAAAAGACCCCGGGCATCAGGAGTTGCTGGGGATTCAAAAAGCCGTTCAGCGGGCGGCCCAGCTTATTCGTCAATTGCTGACCTTCAGCCGCAAGGTGGAAGGGAACCGACGGCCCCTCGACCTGAATCAGGAAATTCTGGAAGCGGAAAAAGTGTTGAGGCGGACTATCCCGAAAATGATCGTCCTGGATCTCCATCTGGAGAGTCGTCTGAAATGGGTAGAGGCCGACCCGGTCCAGATTGAACAAATACTGCTGAATTTAGGGAGCAACGCCGCCGACGCCATGCCCAACGGCGGGCGGCTGGTCCTGGAGAGCGGCAATGTTTGTCTGGACGAGGAATTCTGCCGCCGGCACTTGGGCGCGACGCCCGGGAATTACGTCCTCCTGGCCGTGACGGATACGGGGCAGGGCATGGACCAGGTAACGGTGCAGCACATCTTCGAGCCTTTTTTCACCACCAAGGAAATCGGGAAGGGTACCGGTTTAGGGCTGGCTTCGGTGTACGGCATCGTCAAGAGCCATGGCGGGTATATCCTTTGTGAGAGCGCGGAAGGGCAAGGTACGGCTTTCAAAATTTATCTGCCGGCCGTCGAGGAAAAGGAGGTCGGAGTTGAAAAGGGGGAAGAAGAAGCCTTATTGACCGGCGGATCGGAAACCATCCTGGTGGTGGACGATGAAGCCGCGGTCCGGGATCTGACCGTCCAGATCCTTCAGCGCCACGGGTATCAGGTTTTCGCTGCCGACTGCGGCGAGGCGGCGCTGGAATATCTTCAAACCCGCCCGGGGGAAATTGACCTGGTCCTCCTCGATTTGGGGATGCCCGGAATGGGCGGCCTCCATTGCCTGCGGGAGCTGGTCAGAATCGATTCCTCGGTCCGAGTCCTGATCGCCAGCGGCTACTCGGTCGACGGTCCGGTAAAAGAGGGCCTGGAGTCCGGCGCCGCGGGATATATCGGCAAACCCTATCGGCTTAAGGATTTGCTGGACAAAGTCAGAACGGTTCTGGGAGGAACACGAAAACCTTCTCAAGGACTTTCCGGCGAGGCTTAGCGTTGGAAGTGAATTCCCATGGTTCCACCCTACCCCAGCCCGGCGGTTATTCGCGCTCGGGCTGTTGACGGACTTCTGGCGAGTCCGTCAATATTGTCTTGACAAATAGAATTTTCGGGAGTATCCGAATTTCAGGCTTCCTTCTTTTTCTACAGAATCTATTCCCCTTTCCCCTCTCCTGGGAGGAAGATTTTAGCTTAAATCTGAGTCGGTATATCTCCTCGTTGTGGAGGTCCAAGGGTTGAAACTGCCAAAAACCGGAAAGCAAGCGGGGGAGAGAGTGGGCTTCTCCCCGGTGAATTATCGGTTACTCGTAGAGAACCTGGAAGATATTGTCTTTACCACGGATCTCAGCCTGCATCTGACCTATGTGAGTCCGTCGATAGAGAAAATCCTGGGGTACACCCCCGAAGAAAGAATGAGGCAGCCTATCCAGGAGCGGCTTGCTCCCGAATCCTTGAAAGTGGCCGCTGATACGCTGGCCCTGGAGATCGATCGGGAGCAGGACTCTTCCGTCGACCCAGATCGCGTCATCACTTTGGAATTAGGTTATCTCCACCAAGACGGCTCCCTCCGGGTTTTGGAAACGGCCGTCAAAGGTCTCCGCGACAAGGAAGAAAAACTTGTCGGAATATTCGGGTTATCCCGTGATGTCACTGCTCGAAAACGGGCGGAAGAGGCGCGTAATGGTACTCTGGTTGAGTGGGATACCATCTTCCAGGCCATCGGGCAGCCGGTGTTGATCCTCGATCCCCAAGCTAAAATTATCGCCGCCAACCTGGCCGTGGAGAATGCCACCGGACAACCGTTGGAAATCCTCCGGGGTAAGCACTGCTACGAGGTCTTTCACCGCAGCGATCACCCCCCCAGCGGGTGTCCGTTTCAAAAAATGATGACTTCGGGTTCCCCGGAGACGGTCGAAATGGAGGTGGAAGCACTAGGCGGCATTTATTTGGTCTCCTGCACCCCGATATCCGATGCCGACGGCCACCTAAAGAAGGTCATTCATATCGCCACGGATATCACTGGACCTAAACGTTTGGAGCGGGAGCGATTGGAGATGGAACGCCGCCTTCAGCAGATGGAGAAGTCGGAGAGCCTGGGTCGGATGGCCGGGGCGATTGCCCATCATTTCAATAACCTGCTCGGAGTGGTGATCGGGAATCTGGAGATGGCTCTTTGGGACCTGCCCTCGGCATCGTCCACTCGCGATACACTGGAGGAGGCCTTGAAGGCCTCCCGCCGGGCGGCCGAGGTCAGTGCTCTGATGCTCGCCTATTTGGGCAAAACCCTTGTCCGGAGGGAGCCGCTGGACGTAGTCCAGGTCTTGAGAGAAGCCCAGCCGCTATTGAGCGCTTCCCTGCCGAAAGAGGTGAGACTGAAGACGGATTCTTCCGTCCCGAAGCTTATCATCCGGGCCGATGCGCTGCATCTCCGGCAAATCCTGACTAACTTGGTGGTGAATGCCGGGGAGGCCATGGGCGACCGGGTGGGAGAGGTTGCCGTATCCGTCTCCGTAATCCCGGCGGCGGAGATTCGCCTCTTACGATTTTTCCCGGTAAACTGGGAACCGCGGGAAGAGTCCTACCTGTGCCTTTCGGTCTCTGATGAGGGCGGCGGAATGGATCCGTCGATTCTGGAAAAGATTTTTGATCCCTTTTTCACTACTAAATTGACCGGCCGGGGCTTGGGACTCGCCGTGGTGTTGGGTTTGGCCGGGGCCCAGGAGGGAGCCTTGGCCGTGGAGACCAAGGCTGGCCGGGGCACCACCTTTCGGGTATTCCTGCCTCTGCCCGATCAGGCACTGCTCCCGGCCCGGGAAGAAGAGGCTATCCCTACCGCCCCGCAACCCGGCCGAGGATGGGTGTTGGTGGTGGAAGATGAACCTTCGGTTCGTAAGATGGCCCAGGCGTTGCTCCGGCGACTGGGCTATGAGGAAGTGACGGCGGTCGATGGCCTCGAGGCCTTGGAGGTGTTTCGCCGGCACCAGGACCGGATCGGCTGCGTGCTCCTCGACCTCACCATGCCGCGCCTGGACGGCTGGCAGACCTTGACGGCCCTCCGGGCCCTGCGGCCGAATTTGCCGGTGATCCTGGCCAGCGGCTACAGCCAGGCCCAAGCCATGGAAGGGGCTCCCGCCGAGAAACCCCAGGTCTTTTTAACCAAACCCTACTCGATGGCGGATCTGAAGGCGGCGCTGGATGCGGTCATGCCTTTAGAAGGGTGATGTCCATTCAGGACGTATCCCTGAGGAAAAAAATCCTACCTTACCCCCCCCCTAAAATTTAGACCAATCAGCTTAAACGAAAATAAAGGTTAGCGGTTATTCCCGCCCCCTTGAAATCCCCCTAAATCCCCCTTTGCCAAAGGGGGACTTGGACACCCCCCTTAGAAAAAGGGGGGCTGGGGGGGGATTTTCATGCTTAGTGAATACCCACCTCGGGCAGAGGCGGGTATTCACAACAGGATTGCAATAAAAATACCGTCGTTTTCATCAAAAAATACCCCTTTCGCCCTATTTATGTTTTTGATTATTAAGGGCATCGTTCAAAGATCAGGCTTCAAGGGATCAATCCTAAATCAAAACACCCTAGAGGGAGATTCCCCGGGCTTTTACATTTGGAAAACCCTTTCGCCGAGACCAGACGGCCATACCAGTTCTGGGGGGTACCCACCCAAAAGGGCGAAGCGTCCATTTTAATGACTTAAGTCAAGGAGTATTATTATTTTTTCTTTAATATCTTTTCGAAGTTGAATACCGCTGTATGATCTTTTAGAAAGACTTTTGCCTCATTCCACAACAACCATTTAAACGGGAGGACCCCATGCGCCTTGCCCCCTCCAAGAAGTTGTGGTTCTATGCTATCATCCTCGCGGTTATCCTGGGCGCCGGCGGGTGGTATGTCTCCTTCGGCCCGCCCAAACTCTATGCTAAATCCAGCACCCCGGAATTCTGCGCCGGCTGTCACGTCATGGAGGCGGAATACGAAGCCTGGCGGCACGCCGGGGCCCATCGTCGGATCAAATGCGTGGACTGCCATCTCCCCAACGACAATAAAGTCCGCCACCTGACCTGGAAAAATATCGACGGGCTGAAGGACATGGCCCTTTTTTATTCCGGGAGGGTTTCCGAAAACCTCCGCATTTCCGACCGGGGCGCCAGGGTGGTCCAGGAAAACTGCAAACGTTGCCACGAGGAAGCCATCGCCCGGATCACGGTGGACCGGAACTGCTGGGAATGTCACCGGCGGTTGTCCCATAAATCCAGCGGCGTCAGGGATACGCTTTAGATAAATACGCGAAGCGCCGGGCGCGGAGCGCCGGGCGGGAAGAAAATTTAAGGGGAAGGAGAATAGTATGAAAAGGAAAAGGATCGTGATCGCCTTGGGGTTGATCGTACTCGCGGGGGCTTTATGGTTTGTGGCTTGTGCGCCCCCGAAAAGCGAGCCGGTCAAAACAGTAGCCATCGCCGACGGAGATTTCGATCCGGCCAACTGGGGCAAGGCCTATCCCCTGGAGTACGATTATTGGCTCAAAACCAAAGAACCCCGGCCGGCCGGTAAAAGCAAATACAAAAAGGGCTTCGATACGGACAAGATCATCTACGACAAGCTGAGTGAATTTCCCTATATGCCCCTCTTGTTCAACGGCTGGGGTTTCGGGGTGGAATATAATGAGCCGCGGGGCCATCATTACATGCTGATCGACCAGTTGGAAGTGGATCCTTCCCGGCTGAAAGCCGGCGGGGCCTGCCTGACCTGCAAGACCCCCTATGCCCCCCAGATGCAAAAGGAGATGGGGGTCGATTATTTCAGGCTTCCCTACCTGGAAGTGCACAGCAAGATTCCGGTCAATTTCCAAAAGCTGGGAGTCACCTGCGTGGATTGCCACGACAACAAAACCCTCAATCCCAAGCTCTCCCGCTGGACCTTGAAAAAGGCCCTGGCCGACATCGGCAAGGACGAGCAATCACTGACCCGGCAGGAAATGCGCAGTCTGGTCTGTGCCCAATGCCATGTGACTTACATCGTTCAAAAAGATGAAGAGATGAAATCTAAGGCCGTCCTTTTTCCCTGGATGGGCAGCAAACCGGAAAACATTTCTATTGAAAACATCATCAAAGTGCTGAAGAGCGATCCTTCCTACGGGGAATGGAAACAAAGCATCACCGGGTTCAAATTCGGGTTTATCCGTCATCCGGAATATGAGTTCTACAGCCGGAACAGCGTTCACTGGAAGGCCAACGCCGCCTGCGCCGATTGCCATATGCCCTATATCAAAGTGGGGGCCAACAAGATTTCCGATCACAATGTCATGAGCCCGCTGAAGAACGACATGAAAGCCTGCCAGCAGTGCCACAGTGAGACCCCCCAGTGGCTGGCGGATCAGGTGATCGCCATTCAGGACCGGACCGTCTCCCTGATGAATCGGTCCGGGTATGCCTGTGCCGTTACGGCCAAGTTGTTTGAAATGGCCCATCAGGCCCGGGAACAGGGAAAAAAGATCGATCCGGCCCTGTACGACCAAGCGAAGAACCTGTATTATGAGGCCTTTTACCGGGTAATCTTCATTGGGGCGGAAAACTCGGTGGGCTTCCACAACCCGACGGAGGCCGGGCGGATCTCCGGAGATGCCGTGGCCCTGGCCATGCGGGCGGAAGCCCTGCTGCGTCAGGCCCTGGCCCAGGCGGGGGTGGCGGTGCCGGCCGATCTCAATCTGGAAATGGCCAAATACATCGAAAACCGGGGCGTCAAGAAGTTGAAATTCCGACCGGAGTTTGAATTCAAGGATCCCTATGGTACCCAAGAGATGATTACCCCGGTCAAATTTTCCGGTCTGCCCCCGTCGGCGGCTAAAACGAGGTAACCCTATGCGAATCGTTTTGATTATCGGTCTGCTGGCCCTCTGGATGGCGCCTCAGGTCCTGGCTCAGGGACCGGAGGCTATGTTCAAGGAGGGCAAGAAGCTTTTCGAAAACACCTGCGCCGACTGCCACCGGGTGAACGGGCAGGGGCTGCCGAACAAGTTCCCGGCCCTGGATAAGAACCCGTTTGTGGTTGGAGACCCTTCCCCGGTTATTGACACGGTGCTCCAGGGGCGAAAAGGCAAGTTGGGCCAGATGCCGACCTGGAAGGACTCGTTTAGTGACCAGCAAATAGCCTCCATTGTCACCTACATCCGCCAAGGCTGGTCCAACAAGGGAACCGCCGTCACCCCGGAGGCGGTAAAAAAGAGGAGAAGGTAAGGACGATTGAGCAATTCAAGGGCATGGGAGCCCGCTCTGGTGAAGCGAGGTACCTTTCTTTGGGAACAGACTCTCCAAAGGTAGTTGCTTCCCTCTTCCATTTCCCTTCCAGGGGGGGTATAAATGAAATGGACCGCTGAAGCCGAGGGGGCTGTTTCCAAAGTCCCCTTTTTTATTCGCAAAAAGGTTAAAAAACGGGTTGAGGAAGAGGCCGAACGGCAGGGCAGCCCGGTGGTAACCCTGGATCTGGTCAAGGCCTGCCAGCAGCGTTTTCTCCAGAACATGGACCGGGAGGTCAAGGGGTATCAAGTCGAGGCCTGCTTCGGCCCCACGGGCTGCCCGAACGCAGTGGTCGTCGATCCGGAACTGGTTCAGAAACTGGAAAAAAAGTTGGAGCAGCGGAACCTGAGAGGCTTCCTGAGAGAGAAAGTCAAAGGCCCTTTGAAGATGCACCACGAATTCCGCGTTTCCCTGTCCACCTGTCCCAACGCCTGCTCCCGGCCCCAGATCGTGGACTTCGGGATGATCGGGGCCTTGCGTCCGGTCATCGGCGATGAGCCCTGTACCCTGTGCGGAGCCTGCCGGGAGGCTTGTCCGGAAGGGGCCCTGACCCTGGAGGAGGAAACGGCCCGCCCGGTAATTGATTTTGATCGCTGCCTGGCCTGCGGCCTGTGTATCAAGGCCTGTCCGGTCGGGACCCTGGTGGAAGGCGCCAAGGGTTTCCGCATCCTGCTGGGAGGAAAACTGGGACGGCATCCTCAGTTGGGCCGGGAATTGCCCGATATCCGTTCGGAGGAGGACCTGCTGGCCATTCTGGACCGGACCTTGGACCACTATCAAAAATATAATGAAAAGGGGGAGCGACTGGGAGAGGTCCTGAAGCAACACCCTCTGGGATAGCTGTCCTCCAGGGGATCATTTGATGACCTCGCAAAAAGTCAAAAAACGACTTTCTGCTCGGCGGGGGAGGGCTTCCCCTCCCCCGCCATTTGAAGTGAATTCAAATGGTTCCACCCCTACCCCAGCCCGGCGCTTAATCGCGCTCGGGCTGCTGACGGACTTTTTGCGAGTCCGTCATTTATATATTTTTGACATTATGGTATCAATAGGATAAGTATTTGTAAAAAATTTAGCCGAATCGACTTGTTGGCAACTCTTTACAGAAGGAATTCCAATGAAAGAATCATAGACCCCATTTCTCGGAGGAGAGGTGGGGTTTTTTATGAAGGCCTCAAGTGGAGCTTTAAAGATGGACAATAACAGAAAGACCAAAGAGCAACCGATCCAAGAGTTGAAGGATCTTCGACGGGGGATGGCTGAACCTGAAAAATCAGAAACCGAGCCCCAGCAGAACGAGGATACGCTACAGGATAGGGAACGCTACCTGCGCCTGATTGCGGACAACATCCCGGCGTATGTTGCCTATGTGGACTCGAGTTTACACTATCGTTTTATCAACAGGGCTTACGAAGATTTGTTTGGCAAGACCCGGGCTGAAATAGTGGGTCAACCGGTCAGCCAGGTTTTAGGAGAAGTCTATTTTGAGAATGTACAGGAAAATATCCATTCGGCTCTTTCCGGTAGAAAGGTGTTTTTTGAATCACCTTTGTCGGTGGGGGGGAAGCAAATTTTTCTATCCACATCCTATATACCGGACAAAGATGCGCAGGGGGTTACCAAAGGTTTAATTGTATTGGTTGTTGACATCAGCGAACGCAAGCGGGCGGAGGAGGAATTAAGAAAACGCAATAAATATATTGAGACCATTCTTGATAATATGCCGATTGGATTAGCGATAAATACCATTGCCGACGGAGTGGCCAGATACTTGAATAACAATTTTACTGCCATATACGGCTGGCCAAAGGAAGTACTTACCGATGTCAGTCAATTTTTTGAAAAGGTGTACCCCGGCGTCGAAGGTGAAAAACTGAAGGCCAGAGTCCTAAGTGATATGAGTAGCGGTGATCCAAAGAAGATGTTTTGGGATGATTTGAAAATAACAACCGGCACAGGGGAGCACAGATATATATCCGCAATGAACATCCCCATCCTTGAGCAAAACCTGATGATCTCAACAGTCTGGGATACGACACGGCTGCATAAGTCACAGGAGGCGCTGCGGGAGCAGGAGGAAAAATACAGGAATCTCTTCAATAACGCCGAAGTCGGCATATTCAGGTCAAGGCTCGATGGGTCGGAGGTCCTGGAAGTAAACCGCCAGTTTCTCGATATCGTCGGGATGACGGCGGAGGAGACGCTGGGAAAGCCATCGGTAAATCTCTGGGCAGACCCGAAAGAGCGCCAGGAAATGGTCAAAAGGCTGGTGGCAGACGGCAGCGTGTCGGCATTTGAATATAAAATGCTGAACAAAAAGCAGGGTGAAACCAGAAACTGCCTTACCTCCCTGCGGCTCTACCGGGAAGAGGGGATCCTGGAAGGGTCAATTCTCGACATTACTGAGCGGAAGCGGGCCGAGGAGGAGAAGATCAAACTCGAAGCTCAGCTCCAGCAGGCCCAGAAAATGGAATCGGTGGGCCGCCTGGCGGGGGGCGTGGCCCACGACTTCAACAACATGCTGGGGGCGATCCTGGGGCATGCGGAGTTGGCTATCGAGCAGGTGGACCCGGCCCAACCGCTGCATGCCCACTTGGAGGAAATCCAGAAAGCCGCCCGGCGTTCCGCCGACCTGACGCGGCAATTACTGGCCTTTGCCCGCAAACAGACCATCTCGCCCAAAGTGCTGGACCTGAACGAGACCATCGAAGGCATACTCAAGATGCTGAGGCGGTTGATCGGCGAGGATATTCATCTCGCCTGGCTGCCGGGAGCGAGCGTCTGGCCGGTCAAGGTAGACCCCTCCCAGCTCGACCAAATTTTGGCCAACCTGTGCGTCAATGCCCGGGACGCCATCGCCGACGTCGGCCGGGTCACCATCGAGACGGGAAACAGGACCTTGGATGAGGCCTACTGCGCCGATTACCCGGGCTTGGTGCCCGGGGAGTATGTGCAACTCACCCTGAGTGACGACGGTTGCGGCATGGACCGGAAAACGCTGGCTCACATCTTCGAGCCTTTCTTTACGACCAAGGGCGTCGGCGAGGGCACCGGCCTGGGCCTGGCCACAGTGTATGGGGTAGTCAAGCAGAACAAGGGTTTCATCAATGTCTACAGCGAACCGGGACAGGGAACGACCTTCACGATCTATCTGCCCCGGCAGGCGGGGAAAACCGAGCCGCTCCGGACAAAAGGCGCGGCGGGGCCGGTCCTGCGCGGCCACGAGACCATCCTGCTGGTGGAAGACGAACCAAGCATTCTGAAACTGACCACGGTGATGCTCGAACGGCAGGGCTACACCGTGCGGGCGGCCGGCACCCCGGGGGAAGCCCTTCGTCTGGCCCGGGAGCACGCCGGCGAGATCCACCTGCTCATGACCGATGTGGTCATGCCCGAGATGAACGGCCGGGATCTGGCCAAAAACCTGCTGTCCCTCTATCCGAATCTCAAGCGTCTGTTCATGTCGGGGTATACCGCCAATGTCATCGCCCATCACGGGGTAATGGAGCCGGGCGTTTACTTCCTTCAGAAGCCCTTCTCTATAATTGAACTGGCCGACAAAGTACGGGAAGCGTTGGACAGCAAATAAGGGAACCAGCGTTCGGCTATCACCAGGGGCTGCATTGGGCGGGGAACATGGCCGTTAGCCCAATGATTTCGGTAATGGTTACCTTCCCAGACGGCTATTTCGCCTGTCTTTTCTGCTTCTCCTCGTCCTTCAAGACCCGCCGTAAGATCTTGCCTACCGGCGTCATGGGCAGGGCCTCGCGGAACTCCACAGCGTGGGGTCGTTTGTAAGCCGCCATCCGGTCCCGACAGAATTCGATAATCTCTTCCTCGGTGGCCGTCTCCCCGGGCTTAAGCTGGACAAAGGCCTTGACGGACTCCCCGCTGCGGGCGTCGGGGATGCCGATGACGGCGGCATTGGCTACTTTGGGATGCTCATAGAGGACTTCTTCCACCTCCCGGGGGAAAGCCTTCATGCCTCCGACGATGATCATGTCTTTCTTGCGGTCGGTAATGACCGTGAAGCCTTCCTCGTCCAGGTGTCCGATGTCCCCGGTCAGGAAATAACGGCGGCCGTCGATCATCCGAAAAACTTTTTCATTTTCTTGCGGTTTGTTCCAGTAGCCTTTCATCACCTGGGGTCCGCTCAGGGCGATTTCCCCGTCCTCTCCCCGGGGCATTTCCTGGTTCCCGGTCTCCACGTCGATAATTTTGACCATCGTGTCCGGCAGAGGCAGGCCGATGGTCCCGAATTTACGCCCCCGACGGTTGGTCGGGTTGGTGTGGGTTACCGGGGAGGTCTCGCTCAGACCATAGCCTTCCACCAGGAGTCCCCCATGGGTCAATTCCTCAAATTGTTTGGCCACCTCCAGGGGCAGGGGCGCCGCCCCGGAAGAACAATAGATGATCGAGCTGAGATCGAACTGCTTGACCAGGGGATGATTGATAATGGCGCTGTAGAGGGTCGGGACCCCATGCAGGATGGTGACTTTGTATTTTTGGATCAGCTTCAGGACCTCGGTGAAGGGCGGGTTCCCGGCCCGGGGGTCGGGAACACAGACGACCCGGAAGCCGCTCAGGCAACAAGACATCAGGGTCAGGGTCAAGCCATAGGAATGGTACCAGGGTAAAACCCCCATGTAGGTCTGTTCGGTCTCGGAGACCTTGATGCTCGGCCCGCCTTCCTTGGGTTCCAACCGGGCCCACTCCTCGATCATCTTCAGGTTGGAGTAAATGTTGTTATGGGTTAAGGAGGCCCCTTTAGGGACCCCGGTCGTGCCGCCGGTGTACAGGATCAGGGCCAAGTCCTCCACGGGATCAATGTCCAACCGGGGAGGGGAGGGCGGGGTCTTCAAGACCTCCTTGAAAAGGAGGTGTTTTGGATCCAGGGCCGGGGCCTTGGGGATCTTTCCCAGCAGTCCGCCCAGGACGGCTTTGAGGGGAGGGAGAAAATCCTTGACGGAGCAAACCACGACCGTTTGGACGTCGGTCCCTTTCAGGGCCTCCAGGGCCGTGGGATAGATGACCGGATGATCCAGCACGAACAGGGCCTTAGCCCCGCAATCTTTCAACTGAAAGTTCAGTTCGTTGGCCTTATACAGGGGGTTGCAGGTGACACCGACCGCCCCGGATTTGAGGGCGCCGAAAAAGGTCACCGGGAAATGGGGGACATTGGGCAGGAAGAGGGCCACCCGGTCGCCCCGCTGGATGCCTTTCCGGACCAGAAAAGTGGACACCCGGTCGGCCATATCCAGGATTTGCCGGTAGGTCTGTTCGTGGTCGGCGAAGATGGTGTAAGTGCGGTGGGGATATTTTTGGGCTGTTTCTTCAAGAATCTTGAAGAGCGGCTGGGGTTCGTAGGTCAGGGTATGGGGAACTTCCGCGGGCCATTTAAACTTGTGCCAAAGCTGTTCTTCCATGACGGGTCTCCTTTTGCGAGTCTTAGGAATATCGTTAAAGATTTCCTCCAAAGAGGAAAAACGTGCGGGGTGGTTTTTAGAGAGGGATCATAATGCAAAAACCGGCACAGATCAATAGAAGTTTTCGGGGGAAGTTTTCAGGCTTTTTGTTTGACAGGATAAGCAGCCCCACCCTATACTTTTTCCGAAATGTTCGGCTGGAAGGATTTAATCCTCTTGATAACGATTTTCGGCTCCATGGGCCTGGGCCTTTCCTGGCCTGCCCTGGGGAGACCCCTGACCCCCGGATTGACCTATTTCCTGATATTTCTCCTTTTCTTGAGCTTCCTGCAGTTGAAAATGGACGAAATCTGGACCTCCTGGAAAAGGCACGGATTCCATTTATTCATTTTGGGGATCATCAAGCTCCTGATCTTGCCGATCGTTCTTTATTTTCTGTTTGATCGGCTCTGGCCGGAATACGCCCTGCCGGTCCTGCTGCTGAGCGGCGTTTCCACCGGGGTGACGGCCCCCTTTATTTCCGGCCTGGTGGGGGGGCAAACTACCCTGGTGCTGGGCCTGGTGGTACTGACCTCCCTCTTCCTCCCCTTTTCCCTGCCCTTATTGGTCCGGTTGTTGTCGGGGGCGGAGCTGCAGATTCCCTTCGGGGCCATGTTCCGGCTTCTGGCCCTGGTTATTTTCTTTCCGGCCCTGCTGGCGGCCGTTCTCCGCAGGATCAGTCCTCGATTTTTAGAAAGGCTTTCCGCCGTCCGCTATCCTTTGTCGCTCACCTGCTTTGTCTGTATTAATCTGGCGATCTTTTCCCGTTACCAGGGTTTCTTCCGGGATCGTCCCCTGGAAATCCTGAACGCCACCCTGGTCGCCTACCTGCTGGCCCTGATATTTCATGGAGTCGGCTGGTTTGTATTCAGGGGCCAGCCGGCGGAGGTGCGTCTGGCTCAGACGGTCTCCTTGGCTTACGTCAATAATATCCTGGTGGTGGTCTTTTCCGCCCGTTTTTTCGGCCCTCTGGCCACGACCCTGGCGGTGATGTACCTGCTGCCATTTTTTACCCTGATTGTCCCCCTGCGCCTGTTAGGAGGTTCGACCCGATCATGATCCCCGTCCCCACCCGTGAACAATTGGAATTTCATAAACTGTTGATCCTAGCGGCTGAAGCGGCCCACAGCGAAGCCTCCCGAAAGGCCATCCGGTCCATAGAACCTTTAGGAAGCCAAGAAGCCATTCAACAGCGCCAGGCTCGGATCGAGGAGGTCCGTCGTTTAGACCGGGAGGGGGTCCCTTTGTCCCTGTTCCCCTTTGTCGATTTACAGCCCTTTCTCCTCCGGGTTCGGCCTCAAGGGGCCATTTTAGAACCGATCGAACTGGCCGCCTTCGGCCCGGTCCTGGGCCTGATCGAAGCCCTGGGTCTGCAGATCAGGGAACGAGCCGACCTGCCGAATCTCCGCGAGCTGATAGCGGGTTTTAACGGCCATCCGGAATTATGGCAGGCCCTCAGACGGTCCCTGGACGACGAAGGGCATATCCTCGACCAGGCCTCATTCCTGCTGGCGGATTTGCGCTCTCAGGTCAGGCAGGTGGAGGCCCGGATTCGTAAACAGCTCACCGACCTGATTCGGGACCATAGCCTGTCCAACCTGCTGCAGGACGATTTCGTCACCCAGCGTTCCGGCCGTTGGGTCATTCCGGTGCGGATGGAGTCTCGCTTCCAGATCCCCGGCGTGGTCCACGACGTTTCCCGGTCCGGGGAGACGGCCTTCGTGGAACCGACCGCCATCCTTCAGCTCTCCAACCAATTGGAAAACCTGACCGCCGAGGAGAAGGCGGAAGAAAACCGCATCCTGCGGGAGTTTTCCTCCCGGATTCGGGAGATCACCCGGGAACTGGAGGTGGAACTGCGAATCCTGATCGACCTGGATCTGCTGCAAGCTCTGGCCCGGATGGCGGACCGCTTAGGAATGGAACCGCCGCGGATTAACCAGGAGGGCTTCTTCGAAGTGGTTCAGGGCCGCCACCCGCTGCTGGAATTGTCTTTTCAGCGGCAGGCCGCCAAGGCCGAAGTGGTGCCCCTGGATATCCGCTTAAGCGAGCAGGGTAAGGTCATGGTCATCACCGGGTCCAACGCCGGCGGCAAGACGGTGGCCCTCAAAACCGTGGGCCTCTTGACCCTCATGGCCTTGTCCGGGATGCCGGTGCCGGCCCGGGATACCTCCAGCTTTCCCCTGGTCGAAAAACTCCTGGTGGATATGGGGGACGAACAGTCCATCGAAAGCAGCCTTTCCACCTTCTCGGCGCATATCCGCCGCCTGTCGGAAATACTGAGTCAGGCCGACCAACGTTCGATCGTTTTGCTGGACGAACTGGGCACCAGCACCGACCCGGACGAAGGAGCGGCCCTGGCCTGCGCGATCCTGAAGCGCCTTCAGGAACAGGGGGCCCTGGTGATCGCCACCACCCATCTGGCCGGGATCAAGGTATTCGCCGAATATACGGAAGGCCTGGTCAATGCCGCCATGGCTTTCGATCCCCTGACCCTGACGCCGCTCTACCGTCTGAAGGCCGGGGAACCCGGGCTTTCTCACGCGCTCGAGGTGGCGCAGCGTTATGGCCTGGACCCTTCGATTATCACTTCAGCCCGGGGACTATTGGGTGAGCAGAAGGTGCGGTTGGACCGTTTGATCATTGACTTGAGCGAGGAGAAAAAGCAATACGAAACGGCCCAACTGGAGATCAAACAGAGCCAAGCGACTTTGGCCGCCAAAGAGCAGGCCCTGGAGGAGGAACGAAAGGCCCTGGAAGAGGAAAAGAAAAAGATTTTAGCCAGGACCTTTCAGGAGGCCACGGACTACCTGACTGCCCTTCGCCGCCAAATGCAGGCCCTGATGGATGAAATTCGGGAAAAAGGCCGGGGTCGGGGCAAGGAAGCCCTCAAGGAAGTGGGGAAAATTCAGGAGGAAGTCCATGAAAAACTAAAACAGTACTCCGGCCGGGAGACCCGGCGGCCCCTGACCCTGGAGGAGGTCCAGGAAGGCCGGATGGTGTACATTTCTTCCCTGGGTTACGATGCCGAGGTGGTCTCCGTCCTTAAAAAGCAACAACGGGTCAAGGTCCGGGCCGAGGGATTTGAAATCGAGGTCCCGCTGCTGGAAGTGAGCCCGCCGGCCGGGATCAAGCCGGCCCGAAAAGCCCGGTCCTCGCCGCGGCCTCTCTCCGCGGAATCGCCGCCCGCCCGCCTGAACCTGATCGGCCTGCGGGTGGACGAGGCCCTTTCCCGACTGGAACCCTTTTTGAATCAGGCCTCCCTGGGCGGTCTGACCGAAGTGATTATCGCGCATGGTTTCGGTGAAGGGATTCTGCAGCGGGCCGTCCGGGAGCATCTAAAGGGCCATCCCCTGGTCAAGGAATTCAGACCCGGCGCCCAAGCGGAAGGCGGGGCCGGGGCTACGGTCGCGACGCTGGTTTAATGTTGGAGCCGTCGACTTCCCGAGAAATTTCCCGGCGGGCCTGGGCCATTTTCTGGATCGGCAGTTTGGGGTTTTTGCTTTCCATGTTTTACCGCTTGTCGATCACCGTGATCAGTCCGCATTTGACCCGCGATTTGAATCTGAATACGGTCCAGCTCAGCCAGTTATCGGCGGCCTTTTTCTACGCCTTTGCCCTCAGCCAGATCCCCATCGGCATGGCCCTGGATTTGATCGGTCCCCGAACGGTGGTAACCGCACTGAACGTGGCGGGCCTCTCCGGGGCGGTTTTTTTCGCTTTGTCCCAAACGATCGGACAGGCCTATTGGGCGCGCATTCTGATAGGCATCGGCATGAGCGGCAACCTCATGGGGATGCTGACCCTGCTGGCCGCCTGGTTTCCGGCCCGGCGCTTTGCTTCCATCGGCGGGTTATTCGTCGGGATCGGATCCGCGGGCAGCATGCTGGCCGCCACTCCCCTGGCCCTGCTGGCCCGGGCCTTCGGCTGGCGGGGCAGCTTCCTGCTCATCGCCTCGGTCAACGCGCTCCAGGTGCTGGCCTTCCTGGTTTTTGTCCGCGACCATCCTCCGAAAAAAGATCGTTTGAAGACTTCCGGGGCCAACCCCTTTAAAGGGTTGTGGCTGGTGTTGAAGTTCCCTTTCTACTGGTGGATCAGCATAGGGGCCTTTTTCCGTTACGGCTGCCTGACGGCCCTGCAGGGACTTTGGGCCGGCCCCTACTTGATCAACGGTTTGGGATTCAGCACCCTGGAAGCGGGAAACGCCCTTTTTTTCATGGGACTGAGTTACATGGTGGGACTGCCCCTGTCCGGGCGTTTCAGCGATCGGATCGCCCGAACACGGAAGTGGGTTATTCTGCCCTCGTTGTTTATCACGGCCTTGCTCTTTCTATCCCTGATGGTTTGGTCCAGGGGGGCGCCGGTCATGGGCCTCTACCTGATTTTCTTTGCCTTGGGATTTTTTACGGCCCCCGGTCAGATCATGTATTCCCATATCAAGGAACTGGTTCCCCCGCAGGTCATGTCCACGGCCATGACCGGAATCAACCTCTTCACCATGCTGGGGGCGGCCTTGATCATGGAGGCCATGGGACTGGTGGTGGCGGCCGGACCGCGGGGCTTGAGCGGCCCGGAAGGGTTTGTCCCGGCCTGGATCCTTTGCGCCGCGGGCCTGGGATTGTCGGGGTTCCTCTATCTATTGGTGCCGGATAGTCCGCTGTCAAAAAAAAGCAAGCTTCTCCCTGGGGTGAAAAATAATGCCGGGGGACAGAAGAATGACGAATAGCCATGGGAGATTGAAGCGGTCCTTGAGAAGATATGGCAGGAAATCCATTCTCCCTCACCCCGACCCTCTCCCCAAGGGAGAGGGAGGAATGGAGAGGAACCTCTGCCGGGGGGGAGAAAATACGGGACTATAAGAACCAGTCAAGCAATAAGCTGTACAATACCGCTGATATCTCCGTTCATGCTGAGCTGCGAGCCTGTCGAGCAGTCGAAGCATGGCCGTATCTCACCCTTCGACTGCTCGACAGGCTCGCAGCTCAGGGCGAACGGTTGTAGACCCGCTTTGTCAAGTTTATTTGTTTACAGATCCTACCCCTCTCCCTTTGGGAGAGGGTCGGGGTGAGGGAAATTTATGAAGCCGGCACGAGAAATCTACTCACTCATGGAAACCGACCGTTATCATACTTTTCATGCCGATTAATCCTCAGAAACAACTGGAACTGGAAGAACGACTCAGTACGCTCCATATCCACCGGGAAGAGGTCGTCGAAAAATTCGTTCGTTCCGCCGGCCCGGGGGGGCAGAAGGTGAACAAAACATCGTCGGCGGTCTACCTGCGGCACCTCCCGACCGGCATCGAAATCAAGATGCAGCAGGATCGTTCTCAGGCGGTGAATCGCTTTCTGGCCTGGCGGCTCCTGGCCGATAAAGTGGAGTTCCGCCAAACCGGAAAAGACCCGCGGGCGGCGAAGGCCGACCGCATCCGCAAGCAGAAGCAGCGCCGCCTCCGGAAGACCCGGGGGAGGGAGATGGAAGAGGGAAGCAAAAAATAAGGGGGGGAAAAATGAATAAAAAGCTCATCGTTATCTTGGTGTTGATCGGTTTGATTTTGACTTTAATTTTTCAAAATACCCAAAGTGTATCTTTGACCTTTTTCTTCTGGAGTCTGGCCCTGCCCTTGGTGATCCTGGTGGTGGGGTTGCTGGCCCTGGGCTTTGTCATCGGCTTTCTAGCGGCCAAAATGAAGGGTCCCAGGGACGAAACGCGACGGGGCAAGTATAATCTACAAAGATAAAATGCGCAGGTGAGGGGTAGGCAGGGCTGTTGGCGCGAGAAGGAACCGGCCCGCGCCTTGCTCCGCCTGAGTGTGATCCACGAAGTTGAACCTCGTCCTCGAATACCCCAGACGGTAGCAAGGCCGGGTCGATCTGTAAATACCGGCCCGTCTAATTCTTAGCTGGTCCGCCGGTCTTCCCCAGGGCCTTGTCTTTCAGTTCTCCCGCCTTTTCCATTGCTTTGTCTTTTACCTCGGTGGCCTCTTTAACGGCTTTGTCTTTCAATTCGCCGGCTCCTTGAACTGCCTTGTCCTTTAGATCTCCGGCTTCTTTGACCGCCTTATCCTTCATCTCGGCGGCCTGGTCGGCGGCCTTTTGGCACCCCAAGGTTAACGAGAGGGGGAAGGCCAGCACTAAACAGAGTATCATCGTCAATGTCCATTTCATGCCCAGGATCACCTCCTTTTTTTGAATTCAGGCTAGAGCATACTAAAGCGGATTGTCTCTAAAGACAATGAATGGTCTGCAAAAAATTGTCAAGATCGATGTCTTCGGGGGGGGGTAGAAAAATGAAATCCAACTCGGCACCGTGCCTGCCAGGGGTGTAATAAAACTAAATAATTTTCGAGTTTCTGCCGAAAAGTGAGGGAGCGATCATCAACTGAATAGGGGAGGAGAAAAAGGGTGAAAGAACGCCTGAGAATTTTGAGCCATAATTCGTGGGTAGCTTTTTTTGCGGCCGGAATCCTCTGGAGCCTGATATTGGTTCCGGCCTGGGCGGCGAAGGAAGGCAAAATGATCGAGGTGATCCTGGATGCCTCGGGCAGCATGAACGGCAAGTTGGGAGGCGGAGAAATGAAAATCGCGGCGGCTAAAAGCGCGGTCTCCGAACTGGTCAAGAAGATGCCCGATGGGGCGGTTTTGTCCTTCCGGGCCTATGGGCATCAATCGCCCCGGGAAAAACACGACTGCCAGGACACGGAATTTCTGGTCCCCTTCGGCCCCCTGTCCAAGAACCGCGGCCTGATCGAGGCCAAAGCCAAAGGGCTGACGGCCAGGGGCTATACCCCGATCACCCAGGTGATCACCAAGGGAGCCGGGGATTTCCCGGCCGATTTCCAGGGCGACAAGGTTATCGTCCTGGTCAGCGATGGCAAGGAAACCTGCGAAGGGGACCCTTGCGCCATGGCCCAGGTGTTAGCAAAAAAGGGGATGAAACTGGTGATCCACACGGTGGGCTTCGGGGTGGATGAGGCCGCCAAATCCCAACTGGAGTGTGTGGCCCGGGCTACCGGGGGCCGCTATTTTCCGGCGGAGAGCACGGCCGAGTTGATTAAGGTCCTGAGCCAGGCCGTGGAGACCTCCCGGACCGTCAAGGTGGAGAAAACGGGGCCCGGATGGCTGGAGGTCAAGGGGGCGGACCTTTCCGGCCACCAGATTACCAAGGCCTCCAATGGGGAAAAGGTGGGATCGTTGGGCCATACTAGGTCTTCTATGGAACTTCCGGCCGGGATTTATAACGTCACCATCGGCCGAGCGGTTTGGAAGAGCGTGGAGGTCAAATCCGGAGAAAAAACCGTGCTGGCCCCGGGGTTCCTGAAAGTCGAACACGCCACTGTACAGGGACACAAGATAGTCGATCCGGAAACCGGCGCCATCAATGGAGAAGTCGGCAACACCAAAAACAACACGGCCCTCATGCCCGGGGAGTATGAGGTCTATTTCGGGAAGCTTGGCTGGCCTGTAAAGATCAAGGCCGGGGAGACCCTGGTCCTGAAACCCGGCACGGTCCAGGTGGTCAAGGCTACCGTCCAGGGGAACAAGATCCGCAATAAGAAGGGGGAAGTGATCGGGGAAGTAAGCAACACCATGAACTGGATCCCCCTGCCGCCGGGTGAGTACACCGTTGATCTGGGAGGGAAGGCGGTACCCTTCAAGTTAAAGGAAGGGGAAGAGTTGAAGTTCCAGTAGAACAAGACTTCATTACATATCTATATAAAATGGCCATGACTTTTTTACATAGTACGGAAACGGGGTTGGGGTCCTTTGAGATCGGCTATGTGAGGGACAAAGAAAAGCGAGAGGTGGATTTTCTGCTGATTAAGGACAATCGGCCGTTGGCCCTTTTTGAGGCCAAAGAATCGGATATGACAATCAGCGCCTCGGGGCGTTATTTCAGCCGGAAATTGGGGGTCCCCTTTTATCAGATTGTCGCCCAGAGCGCCAAAAGTGAAATGTTCCCCGGCAACTGTTTTCTCCTGCCGGCGGCCCAATTATTAATGCGCTGCGGCTAA
>CAVUPH010000043.1:0-63485 GCA_963743305.1 uncultured delta proteobacterium
GGAGAAGAAAAAAATGTCGAAGAAACTCGAAGAAGCCGTGGCCCTTTTGAGCGAACTCAGCCTTGACGAGCGGGGGCAACTGGCAGCAAAGATCCTCCTTAGCCTGGAAGAGCCCTCTGAAGAAGAGGTAGAAAAACTCTGGATAGCCGAGGCTGAGCGTCGTCTTCTAGAATATCGCGAGGGAAAAGTTAGGGGGATTCCCGCCGAAGAGGTATTTCAAAAGACGATTGAAGACATTTCCTGAACATTTTATTTGACATGATAATTTAAATAGCTTATTTCATATATCATGTATAAAAGAATAATCCAGTTCCCGTTGAAAACCAGTTGTTTTTTGTGGGGACCCCGCCAGACAGGTAAGAGTACCTTGCTCCGGGAACGATTTCCCGCCTCCAAGCGGTATGACCTCTTGCTTTCCGATGAATTCAGGCGCTTGCTGCATCAACCTTCCTTACTCCGGGAGGAATGCCTGGCCCTGCAAAAGCGAGGAGAATTTAAGGGTCAACCCGTCATTGTAGATGAGGTTCAAAAGATCCCCGATCTCCTGGATGAAATCCACTGGTTGATGGAAAACAAAGGACTTCGATTCCTACTTAGTGGATCAAGCGCTCGGAAGTTGAAACGAGGACAGGGGAACCTCTTGGGAGGCAGGGCGGTCCGGCTTGAACTTCATCCCCTCGTTTTTCCGGAGATCCCGGATTTTTCATTACTGCAAGCCCTGAACCATGGACTTCTACCGCCTCACTACGGGAACGAGATGGCTCGAACTCGGCTCGAAGCCTATGTGGGGGATTACTTAAAAGAGGAGATCACCGCGGAGGCGGTCACCCGAAATATTCCCGGCTTCAGCCGGTTCCTGGAGATGGCCGCCTTGTCCAACGGGGAGGTCGTCCAATTCAGCACCATCGCCCGTGACTGCGGGGTCAGTTCCCCAACGGTCAAGGCCTATTACCAGATCCTGGATGACACTTTAATCGGTCGATGGGTTCCGGCCTATCAGAAACGGCCCAAACGGCGGGTGATCTTATCCCCACGATTTTACTTTTTTGACGTTGGGGTGGTGGGTTTCCTCACCCGGCGCGGGCAGGTAGAGCAGGGTTCTGAACTTTTTGGAAGAGCCTTTGAACATTTCATATTCCTCGAACTGGCCGCCCACTCCCGCTACTCAGGGTTGCATTATCCGATTTCCTATTGGCGCACGGCCTCCCAGTTGGAAGTGGATTTCATCCTGGGCGACCATCAGGCTTCACTGGAGGTGAAGGGAACTTCCTTAGCCCAGACGCATCATCTAAACGGGCTGGTTGCCTTTGAAGAGGAATATAAAACGGAACGCCGTCTCTTGGTGACCTGTGATCCTCAACCGAGGATCGTCCGGGGGGATATAGAAATCCTCCCCTGGAAAATATTTTTAGAGGACCTCTGGGCCGGGAAAATTATTCACTGAATATCTGGAGGGATGGATCCGCTTCGATTGATCCACCCTCCAGATAGCTGATAAGACGAGATTGCTTCGTCCCTTCGGTCCTCGCAATGACGGCACTAGGGGTTTTTTGTGAAACCATCTTCAAATTTTCGATTTAGGGATCACACCGTTTTTTTCTGTTTCAACGCCGCCACGATCTTCTCCGGGGTGATCGGCAAATCATTGATCCGGACCCCGATGGCGTCGTAGATGGCGTTGGCGATGGCCGGGGCGGTGGGCACGCAGCCGGGTTCACCGATGCCTTTGGCGCCGAAGGGGCCGGCCGGGTCGTCGGTTTCCACCACCAGGGCCTTGATCGGAATCCGGTCCTTGGCGGTGAGCATTTTATAATCCCGAAAGTTCGGGTTCATGACCTCGCCTTTATGCAGAATGAGCTGTTCGCTCAGGGCATAGCCCACCCCCATGGCGATCCCGCCGTAGACCTGTCCCTCGAGGAGCAAAGGATTAATGGCCCGGCCCACGTCATGGGCGGCCACGTAGTTCAGGATCTTGACCTTGCCGGTTTCCGGATCCACTTCGACTTCCACCCCATGGGCCCCGAAGGCGTAGGCCATGGACATATTCCCCTTGAATTCCCGATCGAGGTTATCATTGGCCGGGTCGTAAAAATATTCCCCCATGATCATCGTGCCCCCGGGGCTGTAGTGGGCCTTGCGCAAGATCTTCTCTAGGGAGAGGGACCGGTCGGGGCTGCCCTTGACTGAGATCTTCCGGCCGCTCAAAATCAGATCGGCCCGGATGGGCCTCTAGCTCTCGGGAGGCGATTTCCAGAATCCGGTTCTTCACCTGGCGGGCGGCCATCAGGGCGGAGTTGCCGGCCACAAAGGTGGTCCGACTGGCGTGAGCGCCCACGTCCCAAGGGCAGACGTCGGTATCCTGGTTGATCACGTTGATGTCCTCCACCGTCAGCCCTAATTCTTCGGCGACGATCTGGGCGATCACCGTTTCCGATCCCTGTCCCATTTCGCTGGCCCCGGTAAAAACATCCACCTTGCCGTAGTCGTCCATCTTGATGATGGTCCCGCAGCCGTCGGATTTGTACACCCGGGCCCCGCCGCCCACATGGATCAGGGAAGCCATCCCCACCCCACGGTTTTTCTGCCGGCCTTTTTTTTCCGTCCAGTTCAGTTCCCGAGCCACGGATTCCAGACAGGCCGGAAGGCCGCAACTGGTTATTTTAAGGCCCTGAGGGCTGATTTCACCCGGGGTGTTGCTGTTCAGCCTCCGAAATTCATACGGATCGATCCCGGCCTTTTCGGCCAGGATGTCCAACTGGCTTTCGATGGCGAACGTGGCCTGGGGATTGCCGTAGCCCCGCATGGCCTGACTATAGGTGTTGTTGGTGTAGACGCACTGGGCGATAAATCGGATATTAGGGACTTGGTAGAGGGAGGAGATGGGCATCATCATGACCGAAGGGGTCGTCGCTCCCCAGGAAGTATAGGCCCCGTTATCGAGAATCATGGTCAGGTCGCGGAAGGTGAGCCGGCCTTCCCGGGTGCAGCCCTGGGCGATATCGATGATCGCCGGCTGGCGGGTGGATGTATCTTTAAATTCCTCCTGGCGGTCAAAGATGATCTTGATCGGCTTGCGGACGGCCCTGGCCAGCAGAATGGCGATGTACTCATAGGCATAGGTGTCCAGCTTGCTGCCGAAAGCCCCGCCGATGAAGGTCTGAATGATTCGGACCCGGGATTCCTTCAGCCCCAGGGCCTTCAGGAATTCCAGGTAATCTTTCTGGGCCAGCGAAGGGATCTGGGTATTGCTGTACATGGTCAGGTTGTTGCGCAAATCGAAATCGGCGATGCAGCCGCTGGTGCCCAGGCAGCAATGGGTCACCCAGGTGACTTTGAACCGGTCCTGGGCCACAAAGTCCGAATTCTTACGCGCTTCCTCCACATCGCCGCAGATGAGTTTCCACGGCAATTTGAGCAGATTGGACTTATGCGCTTCATGGATCAGCGGGGCCCCGGACTGAAGCGCCTCCTCCGGGTCGAAGAGGGCCGGCAGCGGGCTATAGGTCACTTCGATTAAGTTCAGGGCCTCCCGGGCGATTTCCGGATCAATGGCCGCCACGGCGGCCACTTCGTCGCGGTAGGACCGCACCTTGCCGGTTTTGAGCGGCGTGTTGTCTTTATAAAAACCGAATTTGAGCGGGGGAAGCTGGTCGCCGGTCAACACCGCCCGGACACCGGGAAATTTTTCCGCCCGGGAGGTATCGATTTTTTCTATTTTGGCATGAGGATATTTGCTGTATAAAATTTTTCCATAAAGCATCCCCGGCAGCTTCACGTCTTGGATATACCGGGCCCGGCCGGTAACCTTATCAAGGGCATCCCGCTTCGGGATGCGTTGACCTACGACCTGTAGTTCTTCCATAAATCCCTCGTCTCTTTTCGTTTCTCAGAATTTGATGACCAGCTTCGGAAATAGCATCTCTCGGTTCCTTGGAGATTGCTTCGTCGCTTCACTCCTCGCAATGACCGCGGGCGATAATGGCCTGCTTTTCAGCATCCGCTATCGTCTTTCCATTTTGTCCAGTATCCGAAGTTCTATGTCTCCCGGGTTATGAACTCCACGTCCTTTTCTTCATAGGCGCTCAAGGACTGAACGGCCTGGATGATCTGGGCGTAGCCGGTACACCGGCAGAAATTGCCTGCCAGGGCTGTCCGGATATCGTCTTCCGCCGGATGGGGATTTTCGTCCAGGAGCGCCTTGGCCGACAAGATCATGCCCGGGGTGCAGAAACCGCACTGAACGGCCCCATAGTTAATAAAGGCCTCCTGGAGGGGATGGAGGGATCCATCCGCAGCCGGCCAGCCCTTCGATGGTGGTCACCTCCCGCCCTTCAGCCTCCAGCACCGGGAAAAGGCAGGCGTTGACCGCCAGACCGTCCAGCAATACCGTGCAGGCCCCGCATTCCCCTTGCCCGCAGCCCTCCTTGGTCCCGGTAAGTTCCAAATGGTCCCGTAATAATTCCAATAGGGTCCAGTGGGGTTCCACCAACGTCTCCAGGGGATGGCCGTTTAATTTAAAAACCATTTTTTGCATAATAGGATTAGAACCTCCTGAATAGGAATGCTAACCAAAGATTATTTATTCTTAATTCTTTCCAGCACTTTTAAACCCATTCGCCGGACCAGGGTCTCCACCATTTCCCGGCGATACCAGGCCTGTCCGCGGATACTGTCGCGGACTTTGGTTTCCTTGGCGGCGATCAAGCCGGCTTCGGTCAGGGTGGCTTCGCTGATTTCCTGTCCCTCTAAAAATTCTTCGGCCAAATAAGCGCGGATAGGAGTGGGAGCGGCCACGCCCAGTCCGAACCGGGCCTTGGCGCAGGTTTTCAGGTCCGGACTCAGGGCCAGGAAACAGCCTACGCCCACGATGGGCAGCTCCATGGCCTCCCGTCGGGTATGCTTGACATAGCCGCCGCCGCTGTTGGCCGGCAGGGGCGGGATAAAAAATTCGGTCAATATTTCCCCCGGCTCCATCAGGGTCAGGCCCGGCCCCAGAAAAAAACTTTTCAGCGGCAGGGAACGTTTCCCTTTGGGTCCCACCAGGGTTACCTGGGCGCCCAGGATGAGCAAAGGGATCACCCCGTCGGCGGAGGGGACGGCATTGCAGATGTTGCCCCCGATGGTGGCCACGTTGCGGATTTGCACCGACCCGATATGCTCGACGGCATCGGAGATACAGGGATAATAGCGACGGATCAAGGACGATTGCTCCAGCATCCGGTGGGTGGTCAGGGCGCCGAGACGCAAGATGCCTTCCGGGTCCCGGTGGATATAGGCCAGGTCGGGGATATGGCGCAGGGAAATCAAATAATCCGGCGTCATCTTCCTTTCTTTGATTTTAACGATCACATCGGTCCCCCCGGCGATATAGCGACCTTTTTCGCCATGGGACTCCAAAAGTGAAATGGCTTCATTAATGGACTTTGGTCTCAAGTATTCGAAAGAAGGCATGGGATTTAGTTCTCAATCCTTTCTGCCTCTCCCCGTGCGGGGGAGAGGCAAAATGAGTTCTCGGTTTATTCGACCAGCTTCCACTTCCCATTCTCTATGCGCACCAAGATCATGGAATCGGTGCCCAAACCATTGTGGTCTTCGGGAGTCAAATTGTAGATTCCGCTGACGCCGACATAATTCTTGGTATGTTCGATGGCGTCCCGTAACTTATTTTTTTCGGTGCCCACCTTCTTCATGGCATTGGCCACAATATAGATGGCATCCCAGGCATACCCCGAGTGGGCATTGATGGCAAATTGTTTATCGTGGTGATAGACATCATTGTACAGGTGGACAAATTCCTTGATGACCTTCTTCTGGGGATCCTTGTCGGAGAGCTGTTCCCAGGCCATGAGCTTGGTGGAGGGCATCATGTTCCCTTCGGCGGCCGATCCGGCCAGCTCAATATATTTAGGATCCGGCAACCCATGGCACTGAAACAAAGGAGTGTTGATGTTGAGTTGCTTCACGTTCTTGGCCACGATCGCTCCGGCAGGACCGATGGTCCAGCAGATGATCGCCTCGGGATTGACGGCCTTGATCTTGGTCAACTGGGAGGTCATATCCGTATCCTTGGGATTAAAGGACTCATCGGCAATAATGGACAGTCCGTGTTGGGAGGCCAGTTTTTCCAGCCAACGCTTGCCGTCCTTGCCGAAGCCGTCCGAGGCGGTGATCAGCGCGATTTTTTTCAGGTTTTTTTTCTGCAGATACTGGTAAACTTTTTCAACCGCGGTCGAACTGCGCTGGGGAGACTTGAAAACCCATTTGAACGTCCCCAGCGGACCGCCGCCCATGATCACCGGATCTCCGCCCACGGTCATGAAGGTGGGGATTTCGGCCTCCTCGATCAATTTTTTCACGGCCATGCCCAGATCAGTGCGGTCCGGACCGATGACCGCGGCCACCTTGTCGACATTGATGAATTTCTTAATGACCATGACCGCCTTGGTGGGGTCGGATTCGGTATCCCCCAGAACCAGCTCGATAGGCCGGCCGTTGATTCCTCCCTCTTTATTGATTTTTTCCACCACCATTTGCGTAACCAGTTTCGTCGGAGTCCCGATGGCGGCCGCCGGGCCGGATAAGGAATAAAAGGCGCCGATCTTAATCGGCTCCGCGGCAAAGGCCGAAGACCAGCACAGCACCAACAAACCCAGCAAAGCAAAGATTCCCAGTTTTTTCATTTGTTCTTCCTCCTTTTTTGAAATTTATCGGAAATTACCCTTTCCTTCTTCCCAGTTAGCCCCCTTCACCTCCTCGCGCGGCTTATATCCTGCTGTCGAAAACCCTCTTCGACTTCCGTTCCGATCGGGGCAGCATCCCGTAGTCGACCAGCTCAATCCGGGCGCTGACCAAGACCTGCTGTTTGATGCGCGCTTCAATCTTTTTGGCGAGATCGCTATCCCGAGCCGCGTCTTCTCCGCCGGCCCGTTCGAGGCGGACCAGCAGGGTATCTTTCCCGTCCGTCCCCCGGTTTAAATGGATCTGATATTCACTGCCCACCTCGGGGATTTCCGAAAGGATATGATCCAATTGGGCCGGATAGAGATTGACGCCCCGAAAAATAATCATGTCGTCGGAACGCCCCAAGATCCGGTCGTGCCGAGGCAGGATATTCCCGCAGGAGCAGGGGCCGGCGATCAACCGGGTCAGGTCCCGGGTTCGGTAACGGATTAAGGGCGCCGCCTCCTTGCACAAGGTGGTGACCACCATTTCTCCGGTCTGGCCAGGTTCCACCGGTTCCAGGGACAAGGGGTCCAGCAATTCAAGCAGATAATAATCGGCCCAATAATGAATACCCTCGTGGCGAACGCAGTCCAACCCGGTTCCCGGCCCGTAGAGTTCCGTCAATCCCGGGATATCAAACAGTTCTTCCAGCCCCAGCAGTTCTTGGATGCGCTTTCGTTGGGCCGCACTGCTTCGTTCCGAACCAAAGATGATTTTTTTTAAAGCGATCTTCCCTCGTAGCCCCCGCTTTTCCACCTCCTCGGCCATCAGCAGGGCCATGGAAGCGGTACAACAAAGGACCGTGGATTGAAGGTCCTCCAGAAACTGGCATTGGAGATCGATATTTCCGGGTCCTATCGGGATGGCCAGGGCTCCGAACCTTTCGCAGCCCAATTGAAAACCGACGCCGGCGGTCCAGACCCCGTAGCCCACGGCGATCTGGACCCGGTCCTCGCGGGACAATCCGGCCATCTCATAGCAGCGGGCAAAAAAATGGGCCCAATCGTCGATGTCTTTCTGGGAATAGGCCAGGATCTTCCGCTTCCCGGTTGTGCCGGAGGAGGCGTGGATGCGGACCACTTGTTCCAAGGGGACCGAAAGCAGCGGAAAGGGATACCCGTCCCGCAGGTCCTGGGCGGTGACAAAAGGCAGCCGGCGGATATCGTCCAACGATTTAATATCTCCAGGCTTGATCCCGGCTTCGTCGAATTTATTTCGGTAGAAAGCCGATCCGCCATAGGCATGGTTGAAAGTCCATTGCAGGCCCTTCAGTTGATGGGCAGCTAATTCCTCAGATGAAACAAACGAAGGCATGAAGGTGTCAGGCATAGGTATTCTCTTAGAAAATTCTCCTCAGATTATTTTCGTTCAGTCATTGCGAAGAGTGGAGCGACGAAGCAATCCCTACATCAGCACATAGACCTTTACCGGGGGATTGCTTCGCTTCGCTCGCAATGACGGGTTTTCCCGTAGCTTTTCCTCATCGGCCCCGAATTCTTTTTGTTTCAGCCTCATCGGCTTCCTGGGTGACGGGGTCAATTTCAACCCCATATTCGTTCCTGGCGTTTTCCGGGCTGACATATCCCTCCCGCACGTCTTCGGCCACTAATTCGGTCTCACGTTCGAAGGGATGTCCATAGCCGCCTCCGCCAGGAGCATCGATGATCACCCGGTCCCCGGGCTTCAACTGGGTTAATCCATAGGAATTCCCCGGTTCCCCGTTGATGAGGAATTGGGCCCGGGCACCGGGCCGGCCGTCAAAAAGCCCTTCCGCCGGGTAGCTGAACCTTCCCGCCTGGATTCCCAGGTTGACCGGCGGGATCGGGGCGTACTGGTCAGCGGGTATCCGAAAAACTTCTCTTTTCCCGAGGCCGCCCTTCATTCTCCCGGGTCCTCCCGAATCGATGAGGAGCTCCCGCTTTTCCACGATAAGCGGGGTGTCGCTTTCAAATATTTCTATCGGGGTATTCGCGCCGTTGGCCGGGAAGATGTAAACGTAATTACCGTCGTTGGCCGCTCCGGCCCCCATGCCGCCTCCCCGGATGATCACGGAATGCCAGGGCTTCCCGTCTTTCCTTCTCCCGTAAAAGACGTTCATCGCCGCCGGGGTCCCGCCGGATCCGGCAATGACTTTTTGAGGTAACACTTCGGAAAGAGCCCGGTAGATGACTTCGGTCATGAAATGTCCCACCCCCATCCGGGCTGCCACGGCGGCCGGAAATTTGCAATTTACCACGCTCCCCTCCGGGGCGGTCAAACGTATCGGCCGGGCACAGCCTTCGTTATTTGGGATATCCGGAGCAAACATACTTTTGATGGCCATGAAGACATAGGCAAAGGTAAAATTGAAAACCACGTTGCCGCCCCAGTTGACCTGCCCGGAAGAGCCGGCAAGGTCCACCAGGATGTCGCTCCCCTTGATCTCGACCTGGGCTTGGATCACGATGTCCTCTTTTCCCCTGGCCTGTTCGATGAGGCCTTGGGCCCGGTAAATACCGTCCGGGATCTTTTCGATCTCTTCCCGCATGCTTTTTTCCGTCAGACGGATAATCTGGTCGGCCAGGTCGTCCAGGTTCTCCAGGTCACTCTCCTTAAGCATCTGGCCAACCTTTTCGGCGCAGACGAAGTTTGCTGAAATTTGCGAGCGGATATCTCCGGTAACCTCATCAGGCGTCCGAACATTCCAGCGGATCAAATCCAGGACCGATTGGTTGAGGACCCCTCGGTCATAGAGCCTCACGAAAGGGATGAACAGGCCTTCTTCGAAGACATCATGATTGTCGGAGGCCACGCGGCCTCCGATATCGGAGTGATGAAAAACACAAGCGGTGAAGGCGACCAATTGTTCCCGGTAGAAAATCGGGCTCATGACACAGATGTCATTCAGGTGCCCCGCCAGGGCCCAGGGATCATTGGTAATAAATACGTCCCCTGGCTGGTAGGTGTCGGCCGGATACTTATTGACGAGGGCCTTTACCCCCAGGGCCATGGCCCCCGACTGGCCGGGGGTGGCAAAGGTCCCCTGGGCCAGTTCCCGACCCTTGCGGTCGGTAAACATACAGGTGTAATCGTGGGCATCCCGGAGCAGACTCGAGAAGGCGGTCCGAGCCACACTGCCGTCCGCCTCGTCCACGATGGCGATCAGCCTGCGCCATAAAATTTCTAAAGTGATCGGATCAAACGCGCGACCCATTCGTCAGCCCCCCTAAAATTCTCAAATCAAAAAAAGTAAATTCTGAAAATTTAGCCAAAATTTCAATCAGGCTTGGTCAAATCAATCCACAGGAATCCGAAGTCATCTACGGCCACCCGGGCCTCCGCCCCCACAATGAGGGTCGACTCCTTCTCCTCGATAATGGCCGGACCGGAAAACCGGGCCCCCGGAAACAGTTGGTAGCGATCGTAGACCGTATAGGGGATAAATTCCCGAACCAGGGGGGAGTAGGCCTGCCGCCGCCCCCTGACGGCCGCCTCCAGGGACTGTTTCCCCTTGACGACCAATTTTGGCAGTTGCAGAAGCCGCTCGGGCAGGCTGGCCCGCACTTTGAAATTGATGAATTCCACCTCGGAGTCCGGATAGGTCCGGCCATAGAGTTTTTCATAGGCCTCATCAAAGAGGCGACGAATTTCAGTTTTCTCGAGGTGGGTAAAATCTCCGGTAGGCAAAGAAACCGTGATCTCCGAACCCTGTCCCACGAAGCGCATGTCGAGCGCCCTTTCGAATTGGAGCGTTTCCTCTCCGGCTTCTTTCTTCAGTATCTTGGCCGAATCCTCCTCTAACCCCTGGAAGATGCGCTCGATTTCATCCAGGGCTGCCTCCTTCAGGGAAACTTTGTGACTCCGGAGAAGATCAAAGGCCCGGGGGGCGGTGAAAAAACCCATGGCCGACCCTACCCCGGCATTGGGCGGGACCAGCAAACGGGGGGCTCCCAATTTTTTGGCCAGCCCATAGGCGTGAACCGGTCCCGCACCCCCGAAGGCCACGATAGTCACCAGCTTGGGGTTTCCGCCTTTTTCGGCGATGTGGGTCTTGGCAGCCGCCGCCATGGTTTCATTGATGAGATCGTGGATCCCCCAGATGGCCTGAATAAAAGAGACCCCGAGCGGTTGAGCGATCTTTTCCTCGACGCCGCGCCGGGCCCCCTCGTAGTCGAGTTTCATGGTCCCGCCGAGAAAGTAGTCCGGATCCAGATAACCCAGCAGGAGATCGGCATCGGTCACGCAGGGATCGGTGCCTCCCAGACCGTAGCAGATCGGCCCGGGTGACGCTCCGGAACTTTCCGGCCCGACCTGCAAGGTGCCCAGCTTGCTTACCTTGGCGATACTACCGCCCCCGGCGCCGATCTCCATCAGGTCTACGACCGGGACCTGAATGGTGAGGCCGCTCCCTTTCATGAACCGTTGGACGCGCCCGACTTCAAACGTCGGGACCACACCGGCCACCCCTTTCTGGATCAGGCAGGACTTGGCCGTCGTTCCTCCCATGTCAAAGCAGAACATTTCCGAAATATGGAAGTGTTTACCGTAGTATTGGCCGGCGATAACCGCCGCGGTCGGCCCGGACTCGATAATCCGCACCGGAAACTCGGCCGCCGTTTCCAGAGAAGTGACGCCGCCGCTCGAAAGCATAATAAAAAGCTTGCCTCGAAATCCGATGGCCTCCAGCCGGCCGGCCAGCTTGGACAGATACCGTCCGGTCAGGGGCTTGACATAGGCATTGGTCACCGTGGTGCTGGTGCGCTCGTACTCCTTGATCTGGGGCAAAACATGGTAGGAAATGGAAACGGAAAGGCCCGGGGCTTCTTGTTCGATAATCTCCTGGAGCAGCAGCTCATGGGCCGGATTTTCGAAGGAATTGAGCAGGCAGACCGCAATCGATTCCACCCCCAACCCGAGCAGGGCGCGGACCACCTGTCGGGCCTCTTCCGGGTCCAGGGCCTTCAGAACGCTCCCGTCGCTTCGGACCCGCTCGTCCACCTCCAGCCGATATCTTCGGGGGATCAGTGGCCGGGGGAATTCAGCGAACAGGTCGTAAGGGGCATAGCGCATCTCCCGGCCGATTTCCAGGACGTCTCGAAAGCCCTTGGTGGTGATCAGTCCGGTTTTAGCCCCTTTGCGCTCGATAATGGCATTGATGACCAAGGTCGTTCCATGAATCAGCTCATCCAGATGGGTCACAAAGTCCGGCGTGGTGGCTTCCAGCGCCCGTATTCCCTCTTCCACGGCATCCGAGGGGTCCCGAGGGGTCGTCAGGCACTTGCCGGTCTTTATCTCGCCGGTGTGATCGTCAAGCAGGACAAAGTCGGTAAAAGTGCCGCCTATATCACAGCCCAACCGGTAAATTTTTTCCGCCATTTCTTCTCCAAAGTGTATAAGGATGATCTATCTTCTTTTTATCAACCAATAAATCAAAAACCATTCCAATAAAGCAATAATTATTACAAAAAATCGTGGGATTTTTTTTAAAACAAAATCAGTAAAATATATAATTAAGATAATGAAAAACAAAAAACCTAAAATATAAAAGAAGATATTATCGTTTTTATTTCCTGGCAAATATCCCAAAAAAGAAGCAATTATTATTACAAACCCCCAAAGCAATATATTGGCAAAAATATAGTCTAAAAGTTTTCTAAAAATATCATACACATAGCTCTCCCGTTCTATTTTTTCGGACAAATTATTGATGGATTGTTTGGCGGCATAAAAAGTCTAGTTTGCGGATCATAAATCCAACCTGAAGGATAGTCGATTGGTTCAATCGGTGGCCACTCGTAAAGAGGATAAGCAAATTCAGACGGGTTCATTAATACCCAGAAGATAGAGGATGCGGTTATCAATCCAACACTAATACCAGGGGTAACTATCGGCAGATTGGTTAGTTGACCAATTACCTCTTCGCCAATTGTGCGACTGATGCTTGGTAACCATTTTTTTATAAGATTCCTCATAGATTGAATTGCTTGCAACCCCAAAGGATCCACCCAATTCTCTGGATCATTCCCCACATACCGAAACAGATTCACATCCCCGCCCCAAAACCCGATCGGGTCCTTGCTGATGAACCGCCCCGCCTTGGGATCATAATACCTCGCTCTATAGTAATACGGCCCCGTTTCCACGTCGTATTCCCGGCCAGTAAAGGTGAAAGGCTGATCAAGGCCCCCGGTTTGGGCGGTGATCTTCCCGAAACTGTCGTAGCGGTAGGTCTTGGTGGTATTCCCTGAAGTGTCGGTCAGCTCATTAACGCTCCCCAGACCATCGGTATGGTAGTAGTAGACATTTCCACCCTGATCGACGGAAAGAGGTTCGTCGAGTCCTCGCCCGAAGACGTATTTCGACCGGACCGTCCAGAGCCCGTTGTAGGCCGCGACCATGTTAAGGCTGTCATAGATGGAGGTGGTCACCTGGTTTAGTATCCCTTCGGATAAGCTTTTTCTGTATATTTTGGCGCTCAATAAAGAACTGCTAAAAAACACGTTACGATGTAAAATATCTATCCCAACGGGTTAGACCAGTAGATACCTAGAAAATTTACGATACAATGAGAAACAATCGGGGATAGGATGGATTCAGTTTTTTCATAAAGTAAACAAAACATTATAGGAGCCAGAATAAATCCACCATCAGGATGAGATGTTACAAAAATGAATGAAGTTATTAAAACGGCTAAAATCGCGCCATATTTCTTCCTATAAGTTGAATATAATAAACCACGAAAAACCAATTCCTCCACAAAAGGAGCAAAAAATATTACTAAAAAGAAAAATAATATATGATTAAAAGAAATGGGAGGGGTATCTATCCCCCACATCTCTTTCCAAAAATTAGTCTCTTTTCCAAAAAGTTTTAATAAATTTATACCTATAAAGTTAATGATAAACCCTGCAACCAGCCCATAGCCAATGGCCTTGAATAAATTGTCAAATTTAAAACCTAAAACCTTGATATTCTGTCTCAGCCGAAACTTAAAATAGGCGAACAAAAAAAGTAGCACTAAAATATGGGATGCATACAAATACATCCCTTTGATGAGAGAAGTGGAATTAATGACATAATCAATTAGAACATAGTAAAATAGAAAATTAGTGGTATTAAATAATAAGATAATTGTTACTATATCGATAGGCCTCCATTGCTGGTGTTTAAAAAGTTCCTTTTCCCCATCATTTATATCCTTCTTCTTTAAAAGAGAGAGAAGGAATATTAGAAGGAAAAAAATGGTAATCCATCTTGTCATTTTGAAGGGCAGGCCTCTGCTGGAGAAGGAATGAATGGATTTATTTTTTTGATTGATTCTTTAGGAATGATAATCTGAAATTGTACACGTGAAAAGTAATTGAAGAGCTCATTCCCTAATGTAGTCCTTATCAAATTCGAAAAGGGAAGAATATATTTTTCCATTGAATAATTATAATATGCTTCCATGTATCTAAGTGGTGTTGTTACTCCAGATGGGACAGCAAATCCAGGAAATAATCCTAACGGATCTACCCAGTTTACGGGATCATTCCCCACATACCGAAAAAGATTCACATCTCCGCCCCCGAACCCAATCGGGTCTTTGCTGATGAACCGCCCGGTCTTGGGGTCGTAATACCTGGCCCGGTAGTGGTACAACCCGCTCTCGGCGTCATATTCCCGGCCGGTGAAGGCGAAGGGCTGATCCAGGGTCCCGGTCTGGGCGATGATCTTTCCAAAGCTGTCGAAGCGGTAGGTCTTCGTGGTATTTCCGGGAGGCGTCGGTCAGCTCATTAACGCTCCCCAGACCGTCTTGGTGGTAATAGTAGAGGCTGCCCGCCTGGTCAACGGACAGAGGCTCATCAATATCCAGCCCGAAGACGTATTTCGACCGGACCGTCCAGAGGCCGTTGTAGTCCGCGACCATGTTAAGGCCGTCGTAGACATAGGTGGTCACTTGGCCGTTGACGTTTTTTTCGATCCGGCGGCCCAAGGCGTCATACTTATACTGGGCGTCCATTCCCGGGTACTGGACCCGAGTCAGTCGGTTCTCGTAGTCATAGGTATAGTTAGTGGTCTCCCCATTGAGTTTTTTGACCTTCTGGATCAGGTTATCATTGTAATCGTAGGTGTAGGTAAATTCGCTATCCTCCAAAAGGGCGTTATTGAGATCGACCGTAGTGCCCAGCCGGTTGCCCACCGCATCATAGCTAAACTGCTCCGTCGGAGGAGTGGGGTGAGTGGCCTGGGTGAGCTGGTAGATATCGTCATACTGGTAGGTATGCAATCCCGCGAGGTCGGTCAGGGAGGTGCGGCGGCCCAGGGCGTCATGGGTATAGGCGAAAGAGTCAATGGTCACCTGTTGGGAATTAAGGGCCAGGACATTGTTGAGGAAGCCATCCGGGGTATAGGCATAGGTGGTCGTCACCCCGTTGGGATCGGCAAGACCCGTACGCTGCCCGGCTAGGTCATGGGTAAACCCATAGGTTCGGGAGGCGGCCACGATCTGGGAAAGCCGGTTCCCGGTGTTGTAACTATAGGTAAAGACCCGCCCGTCCGGGGCGGTCATTTGGGCCCGACGATTCAGGCCGTCGTATTGATAATAGATAGTCTTCCCATACATGTCCATTTGGCTGGTCAGCCGGTTGTTCAGATCATAGGAAAAGTAGTGGGTCATTAGGGGGTTGGCGGCCGAGGTCAGGTTGCTTCGGCCGTCGTAACCCAAGACGACAGTGGTGCTATTGGGATAGCGGACTTGGGTCAATCGGTTGATATCGTCATAAGTATACTGGGTGGTCTGATTGCTTTCGTCGGTCCGGGAGAGAATATTTCCGGCGGCATCATACGTGTAGGATTTGAAATAACCCAGAGGGTTGGTCTCCCGAATGAGTCGTCCGGCCAGGTCGTATTCAAAGGTGGTACTCTGACCCCGGGGATCGGTCAGGGAGGTTAATTTGTCCACCCCGGTCCCGCAGGAAGGACAGCCGGAGCCATAGGTCAATAAGGTGGTCTGGTTCAAGGCATCCATTATCCCGGTGACCCGGTTGTTGTAATTATAACTGTATTGGGTGACTTTGCCGTTGGCGTCTGTCTGGGAGACGCGGTTCCCCTTGGCGTCATAGCTTAAGGTGGTAACTTGGTTTTGGGGGTTGGTCAAGCGTTTGATCCGGTTCAAACCATTGTATTCCAGGGCATAGAGGTTGTTCAGCGGGTCTAAGACACTGACAATATTTCCGGCGTTGTCATAAGTCAAGGTAGTAACCGCCCCATTGGGCTCGGTAATCGAGGTCGGGTAAAAGGCCGCATTATAGGCGAAGGTGGTGGTCTGGCTCAAGGCGTTGACTTGGGTCAGGAGGCTGCCGTTGGCATCATAAGTGAAACTGGTCATGTTTCCTTGCGGTTCGGTGATTGACAAAAGGTTTCCCTGGGCGTCATATGAGAGATTATAAATGGAATTCCCGGGATAGGAAACCTGGGTTAGCCGGTTTAAGGTATTATAGCTATAAAAAACATTATACCCGGCGGGCTTGAAAGCCATGGTTACATTACCATTGCCGTCATAATAGTAGGTGGTGACCTTGTTTCGCGGATCGGTGACCGTCACCAGGTTCCGGCTGGCGTCATAGGTATACTTCGTGGTATTGCCTAAAGGATCGGTCTTTTCCGTGAGGGCGGCGATAGCGGGATCGTATTTATAGGTCCAGAGGCCGCCGTCTTTTTCCGTGATCCGGGAGGTGGAGGGGGCCACACTATAGGCGATGGATTTGGTCATTAACTCCGGGTCGGTCACTTGACTGACTCGATGTCGGTTGTCGTAGGTATAGGTGGTCACCTGATTTCCCGGATCGGTTTTGGTCAGAAGGAATCCGTCGCCATCGTAGGTATAGGACCAGGTCCGGGTCCCCAGGCCGGCGATCTGGGAGGAGATCCCGGTCAAAAGTCCGTTGCTGTAGGAGAAACTATGGGTATTTCCATTCGGATCGGAGGTCGAGGCCACCCGGTTATCCTGGTCATACGTCAGGGTGATGACCCGTCCGGAGGGATCGGTCAGACTGGTCAGGTTGTTTTGGCCGTCGTAGCCGAAGGTGAGGCTGTTAGCGTTCCGGTCCGTAACCGCGGTTATGATCTTGTTGGCATTGAATTGGTAAAAAATCCCCTCTTTATATTCGAGGGTATAGGTCCCGTTTCCGTTGACGGTCAAGGCGGGATAAGCGGCCCCTTCCGGTTTGTAGCGGCCGCCGTTGGGGTAGAGGGTCATTCTCCTCCCGTCTCCTTCCACTACGGTATAGGAGTTGTTATTGTTCAATAGAAGCTTGAGGTTATAGGTGTGAGTCCAGCCGAGCCCGAGGGGCGCCGATTGGCCGTCGAAGCTGTTATAGGAGAGGACGAAGTCCTTTTGAAATTTGGAGTGGGGAAGGCTGAACAGGCTCTGGTCATGATGGAGATTGCCGCTGGCCACGTTAACCAGGGAGCCCCAGGAAGCATTCAGACAAATGTCCTTTATATCCGTAACCGTAATAGGAGTACTCTGAGTGGTGCTGTCGGTGCAGCCGCCGCCGCTGGTCCGGGCCTGCAAGAGGGCCGAATAGGTTCCCGGTTGAATCCGGCGACCGGAGGCATCCCGTCCATCCCAGTCCACCGAGACATTTTCGTTTGTCCCTTGTTGGAGTATCATCCCGTTCAGGGACAGCGTCCAATCCACCGTACCCCCTCCCGATGGAGTGGGAATGGTGGCGGAAATCGAAGTGGCTCCCCCGGCAGCCAGGTTGATTTTGGTGGTAGTGGTATTAAACCCTTTGATTTCAGCTAGGCAGGGGATGGTATCGGCAGGGCAACACCCTGCCCCGATTTGGGCGGAGGTCCGCATATCATGACGACCCGCCGCGCAACCGTCCGGACAGTTCGTCGAAATGCAAGCCGCCCTTTCAATATCGCAGCCGGGTCCCCCCCATTCCCAAAATTCTTCTACCGTACAACCTGTTACAAAGTGCCCGGGAGAACAGCCATAAAAAGAATCTCCCAGTGTCCCGTTGCAGCCAAAATTCCTTTTTGTAACCTGGTAAGTACAATAGCCAAGATTACGACCGGCACAACCACCGGCCACATCTTCATAACTATGGGTCACGAAGGTCGGGCTGGCATAATACCCGGCGATCTCGTAAAGGGCATTGACAGCCAACGACATATCGGTTGTGGCGTTGCAACTATCCGTTAGCCGGATAACCGGGTTGCCGGCGCAGTTGGCATTGGAAGTTGGCGCGGTGTAACTATTCGAGGTTCCGGAGCTTCCGGAGAGGCTTCCACCGCCATTGACAATGGACCAGGAATACGGCCCTCCCGCACCGCCAGAGGCCGATAAGCCCTGGGTCCCGTTGACATTCAACTGTTTGGTGGTTGAGCCGATAATTGGAGGGGGGCAGTCCTGGCAGGAGGTGCATTGGGACCAGGAATCATTCAGAAGGAAAATTTGTATAATTAGGGACCAAGAAACACAGAGAAGAACAGAATAATGATTTTTTAAGGGCCATCTTGATGTAAACATTATCTTCACCTAATATATTCTCACTTCTTTTGTCGTCAAAAGATACTGGGCTCCTCGAAAGTTCCATAGGCTTCCCGGAACACCTGGGTCATCTCCCCCACCGTACAGTAAGCCCGGCAGCAGTCCACCAGGAAGGGCATGACATTTTTCTTTTCCCCGACGGCCCCTTCCAAGGCTTTCAAAGATCGGGAAACTTCGGCGGCGGACCGCTCCCGGCGCAGGGCCTGCAGGTCTTTAATCTTCTCCACCGCGGTTTCCTCCCGGTAGTCGTGCAGGGCCACGTCCTCCTCCTCCCCGACCACGTATTTGTTCACCCCCACCTTGATCAATTCCCCTTCCTGGACGGACTTCTCGAATTCATAGGCCTGCCGGGAAACCTTTTGTTGAATGTAGCCCTGGGCTACGGCCCGGACCACGCCGCCGATTTGTTCGATTTCCTGCATTTCGGCCAAAATCCTGTTTTCCATCTCCTTGGTCAGGGTCTCGATGAAATAGGAGCCGGCCAGGGGATCGACCGTGTCGCGGAGTCCGACCTCTTCCATCAGGATCTCCAGGGTCCGCAGGGAAAGCAGGGCCGCCCGTTCGGTCGGGATGGTGTAGGCCTCATCGAAGGAGCAGAGAGCCGTGGTCTGGGCCCCGCCCAGGGCGGCCGCCAGAGCATAGTAGGCCCCGCGGATGATGTTGTTTTCCGGCTGGGCCTTGGTCAGCCCGTAGCCACCGCCTCCAAAGAGGCCCCGGAGGTACAGGTCCTTATCCTTTTTGACGTCGTACTTCTCCTTCAAATTCTTGGCCCAGAGTTTTCGGGCGGCCCGGAACTTGGCCACCTGTTCCCAGAGGTTGCCGAAGATGTTCAGATTGAAGGAAAAGCGACCCACGAACTGGTCGGCCGTGTAGCCCCGGCGGACGACCTCGTCGATATAGGCGTTGGCGATCAGGATGGCATAAGCGATTTCCTGGGCCGGCGTGGCCCCGGATTCCCGGATGTGGTAGCCGCAGACGCTGACCGGATTGCACTTGGGCAGCTCCTTCATGGAATACTCGATGGTGTCCCCGATCAGGGCCACGGCCGGTTCGATGGGGAAGATCCAGGCCCCGCGGCCGATCATTTCCTTGAGAATATCGTTCTGGGGGGTGGCGCTGATCTGCTCCTTGGTATAGCCGGATTTTTCGGCCATGGCCTGGAACATGGCCAACATAATGTCCGCCACGGCGTTGATGGTCAGTCCCACGCCGATCTTGTCCAATTGAATGTCCTTAAAAGCAATTTCAAAGTCCCGTAGGGAATCCACGGCCATACCCACCCGGCCCACCTCGCCTTCGGCCAGGGGATCGTCGGAATCCAGACCCATCTGTGAGGGAAGGTCGAAGGCCACGTTCAGCCCGGTCTGCCCGTGGCCGATCATCAGCTTAAAGCGCTCGTTGGTCTCGGCCGGGGTCCCAAAGCCGGTGTATTGTCGAGTAGTCCAGGCCCGACTACGGTAGCCCAAGGGATGGATACCCCGAGTAAAAGGGTAGGTCCCCGGATCGGCCAGATCCCGTTCATACTGGAAACCGGCCGCCTCTAAATCCTTCGGGGTATACACCGGCTTAACTTTAATACCGGACTGCAGGGTGACTTCCTGGATCCCATCTTTTTTATCCTTCTGATATTTGGCTACACCCATGATAACTCCCTTCGGGAAAACGAATAGTTCGGATTAAAGCGATCAAGCGATGTCCTGTCCTAGAAAGGCCCGGCGGACCTTTCCATCCTGCAGCAGGTCTTTCGACCGACCGCTGGAGGTGATCTCTCCGGTCTCCAGGACATAGGCCCGCTGAGAGATTTGCAGCGCTCCGCGGGCATTCTGCTCGACCAGCAGAATGGTCCGGCCCTCATCCTGGAGCGTCTTGATGATGCGAAAGATCTCCTGAACGATCATGGGGGCCAACCCCAGGGAAGGCTCATCCAACAGGAGCAGTTTGGGGTTGGCCATTAATCCTCGACCGATGGCCAGCATTTGCTGCTCTCCTCCAGAGAGGGTGCCCGCCCGCTGTTTTCGGCGCTCCTTAAGAATGGGGAAAAGGGCATAAATCCGCTCTATTTCCTGGATCAGCGCCTTTTTCCTCTCCTGCCGGGAACAGCCATAGGCCCCCATTTCCAGGTTCTCTTTGACCGTCAGGGGGCCAAAAAGCTGTCGGCTTTCCGGGACCTGAACGATCCCCAGTCGAACCCGTCGCTGCGAATCCGTCCCGCTGACATCCTGCCCCAGAAAACTAATTTTACCTTTCCGCAAGCGATGGACGCTGGAGAGGCAATTGAGCAAGGTCGTCTTGCCGGCCCCGTTGGCCCCGATCAAGGAAACAATTTCCCCCGGTTTGACTTCCAGGGAGACCCCTTTTAAGGCCTGGTTGCCGCCGTAATAGGCTTCCAGGTTTTCTACCGCTAACATCCGACCTCGGTCCCCAGGTAGGCCGCCAGGACTTGGGGATCCTTCTGAATCGCCTCCGGAGGTCCGGCGGCGATCTTTTGTCCAAAATTTAGAACCACGATCTGATCCGATATCCCCATGACCAGGTTCATGTCGTGTTCGACTAACAGCACCGAAATCCCCTGAGCGCAGATCCGGCGAATCAGGTTGGCCACCTCCAGGGTCTCGGTCATATTCAGGCCGGCCACCGGTTCGTCCAGCAGAATCAGGTCGGGCTGGGAAGCCAGGGCCCGGGCCATTTCGATTCGCTTTTGATCCCCGTAAGACAGACTGGCCGCCGGCCAGGGTCCCTGGTTGCGGAGGTTAAAAAAATCCAAAATCTCCCAGGCCTTCCGTTCGATCTCCCGCTCCTCCTGACGGACACCCGGGAGAAAAAAGAGGGAGGAGAGGAACTCCTTGTGTGTCCGGCCGTGCAGACCCACCATCACGTTTTCCAGAACGGTCATGTTTTGAAAAATCTGTATATTCTGAAAGGTCCGGGTCAGCCCCAGACGGGCCAGCCGATAAGGCCGCTGCCCGGTGACGGAACGCCCGTTAAAAAGAACCCTCCCTTTCTGCGGCCGATAAATTCCCGAAATGACATTGATCGCGGTTGTCTTGCCGGCGCCGTTGGGTCCGATCAGGGCGGTGATCCGTCCCCGGGGCAGGTCAAAACTCACTTCCCCCAGAGCCATCAATCCCCCAAAACTGATGGAGACCTCCTGAACCTGCAGGATAAAGATTCCGGTCCCCGCAAGTCAAAAACGACTTTTTTCGAGTCCATCACAACTCACCGGAGATCCGCACCGCTCAAGTTCCGTTTCCTGCGCCGAACCGGTTTCGAAGGGCGACCACCACCCCTTCGGGTAAAAAGATTAGAATAAAGACCAGGATTAATCCATAAAAGATATCCTTATATTCATCAAAAAAGTGCAGCATCCCCGGTAGAGGGGTGATGAAGGTAGTCCCGAAAAGGGTTCCCCAAATACTGCCCATACCACCGACGATGACCATGGTCACCAATTCGATGGAAAAGAAGATATCGAAGGTCTTCGGGCTGATAAAAGTCAAATAGTGGGCATAGAGGCTCCCGGCCAGGGAGGCATAGAGGGCGCTCAAAACAAAGACCTTCACTTTGTAGACTGCGGTTTTTACGCCCAGGGAACCGGCGGCCACTTCGCTTCCGTGCAAGGCCCGGAGGCCTCGGCCGACCCGGGAATGAACCAGGTTTAAGGCCAGGGCAATCCCGACAAAAGTAAAGAACCAGATCAAATAGTACATCTTTAGGTCGGAATCGAAGACCAGGCTCCCGATTTTCAGGTTGGGTATCCCGGGAAACCCGGAAGGACCGCCGGTGACCTGATCCCACTGGATCATAACAATATTGACGATGATATTAAATCCGAGGGTGGCCATAACCAAATAATGGCCGTGCAATTTCAGGGTAGGGATACCGATCAGCAAGGCCAGCAACCCGGTGACCATCAAGGCCAGGCCCATGGCGGTCCAAGGAGAAAAATGATAACTGACCGTCAAAATTCCGGAAAGATAGGCCCCCAGGCCATAAAAAGCGGCGTGGCCCAGAGAGATCTGGCCGGCATACCCGATCAGCAGATTGAGCCCCACCACGATCAGGGTGTTCAGGCCGATGATATTGACTACGTTCAAATAATAAGGATTGTTGATGACCAGGGGGAAGAGGAGGAGGATCAGGCCCAGGAGCAGCAAGCCCAAATAGGATTTATTCTTGATCCATCCCCAAATCATCAGGTTAGACCCGTTCCTTTTCGCCGAAGCCCAATAGGCCGCTCGGTTTCACAAACAAAACCAGGAGCAGGATGATAAAGGCGAGCACATCTTTATAGCTGGAAGAGATCAGACCGGCCCCCAACGATTCCAAAACCCCCAACAACAAGCCGCCGATGACGGCCCCAATAATATTTCCATACCCTCCCAAGACCGCGGCGGCAAACCCCTTTAACCCCAGCATGACGCCGATATCGTAAGACAAGGTGGTAATCGGGAACGATAATAATGCCGGCAATGGCCCCCAAGGCCCCGCTCAGGGCAAAGGAGAGGAGGATCATGCGGTTGACATTGACCCCCATCAGGGCGGCGGCCCGGGGGTTGAAGGAGGTGGCCCGCATGGCCTTGCCCGTCAAGCTGTGATTAAAAAAGAGATGGAGGATGACCACGACGGCCAAGGTAATGAAGAAAATCCAGACGCTTTGAGGCAGCACCGCGGCCCGTAAAAGGATAAAGGGCGTATCCCCGCTAAAGGGAGGCACGGCCATCTGGTTTTTCCCCCAGATCACTTTAAAGGTCCCGCGCATCAGGATGGAAACCCCGATGGTAATAAATATCAGGACGATGACCGCGCGGGACTTGGCCGGTCGGATGGCCAACCGCTCCACCAGACCCCCCCGCCAGCGTAACGGTGATGACCGCTAATACGAAGGCCAGGGGCAGCGGCAGGCCCAGGCCCAGCAAAAAGGTATACATCATCAATCCGCCCAAGGTGATGAAATCCACCTGGGTGAAATTCACAATCCCGGTGGCATTATGAATAATACAAAAACCGAGGGCGATGAGGGCATAGATGCTGCCGGTGGTTAGGCCGGAAACAATGAATTGGGCTACTTGGTCGCCTATGGGCATAAACGGTTTCTATTAAGATCCGCCAGAACCGAAGGACGGGTTATTGGGGCGTTGTGTTGGAGTTATTTGAGCGCTTGCTTTAACCTTCCGCTCTACCCTAATAAAAAAACCCCTTTTTTGTCAATATTTATTTAGCTGTTTTTTAGCTGTTTTGCCCCAGCTCCCCGCTTCCGATAGATCCCCTGGGTAAAAATCGTATAGAAAATCTCGGAGAGTTCTTCCAATTTCACTTTCCCGTCCGGTCGATACCAGCGATAGGCCCAACTGACCATGCCGAAAAAAGCATAGGCGCAGACCGTCAGGTCGATATCGAGCATCTCCCCCTGGTCCTGGAGCTGTTGCAGGATAGCAATAAGCCGGCTCACATACTCGCTTTGTTTCTGATTTAGCTCTTTCCGATGGCCGGGGCTCAACGATCGTTGATCATGGACCAAGAGTTTCATTTTATCAAAGTCCACGGCCGCCGTGGTATGAATTCGGAGGGTCAGGGCCAATTTTTCCTTTAAGGGTCTGGGGCTTTGTTCAATTTCGGTAATTCGTTCCAATCCGGTGCGAATGACCTCTTCCAGGATCTGGTAGAGTAATTGCTCTTTACTATCGAAATAATAATACAGAGAGGCATTATTAATCCCCGCGGCCCCGGCGATATCGCGGGTGGTGGTATTTTCAAAGCCTTTCTCGGCAAAGAGTTTGGCGGCGACCTCCCGGATCTTGGTTCTTTTTTCTTCTTTGGGCATGTTCCCATCAGCCTGTCGGGTGTTGATTTAAGCAATTGCCTTAAGCATAATCTCAACCCTGACAAAAAGTCAAACGCTTCTTCGATTCCACGATAAAGTATTGACAAGACCCCCTATTTTTGGCTAAATTTAAACTAATAGGGCCGTGGGGCATGACTCCCTGCGGTTTTTTTGACCCAAAAACGAAGGGTTTAACCCAAATAAAGGAGGTGTCTTATGGCCTTGACCGATTTTTCCGGTTGCCATGTCCCGTTCGTAACACCCTTTAAGGACGATTTCTCTCTGGATGAAGACGGCCTGCGCCGCTTGATCAATTATTTAATTGAAGAGGAAAAGGTGGACGGATTGGTCCCCTGCGGGACCACCGGGGAATCGCCCACGCTGGACCACGAGGAACATAATAAGGTCATCGAGATCACCGTCAAGGAAACCCGGGGGAGGGTCCCGGTCATCGCCGGTACGGGATCGAACAGCACCCAGGAAGCGATCATGATGACCCGCCACGCCGAAGAGGCGGGCGCCGATGCCACCCTGCAGGTGGGCCCCTACTACAATAAGCCGACCATGGACGGGATGCTGGCCCATTTTGAGGCCATCGCCAAAAACACCAAGCTGCCTATCCTGATTTATAATATTCCGGGCCGTACCGGGAAGAACATCGAACCCCAGACTATCATCCAACTGGCGGAAATCGATAATATCGTCGGCCTCAAGGATGCCTGCGCCGATCTCGGCCAGACCATGGAGATCATTGCCGGGACCAAGCGAAAAGGAAAGACCTTTTATGTCCTTTCCGGGGAAGATGCCCTGACCTACGGCATGATGGCCCTGGGCGGAGACGGCGCCATCAGCGCGGTGGCCAATGTGATCGGCAAAGAATACACCCAGATGTGTCGTCTGATGAAGGAGGGTAAATCCGCCGAGGCGCTGGAGATCCACTATCGGACGCTGCCTTTGGTGAAAACACTTCTTCATTGAGACCAACCCGGTCCCGGTCAAGGAAGCCATGCAGATGATGGGCCTTCCGGCCGGCCCCCCGCGGCTCCCCCTGGTGCCCATGAAGCCGGCCAATCGGGAAAAACTGCGGAAGGACCTGGTCGCCGTGGGGCGATTGAAGGGTTAATGCTCAAGGACGGTTTTTTCGTTTAATCCAAAAAAAGGGGGGATATGCGGATCCCCCATTTTTATGTGGAGTTATTGCCTTATGGGACAACCCTTGGTTACGGATAGCAGGAAGTACTCCTAAATCTCATCCGAATTCTTCTTGCCCTCTAATAAGTCCTTCTTATGTGTTGGGCCCCTAAATTAGAGGGATTGTCGATCTTGGTTAAAAGTGTGACCCATTCTCGGCTCTGGCCGGGGCTCAAGGCGATGAAAGCGTCAGAGTTAAGATTCCGTCTATTTATTGTCGCGGCCAGTTCCTGCACGGCATCGTCAAAGCCATCCGGTCCAAGCTGGAACACCTGGTAATGGGCCGCGATGCTGACCTGCGCGTCCAGGTCCAGGTGGGCCTGGACGGCCTCCCTTGGCCTCATGTGGACGCGGAGGCGATAGTCGGCAGCAGGGTTATCCGGGGATTGCGGCTGGAAAGGGGATATCGGAAGGATGGCCACCCGGATGGGTGAAAAACGGCGGGCGATCTCCCGGAAATGGGGGCCATATCCCGTATCCCCGGAATAAAAGACATTTCCCGAAGGGCCGGAGACGACAAAACCTCCCCAGAGGGTCCGGTTACGGTCCCACAGCGTTCGTGATGAAAAGTGCTGGGCCGGAACCAGGGTAACCATGACGTCTGATGACAATGGAACGGATCGCCACCAATCGAGCTCGTCCACTGTGAAGAATGCCCGTGTCTCGAACCAGGTCTCGGTTGCCGAGCGGCACTAGGCAACGGGGTGTGCCTTTTTTCGCGAGACGTTCCAGTGTGGGCAGATCAAGATGATCGTAGTGATTGTGGGACACCAGCACGGCATCAATGGGAGGCAGGTCCTCGAAACGGATGCCCGGCCGGCTATGTCTCTGGGGACCCGCCCACGATACCGGACTGCAGCGGTCCGACCAAATGGGATCCAGCAAAAGGTTGAGCCCATCCATTTGAATCAGGAAGGTGGCATGACCGACCGGGGTAATCCGGAGGGCCCCTTTCGGCACGCGGGCCGGAGGCGGTGGTCCGGTGGAGAAATCGTTGAAGTCCGGCCACTGCGGCCAATCGTTACCGACCATCCACCGCCAGACCCATCCCAGGACCCCCCGTTTCGGCCCCTCACCCGTGATGGAAGGTGAATTCGGGTTGAAATACCTGTTGCCGTCAAAGTGATTCGAAACCGGCTGCACCTTATCGGCGGAAGGTCCCATCCTCGCTCCGCAGGCGCCGAGTAACAGAAAAGATAATAAAAACAAAGAGGCTATCAACCGCCTAAGGTTATTTTTGAAAAGCCCTTTCATTCCACCTTTCCCCGGATCCTTCCTTTTCACGGGCACCATTTCTTACCGGATTATCCCTCTTTCTGGAGCCGACAAGCATTATATTCGAATTGCCAGGGGTTCGAGCAGAAAAAACGTTATTATTTGAAAAGATCAGTCTAAAGGGTTCCATCACCCGGCCCTCAACCTAAAATGCCTGCCTTTTTGAGGGCTTAAGCGCCAATGGCCCCTCGCTTCTTTTTTTTTGCTTGACATACCATATCTTGTATTTTAACCTCTGTCATCCACCATATAAAGGATGGCCGGTCCGTTGAAACAAGCCCGTCGGCCGTCCGCTTCGTTTTTAACCGCCAAAACTAAGGAATTTCTATGGGTTCTGTCATCGAGTTTTCCCGCGAGTCGGCCGATCCGGCCTCCAGAGAAACCACGGATCTGGCCCTGTTTGTTCGGACCTCAGACGAAGATCTGATTACCTGGGACCGCCGGCGCATCGTCCAGGCCCTGGTTCGGGAAACGCTGGTGGACGAGGACACGGCGGAGGCCATCAGCCGCGAAGTGGAGGAAATGATATTCACTTCCCGGATCACCATGGTCACCGCCCCGCTGATCCGGGAGCTGGTAAACGCCAAGCTGGTCGAGCGGGGGCTGGAAAAGCCGCGGCGCCGTCATACTCGACTGGGCGTCCCCTGGTATGACGTGGACCAGTTGATCGTCCACCCCAACAGGGAAAACGCCAATGTGCCCCACGGCCCCGAGGCCACCAACCTGACCCTGGCCGAAGGGATCAAGAAAGAATACGCCCTGCTGACCGTTTTTTCCCCGGAAGTGGGCGACGCCCACATGCGCGGCGATCTCCATCTCCATGATCTGGGGTTTATCGACCGCCCGTATTGTTCCGGTCAATCTCTGGAATACATCAAAAAATTCGGCCTGAACTTGCCCAACGCCCTTTCCATGGCCAAACCGGCCAAACACCCGGAAGTGCTGCTGGCCCACATGGTCAAGTTTGCGGCGGCCCTGCAGTGCCATTTCGCCGGCGCCATCGGCTGGGATGCCGTCAACCTGTTCTTTGCCCCCTACCTGGAAGGGTTGTCGGACCAGGAGATCAAACAGTTGGCCCAGATGCTGATTTTTGAATTCTCCCAGCAGGCCGTGGCCCGGGGAGGGCAGGCCATCTTCACCGACATCAATCTCTACTGGGAAGTTCCAAAACATTTTGAATCGGTACCGGCCATCGGGCCCGGGGGAGAATACACCGGAAAAACGTATGCCGATTACCTGCCGCTGGCCCAAAAATTCGTCTGGCTCCTTTTTGAGGTATTTAAAGAAGGAGATGGTTCAGGGCGGCCTTTCTTCTTCCCCAAACCCCTGGTCCATATTACCGAGAAATTCTTTGAGACACCCGGACACCAGGAATTTCTAAATCACATCTGCGAAGTGGCTGCTTTGAAGGGTAACACCTATTTCGTTTTTGACCGGGGCCAGACCGCTAAAATTTCCGAATGCTGCCGGCTGAGTTTCAAACTGGAAGCCCGGGACCTGGAAGATGCCAAGGAGCCCTGGCGGATGCGGTATTGCGCCTTGCAGAACGTGACCCTCAACCTGCCCCGTATCGCCTATGAGGCCGGGGGAGAAGATACCGCCCTTTTCTCCAAACTGGCCGACACCCTCGAACTGGCCGTGGAGGCCCATCTTCAAAAAAGGGCTTTCATTCAAAAACTGCTCCAACTGGGGGAGACCGGGCCTCTGTCCCTGTTGACCATGAACCGGGATGGCAGTCCCTATTTGCGTCTGGACCGGGCCACTCATCTCCTCGGCATGGTGGGACTAAACGAATTGGTACAATTCCATACCGGGGAGGAACTCCAGACCAGCGACCGGTCCATCAAATTTGGCCTAAAGGTCATCGCCTATATGAAATTGGTGGCCGACCGGTTCGGTCAGAAACATGGCCTGCACCTGGTTTTGGAACAGACCCCGGCGGAAAGCACGGCCTACCGTTTTGCCAAGCTGGATATGGAAAAATACCCGGGCCGGGCCCAAAGCCGTCGTTAAGGGAAATATTTCCCGGGGAGAGATTTACTACACCAATTCCACCCTTTTCAACGTCTCGGCGCCGATCAACCCCATCGACCGGGTCCGCTACGAGGGACTGTTTCACCCGCTGATCGAGGCCGGGGCCCTGACCCACATTTGGATCGGAGAATCCAAGCCGGATCCAGTGGCCTTGGCCGGTTTCGTCGTCAAAACATTCAGGAAAACCAAGAACGATCAGATCGCCTTTTCCCCGGAATTCACCACCTGCCGGGACTGCGGTCGGACCAGCCGGGGTCTGGCCGAACGCTGCCCGCTCTGCCATTCCCCGGAAGTGGACGGCATTACCCGGATTACCGGCTATTTCACCAAGATTTCCGGTTGGAATAAAGGCAAGAAGGGTGAATTAGCCGATCGTTTTCGCAACAGTCCTTTTCTTAAGAAATCCCAATCCTCATAAAAGGAGAGGTCCATGACCCTGTTTACCAAAGCCGACTGCCAAAAATGCCACTATATCAAAGGGAAATTCGATCTAACGGTCTTAGGGATTCGGGAAGAAATCCTGGGCGAAGACAATCCGGAAGCCTTGGCTCACCTGGCCTGGCATGAACTGGTGGAGACGGCCCAAAAAGAGCTGCCTATCTTGATCCTGGATGATTCAACGTCCGTCATCGGGGCGATTCCCATTAAGAAGTATTTATCGGGAAAACGCGCCGCCCGTTCCCCTTATGGAAATTAAAGGCTTTTTAGAAACTTCCTTTATCGACTGGCCGGAAAAAATCTGCGCCGTTCTTTTTCTTCCTTTCTGTAATTTTCGCTGCCCCTACTGCCACAACCACGGCCTGATCCTCCGTCCGGAGGAATACGAGACCCTGCCCTGGCCTTTTATCCGGGAACGATTCCAGACCCTTCGGGGTTGGCTGGATGGGGTTTGTGTCTCCGGGGGTGAACCCACGCTGCACCCGGACCTGCCGGATCTCCTCATGGCCATCAAGGCCCTGGGCTTTCCGGTCAAACTGGATACCAACGGGACCCGGCCCAAGGTACTGCAATTTTTGGTGGAGGAAAAGCTAGTGGATTTCGTGGCCCTGGACGTCAAGGCGCCCCTGGAAGCCGATCCCTACAGTCGCTGTGCCGGGGTCCCGGTCACGGTAGAGGCCATTCGCGAATCCATTGCCCTGTTGCTTTCCGGAAGGGTGCCCTACCAGTTTCGAACCACGGTGGTCCCGGCCATGCATACCCCGGAAATCCTGGCCCGCATGGGTCGCGAATTAAAAGACGCGATTAGTTGGACCCGCCAGGAATTCCGACCCGGAGACGTGCTGGACCCGGATTTCCTGGCCGGCCTTTCCCTTGACCAAAGCAAGTCGTTTCATTAGGTGCTTACATCCATTGTTCTGAGAATTTGTCTCTAACAAGGGAAATTTATCCGGATAAATTTCCTTATCAAGAAATATTACCCTATTGACAAACCAGTAGTGACTTGATAGGAATAACCCTATTGCACTATTTTTCACCAATTCCCTAATTTTCTTCAACTTTTCTTTATTCTTTAGGGAGGGCTTATGCCCAGGCGTTTTATTGAGGCCCCCGGACCGAGCCCAGTGGCCCCGCCGATGTTGCCGCCCAGGTCCGAATCTATCATCCACCTTCGGGCAGGCCCTGGTCAAGGGAAAGATCTCCCGTAGGGGCCAGGTGAAGACGTTTGATAATTACCGCCCCTTCGGGCCTGGAAATAACCCTGCAGAAACTTGGTATTCGGCGGACAACCTGTGGACGTTAAAGTTGATTTTTACTCAAATATAGGGGGAAAGACACATGAAGGTTTTGGTAAGCGACAATATGTCGGAAAAAGGGATTGACCTCTTCAAGAAGGCCAAAGGGATTACCGTCGATGTGAAGACCGGACTGCCGCCCGAAGAACTGAAGGCCATCATTAAAGATTACGATGGCCTGGCCATCCGCAGCGCCACCAAGGTAACGTCGGAAATCATCGGCGCGGCCAAAAAGCTTAAAGTCATCGGTCGGGCCGGCATCGGGTTGGATAACGTGGATATCCCGGCCGCCACGCAGCGGGGGATTGTGGTCATGAATACGCCGGAAGGGAACACGATCACCACGGCGGAACATACTCTTTCCCTGATTCTGGCCATGACTCGGATGATCCCCCAGGCCACGGCCTCCCTGAAGGCCCAGAAATGGGAAAAAAAGAAATTTCAGGGCCGGGAAATTTTTAACAAGACCCTGGGCATTATTGGTATCGGCAAAATCGGTAGTATCGTGGCTGACCGGGCCAAAGGCCTCAAAATGAACGTCATTGCCTTTGACCCTTTCATCCAGTCCGAAACCATCTCCAAACAGGGCGTGGAAGGAGTGACTCTGGACGAACTTTACCGGCGGGCCGACTTTATCACCCTTCACGTGCCCAAGACCAAAGATACCCTGGGATTCATCAATGCCCAGGCTATGGCCAAAATGAAAAAAGGGGTCATGCTGGTCAACTGTTCCCGGGGCGGGGTGGTGGACGAGCAGGCCCTGGCTGAAGCCCTGACCAGCGGCCAGGTGGCGGCCGCGGCCCTGGACGTCTTCGAAAAAGAGCCGCCCGGGGATTCCCCTCTGATGCAATTGGACAACTTTATCTGCACTCCCCACCTGGGCGCCTCCACCAAAGAAGCCCAGGAAAATGTGGCCCTGAGTGTGGCCGAACAAATAATCGATTACCTGCTGAATGGGGTCATTCGGAACGCGGTGAACGTCCCCTCGGTGAGTGCCCATCTGCTGGAACGAGTCAAACCCTATTTGACCCTGGCCGAGCGATTGGGAGCCTTTCAGGCTCAGATCATCCAGGGTGGGTTGACCGAGGTGGCGATCGAATATCTGGGTGATGTGGCCGCCTTCGATACCCAGCCCATGACCGTTTCCCTGTTAAAAGGCCTGCTCACCCCGGCCTTGAGGGATGTGGTCAACTTTGTGAATGCCCCCCTGTTGGCCAAGGAGCGAGGGATCAAGGTGGTCGAATCCAAAAGCGAAACCGCGGATGATTTTATTAACCTCATCACCCTCAAAGTAAAAACCCAGTCCATGGAAAGCACTATTTCCGGTACTCTTTTCGGAAAATCTGAGCCGCGCATTGTGCGCCTGAACAACTTCCGTTTGGAGGCCGTCCCCCAAGGACACATGCTGCTCATTACCAACATCGACCGCCCCGGGGTCATCGGGGCTATTGCCACCACCCTGGGCAAACACAACATCAATATTGAACGGATGCACGTGGGCCAGGAAAAGGACCAGGGAAACAACGTCATCCTGCTGACCACGGACCAGATTCTGTTGCCATCGGTGCTGAAAGATGTATCCGGGCTACCGCCCGTTTCCTCGGTCCAGGCCGTGGAATTATAAAAACGTATTAAACCCTCATGCCCCTTGGGGCGTCACGAAGCATGAAAATCCCCCCCCAGCCCCCCTTTTTCTAAGGGGGATTTAGGGGGATTTTCATTTAGAACGATCTTAGCACATGGCGCTCTCCACTCCAACCTTCGGCCCATCGCTTTGGGTAGGCCTAAAAAAGGGCCTTTGGGCCTCAGGGGGCATTATCAAGGTCATGTTCCCGGTGACCCTGGCCGTGACCTTGATGAAAGTCACCCCTCTGCTGGACTGGCTGGCCGAGATCTTTCGGCCGGTGATGGGAGGATTTGGCCTGCGGGGGGAAACGGCCCTGCCGTTTATCTTAGGTTCGGTCCTCAACTTGTATGTGGCCATCGGAGCCATGATCCCATTGGGTTTGACCCCCAAGGAGATCACCATTTTAGCCACCATGTTGTTGATTTCCCATAACCTGTTCGTGGAAACCGCGGTGATCAAGGGCATTGGCGCGCCCTGGGTTCCGCTGTTGCTCCTGCGTCTGGGGGCGGCTTGTTTCATGGGATTTATCCTCTCCCTGATCCTTTAACCTATGTTCCCGGTACCCGTTCAAACGGAACTGCTCCAATCCCTGTTTTCCTTCCTCTGGGTCTCCCTGATGATCCTGCTGATCGTCACTCCGATCATAGCCCTCATGGAACTGCTCCGCCTTTATAAACTCCTGGATCCCCTGCTCAACCCCCTGCACCGTCTCTTTGGCTGGATGCGTATCCGCAAGGAATCCGTAGTGGCCCTGTTTGTAGGAATTATTTTCGGGATCGCCTATGGAGGCGGCGTGCTGCTGGAAGAAAAAAGGTCCGGGGCCTTAAACCGGAGGGACGCCCTGTTGGTGGGAATTTTCCTCAGCCTCAGCCACGCCCTCATAGAAGACACCCTGATTTTTGTAGCCATTGGCGCCGATTGGGTGGTGATCTTATTGGCTCGAATCCTTTTTACTATGGTCATTATGCTGGCCCTTCGTTTTGTCATCCCTTGGGGCGATCAGGCCCGGAATTGATCCGAGATCTATTTTTTATTGAATTTTCCCCCTGTCTGGATTAAGTATTTGAGTGCCTAATCTAAAAAAGAGGAGGAATCGCTATTCATTTAGCCGAACTACTACTGAAAGCCGTCAGGGCCTATCCCCATAAACAGGCCGTTCGCTGCCCTGAGAGGCGCCTTTACCTACGAGGAGTTCGCCCAAAGGGTCTATCGACTGGCCCGATTCCTGACCGAAAAGGGTCTGCGGGAAGGCGACCGGGTGGCCATTTTACAATACAATTGCCATACTTTCCTGGAGGCCTACTTCGCTGCGGCGCTCACCAACACTATTTTGGTCCCCCTTAATTACCGTCTTTCAGCCAAAGAAATCGATTTTATTTTAAGGGATTCGGAATCCCGAATCCTGATCGCCCAGGCCGATTTTTCCTCGAAGACCCCTTCCCCTGAATCCCGGCCGCCCGCTCTGGAATCTACGATCTGGATCGATCCCCGGGCTCAAATGAGGTCCGCCGATCTGGAATATGAAGGACTGCTGGCCTCCGCCTCCGCGGATCCGCTCCAGCCCCGGGGTCCGGGGGACGATGCCGTGGCTCAGATTTATTACACCAGCGGGACCACCGGTCGTCCCAAGGGGGTCATGTTAACCCACCGGAATGACGCCCTCCATGCCCTGGGCACTATCGCCGAGTTGAACCTTAAGGATACGGATGTCTGGATCCATGTGGCCCCCCTGTTTCATCTGGCCGATGCCTGGGCCACCTGGGCCGTTACCTGGGTGGGGGGAACCCACGTTATCGTTCGCGAATTCAACCCCCAGACGGTCCTAGACACCATGGTCCGGGAAAAAGTGAGCCTGACCAACATGATCCCCACCATGCTCAACCTGCTCATCCATCACCCCGGCTTTGAGGCCTACACCTTCCCTCACCTGCGGCTCCTCCTGAGCGGAGGGGCCCCTATCGCCCCGGAAACAGTGCGCAAAATCATTGAGGGCTTCCGCTGTGATTATGTCCAGACGTACGGCATGACCGAAACCAGTCCCTATTTGACCCTCTCGCTCTTAAAGGCGCATTTGAAATCCTTACCGCCGGAAGAACAGCTTTTTTACAAGGCCAAAACCGGACGGGAATTCATCGGGATCTCGCTCAAAGTCGTCCGGGATAACGGTCAGGAAGTACTCCCCGACGATCAGGAGGTGGGTGAAATTATCGTCCGGGGAGATACCATCACCCCGGGTTACTGGAGACTTCCCGAGGAAACCCAAAAAGCCTTTAAGGACGGCTGGCTTTACACCGGCGATCTGGCGGTCATCGACCGGGAAGGTTATGTCAACATCGTGGACCGCAAAAAAGACATGATCCTTTCCGGCGGAGAAAACATTTACTCCACCGAAGTCGAAAATATCCTTTATCAACACCCCCAGATCCTGGAAGCCGCCGTATTCGGCATCCCCGACCCCAAATGGGGAGAAGCGGTCCAGGCGACCGTGGTCTTGAAATCCGGGGAGCAGACCACGGCCGAGGAAATTATCCGCTTTTGTAAAGACCATCTGGCCCATTACAAGGCCCCCAAAGGAGTGGCCTTTCTGGATCAGTTACCGCGCACCGGATCAGGAAAGCTTTATAAGAAAGCCCTGCGGGATCCCTATTGGGGGAAAGGATAAAATGTGCGATAAACGTTACCAAAACTATTTGAACTTTTTGCTTTAAAATTCGAATTCCAAAGGAGGCACGTATCATGGACAAGATTGATGATCAGGGAATGAACCGGCGCAATTTTTTGAAATTGACGGGGGCCCTCGGCTTGGGGAGTTTAGTTTCAACCCCCTCCTGGTCCTTGGCCCAGACCAAAACTCGCCTTTCCATAGCCACGGGCGGTACCGGCGGGGTTTATTATCCCTACGGCGGGGGTATGGCGGCCGTACTGTCCAGGCACCTGCCGGGCGTGGAGGCCACGGCCGAAGTAACCGCCGCTTCGGTGGACAACTGCAAGCTGGTGGCCGCCCAGAAAGCCGATCTGGGTTTCGTCATGGGGGATACGGCCCATGATGCTTATGCCGGGACCGGCAAGTTCAAGGAAAAATTACCCCTGCGCAATCTGGCCGTCCTCTATTCCAACTTCATGCATATCGTCACCCTGGACGGCAAGGGGATCAACACGGTTGCCGATCTGAAAGGAAAGAATGTCTCCACCGGGGCCCCGGGATCCGGCACTGAAGTCAAAGCCCTGCGGGTTCTGGAGGCCTACGGCCTCAATCCGGATAAGGATGTCACCCGCGACCGGTTGGGCGCCACGGAATCCGCCGGCGCCTTGAAAGACCGGAAAATCGACGCCTATTTCTGGGACGGCGGTCTGCCTACCGCCTCTATCCTGGATGTGGGGGCTACTCCCGGGATCAAGATCAAGCTGATCGGTCAGGAAGACGCCATACCCAAAATGGTGGCCAAATACGGGCCGGTCTATTTCAAGGGGAAAATCCCCAAAAAAGACCTATCCGGGGGTGGATACGGACACTGCGGTAGCGGCCGTGGCCAATGTCCTTATCTGCCATGAAAAAATGGATCCCACCCTGGCCTACAACATCCTGAAAACCCTCTTCGCCTACAAACCGGAACTGGTGGCCGTCCATAAGGAAGCCAACCACCTGACTATCGAGAGTGCCGTCGAAGGCTCCCCTATCCCTTATCATCCCGGAGCCATTAAATTTTATAAGGAAAAAGGGGCCAAACTATAACTTTTTTTATGGGTAGGAATTGGGGGAAACGGGCTGGTCTTTGGATGATATTCGGGGCTGGCCTTCTTTTCCCCCTCCCCGCCCCAGCCGTTCAAACGCTGCAGATTGTGCTGGAGGATTCGGGTAAAATTTATTGGGAAAGCCCCGATTCCGGATGACGGTTCGTTCATCCTCCTCCATTGCAATTCCATTTACGACGCCTGGGTGGAGGAGCGGTTTCAAACGGACCAGCCTGGGGCGGATCCGGCTGACGGCGGTCAAAACCCAAAGTCCGGCCGTACTGGAATACTATGGTCTGGAAACCGTCTCGAACGAACTGGATCTTTATATCCCGCTCCTTGGAAAGGCTTTCCCTGTTCGTTTCCTCTCGGGGCCTCGTTTCCTTGTTTCTTGATCAGAAGCGGATCCCCTTGTCGGCGGTTCTGCCCGACGGGACCCGGACCGAAGTCAGAGTCGTCCCCGGGAATAAGTAAATGAGTTTGCATGAAAATAGCATTTAACCAGAATCAGGCTAGGAGCCCCAGGCCATGGAAGAAAGAAAGGTTGTAGCGGAACAACCGGTCTCGATCAGCGAAGCCCAGCTAAAAGAGGCTGAAAAATTCATCGAAGAGGAAGAGGGGGTCACCCGACGCCTATCGGGATCCTTCGAGACCTTCATCACCGTCGTGGCCGTAATCATGTCCCTCTACCATCTCTACGCAGCGGTGGCTACCATAACCACCCAGATCCTGCGGGGAGTACATGTGGCCTTTGTTTTATTCTTGGGCTTTCTGGTCTTCCCGCCAAATCGAACCTCCAAACAACGGATCGCCTGGTACGATGTCCTCCTGGCCTTAATGGGAGTGGCCACCATCGTCTACATGCTGTTTGATTTTGAAGAATTCATCTACCGGGCCGTGACCCCCACCTCCTGGGACCTCCTTTTCGGGGTTGTATTTATTCTCTTGGTACTGGAAGTCGCCCGCCGGGCCACCGGCTGGGTCATGCCCTTCATCTGCGCCCTCTTCCTGCTTTACGCCTATATCGGTCCCTCCCTGCCCGCTCCCTGGACCCACCGGAGCTACGACCTGGAGCGGATCGTAGGCCACATGTACATGACGCTGGAAGGCATCTTCGGCGTCCCCATCGACGTCTCTTCGACCTTCATCATCCTTTTCACCATTTACGGAGCCGTCCTGGAATATTCGGGGGCCGGTAAATTTTTCATCGATTTTTCCTTTGCCGCCATGGGACGGAAACCTACCGGGGCCGGAAGGACGGTGGTCCTGGCCTCTTTTCTTCTGGGAGGGCCTTCGGGCAGCGGGGTAGCCACCACGGTTACCCTGGGATCGGTGGCCTATCCCATGCTGGCCAAGGCCGGGTACGACAAGGATTCGGCCGGCGGCCTGCTCTCGGCCGGCGGCATCGGGGCCATCATCTCTCCGCCGGTCCTGGGAGCGGCCGCCTTCCTGATTGCGGAGATATTAAAAATCTCCTACCTGGATGTCATCCGCATGGCCGTCATGCCGACCATCCTCTATTATCTGTCCATCTTCCTGATGGTGGAATTCGATGCCAAAAAATTCGGGGCTCAAAAGGTGGCCGTTGACGAAATCTACAGCCTGGGACAGTTGACCCGGATGTACTGGTTTCATTTCACCTCCCTGATTGCCATTGTGGCCTTGATGCTGGTCGGATTTACTCCCATCTTGAGCGTTTTTTACGCCACGCTGATCGCCGTGGGGGTCAGTTTCATCCGGTCCGATACGGCCTTGAAACCCAGAAAACTCATCGGCGCCCTCCGGGGGGGGTCCATCGGGGTCCTGGGCGTGGCCGCCACCTGCGCCTGTGCCGGGATCATCGTCGGAGTGGTCACCCTGACCGGTCTGGGCCTCAAGTTCAGCTCGATCGTCATTGATTACGCCGGGGGAAACCTTTTGCTGACCTGCATCTTCACCGGGATCCTCATGTGGATCATCGGCCTGGCCGTTCCGGTCACTGCCTCCTATATCATCGGAGCGGTCATCGCCGCCCCCGCCCTGATCATGCTGAAAGTCCCGGAAATTGCCGCGCATATGTTCATCTTCTACTACGCGGTCCTCTCCGAGGTCTCCCCACCCACCGCCCTTTCACCTTTTGCCGCTGCCGCCCTCACCGGGGGAAATCCTTACAAAACCACCATGATGGCCTGGAAATACACCTTGCCGGCCTTCATTGTTCCTTTTATGTTTACCCTTCATCCGGACGGCGTGGGATTGCTGCTGGTCGGGTCCTGGCCCCTGATCATTTGGACCTCCCTTACCTCCATGATCGGCATCGCCGCCCTGGCCGGGGGGGTGGATGCCTGGTTTTTGAGGCGGGCCAATTGGCTCGAACGGATCCTGCTGATCGCCGGGGGGCTCATGCTGGTTTACTCCTCCTGGATATTTGATGCCGTCGGATTGGGCCTGGTCGCCCTGGTAATTTTCATCCAGAAATTCACCCCCAAAATGTCTCCCGGATCTTAAAAAAAAGTTGACTTTGCCTACCACCCATGGTAAAGGTATCAAAATTTTTGGACTATCTTTAAATTATTAAACTAATTCAACAAATTAATAATATAATTGGTCTTTTTGCCGCACCGCATAGGGGTTAGTGCAGGAGGAGACCCGAAAATATTTTCGTTTATTAGCCATGGTCAGTTCCATGGGTATTTCCATGGGGCTGTCGCTGGTAATCGGGCTGGTGATCGGATACTATTTAGATAAGTGGCTTCAAACCCAACCCGTGTTCTTTTTTATTTTTTTGCTTTTCGGGATCGTCGCCGGGTTTAAGAATATCTTGATCATTCTGAAAAAAACCCAGGACAAGATTTGAAAGCCTTCCCGGCAGGCCCTCTTTTTATCGATCTATGGATTTATTCGATAGAATAAAAGGAAACGATACCGACCCGTTGTTGCAAAAAATCCGGATGATGAACGCCGCGGTCTGGATTTCCATGATCGGAGCCAGCCTTTGGTTATGGCCGTGGCGTTTTACCCTGGGAGTCGTGGCCGGTGGATTGGTCATTCTCATTAATTTTCACCTGTTATCCCGGGTGCTGAAATCAGGCTTAACCCCCGGGCAACTGACCACTCCCATGGCGGTTATCGTTAAATATTATTTGCGGCTATTGGGGACCGCGCTGGTTCTTTACATCCTGATTGCCTACCGGCTGGTGAATCCCTTCGGGCTGATCCTGGGACTGTCGGTAGTCGTCATCAATCTTACCCTGGTAGGGTGCAACGAGATGAGGAAAATCCTTTTCAAGGAGGCCAATTAATTTTATGGAACACCCGATTTTTTTCCTGACCAAGCTTTTGGAGGTCTTAGGGTTAGGCCATTTTGCCCACGCCTACCCGCATGTAACCTTCACCTGGCTGATCATGCTGCTCATGATTGTATTCGGCTGGATCGCTACCAAGACCATCCAATTAGTCCCCTACGGCGGCCAGAATCTGTTTGAAGCGGTGATCGACGGGGTAGAAAATTTTCAGGTTGAGGTCATGGGTGAACACGGACGGGTTTTTTTCCCCCTGATCGCCACTTTTTTTCTTTTTATATTTGTGTCCAACGTGTTGGGGTTGGTACCGGGATTTTTCTCTCCTACGGCCAACATCAATACCACGCTGGCCTGCGCCCTGATCGTCTTCATCACTACCCATATCGTGGGCATCAAAATTCACGGACCAAAGTATATTAAACACTTCCTGGGGCCCATCTGGTGGTTGGCCCCGCTGATGCTCCCCATTGAAATCATCGGCCACCTCTCCCGGGTCCTCTCCCTGACCCTGCGTTTGTTCGGCAATATCATGGGTGAGGATCTGGTCCTGGCCATTCTTCTAATGCTGGCCGGCCAATTCTTAGCTCCCCTGCCGATGATGTTTCTGGCGGTATTTACCAGCTTCGTGCAGGCCTTTATCTTTTCCCTGCTGTCCATGCTCTATATCTCGGGAGCCATGGAACACGCCCATTAACCGACAAAAGGAAGAAGGCATATCTTATAGAAAGGAGGATGGTTCTATGGTAAGAAAAGTGTTGGTATTAACCGCGATAGCTCTGCTGAGCATGGTGGCCGTGGCCTTTGCCGAGGCTAATCCGCAGGTAGCCGCCGCCGGGTTGAACGTCTATTTCGGCGTTGTCCTGGCAGCCGGTTTGGCGATTGGGATCGCCGCCCTGGGAACAGGTATCGGCCAAGGTCTCGGACTCAGGGGCGCCGTGGAAGGCGTGGCTCGGAACCCGGAAGCTTCCGGGAAGATCACCGTAACCATGCTGATCGGTCTGGCCATGATCGAGTCTCTGGCTATTTACGCTCTGGTCGTGTCCCTGATCCTGCTCTACGCGTACCCGATGGCGACGCCGATCGCTAAGATGATTGGCCTCCCCATGTAACCTTTTTGATTTGCAAGGGGTTATTGGCCAATACCCAATAACCCCTTTTTTAGGCCAATTCATGTGCCACTATTCACATAACCTAAAAGGGATCACCCGATGAAATTTTCCAGGATTCCAGCGGCGGCCATTACCCGCCTTTCACGGTACACCCGGGCGCTGGAAGAGCTGGATGCCCAAAAGATTAAAGTCATCTCTTCGGAAAAGTTGGCCGAATACTGTGAAGTCAATTCGGCTCAAATTCGTAAAGATCTCGCTTACTTTGGAGAATTCGGCGTTCGGGGCGTTGGCTATTTTGTCAGAGAACTGCTGTTTGAAATCAGGAGGATCTTAGGGCTAAACAAAGAATGGAACCTGGCCATTGTTGGCATGGGGAATTTGGGTTGCGCCTTAATCGCCCATTCCAATTTCGCCAGGCAGGGCTATCGGTTTGTGGCCGCCTTTGATGTGGACCCCGAAAAGATCGGCCGAATTTTGCCGGGGGGTATCACCATCGCGCCCATGAGCGCCTTAAAAAAAGAGTCCTTGGAAAAAGAGGTGGAAGTCGCCGTAATCGCCACCCCGGCCTCCAAGGCTCAGGAAGTCGTCAACCAGATCGTCGAGGTTCCGATCCACGGGATTTTGAATTTTTCCCCCGCCCAACTGCATCTGCCTGAGGGTTTCCTGGTCCATCATATTGACTTCACGGTGAAGCTGGACCGTTTGGCCTACCGCTTAAGCCACTTGACGGGACCCGGCCGGAATACCGAGCTAAACGACAAACCCTGGATTTCCAAGCACCTGCTTTAAAAACTGCCCGGTGAAGGATTGGGGCAGGGCCGCCAGCTCTTCGGGTGTCCCGCACCCGATGACCTCCCCTCCGGCATCTCCCCCTTCCGGCCCCAGATCGATAATGTAATCGGCGGTCTTGATGACGTCTAAATTATGTTCAATGACGACCACCGTATTGCCCAGGTCCACCAGGCGTTTCAAAACCTCCAGCAATTTTTGTACATCGGCAAAATGCAAGCCCGTGGTCGGCTCATCCAGAATATAAAGGGTCCGCCCCGTGTGGCGCTTGCTCAGTTCCCGGGACAGCTTGATCCGTTGGGCCTCCCCACCCGAAAGGGTGGTGGCCGCCTGTCCCAAGCGGATATACCCCAGGCCGACCTGACTGAGGGTCTCCAGTTTTTCCCGGACCGCCGGGATCGCTTCGAAAAATCCCACGGCCTGATCCACGGTCATTTCCAGTACCCGGGCGATATCCCGGCCCTTATACTGGATTTCCAGGGTATCCCGATTATAACGACTTCCCTGGCAGACCTCGCAAGTCACATAGACATCCGGCAGGAAATGCATTTCGATTTTCATCAAGCCGTCGCCGTTGCAGGCCGGACAGCGCCCGCCGCGGACATTGAAGCTAAACCGGCCCGGCTTATACCCCCGGGCCCGGGCTTCCGGGGTGCGGGCAAACAGGTCCCGGATGAAAGTGAATAAACCGGTGTACGTGGCCGGGTTGGACCTGGGGGTGCGACCGATGGGGGACTGGTCAATGTTGATGACCTTATCGATCAATTCGACTCCGATAACGCGATCCACCTTTCCGGCCCGCTCTTTGGCCCGGTAGAGCCGTTGCGCCATCAACCGGTATAGGGTGTCGATAACCAGCGTGCTCTTTCCGGACCCGGAAACGCCGGTGACACAGGTAAAGACGCCCAAAGGGATCGAAACCTTAATATTTTTTAAGTTATTTTCGGAAGCCCCCCGGAGTTGAATCCGGCCATGGTCTCCCCGGCGGCGGGCTGGGGGTATTTCAATCCGGAGTCGTCCGGAGAGGTACTTCCCGGTCAATGACTCGGCCTGCCGGACCAGTTGTTCCGGTGGACCGCTGAAAACGACTTCTCCTCCCTGCTCCCCGGCCCCTGGGCCCATATCGATCACGTAGTCCGCCGCTCGGATGGTTTCGGCGTCATGCTCCACCACCAGGACGGTGTTGCCCAAATCCCGCAAGGTTTTCAACGTTTCCAACAACCGAAGGTTATCCCGTTGGTGCAGTCCGATGCTGGGTTCGTCCAGGATATACAGGACGCCCATTAATCGGGAGCCGATCTGAGTGGCCAAACGGATGCGCTGGCCTTCTCCCCCCGAAAGGGTCGCCGAGGACCGATCCAGAGTCAGGTAATCCAACCCCACGTTGACCAGGAATTCCAGACGGTCCAGGATCTCCTTCAGCAATCGCCGGGCGATCTGGGCTTGACGGGGGGTGAGCGCTAACTGCTTAAACCATTTTTGGCTTTCTTTCACCGACAGCCGGGTGACTTGAAAGAGATTCAACCCGGATATTTTTACGGCCAGGCTCTCCTTTTTCAACCGGGCCCCTTCGCAACCGGGACAGGGGCGGACATTCATAAAGCGCTCCAGCTCTTCCCGAATAAAGGCCGAATCCGTTTCCCGGTAGCGCCGGTCCAGATTGGGGATGACGCCTTCAAAGGGACGCTCGAAGAAATGGCGTCTCCCCTCCTTCTCAAAATGAAAGCGAACGATTTCGTTTCCCGATCCGTGAAGGAGAACATCCTGGATCCGCGAGGGCAGGTCCTTGAAGCGGGTATACAGATCGAAGTGGTAATGACTCATCAGGGCTTCCAGGGTCTGCTGGAAATAGAGGGAGGTTCGATTCTCCCAGGGCAGGATGGCCCCTTCGCGCAGGGAAAGGGTTGGGTTGGGGACGATCAGCTCCGGGTCGAAATACATCTTGGTCCCCAGCCCGTCGCAGGTCGGGCAGGCCCCCTGGGGGTTATTAAAAGAAAACAGTTGCGGGGTAAGTTCCGGGAGGCTGAGGTCGCAGCGGTCACAGGAAAAACGTTCGCTGAACAGGCTCTCCGAGCCGTCACCGCCGACCACCCGAAGAAACCCCTGGGAGAGCTTCAAGGCCAGTTCCACCGAGTCGGTCAAACGAGACTTGAGCCCCGGCTTGACGATCAGCCGATCCACCACCGCCTCGATGGTGTGCTTCTTTTTTTTGTCCAGCCGGATTTCCTCTTCCAGTTCCCGGAATTCTCCGTTGACCCGGACCCGAACAAACCCCTCTTTCTTGAGCTGGTCAAAAAGGCGCTGATGTTCTCCCTTCCGCCCGGTCACCAGGGGGGCCAACAATTGCAGGCGCGCTCCCTCGGGCAGGGACAACAACTGGTCCACAATTTCCTGCACCGATTGAGAAGAAATTCTTTGGCCGCATTGGTAACAGTAAGGCTCGCCGATCCGGGCAAAGAGGACCCGCAGGTAATCATAGATTTCGGTGATGGTTCCCACGGTGGAGCGGGGGTTCTTGCTGGTGGTTTTCTGTTCGATGGAGATGGCCGGGGAGAGCCCTTCGATGAAATCCACGTCCGGCTTGTCCATCTGCTCCAGAAACTGGCGGGCATAGGCCGACAGGGATTCCACGTAGCGCCGCTGGCCCTCCGCGTAAATGGTATCGAAAGCCAGGGTCGACTTGCCCGAACCGGAAAGTCCGGTGATCACTACCAGTTTCTCCCGGGGGATGGCCACGTCGATATTCTTTCAGGTTGTGTTCCCGAGCCCCTTTGACAAAAATCTCGGTCAAGGCCATTCGAGTTTCCTGCGAATAAAATCGGCGGCCAGGTGAACGGCCGCTAGCAGACTGTCCGGTTTGGCCATTCCTTTACCGGCGATGTCGAAAGCCGTGCCGTGGTCCACCGAGGTCCGAATAAACGGCAGGCCCATGGTCAGATTTACGGCGTCTGTCGAAGTGCAGCAGTTTGAGCGGTATCAGCCCCTGGTCATGGTAGAGGGCCACTACGGCGTCATAGCGCCCCCGGGCCGCCCAGTAAAAGAGCGTATCCGGAGGATGGGGACCGGAAACCCGGAGGCCCTGCTCCGGAGCCTGTTTGGACCGCCGGGGATAATGGTCGTTTCTTCCTCGGTCCCGAAAGCCCCTTTTCTCCGGCATGGGGATTGAGGCCGGCCACGGCGATGGCGGGGTCCTTGATGCCGAACCATCGGGTCAGGGTCCCGTGGGTCAGTTCGATGGTTTCCAGAATTCTCGTTGTTTTCAGTCTTTTCCGGATCGTCTTTCATCGAGCAATGGATGGTCACCAGGCTGACCTTCAGCCGTCTGCCGGCCAGCATCATGCCGAACCGCCGGGTCTTGGACAAGCGCGGCCAGAGAATTCGGTGTGGCCGGTAAATCCGGGGTCGGTCCGCTGAATCACTTCCTTACTGATCGGGGCGGTCACCACGGCCTGGACCTGATCTTCCAGCGCCCATTGCGCCCCCACCCGAAGATAGGCCAGGGCGGCCTTCCCCCAGCGCTCGTCGGGGCGTCCGGGTTTGACCTGGGGGGCCGGCAGTCGGGAGGCCTCAAAAAGCAAAAATTCCCCTCTTGCCCTTCGGGCACCGGCTCGATCGATCGGAGGTAGCGGTCAAACCGATAGCTTTCCCCAAACGGCGGCCGGTTTTTTCCAGCATCCCCCGGTCGCCGATGACCACATAGCGGTTTTTCGGAAGCGACCCCGCAGCCAAAGCTTTCAGGATAATCTCCGGCCCGATCCCGGCGGGGTCGCCCATGGTGATGGCGATCAGCGGTCTGGGGATTTTTTCAGTCATCTTCTGTCTGGTCCCTCACGAGAAAATCGCAATTTATTATTATAAGCCTCTGCATCCGAGGGAACAAGTACGATTTTGAATTGGAACCCAATCGGAAAGAATTTCTGTTGGCGGGTGCCGGTATAAAAACGGAGGCCGGATAAAGACCGAAAACGATAGGGATACGGCCAAAAACTATTCAAACCTTTCGAATTTAGAATTATTGATGGCCATTGGATTAAAGTGAAAAATCCCCCCCCGATCAACCCTTACTTATCCGCCTCCACCATTTTATCCGCCTCGGCAAAAATCCAGGTAAAGACCAGTCCGGTGACCAACGAGGTATTCTGTTTATACAGCGGGCTGTCGGCAAACGTGGCCCCGTCGAGCTGGTCCCAGCGGGCGAAGAGGCTCACCCAGAATTTTTTGTAGTACTTGCTCAACCCGATGGAAAGCTGCGTGCCGCCATACCCTCCCTGGGCCGAATAGGCCGAGCGGGAAGGCGTAGCGTAGGCCGGCTGGACGGAATAGAAATAATCGTGGTAGGCCTGGTCCGCGAAGACCGGGCCGAGGGACATTCCGAAATTCAACCCCTTCGAGGAAAACAGATTATACCGATCGAAGTTCAGGCGGGGACTGAAGACCCAGCCGATCCCGTAGACCTGGGGAAAATCGACGGCCAGGGCGGTTCTCAAGGGAAAGGTCAGGGTGGTTTTAAAATTTCCTTTTTTTTCACCCAGGGTGACTTCCAAAGAGGGTCCGATTTCCAGAGAAGGGTACAGGTCAGGCATTCCCTTTCGGGCCTGGTTCTGGCTGCTGTCTACCGGGACGGAACCGCCTAAGCTGAAATCCAATTCCAGGCCCTCCCGATGAAAAAACAGCCCTCGGATGGATTCCCGGTTGATTTTCAGATTTTCGCCCCGGTAAACGACATAGGGCAGTGGCAGGGCGTAATACCGGGTTTCATCCGATCCGCGGTAGTCGGGGAAAGAGAAAGCCGCCAGACCCAGGCCGGCTTCCCAAAGAGGGTATTCTCCTCCCCGACTCGCTTCGGGAAAAATCGTCAAACCAAACAAAAAAACCAATAAAAGGAACCCCGCCTTACCGGCTTTGGTCATGATGCACTCCGACGCTTGCTGAATGGGGATAGGCTGAGGGAAAAAAAGTTAGCTGGAAGGGCTTATCCCGGACGAGATAGACTTAAAGCATTCCGCTGGAAAATTCAACATCTTTTAGGCACCGTTCAAACCGATTTCATCATCGGTTAGATAGCAGGCCGGGTCCGGGGCCCAGAGGTCTCCGGTAAAGGCCTCGGCCCGAACTCGAAAATTGCCCCCGCAGATGTCCAGCCAGCGGCATTTTGCGCATCGCCCGGAGACATACTTTTTCTTTTCTTTCAGTCGGGCCATTAGTTGGTTGGAAAGGTCCTGCCAGATCTCGCTGAAGGGTCGCTGCCGTACGTTCCCGAAGGAATAATGGCGCCAGAACTGGTCGGCGTGGACCTGCCCGTCCCAGCTCACACAGCCGATCCCCCGTCCGGAACTGTTTCCCTCGTTCATCTGCAGTAGCTCCAGCACTTCCGGGGCCCGCGCCGATCCCTCTTTCAGCAGACGCAGGTAAAGGTAGGGGCCGTCGGCGTGGTTATCCACGGTCAGCACTTCCTTTTCCAGTCCCTGGTCGAACAATTCTTTGGTCCGGTCCGCGATCAGGTCCACTACCTGCCGGGTTTCGGCCTGGTTCAAGTCCTCTTCCATGAGCTGGGAACCGCGACCGGCGTACACCAAGTGATAAAAGCAGACCCGGGGGATATTTTCCTCGCGCAGGAGGTCGAAGATCGGCCCCACCTGGTCGACGTTTCTCTTGTTAACGGTAAAGCGAAGCCCCACTTTGATACCGGCTTCTCGGCAGTTACGGATCCCTTCCAAGGCCTGTTCAAAGGCTCCGGGGACCCCCCGGAAGCGGTCGTTGACCTCCTTCAGCCCGTCGAGGCTGATCCCCACGTAGGATAGGCCGATGTCTTTGAAAATCCGCGCCTTCTCCGTGCTGATCAGGGTTCCATTGGTGGAGATCACCGCCCGCATCCCCTTGGAAACGGCATACTGGGCCAGCTCCGGGAGATCGGGCCGCATCAGTGGCTCGCCGCCGGAAAAAAGCATCACCGGGGCGCCGAATTGGCTGAGGTCGTCGATCAGCTTCTTCCCTTCCGCCGTACTGAGTTCGTTTTCGTTAGGGGTCACCTTGGCCTGGGCATAGCAATGGACGCACTTCAGATTGCACTGGCGGGTCATGTTCCAGACCACTACCGGCTTCTTGTCCGCGGAAAACTGGAGCAGGTGGGATGGTAGATCCTTGGAATGCCTTCCGTAGCGCAGGGCATCCGAAGGTTCCACCGTACCTATATAGAGCTTGGAAATGCCGATCATAGAACCTCTCGACGAGAAATTTATTAAAAAATCAAAAACCCAGGGGCCGGGTTAGAACTTAGAAAGCAATATGGAAAACCCTTTCGCCGAGACCCGTTGGCCATCCCTGAGCTGGGGGATAACCCAATAGGGCGAAGCATCATTAATTGGCCGGATTACTGGATATTCAGTTTTTCAGCTTCGGGTCCCTTCCCGCAGGGAAATAGGTTTGGAGTAATTTTTGAATATAGGCTTCCGTGTTTTCAATGGCCTCCGGGTTGATCAGGAACCGGTTTAGACCGGTCTTTTCCTGGACCAATTTAAAGCCGTATTCGAAATCTTTAGAGAAATTTTCGCAAATGGACCAGACGCTGACCTGGGCTTTAAGCGCTTTGGCCAAAACGGTATCAATCCCTTCCTCCGAGAATTTGAGGCTGATATTGAACCGTTCAAAAAAACGAAGCTCGTATTCCCGCACCTGCTGGATCATCAGCCAGACCTCTTCAAAGGCCTGGGGCAGATCCAACCCCAATTCCAAATGGCGATCGGCGATTAAGGCCAAGCGGGCCTCGGTCATAGCAGTATCAAATTTCCCGCCCAATTCCTGGGCCCGCTCCCGGATGCGTTCCACCAAGGCCGCCCGTTCCTGGTCCCAGGCCTCTTGAAAGCGTTCCCGATCCGCCGGGTCTTCCGGTTCGGTCAGCAGTCGCTCCAATTCCTCGGCCGGGTTCTCCACCAGGGCTCTCGTGACCAGCAACTGCTTATGTTCGGTGGAAGGAAACCGTTTCTCGAATTTCAAAAGCGCCTTCTCTACGGCGCTGACCAGTCCCCGAGCTCCGGTTTTTTCTTCATAGGCCCTTTCGGCCAGCAACTTCAAGGCCTCATCCTCAAACAAAACGTCTATCCCGTAGGCCTTGAAATCCGCTTTTTTGCTCCGAATTATGGGATTGTTGGGGTTTCGCAAAATTTGATAAAGGTCGTCCACGGTCAGGGATTCCAGGACCACCGCGACGGGTAGACGTCCTACAAACTCCGATTCGAAACCAAAGGCGATCAAATCTTCCGATTTGACCTGCTTCTGGAAGTTTTCGGTCAGTTCCTTGGATCGGATCTTGGCCCCGAAGCCTAACCCCTTAGCCTGCATCCGCTTGCGGATAATCTCGTCCAGAGTGATTGAAGGCCCCGCTGACGATAAAGAGGATATTCTTGGTGTTGACGGTGCGTTTTTCCTTTTTCCCCGTTTTTCGGAAACGTTCGATGGCCTGGAGCTGGGAGATGGGGTCATGAGGCACGCGCAGGTCGATCTCCGCCTCTTCCATGGGTTTGAGCAGGGCCCGCTGAACTCCGGTCCGGGAGACGTCCGGCCCGATCAGGTTATGGCTGGAGGCGATTTTATCGACTTCATCGATATAGATGATGCCGTATTGGGCCAGCTCGATATCCTCATTGGCCTCATAGACCAGGTCGCGGACCAGATCCTCCACATCTCCGCCGACGTAGCCGGTCTCGCTGAATTTGGTGGCATCCCCCTTGACGAAGGGCACGCCCAGTTTCTTGGCGATCAACTTGATGATATAGGTTTTCCCCACCCCGGTCGGACCGATCATGATGATATTATTTTTGATCAGGCCTACCGGCTCGACCCCCGAACGGGTCCCCTGTTTTTCCCAGTACTTGATCCGGTTGAAATGAGTACAAATCTTGGTGGCCAAGACCGCCTTGGCTTCGTCCTGGCAGATCACGTATTCGTCCAGGTAGGCCTCCAGCTCTTCGGGTTTCAGGTCAAAATGGAGCTTGGAGGAGGATGAATCCTTTTCCGTATTAGGCTGGTCCGTTCCATCCGCTTCCCCCTTGGGAAAGATGAAGGGGGTGATGACCTTCACTCGGTCGCCGTACTTCTTGGACAAATAGTCGGATAACTCCCTTTCCAATTCTTTTTGATTGGGTATCTTTTGATTAGCCCCAGCGGCCTTTATCTCCTGAGGTTTTTTTTCTTCCATAATAAATAATCCTGCAGTTTGGGTTAATAATCACGCAAACTTATTTCCTTTCCATCACGTTTAAGCAATATAAGGCATCCTTTCCCTCTTTTCAACCCCGGGGGGATCCGGGACCGGCAGACTTCGGGCTTCCGGATCCCGGAAGGATTCGCTTTTTGGCTTAAAGAGATAAATAGGGCAGCCTCTTGGGCTTAACCTGACAGAGGGAGTAAAAGCGTGGGAGGTCCGGACCTTGGTTATTCCCTTCCCGGTGGTTTGGATCGTTACGCTCTTGAAGCCAGCCAGCCTTCAGTGGCCTCCGGGAAGCAGTCAAATCGTGGGATATTAAAATTGTTTGAAATTTCGGTCGGCGGCACTGGGTTTTCCCTTCAAATGGCCGCTCGGGAGGGTTACGAGGTTTTCAGCGCTTTTGTGGTCCAGTTCGACCGGGCCCACTTCTTTCCCAATAGAGACCTCATGTACCTGGAAATGGATATTCTGAATGCCCTGGGAAATACGGCGGAGAACGTATTGGCGGGCAAGAACCGGACCATCAATCCGGAGCAGGTGCTGGAAATGTGGAAGGCCAAGGACCCCGACCGGTTTCTCTTTCTGGACTGCCGGGGCTGGGGAATGCCTGAACCCTTCGTCCAGAAATATCCCGATATCTGGAAGAGCATCCCCCAGGATCAGTTGCCGCAACGATTGGACGAGGTCCCTTCGGACCGGCAACTGATATTGGTCTGCAATACCGGCGTGCGCTCCTATGAAGCCCAGATCGCCATGGATCAGGCGGGTCTGGGAAACTGCCTCAACCTCCAGGGCGGCGTGGCGGCCCTCAAGAAACTGGGTCTGGAGATCTGATTCGTCTTCGAAAAAATTTTTCAGGTCCCGCCTTAAGGGCGAAGGATTAAAGGCAAATAAATCGAGCTTTTCTGGGTAAAGATCGAACCGATTCCGGATACCTCGGTCATGTTGAAAGCACAAGTCCCTTTCCCGCTGCAGCCCTTGGCCGAGCCGATGCCCCCGCTCCAGCCGCTGAAGATCGACCCGGTTCTCGGAGCCGCGGTGAGACTCACCGCCGTGTTATAGCTCAGGTTTACACTGCAGGTCCCGCTGCTGTTGTTCTCGTCCCAAGAACACTCGATCCCGTTGCCTGTTACGCTGCCACTGCCGGTCCCGGAGGGAATGACCGTCAGGCTGTAGGGGTTCAACGTAAAGCTCGCCGCCGCCGTCTTATTTCCATCCAGGCCGGTATAGGTGCAGGTAGCCAGAGCCGTGCCGTTCCCCGTTGCCGCTCCGGTGCAGGCGGTCCAAGTCGCCTTGGATTCCGTGGACGCTGTGGCCTTCAGCACCACATTCGCACCGGAGTTGATGGCGGTCGTTGTCCCCGTGATGGCCCCCGGATAATCATAATTCAATCCGCCGACGTCTGATTGCACCATCCCGGCGCCGTTTCCCGTTGCATTCGCGGTAACGAAATATTGAACAGGGCATTGTCCGGCGCTGCCGGCATTGTAAATGGTGGCGATCTCTTGCGCGGAAAGGGCGCGGTTAAATATCGCGGCCTCGTCGATAAGGCCATTAAAAAAACGAGCCGAATTTGATGGATCCCTGCCAATATTTAAATCATTGGCGGAAGGGACAATCGCCCCCGGAGCCGGTGTTGAACCGATTAATAGACCATTTATATACAAACTGACCGAAGTTCCATCGTAGACGCCGGCCACATGGGTCCAAATACCCTGGGTCAAACCTCCTGCGGGGCTGCTGATCCACCCCCCCGACCCGCCTGAACCCAGGTTGACCCAAAAAAGAGCTTGACTGCTATCCACAGAGAGTTCCAATGCGTAACCACTGGTCGCGCTCGCCTTTTTAACAATAGCCGGAGCTAAAGAGCTGTTATTACTAAATATCCATGAGTCCACGGTGATCGCCGCGGTAGGGTTTAGACTGGGATGATCAGGGACCGTTACATAATCCCCCACTTCATCGAAAGTAAAGGCCTGCCCAACCCTTCCCGAAGCGAAACTAGTGTTATTGACCAGTGTTCCATTATTGATCCCGATGAAATCAGTGGCGTTCCCTTCCGCCCTCCACCAGGAGACGAGCCCGGAAGGCGGCGGGGCACATACAAGGACTTGTCCGGGGTGATCGAAGAGCCACTGCACATCCTCGGGCATAAGGGCTTGGGAATATACCTGAACATCGTCGATCAAACCGTCAAAATTGGCCTCTGGCGTTAACGATGGAGTACTGAGACCAGCAATAAGAAATGGTGCCGCATTATCAACAATGGGGACCGATGGATGAAAGTCCTCAACGGGAGCCCCATCCACATAGATGGAGGCGTTCCCACCCTGGGCATAGGTAACGATAATTTGATGCCAGTTTCCATCATTTATCGTGGTTGAGGAAATCGGAGCGAGAGAAGGCTCCCCTCGCCCATAGAACCAGGCCTTCCCGGGGCTTCCATAACTCCCCGTCTCATACTGGGCCATAATATACCCCGCAACCACCGTGCTTTGGTGCTTGGATAGAATCACGTTATCGCCTGCCGTTGTTTTCACCCACACCACCAGAGAGAAATCGGTGCCAGTTAATGGCAGAACATTTCCCATGGTCACGTAATCTCCAGTAGCCCGGGAAAGGCTAACGGCCCCCCCCGCTTTGCCGCCGACAGGGGACCAGGCCGTGCTGCCCGCCAGCGTTCCGGGGTAGGACCCGGTGCTATCGTGGGCCGTGGTTCCGCTGCCCTCATCAAAAGCCCAATGAGCGACCAAACCGGCCGGGCTTTCAACCGGCAGCCAACAAAAAGAAAAAACGACCACCATCCAGATCAAACAAATGTATCTCTGCCGGCCCATAGGTCAACCTCCTTGGTCTATTAATAAATTTTCTTCTTCAGGTGGAAACCCATAACTCAGAATATGGATTATTGCAATAAAATTCACCCGGCGTCAATCCCTCGAAGGTGGGGATTTTGGGACCTAATTTGATTAAGCGGTTCGGAGGGACCGCAAACATCAGTCGCACTTCTGTTCTTCTTTACAGACGCCTTCGTCGGTGGAGGGATTGAATAAGGTATTCGGCCCCCCCAAGGGCGGAAAAGACCACACCGATCCGAAATCTACGGATTTTGAATTGGATTCCTTTTTTATGGCAGGGACGTCCGCCACAGAAGGGATGGACTTCCCTGGTGATTGACAGGCGGCGAGGTAGCGGCGAATGGCCTCCTTGCCGGTCAGAATGAGCTTTTCGTACTTCCCGTTCACGAAGAGCGTGGGCACGGTGTCCACGCCCAGGTTCCTAAGCGTCGCCGTATATTCCTTGACGAGCACCGGAGTGATATCGAGCTTGTGTCTTATCGATCTCTTCCTTGATCTCCGAGCAGTGCCGGCATTCCGGGCTGTAAAACAGTATCATTTTCTTATCGGTAAGCAGCGCCGTGCCCCGGGGCGGGAGGACGAGCCCGACAAAACGCAGGACCGCCGCGAAGGCAGCGAAGCCGGCCGCCGCCTCTTTCCAGCCCGCCACAGCCGCAGGAGGCCAAGGAAAACAAAGATAGCGCATACGCTTAAGCAGAGCAAGCAGACCTCCTGGAGCCAGAATACCTGGTAGCCGACGAAAAACCATTCGGCTGCCAGGGCCGCGATGAGGGCGAGGTTGATCATGGAGTCGAGCAGCCCGCTTCGTTTTCTTCGGTTCAAACCAGACAATAAGGCCAGGAAGGCCAGCGCCATAAAACCTACAAGGATCATCGAAAGATCGCCGAAACGGGAAAGCTGGGCCACGAGCCCGCACCCTTCAGAGACACAAATGCTCCTTTCGAACACCTGAAGCCCTGCTTCCACCAACAGATAAAGTGCGCCCAGGACGCTTACGACAAAAAAAATGCTCGTACTAACCCAACTTTCGCGATTGGGCACTATTCAAGCTGTAACTATCTGAAAACAGGACCCTGGTCTTAAAAGGTCGGCACTACAAACCGGGAGTTAATTAGGTAGGGACGACCCCTTGACTGCCAAGCACGGGGGCGGTTGTTGGGGCAAAGTCAGCTTCAGTTGATGGAGTAATAATTTTTGATCCTTGTCCGGTTGGGTATAACGGGAGAGAATAAACCGGCGGCCATCGGTAGTGGGCAGGTGGACATCCACCATCTGCTGGGCGGCGAATTTTTCCAGGATGGAGCGGGGGGTCAAGCCGGGGGCCTGTTGTTTCGCTTGGAATTTTAAGGTGACCTGAAGGCAGTAAGCCAGAAAGGCGACAAAGATGTGGGCCTCGATCCGGTTATCTGTTTGATGATAGATGGGACGGATGCTCAGGTCGCCCTTGAGTTCTTTGAAGGCCTGTTCCACTTCGGTCAGTTGGGTATAATACTCCCAGAGGTAAGCCGGATCCTGGTGGGTCAGATTGGAGCGCAGTAGATAACAGCCTTCACGGCGGAGAAGCTCCCGCAATTTTTCTTTGCGCAGTCGGAAGGTAAAGGTCTGCGGGTTGACTGGTTCTCCCGGTTTCGGCAGGATGAGGTCCACCAAGGCATAGACGCGACCGGCTTCCTTCTTGGCTGCGCCGATTTTAAGCAGCAGGGTATCGCGAGTGATCTTCTGCGACTGAAGTTCTTTCAGACGCTGCCACAGTTTTTTCAGACGGCGGCGGCGCATGGCCCGTTCTTTGTGGACCCGCCCGTCACTACGGGCCAGGACGTACAGTTCGCCCTCCCGGGGCAGCAACCGGACCTGGACCTCGTCCCGAATCTGTTGCCAGGGTTGGGTCAAGAAGGCTTGTTCGAGTTGGGTCAGTTTCCCCCGGGGGGTCCCGACCAGATAATAGATCGGCCGGGCACTGGTGCGCATGCCCTGCAGGATTTCTTCCGTGGGGATGCCACGATCCATAACCCAGACGCGATCGGCTTGACCGTATTGGTTTTCAATCGATTCGAGGAAGTCGGCCAGGGTAGTTTTATCGCTGGTGTTGCCGGCCAGCACTTCATAGGCCAGCGGGAACCCCTCCGGGGTCACGATGAGGGCCAGGACGATCTGCACACAATCCGATCGTTTATCCCGGCTGTACCCATATCGGCGTTTTCCCAGGCCGGGCGGATCGGACTCGAAGTAGGTGCTGGTCAGGTCGTAGAGCAGGATATCGAAGCGGGCCTGGAACAGGGTGGCCCAGCGTTGCGTGAGGTGTGAAAAGAGATCCTTTTTATGGGGTAGCAATTGGTCCAGACAGCGGTAGAGTTTGTCCTTGGAGATCACCTCCAGATCTTCGCCCAGCAAGTCTCCCATGGCGCTGCGTTGATACCATTCCCGATGCAAGCGCCATTCGCTGCCGGGGGAAATCAGCCGGTAGCTAACCAGGGTTTTCAGAATGTTGAGCCAGCGGGTTTTCTTGCGACTGGGCGGCAATCGGGGGATCCAGAAACCATCGAGATCCAGCAGGTTCCAGAGTTGGCAGGCCAGCCAGCAGGCGCCCCATTGCCGTGGTCGATGCAGTTCCAGAGCGGACAAGTGAATCTGGACCGCTTCGCAGGCCAGTTCCGGTACCGCACGGTCTGCGGGGAACAGGGCCATCTGTTTTCCCTGCCGCTCTCCCTGCTGAATGACCTCAATGGTTTTGACCCAGGAGGCCTGCTGGCCGTCGTTGATCTCGCCGAGATAAAGAACGTGACGTTGGACAACCTGATTATCCACCGTCCGATGATTTTCAACGATACTCCAGTAGCGGTGCTCTTTCCCGTCTTTGAAGCGTCGTTTGACTCGAAGAAACATGCCCCCAATTTACCGTAAACTATCGGCAAATCAAGGGGGTAGGTCGGCACTACAAGCGAATTTTGGAAATCCGACCACGTAATATCAGATAGTTAGACTGAAATATCGGCCCATTTTAGCCCAAATGGCATCTGAATCGCGAAAGTCGGGCTAGGACGCGCCGGGCGCCTTTTGCTTGGAAAGGTTATAGCGCGGAAGCTGTGGGCGTGGAAACAGGCCTGAGGAGCACCAGCGTGGCACCCCAGCCCCCTCCCTCCTCGCCGGCCAAACGATAAGAAGCGACCCCGGGCTGTTTTCTAAGAACGGCGTGCACGATATCCCGCAAGGCCCCGGTGCCTTTGCCGTGAATAATGCGCACCTGGTAGATGCCCTTTTCACGACAGGCCGTCAGGTAATCGGGAATTAAGGTTTTGACCTCCCGGGGAGGAAAGGTATGCAGGTCCAGAACGCCGTCGATGGGAAGTTCAATCGGCTTTGAATGGGTCATGATTTAAGGGCTCTGGTCTTTCATTCAGGTCTTTTTCTTATTGCCTATCTCCTATCCAGAGCCCTGGCCAGATCCTCCATTAGATCTTCGGGGTGCTCGATGCCGACCGACAGTCGGAACAAGGAGTCGGAAATGCCGATCCGCTTTCTTTCGGCGGCTGAGATCTTGGCATGGGAGGTGACCGCCGGGGCGCAGATGGTCGATTCCACGCCGCCGAGGCTGACGGCCGGCTTGATCAATTGCAGGCGCCGAAGGAATTGGGAGGAGGCTATCTTGTTTTCATCCAATTCAAAGGAAAGCATACCCCCAAAGGCCTGCATTTGGGCTTGGGCCAGGGAGTGGCCCGGAGCGGTCTTCAGCCCGGGATAAAAAACGCGGGTTACCCCCGCCTGCCGCTCCAGGAACTCCGCCAGGCGCTGGGCGTTTTCGGACTGGCGGCCGACCCTCAGCGAGAGCGTCTTGAGGCTCCGTTCCAGCAGGTAGGCGCTGTTGGCATCCAGACTGCCGCCCAGGTTCCGGGCCAGGTCCCGCACGCGCGCGGCCTTTTCGGCCGAGGTCACCACCACCCCGCAGCAAAGATCACTGTGACCCCCCAGGTACTTGGTCCCGCTATGGACCACCACGTCGACTCCCATGGTCAAGGGGTTCTGATTTATGGGGGTAGCAAAGGTGTTGTCGATGATCGTGGTGATGCCCCGCTCCCGGGCCAAGGCCGCTACGCGGCGAATGTCGACTAGACCGAGGAGGGGATTGGTAGGGGATTCGATCACGATCACCCGGGTCCGTTCGGTGGAGGACCGCACGATGGCTTCAGCTTCGGTCGGCGCGAAGGCGTAATCGATGTTCAGCCGCTTGAACTCATTCGTAGCGATGGCGTGGGTCCCGCCGTACAGTTCATCCATCAGGACCACGTGGTCCCCGGCGCCGGCAAAGGCCAGGATAGCCGTGCTCATGGCCGCCATGCCGGAACTGAAGAGGACTCCGTCCTCGCCTCCCTCCAGGGCGCACATCTTTCGAACCACCGCTTCCTGATTGGGGGTGTTGAAATAGCGCGGATAGGGACATTCCTCCCGGTCCAGATATTCATAGGAGGAGGAGGTGAAAATCGGCGTGTTCAGGCCCCGGGTGATGGGGTCCCGGTAGCCGCCGCTGTGGATGCACTGCGTTTCTCGTTTCATGGTTAATCCAGTTCCTTTTTCTTCTCCAAATATTCTTCCTTATTGATCTCTTCCCGGGCATATCGTTTTTTCAGGATATCCAGGGCCGATTCCGCTGCCGGCCCTGCCTCCTGCCCGGTCCCTTTCGAAGTCCGGATCCCTCGGATCAGCAGGACGATCACGAGGATGATCAAAACCCAGAAAAGGATCATCCCCAACGGCCCAAACCAGCCCATAGTCCCCCCAGCCCATCAGGCCCGGGCCCCAGCCGCAATAGGAACGGTAGTCGGCCGAGGCCGCCGCCGGCCATGATCCGAATCCGAGGGAGGCCAGGAAACACACCAACATCCACCCCTTGAACGTTATCCTCTTCATGATTGAGTAGCTCCTTTCCCCGAAAAATTTGGCTTCGGTTAACAGTGACGGGTCTCGTTAATAATGCCTACCCTTCCCCTCTCCCCCGGTGGGGGGAGACGTCCGGGTGAGGGGAAAATTTCAAATACCCCTGGCAGGCATTTTAGAAACTTTAAACCGGAAATACAAGATCACTCTTGGATCCCCGGCCAGCCTTCCTTGCGGAAAGGCCACAAAAGGATTGATTCCCACATTGATTTTGTAGAATTATTCCGAAAGATGGAATAGAATTATCCACGCTGGATATCCGATAAAATCGAAATAGAGATTGTTGTCCCAAGTACGCCATATTCATAAAGAAAACCGGGGAACCTATGGATCTCGTCGGATGTCAAAAGCGCTGAAGGCCGCGTGCTGCGCCGTGGACCGCTTTTGGGGACGAAGTCCCGGCGCACTAGGAACCGGCGGATTACCCTTTCATAAATAGAGAGATTTATGAGTAAGGTTATAAACCCTGAAGAACTTGGTCCGACCTATAGACGTGAGGACCTCAGTCTGGAAGTCGGCGGCAAGAATTCTGAGTCTCACCAAATTGATAGGGGGTTGGTCGCGATGTTCCTTAAGCTGTCGCCGGAGGAACGTTTGCGAGCCAATGATAACGCGGCACGCACCATTCTGGAGTTGAGAAATGCCTACCAGCAGCAAAAAAACAACCGGGATAGATCTAAGCGCGCTACTTGAAGGACTCCTCGAGGCAGGCGTCAAGTTTATTCTTGTGGGGGGCCTGGCCGCTGTGGTACAGGGCGCTCCAATTACCACGATGGATGTAGATATCGTACCGGACCGGTCTTCCGAGAATATTACTAAACTGCTGGCCTTTCTAAAAAAGATCGACGCTTTACATCGTCGCCCGGACGACATCGTCATAGAGCCAAAGGAGAACGATTTTTCAGGGAAAGGCCATGCGCTCCTTACGACCCGCTTAGGGCCTCTTGATATTTTGGCGGTAATTGAGGAGGGAAAAGCCTATGAAGACCTCCTTGACCACGCCGTAGATATTGAGTTTAGAGATCATACGATCCGGGTTCTCGAGCTTAAGAGGCTAGTTGAACTCAAGAAAACCTCTCGGGATTCCAAAGACAAACAGCGGCTCCCCGTCCTGGAAGAAACACTGCGACAATTGGAGGAGGAGGGTTGAGGGGATGAAAAGGTACGTTGGACAGTCGTTTTGAACGGCGGCCGAGTCGATATCTTTTTATAATATTAGCCAGGTCCAGTGAACGAAGTCAGGCGATTACTCTTAGAGAGTACCCGTTCCCCAAAGCATCTAACCAGGAATAGTTTTATCAGGATAGCGTCAGCCCTTATAGGATCTGTCATAATGGGGACTTTTATAGAAGTCACATTGCATACAGTTTGCCACTTTATGGGCGAAAGTTCCTTGTACCTGGCCGCCGCACAAGGTGCCGGCTATGCGGGCGCAGTGCTTCCCGTGATCCGGATAGGCGGCACAAACGCCCAGTTCTTTCGCCCGGGCTCCACCGCGTTCGCGACCGCATTTCTTGAATTCCCAGCAATTCATCAAATGATTTCCTTTCATCAGGGCTATGCTATACCTTTGGTATCGGTCGCCAAGAAAAGAACCTTTAATCCAAGGACCTGCTAATGGAATATCCGCTTTACGCCACCTGCCCCGATGAACTGACGGGCCTTTTGGCCAAAGAAATCGTTGTCCTGGGAGGAACCGCGGTACGGACCGCCTACCGGGTGGTATACTTTTCCGGGTCGAAAGAAGTCTTTTACCGGGTGCACCTGCACTCCCGCTTGGCCAGTCGGATTTACCGGATTTTAAAAGAAATCCCGGCCCACTCCCCGACCATCATCTTCGACAAGGCCAAGAAGATTCGATTTCACGAGCTCTTTTCCGACCGGCAGGCGGTCAGCATCACCGTGGTCGCAGCCAACGAGGAAAGTTCGATTCCCACCCATCTGATCGGCAGTAAACTGCGTGAGGCCATCAATGACTGCTTTCAACACCACCTGAAGATCACCCCCAATCAAAGCTCCTGGGACGCCGTCATCGGGATCACCGGCTATTTCCATCATAAACGGCTGATGGTCAGCGTCGATACTTCCCTGGAGAGCCTGCACCGGCGGGGATTCCGCGTGGAGGGCCATCCGGCCCCTTTGAAGGAAACGCTGGCCGCGACCCTGTTGGCGGTTTGCGAATACGACGGGACCACCGCTTTCTTCGATCCCATGTGCGGCAGTGGCACGATTGTGCTCGAAGCGGCCTTGATAGCCGTTAATCGGGCTCCAGGGATTCTAAGAAAAAGGGCGGGTTCGGCTTTGAACACCTGCTCGATTTTGATTCCGGGGTTTGGCAGGCCGTTCGGGACAAGGCGCTGGCGGCAGAGCGGCCCGCGCCGGCGGGGATATTTGCTTCCGATATCGATCCCCAATTTATCAAGATCGCTCAAAAAACCGCCGCCAATGCCCGGTTGGAAACCGTGGTTCGGTTCGAGACCCAAGACTTCTTTCAGACAGAAAAGCCGGCGGAGAGCGGACTCTTGATCTCCAATATCCCTTACGGTGTCCGCATGACGGAAGAAGAGGTGACCCCCGAATTTTTGCGGGCCATCGGTGATCACCTCAAAAATCACTTTAAAGGCTGGCGCTGCGGGATTCTCGCACCCACCTCAGCGCCCTTGAAGGAAATCGGCCTGAAACCTAATAAACAGGCGCCGTTTCTGAACGGCACCGTTCCCGTCAAACTCGTTGTTTTTGATATTTATTAACATGGGAATTGGTCATGATTCGTTGTGAATGGTGTGGCCGGGACCCTCTCTATCTCTCGTATCACGACGACGAATGGGGGGTGCCCGTTCACGACGATCGGCGTCTTTTCGAAATGCTGATTCTCGAGGGAATGCAGGCCGGCCTGAGCTGGTTGACGATCCTCCGGAAAAGGGAGCAATATCGGCGGGCCTTTCAGGGTTTCGACATCGAGCGAGTGGCTGCCTATTCCGAGGGCGAGGTGCAGCGCCTATTGGCTGATGCAGGCATCGTGCGCAACCGGCTGAAGATAGAAGCGGCCATCAGGAACGCGCAAGGGGTTTTGGACATACTGGAGTCGTTTGGTTCTTTCGATTCGTTTATCTGGCGGTATGTCGATCGCGCCCCCAGGCAGAATACCTGGAAATCCCTGGCCGAATTGCCGAGCCGAACTGACCTTTCTGACAGGATGAGCAGGGACCTCAAGAAACGGAGGTTCAACTTTGTCGGCCCAACGATTTGTTACGCCTTTATGCAAGCCGTCGGAATGGTCAACGACCACACGGTCGATTGTTTTAGATATAAAGAGGTGAGGAAGATCGCCCGACAATAAAATGAAAGGAAAGGAGTTAGCGCATGAGCTACGAAAACATCCTGGTGAAAATCGGAGAGGATTTTGTTGCGGAATTAACCCTTAATCGGCCCAATAACCTGAATACCTTTAATATTCCTCTGGCAACGGAGCTTAATCAGGCCCTATTGGAACTCGACGCGGAAAAGCAGGTCCGTGTAATTCTCCTTAAAGGAGCTGGCAAGGCCTTTTGTGCCGGCATCGATGCAGCGATTTTTTCAATAAGAGCGTCAGCGAGTATCGTGACTGGATAGAATGTATGGAGAATCCGCTGGTCACCATCAGCCGCCTCAAAAAACCGGTTATTGCCCAAGTCCAGGGAGTTGCGGCGGCCAATGGGGCCGGTCTAGTCGCCGCCGCCGACCTGGCCGTGGCCGGTGAAAAGGCGCGCCTGGGTCTGACGGCCATCAACGTGGGACTTAACTGCATCGGGCCGGTAGTCCCGGTAACCCGGTCCATCGGGAGAAAGCGTGCGCTCGAATTACTGTTCTACGGTAATTTGATTTCAGCCCAGGAAGCCTTGGCCATGGGGCTGGTCAACAAAATCATCCCGGAAGCCGATCTGGAAAAGGAAACCCGCCACTGGGCGGCAACTCTGGCCCAAAAGAGTCCGGTGGGGGTGCAGATCGCCAAGAAGGCCTTCTATGCGGCCGCGGATCTGGATTATTATAAAGCCTTCGAATATATGAACGAGGCGTTCGCCCGTCTTTGTTCTTCCGAAGATGCCAGGGAAGGGGTAAGTGCCTTTCTGGAGAAAAGAAATCCAGTCTGGGAAGAGAAATAGAAACAGCCTCGCAGTCAAAGAAGGTTGAGGCTGACTCAATCTGAGCGCCGATTTGCTCGGAAAGCTATTTTCCCATTTGAATTCACTAAATTTTTCACAAAAGGAGAGAAATCAGTGAAAAATTTAGACCTGAAAAGCTTTCGTTTCCGGGGTCTTCATCCCCATATTTTCATCGGCACGGCCAGCGACCGCTACGCGGGCTGGATCGGCCAGATCTATTCCGCGGAAAAGTACCAGGGCCGGATCACGCACCGGTCCCATACCGTGGGTGGGAAAGTTTACCGGGATGAAGTCGTGCCGGTGGACAGCGTCCGGGAGTATTTCGAGCACTTTTCCATTCTGGAACTCGACTACACCTTTTATCGACCGCTGCTGACGCCGGACGGAGAACCCACCTCGAACTACCATGTTCTAAGAAATTATACCCATTATCTGGGAAAAAATGATCGGGTCATCTTAAAGGTGCCTCAAGAAGTCTGCGCCCTTAAGGTCCGCCAGGGAAACGAGACGGTCGCCAACCCCCACTACTTAAATTCTCGCGTATTCCTGGACCAGTTCTACCTCCCGGCGAATAAATTATTAGGATCAAATCTGGCGGGGATGGTCTTTGAACAGGAGTATCAGCGTAAAGAAGACCGGATACCCATCTCTCAACTGGCCTCCGGATGGGACGCCTTCTTTGAAGCCCTTCCCCGGGATACCCGGCACCACTGGAGCTGAGGACCGAAGCCTATGTGGTTCCCGCCCGTATTCGAGGTCTTGGAAAAGCACGGGGTCGGTCAGGTCCTGTCGCACTGGACCTGGCTGCCGCCCTTAAGCCGGCAAGTGGCGCGGGCCGGCGGCCGCTGGGTCACCGCCGGCCGGGTGGGTCTGGTTCGCCTGATGACCCCCATCGGCAAACGCTACGAAGACGCTTTCGCTCAAGCCCATCCTTTCGATAAACTCGTGGAGGGGATGCTCAGTCCGGGCCTGGTCCAGGACACCGTGGCGTTGATGAAACGGGCTGCCGAGAGGGAACTGGACCTTTACCTGATCATCAACAACCGGGCCGGCGGAAATGCCCCGTTGATCGCCCAGGGAATCGCCCGGGAATTCCTACGCTGAATTTTTTCCTTAGGGGCGTGGAGCAACCGCCAAAATTATAAAAACATCAATAAGTTGACAGGGAAAGTCCTTAGGGTATAATAAAATAATTGAAAAACAAAGCCGGTGATAGAATATGAAAGCGAATAAATGCCTCTCTACCTGAACAAGATTCTGATCCCTCTCATTATCTTTCTGATTATATTGGTCGTAACCCTAATCCTCCGGGCCGTGGTTATGCGGTCCTTTCGCCACTGGGCAGAGCGGACCAATCATCACCTGGATGACCTTATCGTCCAGGCAATCAAGATTCCCTTCCCTTTTCCTATGCCTGGCCATTGGCCTGCATCTGGCCGTCGAATTTTCGGAACTCCCCTCTCGCTACGTTTTTTATGTACACCGAAAACCATCCATTTGGTCATCGTTCTATCGGTGGTCATCGGCGCCACCCATGTCTCGGAGATGTTTTTCCGTTATTATATCAAAAGATATGATCTGTCGGTTTCAGCTCCCGGCCTGGCCATCGGGGTCATTACCGGGATTCTCTGGATCCTGGGTTTTTTAGTCGCCTTGGCCCTCCTGGGAGTCTCCATCGCCCCAATGCTTACGGCCCTGGGGATCGGCGGTCTGGCCGTCGGCCTGGCGCTTAAGGATACCCTGGAGAACATTTTTGCCGGGATCAATGTGCTCATGGAAAAATCCATCCGGGTGGGGGATTGTTTCCGGTTGGAAAGCGGGCAGGAAGGGACCGTAAAAGACATCACCTGGCGGACGGCTCCACCCACATCCATCTCCTGGCCAACAACGTCGTGATCATCCCCAACAGCAAGCTGGCCCAAAGCGTCATCACGAATTATTATTTGCCGGAAAAGCGTCTTTCGCTCCAAATTCCCGTATCGGTCAGCTATGACACGGATCCCGAGCAGGTGGAGCGCATCCTGATCGAGGTGGCCCAGAAGACCGCCGGGGAGGTTCCCGGACTGTTGCCGGAACCGGAGCCTTTTGTCCGCTTTATTCCAGGTTTCGGAGCCAGCTCCCTGGATTTTACACTGATCTGCCAGGTGAACGAGTTCGTGGACAACTACCCGGCCCAGCATGAGTTCTGCGGAAACGTATCTTCAAGCGTTTCAAAGAAGAAGGCATCGAGATCCCCTTCCCGCAACGTACGGTTCATCTGCGGCCGGAAAAGCAGGAGAGCGCATGAACAATCAAAACCAATCTTTCGACTTCAGGCAGTGCATCCTGCTGCTCAAATCGACCGGCAGGAAGGCCAGGGATCTGAAGGAACTGCGGGAGGCCCTGGCGACGGTTTCCGACCGGTCCATCTATCATCATACCCGTGAATATTTTCTGAAGGATATCAGTGTCGAGTATACCAACGATTTCGCCCATTGGGCGAGCAATACGCTGTAACTGTTTAGCAGGACATAA